>NZ_JAVIFU010000005.1 GCF_031157315.1 Paenibacillus sp. LHD-38
GTGGCCGATCACCCTCTCAGGTCGGCTACGCATCGTCGCCTTGGTGAGCCGTTACCTCACCAACTAGCTAATGCGCCGCGGGTCCATCTATAAGTGATAGATTGCTCCATCTTTCCCAGCCCGGTCATGCGACCAAGCTGCGTATCCGGTATTAGCATTCGTTTCCGAATGTTATCCCAGTCTTACAGGCAGGTTACCCACGTGTTACTCACCCGTCCGCCGCTAACCTTGTCCCGAAGGACAAGATCCGCTCGACTTGCATGTATTAGGCACGCCGCCAGCGTTCGTCCTGAGCCAGGATCAAACTCTCCAAATTGGTGTTTGACTTGCTCAATACTTAACTAGCTATTTTAAAACATTATCGGATCGACGTGATCCATTTGTTCAGTTTTCAAAGAACTTGTTTGTCACATTTTGTCGTGACAAGAAATCATATTATCATCTTCATTCGACATTGTCAACAGTTTGTTTCACAAATGTTTGTGTTCCATTCGGTTGTTTCCGTGTGCCTCAGAAGCGACAAGAAATAATATATCACTTACGCAAACGGATTACAAGTTGAAAAATTTTACAAATGTAAGTTTAATTTTGACCCTCAGCATTGAATTACTTCATCAGTTTCATTATATAAAAAGAAGAGGCTAATCAAAGGTCAATAACCTTTGATTAACCTCTTTCATATCGATTCTTAATGAAGGAACATTACTGGATGACCGTTTCCCCCAACAGACGAAGCAGCTCTGCCTCTTCTTCAATAACGGTAATGCCTAGTTCGCGCGCTTTCGTCAGCTTGCTTCCGGCACTTTCACCCGCCACTACGAAATCAGTTTTTTTCGATACGCTTCCTGAAATCTTAGCGCCGCATGCTTCAAGAAGCTTTGCCGCCTCATCTCTAGACATCGTTGGCAGCGTGCCGGTTAAGACGACGGTTTTTCCGCTGAATACACTATCGTTCCTTGCAACCAGCTGCTGCTCGGTTTCAGCCTTCACGCCTAGCTCGCGCATTCTTGTAATGCTGGCCATAATAATCGGGTCTTGGAAAAAGCTCACGATGCTGTCTGCCACGATCCCGCCGACATCCGGAAGAGTAATCAGCTCCGCGGCATCCGCTTGCATAATGGCATCTAAGTTTCCGTAATGCTCAGCGAGCATTTTTGTCGTAGCTTTTCCGGTATTCGGAATACCCAAAGCGAATAAGAAAGACGCCAGCTCGCGATCCTTGGACTTCTCGAAGGCAGCAAGCAGCTTAAGTGCCTTCTTCTCACCGAAGCGTTCAAGCTTAATAAGATCATCGTAAGTAAGTGCATATAGATCAGCAGGATCGCGCACTTCGCAATCTTTGTAAAGCTGGTCTGCCGTCATCACGCTGAACGTATCGATATCCATCGCATCCCGAGAGGCAAAATGCGTAATTCGGCCGATAATTTGCGGCTGACAGCCAAGCTTATTATTACAAAACAGATGAGCACCACGTTGCTCGAGCTGCGTGCCGCAGGAAGGGCATACCGTCGGGAACACAATCTCCATACCAGACTCATCATCCGCTTTGCCTAATATTTCGGGAATGACATCATTCGAGCGGCGAATCGTAACGAGCGTGCCTAAGGCATGCTTTAGGTTTTTACGCTCAATGTCGCCAATATTATTAAGCGTACAGTTTTGAACCGTTACACCAGCGAGTTCTACAGCCTCGACGCGGGCAACCGGGGTTATTTTGCCCGTGCGTCCTACCTCCCAGGAAACAGCTTCAAGCACCGTTGCCGCTTCTTCCGCTTCAAATTTAAATGCAACCGCCCAGCGGGGAAACTTGTCTGTATAGCCAAGCACCTCACGCGTCCGCATATCCACAACTTTAATAACCGCACCGTCAATCAGGAAGTCCAACTGCTCCCGCTGCTCCGTTACGCGAACCAGCTCTTCCTGTACCTCTTCGATCGTATTCAAATAGGTTACATACGGATTCACTTTAAAGCGGTTTTCTTTTAGAAACTGCTGCATTTCACGATGATCCGCAAAAGCAACGCCGTCAGCAAAACCGACATTATAGAAGAAGGCGTTCAGCTTCCGCTCGGCCGTAACTCTCGGATTAAGATTGCGCAGAGCGCCTGCCGCTGCGTTGCGGGCATTTTTGAGCGGCTCAGCCGCAGTCTCATTGTACTTCGCCAGCACCGAAAGCTGCATGATGCCTTCACCCTGAACCTCTACGATGCCGTCGTTAAACGGAATCGTAAGCGGAACTGAACGAATGGTGCGAACCTGCTGCAAAATGCCTTCCCCGACCGTACCGTTCCCTCGAGTCGCCGCTTGAACCAGCTGTCCGTCCTCATAAGTCAGATTTAGGGTCAATCCGTCAAACTTCAGCTCAACCACATAGGTCGGCTGCGGAAGCGGCTCTTCTTCCGGATGCTTCGCATTATAGTCGGCGACCGCTTTGAGCAATCTCGTATTCCATGTGAGCAGATCTTCGACATTCTGCGCCTTGTCTAGACTCCACAACCGAGCGCGGTGCTTGTAAGGCTCGAAGCCTTTGAGCAAATCCCCGCCAACACGCTGGGTCGGCGATTCTGGCAATACCATGCCGAGTCCGGCTTCGAGCGCAACGAGCTCGTCGTAAAGCTTGTCATAATCAGCATCGTTAATCGTCGGCTGATCTAGCGTGTAGTAAAGATAGTTATGCTCTGTAATACTCGCAACAAGCTGCTGCATCCTCTCTAATTGAGCATTCACGGAAGGCTCCTCCTTCTAATCGTACAAAATGTACTAAGCAATTTTACACTTTCGTTATTGGCGCGAAGCCGGCAAGCAAACGCTTGATGCCGATCGGTGCCGGAAAGGCTATATTGAGCTCCATATCCTTGCCAGTCCCTTTGACGGAAACGATGACGCCTATGCCCCATTTGCCATGCGACACTCTCTCGCCTGACGCAAATTCTCCAGGCGCTGAACCACCTGCCGCGCCGCCTCCCTGCGCTGTCCGAGCAGCATCCTGCAGCGGCGTGCTTACTCGCACGCCGCCTCTGCCGCCCGCCGATGCCGGACTAGCTCCTCCAATACCTGAGGAACGGCCGCCAGCACTGCTAGCCGGCGCACGACCCGGAACTCCCCGGCTGCCTGGTGCCGCCGCGCCTGTACCGCCTGTTACGCTTACGTTGCTGCGAGTACCTGCTCGCGAGTAGCCCCCGCTGCCGCTTGATGCGCCTTCTCTGACGCTCTCCGGTATTTCCTGCAAAAACCGGGAAGGCAGGTTGCTGCTCGTTCGGCCGAACAAGGTCCGCATGCGCGCGCAGGTCAGATACAACCGTTTCTCCGCGCGGGTAATACCTACATAAGCAAGTCTGCGCTCCTCCTCCAGCTCTTCGTTGTCAGCGAGCGCACGGCTATGCGGAAACACGCTTTCCTCCATCCCGATAATGAACACGACAGGAAACTCAAGTCCCTTGGCGCTGTGCATCGTCATCAATGTGATGGCATCCTTGTTCTTCTCCGCTTCCTCTTCGTCCTTGTTCAAGGAATCAATATCGGCAATGAGTGCCAAATCCGTCAGAAAGGCAACGAGTGTCCTGTCTTCGTTCCGCTTCTCGAAATCCATAGTCACGGATAGGAACTCATCGATATTTTCGAGGCGCGCTTTCGACTCCAGTGTATTTTCCTGATGGAGCTCAAGGCGGTACTGCGACAGCTCAAGCACCTTCTCTGTCAGTTCCGTCACCGATAAGTAATCAACCATACGGGTGAGATTGTCGATAATCTCATAAAACTCGCGCAGCAATGTCCGTGTTCGGCCGTTGACCTCAACCTCGCCCAAATCATTCAATACGCGATAGATCGAGGTGCCTCTCCGCGCCGCTTCATCCGCGAGCTTGCCGACTGTGGTATCACCGATCCCCCGCTTCGGCACGTTAATGATACGCACTAAGCTGATATCATCATCCGGATTAGAAACAAGCTTCAAGTAACCAAGAATGTCTTTGATCTCTTTGCGGTCGTAGAACTTGATGCCCCCGACGATCTGGTAAGGAATATCCGATTTTATGAGTATTTCCTCTATAACCCGCGACTGCGCATTCGTACGATACAAAATTGCATGATCGGCAAATTTATGGCCTTTATTTATGTTTTTGCGAATTTCGCCCGTTACGAAGTAACCTTCATCATGCTCTGTATCCGCTTGATAAAGAGCGATTAGGTCGCCGGCTCCTTGATCCGTCCACAACTTCTTCGGCTTCCGGCCGGTATTCAGCTTTATGACCGCATTCGCGGCATCCAGGATATTGGCTGTCGAGCGGTAATTCTGCTCCAACATGATCGTCCGGGCTTCGGGATAATCGCCCTCAAAATTCAAAATGTTCGTAATATCTGCGCCCCGCCAACGATAAATGGACTGATCGCTGTCGCCGACTACGCAAATGTTGTGATGCTTATCCGCAAGCATCCGCGTCAACATATATTGCGCCCTATTCGTATCCTGATACTCATCGACGTGAATGTAGCGGAACTTGTTCTGGTAAAACTCAAGCACCTCAGGCACATCTTTGAACAATTGAATCGTCATCATGATGAGATCGTCAAAGTCTAGAGAGTTATTGGCTCTCAGCTTCTTCTGGTATTTCGTGAACACCTGGGCCACGATGCCGTCAAAATAATCGCCGACCTTCTGCTCGAATTGCTCAGGCGAAATCAGTTCGTTTTTTGAGCTGCTGATTGCGGCCTGAACCGCCTTTGGCTCAAATTTCTTCGTATCGATATTCATGTCCTTCATACAGCCGCGGATTACCGACAGCTGGTCCGAGGAATCCAGTATAGAAAAGCTGGATGTAAAGCCAATCCGATCGATATCTCTGCGCAGAATGCGCACGCACATCGAGTGAAAGGTAGATACCCATATATCCCGTCCCGATGGTCCAACGAGCACACTTACCCGATCCTGCATTTCCCGTGATGCTTTATTCGTAAAGGTGATAGCGAGAATACTCCATGGCGCTACACGCTTCTTTTCTATTAAGTAAGCAATTCGATGCGTCAGTACGCGCGTCTTGCCGCTGCCCGCTCCGGCCATAATCAACAGCGGCCCGTCAGTCGCTTGAACAGCCTCACGCTGCGGCGGATTCAGCTTCTGTACCGCTTGCTCGATGCTAATATAATTCAACATGCTCCGACTCCTTTGTTCGCATATGTTCGCCTCTTCTCAGTGTAGACAACGACCATCTCTGTGTCAATTTGCAAACCCAAAAAAACACCGTCCAATTTCCGTCATCAGAGGCCAAAAAACGAGTGCACCTCGTCCGTCTTTTCTATTGATACACTTATACAGAAAAATAGCGCCGAACTTCATAAGAAGACCGTTTCTTCTTATGCCGTGCAGCACCATTTTCATCACGCTGAATGTCGATCTTGTTGTTCTGAAAAGCTACTTCGCCTGCAGACTGCTGCTAACGGCCTCTCGTACGGCATCCACCGTGGACAAAGCGGCCGTTAGATCGCTATATATCACATTTCCAACAACAACGGTATGAGCGACCTCCGCGGCTTGACGCGCGCTTTCCGGGTTATCAATGCCGCCGCCGTAAAAAATTTGCGCTTGAACCGCTGCCATTCTTGCCCGCTTCACCAGCTGCATGTCGCCAAACTTTCCGCTATACTCCAAATAAATAACCGGCAGCCTCATTAAACGGTCGGCCATGCGAACATGCGCAATCAGCTCCGCTTCATCCAGGTCCGTCTTCGCTTCTGTCAGCTTTGCCGCGGTAGCTTCCTCATTCAAAATAATGTATCCCTGCGCCGCCGTTTCTTCCCAAGGAACAAAATTGCCGTATTCCTTCAGCCCCTCAGTTTGCCAGCCCGTTATCCATTCCGCCTTGCTCGAGTTGAGAACAAGCGGTATAAAGTATCCGTCAAATCCGGGAACCGCGCCATCCAAAGTAGATACCTCAAGAGCGCAGTCTACCTCATATCTGCGGATACGCGCCATAAGATCGACTATATTCTCAAATGTAACGCCGCTGGAGCCGCCGACGATTACCGCATCGGTACCTGATGTACAGATGGCATCCAGCGTTTCATCGGATATTTCTCGATCCGGGTCGAGCTTAAACACATGTCTCCAGCCGGAAAACCAAGCACCATTCATAGATGATCACGCCTCGCTTTTTCACAAAAATCTAATGCCTCATAATTGCGTTATTCTACTATGCTATGTCAGGTCGAATACTGTGTCAAATCATTACGCTTATCCTCGCTGCAACTAGAAATAAAAAACCGCCCTCTCGAGAAAAGAGAAGACGGTTTTGCCTTATATACAATGAATCGCGTTTGTTATTTAACCAGCTGTCCGCGCGTAACGCCAAGCTGATTGATCGCCTTGAGGCTCCGCCACACTTGCGTTCCGCTAATGCGGCCATCAAGGGCATCGCGATAAAGTCCGAGCACCTCAAGCACCTTCTCCGGCGTTTCTTCCAAAAACTCAACGCGGAAGTTGGATACGCCCATGCTTACGAAATTGCGGATATATTCGGCGCCCGATTGCTCGATCGCATTGTAAACGGTATTGCGGCAGCCCTCGTCAACTCGAACAGGATGCGCCATTCCGATACGGTCTTGCAAGGATGCACGCTTCTCCTCGCATGGACGGCCACAGTTGGTGAAGTCGGTCCCTTCGCTCATAAAGGTGCAATACACGCAGTGCTCCGTGTGGAACATCGGCAAATGCTGATGGATGACCATTTCCAGCATCGATGTATCCGAGCTTTCAAGCAGATCGACCATCTGTTGAATGTTCAAATCATAGGACGGGGTGATGAGATCAAGCCCGACTTCAGTGAACAGGTTCACCGCTTTATGGTTTGCTACATTTAGCGAGAAATCGCCAATCAGCTTAGGGAAAGGCTTATCCGGATTAGCTGCACGCGCACGAAGGTAGTAATAAAGCGCTCCGGTGTTACGCACGAGCACGGCGTCAGGCTGCAGCTTCAAAATATTTGCATGGTAGCCGTTCTCGCCCGGCATATGAATGCGCGGCGTTGCAAGCGCGATCGGTTTGCCGGCATCGCGCGCAGCAGCGATCGCTGCCGGAAACTGCTTAATAAATTCAAAATCGGCATATACATATGCGACATCAGTTTTGACGGCCGCCTGCACCTGCTCCAAGGTACGGCAAAGCGCGATCAAATTCGCATCTTTCCCGCTTTGCGGAGCCAGAACATCCTTCTTCGGCACGTCCGCACGCGCATCAACCGGATTTTTCACGTAGACCGGCGGCTTTGGCCGCTCGCCTGAGAGCAGTTCAACCGCTTCGCGGCGCAATCGGTTCAGCTCGCGGATCGGTACGATCAAATCACCCTGCAGTTCAACTTCAAGCTTCTCCAGCTGATATACGGTTCCTCCAAGACGGCCCAATTGATCCTCAAGTAGCGCCGCATCCATTGGACGCTTCTGCGCTTGCTCCAGCTCCAGCTCCGTAACCACCTCGATGGTTGTTCCTTTTTGAACATCCGTCCACCAGGTCCGCATCGGCTGACCCAGCGCGCCAGTGACTCTTATATGAAGCGGAAAAACGCGGTAAGGCTTTTCGGTTTCGAAAGAAGCTCTCAGACGCTTGTCCAGCGCTGGGTCATTGGTCTTCCATACGCGGTCGCCGACATGCACTTTACGCAGATCCACGTCGTTACGGCCCGATACCAATTCAATCATCGTGCCTTCCTGCGCTTCGCCTTCAATTTTCACGCCCTGCCGGCGAATATCATAAACGCGGCCGCCCTCTTCCTTCTTCGTCGGGTCGCCTGCGTCAAACACAATGCCATCGCCGCGCTTCAAAGGCGCATCGATCCTCAGCGTAACCGCATCGCGCATAATGCGCTCCACTCGGCCGAGGTAGACGCCGCGGCTTTTCGGGAACGTGCCCTCAACAAGCATCTTGTTGTTCGTTCCCGACAAGAAACCATGCGTGAAGCCGCGCGAGAAGCTTTGCTGCAGCTCACGCACATCCTCCACCGACGGCTTTGACAAATCGCCGTCGAAATATTTATCGATCGCGCGCCGATACTTGCTCACGACATTCGCGACATATTCCGGACTTTTGAGACGTCCTTCTATTTTAAATGACTTTACGCCTGCTTGGATGAGCTCCGGCACAATATCGATTGCCGCCAAATCCTTCGGCGACAGCAAATACGCGATGTCTCCCATCGGCTGCACCTCGCCATCGACCATCAAGTCATACGGCAGCCGGCAAGCCTGCGCGCATTCGCCGCGATTGGCCGAACGTCCTCCCCACATCTCGGACGTCAGGCACTGCCCCGAATACGATACGCATAACGCGCCATGCACGAATACTTCCATCGGAAGCTTCGCTTGCTCGCCGATCGTGCGAATCTGCTTCAGGTTATTCTCACGTCCAAGCACAACCCGCTCAATACCGAAAGGTTTCGTAAACTCGACCGCCTCGGGCGAGGTAATCGTCATTTGCGTGGAGCCGTGAATCGGGAAATCCGGCGAGAGCTCCCGAATCAGCTTCACAAGTCCTAAGTCTTGTACGATAACGGCATCCACGCCCGCAGCGATACACATTTCAATCAGCTTCTGCGCATCTCTCAGCTCATCCTCAAACACAAGTATGTTAAACGTCAGAAAGCCTTTTACCCCATACGTATGAAGAAACGCCATAATTTCCGGCAGTTCCTCGCTGCGGAAGTTATTCGCGCGAGCGCGCGCATTGAACTTCTCCACGCCAAAAAATATCGCATCCGCGCCATTGGCGACAGCCGCCCTCATGCAATCCCAATCGCCGGCCGGAGCCAACAGCTCTATATCCGTTCTTACTATTGTATCTGTCATTTTAACGGTCCATTCCTCTCATCCTTAACACCTGCTATTACTATCTTAACAAACCGCGGACATCTATACCACTACACAATACTGGCACAAGCGCATGGATAAGCGTCCTCAGTGTCTTATCCAACCCGCTCGAAGCAGCATGCATCAAAAAGAGACCGGCCATCCCCTCAGGGAGACCAGTCTTTCCAGTGTAATTTCTATTAATTAAAGCGAATCGATTGAGCTGTATCGTTGATAATCTTCAGGTTGCTTTCTGTTGCGTGCACATCATAAATGGCAAAGAGAAACACCATTGAGCCATTTTTTGTATCGAATAGATAAAAAGTTTGCGTGTGAGGCAGGTCTTCTTCCGGCTTTGCAACATACAAAACCACTTTCTGCGCCGTTTTCCCGTTAATCGTTACGGTCGTGGACTCCCTTACAGTCACCCCTTGAGCGATGTTTTCTGGCGTGTTCGCATATTGTAAAATGCCGGAAGCAAAGGTAGAAGCGTTTTGATCCGATTCGAATACGCCCATTTCCCCCGCACCAGATGTATACAGCACTTCATCCTTGTTGAAATTATTTTGTACGCCATACCAATACGCCGGAATATCCATCGAATAGCCATATTCTGTACTGCGCTTCGTTACTCTTTTGCTACGATCCACAAGATCGTAATCATCCTCGACCAAACCGAAATTTTTCTCGATGAAAGCCGTGTCAATGTCAACGGAAGCGATCACTTGCTTGAACGAATCGCTGCTCTTCGCACTGTTCAAGGAAAGGTAACCGTAATCCAGCGAATAGCGGTAATTCCCCGATATGAGCAATACCTCATTATAAGTAAACCATACATTGCTTCCATAGGTATATTCGTAGCTCAACGATAAAGCCTTGCCGTCTTTAAGATCTAAAGGCGCCGTAACGAAGTTGCGTACATTCGAGCTGATGAAGTCCTCACGTATGCGCGCTTCTCTCCGGGTTGCCCAGTTTTCAAGCGTATCGCCTGCTACCAGCGAAGATAGGTTAAACGCCAAAACGTCAGTATCGTTGGTATACGCCGGAGTGGTGCTTTCTCTATCGCTGTACCAATCTGCAGGCAGCTTAACGGTAAATCCGTAATCAGCATCCTTGAAGGTAATAAAGCCATCCTTAACCTTCGTAATATTTTTGATCGCCTTATCCGCTTGATTATATGAAGGCGTGAAGCTGTTAAGCAAAGCGGCATAGCTGTTCAACACCGATTTGTCCGTGCCTTTCAAACCAACAATAACGATAAAATAGAGATCGTCTTTTTGAATCCCGCGGTACTCATAGTACATTTTTGTTTCTTTTGTATAGGTGATTTGTTTTTCAAAGACCAGACCATTAACGGTGGTCGTCCGCTTGTCTACCGTAATTTCATCTTCATCATAATAATTATAAAGAACATCACGCTGCTCTTCGCTTGTCAGCGTATCATTTCCGACATGCTCCGTAATCACGTTAACTTGAGCAGCTACCTTAGATTCATCCGCGGTATCCGCCCATTTTACGTAATCGCCGTTATCGCTTTGCAAAACCTGCACTAAACCGGCCGGGTAGTTCAAAGACCAGCCATAGTAACTGTCACCGACTTTTGTTTTGCCGTAATCGGAATCGATGGACGTGCCGCCCGTTCCAGCTGATTGCGCTCGCACGCCAATAATGACGGTTTCTTTTGTTGCGCTGTCCGCCGTGATTTTTGCGCCGAAGGCTTCAACAATAACGCGAAGCGGTACCATTGTGGAGCCTTTTACTACGACTGGAGCTACAGCGACGGCTTTGGCTGCGCCGTTTACTTTAACTGTTTTGCTTCCAAAAGTTAGAATGACCTTGCGATCGTTGTATGTAAGGGTAATAACATTGCCGTTTTCTAATTTAAGCCCCGCGCCGAATGCATTCGTTATCACTTTCAATGGAACCATCGTTGTACCGCTGCTTACAAAAGGCGCTTCTACCGTAGAGGCTGAACCGTTTATTTTGACCGTTTTACTGCCCGCCTTCAATCGAACCTCAACTTGAGTGCCCGTATCTGCTCCGAACGCCGCTGCCGGAAGCAGCGATAGGACAAGCAATGCAGGCAATAGCAGCATGATCATTCTCTTGATAACATTTAATTTCATCTTTAATTTCTTCCCCTCATCATAAAAGTGCGGTTTACTTGATTTTGCTTGTTGCTTTTAACCCTGAACTAAAGACAGCTTTCGAATGACGAGATCGCCATCGATTTGCAGCATGACTTCAACCTGCTGGCCAGGCAAATAGCCTTTTAAAAGCTCATTCAACTCTACAATTGTCGATACTTGTTTGCCTGCAACCTTATAGAGCAAATCACCGTTTTGAATGCCTGCTTTTTTGGCCGCCGCCGAAGTTACGGTTTTGACGGTCAATGGATCAGAGGTTGGAATGCCGATGAGCGCAGACCAGCTTTCCTCAAGCTCCAGCCCCAGCGCTGCGCGTTTGACATGCCCGTATTTGAAGAAATGATTGGTCACATATTGAACCGTATCTGCCGGGATGGAAAATCCGAGATTATCAACGCCCACCTCTACAAATTTCAGAGAATTAATGCCGATGACTTCGCCTTTCATGTTAACAAGCGGACCGCCGCTGTTTCCTGGATTAATTGCCGCATCCGTCTGAAGGAGATTGTATGCGGACGACACGTTGCGGTTCATACCGCTCAAAATTCCGCTTGTAGCCGTATTGCGAAGCGAGAACGATACCGGTGTGCCGATCGCAACAACCGTTTCCCCAACCTGTACTTTAAGCGGAGATGCAGCCAGCTTTGCAATAGGAAGCTTTGTTGCTTTGATTTTCACCAATGCCAAGTCGCTCGCCTCATCGTGATGCGTTCTTACTGCATCGTATTTCTTGCCGTCTGCCGTTACGACAACCAAATTGGTCATATCCTCCACGACATGAGCATTTGTCACAATCCAGCCATCCGCCCGTATAATGACACCCGTTCCATGTGCCAGCGCGTATCTCGGATCCGCAGACCCGATATCCGTTGGTTTTCCTATAATAGCGACGACCGACGGCGAAACTTTCTTTACGACCGATGGAATATCGGTTGGTGTATATACGTAAGTGTTAGACTTTGAATCAAAGGTCCCGGTTCCGCCAAGCACGCTCGTTAGTGAGCTTGCCTTGACATAAACCTCGCCATTAATTTTTTTTGCGTTCAATGCATGCGTAGATACATTGCCGGAACTGGCTGCCCAGGCTGTTCCGGCGGTGACCATTGCTCCCAGCATGATGACGCTGCATATGCGGAGCATTTTGCTCTTCATGAATTCACTCTCCTCTATCCTTCTCTCTCTTTTGAATTCAGACTATTTCTAGTAAATTGTCAGCATTCCAAATATAGTAATCAGACTGTAATATAGCATATTTTCCCAATAACAACAATGAAAATCAGAACTTCCATTAGTTCAATAGCAATAAGCAAATGGATCTCAAGTCCCGCAATATGCTAGTTTTGTTTAGTTATTATGCTATTTTGTCAAATGTGGTTTCGGTTATGTGTTCTGATTACAGAAGTGGTATACTATGTGGGACTACTAAATCAATCCATTTGATGGATTCGGGAGGTAAATGAATAAATGAAATTAGGAGTATTTAGCGTTCTTTTTGCACAAAAGCCATTCGAGGAAGCACTCGACTATATCGCCTCTAAAGGGCTAGACGCCATCGAGATCGGAACAGGTGGTTACCCGGGAGATGCACATTGCGATCTTGATGGATTGCTTGCTGACGAAGGAAAGCTGAAAGCGTTTAAGCATGCGATAGAATCGCGTGGATTGATGATTAGCGCACTAAGCTGCCATGCCAATCCGCTGCATCCCCAAAAGGCAATTTCGACGGAGCATGATGAAGTTATTCGTAAAACCATCGAGCTTGCTAACCGCCTTGAAGTATCCGTTGTAAATACTTTCTCCGGTTGCCCTGGCGATCATGAGGATGCTAAATATCCAAACTGGCCGGTTGCTCCTTGGCCGAATGATTTCCAAGATATTTTGAAATGGCAATGGGAAGCAAAAGTTATTCCTTATTGGTCTGAGATCGGAAAGCTTGCTGCAGCGAGCGGCGTAAAAATCGGTCTAGAGCTTCATGGCGGCTTCTCCGTACACAGTCCAGCTACTCTTCTTCGTCTTCGCGAAGCGGCTGGCAATGCAATTGGCGCTAACCTTGATCCGAGCCACATGTGGTGGCAAGGCATTGATCCGGTACAAGCCGTACATATCCTCGGACGAGCTGGAGCTATTCATCACTTCCACGCGAAGGACACAACGATTGACCCGATCAACGTCAACCACCATGGCGTAACGGATATGCAATCATACGCTCTAATGCTGGATCGCGCTTGGCAGTTCCGTACTGTCGGTTATGGCCATGACTTAAAAACATGGGCAGACATCCTTAGCGCACTCCGTCTGGTCGGCTATGACTATGTTGTCAGCATCGAGCATGAGGACGGCCTGATGTCGGTTGACGAAGGCTTCACGAAAGCTGTTCAAAATCTGCAACAAATCCTTATCCGCGAGCCGCTTGGCGAGATGTGGTGGGTTTAATCTTCATAGACACAAGCGTAAACGGCGGCGCCGTCCTATGTGACAAAAGCTGTCGTTTCGCGGATATATATAAGCTCATTTATAAATGAAAACTTATAAATTCTTATATATAAAAAAAAGGTCTGCCGGACTTGTCCGGCAGACCTTTTTCTATGCAAAATGCTACGCTAACCAAACTTTGGTGATCATAATATAGTCGATCAACAAGAACAATCCGAGTGATACGGCCGTAAATCCAATCGCGAAAATGTTCTTCTTTGGACGAGCGTTCAAAAGACGAACAAAACCGATTGCGATCAATACGGTAAATGCAAGCATAAACCAATCGAAAGTTCCAATTTTACTTGCAGTTTGAGC
Organism: Paenibacillus sp. LHD-38; assembly: GCF_031157315.1. GTDB lineage: Bacteria > Bacillota > Bacilli > Paenibacillales > Paenibacillaceae > Pristimantibacillus. The sequence goes on from NZ_JAVIFU010000005.1 coordinate 13,767, forward strand.
TGCTTCTTCTGCTAAAAACATGAAGGGACCTCCTTTTTTTCGCACGTAACCTATATTACTATATGTTAGCTTTTTGTGGCTTCCGATGCAAGTCTGAAACGGGATTCGTAACAACTTTGTCACGAATTCATAAAAAATTTTCTTTTTCTCAAATCCTGGCTTCTCCAAGTTATCCTGCAGTAATAAATTGTCCATCTCTTCCATGATCTATAACTATGCTTCTTCAGAAATACAACCGGATGACAATCAACCCGTTTCTATTCCAACTGTATATCCAAATACTGTATGCATCCGAGTGTGCATATAGATCTAAATAAGATGTCTTCGTTCAGTACATTTAACTATATACCCACAATGCATTTCCCTTTATTCCTTTATATATAGCATTTTCCGCTTATTTCATTTATCATTTTTTATTTATTTACAACCTGATGCCCCATTTCCTTTCATGGTGCATTCAGATATGAAAATAAAAAGAACAGCAGACTGGGGATTCCAGCCTGCTGCTTCATTATTATTCTGCCGAAGCCGCTACTTTCTGCTTCTCTTTATGCTGAGCTGCCGTGCGTGCACGGTCGCGCTCTAGAATTGGCTTCAAATACTTACCGGTATATGATTGCTCTACTTTAATTACCTGCTCCGGTGTCCCCGTTGCAACGATCATACCGCCACCGCTGCCGCCCTCCGGCCCTAGGTCAATTAAGTAGTCCGCTGTCTTGATGACATCCAGGTTATGTTCAATGACAAGCACAGATTCGCCTGAATCAACCAAACGGTGCAGCACAGTCAGTAATCTGTCGATGTCATGCACATGCAATCCTGTAGTCGGCTCATCCAAAATGTAGAGCGTCTTGCCTGTCGAACGACGATAGAGCTCAGCCGCTAATTTTACCCGCTGCGCCTCGCCGCCGGATAACGTCGTTGCCGGCTGGCCAAGCTTCATATAACCAAGACCAACATCGAGCAAGGTCTGTACCTTACGGTGAATACGAGGTATGTTCTCGAAGAAGGCACAGCCATCCTCGATCGTCATATCCAGAACTTCTGCAATGTTTTTGCCTTTGTATTTCACCTCAAGCGTCTCGCGGTTGTAGCGTTTGCCTTTGCAAATTTCACAAGGGACATAAACATCAGGAAGGAAATGCATCTCGATCTTAATGATTCCGTCTCCGCGGCATGCCTCACAACGTCCGCCCTTAACGTTAAAGCTGAATCTTCCTTTCTTGTATCCGCGAACCTTAGATTCCGTCGTACTCGCGTATAGATCACGAATGTCATCAAACACGCCTGTATAAGTAGCCGGGTTTGATCTTGGCGTTCTACCGATCGGTGATTGGTCAATATCGATAACCTTTTCCAGATGCTCTATGCCGCGCAGCTCTTTGTATTGACCAGGGCGTGTCTTCGCTTTGTTGAGGTCCCGAGCTAGAGTCTTATAAAGAATTTCGTTTACGAAGGTCGATTTGCCTGATCCGGAAACGCCTGTTACGGCTGAGAATACGCCGAGCGGAATTTTCACGTTGACGTTTCTAAGGTTATTTTCCTTTGCTCCGCGAACCTCTAACCATTTTTCATTCGTTTTCCGACGCTCTGCAGGCACCTCGATGAACTTGCGACCGCTCAAGTACTGGCCCGTTAGCGAATTTTCATTCGCCATAACTTCCTCCGGCGTACCTTCTGCAATGACCATCCCGCCATGTATGCCTGCTCCTGGACCGATATCGATGATATAATCGGCAGCGAGCATCGTATCCTCATCATGCTCGACGACAATCAGCGTATTGCCTAAATTTCGCATATGCTCAAGCGTCTCGATCAATCGGTCATTGTCACGCTGATGCAAGCCGATACTCGGCTCGTCCAATATATAGAGGACGCCCATCAAGCTGGAGCCGATCTGTGTTGCTAAGCGAATCCGCTGCGCTTCACCGCCAGACAATGTTCCCGCCGCACGGCTTAACGACAAATATTCAAGCCCGACATTAACCAGGAAACCTAAACGGCTGTTGATTTCCTTCAAAATAAGACTCGCAATCGCCAGCTCCTTCTGCGAAAGCTTAAGCGACTCGAAATAACGCTGCGCATCGCCAATCGAGAAGGAGGTAACTTGGGATATGTTTTGAGTATGGATGGTAACTGCCAAGCTCTCCTTGCGCAGCCGCTGTCCCTTGCAGCCCGCACATGGCTTGGCACTCATGTAGTTCTCAATATGCTCGCGCATCATATCAGATGCTGTATCTCTGTATCGACGCTCCAAATTATGAACGATACCCTCGAATGGCACATATGCTTCTTTCCGATGGCCAAAATCATTTTCATACAGGAAGCGAACACGTTCTCCGCCAGTTCCATATAGGAGCTTCTTTATTTGCTCAGGCTCCAGCTCAGATACCGGTACATCTTGCCGTATACCATAGTGTACGCAAACCGCGCTCAGAAACTGAGGATAATAGTTCGATGTGCTGCCTGCCCATGCCAGGAATGCCGCATCCTCGATCGATTTGCTAGTGTCGGGGACAAGCAAGTCTGGATCCACGATCATTTTGACGCCTAATCCGTCGCAATCCGGGCATGCGCCGTATGGACTGTTAAAGGAGAACATGCGCGGCTCCAGCTCATCAATACTAAAACCGCACTCCGGACAAGCAAGGTTGGAGCTGAAGAGCAGCTCCTCTTGATCAATAATGTCAACGAGTACGCGGCCCTCGGATAGTTTAAGAGCCGTTTCCAAAGAATCAGCGAGCCTGGTCTGGATATCGGATTTCACAACAATGCGGTCAACAACGACTTCGATGCTGTGTTTCTTGTTTTTCTCGAGTTCAATCTTCTCGCTAAGCTCACGCAGCTCGCCATTCACGCGTACCCGAACGAAACCCTGCTTCTGAATATCAGCCAGCAGCTTCGTATGTTCACCCTTGCGCCCGGAAATAAGAGGCGCCAGAATTTGAAGCTTTGTCTTCTCGGGATACTCCATAATCCGATCGACCATTTGTTCAACGGTCTGCGAAGTAATTTCAATGCCATGCTCCGGACAATGCGGTTTGCCGATACGGGCAAACAACAGCCGCAAATAGTCGTAAATTTCTGTTACCGTTCCGACTGTGGAACGCGGATTCCGGCTCGTCGTCTTCTGATCAATGGAAATAGCCGGCGATAGTCCGTCGATCGAATCGACATCCGGTTTTTCCATTTGCCCGAGAAATTGACGCGCATAGGCGGATAAGGATTCCACGTAGCGGCGCTGTCCTTCCGCATAGATCGTATCAAATGCGAGCGAGGATTTACCCGAGCCGCTTAATCCCGTCAGCACCACAAACTTATCGCGCGGTATAGTGACGTCAATATTTTTGAGATTGTGGGCACGAGCGCCCTTAATAACTATTTTATCGCTAGCCAATCGTTTCTCCTCCTACTTAGCCCATCTCGGCGCGCAGCTCAAGCAGCGCATCCCGCAGCTCTGCTGCACGTTCGAACTGCAGATTTTTCGCTGCGTCCTTCATTTCCGCTTCCAGCCTTTGAAGAAGCGCCAGACGTTCCTTCTTGTTCATCTTGCCCGCACCGGCTCCGGTCAAGTAATCGGCCTTCTGTTCCGCTACCTTCGTCGCTTCAATTACGTCATGCACTTTCTTGCGTATCGTTTGCGGCGTAACGCCATGCTTCTCGTTGTAGGCAAGCTGTATCGTGCGGCGGCGTTCCGTTTCTTTTATCGCGCGATCCATAGAATCGGTTATTTTGTCCCCATACATGATTACACGGCCCTCGCTGTTCCTCGCCGCGCGTCCAATCGTTTGAATAAGTGCACGGTCGGACCGGAGAAAACCTTCCTTGTCCGCGTCGAGAATCGTAACCAGTGATACCTCCGGCAAATCCAAGCCTTCGCGGAGCAAGTTGATTCCAATGAGCACATGGAATACGCCAAGTCTGAGATCCCGCAAAATAGCCAGTCGCTCCAGCGTCTTTATATCGGAATGGAGATATCTAACCTTAATGCCTATCTCCTTCATATAATCAGTTAAATCCTCTGACATCTTCTTGGTCAGCGTCGTGACAAGCACCCGTTCATCCTTCGCAATCCGATCACGGATTTCGTTCAGGAGGTCATCGATTTGCCCTTTTGTCGGGCGAACGTCAATGATCGGATCAATCAGACCTGTAGGCCGTATGATTTGCTCGATCATTTTATCCGTATGCTCAATCTCGTAAGGGCCCGGCGTTGCAGATACATAAACCAGCTGCTTCGCCTTCGCCTCAAATTCTTCGAAACGGAGAGGTCGGTTATCCATCGCCGAAGGAAGCCTAAAGCCGTGGTTAACAAGCATCTCCTTACGGGCGCGGTCACCGTTGTACATGGCGCGGATTTGCGGCAAGGATACATGCGATTCATCGATGACGATAACCATGTCATCCGGGAAATAATCCAGCAGCGTATAAGGCGTCGCTCCCCGCTCCCTAAACGTGAGCGGTCCGGAATAGTTCTCGATGCCCGAGCAAAAGCCCATTTCCGCCATCATTTCCAAATCGTACCGCGTCCGCTGCTCCAGCCGCTGCGCTTCCAGCAGCTTACCTGCCTCGCGCAGCTCGGCTAGACGTTCCTCAAGCTCTCTCTCAATGTTAACGAGCGCTACCTTCATGGTTTCCTCTTTGGTTACGAAGTGAGATGCCGGAAAGATCGCAATGTGTTCGCGTTCTCCGATAATTTCACCCGTCAGCACATCAATTTCTGATATTCGCTCGATTTCGTCCCCGAACAGCTCCACCCGAATAGCCCGCTCATTATTGGATACAGGAAATATCTCGACGATATCGCCGCGTACGCGGAAAGTTCCCCGCGTAAAGCTAATATCATTGCGCTGATACTGAATATCGACCAATTTGTGCAAAATGACATCACGCGGCTTTTCCATCCCTACTCGGAGCGAAAACACAAGGCCTCCATATTCCGTCGGCGACCCTAGACCGTAGATACAGGACACGCTGGCTACAATAATGACGTCACGCCGCTCAAACAGAGAGCTCGTTGCTGAATGTCGCAGCTTATCTATCTCGTCATTTATGCTTGAATCCTTCTCAATGAAGGTATCGGTTGAAGGGATGTAAGCTTCAGGCTGATAGTAATCATAATAGCTCACGAAATATTCTACTGCGTTATCCGGAAAAAAAGTTTTGAACTCGCTGCACAGCTGAGCAGCAAGCGTCTTATTATGCGCAATCACGAGCGTTGGCCGATTTAGCTTCTCGACCATGTTTGCTATCGTATATGTCTTACCTGTACCTGTTGCACCCAGCAGTGTCTGGTGCCTCTTACCGGCCTTTATTCCCTCCAAAAGCTGCACAATCGCTTTCGGCTGATCTCCTTGCGGCGTATATTCAGACTTTAGTTCAAACAGCTTTGTTTCCTTGGTAAGCTCACTCACGCCTAATCTCCACCCCCATCATTCCGATTGTTATTATCTTAACAGTATAGTCAATTATAGTAATTTCATTTCAGATGTTTTCACAAAATAAGAATGTTTGTTCCCGTATATTATACCGTTATCTGTCAAGCGGCGCAATGTTCTGAATTCAAAAAAAATACGCGCAGCTGAATCCGGTTTTGATTTGTTAGAACATCTTCCAAACCGCCAATATTATGTTCGACGAAGCTTCTAGTCCGAAGCTTGCTTATTCTAGGTGCAGCACTTCGTTTCAAACGCAAGAAGGCATAAAAAAACAGACTGTTTACGGCCGATCTTGGCCCGTATACAGTCTGTTTTCTCTTATAAGAAGCTTATTCACTTAGGCGCTCTGCTTTCTCCGCTTGCGCCTCTCGCCGATTAGAGGCATGATAGCTGCGAAGCAGCTCCAGCAATGAAGCAGGTCCAGCCGAAGCATAATAGTTAGCCTGTTCATCCGGAGCTAGAATGACACCCAGTTGATGATGCTCGCCAGCAAAGCGCGCCCGCTGCGCGAACTTTAGCTCGCCTTCCAGATTCAAAACCTCAAGCTTGCAAAATGCGGAGTTTTGAACAAGCGCCTCATAAAGATCCTGTTTTGTTCTTACTCGCATTCCGTTCACCTTATGCAAAATCTCGCCTGTAACGAGACCCATTGCTGAGGCAGGCGAACCAGGTACGATGCCCAGTATCCGCAAGCCGCGCGAGTCATTGACATACAATGGGGATTGCGCTGCTTCCCTGGAACGGCTTCTCCAAATAATAGCTTCATGCATCAGCAGCGACGTCAATGCCGCTAGCGGCAGCAGCAGGGGCTGCCACCAAGCTAAAATAGCTGCGCCCGCCAAGCATACGCTGTACAGAAGCAGCCCTTTGGCTGCATGTTTTGCTTTTTCGCGAGGCAATAATGATCTTGTCATTTCCGTAAAGCCAACGATCATGGGCAAAGCTACGAATGACCAACCCTGTGACCAATCAGCTCCAAATAACGGCGTCCAGGGCAATACTGAAGTTGATGCTCCGACTCCATTAGCCGGCACTAACATGAGAAGCGGAACTGGCCAAAAGCCTTGCAGCATATAACCGCCGATCAGCTTGCCTCTTTTTCCTTCAAGAAATAATGGCGTTGCCAGTCGATCGCCTTGCCAGCGAACAAGCACAGCTTCTGCCAAATGAAGCAATGCTACCAAAACGAGTAGCCCTGCTGTATCAATATTTGCAAGTGATGCAGTTAAGGATCCTAGCCAATCAGTCCTCTCGGCTAACGAAGTCCATCCAAGGAGCCATTGAAGAAGAGTAATGATCCCCGCGCTATACGCAAAACACAAGTATCGAATCCGTATAATCATGAGAACGGCCGCAACCGCCCACAGCCACATCACTGCCGATCCAGTTAATGTTACGCCGATGAACGCTCCTGCTAAAGACACGGCTAAACCAATCAGCAAACCAGCCAACATCGCTTTAAAAACCAGGCTTGGCCAATTGTGCAGCTTAACCGCAAACATTTGCCGTTCCATCCGAATTTGCCTCATATATTGTAAAATAATGAATAACACCGCAATATAATAAAATGGCTGTGCAACTAATTGGACAGCCGCCTTCCCGAGCATTTCCAGTAACTCGATCGCCGTTTCCAAAGCTAACACTCCTTCGCTCGTTCCGCATTTCCCTTTTAAGCATAAATAAACGTAAACGGCTGTATCCGTCCTCTGGCGGCATAAGCTCGTTTCGCAGAGAGATATAAACACACTTATACTGTGAAACTGATTAATACTTATAAATAAATAAAAGGCTGACTCCGTTAAACAGAGTCAACCTCTTATTCATTCGACACCGCTTGATCATTTCCTGCTTACCGCTTTAATTGCCTCATGCAGCTGCGTGTCGTTCTTTTCATCCTGTATCCATTTAACAACGGCTTTCTCGAGAGCCTCTCCGGTTTGCTTATCGACTTGTCCCGTAGCCGGCAAGCTGTGCTCCGTTTGGAATTTCTTCACGGCTTCTGCCGTTTCCGCTCCGTAATAGCCGTCCTCGCGCTTCGGTTCGTACCCAAGCCCGTGCAGCATAATTTGTACGCTGCGCACTTGTTCGCCCAGTGTATCCTGCTTCAGAGTCTCAGCAAGAGCAAGTCTGGCTACCGTATATAAATCAGGCGGCTGAACGGCAATATCAGGCTTAATCCCATTTTCATGGATCCAATTGCCGTTTGGCGTTAACCATTTAGCGATGGTCATCTTCAATAAGCTGCCGTCTCCGAGAGCTTTATTATAACTCACTTGCACGGTGCCTTTGCCAAAAGAAGTTTCGCCGACCAGCTTCGCTCCCGCGCTTTCCTGCAAAGCGCCCGCTAAGATCTCCGATGCGCTGGCGCTGCCATTATTCATGAGAACCGCAATCGGGTACGTTTTGCTTTGTCCCTCAGACAGCGTCTTCTCCCGATTCCCTTCCCGGTCCTCCACCTGCACCACCGTCTTACCCTTCGGCAAGAAGGTCTGGGCGATCTCCACGACAACCGGCAGCACACCTCCCGGATTGTTTCGCACATCCAGAACGAGGCCCTTCATCCCTTGCTCCTCTAACTTAGCAAGCTCTTGCTTAAAGCGTTCCGCCGTATGCAAAGAAAACTGCCTAATTTCAATAATGCCTGTCCCGTCGGGACGCAGACTGCCGTACACGGTTTCCACATCGATATCATCGCGGATGAGTACGAGCTGTATCGGCTCCGAGAAACCTGCCCGCTGCACCTGGATTTTTGCTTTTGTTCCTTTGGGGCCACGGATTTTGGCGACAGCATCCTGCAAATTCAAGCCGTCAAGCTTCGCTCCGTTTACCGATAGCAGCACGTCCTTTGCGAGTAAACCAGAGCGTTCGGCCGGTGAGCCCTTAATTGGAGAAACGACAACGATCCGTCCATTCTCGAGTGTAACTTCAGCGCCGATGCCCGTGAATGAGCCTTCAATCGATTCTGAAAAATGCTGCGCAACGTCTTTCTCCATATAGACGGAGTAAGGATCATCAAGCGAAGACATCATTCCGCTCACTGCACCATCAAGCAGTTCATGGCGATCGACTTTTTGATAATATTTTGTTTCGATTAATTCCAGCACCGCGTTAAGCTTCTTCATCTCGTCCTCTTTCAGCCTGAAACGCTCGCCCTCATCGGCTGCCGATGCTGAGAGAGCAGGCTCTGAGTACTTATCGGGCTTAATCATTTGATCCGCGATCGTCAGCGTAACGAGAACGGACGCTATCATCGTTAGCATAACGAACGCGAATACTGTGCGTCCTTTGAAATGCACCTGTCTACACCACCTTCTCATCTTCCACGGTCTTAGATTTAAGACCACCCTAGTATATGACAACCCGCTTACAATTATTTGTCTCAACCGGTAAAGATGATCATTTCGTGTTTATACGATCTTAGATTTCAAACAAGGCAGCCACATGGGCTGCCTCTGAATGTAAATTATGAATGATTGCTTATTTTAGATAGCTGCTCGGGTTAACCGGTGTTTGGTTTTTGCGCACTTCAAAATGCAAATGCGGCCCTGTCGAGTTGCCCGTACTGCCCACCTCGGCAATCTTCTGGCCTTTTTTAACCGTCTCGCCCTTCTCGACCTTGATTCCGCCATTGCGAATATGCCCATAAAGCGTCCACAAGCCGTTACCATGATCGATAATGACGCAGTTGCCGTAGCTGCTCCATGATTGCGCGACCAGAACGACGCCATCCTCCGCTGCATAAATATCAGTGCCTTGCGGAGCGGCAAAATCCATCCCCGTATGCGTATGCCTTTTACCGGTAATGGGATGAACCCTTGTGCCAAAGTTCGAGCTTATCCGATAATTATCCTTTATCGGCATGCCCAGCTTGCCGCCGGAATAAGGATTTGAAATTCTATTTTTCTCAGCGTTCAGCTTTGATACTTTTGCAGCGAGCTCCATGAGCAAAGCTTCCTGCTCTTCGCTTATTCCTTCAAGCTCCTCCAGGGTGCTGTCGATCTGCTGAAGCTTGCTGTTGAGTTGTTTGATATTACTGTTATAGCTGGCGATCATGATTTCTTTTTCTTGCTCCTTCTTTACTAAATGCGCCTCATAAAGCTCCAGTTTCTCATAGATTGCCTTTACTTCAGCAAACTGCTTCTCAACTTCTACTTTCTTAAGCGCAACGAGCTCTTTTTCCGCTCTTTGCTCAGCTAAGATGTCGCGATCCTGGGAAAGAATCGATTGGAGCGCATCAAAACGATCAATAAAATCAGTAAAGCTCGTCGCGCTTAGCAGCACGTCCATATAGGAAACAAATCCGTTTGTATACATAAGGCGCATGCGTGATTGCAAAAGCTCGTCCCGTGTCTGAACTCGTTCTTCGGCCTGCTCCAGCTCAAGCCCGGTTTGCAGCAGTTCCTCTTCCTTTGCATCGCTTTGCGCTTGCGTTTTTGTTTTGTTAATGACGACATTATCAATCTCTGCCATCAGATTCGTAATGGAAGCTTCCGCTTCCGTCTTCTTGCTTTCAATATCGACCTTCTCGTTCTTAGCCGACGCCGCCTGCTGATGCACGCTCGCTGCTTCCCGCTCCGCTTTGGCAGCACGCTGCTCCGCTGCCCTCATTTCCGCTTTCGCGGCTGCAATTTGTTTCTTGATATTACTAAGAGAAGCTGCCTCTCCTCCTGTTGGCTGTAATACAAATACCGTGAGCATCATCGTAGCGATAAATAATAGCCATTTCCTCTTCTTCACGTGCGCATCCACCTACACTTTCAAATACTTTCGTATCGAAATCGTACTGCCCCAAACTCCAATAATTGTTCCAAGACCGATAAGCAGCGCAGCAGTCAACAGGCCCGACTCTTGTAAAGTAACCAGCTTAATCATCATGAGCGATAATTCCATTTGGGTAATCTTTACCAGTTGCGAATAACTGAGCAATACGGCTATCGTTGTAATAACCGAGCTTATGATTCCAATTAAGGCGCCTTCGATGAAAAACGGCCAGCGAATAAATGAATTCGTAGCTCCGACCAGCTTCATGATGCCGATTTCCCGTCTCCTAGCAATGATGGTCATTTTAATCGTGTTTGAGATAAGGAACATGGCTGTTACCGATAAACCAACGACGACGACGATACCTATGTAACGCACGGCATTTGTAATTTTAAATAATGTCTCAACTGTGCCTTGCCCATATTTGACTTTAGCAATAGGTATTAGCTCATCTGCTTTATTGATCGCTTCGATCTGCTTCGCTGCAGCATCGATCGTTTGCGGTTCATAAACCTCCACCGTGAAGGAATCCGGCAGCGGATTTTTTTCATTTTCATAACCATCTAATAGATCTTTATTATCTTCACCCAAGTTTTTACGCAGCAGCTCCAGTCCCTCTGCTTTGGACACAAACGTTACTTTTCTTACTTCGGTAAGATTACCGATTTTATTCTGAAGCTCCGTAATCTTCGCTTTATCGACGTTTAGTTGAAGGAACACGCGAATTTGTACTTGGCTTTCGATTTGCGCAGCCATGTGATTCACGTTCAATGCCAGCAATAAAAAGATGCCGAGAATGAACAACGATATAAAAATGGAGCTCATCGAGGCAAAAGACATCCATCCGTTTCGAATGATGTTTTTGGCGCCTTCTCGCAGGTGCCGGGTTACGGTTCTAAGTTTCATAGCCGTACTCCCCTCTAGCCTCGTCACGTACGATATTGCCGTTCTCGATTGCAATGACGCGTTTGCGCATAGAGTTAACGATATCCTTGTTATGAGTAGCCATTACGATCGTCGTACCGCGAAAATTGATCTCTTCGAGCAGATTCATGATGCCGAGCGATGTTTCTGGATCCAAGTTTCCAGTAGGCTCGTCCGCCACAATTACGGTGGGATTATTTACAATCGCTCTCGCGATCGATACCCGCTGCTGCTCGCCGCCAGATAATTGCGCGGGCAGGCTCGCATGTTTATGCTTCAGACCGACGAGGTCAAGCACCTCCATCGTCCTTTTCTTGATGACACGAGTCGGCGCTTCGATAACCTCCATAGCAAAAGCGACGTTTTCAAACACCGTTAATTTGGGTAATAGTCTAAAATCCTGAAAAATAACGCCTATATTTCGTCGAACAAACGGAATTTTACGCGGCTTCAGCTTACCGATATTAAATCCGTTAACTGAAAGCTGGCCTTTTGTCGGTACTTCCTCACGATAAATCAATTTCATAAATGTCGATTTACCTGCTCCTGATGGTCCTACTAAATAAACAAACTCATTGCGATCTATACGAACAGAGACGCCTCTTAACGCATGCGTTCCGTCGGTGTACGTTTTCCATATGTCTTGCATCTCAATCACATTATCACATCCTGTTTATAGTCAGTAATACTATTTCGACAGTTTGTGCTGAATTCCTTCATAAGAAGCTTGCTTTCCTCATATTTCACAAATCTCATCTAAAAGTCATTTGTCGAATCAGGCACTGACTGCGCTATAGACAAAATTACAAGGTATGCAGCATATACATGTAAGACTGCCTTGTTTTAAACGCGCAGAAAGGAGTGATTCGTATCGTCAAACGTATACACATTGGTATTATCGTCATCGCATCGCTGCTGCTTATTGCAGCTGTCGGTTGGGGCTTTATCTGGAATTTCGCGCTTCAAAAAACCGTTCCTGAGCAGGTGGATGCAGGCGGTATACAAATCGGCGGCCTGCCCGTGCAGGAAGCCTTGGATCTGCTCGATCAATATGAGAAATCGCTGCTTGAGCGTACGATAACGATTCATACGACTGCTGCGGCGAGCGACAGCAAGCAATGGTCCGTCTCCGAGCTCGGTTATACGGCAAAATTCGATGAAGCCCGCAAAGCCTTAAAAAAGCTTGGCGAAGGAGATATATGGGATCGCGCTGTCTACCGGTATCAATTCCAGAAATCGTATGCGCTTTTGCAGAGCTGGAAACCTGAGGCTTTCGATGCCGCTGTCCGCAAGCAGTGGAGCTGGATTGAAAAGAACGAAACCAAAAATGCAACGCGAACCATTACGGATGAGGATAAGGTCATCTATGAGCCTCATGCCGATGCCTACCGCCTGGATACTAGAGAGCTCACTGAAAAGGTCGATGAGTGGGTTGTTCTGGAGAAGGAGCAAATCGGGGCTCCCGTAGAGAAATCATTTACAGCTGCATTGCCCGTTACCACCATTCATCCTGAGCTCACGCTTGATCTATTAAAGGATGAGGGGATCGAGCGAAAAATCCTTGAGTTTTCCACCGATTTCAAGACGAGCGCGGAGGGACGTGCCCATAACGTAACCGTCACTGCGGAAGCCCTTAACGATTGGGAGCTCGCACCCAATGAAATATTCGACTACAACAAGCTGATCGAGAGAGCCGAGGAGCTGTACGACTATCGCGAGGCTCCGGTTATTTTGAACGGAAAGCTAGTTCCAGGCATTGGAGGCGGGATTTGTCAGGTATCGAGCACCCTATACAATGCGGCGCTTCGAGCTGGCTTAGAAATTGTTGAACGCCGCAACCACTCGCTGCCTGTTGCTTATTTGCCTATTGGACAGGATGCTACCTACGCGGGCGGTGCAATTAACTTTCGTTTCAAAAATACGACGGGCAAACATCTCATAATCCGTACGACAGTGGAGAACCGCACGCTCACCGTCAAGCTGTTCGGTACGATGGACGCGGATGTGAGTTACGATATCGATTCCGTTACTCTGAAGACGATAGATCCCATCGTTCAGGAGATTAGCAATCCCAAATTATCACCGGGTCAAAAGGTCACCGTAGAACAAGGCAAACAAGGTTTTGTTGTCGAAACTTACCGTACTCTTCTCCGCGATGGCAAAACAGTATCGCGAGATCGCATATCACGTGATACTTACAAGGCGCAGCCTACCGTTATCGAAGTGGGTCCGCTTAAAGGCAGCAACGGTCCATCGGCAACGCCGACGCCTACACCTAGTACACCTGAACCGCTGCTGGAGGATGGCATTCAATAAGCTATTGCCTAAATTTTAGGTCAAGGGTACACGGCTGACGCCCTCCTTAGCGGTAAAAGCTCGTTTCGCGGTGAAATTTAAGCATCGTATAAGGTTAAAATTTATACTTTCTTATATTTCAAAAAAAAAAGGCAGTTCGGCCCTAAGCCTGCAAAGGCTTTGCCGAACTGCTTTTCTATTACATCGCTGATGAATGCGATTTTGCTTATCTGCTGCGCTCTAAATATTCGGTTACCCATGCCGCCGTTTGCTCTAGAGCAAGCTCCGCGCGCCCAATGGCATCCTGAACCTGCGTTTTTGCCGTACCGCCGTAGACGTTACGCGCATTCACGACCTGCTCTGGCTGAAGCACTGCGTAGATACGATCGTCAAACAGCGACGAGAACCGCTTGAACTCCTCTAGCGTAAGGTCCAGAAGGTACTTGTTTTGCTCGATGCAATACAATACCGTTTTGCCGATCACCTCATGCGCTTGGCGGAAAGGCAAGCCTTTGCCAACGAGGAAGTCGGCAATGTCCGTTGCGTTCGAGAAATCCTGATTGACCGCTTGACGCATGCGTTCCTTGTTCACCTTCATCGTCGCGATCATCGGAGCGAACAACTGAAGCGCGCCTTGCAGCGTCTTCACGGTGTCGAACATACCTTCTTTGTCTTCCTGCATATCCTTGTTATAAGCAAGCGGCAGTGATTTGAGCACCGTCAGCAAGCCAACAAGATCACCGTAAACCCGTCCGGTTTTGCCGCGAACAAGCTCGGGAACGTCCGGATTTTTCTTTTGCGGCATAATGCTGCTTCCTGTGCAGAACGCATCGTCCAGCTCAACAAAATGAAACTCCGTGCTTGACCAAAGAATGAGTTCCTCGCTTAAACGCGATAGATGCATCATGATGATCGAAGCGTCCGCTAGAAACTCAACAATAAAGTCACGGTCGCTGACCGCGTCTAGACTGTTCTCATACACACGGTCGAATTTCAGCTGGCTGGCTACGAAATGGCGGTCGATTGGGAAGGTAGTCCCAGCAAGCGCACCCGCTCCAAGCGGAAGCACGTTGATGCGCTTGTAGCTGTCCTGCAGACGTTCAATATCACGTCCGAACATCGATACATACGCCATCAAATGATGAGCGAATAGAATCGGCTGCGCGCGCTGCAAATGCGTATAACCCGGCACAATCGTGTCGATATTCGCTTTAGCTTGCTCGATAAGCGCAAATTGCAGCTTATAGAGCATATCAACGAACTCAACAACGCGTTTGCGAAGCCACAAATGCATGTCCGTTGCCACTTGGTCATTCCGGCTGCGGCCCGTATGCAGCTTGCCGCCTACGGAGCCTACATCGTCAATCAGCGTTTTCTCGATATTCATATGAATATCTTCATCGCCAATGGAGAATTCAATATCATCGCGTTTAATGCGTTGAAGAACGCGGTGCAAACCGTCCTTGATCTTCTCCACGTCATCGGCTGGAAGTATACCCTGCTTGCCCAGCATCGTTACATGAGCCAGACTGCCTTGAATATCCTCTTCAGCCAGCTCTTTGTCGAACATAATCGAAGCTGTGTATTCCTCTACCAATTGGTCCGTTTTTTTCGTAAAACGACCGCCCCATAATTTACTCACTGGTTCGTTACACTCCCTTGTAAACCTTATTTATTGCTGACAGCAGAGGATACCTTCAAACGCAATGCGTTTAGACGGATGAAGCCTGTCGCGTCGCCTTGATCGTATGCTTTGGACGGATCTGCTTCCATCGTTGCAATGTCAGGATTGTACAAGCTAACCGGGCTTTGCACGCCTGCTCCGATAACGTTTCCTTTGTAAAGCTTCAAGCGAACGACGCCGCTCACGTTCTTTTGCGATTCAGTTACCAATGCTTGCAGAGCAAGACGCTCTGGCGCAAACCAGAAGCCGTTATAAACAAGCTGGCTGTATTTTGCAATCAAGGAGTCGCGAAGATGCATAACCTCGCGGTCCATGGTCAAGGATTCCATTTTGCGATGAGCGGTGAACAAGATCGTTCCGCCCGGTGTTTCATATACGCCGCGGCTCTTCATGCCGACGAAACGGTTTTCTACCATGTCAACACGTCCAATGCCGTGCTTGCCGCCAAGCTCGTTGAGCGTATCCATCACCTCAAGCGGGCTAAGCTCCTTGCCGTTAATTGCCGTACAATTGCCTTCTGCAAAAGTAAGCTCGACATATTCGGCTTTATCCGGCGCGTTCTCTGGCGAGACGCTCAGTACATACATGCTCTCGTTCTCTTCGGAGCTTGGATCAAACCAAGGATCTTCGAGCATGCCGCTCTCAAAGCTAATATGCAGCAGGTTGCGGTCAGTCGAATACGGCTTCGCAGCGGATGCGGTAACCGGAATGTTGTGTTTTTCCGCGTAAGCGATCATTTCAGCACGGCCCGGGAATTCCTCGCGGAATGCTTCAAGTCTCCATGGAGCAATAACGCCGATCTCCGGAGCAAGCGCGGCAGCAGTCAGCTCGAAACGAACTTGGTCGTTGCCTTTGCCTGTTGCGCCATGCGCGATATAAGCCGCGCCTTCCGCACGTGCGATATCAACCATGCGCTTTGCGATAAGCGGGCGGGCAATCGATGTGCCGAGCAGGTATTGGCCTTCATACAATGTTCCTGCTTGAAACATCGGATAGATAAAGTCCTTTGCGAACTCATCGCGAAGATCGTCAATGTATACTTTGGAAGCGCCTGTTGCGAGTGCTTTGGCTTCCAAGCCGTCAAGCTCGTCCTTTTGGCCGATATCAGCCGTGAATGCGATAATTTCAGCGTCGTATGTTTCTTTCAGCCATTTGAGGATAACCGATGTATCCAGGCCGCCTGAATAGGCGAGCACGATTTTTTCTTTTGCCATAGTAGTATTTTACTTCCCTTCGAATGAATTCATATCGTTAAGCGGTTAAGCTAGGACATAATTGCAGCCATGATCGCTTTTTGCGCATGGAGACGGTTTTCCGCCTGGTCAAAAATAATGGAGCTGTCGCCGTCGATTACGCCCTCGCTCACTTCTTCGCCGCGATGAGCCGGCAAGCAGTGCATAAAGAGGTAATCCTTTTTCGCGTACTTCGTTAACGCCTCGTTCACCTGATAAGCGGCAAAAGCAACCTCACGTTCCTTCTGCTCCGCTTCCTGCCCCATACTCGCCCACACGTCCGTGTATACGATATCCGCATCAGCAATTGCTTCCTTCGGATCGCGGCAAATATGAATTTTCGAGCCCGTCTCGGCGGCATGATCCTTCGTTTGCTGAATGATATCCGCATCCGGCCCATAGCCTTCAGGCGTCGCAACCGACATATGAAGACCAAGCTTTGCAGCACCCATCAGCAAGGAATGCGTCATGTTATTGCCATCGCCAATGTAAGCGATTTTCAAGCCTTCCAGACGGCCCTTTTGCTCAAGAATTGTTTGGTAATCCGCTAGGGCTTGGCAAGGATGCGAAAGATCCGTCAAACCGTTGATAACCGGAATCGTCGCCCCGCGGGCAAGCTCAACTACTTTACGGTGCGCGAATGTACGAATCATAATCCCATCAAGGTAGCGGGACAGCGTCTGGGCGGTATCCCAGATTGTCTCGCCGCGTCCAATCTGCAGGTCATTTCCGCTAAGGAAAAGCCCTTGTCCGCCCAGCTGGTACATGCCGACCTCAAACGAAACGCGCGTACGCGTCGAGGATTTTTCAAAAATCATTCCGAGCGTTTTTCCTTTGAGCACATGGTGGGTTTCGCCTGCTTTTTGCTTTTGTTTCAGGTCAATGGCAAGATCGATCAAGTATCGGATTTCCTCCGGCTTGAAATCAACCAGCATTAGAAAGTCGCGCCCCTTTAAGCTTTGCGCCAATTCCTCGTTTACAGTTCCTGTTCCTTGCATGGTATAGCCCTCCCTCAGGTTCAAACAATCTGCATGTCTATCTTATTAAACGACGGGCCGCTTCTCTTCCAGCAGTTCTGCCAAAAGCGAAACTGCCAAATCGATTTCTTCATCCGTAACTAACAAATTAGGCAATAGGCGAATGACATTCGGTCCTGCCGAAATAACGATCAGTCCGCGCTTCTGCGCTTGGTTCAATATTTCCGCAATCGGCTCCACGCATTCGATGCCTACGAGCAGACCAAGACCGCGCACTTCTTTTACGAAAGCATTCCCTGCCAGCTTCTCCCGAAGCTGAGAAATCAAATACTTCCCCTTTTGCGCAGCACGCTCAGAAAGACCTTCTCCCACAATCGTCTCAAGCGTCGCTTTCACAACGGCTGTCGCGATTGGAGTTCCTCCGAACGTCGATCCATGACTGCCTGCGGTGAAGCCTTCACGAAGCTTCTCCTTCGCTGCCATAGCGCCGACCGGGAAGCCGCTTCCTAGACCTTTTGCCATGGTGAAAATATCAGGTTCAATGCCGTAATGCTCATACGCGAACAGCTTGCCCGTACGCCCCATTCCGGTCTGAATCTCATCCACGATAAGCAGAACGCCTTGCTTCTCGCATAAAGCGACAAGCTCCTTCAAATAGACAGGATCAACCGGATAAATACCGCCCTCCGCTTGAACCATTTCCAGCATAATGGCTGCTGTCTGGTCCGAAACAGCCGCTTCAAGCGCAGCCAGATCGTTCAATGGGATGGTTTTGAAACCTTCAGGAAGCGGTGCAAAACCTTCCTTCACCTTGGCTTGGCCCGTTGCCGTAAGCGTTGCAAGGGTCCGGCCATGAAAGGATTGTTCGAAAGTAATGATTTCAAAACGTCCGTTATTCAAAACCTTCTGATTATAACGACGAGCCAGCTTTATCGCGGCTTCGTTCGCCTCGGCGCCCGAATTGCAGAAAAAAACAGCATCCGCGCAACTGTTATCGGTGATAAGCTTGCCTGCATCCGCCTGGTTTGGAATATGAAACAAATTAGATACATGCCACAGCTCATCAAGCTGCTTGATTAAAGCTGCTTTGATTTGTTTAGGAGCATGCCCGAGATTCGTAACGGCAATACCGCTCATGAAATCTAGGTATTTATTTCCTTGGTCATCCCATAGCCAGCTTCCGTCGCCCTTCACCAATGCGATCGGATACCTTGCATAGGTAGGAAATAATGATTGGTCAACAGCCGAAGCTGTATTTGTCTCACTCATCGACCTTACACCTGCCCTTCATTCGTCTGAACAATTCGAGTACCGACGCCGCCCTCGCGGACAGCCTTGGTCAACACACCCTGAACCTCGCCGCTTACAATGACAACCTCACGCACACGACCTTGTATGCACTGTATCGCTGCGCGCACTTTCGGAATCATGCCGCCGTAGATTTCACCGCTAACTATCATCTCTTCGATTTCTGCCACGGAAACAACGGGAAGCACTTGCTTCTCTCCATCAACCGTTTTCAAAATACCCGGAACATCCGTCACGACAATCATACGCTCTACCCCTAGATGAGAAGCGACAGCGCCTGCCGCTGTATCCGCATTGATATTGTAGCGCTGGCCTTGATCGTCAATCCCGATTGGGGCAATGACTGGAATATAACCCATTCCCATGACGCCCTCTATAATCGCAGCGTTCACGTCTGTGACGTCGCCAACGAAACCGATCTCCGCCGCATTCGATACCGGCTGAGCCAGAATGAGCATACCGTCAACGCCTGATAAACCGAGCGCCTTCGCGCCATTGATCTGGATCTTACGTACGATTTCTTTATTGATACGTCCCGCAAGCACCATCTCAACTACATCGAGAACAGCATCATTCGTAATACGCAAGCCATTCACGAATCCGGTCTCGATGCCTAGCTTACCGAGCGTCTCCGATATAGCAGGACCGCCGCCGTGCACGATGACCGGAAGAATACCTGTAAGCTGCAGCTCGCGCAGCTCATCAAAAAAGCTATTCGGAAGCGCTGCAAGCGTGCTGCCTCCGCATTTCATAACAAATCGTTGCTCCGTCACTGAATCATACCCTCCAAGCGTTTACTTTGCTTATGTCCGATATGCCGCATTGATCCGGACATAATCATAGGTTAAATCGCAGCCCCATGCGGTTGCCTGTCCTTCACCATTATGTAGGTCTACACGAATGACGACCGTATCGCCTTTTAAATATTCCAAGGCAATCTCTTCATCAAATCCAACTGGACGAGATTGCTCTAACGTTAAAATATCACCCAGACGGATGTCCACCGTCTCTGGATTAACCGGCTGGCCTGCCCGGCCTACCGCCGCGATAATACGGCCCCAGTTCGCGTCCGCGCCGAATACGGCGGACTTCACGAGCGACGATCCGATAACCGTCTTCGCAATCGCTTGGGCAGAATCGTCGCTGATCGCTCCGTTCACCTGCACCTCGACGAGCTTGGTTGCGCCTTCTCCGTCGCGTGCGATAGCTTTCGCCAGCACCTCGCACACATAACGAATCGCTGCCGCATATGCTGCCCAGCCCTCATGTTCCGGCGTTAGCTCCTTATTGCCTGCAAGTCCGCTCGCCATAGCCACGAGCATATCGTTCGTGCTGGTATCGCCGTCAACCGTTATCATATTGAACGTCAAATCAGTCGATTGGCGCAGCAATTGCTGAAGCGCGTCGCTGCCAATAGCCGCATCCGTCGTGACAAAACCAAGCATCGTTGCCATATTCGGATGAATCATGCCCGAGCCTTTGGCCGCACCTGCCACGTAAACGCGATTGCCGTCCAGCTCAAGCTCTACGCATACCATTTTCTGAACCAGATCGGTCGTCAATATCGCTTGGCAAAAATCATCCGCGCCTGCGCGATCGCCACCCAGCTTAGCCGGAAGACCGTCAATGCCGCTGCGCACTTTGTCCATTTTGAGCAGCTCACCGATTACGCCGGTTGAAGCAACCGCAACATGATCCGCCGACACCCCGATAGATTCCGCGAATCGGGACCGCATCTCGTACGCATCCGCTTCGCCTTGCTTGCCTGTGCAAGCATTGGCATTTCCGCTGTTGACAAGCACAGCGCGCAACACGCCGCCAGAGGCAATGCTCTCACGAGTGACTTGCAGCGGAGCAGCTTGAAACGCATTCGTTGTATACACACCAGCTGCCGAAGCCGGCACCTCGCAAACAATTGCGCCAAGATCATGGCGCGTCGTTTTCTTCAGACCGCAGTGCAGTCCGCCTACCGTAAAGCCTTGAGGCGTTGTTATCGAGCCGTCCGCGACGACCGAGAACAAAGCTGTCGTATTATCCTGTCCCATCGTAAAATCGTTTCTCCTTCACCTGTATGAATATGGATATGAGATCAAAAGATATAATTTCGCTTTAAGGATATACGGGAACGAACTGCAAACCAAGCGTCTCGTCCCAGCCCATCATCAGGTTCAAGTTTTGGATCGCTTGACCCGCAGCGCCTTTAACCAGATTGTCGATTACCGAAACAATGGTTATACGTCCCGTACGCTCATCGACAGCAAAGCCAATATCGCAATAGTTGGAGCCCCATACTTCCTTCGTAGAAGGCCACTGGCCTTCCGGGCGAATACGAACAAACTTACGGCCTTCATAGTAGTTGCGATACAGCTCGATAAAATCATTCGTGCTATGCTCACCTTGAACCGAAGCGTACATCGTAGTCATAATGCCGCGTGTCATCGGCACGAGATGCGTCGTAAAGGTGGTCACAACGGGCTCATTAGCCGCATCGGATAACACCATTTCAATTTCCGGGATATGTTGATGCTTATTTAACTTATAAGCTCTTAAATTCTCATTCAGCTCGGAGTAGTGGGTGCCCAGCGATGCGCCTCGGCCCGCACCAGAAACCCCGGATTTAGCATCAATAATAATAGTAGAAGGATCAATCCAGCCCGCTTTGACCGCAGGGATAAGCCCAAGCAGCGTCGCAGTCGGGTAGCAGCCCGGATTCGAAATAAAGGGAGCATCCAGAACCTGATTCCCGTATATTTCTGCCAGACCGAATACCGCTTGTTTCAAGTATACCTCATCTGCAGCAGGTTTTTTATACCACTGCTCGTATAGGCCAGGTGCTTTCAATCGGAAATCCCCAGACAAATCAATGATTTTCAAACCAGCCTCAAGTAATGAAGGAACCAGCTTGGCTGCCACCCCTGCAGGTGTAGCAAGAAACACGACGTCTGCTTTCGCTTTAATCGCTGCTGGCTCGACATCATCAAGCAGTTCCTCGCGAATGCCCGTTAAATGCGGATAGCCTTCCGTAATTGACGTCCCCGCGCTGGATGAAGAAATGACCGATGTAACCTCTGCGAGCGGATGGGATGCGAGCAATCGAATGAGCTCTACACCGCCGTAGCCGGTTGATCCGATAATCGCTATTTTCACCTTTGTGCTCATGTTAATCTCTCCCCGAAACGAAATGCTGCATTCGTAATATGAACGGTGCTGCAGCTGTATCTATTGCTCTTTCCGCATGCGGAAAGGTTGTCTTCTTCCTCAACTTATAATTGTACAACATTCGGCAGTTGATGGAAATACGCACATTGCTTTGTATTATTATACATTCGAATTAATATTAATACAACGAACAATTATCAACTATTTAGGCAGTTTAACAGTTTTATTTAATTGAAAACAAGAACATTTGTTCTCTTTTAACAATATCATACAACCATTAAAAATGATATACAATTGGCCAATTAGCTCTCCAACTTAAATCCCTGCCCCAGCACTTCAGCCGTATTGCTAATAATAACAAAAGCTCCCGGATCGATCGTTCGCACAATCTGTTTCAGCTTCGGCACTTCATTCTGTCCCACGACAACCATCAGGACCGTGCGCCCAGCTCCCGTGTAGCCCCCATGTCCATCAAGCCGCGTTAGGCCCCGGTCCAAATCATTCAATATTGACGCAGAGACCTCCTCTGAACGTTCGCTAATAATAAAAGCCACTTTAGAGAGCTGCAATCCGCTTTGTACAAAATCAATCGTCTTGCTTGTCACGAACAACCCGATCAATGCGTAAAGCGCAACCTCCGGAGAAATGATAAAGCCGGCTGCCACGATCACACATCCGTCAAAGCAAACGATGGCTAGGCTCAGCGGAAGCCCTGTATAACGATGTAAAATTTGCGCAGCTAAATCCAAACCTCCGGTAGAAGCTCCCCCTCGAAAAACAAGCCCAAGGCCTAGACCGACCCCAATGCCTCCGTAAATTGCTGCAAGAAGGGGATTGTCGGTCGGAGATTTGAAACCGTCCGTCAATAATACGAACAGCGGCAATATGACGGAGCCAAGCGCCGTTTTCGCCGCGAATCGTTTGCCCAGCAACCATATGCCTGCGATAAACAACGGTATATTGATTGCCCACTGCGTAAGCGCAGGCGTTATGCCAGCCACTCTCTGCACTAGAATAGACACCCCCGAAACCCCGCCTGAAGCAATCCCATTTGGCACCATAAACATATTGAAGCTAATCGCCACAATAACCGAACCAATCAGCAGCTGGACAATGCTCCACGCCGACTGGGCTCTGGGACTTAAGCTGCGTCCTCCCTTTCTTCGTTTCATCGTGCTCTCTTTCATGCCTTTTATCTCCTCGCAAGCTGATTTTCGCAAAAAGAAGAGCTCCACACGCATACCGTGTCGGAACTCTTCCCCAAAGCTGTTTATTTAATCATGACGAATCTGATGACGCAAATAACCGTCAATAAAAGCATCGATATCGCCATCCATAACTGCGCCTACATTTCCCGTCTCCACCGAAGTACGGTGATCCTTCACCATGCTGTACGGGTGGAATACATAAGAACGAATTTGGCTGCCCCATGCAATCTCGGACTGCTCGCCGCGAATTTCAGCGAGATGCTTGATTTGCTCTTCTATTTTCCGTTCATACAGCTTAGAACGAAGCATCTTCATCGCTCGCTCCCGGTTCTGAATTTGTGAACGTTCCTGTTGACAGGCTACCACAATCCCTGAAGGAATATGCGTGATCCGGATCGCCGACTCAGTCTTATTGACGTGCTGGCCGCCCGCACCGCTTGCACGGTACGTGTCCACCTTCAGGTCCTCAGTACGAATATCAATCTCGATGCTGTCATCGATTTCGGGAACGACATCACAAGAAGCAAACGACGTATGACGACGGCCCGCGGAATCAAATGGAGAAATACGGACAAGCCTGTGTACGCCCTTCTCGGCCTTTAGATAACCATAAGCGTTAAAGCCTTTTACCAAAATCGTAACGCTTTTAATACCAGCCTCATCGCCGGGCAAGTAATCAAGAAGCTCTACCTTGAAGCCGCTCTTCTCCGCCCAGCGCGTATACATCCTGTAAAGCATGAGTCCCCAGTCCTGCGACTCCGTACCGCCTGCTCCAGGATGCAGCTCAAGAATCGCATTGAGCTTATCGTAAGGCTGATTGAGCAGCAGCTGAAGCTCAAAATCGCTCACTTTGCGCATAAGCTTCTGGGTGCCGTTTACAACGTCTGCTGCAAGTGACTCGTCGCTTTCCTCTTCGGCCAGCTCCAACATCATCTGAAGGTCTTCCTGCTCGCTATTTAGCCCATCGTAATGATCAACGACCGACTTCACCGCATTCATCTCGGAAATAACGCTTTGCGCCTTTTCATTATCATCCCAGAAATCCGGCATCGTCATTTTCTCTTCGAAATTGGCAATGATCTCCTGCTTAAGATCTAAGTCAAAGAGACCCCCTGAGTTCTTGGAGACGCTTGGCCATTTCACGCAGGTCTTGTTTAACCGTTATGTCTATCATAGCTTCCGCTTCACCTCAAAATAATTGTTCATTCTCTATTCTATGCCAGGCACTCGATGGCTGTTCCTTACTTGCC
This sequence comes from Paenibacillus sp. LHD-38, assembly GCF_031157315.1. Taxonomy (GTDB): domain Bacteria; phylum Bacillota; class Bacilli; order Paenibacillales; family Paenibacillaceae; genus Pristimantibacillus. The sequence continues at coordinate 38,003 of NZ_JAVIFU010000005.1, forward strand.
GTGACAAAGCTTATACTTCTTGCCGCTTCCGCAAGGACAAACATCATTGCGGCCTACGCGTTCCTCACGTTTAGCCGGACGTTTCTCGATCGCTTCCCCGCCGCCGCTAGTCGTCGTCGTTTGGCCTTGAGCTACCTCTTGACGTTCAAGGTTGCTTTCCACACGCGCCTTCATGATATATCTAGCGACTTCCTCTTGAATGCTCTCGATCATTTCCTTGAACATCTCGAAGCCTTCGAATTGATATTCGCGAAGCGGATCCGTACCGCCATATGCACGCAAATGGATACCTTGACGAAGCTGGTCCATCGCATCGATGTGATCCATCCATTTGCTGTCTACTGCACGCAGCACGACAACTTTCTCGAATTCACGCATCGTTTCAGGTCCAAGCTCTTCCTCGCGCTCATCGTAAGAAGCAACGACCTCTTCATAAATATAGTCGATAATCTCCTCTTTCTCTTTGCCCCAAATTTCTTCCTTCGACAAAGATCCTTCCTGAAGGAAGGTAGCGTGCGCGTAATCCACAATGGCCTGAAGATCCCAATCCTCTGGAATATCTTCTGCGCAGTGTGCTTCAACAATACGGTCGATAACAGGTTTGATCATATCCATTACTTCCTGGCGGATGTTCTCCGATCCAAGAATGTCACGGCGCTGCTTATAAATAACCTCACGTTGTTGGTTCATTACATCATCGTATTGCAAGACGACCTTCCGGATGTCGAAGTTATTGCCCTCAACACGCTTCTGTGCCGACTCAATTGCTCTCGAAATCATGCGGCTTTCAATCGGCTGATCCTCATCGAGTCCCAGCTTATCCATCATGCCCATAATATTCTCCGAACCGAAGCGGCGCATCAGTTCATCTTCAAGCGACAAGTAAAACTGCGAAGAACCCGGATCGCCTTGACGTCCCGCACGACCGCGCAGCTGATTATCGATACGACGGCTTTCATGACGCTCTGTACCGATAATATGCAAGCCGCCAAGATCAGCAACGGATTCGCCCAGCAAAATATCCGTACCACGACCAGCCATGTTCGTTGCAATCGTAACGGAGCCGGCTTGTCCCGCGCGTGAAATGATTTCCGCTTCCTCCGCATGGAACTTCGCATTGAGCACCTTATGCGTCACGCCTCGGCGTTTCAGCATATCCGACAGCTTCTCAGAGTTCTCAATGGAAATCGTACCTACCAGTACCGGTTGGTTTTTGCTGTGACGCTCGACGATCTCTTCTACGACCGCTTTGAATTTGCCATTCTCGGATTTATAGACAACGTCCGCAATATCTTTACGGATCATAGAACGGTTTGTAGGCACTTGAATAACGTCAAGACCATATATACGCTTGAACTCTTCTTCCTCTGTTTTCGCCGTACCCGTCATACCTGCAAGCTTGCGATACATACGGAAATAGTTCTGGAAGGTAATCGTCGCAAGCGTCATGCTCTCGTTCTGAACCTTCAGCTGCTCTTTCGCTTCAATCGCTTGGTGCAAGCCATCGCTGTAACGGCGTCCAGACATCAGACGGCCCGTGAACTCATCGACAATGACAACCTCTTCTTCTTCCACGACATAATCAACATCGCGCTTCATAATAAAGTTAGCTTTCAGCGCTTGTTGAATGTGGTGGTTCAGCGTTACGTTCGCATGGTCGAATAGGTTCTCGATTTGGAAAGCCTTCTCTGTTTTCTCAACGCCTGATTCCGTCAGCATAACGCTGCGCAGCTTAATATCAATCGTGAAGTCCTCTTCAGGTTTCAAACGGCTAATAAAGCGGTCTGCGGCAAAATAAAGCTCTGTCGATTTCGCAGCTTGTCCCGAAATAATAAGCGGCGTCCGCGCTTCATCGACTAAAATGGAATCCACTTCATCGATAATGGCAAAATAAAGCGGGCGCTGAACCATTTGTTCCTTGTAAAGAACCATGTTGTCGCGCAAATAATCGAATCCAAATTCATTGTTCGTTCCGTAAGTTATGTCACAAGCATAAGCCTCTTGCTTCTCATCATGCGACAAGCCGTGCAGGTTACAGCCGACTGTCATGCCTAGAAAGCCATACAGCTCACCCATAAGCTCGCTATCACGCTGAGCCAGGTAGTTATTGACCGTAATTACGTGAACGCCTTTGCCCAGCAAAGCATTCAAATAAACCGGGAGCGTCGCAACAAGCGTCTTACCTTCACCTGTTCTCATCTCCGCGATCTTGCCTTCGTGCAGAACCATACCGCCGAGCAGCTGCACATCAAAGTGACGCATGCCAAGCGTACGCTTGGAAGCCTCTCTCACCGTTGCAAAAGCTTCCGGCAAAATTTTGTCTAGCGTTTCGCCTTTTTCAATTCTCGCTCTGAATTCCTCAGTCTTCGCGCGCAGCGCTTCATCGGATAAAGACGTAAACTTTGACTCTATCGCATTTATTTCATCTACCGTCCGCTGGAGCCGTTTTACCTCGCGCTCGTTATGGTCACCAAATATCTTCTTCACTAATCCGAGCATGGAATTCCCCTTTCGTAATGACGCCTCTTTGCATTAAATTGTATCAGTTTGTCGACACCGCCGCAACGAGGATGCATCTAAAAGAAAAAGCCTTTCTCCATATTGGAGAAAAGGCCCTTTGATTTAAGTATAATGACAGTTAGCCTTGCTCAATTAATCCATATTTTCCGTCGCTGCGTTTGTAAACAACGCTAATCTCTTTGTTGTCTACATTCGAAAAAACGAAGAAATTATGCCCTACCATATTCATTTGCAAAATCGCTTCTTCCACATCCATAGGCTTGAGCGCAAAACGTTTGGTACGTACGAGTTCCAAATCGTCTTCTTCCTCCAGAACGCCCACTGCTGAGCCTTCCTCCTTGAATAAGGCGCGTACGCCGCTGCCTTGGCGGAACTTACGATTTACTTTCGTTTTATGTTTGCGTATTTGTCGTTCGAGTTTGTCCGCGACCAAATCAATGGATGCGTACATATCCTCGCTTTTCTCCTCGGCTCTTAGCATGACACCGGTGAGCGGAATGGTCACCTCAACTGCATGTCTACCTTTGGTGACGGATAATGTTGCGTTAATATCGGAGGTGATTGGTGCTTCAAAATATTTATCCAATCGGCTGAGTTTTTTTTCGACGTAGTCTCTCAATGCGTCTGTCACTTGAAAGTGTTGACCTCGAATGTTGTAGTTCATGGGGAACTCCTCCTTTACATGGGTTTATTATATCATATGTAAGTGCTCGAATCAAAATAGTTTTTGTTTTATTTAGAATTTTCAGATAATTGATGCTGTAGGACTAGTAGATTTAAAATCAATTCAGCCAAGCCTTGCGATACAGTACAGACAATGAGCTTATCATGCACAAAAAAAAGCCCCGGTTTCCCGGAGCTTATGTTGGTTTTTTTGATTAATGATCCAAAATATAGGTTGGCTGGATCAGCCGAATGATTACAGTTTAACTACGTTAGCTGCTTGTGGACCACGAGCGCCTTCAACGATATCGAATTCGACGGATTGGCCTTCTTCAAGTGTTTTGAAACCTTCGGTTTGGATAGCGGAGAAATGAACAAATACGTCGCCGCCTTGCTCAGTCTCGATAAATCCATAACCTTTTTCTGCGTTAAACCATTTAACTTTACCTTGCATGTGCAAACATTCCCTTCATCTTCAAATACTGTGAGGCATCTCATTGTATAACCCACAATTTGACTATAACACCCACTTCACGGAATTGTCAAACAATTTATTGTAAGCGAATTCATTTTAGGATTTACGGGGGATTTCGGTTGGCGATTCGTGTCGAAAAAGAAACAGATATCTCCATTTTCCATAATAAATTAGTCTTTAAGTCACTCTTGCGCTATCCGTTATTGGGCGATAAAAAAAGCCGCCCATGGGCGGCTTGCATCAACAATCAGATAACCGTGGATTGCGTCTGTTTGAAACTAGTCCCGTTCACTTGTCCTGCCAACTGATTATATTGTTTGGAGGCTTGGATCCAGGTTTCCTTCAAATCGACCAGATAGCCGAGCACCTCTTCTGCAGGCTCAATACTTTTCTTCATGTTTGCTTCAATAAGACGAGTATTGAAATATTCGTATAATTTGATTAGGTTCTCGGACACAGGATTCGATCGGTCAATCGTGATAACGAACTCGCTTATAATATCCTGTACTTTTAATAGATTTGTATTTGCATCGGAATAACGCTGTTCTTTGATTGCTTCAATTCCTTGACGGCAAAAACGGATCGCACCATCGTAGAGCATAATAAGTAATTGTCCTGGTGTAGCCGTTTGAATAGTATTTTGAATATACTTATTACGTTGTTGAAGTTGCATTTTTTATCCTCCTATGAACTAGACTAATGTGATAACCATGCGTGTCGCGAGTCTCTCTTAGCAAGATCCCTTTTTTATCCTTTTTCATCTATAAGTATACCAGCCATTTCCCACAGCTTGGCAACAAAATCCAACGTTTTCTCTGGAGGGATTTCGCGAATAATTTCTCCCGATGTACTATCTAATACTTTCACTGAAATAATATTCGTTTGCTTATGGACAGAAAACTCTAAGTTTGTACTCTTTCCTTCCATAGCTTTAATAGCCCTATCGATTGCTTTAATGAGCTGCTCATCACTAATTGCGACATGCTCACCACGCAGCTCCGCCTTTTTCAAATCTGTTGTTCTAGTCAATTTAGAAATTTGCTGAGAATCTTTTACCCCATCGGAACTAGCCTTCTCTACTCCAGAATAGCCTAAGTCAATGTTAGCAGTACTTCGATTCAGCGAGTTACTCATCCCTGTAGTCGGCACATTAGTGTTCATTGCCAATCATTCCTTCCGCATCAATAGTCCTAATGTGTATATCGGCACTTATTCTCTTTTGTATTAGATGAAAACTAGAGTTTTAAAATGATTCTATTTGCTAATTTAATAAATGAAAAAGAGCCTCTCTAATGAGAAGCCCTCGATTGTTTGTTATTTTTTTTTATCAAAAAATGCACCATACGGCGAATAAGAATTTCCGAACTCGCCATACTGCTGATTGACCGCTTTACTTCTATTCAAATTCATCATATCGGTTTCAAGGTCCTTTTTCTTCCGGTCCATGATAGGAACAATCCGCTGATCAACCTCATAAGCGGGATGAATATAGGTTTTTTTCTGAATTTCTGTTAGAGAAATCCCCACCGCGAATAGCTCTGATATACTATCTATAACCTCTTGCCTTATATTCAGAAGTTCTATCCATTCTTCTGGTTCACTATCTTCGTCGATTACACTCTGCTCTAACTTATGAGTACCTATTAAAAAATCATTTAACAAGGAATCAAGAGAGGTGCTCATGTCTTTTATCCCTCTCCCTCAGCATTTATTTTCAAATACATGTGATCAATGTTTATGATATAGCTCAACCTTGTTGCTGTGATAACCAACTGCTCTGGGAGTTCGCTCTGCTCATCGCTGTCTCCATTGCAGTGAACTTTTTCCAATAGCGTTGTTCAATGTCCTCTAGTCGACTTCCCCATTTGCTTATATCCGTATTAATTCTACTCAGACCTTTACCAATGGTACTGTTATCAGCAAGTGATGCGCTGCTCCCTGCTTTATCAGTGAGTTTTGTCATTACACTGTTAAGATTGTTATGCAAACGCTCTGCTAGCCCGCTCTCACTAAATTTCGTAGCAGAATCTGTCGAGGCACTCGTCCTAGTAAACAGCTCCATTACAGCATTTCCGTTTTGGGAAATGGCTTCACGCAGTTTCGTGTCACTAATATATAGCTTCCCTTTTTCAATATATGAGCCAGTAGTAATTCCGATCTCACTAAGGCTATCGAATTTCGTGTCTATGCCTACCCCCGTTACATTGGTTGACAAAGATTGACGCATTTGCGATAGCGCATTTGAGAGTAATGTGTCTTGTCTCAACAAGCCGCTCTTCGCTTTCGCTTCCCATTGTTCATTTTGTTTATCCGATAAAGTTTCTTTTTCCTCAGGTAAAAGAGGCTTATAATCCTTATACGTACTCTCGCTTATCTTTACATTAACTTTTTCTATAATCTCATTATATTTATCTACATATTCTTTAATGGATTTGAAAATGGCATCTTCGCCAGGTTTTAGATTAACTTGGGTCTTGCCAGTTCCTTTAATGTTGAATTCTACGCCATCAAACGTAAATGTCGAACTCTTGACTTGATACGGAATACCGTTAATTTCAACTGTACCTGCTATAGCATCCGCCGACAACTGAGATGTCGTGTATGATGATGCAAGGTTATTAACCGTACCATTAGATAATCCAAGTTTGTTAGCAGCGTCGCTGAGATTATTTATCGAGATAGCCGCGTTTGCGCCACTAGCTGTTGTTGTAAGGGTTATAGAATTATCATCTTTTAAATAGCTGGCAGTAACACCCGTTGTAGAAGAAACATTATTTATTTTAGCGATTACGCTACTGATTGTATCCGTTGCTGTTACATTGATAGGATTTGTTCCAATATCGAAACTGAATGGAGCACCCCCAATTGCGGTAGATCCATCTGCCAAACCGATCGTAGTGAATTTCACCGAAGCCGGTTTTGCTCCTACAGATAGAGTTTGCACATCCACTTGATATGAGGTTGCACTCGGTACACCCTTTTGTTTAGTAGAAACGATCATGTCATTATCCGATGTCAAAACTTTTTTCTGATAAGTACCTTGCAACTTCATATCAAAGGATTTGTTTTTCAAGTCTGATAAGAGAGCATTCATCTCTCTGTATTGATCACGTCTCCATTCTTCTGTTTGCTTTTTCTGAAGAAGTTTATTAAGCGGAGCACTCTCAGCTTTCATTAAATTTTTAACGATGGTTTCAGTATCAAGACCTGAGACTAAGCCTCCCATACGAATTGAATTTATCATAGTATTCCTCCTACGTGTTCTCATCTTTTATAGTCTCAAATTCATTTATGCATATTCCCTAATAAGTTCACTTGTTTAAGCTTTGACATGTTATCACTATTATTATTCAACAAGAATGTCACTAAAATTACTTTTTAAATATGTATACTATCTTTACTACTAATATTATCGGAATTTACTTCAGTATAGTTTAGGTAAGAAAGTGAATTTTAGAAATATAAAGTTTTCCGTTAGTTACTTTAAATAGTAAGCATTTAGGTTAATATTCATATGTACGTTTGAATTTTGTAAGAAAATAAAAGAGACCCTAGAAAGTCTAGGATCTCCTTGTAATTCGTTAAGATTAACGAAGCAATTGAAGCACGCCTTGTGGCTGTTGGTTAGCTTGAGCCAACATAGCTTGTGCAGCTTGTGCAAGGATGTTGTTCTTCGTTTGCGCCATCATTTCTTTCGCCATATCCGTATCACGGACACGTGATTCAGCAGCAGTTAAGTTCTCGGAAGAAGTGTTTAGGTTGTTGATAGTGTGTTCCAAACGGTTTTGAACTGCACCGAGTTTGGAACGTTCAGAAGATACTTTTTGAATGGCTTGGTCAACTACTTTAATTGCTGTAGAAGCTTGAGATTGAGTACCAATTTGCAAGTTATTTACTCCCAAAGTGGACGCTCTCATGTCTTCTACAGACAAATTCATAGTTTGGCCAGTGTTTGAACCAATTTGGAAAGCTGCAGAGCCATCGGAGCGAACATCTTTCGCTTTAGTACCTTCAGCAAAGTTTGAAAGAACGTTTGAAGCAGCTTCTTTACGAACGCCATTGGTAGTGACTTCAAAAGAAAGACCATTAATCTGTGCAGCCGTACCAGCAGCCGCACCGTCGACAGTAAGTACACCTGCAGCAAGTGTAGCAGTGCCGACAGTAGCGTTAGCATTAATCGCTGTAAGGATATCGTCCATATCATCTGCTGCTGCGGCAACTGTGTAAGTTGCTGTTTGTTGTGTTCCATTTACGGACCACGTTGCTGTGATTTTATCACCAACTGCGATACCAAGATTATTACCGCTAGCATCAGTTACTGCGCCTAGAGTTGTTGCTCCTGCAACACCAGCAGCGAGATTACCACTGTTCACAACAGTACCAGTTGCTGCCGTTTGAGCACTACCCATGCTACCATTAATTAACTTCTTGGTGTTGAACTCAGTAGTATTAGCAATACGTTCGATTTCAGTACCCAATTGAGTCATTTCATCTTGTAGGTTTGTACGGTCTTGAGATGTATTCGTGTCATTTCCTGATTGAACAGCCAATTCACGCATACGTTGAAGAATGGAGTGAGTCTCGTTCAACGCTCCTTCAGCTGTTTGAATCAAAGAGATACCATCTTGCGAGTTACGGGAAGCTTGATCTAGACCACGGATTTGACCGCGCATCTTTTCAGAAATAGCTAGACCTGCTGCATCGTCACCTGCACGGTTGATGCGAAGACCAGAAGACAGTTTCTCGATGTTTTTGCTAGTTGCTGCAGTGTTAGCGCCCAACTGACGGTGTGTGTTCAAAGCTGCGATATTGTGGTTGATAATCATTGTTATTTCCTCCTTGAAATTTTCGTATTTCCGCATCCTTGCGGAAGCTTACGATAACAGTTCGGCCGTCCTATTATCGCGCTACTATATTTATCGGAATCCCACTTCAATTGTTTATAGCTATTTCGAAAAATCATTTATTTTTTAAAGAAATTTGATACTTCCTCGATCGATACTGTTCTAGTTGCTGCTGCGAGGTTTTCAGCTTGTATAGCTATATATATTTCTTTGCGATAGATATCCACTTCTTTCGGCGCTCGTATGCCTAACTTCACATTGTCGCCTTCTACACCCAATACGATGATTTCAACATTCCCGCCAATCATGATGGACTCATTGCTTTTGCGTGATAAAACGAGCATAGTTTATCTTCCTCCTAGATTCGATTGAGCGAAGCACGAGTGCTGTATGTATAATCATGAAGGATTAGCTGTTTTCCGAACTTTGTTTTGTTATTCAACACAATCGGGGCAAGCAAATTTATGGTCGCATTCGCCCAATCTGAGTGGACCGTAATAATTGACCAAATTTCCACATCTTCTTCGTTATGAATGTTTAGCTCTTGTTTAACTATATCCGGAAGCTCCCATTCATAATCAGAATAGAACAAGAATGGGCTTGCAACCAACAACGATATGGTTTGATCTTCAATTGCTTTCATTAGCTTCATTGGCAGTTCATTTCCTACCTCTTCGAAAAAAAATTGATTCAAATGTTCAAAACCTGGTATACCTTGCTTAAATTGATAAACTGGCTGCTCTGTAAGCACGTTGTAACCTCCTATTAAGATTCCTTTGTTAGTAAAATAAAAACTATAGACCTCATGCGTCATACGCAAATGATCTATAGTCGTTAATAGCGGTAATGTCTACAAGAGTTGATCGATTTGTGGTGGAATAATCTCTACTTTAGGATATTGACTCATATAAATCTCCAGCTTGCCGCGTTCATATTCGTGCACGGGCCTATTCACCTGTACATTTAGGTTAATTCGACCTGGAGTTGTTTCAATCGAAAGCTCGCTAGGCGTATATTGAATATCAATATTGTCATAGGCTGCTTCGCCACGAAAATCATACTCAGGGAAGGTTCGTTTCCAATCCCTTGCCATGTCAGCTATAGGAGTGCCCCCTAAATGAATCGCTGCCATCTGATCGCCTTTCTCTACAATACGAGCAAGGCCTTGCAAGGCAATATCAGAAGCCATTGAATATATTTTGCTCATGGTTTGCAAGTTGTTGCCTAGCGCTAATGCATCCCATACTCTATCTTGATTAATATCAAGCCGTCCACTAGTCGTTCTAAAATGTTGTTTTGGCCTAATTTGTTCCATGTCCACTGTAGCGGTAGGCTGTTCAAGATGCTGCTTCCCAATATCAGCATCGATGGAAATCAATGCTGGCTGCGTACGTATTTGAATTTGAGGAATTTGCATGTAATCCTCCCTATCTCAGGAAGTCAACCAAACTCGGACGTATAAGCTGTGCGCCAACAGACAGTGAAGCTTGATATACATTTTCTTCTGTTTTCATGTTAGTAATGACCTCAGCCATATCCGCATCTTCCGTTTTCGCTTGTACGGTCTTTAAATTGATGCCAATATCATCAAGTCGATTTTTAATAAGCTCGACACGATTCACTTTCGCACCAACTTCAGCACGTTTCGTAAGCATCGTATTCATACGTGTATCTACCTGAGCAATTAACTTTGAAATTCCGTCTTGATCGCCAGAAGTCAACATATCATGAGCACGTTGAAGAAGTGAGAAAACATTGTCACTGCTTTCTATCTCAGCTTGAGTTGCGGTTGGAGTTATGCCTTCGCCAAAAACTTCATTACCTATTATATTCACAGCTAACTTCATGCCTGCTGCAAGTTCATACCTAATTGCTTCGGTATCCGAACTCACTTGAAACGCTTTTAGCAAGGGCGGGTCAGCTAACAAATCAACCGTACCGTCTACCCCCATTGTCGGGTAAGGCTTGTCGCCTGTCAATTCACCGTTGAATACTTGTTTGCCATTAAATTGACTGTTTCCAATTTCAACCATTTGATTGTACAACTGAGATATCTCGACTTTTATCGCATCCAAACTCGTTTTCTCAAGCGTTCCATTGGCTCCACTGACCAGCAACTCACGAGTGCGCTGCATAATATCTCCAGCTTGTCCAATCGTTGTGTCCGTGTATTCTAACATGGATAATGAAGAGCTTACATTCTCAACATACTGTTCGTTTGAATCCAGCTCACTGCGATAACGAAGTGCAAACGTTATCCCAACTGGATCATCCGATGGTTTATTAATCTTCATACCCGTCGATAGCTGGTTTTGCAGGTTGTTCATACGACCCATGTTATTAGAAATATTACGAAGCAATTGTGTATTCATCATGGATTGCGTTACGCGGAAAGACATATTATTCACCACCAGTTATTTTATAAGCCTACGCGACCCATTCCATTTATTACTTTATCCAATACTTCATCAATCATCGTCATATTTCTAGCGGCAGCATTATATGCATGTTGGAATTTAATCATATTAGACATTTCCTCATCGAGAGAAACCCCACTTACGGATTGTCTCCGAGAGTCCACCTGGTCGACTATAATTTGCTGGTTGGTTTGCATACGAGTAGCTTCAGCAGCTTGAACACCAAGCTGACCGACAACGGAGCGAAAGTAGGCATCGACCGTATTTTTGTTATCGCCAGTTTCTGCGTCAAAATCAAATCGTGTATCCCGCATTTGCGAGAAAAGCACTGCCAACGAGTTATTACCGCTAATCACTGACTCCGAGCCATCTGCATTCGTAACGACTCGCATGGAAGAAGCAATCAAATTGGAATTTGCTACAATCGCCGGGTTAAGCGTAATATTGCCTGCTGTCAAACCAGTTGTTCCACCCGTGCTGTCCGTAAAGAAGGGCAACCCTGCATCTTGGCCTGCTAATGAGTAGCCAAGTTGATGCAATCCATTCAATCCGTTCACCATAACGGTAGTATCCTCCGTTAATGTGCGATTGGCGCCCGTGTATGTAACGTTATTCAATACTGTACCCTCAGGCAAGACAGAACCTTTTGGCAAAGTAACTTCAAACTCTCCGTTTGCCATCGTTTGAACGAGCTTATCGAGCTCTCCGATATAACCATCAACATAATGATCTCTTGAATAAAGCGTTCCGTAAATAGCTCCGCTATTCAAATCGCCTGAAGCAATCGCTGTATCAATTGCGGACATATTAAGATCAGTTTTTGCTGTCCCTTGAACCAGCTCAGTGCCGCCCATTGTAATCCTGTAACCATTTGCTTGTTCTTCAACACGAATGTTTACCAGACCAGATAACTGATCTGTGATCAGATCCCTTTGGTCGCGCAGATCGTTGGCATTGTCGCCGAGGCCTTCAACACGTCTAATCTCGCCGTTAAGCTGAGCAATGCTTGTTGTAATGGAGTTGACAGTGTTTAGATTAATCTCTGCGTTTTCCGTCAAATCCGCTTTCAATTCGCCCAGTTGTTTGGCTGTGTAATTAAACGAATCAACCAACGCCATCGTTTGTTCCATAACCACTTTACGTCCATCCGCGTTCTCCGGGTTTTTACTTAAATCCGACCATGAGTTCCAGAAATTTGAGATGACCGTCCTTAGGCCGGTATCGCTCGGTTCATTCACGATTCCTTCTAGTTTAGACAATGTATCTAGTTGTACCGTAAAATTGCCGTTCGATTTATTTTCGTTTCGAAATTGGTTGTCCAAGAATTTCTCTCTTACACGTGTAATCGAGGAAGCCTCTACACCCGTTCCGAGTTGACCGGCTGCAGCTGATTTAGAAAAGCCTACCGCGTCTATCGGCCTGGAGGCTGTCATATTCACAATTTGGCGAGAGTAGCCTACCGTGTTGGCATTCGCAATGTTATGTCCGGTCGTATTTAAAGCCGATTGCGTCGTAAACAAACTCCGCCTTGCCGTCTCTAAGCCATGAAAAGTCGATGCCATCGTCTATTGTCCTCTCTTCTTACGTTTTCATATTAAAGCGGCCATTACGATTGTAGGCCATGCCTTGAACAGCACGGTGGTAGGTCGCTTCTTCCTCAGTCGGTCCGAGCAGCAAATCCTGCGTGAAATGCAAATGCTCCAGATTCATTCTGACGAGCTGCTGATTGAATTCGTTGATATCCTGTAGCTTCTTAAGAGCTGCCGCCAGCTCCTGCCACATGGCTTGAAGCTGCTGCTTTTCATTCGCATGATAAACGGCTTGAATCAGCTTCTTCATTTTGAACGAGCGGTGAGCAGTCAGCTTCTGATCCAGCATATATTTTCCGATCAAGAAGATCCGCTGCTGCTCCAGCTCCAAAATGCGCTGAAGACTCTTCTTCTCTTTGTTTGAAATATAGGACAGCGACTCCACATTGTTAGCTGTAATAGCCGTTGTCTTCGCATTTCCGTATTCTATTAGCTGCCGATGCTCGTCTAAGAGCTCTTGCAAAACCACAAGAATTTGCTGGATATACTCATTCATTTAGAGCACTACTCCTTTAGGTATGGAAGCAGCTTCTCAGCAATCTTGCCGGCTTCCACATGATATGTGCCCGATGCTACCGCGTTTTTGAGCTCTTCAATGTGCTTTGTTCTGTCCGCTCCGCTTGCCTTGCTGCTAGTCAGCAGCTCCTTAGCAGCTGCAGAAATTTGGACTTCGTCCTTCTGCTTTGCTTTCTCTGCACCGCCTACTCGCGCATCCTTTTGCTTCTGATAGGGATTAACCGCACCAATTCGATTCGTCTCGTTTATTTTCATTTTATCCACCTCATTATCTACAGGAACTAAAAAAGCCGATTACCTTTACAAGTATTATCGGCTTCAGTCAAGTGAAATTTTATAGTCAAGAAAATATTAGTAAAAATTCATTTTTCTTTGTATCGTTCCAGCCCTTTGTATACTCCAGAAGGATTATAGGCCCTTTTCTGTTCATCTTTCTTCGCTATCTCCTGAAACATTTGCTTCTTGTCCTTCTCTATTCGTTGACGGCAGATGTCGCAAAGATGATGCTCCCGAATAAGCGTGCCGCAGGATTCACAAGGATAAGACATATTAGGAGCATTCATTATGGAGATACGGCCCTCGCGAATGAATTTCGTAATTTGCTTGATCGATACGCCGGTAGCTTCCGCTACCTCCGTTATAATCGAGCCCCTGAACTCACGCAAATAGTTTGCACAAAGTTCGTATTCTTTATCAATATCACGCAAGCACGCCGGGCATACGTCTCTAAAGTTTTTGGCAAAAAGCTTACCGCAGCGAGGACAATTATCCAAGTTCATCGCACTGAGCCCTCCTTTTTTTGTCAAACGATTCATCTATTTCTCTCATTCTAATCGAAAGCGTTAACTTTTTCACTATGAATCTATTTTCATCCCTTCAAGCAGACGAAAGGTTAGGAGCGTGCCCAGGTCAAAAGGTATACCTCCAATGGACGCTCCGCATGATGCAGCAAGACTTGCGAGCAGGCTTCCGCCGTGCTTCCAGTCGTATAGATATCATCGATCAAAAGAATACGAATACCCCTGCGGCTTGCCTGTGTTTTGCCGCTATCGTTTACAGCGTGAGCAAGTAGCAGTTGAAACTCCTCAGCGTTTATGTCAAAAAGAGATCTTGTGTCTCGAAACCGCTCCGCGCGTGTTTTAAAGCTTTGTTTCTCGGAATGACGAGAACGGACGAGCAGCTGCTTAAGCGGCAAATGATAGCGCTGCGCAACCCGACCTGCCAGCTGCTCTGCCTGATTAAAGCCCCGATCGGCCTCTCGTTCCGCGCTGACAGGCACATAGGTTACGGCATCCCAGTGATCGGCCATCCTTATTTTCAATTTGGAATCTCTACTATTGGGTGCGTTAGTCCGCTGAACAATTTCGGCTGTCAAAGCCTCGAAAGCAGGCAACAGCATGTCGCCGAGCAATGGAGCAAGCTGCTCGTTTCCCCGATATTTGTATAGAGCGAGCATCGCTCGCATCGTTTGATTATAGTGAACCGCACTGCGGTTGCACACAAAAGAGCCATGCGGACTGCGTATGCAGTCCTCGCAGGGAATGCCGCGCCCGCATCTCGTGCAGGCGATGCGGGTAAGCCAAGGTATTGCGGAGAGGCACGCTCCGCAAAGGGATTGCCGAAGCTGGGGAGTCAGCTTCGCGGGGCTACTGCTGTCCGCGCTGCGAGAGCCGGTTTGCGGCTTGCCGCATAGGAGACATGCGGCAGTCCGCGGCGCGAGCAGTTGCGCGGCTCCGGCGAAGGCGGATTGCAGTCGCCGGAGCCAGTCTTGGGGCGAGACGGTCATTTGGGCGAGCCTCCTTTGGTTGCGGGGAGCAGATAGCCCTGCTTGCGGGCCATGCGGTTCATGGTTTGGATATGATGTACGGCTTGCAGCTGCGCCCGATTGCGTTCCCGGCTGCAGAAATAGACCTGACCGAACGGATCCTCCGCCGATCTGCCCGCCCGTCCTGCCATCTGCACCAGAGATGCCTCGTCGAAGAGCCGTCCATCCGCGTCCAAGATGTAAACATCGCTTTTCGGGATCGTGACCCCTCTCTCCAAAATGGTGGTCGTGACAAGCACCCGAATATCCCTCGCCCGAAAACGCTGTACCTTGTCCGATCGTTCCGCGTCCTGCGAGGAGGTTGCAGCAACAGCAGCGTGCGACAGAACCATGCGCAGCAGAGCAGCCATGGGTTCTGTCTGAGCAACCTGCTGCACGAACACAAACAGCTGGGCGCCGCGAACAAGCGAGGCCTGCATGGCCGCCTGCAGCTTTGGCGGCAGTTTTCGCTGCTGCAGCATTTGTTTCACTGCGGGCGTTTGAATAAGCCTCGGTACAGGCAGCGGATGCCGGTGATAGCGCACGGGCACCCTCGCATGCGGAAGCCTGCCGCGTTTCGCTGCCCGCTGCAAATCGCTTGGCGGCGTAGCCGACAATAATAGGCGAGCTGCGCCCGGCGCACAGCTTTTGTCCGCCGCGAAATGAAGGAGTGGATCGCCCGCAAACGGGAACGCATCAAGCTCATCGACTACAACGAGATCAAAACCTTGATAAAAGCGCAGCAGTTGATGCGTGGTAGCCAGCGTAATGTCGCCGTTTTCCCAGCGCTGCTCACTGCCCCCGTATAACGTGACAACAGAGGCGCCTGGAAACGCTTTGCGGATTCGCGGGTCAAGCTCAATGACGACATCGCGGCGCGGCGTTGCGATTAGCGCCTTTCCGCCCCGCAGCAAGACAGATTCCACAAGCGGAAAAATCATTTCCGTCTTGCCCGCTCCCGTAACCGCCCATAGGAGAAATTCTCTGGCCCCGGCGGTTCTGCCCTTTGTCATTCGGGTACGCCCGGTGTGCGGCTCCGGCTCCTCAAGGAATCGTAGCGCTTTCGCCGCTGCGGCCGTTTGAGCGGGACTCAGCTTCCAACGCTCAAGCCGCAGCTCACTAGCCGGCAATATAAATTCCTTGGCCGCCCCCGCTCTCGCTTCTGCGCCTGCGGGCCCACAACGCTGCCCCGTAACCAGCAGCTCGCATTCCCGGCTCCGCCCCATCCCAATGCACGCCGTGCAATAGGCGCAGATCCGACCGCACGCGGCACATGCCGTGCGGTGCATAAACGCCTCACCGCTCCCGCAGCGCAGGCAGCTGCGCTCGCGCCTCCGGCGCCCCAAGGCGTCCGCCCGCCCGCCGTCTCCGGCAGCGATCGATCCGCTCAGGCGCACCCGCCCGAGCAGCGCTGCAAGCTGCAGCATTTCGCTCCAGCCTGCAGCGGCACCTGGCCCGCCTGCGCCAGAGAGCAGGGCGTGCGCCTCGCTTCGCAACAGCGCACGTCCCTGCAGCATGTCCGCGGCACAGCTCGCCCCCGCCGCGATTTCTCCCAGTTCCGCGGCACGCTTAGCCCCTGCCGTGGTTTCTCCCAGCTCCGCCGCTCCTACGGTCTCCCCCTTTGTCCGATCCCACCGCTCAGCCAAACCTAGCAAACCCTCTATGCCCAGCCACGTTTGCCGCTTTGTCCGGCTTCCAATCCGCCACCACTGGCCAGAACCTGCTGTCCTTTCTTCATTTTGCGCATTTCGCTTCGCCTCCTTCACACAAGCCATCAGCAGCTCCAACGCATCACATCCGATATCCGACCTACTCTCATCGATGATATACTGCTCTAAATGCACGGTTTTCCCACGTTTTCGCTTCATCACTGCTTCCCAAAGCTCCACCACAAGACAAGCATCACCAAGCGGCAGCGCTTCAAGCAGCAGCCAGCCTGTATCCGCAGTTTCCTCATTCAGACAGCCCGCCTCACCGAAATCGCCATTCATCCAGAAATGCTTATCCAGAGCTGCTTGAATCGTCGCGCGTGCCTGCCAGCATCCGCGTACCTTTACAACATACACCTGAGCCTTCATCTTCCTTCCCCCTCTATCCCTTTCATCATCCGGCGCTTTTCATTTATAAACGAAAAGTATAAATTCTTATAAATGAACACAAGAATACACGGCTGTAGCCGTCTTTTGTCGGCAAAAGCTCGTTTCGCGGAGATATATAAGCAGATTTATAAGTAAAAACTTATAAAGTCTTATATACAAGCGTAAACGGCTGTCGCCGTCCTCAGTGGCAAAAGCTATCGTTTCGCGGAGATATATAAGCACATTTATAAGTGAAAACTTATAAATTCTTATATATTAAAAAAAGCACACCCAACCACGCAGAATGCGTCATTGAGTGTGCTTCACTCCGAATATTCAATTACGGCAAATTATATACTAAAATGGCATTTTCGACAAATCCGACGGGTTTTGCAAATCAACCAGCACCGCGTGGTCTGCATTCGATACGATTCCTTCTGCCTGAAGCAGCCACAGCAGCTGGGTGCCGTCCACACCCTTCGTTTGCGAGCGCTTACTATCCTTGTTTTCGGTTATGGGTGCCGTCCCTTTGGTATGCACCCTGACTTCCTTGCCGTCTCTTGATAAGCGCTCAACAATAGCGAGCGTTTCATCCGTTACCCCGCGGTCGACAATCGTCAACCGAACATCCTTGCCCATCCGCCGCGAAAAAGAAAACAACGAGCGCACATACCATTCCATATTTTTTTGCCGAACGCCCGCAACAAGTACGTAATGTTTGCTGGATTGCTGCCTTCCTCGCCGAATCCGATAAGCCAGATGCACCGACAATGCAGCCACGGCATAAATGCCAATAACCAAAAGTAGAAGCTCAAACATGGCGGCCACCTCCTCTTTGTGACACTATATGCTAGGAAGAGCCCACTGGTTCCGCAATGGGAGGACAAGGCGAAAAATGTATGTTGTATCAAAATAGGTCTTTTCTCTCGATTATTAATAGTCAAATTCCGACAAAGAAACACCCTTGAGCAATTTACAATATATGTTATCATTTTACTACGTATCCTTGCATATATAAGATATGCACGCGTATGGAAAGGAAGCGGCGTCTTACACATTTTCAGAACAGCTAGGGAAGTGATGAAGTATAATCTGCATATGGACACTTGGATTATATGGAGCTAATAGTGTAACCGGCCCTCTTAGAACCCCACTACCTATCTAAGAGGAGAGTGAATGATGCGTTATTTTAAAAAGCAGCTTTCTTTAAGCATGGCCCTGATCTTGATTTTTTCCTTAGCGCTTGGTTCTCTTGTTATGGCCGAAGGTCAGAGCAATGGAGACACAGCCTTGACCGATCCCATAATTGAGAACAGCTGTCAGACCTACTCATCTAAACAGGAACATATTATAACAAACCAGTCCAATATCGTAGACCATGGCGACGGCACAGCGACGGCGTCCTTCAGGACCACACAGGATTGCGTGAGAGTCAGCTTCTCATCCTATGCGGCCCCTGCTGACTGGGTTCCAGGTCCGGACGATAAGACAATACCTTATCTCAAACAAGTGTATTTTGATGGGCAGTCCATTGTATATCCCAAGGCTGGCAGCTATTCCATCACAATTGACATTCCGATATGTCTTCCTTATCAGCTGGACATTTACAGCGGTGATCTGATTACCCAGTTAGGCACTGGCGCCCACGGCGACAAAATTAAAACCTGGAAACTAAAGCTTCAAAACACTTGCACGGAGCCGACGTCTACACCAACGTCTACGCCTACATCTACACCTGAAACGACACCATCGTCCACGCCTTCACCTACACCTGAAACCACACCATCGTCTACACCATCATCTACACCTGAAACCACACCATCGTCTACGCCTTCATCTACACCTGAAACCACACCATCGTCTACGCCTTCATCTACACCTGAAACGACACCATCGTCTACGCCTTCATCTACACCTGAAACCACACCACAGTCTACGCCTACTGTGACGCCTACTACAACAGCAACCTCATCGCCGACCGTCTCGCCATCGCCCGAAGTAACGACCTTTATTGAAATTGACGATGAGGAACCCCCAATCGGCGGCATAGGCGGAGAGATCGACTCCGAAGTTGATACCGTTATCGATTCCCAGGATAATCAAGTTCCGCTGGCTACTCTGCCGAAAACCGGCGATACCAGCCCGACTCCTTATTATTTAATCGGTGCCTTTGCGCTTACAGCCGGCTTTATCTCGCTTCGTAAGCAAAGACAAAGAAAATAAATTCTCTTTTCCTCGCGCTCCGGCGCAGCATTATAAGCAGCCTCGGAGTGCTTTCTCTTCTCATTCACTCTTGTTGAGCGTCATTTTCTTATATTCTTATATACAAAAAATCCCGCATCGGAAGATACGGGATTTTGCTCTGCAATTAATAATGATTACAAGGTCACCCAGCCATATTTAATGGACTGAATAACGGCTTGAGTACGATCGTCTACTTCCATCTTTTGCAAAATGCTGCTCACATGGTTTTTTACCGTTTTTTCGCTGATAAACAAAAACTCCCCAATCAGCTTATTGCTTTTGCCCTCGGCCATTAATCTAAGAACCTCCGCCTCACGGCGCGTTAACGGGCTCTCATCGCCTGCAACGAATTTCACTCCCGGCTCTTGGGCGGCTGCTGCGCCTGAAACGATTCCCATCTCGTCTAAATAAGTCATACGGCGAAGCTGATTGATCAGCTTGCCCGTTACTTTAGGATGGATGTAGGCATGGCCTTGAACGACGGAGCGAATAGCATTAATCAGCGATTCGGCCTCCATATCCTTCAGCAAATAGCCGGTTGCCCCTTTTCGAAGCGTTTCAAACACATAGCTCTCATCATCATGGATAGATAGAATGATAACCTTTACGTCAGGAAACATGCTCTTCAAACGTTCTGTCGTGACAACGCCGTTCTCGATTGGCATATTGATATCCATCAAAACGATTTCTGGAATCGTATGATTACAAAACTCTAACACTTGGATGCCGTCCCCGCACTCGCCAATGACCTCAAGATCGTCTTCCATATTTAGAATCCGCTTAAGACCTTCACGAAACAGCTGGTGGTCATCCGCAAGTAAAATTTTGATTGTACTCACATTGCTTGCAGGTTTCTGGATCATCATCATCTTACTCCTTTCTAGATTCGGCAGTAGTTGGTATATCTATTATAATTTTCGTCCCTCTACCGGGATTTGAGTCTATATCCATCCTTCCCTCTATCAGTTCAATCCGTTCTCTCATCCCTACCAATCCAAAATGCGCATTTCGACTAGCATCCTGCTCAATGAGTTCGCTATGAAAACCAACGCCGTTGTCTTGAATAACGAGTGAAATATGCTGTGGCCGATAGTTAATTTCGAGCGAGACATGGGTAGCGCTCGCATGCTTAAGCGCATTAGAGAAAGCTTCCTGAACCAAACGGTAAATCGCCGCTTCCATTGCCGATGGCATTCTAGCCTCTTTGCCAATAAGCTCGAATACGGTATGTATTTTTGTTTTCTCTTCAAAATCCTGCGTGAATTTCCGAAGAGTCGGCACAAGTCCCAAATCATCCAAAGCCATCGGACGCAAATTAAATATAATTTTGCGTATCTCCTCTAGTCCGGAGCGCACCTGCCCTTTCAAATCTACTAATTCTTCCTGGACCATCACAAACTCCTGCTTGATAAGCATTCGTTCAGCAATTTCTGTTCGAAGCACGATATTAGCGAGTGATTGCGCCGGTCCGTCATGAATTTCCCTAGCGATCCGCTTACGCTCTTCCTCCTGCGCTAATATAATTTTCAGACCCAGCAGCTGCCTGGTTTTGGCAGATTCAATAATACGGGTAACCTGGTTCAAATCCCCCGCTAAATATTCAAGCACAACATTTATTTGTGATGCGATTGTTTCAGCCCGCTCAATGGAGTTTTCTACATTACGGACACGTTTTTGCAAATCGTCGCGACGTGCCTTCAGGTAAGATTCCTTCTCGCGGTATACCATCAGATCCAGCTGGATCTGGGTGGCTTTCTCATAAGCAGACTTAATGTCTTCTTCCTTGTAGCGTACAAAATCCCGGCTAACCTCCGTCAGCCTTATCCGCGCACGGCGGTAGTCCTGCTCTAGCTGATCGACTTTATCGATCGTCTTCACAGTTTCTTGAAGAACGATTTCAAGCTCCTGTTCCAAAGACTCCATCTCCGCGCGCGCTGATTCACATATTTCATAAATTTGATATTTGCTGTCTTCCATGACTTCGATAGCATTTTTGATTACTCGATTTATATCGCCTGTAAGGTGGTCCACTGTAGATCGGCAACCTTTCTGTATTAAAGGTTAATCTACTCTATCATACCACAGATTGGATATCATTCGTCCATCGTTAATCGATGGTAATCTTTTTCGTTTTTCCGTCGTAACCCACCTTTAGACCTAATTTTTCGGAAAATAGGCGTACCGGGATTAACGTGCGGTTATTTCGGATAATCGGCGTTACCTCTGAGCTTTGCCGTGCGCCATTTAGAATGAGATCCTTTTTACCTAGAGTCATTTCCATCAGCTTATTGCCTCGCAGCACCGTGACCTGACCCGTATTTCCATCAAATAACAGACGCGAGCCCATAGCATCCGATACAAATCGAACCGGTACGAAGGTTATCCCGTTCAGCACGAGCGGCGCTGAATCCAGCTTTATCGCTTTTCCATTAACCAAAGCCGTTGTTTTACCTACAGTCATTTCGACCTTCGTGTTTGTATCTACCGTTACCGAAGGCGGATATTGCAGCTTCATGTTATCTAGTCCGATTGCACCTGAAGACGACCTCTCATCCTGGCCTTCCGCAATGGTTACAACGTAGATCCGCTTTAGTTTAACCGGGAATTTCATACCTGCGGACGATAGATTTACCTTTACGTTTTTCCATCCGCTAAAGTCCAGCTGCTTAGCCACATCAAGAAGATGAGCTTTCCCATCGGCATCGATAAACTCTGCGCGCACCCAGTTCAGGCTGTTATCTCCGTAAAGGTCAACCGTCATTGACGTAGGAGAGCCCTCTATTACACGGCCATTTGTATTAAATACGGCGTAAGAAGCTTTCGTTCCCGTACCGTTCGTGAAATCATAATCCAATTTCAAAGCCTTTGCAGAGGTTTGTCCCGGGAAGTCAGCTGCCAAGCTCACGCTGCCCACTGTCGTTGCGGGTGTGATCTGGGAAGTGATCGGATACGTCGATTTCTCGAAATCCTCGAAGGTCTTAACCGCTTCGCCCTGCGTAAAGGGGATCATCGCTGGAAAACCGTCATAACGCGCGATCGCATAACCTGTGGATGTTCCCGCATTCACCGATTGTACGGTTAGGCTGTCGCCATTTTGAACTGCGGTAAACCCGATAAATTCCCATTTCACTGAGTCTCCGCTTAACTTATACGTTGTGCCATTTTTGAGCTTAACGGTTAGCGGAACAGAAATCGTGGCTCCTTTTGCCAATACGCCTGCCGCCGTATCAATGGAAAGTGAAGCAATTTGATCCTGGCCGATTACTTCAATTTCCTGCTTGGTAGCAATAGCCCCTGACTTCACGCTAAGCGTCGTTTTACCTGCTTTAGTCGCTGTAAACTCATTCCCGTTGAAAGTGCCGATTGCCTTCTCCGAGCTCCATACCGCAGAGGCGTTGTCTACCTCGTAAGGATTGTAATACGTATCATAACCTTTTATTAAATAAGACGACTTCTGACCTATGAACATGGCTTTAGAACCACTCACAGAAATGCCTTTAAGCGTTCCTTTTGGAGCTGTGGTGAATACGCCAATTCCATTTGCGACGCTTCTTTGGGTTGAACCATAATGCGTGGAATGGGCCAGCTGCAAGGCAAAGTCCCCAAGCGGGCGCTCGATCATCGTTGTTGAGCCGCCGCCATCAAGATTGACGCCTTTAAATACACCCAATTGCAGCATGACTTGTTGAAGCTCTTTCAGGCTGAGCCCTGTATTACCGCCGAAACGCTCACTCGTGATGAGATAAACTTTCGTTCCGTCCTTCGAATAGCCAACCCCCGAACGAGAAGTATACGACGATCCGCTGACACCGGTGATATCGCGCGAAAACGGCGCCACCGCACCCGCATTAACTAACAGCGTATGTCCCCCGGCCATCATTTCAAAAGAGGATGGATCAACTTTCGCTCCCGTTGTTTGCGACACAAGCGAATAATCAGCCGTTATCGGCTGTCCAACCTGCAGATGTTCCTTCACGTACGCAGCTGCCATGCCGTGCGTACGAAGTATGTAGCCGTCTTCCGGCGCTTGTCCCGCTATCGCCTTGTCAATCGAAATTTCTTCGATTATCCCATTGCGGACCAATACCTCCGTCGGCGTGGAGCCTGAATTTTTCGGGCGCTCCGTTCCGCCCCATGCACTTGTATATATATACATTTTATTAACATGACTGTAGATCGAGCCTGTTGTTTCGGGAGCATACGCGGATTGATTAAGACCTTCTATCGCAAAAGATGAGTCATCCGCCGCCGTTACCATACCGTCAAAAGAATAGTTATCGATCATGGGCTTCCGATCCTTTGATACCGAAAACGCGTACATCCCTTTCAGCTTCGAAGGACTCGACATAAACATGCCGCTTATAACCTGGCCACCCATAGGCGCACCTTCATTGCCCATGACAAATACATCCGCATTGATAGCCGCTACCGCACCGCTTTCTTTTGTCATATTTAGAATGGTATTAACCTGGCCAATGCTGTTATTTTTTCCGCTCATCGCATTTAAAGATACATAGGGATTCGTTAGATCTATCTCAATGACATGCACATCGGTTTGTGCTTTTGCGCTTCCGCGCGTTGTATGAAATACGTAGTCTAGTCGTTTGGCCCCTGCAGTAATATAAGATTGCTGCGACAGCTTAAGCACGGGATCGCTTGCAGCAGCCTCTGTAGTCTCTATAGCTGCCTTCTGCACGCTTCCAGGCAGAAGCGATGCTATCGGCTGTACCAGCAATGCTCCACCTAACATAACGACTATGACGCGTTTTCCTAAGCCCTCCGACTGCAGTCCTATCATTTTTTGAAACTTAACCATTAGATTTGCAACTCTCCCATCCATTAATCTAATAGTTATAGACTACAAGAGTAGTAGAAAAGTTACGTATGATAAAAGACTGCTATCGTTTTATTTCGACCGATAAATTTCCTCTATACTTTAAAAGTAAAAAAAGGCACAACTCGCCATGGAGACTGGTTGAGCCTTTTTCTAAGAATTGAATTATATTATAAAAAATTCACTTTTTGCAGCAAACGCATAATCATAACCGTTCCTTCTGCGCGAGTTGCATTCGTTTGCGGACTTAATGTCGTAGCTGTTTTGCCGCCAATAACGCCAAGGTATATCGATTTTGCGACATCCTCCTTCGCCCATGCGCCAACCTTGCCGCGATCCGTAAACTTCTGCAAATAGGCGGAAGTCGATTGCGGAAGTTGAACGGTAACCCCAGCTACCTTCGCTGCCCTAATCATCATAACGGCCATTTCCTGACGCGTAATCGGATTATTCGGCTTAAAGGTGCCATCGGTATTGCCTGCAACGATTCCTTTGGCAGAAGCCGCTCCAATATAGGCGCCCATAGCCGTATTCGTGTTCACGTCCTTGAACTTAGCCGCTGCCGAGCGATTGCTGCTCAGGCCAAGCCCTTTCGCAATATACGTTGCGAATTCACCGCGCGTCATGTTTTTACTCGGCTCAAACTTCGCTGCCGTGCGTCCTTCCACGATGAATTTTCGCAGCAGCGTATGAATGGAGCTCGCTGCCCAGTGCTTGGATAGATCCGTGAAGCTGTTTGAGTTGCTTACAAGCGCGTAGGAGCTGTTACCCTTTCTTTTAAATGTAGCTGTCGTCTTGCCGCCGCTAGTCGATAGCACCGTTGGAACATAAGAGATCCCTCCAGTGATCGGATCAAACCAAACGACCGCTGTTTTGCTGGAATCGATATTCTGATAAGTTTGAATCGTTCGCGACACATAACCGTTAAATTCATTAACAGCCTGCTGTATAGAACCGCTCACTGCCGTTACATCGAAATGGTAAGGCCCTGCGATCAGGCTCGTATTAGAGCTGTTTATTATGGAACTGATATTTCCAGTCAGCGTAGACAGTCCTTGATCAATGCGAATAAGCAATTGACCGGAACTGCTGCTGCCGCCGAGCAAAGCATTGATTTTCACAAAATCCGCCGCATTCAGCTGCAGCTCGTAGGAAGCATCGCCGAATTGTACGGCAAATACAGATCTGGCGTTTAGCTGATATGCCGTATCCAGCACACTTATTGGAACTGCAACAATTGCTGCCCGTTCCGTTGACGGCACTTTAAACGCCACGCGTGGATTAGCCAAGCCTGCAGTGCGGGCCGTTTGGAAAGCCGTAAGCACCTTCTCGCCTGATACGGTATAGCGATTAGCCTGTACGCCAGCAGGAGAGATATCCCCTGTTACGGAGGCTGCCGATGTTTTCAGACCGATACCGCCGCCGTCGGCAGCCTCGAAATCACCGGACAACCCATCTAGAATGGTCGTTTGATTTGCTGCGCTTATATTTGAAAAGCTGCTTATGGTTGTTCCGCTGTTTGTTCGAAGTCCAACGGATGTTGAGTAATAAGTAACATTAACGGTTTCCCCAACGTTAAATGGAGCCGCTAGCGTTAAGATAACAGATGCCCCGCTTATATCAACTCTGGATATCGATTTTACGGATTCATTGGCCTTTACGAGAAACTGGATTGAACTCGGCACATAACTGCTATTTAATGTTTCAGCAAAATTAATCGTAAGTGTTGAGCCCTTTGCAATGACTCCGTAAATGTTGCCGTTCTGGCCGCCGCCCGAAGTCCCACCGGATACAGCGTTGTTAAAGGAGGGGGCTGCATTGCCTGCCAGATCTGTGATCAAGGTCATAGAAGCTAAATAAGACACCGAAACCACTTGTCCGGCATTTACAGCCGACGATAGTGTCAATAGGACCGAATCTCCTGTAATGCGAACCTGCAGAACGGAACGCGCGATATTGTCGACCAATACTCCGAATTGACCAACTGAAGGAACGCTCTGTGAATTCAAGCTTTTATTGTATTTCAAGGTAACGACTGTGCTGCTAAAGCTGACGGATTGCAGCGTAGGCAACCCTGTATCAGGCATGCTGTACATACTGTAGTTTTGAATGGCTGCCAAATAATTGCCCGCCGAATCTCTTATAGGATAGGAGCCTGGCGTATATGACACATTGAAGGTTTGATAGTTTTGTATATTGCCGTTAACGGTTAACAAAATATTGCTGCCTTTGCTTGAGATCGAGGTCGTGCTGTATTTCACACCGCCGACGCTAACCGAAAACTGCAGATAGGCATAGCTGTTTACAGCCGTTAAATCCTTGTCAAACGATAGCGTAATAGCGGCGCCTGAAGCATTCCCGCTCACAAGTATTGGCGGCGTAACATCCTTTGCGCCAGCCACATCTTGATACGCAACACTTGCTGCTTCATTTCGAGAAGTATCCTGAATGAGCCCAACTGCTGCTTTTGAATAGGAAAGCTTCACCTGCTGCCCTGATACAATAGGGCTTAGTAACTGAAGAATAACCGCTTCCCCTTTAACTTGCACCCCGATTACTGCGCGAGGCGCTCCGTTAACCGTTACATAAAAGCTGCCCGTCGAAGGAATTACATTAGGATTCAGCTCTTCACTGTAGCTTATCGTAATCGCGGATCCGCTCCACTCCAGCTTACTCAAGCTCGGGGCTGTGGTATCCGAACCAAACGTATGGAACGTCCATTGATACTCATTTAATATCCCGGCAAAGCTATTGCCTGCCAGATCAGTCACTGCGCTGGCATCGATGGATACATAATAACCGGTATTAGCTTCGAACGCCTGCGTTGGCGCAATGACCA
This sequence comes from Paenibacillus sp. LHD-38, assembly GCF_031157315.1. Classification (GTDB taxonomy): domain Bacteria; phylum Bacillota; class Bacilli; order Paenibacillales; family Paenibacillaceae; genus Pristimantibacillus. The sequence continues at coordinate 64,826 of NZ_JAVIFU010000005.1, forward strand.
ACACATTATTGTCGTTACCGTCTACATAAAAGTTAGCGGGGATAGGCGACAGCAGGTTATTACCAATCGGGTTAAACGTTATGGATCCGGTGGAACCTTTCTTAACCGCCTCGCTGAATGTTGCGGTAAAGGCTTGGGTTAGCCCAACAGAAACCGCATTATTAATCGGGTTCAAGAGTGCTAAAGTCGGTCTTACCGTATCTTGTGAAACGGTGAAGTGCCATGATGTTGATGACGCAAGTCCTGCGTAATAATTTCCTGCCGCATCACGAATCGCACGATTGCCAATCGTCACATAATATTTCGTATTATTGACGAAAGCTTTCTCGGCTTCACCGTTAATCGCTTTATTCGGATCAATGGTCATCTGATAGGTTCCGCCGCCTGTTACGCGCTCGGATGTAATAGGAATGGAGCGGAATAATGCCCCAGTCGCCGATTCCCTAATTTCAATGGCTCCGCTGCTTGGAAAAACAGGCTCATTAAAGGTTATTTTCAATTCAGAGCTTAAACTGCTGATCGATCCTCCCGTTGTCGGAAAAAAGGCAGACTCAATTGGCGGAACGTTTTCATTGCCCGGATCTGTACTGAAGTTCCATACTGACGCACCCGAAATGCCGTGATACCATTGATCCCCGCTTGGATCGGGTTGAGTAAAGGCACCCGCGTCAATTAATACATAATAAGCAGTATTGGGTTCCAAACTAGTGCTGGGTGAAATCTTGACCGTATTATTGGTTACAACAACTCTGGATGAAGCTGCATTAAAACGTTCAAAGGTAATATTATTGCTGATCCTGCGTAATTCAATATATTTGTTTGCTCGTGCTTGCACGTTTTTATCAAAAGTAATGGTAAGCGCCGCATTAACCGGAACGGATGTTGCATTATCTGCCGGTACGAATGGCGCCGCCACATTCACAGGCGCCGATGCGGTTGAAAAGCTCCACGATGTCCCATAATAAAGATTGCCTGCCGCGTCTTGAAATGCCGTATTCGGAATGACAACCGAGTACGCGGTGTTTGGCTGCAGCGCTGCTGGCGGCTGAATGATAATTTGGTTGGTTCCACTGCCTCTTACTGCATTGGAAGTTACAGCGACCGTTCTGTTATCTTCTGCGGAGTTGATTTGTATGCTCCCGCTTGCTACATAGACAGGTTCATCAAACGTAATGGTAATCGGGGTTGTAACCGCAGCAGGCACTGTATTTGGCACCAACGCTGTATGATTGGGCCTTGTCGAATCTACTGCTGCAATCGTACGAAAGTTCCAGCTGCTAGCGCTATTGATCCCTGCATAACCTGCACCGTTCGACTGATTCACAAAAGCGCCGGCATCAACCAATAGGTAATAATTCGTATTTAAAGCGAAATTATTAGTCGGATCTATGGTCACTGTACGTTGCGTGGAATCAATGGTTATACGACCAGACGATAAAGGAATGCTTTCCACCAAATTGCTCGTGGCATAATCATAAATAGACACATACGTTGAGCTGGATCCCTTAGAAATGTTTTCATCAAAGGTCATCTTCAAATCAGCCGCAAGCGATACATTAATGAGATCATCGGCTGGACTGAGACTTAATACGACCGGACCTGCAGATGCGGCAGATGCTTGCTGCGGATCTGTTGCCCAGCCTGCCAAGCTTAGTTGGAGCAGCAGCATAACGGCGATAAACGATGACAGCTTGCTGGTTCGATTCATTTCAATTCACTCCTCAAAAAATTACACTCGTACCTTATTTGTCGGTTAGTTGACATGAAAAATTTAGGTTAAACTACTTTTTTGTGTCGCATGACAAACAAAAAAGCTGCCCGCAAAGCAGCGGAGCTACTTTGTGGACAGCTTAGAACGCCGGTTAAGGCGTTATTTGTCGTTAAATGAAATTATTATACGCCGCTTTGTACGCCAGCGTCTGCTTTAAGCTTCTCGGCTTTGTCAACGCGTTCCCAAGGAAGGTCGATGTCCGTACGGCCAAAGTGACCGTAAGCAGCAGTTTGTCTGTAAATCGGACGACGCAGGTCAAGCATTTTAATAATGCCTGCTGGACGAAGGTCAAAATTGCTTGTGATCAGATCAACGAGCTTATCTTCACCAATTTTTCCAGTGCCGTACGTATCCACGTTAATTGAAACTGGTTGAGCAACACCAATGGCATAAGCCAATTGGATTTCGCATTTGTCAGCAAGTCCTGCAGCTACGATGTTCTTAGCTACATAACGAGCCGCGTAAGCAGCTGAACGGTCAACTTTTGTAGGATCCTTGCCGGAGAATGCGCCGCCGCCATGACGAGCATAGCCGCCATACGTGTCAACGATAATTTTACGGCCTGTAAGACCAGCATCACCTTGCGGTCCGCCGATTACGAAGCGGCCAGTCGGGTTGATGAAATATTTTGTATCCGCATCAAGCCATTCCACTGGAACAACCGGCTTAATAACATGCTCAAGAATATCCTGTTGGATTTGCTCAAGCGTGATTTCTTCCGCATGCTGCGTGGACACAACGATAGTATCTACGCGAACAGGCTTGCCGTCTGCGTATTCGATTGTCACTTGCGTTTTTCCGTCTGGACGAAGGTATGCAAGCGTCTCATTCTTACGTACTTCAGACAAGCGGCGAGCGATACGATGCGATAAAGCGATCGGAAGCGGCATAAGCTCAGGTGTTTCGTTTGTCGCGAAACCAAACATCAAACCTTGGTCGCCTGCGCCGATATCTTCGTTCTCTTGCTTCATGTCCTTGCCATCACGAGTCTCAAGCGCTGCGTTAACGCCTTGTGCAATATCAGCTGACTGCTCATTGAGCGATGTCAATACTGCGCAAGTGCTGGAGTCAAAGCCGTATTTGGCACGCGTATAGCCAATTTCCTTAATCGTACGGCGTGCGATTGCTGAAATATCAACATAATCTGCACTGCTGCTAATTTCCCCGATAACCAAAACAAGTCCTGTTGCTACTGAAACTTCACAAGCGACACGCGCGTGTGGATCTGCTTCTAGGAATGCATCTAAGACAGCATCGGATATTTGATCACAGATCTTATCCGGATGGCCTTCAGTAACGGATTCCGATGTGAACAAGTGGCGTCCTTTAACCGACATTCGTATCAACCTCCTACAACCTTAGTATGAAATAAGTGCGGACATTCTACACAAAAAATGAACCTTTCCCCGAAGGAAAAGGTTGTTTGACAACTCTTCTAAAACAGTATGATACCGAAAATGTCGCTTTGTGTCAATGGACGCCGGGTTTTTAACCAGTTATTGGTATCCGCCAAGCACTGATTCCGCTTGCGCAATCAGTCTTCTTGTGATTTCTCCACCCACTGAGCCTGCTTGACGTGTGGATAAGGAAGACCAATGTACGCTATGTCCGCCGCCAGCACCCGAAGACGCACCCAGATCTCCTGCGAATTCTGTGTCAGCACCGGTGCCTGCATAGGCTCCCGACGTTAATCCAAATTCTGCAGCAATCTCATACTTCAGCTGGTTTAACGCAGCTTTGCTTGTAGGAACAACCACTTTATTCGAACGACTCATGAATAGCACCTCCATAGAATGTTGACTACACTTGTATTGTGCATCCTTCCATCCTTTTTGAAGCGTATAATCTATTGTCAGTTCGGGTAAAATGTAGATCATCCATCCATATTATTGCAAGGTATAACTACCCTTTACCAATACAGTCAAACCATTCTTTTGGTTTGGATCAGGCAGTATGCCGCGTCCTTCACGAGGAAACAGCAGCAAATGATTTGTCGGAACTGCTTTCCCCTTCGTCAAATCGGTACCGCCAGTCAGATCCGCAATACCGCTGGCATCGGAGCTGTAAGCAATTGCTTTGCCGACGCGTACAATGACTTCAGTACCTTGTCCTGCCATGAGTGTCTTGCCTGCAGGTACAGTAACAACCTCAAGCGCCGTATTTGCGCCAGGTGTTTCTGTAGGACCGTCACCCGCTTTGGCAAGCTGCTCGTCTACATAGCTTTTCGTAACAACCGGATCCTCGGCAGAGCCTGGAGTCAGCGCATTTGATTCCGCTTCAAGCGGGGAAGCAAAGTTCACGCCGACCCACACGCCAGCTCCTACTAAAACAGCAGCAACGACTCCTCGTAGTACTTTTTGTTTCACTTAGCAATCTCCTCTCTATCACGCATCTCCTATAAAGATACTAGATTTAAGTAGGAGAAACCAGTTTTTTCTCATTTGATTATTTGTCTGCCAGCCAATTCACAAAGGATGACCATTCAATATCAACGGAGGCAAGCTTTTTCTTATGATTTTCAAATGTTTCGTAAATATTGAGTGTGTAATTATCCCATACTGGCGTTGAAGACATATCTTTGCTTACTTCACTGAAGTTATCTCCAACCTTCCAAGTCGTCCCGCCTTCGGACTTCCCTTCAAGATCAATCATATGAGTAAGAATGATTTCATTTGTCCGTTCTTTCTCTAGTACCATGGTTAGCTTGCTTTGCGTGAAGCCATCATAAGCGCGTTCCTTCGCAACTGTTGCGCCCATACTAATCTCAAGAATTCTTTCAATCATATAAGCATTGAAGTAAGTCATATCAACAGTATACGGGCCTACCTTCAATTGTTTAAAACTTGAAATGTCTGTTTTTTCAATGGGCAGCTCAAGCTGAATCGGTCTGATATATCCTTTAGCCGTTCCGGTTCCCACTATAACGCCATTGTCATCATAAGCTTCACCGATAAGTAGCTGGATGCCCTCTTTGTTCGCATTTATCGGCAAATCCGCATACAAAATAACTTGCTCTTTATTAGATGGCTTAATGGTATTGTTTGCTTTAACCGTCTTCACTTCATAATAATTTCCGTCAACCGTTTTGAAATAGCCTGCCCACACCGGCAAAGTATTACTGCGGTTTTGTTTATTCGTAACATCCATATATACAGCAAATAACTCACTATCTTCGTTTTTATACGTTCGAACATCTGTAACTTGCGCCGTTAACTGTGATCCGGCAACGGATTGTGTATATACAGAACCCGATTTCACAACGGGTACTGAGGTGATTGCCGATTTGGTTAGCTCAGCGAGCAACGAAGTTTCTTCACCAGTTTTCTCGCTTAATTGCAATTTAAATTGCTTCCAAGAATAAGTAAAAGGAATGTCTCCAATAAAATGAACGGTTGCCGATGCTCCAGGAGCGAGGCCGATCGTATCTGTACCCGTTACTTTCTTGGATTCAAGTTTTATGTTCTCATCGACCACATATTGCCCTGTTAAATCAGGTAACGGTACGAATACCGATTCTTTATTACGAATGACAAGTTCTGCAATGACATGATCCTTCGTCGTCCACGGCAATCTTTGCACCGATTTAAGCGTAACCTCGTAAGTGCCGCTATCATTCGTAAATGTGGTAACAGCTGAGCCTACTGGCGTAGTTGTAAGCTTGAATGGAATATCAAATGTACCGACAGGCAGCTCCACTTTATTTGTTTCAGCGCCTACCGAATTTGTAATGATAAGCTTCCAGCCAGTAGTAGCCAATGTGGATGGAATATTTCCTGTCAATCGTATAGCATTCAATACCGAAGGCTCAAGCAAAAGTGTTTCATCCGTCTTGTTTTTTAAATTCAGCTTATATAAACCAGCTGATGTTTGTACATAATAATTGTAAACCGGAAGAGTTACACCAAACTTGCTTGTATTTCTTGCCACGTAACTCAAATTAAACTCATAATACTTCTCTTTTTTAGTTACGTTAATTTGATCTACTCTTACATTTACATTGGAATTATTGATTTGAACCGGTTTGAAGCCGCCCGCTTTAATAAAATTAGCATATCCCTTAGGGAAGGTGTATTTCGCTACCGTACGCTCATAGCCAGCAACAGAAAAATCAAACTTTATTATATTTACAACAAGCTGGTCTAACGTCATCTTAGAGCCGACCTGACTATAAAAGGTCAACGTTGCCGACGATTTAGGAGCTATTCTTTTTTTCGTTTGATCAAGTAGGGTTAACGTATATTTTGTCCCACCTACTGATTTCAATCTAGCCCAATAATCATTTAAGACAAGATCCTTGCTGTCTCCATTATAAAAGGTAAACGTAAAACTGGCCGTTGCTCCACTTGAGCTTGGGATTAAGTTTGCATCAATGAGCTGTACGTAAGAAGCTCCGCTTATGTAGACTTTCTTGTTCACAGCTGCTGAAGCTGGTGTACTAGCCGCGAAACTGACTGGAATCGCACTTACCATTACGATTAAAGCGACTATGGCAGATATAAGTACGGATGCTTTTCTAAAGCTGTGTCGCATTGTGATAATCACTCCTATTATTTTAGCGTTTCATATTTAGACGATAAAAACCTTGCAATAGTTTCGCAATATCAACGTCTAACAAAAAGAAATTAATTCATTGGCGGAACTTTAGCCCCCTTATTCTTACAAGTGATAGTGTTATCATGTTAGTTCAACTATAGCTGTTTATTGTGAACAGCATATGAACGATTCGAATCATTGCTCGCTAGATCTATCATGATGAACACAAAAAAAAGAGCCGCCGGTAATCCGGCGACTCTTTCTTCCTTGATTCAACTTCTATTATGGAAGTTGAGTGATAACGATAGCGCCCACTTCAGCGAACGCGCCGCCAACTTGGTTACCAGTTACTGTGAAAGCCAATTTGTACTGTGTACCAGCAACGCCAGTACCAGCAAATGTTACTGCATCAAAGCCAGCTACAGATACAACGCCGTCTTTGTCGATTACGTAGTAAAGCGTGTTAGCCGTTGCTACGTGTTTAACATCATTGATTTCAAATGTTTTTGTAGTTGTGTTTACATCGCTAACTTGGTTGTTACCAGATACTGCTGGTGTAAGTGTTTCATAACCAAGTGTTGCAGGTGTAGAATCAACAAGAGTTACCAATTGTTTAGCAGCTACAGCAGTACCGAAAGCAGCTTCAGAAACAACATAAGTTTCCTCTTTGCCAGCAACATTCAATTTCACGCTGTAAGTGGAACCAGTAGCAGTTACACCTTCAGTTTTCGAAACGAATAGTCCAGACACTTTAGCAAGCTCAGTAGTTGCTTCGTTGTCTTTAGTCACTACGATATACGAAGCATTAATGCTGTCGTTAACGATGACTACTTTATCGTTTTTAGTGATGTTTGCAAGAGTACCGATCGAAACGTTGTTGTTAACCAGGTCAAGACCGTTTACAACTACAGTGCTTGCAGTAATGTTGTAAAGTGAAGTTGTTTTGATAGCAGATGCCGAGATTTCAGTAACATCAGCAGAAGCGCCTACAGCTAGATCTTGTGCTGCAGTAATACCTGTTACTTTACCAGCAGCGTCATAAGTGAACTTAGCAATTGCATTAGCATCACTGTCAGCAGTTGCATAAGTAGAAGCAAGGTAAGCTACTTCTTTAGCATTTGTTTTCAAGGAGAAGTATTCAACTTTATCCTTAGTGCTTACTTGTACGCCATCAAGTACAGCTACGTCATTAACAACTTTAGTGATAACGCCGTATGCAGGAGCGCCTTCACCAGCAGTAACTACAGTAGCAGACACGATTTTGTTGTCTTTGTTAAGAATGAAGTTATACTCAGTACCGATTACAAGGTTAAGAGCGGAAACTTCTACATAGTTAGTGCCGTTAACAACATATGCTTTTTCAGAACCAGTAGTAGAAGTCGAAGTTACTTTACCAGTTGCTGTTTTGCGAACAGCTTCAACGGATACAGCTTTCGAACCGCTAGCAACAACATCAAGTACATCGTCTTTTTTCAGGTCAGTTGCAAGAGCAGCTTTACCATCAAGAGTAATAACTGTGTTCTCGTCTACAGATACAATACCACCGTTGTAAGTAACTTGTGCTGCACGGTAAGCTGTTTTTGCATCGTAGCTAACGAACAATTTGTTTGTTGCAGAGTATTCAGTAACTACTACTGCACTTACTTCATTGCCAGCAGCATTTAGGTACAAAGATACGCTAGCATTTGCAGAAATGTCTTTATCAGCAGCAACGGTAACTAGTGCACCGTTTTTGATGAAGAAGAAACCAGGAGCGATTTGGTATGGAGTAGATACGCCATCCAAAGTGATTGTTCCAGCATCAGTAAGACCATCGATTGCTGTTTTGTTTTTGCCTGTTGCAATTTTAGCTGCATCTTGTTTGTCGGAAACTGCTACTACGTTACCGCCAACTTTGATTACAGACACTGTGCGTCCAGCAAGCTCAGAAAGCTTTTTGCCGCCAGTTACAACAAAGTCTTTTGCAACCGTGTGAAGCGTACCATTAACGCGAATTGCAGTGCTGTTGTTTTCAAGTGCTACGTTCTCAAGAACGCCAGTTGTTACTGCACCGATTTGTTCGATCATTGTTTTAGCGCCTACAACAACGTTTTGATCTTTGTCGTAAGTAACCAATTTGTCATCAAGTGTGTTAGATACCAATTGTGCTACAACGCCACGGTTAGCTGCTTGACCCTTAGTGATGTCAACGCCTTTGAACATGTTGAGATCCGAAGAGTTAGCTTGCAACAATACGTTATTAGGCCATGTGCCAGAAAGGTTAGCGTCTTTGTATCCAAGTGCGCGTACCAATACTGCTACTGCTTCTTCAAACTTAACTTTTTCGCTTGGACGGAATTTACCGTTAAAGCCTTGAACCAATTTTTTAGCTTCTGCTACGTTGATGTAACCAGTGTACCATTGGTTTGCTTTAACGTCGCTGAAGTTAGGTTTTTGTGATTTCAAAAGCTCAGCATTGCTTGCGTTACCAGTTGCAATAACAATTAGTTTAGCAAGTTCTGCGCGAGTAATATCGTTTTCTGGTTTGAAAGTACCATCTTCGTAACCGTTGATTACGCCAAGTGCAGTAAGCTCTTCTACTGCGGATTGTACTGGTTTACCCACTACATCAGATGGTGTTGCTGCGAAAGCTGGAACTGATAATGGAATGACTAGCGCTGTAGCTAGTACAAATGCTGCTATTTTTTTCTTCATAACCTTTATTTCTCCTCCTCTAAATACGTGCGGTTGTTGAGAGTTTTGTTTAAATAGTGAATTGCTCTTTTCCCTCATGTCGATTCACCCCCTTTCCAGAGTTGAGCATAGATTTGATATAAATGATGTCTACAATCATGATAAACCCATTTGTAAAATCATGTCGTAGAAACTTGTAAAAAATGCGAGAAAAATGCTAGAGTCGCGCCACCACTATAACATTATACAATGGGCGGGTCGTACCGTAAAGAGGAAGTTGAGAATTCATTCCAATTCCTTTCCAGCTGCAGTAGGTCTAGCGCATCAATTACATGCGTTTGTTACAACGTCATGTATTTAAACGCACGTCACAACAAAAAGTTGCGATGTTCTGAAAAAAAATTAAAGTTTTTTGTTTTGCGTGGTATGTACCTCATTTCGCGTGGTTTGCTCGTGTACGTTGAGTACTTTGATAGTATAGCTTGTTTTCATAGAGCTCGTCGATAATAAACATTTTCCAAATATAATGTTTCACGCGGCGTGGAACACCCATGGCTGCAAGAAAAAAGCTGGATGCAGAACAAGTCTGCATCCAGCTTGGGATTTCTTTATATATCCAATTAACCAATGCTCGGAAGCTTCTTCAAATCAGCTAAAATACGAGCTACAATGATTGCTGCATCCGAGCGTAGAAGATTAGACCGTGGTTCGAATACAGAGCCTGCTTTCGGATTGCTCGGATCTACAGGAGAGCCGATAATGTATTTTTTCTTTGCGATAGCGATAACCGAGCTTTTCGCATAGAAATTCACGCTTCCTGCATCTTTGAACGTTTTTTCCAGATCCTTATCGATTTTCGTCGAATCTGTAGCCAGCTTCAAGTCGAGCGCTCTTGCGATAATGACAGAAGCCTCTTCTCTTGTTAAGTTGGCGCTAGGCTGGAACGTTCTCGGGCCGGTTCCGCGGATGATCCCTTCTCGTGCTGCTGTTTCTACGTAGCGATAATCCCATAACGCATCGGGGTTAATGATCGCTGGTACATCATCGAAATGCGGCTTGCTCAGCTCATAGTTAAGAGGAATATCAAGCGCCTTAACCATCATTCTCGCGAACTCGCCGCGTGAGATATAGATGTTAGCGCCGAAATCGTCAAAGCCTGCTGCATTCATAATGCCTTTCGAATAGATGGCTTCGAGGAAGTTTCTTGCATAAGGATGCGATGTCATGTCAGTGTACGAGTACACCATTTTCCCAACCACATAGTAACCGAATTTATTGAATGGAACCGTAATTGTGTTTTTCTTCACGTCGACCGTTCCGCCGATATTTTCCCAATACTTCGCTTTTACATCGTAACGGTAGACCGTAATGATTGTCCCGATGCTATCCTTCATATTCGGATCGAAGGCAAGCGTCAACGTGCCGGTCTTGGAAGTAACCAGTTCTCTATTGTCCGGACGCTCGTCATAGGTAGGGATCTTCGTTCCGCCTTTTCCAGTCGCGTTCGGGAATTGATACGGATCAACACCCATTGTCAGCGGATCGTAAGCATTCGTTGTCGCCGGATCATCCGCTAATCCCGCATCAATCCAATAAACCGGACTAGCTTTGGTGAAGCGAGTTGGATACGAAAGCCTAAACCTTGTCCCAAAGCTTTCCAATATAATATTGTAGTTAGGCGGCAATGCTTCAAGCTCTCGGCGGTCAACTACGCCATCTTCTGAGTTTGCGATGGCAAACAAGAGATTATGGCCAGTGAACACTTGGTTTTTCAGAGCCGCAGGCACGTTGAAATCGGTTCTGATCAGCGTTGTGCCTTTTTCAAACTTCAAATTTAGTGCTCCGTCAAAAATCTTGTGGCTGCTCGCCATGGTTTGAAGAAATTGTGCGCCGGGAATATTGGTTGGCGCATACGTAATTTCGATGCTGCTTTGTACTTTATCATTCGCGTTCGAGATTATGAAATCGATTTTGTTCTTGCCAACTTTTAGATTATTTACGAATACGCGGTACGTATTGTTATAAAATTGTTCTACGGTAGCCGGATTGTTATCGGAATCGAAGTCGATTTTCTCCGCAGCCTGTTTATTAATCGTTATCGTCTGCGCCCCAGGAGCATCGATGACCACTTCAACGTAGTTTTGATTGACGATATTTTTTGCCGGCAAAATCGGACGCAATACTTTGTAAGGCAGCGATGTCGGGTCAACCTCTAAGCGATAAGACGCTTTCGGACCTGTTTCGCCGTTGTTGAACACCGTAAAGGTATACACGCTGGAGCTGCCGTCTGAATTCAATTCTTGCCCCACTAAAATGAAAGAAAAGGTTTTGGTTAAAATATCGTATCGAACCGCAAGATTCGCTACATCGTTACTTGCGCCGTTATTTACCGTACCAATCACGTTTGGACCGCGCATAATAATGAGTTTCTTACTCAAGTCCCAAGCAATCGGATTCGTGAAATTGCTGTTCTCGATTTTCAGGATATAATTGCTCGGATCCGTTAGACCGTTTATAGGATTATCCATCTGTGTAATTTTCGCTTGAATATTGCTGACGATATCAGCATCAGTAGCGCCAATTGCCGTAAAATCAATGAAGTCAAATGTACCGAACACATTCATGAATGCTTCATTTGTCGTAAAAACGCTGCCGCGATTAACAAAGTTCGGATCATTCGGAACCGGCTCACTGTATTGCGCGCCATAAGGATAAATGATGGTGCCCTCTACCGGTATGACAGGAATATTCGTCGGAATGAGATAAAGCTTGATTTTCTTCTCATAGGAATTTTTACTGCCTTGGAATACGAATTTGATCTCATTCTCTCCGCTGAACAAAGACTCGAAAGCTTTTGTACGCTCAGCAGCATTTAGAATCGTAAAGCTCGTTACTCCGCTTGCCCCTTGCGTGAGCTTAATTGGTGTATTGTTGACATAGAAGAACACCGTTTGCGCTGCAGTACCGTTAAAGTCGTAACGAATTTCAGAAGTATTATTGATATTGTTGAGAATACCTTTGAAATCGCTCAACGTTCCCGTAATAGCCTCGGCGATACGATCCGCTTTAAGCTTATTCGTATCATCATAAACCGTCATATTATCAAATACGCTCGTATAGCTTACATACGGTCCGAATAGCATCGTGAACTTAACTTGCTTCGATACTCCGCCAACATCCAGCGTAACCGTCTGCGTACCTTCGAAAGGGAGTTTTTTGAAAATAAGAATTTCTCGCTTATAAACTTTCCCATTGACGTTTACGTATTTATTGACAAGACTTGAGGACACGTTTTCGATGTTACTGGTACTATCGTAATCATAGCTTGTGGGTGCAGATGTACCAGAAACATTTTTAACATCCTCTACGGTTACCAAACCGTTTGTTTCAGACAAAACAGGATTTCCAACAAGAACTTCCATAGCGAATGGCACAGTGTAAAGATTAGCGCCTTCAAGCGGAGTTCCTGTCAAAGCTTCCCCGTTGCCCGTTCTATAACCACTTAAATAGTTAATATTCTCGATAAATTTCTTAGTTGCATCCTTCAACGAGAAACCCATAAGTCCGGTTCCTTCATCGGCAGGTTGGCCAAGTGCATCTTTTTTCGCGTTTTCTGCTGTAATTTGAATATTATAGGATTTGTCAAAAACTAGTGCATGGTTGGCTCCGATAGCTGTTGTAAACTGATAGATGAAAAAGGCTTCATTTCCTGTATAAGTACCCACCGGAGTTGCAACAGGCACGTTCGCTGGAGGAGCAACAGGCTGCGTAAAATTAGTCCCACCGCTCGCCGTAATCGTATACTTAATCGGGATGCTTCCAGTAGGATTCGGATGCGGCTCAAGCGTGCCATCCGCTGGAACGGAATCATCCTTCAAATAGTTAGGAACAATAATTTTACCCGTTAGGGATGTCGTATTTGTATTCGTTACTAATAAATTAGGATTGTACTCTAGCGGTTCAGATGTTGCTGCACCGTTCGCAACTCCGTTCAAGTTGACATCATAAAAGGTTACTTCACCGTTGTAAAAGGCTACTTCACGAGTCGTCTCTACGGTTTGGTTCGCATTTTTCACTTTAATCGTAACCAAGTTTTTACCTTTTTGGAGCGTGATCGGCGACGCCGCAAACTGATAACTGTTGGAGCTGTTCACGGAATAGGTTTTGCTGCTTCCGTTTACGTCAATCGTTACCTGCTGCGCATTAGGCGCGAAGCCCGTAATGCTGATATCCGCAGATTGACGGCCTGCGGATGCCGCAGAGTGAACGACCGTAGTACCTGCTTCTTCGATGTTGAATTTATTTCCGTCAAGCTGTGCAACCAAATCATAAAATACCGGCCCGTTGTGATATTCGATGTAGATCGAATTGGTCACTTCGCCGTCGCCTTGAACGCCTTTGAACGTAATGCGGTTCAGACCTGGAAAAAGTTCAACGTTATAGACTTGGATAGAAAATCCGTTGATATAGATGTTGCTTGTGATGTTCTCACGCTTCGAGCCAATTTGATCATCGGAAGGATTATCATTGCCCTTGTTATTGATAATTTGAGTAACGCTATACGAAACAGACGATGGGTCTACCCCGGTAATGGATCCTGTCAGCGTAAGGCTTGGATCCGTCGTTACCCTTGCTTGCGTAGATAAATCTTTCTCCTTAGGGAAGCTGAAGCTGCCTGTTGCGGCGTTTGCCACCTGTGACGAACCGAACGGCGGCAACAATGTAATCAACAGTGCCAGCGTTAGCGCTAATGAAAGTAATCTTTTCAAAACAATGTTCCTCCTTTATGTATATAACGAGCATGGGTATTAGAATTAAAGTTCGACTGACGAATTTGCGGCCTGCTTACGAATAAACCTTCCTCCCTTTTCCTCTTTAGCCAGTTATCGGTTGCTGTGCAGCTAGACGTGCTGACCGCAGAAAAGTTCTGTACTGTAGTTATCGGCTAACAGCTCCCATTTTTTTAGTGTATTACGCCATTTACAAAAACAAAAAAAGAGCCCCGTTTCCCCTAAGGGATTCAGAGCTCTTGATTATTTGGAACGAGATTCAGCATCAACCTTAAGTCGAAGCCTCATTCGATTTAGAAAATTAATTAACGGTCTGCGCGTTTTATCTACGATTCCGGTAACCTCGGCACCTATTTGCAAGAAGAACATGAGCATACAAATAACGGCAAAGGTAATCCAGTTCGCTGCACTCGATTGCACGACAGCCGATTGTACGATTGCCAGTGCGCCGAAGATTGCGGCAACACCCCAAATAATAAGAACCGTACGGCGGTGACTGAAGCCAAGATCACGCAGTCTGTGATGCAAGTGGCCTTTGTCCGGTGCAAAGATCGGACGTTTGTTCACCCAGCGGCGAACGATGGCGAAGAAAGTATCTGAGAGCGGAACGCCGATAATAAGCAGCGGCGTGACGAATGATACAATCGTAACCTGCTTGAAACCAAGCATCGAAAGCGTTGCTAAGCTGAAGCCGAGAAAAAGCGAGCCCGAGTCTCCCATGAATATTTTTGCGGGATGGAAGTTGAACACGAGAAATCCGACGATTCCGCCTAACAGCAGCGTGCTGAGCAGGATCACGGGCTGGAAGCCCATTAGCGAGGCCATCACAACAATCGTTGCAATCGCGATGCCGGATACACCGGCAGCAAGCCCGTCCAAACCGTCGATTAAGTTTATGGCGTTCGTTACGCCAACGATCCATAAAATCGTAATCGGGATGCTGATCCAGCCGGCAATCGGCTGCATCGTTTCACCAAACGGAATGTTCACCAGGTCGATCTTTACGTCAAAAACGAATACGACAACGCATGCTGCAGCTATTTGACCCAAAAGCTTCACTTTTGCCGACAGCTCGAAGCGGTCATCGAAAGCACCTAAAATAATGATCATCGTCCCGCCGACAAGCAGCGCATTGATCATGTTTGAATCTTGTGGACGGAGCAAACCGTCCGGTATAAATGGCGATAAGAGAAAAAATGCGCCAACGAATGCAATATAAATAGCTAGACCGCCAAGACGCGGCATAATGCGCGTATGTACCTTGCGGTGGTTTGGTTTGTCTATTGCGCCTACTTTGAATGCGAACTTCTTAACAAGCGGCGTCATCGCAATGGCTAGAACAAGAGCGATTATGAACCCAATTGAATACAGCAAGCCAACCGGCATGTGTGCAACTCCCCTTTTCTTTCTACCGAAGTGAATTATACTCCGATTGAAAAAGAAACTCCAACCCCGTTTTTAACCAATTTAGCGGGTTTTAACGAGAATTTCACGGTGTAGACCGAGGTTTTGTTACGTTTTCTTTGTCGCGAAGCACTTTCACTACGAATTTCGGCAAAACGAGCATTCTTTTGTACCTTTTCGGCTCTTGAAGCAAGCGGTAAAACCATTCAAGCCGAAGCTTCTGGAACATGATCGGAGCTCGCTTTAGCTTACCCGAAACGACATCGAAGCTGCCGCCGACGCCCATAATTAAAGGCACGCCGAGCTTTTTCTTAAACTTAACAATCCAAGGCTCCTGCGTATCCGCTCCGCGCGCGACAAACAATAAGTCAGGCGCCGCTGCGCGAATGGCTTCCACCACTTCTTCGTCCTGTTCTGGTCCAAAAAAACCATCCCGATAGCCTACGATTTTTACCTGAGGATATTGCAGCTGAAGCTTCTCTGCCGCTGCCTCGATAACCTCTTGCGAGGTGCCAAGCAGATAGGCCTTCCATTTGCGTCTTTCACCCTGCTCCAAAAGGCGGTGCATCAGATCAAATCCCGTAACGCGCTCCGTGACCGGATTGCCAACGTATTTGGCTGCCCATACCACGCCTGCTCCGTCGGGTACGATAAGATCCGCGCGACGAATCATCGCGCTGTAGTTCGTGCTCTCGACAGCCGACATAATCATGATCGGGTTAGCGGTAATGACATGCGTTAACCGTCTTTCTTCGATTGCCGCCGTTAAATATTGAACCGTTTCATCCATGCTCGCCTTGGAGAATGGTATGCCGTATATCGGCACTGTTGGTAATTGTTTCGACAAGAGAAACTCACCTCGATAATGTATGACGCAGGTATTGAACGATTTGTTGCGCCGGTTTTTGCGATTGTTGTTTTAAAAGGTCGATTGCTGGCTTATGCTTTGCTTGCCAGCCGGCTTTGTCAGCGAGCAGCTGGCATGCCGCATCCGCAAATGCCTCCGCGTCCAGCTGCTCGGTCGTGCCGATGGCCTTCAGCCCTAAACGGCCAAGAAACTGATCGATCTTCGGGTCGTACGATAGGCCAAGCATGGGAACCATTTGGCCTGCGGCATAGATAAGCGCATGGAGGCGCATGCCGAACAAAGCGTCGCACCGGCTGACCTCCAGCAACATTTGCTGGGGGTCGTCGCCGGGCGCGGCCAGCTCGGCGGTGGAACCGATGCCGAGCCTGCCGCGCAGCCGTTCCATCACCTGCTCCGACGTTTCTGTGTCGGAGGGGGTGTGGAACGGCAGGAAGCGCAGCCGCACAGGCATGCGCTTCGACAGCGCGACCAGCGCTTCCGCGGCGCGCGTGAGATCTGCGCCGTCGCTGCGCCAACGGCGCAAGGATACGCCGACTAGCGGCGGCTCCGAAGACATGTCCTCAGCATTACGCGAGGAGCGAAGGACTTCTTCTTCCGAGCCCGCCGGCAGAGGCAAGCCCATTACCGGGTCAGGCACCACTTCAATCATCTGTACCGGTACCCCGATGCGGCCAAGCAAAGCGGCGGATTCAGTATCACGAACGGATACGTACGCGCTGCGCTTCATAACTCCGCGAATAAGCGGATCCATAAAGCGGCGGTTTACCGGTCCGATGCCTTGTGAATAGGCGAATGTAGGTTTGCCGAGCAGTTGCGCGAGCTTCATGACTCCCGTGTAGTAAGGAATAGTCTTGGTACCCGTTGCGTCCTGAAGAAGGCTTCCGCCTCCGCTTATGAGGCCGTCACAGCTCTTCAGCGCATTCCACAAGTCTCCTGGATGCATTCTCCGAACACTTTCTACGCCATACATACTGCTTGTCCAGGCCGGATCAGCCGACAACACGACCGGCTGAATTTTAATGCCCTGGGAACTGCTTTGTTCTTCTAAAGCAAGCAATATCGATCGTAGCACCGCTTCGTCGCCGCTGTTGCGAAAGCCGTAATAGCCCGAGATCACTATGCGACGAACTTGCGAATGATTGCCGGTGCCCATTTACGAATTGCTCCTTCCACTAGCTGCCAAGCCAAGATCAAAATACAGCCGATTATCATCCCTGTACCCAAGCCAAGCAGTACGCGAATCATTGAAATATAAAGCGGAGTATGAAGATGTGCGAACGTATCCACCATCGAGAGCTGTCCTATCGATCCGATAATAATGAGCAGCCAAGCTGCACGGTAACGAAGCGATAAGAATAGCCCAAGCAGCATTAACGGATGCGCCAGCAAAAACTCTTTAAACCGCGGCCTTACGCCGAAGGTCGACTCCAGGAAATGACGAATAACCAATTCAACGGAGGATACTTGCCCACTGTTGCCTGTACGCGACAGGTAGTAATAGCCAATAATTCCGATAACGCCCGCAAGGATAATCCAAGTTAACGTAATCGGCTTTGAAAGCAGAATTCTCAGTCTGCCTAGCGACATTTGGCCGTTATACAGCAGCACATAAACCGCAACCAACGCAATTGGCGCGAGGTGAAGCAGGCTTACGCCGCGGAATTGCTCCAACACCAAATTGTAAGTGATGTTATTGAGCAAGCCGAAAACAATCGGTACAGCCGTAAGTGAAATCAACGTCGCTACGATAAACCAATTCAAAGCGAGTCCAAAACGCCGCCCCATAGACAACGCCGGAAATATCCATTTAGTATGGCTTCCATTTTCATAAACGGCACCGGGCTGCTGAGGCGTCTGGCTCTGCTTGCTGCGGCCCACCGTCCAGTCGGGTCCGCCAACCACGCGCCGGTCGCCTACCGTACGGGAATAGATACGGTTCATGACCCACACTAACGCGAGTGTAGGTGCGGCAATCGCCGCGCCTAAAGCTAAGCCCTGTTCCATCATAGAGCTGTTCAGTTTGTACAAGCCGGCGCTGCCAAAGAGACCGATAACGAATACAGGAATATATACGCCAGGAATAAACGCGCCTATCAATAAAGCAATCAAGGCAATGGCGCCAGCAGCGACAATAGCTCTGACAGGCTTATTCCAAGAAGGCTGTTCATAATCGAAAGCCTTTGCCTTGCCTGGTGTAAATCCAGCCTTAGACAGCTTTTCGACGATGCCGTTCTTCTCGCTCATAGCTTCAGCAAGCCTGTCCAAGGAATGGACGATTTTTGCCTTATCCGTGTTTGACTGGGTTGTCCCGTTCATGAAAAACATACGGATATTGCGATCCTTAGCCGCTAGAAGAAAACGGTCGCTTATCGCGTCGGAAGTCATTGTCATCCCGTCGTTATCCGACAAGGAATATAATCTGACTACGTTATAGTTTGTAATATATGCTAATTTATTTATGCCTTGCTGAGGTTTTTTTAAATTTTCGATTGCGGCAATGCCCATATCGTACTTACTAAGCAATTCACCGAACTGATACAGGCTGTTATCGACGGCTTGATCAGATGCGCCCTTCACTTTATCGCCGTCAAATAACACGCGGTTCACACCGTACGTCTTTAAATTTGTAAGCACGGCATCCGTTTCGTCTTGATCATAAGGCTGTACGCGGTCGGAGAAACGCGGCAGAATGCCAAAGCCTGCGTCGCGAATCGTTTGCAGGGACATCGGGTCAAAATCCATCGTTTTCATAACCGCTTCGGCAATCGGCATTTCGACGACCATCCCGTTACGGCCCCCATAGGTCCAATTGCTATACACAGCTTCCGATCGATCAAGTGCCTGGCGCACGATCGGACCGATCATTTTTTCTTCTTCCGGACCGTTAAATAAAATATAAGTAAAGTTTTGGCCTGCCTGCTCAAACTTGCCTTGCAGCAGCGCAGCATCCCTTGAGCTGTAATAAGTCAGCCTGCCCGCTAACTGCAGCTCCTTCAACGAGCTTTCGTACACGGCCATCGTGGTAATGCCCGATTCCTTTAACATGGCGAGCTTCTCCGTCAGGAACTCCTGAGGCCTTGCCTGACGCTCCGATACATCGACAATATCTCGGTAATCAAAAACATACTCCACTTGTTTCGACGACTTTTCCATTTCCATGCGAACAGCGCCGAGCGGCAATGCTGCCGCCACCCCTAACAATGCAATAATCCAAAGTACGAATCTTGCGCGCCGATTCCATTGCTGCCAACGTAAAAACACGAAATTCCTCCGTTCTAAACAGGTGATTGTCGATCTATTCGCTACGGTCTACCCGTTCCATAACGGCGGTTTTCAACGTTTCCAGCGCAGCGGCGGCAGCATCCTTTGATTCACTCTTCACTGCGAAATAAACTTTGATTTTCGGTTCGGTACCAGAAGGACGCAAGCAGAACCACGATCCATCCTCAAGCAAATACTTCAATACGTTTTCTGGACGAAGACCGTCATGGCCCTTGCCGTAATCCAGTACCTGCTCTACTTTGACGCCGCCGATTTCGGTTGGCGGGTTTTGACGCCAATCATCCATAATCGCTCCGATTTTTTGAACCCCGTCAAAGCCCTTAAGCGTACGTGATTCCAAGCCTTCTAAATAGAAGCCAAATCCAGCGTAAAGCTCGAGTAATACATCATACAGCGTTTTTCCTTGACTGCTATAGTATGCCGCAGCTTCTGCAATCAATAACGCCGCAACGATCGCATCTTTATCGCGTGCATAGGTACCCGTTAGATAACCGTAGCTTTCTTCATAACCAAACAGGAAGGAATACTCACCTGTTTTCTCATAGCTTGTCATTTTTTCACCGATATATTTAAAGCCTGTCAGCGTATTGTCGACGGCTACGCCAAATGAGCGTGCGATATCCGCCCCGAGCTCGCTTGTCACGATCGTTTTGATGACGATGCCGTTGTCCGGCAATTGTCCGCGCTCTTTCAGCTGGCTCAGCACATAATGAACCATCAATGCGCCTGATTGGTTACCTGTGAGAACGACATACTCGCCCTCATTATTTTTCACGACCGCACCCATACGATCCGCATCCGGATCCGTACCGATAATAATGTCTGCATTCACCTGCTGAGCAAGCTTAATAGCAAGCGTGAACGCTTCGCGCTCTTCCGGGTTAGGGGATTTCACTGTGTTAAAATAACCATCCGGCTGCTCTTGCTCAGGTACGATATGCACGTTCTTAAAGCCAACCTTCTTCAGCACTTCACGTACCGGCATATTGCCTGTCCCATGCAGCGGCGTAAAGACAACGCTGAATTTCTCGCCGATTTCCCCTTGAATAAGCTCCGCATTCAGGCTTTGAGCAACAACCGTATCAATAAACTGTTGATCGGCTTCCTCTCCAAGCCAGCGCAGCAAGCCCTTAGCTTCCGCTTCCTCGCGGCTCAGCCTCTTCACTTCATCAAAGCCGGCAATTTGACCGATCGCGGCAATTACTTGCTCCGCTTCTTCCGGAATGAGCTGGCAGCCGTCGGCGCCGTATGCCTTATAGCCGTTGTATTCAGGAGGGTTGTGGCTTGCCGTAATAACAATCCCGCTGGATGCTTTAAGCGCACGCACAGCAAAAGAAAGCTGCGGAGTCGGGCGCAGTGCAGTAAACAAATATGTCGTAATACCGTTTCCTGCAAGCACGAGCGCGGCATCAAGCGCAAATTCAGGCGAGTAATTACGGGAATCATGAGCAATAACAACCGATGGGCTGGCTCCCTCCGAATTTGCGCCGGCCAGCAGCCAATTCGCAAGTCCTTGCGTGGCTTTCCCCACTGTGTATGCGTTCAAACGGTTCGTCCCCGCGCCCATTACGCCGCGCAGGCCGCCCGTACCGAATTCAAGGTCCCGATAGAAACGATCCGTAATTTCCTTTTCTTCTCCTGCAATGCCGCGAAGCTCTTCCTTCGTTGCAGCATCGATAAGCGGGTCATTCAGCCAAGCCTCATATTTAGCAATAATAGTAGCATTCGTTGGATTCGTCATAATTAGCAGCCTCTTTCATTCATGAATTTTGATTTATGAAGGATTAGATAAAGCAAACATGAGCTCGCCCTCGGCAACGATCTGATCGCCTACCCTTGCTGTCCCTTGCCCTTTGCCGATTGAACCTTTGAGTCTTGTAATTTGGACTTCTAGCGTCAACGTATCGCCTGGCTTAACTTGTCCGCGAAAGCGGAAGCCGTCAATGCCTGCAAAAAAGCCCAGCTTGCCTTTATTAGCCTCAATCATCAACATAGCAACGGTACCGACCTGCGCGAGCGCTTCTACAATCAGCACACCAGGCATAACGGGATATCCGGGAAAATGGCCGACAAAATAAGGTTCGTTCATCGTCACATTTTTGAGACCGACAGCCCGTACACCCGGCTCAACCTCTAGAATCCGGTCGATTAGTAAGAACGGCGGGCGGTGCGGAATAATTTCTTGAATTTGATTAATGTCCAACATGTCAAAAAAATCTCCTTTCGATGGTTAGATAGTATAAAAAGTGTCAAATTGTACGACACTATACATATCCATCATAAAACTGCAGTTTATGAAGGTTAAGATAAGAGGCTTGGCTGCTTGGACCCGAAGTGTCCTCCGCCAAGCCTCTTTGTTCATATATAAGACTTTATAAGTTCTCACTTATAAATGTGCATATATATGTTTGCGAAGCGGGCTTTTGCCGCCAAAGGACGGCTGCAGCCGTTTACGCATGATATGTAGTTGCCTCAGAAGTTCACGTATGTCCGGTAGGTGTTTCTGCAATCGGTTTGTTCAGCGCCTTGAACATAACGATATACATGATAGAAGTCAAGAACGAGAAAGCAATAACCGCCCACAAATAAGAATGAGCATTTGGCGCTTCGAAGAAAATGAGCATGATCGCTACATAGAAGAGCACAGTTGTCAGCTTGCCCATCCAATTCGCAGGTACCGTCTTTTTTCCCCGAAAATGAAAATACAATCCCCCGGCTATCATGCCCAAATCGCGCAAAAACATCGCCGCAGCAGCAGCCCATGAAATATGGCCGGAGATGAGCAGCGATACAATAACCGTGATGAGCATTAACTTATCAGCGAGCGGATCAAGCATAATGCCGACCAACGTAACCTGACCGCTTTTGCGGGCGATATAACCATCAAGAACATCGGTAATACCTGCAGCAACCATAATCAGAAACGCTGGAATCATATGTCCTTTTACGAACACCACTATGTAGACGGGGATCAATACAAAACGCAATGATGTTAAGAGATTCGGCAGATTCAAACTCTCACGCTCCTCTACCTATTGCTGACTGTCCACCATGGTTCCCAACTATTATACAACTACCTCCCGTAAAAATAAAACTATCACTGCTTCGCAAAACCCGCTCTGCCGGTTAAGAGCCCTTATCGCCTCGTGGTTTACTAAAATTTAAATAACAAATATTGCCTTCGTTATTCATTTTCGCCGTCCTTTTACCGTTAATAAAAGAAAACATTTACTTTAAACAAGAAAGGACAGGGATGTAGTGAATTTTAGTTTACGCTTTAGCATGTCGTTGAAAGAACCTCGTAGGTGGCTGGCAGCTGTGCTTGCAATTGCAATGATTATGACCTCGGCAACGGGCGTCGTAAACGCCGCAGAAGACACCGTAACCGGCATTGAATTTACTTATGATGCGTCAGATTACAACAGCAGCACATCATCGCTCGAAGTATTCGTTGAAGATGACAAGGTCAACTTATCCGTATTTGCCTCCATCTCAGGCTCGTCATCAAAGAGGGACATTACTATGGAAGCTACATGGAAATCTTCCAATACTGCGTACGTTAAAGCAGAAAAAGGCGTTTTAACCGGCGTTGGCAAGGGAACCGCGACGATAAGCGCTACTTATAAAGGCTTTACGATTTCCATCAAAGCGGCTTCTGATTATGTGTATGATTCGATTACGCTTATGCAGAACGGAACAGCAGCTCCTGTATCCAAGGATATTGAAATCGGACAACCACTGGCCTTCACGCTGAACGGAACGAAAGGAAGCGTGACCGATTTAGCAGTCACAACCGAAGCGGTATGGACAACCTCAAACGCCGCTGTCGCAACCGTTGATGAAGGTGTGATTACATTAATCGGCGTCGGCTCTGCTGTGATTTCAGCTAAGCTGAAGGGCAAGTCTGACACCGTTACGCTTAATGTCACTTCACCCTATAAGTCGATAACGATCGATAACGCTGCTTCCGGCAATTTGGTCGAGTTAGACATCGGCTATGACGATAAGGTATTAACAGCCTCGGCCGCACCCAAAACAGGCGGTACTGAGCCCGTCACGGACGTTGCCAAGTGGGTCAGTGCCAATGAAAAGATCGCTACCGTAAAAAAAGGCCTGGTATCAGCGGTAAGCGCTGGTAAAACAACGATTACCGTCTCTTATAAGGGCGTATCCACATCTGTCGATGTCGTCGTCCGTACAGCTTTCCAATCGATCAAGCTGTCGCCGGAGAAGGAATATCACATGCTTCTGCAGGATTCGCCGATTCAAATAAAAGCGGAAGTTCTAAACAATTCCAACGTGACCTCCGATATGACAAGCCAAGCCGAATGGACGTCCTCGAACGTTGTAGTCGCTACCGTTTCCGCTGGTAAAGTGACGCCTAAGTCCGTAGGCACAACCAAAATTACGGCCAGCCACAAAGGCGTAAGCCGCAGCATCGACATTACCGTGTATCCAAGCGTTAATGAGCTAAGCGTTGAGAGTGAGACCATTGATGGCTTTAAGGGCATCAGCGGGGACCTGCCGGCCGTTACGGCAACAACCTTTGACGGAACGAAGGTAGACGTCTCCAAAATCGTTACCTGGACTTCCGCCGACGAGAAAATTGCAATCATCAAAGACGGAAAATGGACAGCGAAGGAGCTCGGCGAATCTACGCTAACCGCATCAGTACAAGGGCATAAAGTCGGAGTGAAGCTAATCGTTCACGTGAAGCCCTTGAAGCTTATTGCTGAAGTGAAGGATCTGAGCATTATTTTAGGAAAAGAAACAGCGTTCCCTTCTGTAACCGTCATTAATGAGGATGGCGAGGAAGAAGATGTCTCAAGCAAGATCCAGTGGAAAACGACCTCCGAGGATATCATTTTGAAAGATACGACCATGAAGGGATTGGATGTAGCCAGCCTTACGCTGTCAGCCACATACTTGACCAAGAGCGTATCCGTTCGGGTGAAGGTCGAAGAAGAAATCGTTAAGCTTGTCGTCGACCCCGTTTCGATTGAGCTATATCCGGGAAGAACCAAATCGGTTAAAGTCACCGGATACTATAAAAGCGGCAAACAAGTTTCTTTAGGCTCAAAAATGAATTGGGAAGTCGGAAATCCAGGTATCGCAACCGTCAGCAGCACATCCGTTAAAGCGGTTGCTGTTGGAACGACGAAGATCACCGGAACCTACCAAGGAAAAACCGTCGTTGTGCCCATCGTAGTGGTTCAGAAGCTGAAATCGCTGCTTCTATCTAGCAAATCGGTACAATTGAGTGCAGGCGGAACTTATTCCGCTAAACTGCAAGCTAATTTCACGACGGGCGATCCTGCCGACGTTACGGAGAGCGCCGTTTGGACATCCTCCAAAGCAAGCGTCGCGACCGTCCAGGATGGCAAAATCGTCACCGTCAGCAAAGGCACGGCATCCATTAAAGCAACCTATGCAGGCAAGAGCGTAACAATACGGGTAACCGTCAAATAAAGCGGATAAGGGTATCCCAGGGCTTCATTCAGACCTGTGGGATAGCTTCTTATCTAT
Source organism: Paenibacillus sp. LHD-38 (assembly GCF_031157315.1). Lineage (GTDB taxonomy): Bacteria > Bacillota > Bacilli > Paenibacillales > Paenibacillaceae > Pristimantibacillus. The sequence goes on from NZ_JAVIFU010000005.1 coordinate 89,673, forward strand.
CAAAAAAGGTTATCCGATAAGCAGCCGCGGCCGTTTATCGGATAACCTTTTTTATTTCTATATTCATTAGGATTCAGCAAACACGAGATCGTACAAATGCCGCCACGTCGCCCAGCTGAATACGTCGCCCTCTGCTTGCTTGCCCAAAACGACATAACCTATATAGAGGCCTGCCACAAGCATGATAACCATTATAAGCGGCACGATGCTTTTGCGTAATATCCATAGCAGCGTGCTTACCCCTTTGGGCCGTTGCTTCTTTTTGGAGTCTCCGTCAGCCTTTGCGCGGCTATTGCGCTTCTTTCTGCCGGATCTTCCCTCTTCCGCTGTACTCCCGAACCCGCCTTCTTCGCGGTCCATTCGTTCATCGGCCATACTCATCACCATCATCCTATCCTTATGCGCGCAGCCCGTTCGTAAGGCTCATCATCGTATCGCTTGATGATAAAGCTCTAGCTGCCAATTGATAAGCGCGCTGCACATTAATAAGCTCGGTCATTTCATCCGTGAGCTCAACATTTGATTGTTCCAAGTATCCTTGACGCAGAACAATGCTATTTTCCGAATCCGGTACGATTTGCTGTACAACATCGCCAGCATCAATTCCATTAGCAACAACAAACAGATTGTCGGAAACCGCAGTCAATGCCGCAGGGCGGGAAGCTTGCAGCAGCTTTATGCTGCCCAGCTCTATCGTTCGCTCAGAAGATACGCCAAGCACGCTTCCATCCGGATTCACGCGAAGACTGTACCCTTGCGGCAATACGATATTGCCTTCAACTATGTTCCCAGTCAAGGGGTCTCTTACGTTAGCAACGACCGGATAACCGTCTTCCGTTGCCAAAATCGTATCACCGTTTGCGCCGACCGTCAACTGAAACGCCCCGTTACGCGTGTAAGCACGGTTGCCAGCGGCGTCCACTTCCACCTCAAACAGCGCATTGCCTTCAATCGCAATATCCGTTTCTTTATCCGTTCCCTGCATGGGCCCTTGCGATAAATTTGGTTGAACCATCGTCATTCTTGAGCCCCAGCCTTGCGTGAAATCCATTGGCGTTTTACGGCCGGGTTGACTGAACGCTTCAGGCTGGCTTCTTAGGTTCGTTAGAAGATCCTCGAAGGTCGCTTCCTTCCGCTTGTATCCTACCGTATTTACATTCGCAATATTATCAGCAAGAAGATCGAGCTTCTGTTGAAGCCCATTCATCGATACCATCGCGTTGATCATTGAACTGTTCATGCTTCGTGCACCTCCGCTGCTTCAACCTGTTGCTTAAACGCGACCGACCTCGTTAACCGCTTTGCTTAAGCTTTGATCGTAAAATTGGATAACCTTCTGGTTCGCTTCATAAGCCCGCAGCGCCGACATCAGGTCAACAGCCGCTTGCGCCGCGTCGACATTCGAACGCTCGACATAGCCTTGCCTCACTTCAACGCGCTCGCCCGGAGCAATTGCAACCGCTTCGCCGTCCTCGCCTGCAAGGCGAAAGCTGCCGTTCCCTTCACGAACCAGCATATTCGGATTATCAACGCGGCTAATTAGCAGCTGTACACCTATATCCTGTCCATTCGCATCGATAAATCGCTGATCTTCCGTTAATATCAATCTGTCAAGCCCCACACCGGCGGGCATTTGAATAGGCTGTCCGTCTGTGCCAAGCACGCTTGATCCATCGCTGCCCATAAGGAAGCCTTCCTCCGTCAACGTAAACTTCCCGCCCCGCGTGTAACGAACCTCGCCGTTTTGATCCTGCAGGGTAAAGAAGGCTTGCGGCTGATAGGTGACTTCTCCGTCCGGACCTACATTTTTGCCGGATGCATCAAAAGCCAGTCCGTTCAATTCAATGTTGGAAATCAACGCGAAATCCGATGAGTTATTCGTCTGCGTTAAATCGCCTTGCAAATGGATAGACAAGCTCTCTTCCGCAAAAACGCCGTTTGTCAGTTTCCCGATCTTCGTATAATTTTCTTCTCCCGCTCCAGTTAAAGAAAGCATCATTTCCGGAAAAGAACGAGTTACCGCATTGGTCTGTTTATAGCCAGGCGTATTTATATTTGAAATATTATTCGTGACGGTATCATGTCTGCGCTGCTGAGAAATCATGCCCGACGCGGCGGTATATAAGCCTCTTATCAAGTTGTTACCTCCCTGGATGCTTCCAATCGATCTTACTATATATGTTATCGGTTGAAAGCAAGGCTGCCTGAATAGCTTGTCCTGCGACCTATGACTCATTTACGCCTCGGCTGCGCCCCCCTAAGGCTCCCTACCCACGCAAATGTTATTGTTTTAGGCCGCATCTATCTTTACTTCTTCCCGAGCTTGTCCAAGTTATCTAGCAAAATTCCAGTTCCTTTAACGACGCAGTGCATAGGATCCTCTGCAATGAGTACCGGCACCATCAGCTCTTCCGCAAGCAGCGCATCAAGACCACTGAGTAAGGCGCCTCCGCCTGTCAAAATAACGCCGCGGTCAATAATGTCTGCCGACAGCTCCGGCGGCGTGCGCTCGAGTACGGCTTTAGCTGCCGATACAATAGACATAACTGAATCCCACAGCGCCTCGCGCACCTCACCCGAACGAATCGTGAGCGTAAGAGGAAGCCCCGAGACCATGTCACGGCCGCGAATATCGATCTCTTCTTGCCGTCCTCCCTCAAGCACTGTTCCGATCTTGATCTTAATGTCCTCGCTCGTTCTCTCGCCGATGAGAAGCTTGTATTTATTTTTGATAAACTTCATGATCGCATCGTCGAACTTGTCCCCCGCAACCTTAATGGAGGAGGCAGTGACAACGTCGCCCATAGAAAGAACGGCCACGTCTGTCGTGCCCCCGCCAATGTCAACAACCATATTGCCGCTAGGCTGGAAGATATCCATTCCAGCCCCTATAGCGGCAGCTTTCGGCTCATCCTCAAGAAAAACTTCCTTGGCACCGCTGCGTTCCGCAGCTTCACGAATTGCTTTCTGCTCTACTGAGGTTATATTGGTTGGCGCACAAATTAGTATTCGGGGACGGCTAAACCATTTCCGTCCCCCGACACGGTCAATAAATGCTTTTAGCATGATTTCCGTAATTTCAAAATCCGCAATAACGCCATCGCGCAGCGGACGAATCGCTATGATGTTGCCTGGCGTCCGGCCTACCATGCGATGCGCTTCCTCACCTACGGCCAGCACGCGCTTCGTATCGCTTTCAATCGCAACGACTGAAGGCTCATCGAGCACGACGCCTCTACCTTTCACATGAATGGATACATTGGCTGTACCAAGATCGATCCCGATATCCTTGCTCAACATAAGGCTTAAGTCCCCCAACGAATAATAATTACAAAACGTACGTTTGGTTCCCTTGACACAGAAACCGCTAACGTTTATTATTCGCCAAAATAGACAAATTTCCTCTATAATTCGAGAAAAAACTTCACAGTTTCCCGGCAGCGAGTACCTCACGCTTCTTCGTGCTCGTTTTCTTGTATTTGATCTTGGTCGCTTCTCCTCCCCTCAGATGCCGAATGGATTTGTGGTACTCGAGAATGTGCTTAACCTGATCGGCCAAATCGGGGTTTATTTCAGGAAGCCGCTCAGTCAAGTCCTTGTGCACCGTACTTTTGGATACACCGAACTCTTTGGCGATCGTTCGCACCGTGTGCTTCGTTTCCACGATGCAGCGGCCTATTTTAATGGTTCGCTCCTTGATGTAATCGTGCACGTTCCCGCCTCCCTACTCGAGATAGTTTGGTACATTATATGAGTAGGTCACGTATATATTCGTTATGGTCAAGCCTGACAAGCCGGAATGTGAAATTTTTTTCAGAAAAACGAAAAACAGGCAGGGATTTGCTCCCTGCCTGTACGTCTAAAGTCCTATTTTTGAAATTTTTACTCTGTGATTAGCGAGCTTGGATTAACCGGCTTGCCGTTGCTGCGTGTTTCATAATGAAGGTGAATGCCAAGGTCGCGTTCCAAGTCATTGCGTCCGGCTTTTGCGATCACGGTACCTTGCGTAACATCATCGCCAACTTCAACCGCAACATCGGTTACGCTTTGGTATACCGTTACAAGACCGCCGGCATGGGTAATCTCAATTACATTGCCGTTCGTCGGTTCAGCCTTTACATAAGTGACTTTACCCGATAGTGCAGCCAGCACGTCGAAGGTTTTACCGCTTGGGTCAACGAAGTCAATTCCCATATGCGCGGAGAAGGTTTCTCCTACTTGAACGAGAGCAGCCTCGCGCTCTTCATCGCTTGCTTTTTCGTCATAGAACGGCAGTTCTACTTGCAGTGCGGCTCTGTCAGCCAGCGGCCATTTAATCGACTCATTGCCTGCGATAACCTCAACAGCATCCTCACCCTTGCCTTGCGTTTCAGTCGTACCCTCTTTTGAATCTTCAGTAGTAACGGCTTTTCCTGTTGTAGGACTCGTTTGATCCGCTCCCTGATAGATCCACATTAAGGTTACGATAATTGCTGCCGCGGCCATGAAGATTGCTGGAGATACCCATCGCTTTGCAAAAAGGTTCTTCCATCCACTGCTAGATTTGGCGGCAGACGTTCCTCCCAGAACGGTTTTGGGAGTTTCTTCTGGTCTTTGCTTCGGTTTACTTTGATTTTGATCATTCATTTTCTATCACCTCACTAGCCATTGTTACCAGATCTGCTAGGTTTATACGTGAGGTGATAATGAAATATTGAAAGAGTTTAAATTAAGAGTGACTGGCGAGCTGTTCCGAAAGCTTTGAAGCTTGCTCCACTTGAACGCTAGAATAGTAATGCGCCAAAATTTCCTCAGCGCCCGCCCCCGATTGCGCCATACCGTTCGCTCCCCATTGGCTCATACCTACGCCATGCCCATAGCCGTAGGTGGTAATCCATATCGAACTGCCTTTTATATTCCAAGTAAATTGAGAGGATGCGAGACCTAGTTTTTCTCTCACTTCCCGCCCCGTAAAGGTTGCTCCTCCTATCACTATCTTGCTGATCCGATTGCCAGCGGTCTTCTCTACTATACGAATAGCTGATTTGGCAGAGCTCTTCCTTGCAACTCCGAGCTTCTTGTAAAACTCTTTTAGCGGCAGCTCTACCGTTTCCTTATATCGCGGTGAAATGGCTTCATCCCATGGACTTGCCACGCTTCGCAAATAAGGAATCTCCTGTTTCCAGTAGTCCTCCGAATTTTCGGTATACCCGTTGCTCGTGGAAAAGAAGGTTGCTTCGATCGGATCACCTTTATACGTAATGATCTTGCCTCTCGTTTCTGCAACCGCATCATTCAGTTTTTTCATGTTTGTTTTCTGTTCGGACTTTGGCCATTTTTTGGCGAGATCCGCGACAGAGACATAAACCTGGTGCTCAATCGTATCCGTCACATCTGCGTCTTCAACCGGAACCCCGCTGTCATTGCCTTGTATGATTCTCCGTATCATATACGTACGCGCGGCAATGGCTTGCGCCTTTAGCGCCTCCAGCTCGAAGCCGATTGGCATTTCCGCAGCCACAACGCCGCGGACATAGGTTTCGAGCGGTACACGCTCAATTCGTTTCTCTTCTGTCATATAGACACGGACCACGAGACGATCGAGTATCGCAGGCGTCTCCGCATTCGATTGACCGCCTGCAGCTGGATTCGTCTTCTGCGGATTGGCTTCTTTAGAAGTAGTCTGCCGCTCCTCGGTGTCCTTCGGAGTATTAATAGAAGACTCTGCTTGCGTATCATTCTCCGCCAAATGATTCTCCGTTATGTACCTTGCGGATTGCGCGCCCCGGAGCTCATTCAGCGAAAGCCTCACTAGCAGCACAGAGGCTCCCAGCATTGCGCCTACAGCAAACAAAGCCAGCCCTCTGCTTGTCCGCACTCGACTGATCAACGAAACTATTGAATACATCCCTATCCTACGCTTCATGAGCTCTCCTTCCACCTTGGCCGGGGGAGAGTTTATAAGAATCCGCTAGCGAGGAGTCCCTCTCTCTTAAACCGGTCCTGATGGTACATTCTATGAGCGTGAATGATAGGGTAGAACCGTTAAACGTCTAATCATGGCGAAGCGCGTCAACTGGCCGCAGGCTTGCCGCTTTATTCGCAGGCAAGTAGCCGAATATGACACCGACGAAAGCAGAGAATACAAAAGCCAGCCATACGGTATCTATTGGAACCTCCGTTTCTGTTTTCATTACCATTCCGATAGTAAAAGAGGCGATATAACCAAGACCAATGCCGAGTGCGCCTCCAAGACCGCTTATGCAAACCGCCTCTACCAGAAATTGAAATAAAATATCCCGTTTCTTGGCTCCCAATGATTTGCGAATGCCAATTTCACGCGTCCGTTCCGTTACTGACACGAGCATGATATTCATTATGCCGATCCCGCCAACGATAAGTGATATGATTGCTACATATATAAGCTGCCTATTCATTATTTCATTTACCGAATTCAATGTTTCCATGGCTTCTTCTTGATTAAGCACCCGGTAAGCATTCTCATTCCCCCGGAATTTCTCATAGAGAACAGCTTCAATCCCTGTAACGGTCCTATCCATCAGCTTTGTATCCGACACGATTAGGTTAATGGTAGATACACCGCTTGTTTGAAATATCTTTTGAGCCGTCGTTACGGGAATTAATATTTTCTCGTCATTCGAACCCGTAAGCGAGCTGCCCTGCGATTCAAGCAGGCCAACGATCGTAAAGTTGTAACCGTTGATTGTTATTTTTTTGCCGACTGCGGCAGACGGGTCTTCACCCTCATCCTCGAACAGGTCGGTCGCGGTATCCACGCCGATAAGCGCTACCTTTGTGTTGTTTTTAATATCCGGAGAGGCGATATATCTTCCATCTTGCACCGGAAAATCCTTTACTTCTTCGTAAGCGGCCGTAATTCCTTCTACGGTCACCGTTACTTGCGTTTTGCCATACTTCGCATAGCCCGTCGTACTTGTCACCGGAGCAACGCCCGCCACATTGGCAACTTCGCCAAGCTCATTCGCTTCATCCACGGAGAGCGTCGTAACCGTACCTCGGCCAGTAATCGTAACGGAGAGCGAATCCGGACTTCCAAGTGACGATACCTGCTCGGCCACCTCGTTGGAGGATGCCTTCCCCATCGCCACCAACGCGATAACCGTTGCAACGCCTATCAGAATACCAAGCATAGACAAGATTGTTCTAAGCTTGTTGGACAAGACGCTCTTGACTGCCATCTTGAAGCCTTGCGTGAGTTTCATCGCTACCCCTCCTTCCTTGCTCCTGCTCGGTCAACACCCCATCCCGTATAATTACCGTTCGGCTTGCCCGCTTCGCTACTTCCATATCATGCGTAATCAGCACAATCGTCTGACCCGCTTTGTTTAGTTCCTCCATCATGTTAAGCACTTCCATGCCCGTTTTCGAATCCAGCGCGCCAGTCGGCTCATCGGCAAGCAGCATAGGCGGGTTAGTCGCTAGCGCGCGTGCGATCGCAACCCTTTGCTGCTGGCCGCCCGAGAGCTCATTTTGGCGGTGGTTTAATTTTTGGCCAAGCCCGACCCTCTCCAGCGCGTCCATTGCGCGAAGCTTCCGCTCCTTGCCAGGCAAACCCCGGTAAATAAGGGGAAGCTCACAGTTCTCGAGTGCCGTAAGCTTTGGCAGCAGGTGATAGCCTTGGAAAATAAAACCTATTTTTTTATTGCGCATTTCAGTCAGCTTATTGTCGTTTTGCCCCGTTATCTCAAGGCCTTCCAGCTTATAGCTTCCTTCGCTTGGCAGGTCAAGGCAGCCTATAATGTTCATTAACGTCGACTTCCCCGATCCGGATGGGCCCACAATCGCTAGAAAATCGCCGTGCGCTACCGTTAGCGATACCTCATGCAAAACGGTCGTCTTTTCCCGCGCCATCATATATGACTTCGTAATATTCGTCATCTCAATTAAAGGAACGTTTGAGTTCATACTCATCGCGCACCGCCGCTTGTTGTGTTCCGCATTCCGCCTCCGCCAGCCATTCCGCCCGTGCCTCCGCCTGGGAAGGCCATGCCGCCGCCTGGGAAAAAGCCCTGCTGCATGGTCATCTCTTCCGTTTCGGTGCCCATGCCGGCCGTTCCTTGCGCAATCGGAACAAGTACGCTGTCACCCTCCGCAAGCCCGGAGACGATCTCTACGAAGCTCGCATCGCTAAGACCTGTCGTCACCTCAACCAGCTGACCTTCAAGCCCGCCCTGCATCCTGCCGCCTGCTCGCCCGCCTGCCGCAAAACCGCCGCCGGCTGCTGCCCCCGCTTCTCCGTTTGCTCCTGCTTGCCCTGCCGTGCCACGCTGGCCGCCCGCTGCTGCGCCCGTACCTTGGCCCGCTGCCGGCTGTTCTCCGCTCGCCGCGCCCGTTTGTCTTGACTCTGCTCCCTGCTGGCCGCCTGCCGCTGCGCCCGTACCTTGGCCCGCCGCAGGCCGCTCTCCAGTCGCTACGCCTGCTTGACCTGACGCTGCTCCCTGCTGGCCGCCTGCGGCAGCGCCTGATCCAGTTGTTGTCCGTCCTTGCTGCTGCCCGCCCGCTGCAGCAGCTTGCTCCCCGTTTTCACTAGGTATGCGAACGAATGATTTTGTTCCCATTTCAACGACAGCATTAACCGGCACCAGAACGATGTTTTCCTTGGACGCAATCGTTATAGCCGCTTCACCGGACATGCCGACCTTGACTCCTTCAATATCCGTAAGAAGGATATTCACCTCAAACGCCGACGAGCCATTATTCGAGGTGCCTTCCATTGCAATTTCGGATACGGTCGCATCAATCGTATGGTCCGTAATGGCGCTCAAAGACAGATCAACGGCTTGGCCGACCTTTACCGATGAAATATCAAGCTCATCTACAGAGGTAACAAACTCCAGCTTGGTATAGTCCACAATTGTCGCTACTGTCGTATTGGCATTGACTTCATCGCCCACTTCAATATACATTTCCGTAATTTCCCCGTCAATCGAGGCGGAGACTACCTTTTCCTCTTTCGCTTGCTCATCGTATATATCTTGCAATTGCTCCTCGTAATCGGCTATTTCCGTGTTCGCGTCTTCTATATTTTTCTGAAGGGATTGCTTCGTTGCCTCCTCGTTTTCCGTTCCCGTTGCTTCCTTATAATTCTCTTGGTATTCTTCTATCGATTGTTCCAGCTTGGTTATGCTTTTTTCTATCGTTGAAATTTTGTCTTCATTATCTTCTGCGGCCTCAAATGTAACGAGAATTTGGCCAGCTTTGATTTTATCCCCTTTTTTCACATTCACCGTCGCAATCGTACCGCTCTTGCCCGCCGTGACCGTCTCCCTCGAATTTGCTGCTACCGATCCCGTACCGCTAATTTGTTTTAAAATAGATCCTTTTGTAGCGGTTACCGTACGAGAAGTGGGCGTCTCACCTGCCGCTTCCTTCTCTTTCGCAAAATAAAAATAATAGGCACCTGCCCCAGCAGCAGCCAGGATAATGATAATGCTGAGCCCTATCGTCCATTTCTTCATCTACTGTAATCCACCTTCCATCGGTCTTAGTAAGTTAGAATATAGCACGCAAAAATGAACGGAAGATGAACAAGCCTGCGTTCGCGGCCCCCCAGTTTTGACTTGCTGCATGCCGGCAGGTACAACATAAAAAAAGAGCATAACCCCTTCGCCCAAAGAGGGAGAAGGAACTATGCTCTTACCATTACTCATTTATAAAGGCGGAAGCTCCTGCAGAACGGGCAGCGAGGAGATTGCCCCTGCTCTTGTCGTTGTCAGAGCCGCAGCGGCATTGGCGAACGAAACCATCCTTTGTGCCTTTTCTGCATCAATCCCGCTTACAGCACCCTCATTCAGCAGAATCTGGTACAGCAGGGCGCCTATGAAGGCATCGCCCGCTCCCGTTGTATCTACCACCGCTACCTTCTGACCAGGCGCAGCTTCTTGGTAGTGTGGCGTATACCATACTGCTCCTTCAGAGCCCCTCGTGTATACAACAGCCTGTACATCCCCGACAAATAAAGAAGAGATAGCCTCCTCCTCATCCTCGATACCCGTAATAAAAGCTAGCTCGTCCGAGCTGATTTTGACCAAATGGCTCTGCGGGATGAATTGCAAAATCGTTTGCCTGCACTCCTCATGATTCGACCACAGCGGCAGCCGTACATTGGGATCAAAGCTGATGAGACCGCCTGCTGCTTTCATCGCCGCAATCGCCTTGATATGCGCGTATTTAACAGGAGCTTCAATGAGATCAACCGAGCAATAGTGCAGGATATCTCCCTTCGCGAACCGATCCCCGCAGATCTCATCCTCGGAAAGCAGCATATCCGCGCTAGGATTCCGATAGAAAGAAAAATCCCGGTCACCGTCTGCCTTTAAGCTGACAAAGGCAAGCGCCGTATTCGCTTCATTCGTTCGCAGCACGAAACTTGTATCTACACCGGCTTCCTCCAATGTTTCCACGAGAAAATCACCAAAGGCGTCGACGCCCAGCTTGCCGATGAATGCGCTGCTTCCGCCCAGCTTCGCCACTGCGCAAGCAACATTAGCCGGAGCGCCTCCAGCCTCCTTCCGAAAGCCAACCACATTCTTTAATTCAATTCCCCGCGTATCCGGAATAAAATCAATTAACGCTTCACCGATCGTATATACTTTCGACAGCTTAAGCCCCTCCTACTTTATATCCCATTTTTTAAAGGATACCATAGAACATAACCCTTCGGCATACGCTTGAATGCCTAGTGAATTACTGCCGGGGTAAACTCGGCATGTCATCACCTTTTCGCCGCCCTGTATAAAGATCTCGACGGAGGATTTATCGACGAAAATATGCAATGCGAGCAAACCATCCTTGAGCGCTACCTTTGTTCTGCGCTCCCCGCCAAGACCGATGCCTGACTTATCACGGTTAAATCGGAAGATTCCTTCCGTTTGACGATAGGATAATACGGTCTCTTCCCCGCCGTGTACCCGCAGCTTCAAGCCAAACTCCTCCGCCTGGTCCGCCTGAAATACAACCTCCAGCTCGTAGCAGTCTCCACAGGCTTCCATGTCTTTAACGCCAGTCAAAAGAACATTGCCTATCTCATAAGCGTTATGCCTGTACGCCTTCACTTCTTCCAGCGGCTTAAACAGTAATGACTTTCCTTGCATGACGACCTCTCGCGGCATCGTCATCGCTCCTGCCCAATAATGGCCGAGCTGCGTCGGAATTTCCGTCTCCCACGTTTCCATCCAGCCCATGATGATTCGTCTGCCTTTATCATCGATCGTTGTCTGCGGTGCATAAAAATCAAAGCCGCAGTCTATTGGCTCATAGCAATCATAACTAAAGCTGCTTTGCTCGATATCCAATCGGCCGACCATATAAGTGGCGGAGTGAAGATTATGATAGTCGTCTCCTTGTGCAGGCATACGCTGCGGCGACATCACAAGCACGTCATGCTCACCCAGCTCGAACAGATCCGGACACTCCCAATTATCGCCCAGCTGACCGTCGCTGCGGGCGATTTCGCCAACCAGGCTCCAATTCCCAAGATCCTCCGAGCGATATAATAAGATGAGGCCAGTGCCTTGCCCATCATTTGAGCCTATTACCGAATAATAAACACCCTCGCGCGTAAATACCTTAGGATCTCGGAAATCCTTCTGGCTTACGTCCGCTGGTATTAGCTCTGATCCGATGACAGGGTTGCTTGTCAGCTTCTCAAAACGAATGCCATCCTCGGATACGGCAATGTTTTGATTTTGGCGGTAATCATTTTCCTTATCCGGCCCCGTTATGACATGGCCGGTATACATTAAATACAGCTTCCCGTCTTGCTCAAAAGCGCTGCCGGAGAAACAGCCGTCGCGATCGTAATCCTGATCCGGCGCCAGAGCTACAGGTAGATATTCCCACGTTATAAGGTCGCGGCTCACAGCATGTCCCCAGTGCATCGGCCCCCATACCGGTTGATACGGATAATGTTGATAAAACATATGGTATTCGCCGTTATAGTAGATAAAACCATTAGGATCGTTCATCCAGCCAAACTCGCCCATTAAATGAAAGCCCAGCCGGTACTGTTCTTTCATCAAATATTTACGCTCTGCAATAAATGTGTCGGCATTTTCTCTCGTGTACAAAATAAAGCATCCAACCCTTACTTATTATTTAATTGAACCCTGCATAACTCCTTGGATAATATATTTCTGCGCAAATAAGTAGACAACAAGCACAGGCAAGATCGTCAGCATAAGACCAGCCATAAGCGGGCCGTAATCAACGGTGTACGTACCGAAGAAATAGAAAGTAGACAGCGGAAGCGTCCGCTCATTCGGCGCGATCAGCACTAAGGATGGCAATAGGAAATCATTCCAAATCCATAACACATTCAAGATCGCAATCGTAACCGTCGTCGGGGCAAGCACTGGAAAAACAATACGAAAAAAGGTTTGCGTTCGCGTACAGCCATCAATAAGCGCCGCTTCTTCCAGCTCAGCCGGTATGCTTTTTACAAAACCATGGTAAATAAAGACCGCAAGCGGGCTTCCAAATCCGATATACATATAAATGAGGGCCCATTTGCTGTTTAAGAAACCAATGGAGCCGTATATTTTGACGAGAGGGATCATAATGGCTTGGAACGGAATAATCATTGCCGCTACCATTAAGAAAAAGGTGTATTGATTCAGCTTCGTTTGATTTCTTACAAAATAATGAGCCGTCATAGCTGCCAGAAAAGAGATCAGTATGACGCTAAGCACCGTAATAACGACCGAGTTCGTAAATGCAGAAACGTACTCCATTTTGCCAAATGCATTCGTATAATTTGCGAAGCTGAAGCTATCCGGCAAGGACAGCGGACTTGATGTAATCGCCTTATTTTCCTTAAACGAGTTGACCAGCAGCATCAAAAAAGGAAAGACAAAAAGAACCAAGCAAATGAGGAGGGCAATGAATTTCGTCCAAGCAAGTGCTCCATTTTTATTTTCCATCACGCCTCAACCTCCAGCTTCTTGCTAAAGTAAACCTGAGCAATGGTAATCGTAGCTACCAGCAGGAACAGAACGAAGGCCTCGGCTTGGCCGACTCCATAGTCTCTCGATAGGAATGCCTTCTCGTACACATGCATCGATACCATCTCCGTGCTTTTGAACGGACCGCCCTTCGTTAAAGAAAGGTTCAAATCATAAACCATAAAGCATCTTTGGAGAGATAGAAAGATACAAACGATAAATGACGGTACCATCAGCGGCAAAATCATTTTGCGCATTTTGGTCAACAGGCTCGCTCCATCGATACTGGCCGCCTCCAAAATATCCTTAGGCACATTCATTAGTCCGGCCACATAAATGACCATCATATAACCTGCATATTGCCATACCGTTACAATAATCATCGACCAAAAGGCTTTATTCGGATCAGCCAGCCAAGAGGCACCAAGCAGCGGGATACCCCACTCTTTCCCTACATATACTAATACATTGGAAAAAATAAATTGCCACACAAAGCCCAGCACAATACCGCCCACCAAATTCGGAATGAAGAATCCGGCTCTGAACATACTTTGCCCCTTCAAGCCGCTCGTTAGAACATAGGCCAGCAGGAAGGCCACCACATTAATAAGTGCAACTGAAATAAACACGTATTTCAAAGTCAGTAAAAAGGACTTCCAAAACACAGCATCCTTAAATACCGATGCGTAATTATCAAACCCCACTAGACTGCTTGATGTCGATATGCCGTCCCAGTTCGTGAAGGTCAAATATATGCCATACAAGAAAGGAACAATCATTACAGCTAGAAAGGCAAATAAAGTAGGTCCGGTAAACAGCAGCCGCAGTCGCAAGCGATTCCACAGCCCTTTTTCCGTTATCATCATGATCCCTCGCATTCATGCATGTTATTTGGTGAATCGAAACATAGATAAGAGTAAGCGGCTTACCCCGTCACATTCGCTGGGTAGGCCGCTGTCTTGCTGCAAATGTTTATTTAACGGCTTTCCAATAATCCTCGATTTCTTTGGTTAATTCCGCGCGATCACCTGCGCCAGCCAAATATTTTTGCATCGCGGCACCTAACTTAGCCCAGTGGTCTGCAGGAAGCGTGCTCATTGAATCTTGTGTTTTGCCGTTTGCGATATGCTCAGAAATCGATTTCGCAAGAGGGTCCTTCGCTTCGAGCGTAACATTCTTAAACGCTGGAATGATGTTCGCTTTATTTACAAGGAAGTCTTGCCCCTTCTCGTTGTATACCATCCATTCCAAGAACGTTTTTGCAGCAGCTTGCTGCTCAGCCGTATTCTTCTCTTTGTCGAGCACCAAACGCTTCGAAACAGCAGAAGAAATTTGTGTATTGCCGAAATCATCCGCATTGTTGCTCACCGGTACTGGAAGGAATCCATACTGACCGCTCGCGGTATCAAAGCTGCTAATTTGCGGCCATGCCCAGTTCCCTTGGAACCAAATGCCTACCTCACCTTTACCCAGCACTTCCGGTCCTCTCTCATAGGTACCGGACAACGGGGATGTCTTATCAATGTTGTATTTTGCCATCACATCAAACGTATCTATCAAACCATTAAAGACAGCGTTGCTTGCCAAATCGACTGTCCCTGCTTTCAAATCTTCTACGAACTTCGTAACCGCTGCAGTATCAGCAGATTGACCCGCGTAAGCTAGCGGCAAATAGTGAGCACCGAGCGACCAATCCATTGGGGAAATGATTAGCGGTGCTTTCCCGGAGGCCTCGATTTTTTTGAACAGCTCTTCCAGCGCGTTTGTCGTGTTGATCGTCGCGGGTTCAAACGACCCGCCTACCGCTTTATCTACAACCGCTTTGTTATAAATGAATCCATATCCCTCAATGGCAAGCGGGAAAGCGTAGTTTTTGCCATCGAACGTCGTAAGTGAAGTGCTGCGGTCAACCGCGTCGGCCATCCACTTCTCGCCGCTCAAATCAAGCACACGATCCTTGAATTTCTCAACATCGCCTGTGTCCAGCATCGTAATGGTCGCTGGGTTTCCTGAGGCATAAAGTGCCGATGCTTTCTCAAAAGGCGATTGTCCAGCAGGTACAGGTATGATTTCAAGCGTTATGTTCGAATAGTCTTCTTTAAATGTTTTTGCCGCTTCTTCCAGTGGGGCTTGAATTTCACCCTTAGAGTTAAGCAGCGTTATTTTCACTTCTGATTTTTCATTAGATGAACCTGCGTTACCGGAATTACTGATATTGCTGGAATTACCGGTATTACCAGAATTGCCGCATGCCGTAACAACCATAACAGCGATAAGCGACAGCGCAAGCACCTGTATCCACTTCAAAGATTTCATATCATTGCCCCCGATTCTTTAAATTTATAAACGTCTTACCGATCGTGTAAACCGCTTTCATACCGTATTATATATTCGTAAAATCGTTATGTCAATCGTTTGACATGTCAAACGATTGACATATTATAGAAAAATAAAAAAACCCTTATTTCATAAGGGATTTTCATTGTTAATGCTATGTGGTTGCTCTTTCAACAAGAGACACTGGAATAATATTTTCGGTCTCAAAAAAATCCTCATTCATCTGCTTCACAATTAAATCGACCGCCATTTTCCCGATTTCTGAAATCGGCTGTTTTATCGTCGTGAGCTCCGGCGTTATCCATCTAGCAGCCTTGACGTCGTCGTAGCCAATAATCCTCACATCGTCTGGAATTCGTTTGCCCGCAGCCATGCATTCCTTAACGGCGAATGCAGCAATAATATCACTCGTTGCGAATAGGCCGTCAATGTCGGGGTGATCCTTGAACAGCTGATAAATGATTTGTTCATACTGCACTTGATCAAATACATTCATATCTGTCTGTATGATGATGTGCTCAATTCCATGCTCCTCCATCACTGCTCGAAAAGCCTCTGTTCGTTGGTTTGCCAGCAGCTGCAGCTCCAGATTTCCACATATATGCGCTATTTTTTTACAGCCTTTACCTATCAACAGGTTCGCAGCAAGATTTCCACCCGCAAAATTATCCGAAGAAATAAACGGGATTTCACCGCTGATTTGGCGATCAATTGTCACGATCGGGGACCTTAAATTTTTGTACTCTTCTACCTGCAGAGTATGGCTTCCCATAATGATACCATCGACACGATTCCGCTTGAGCATTTCGATGTAGTCCTTTTCCTTAAGCGGATCGAGCTCCGAGTTGCAAAGCAGCATTTTATAGCCCAGTTCATAAGCATAGTTTTCCACATGGTTCGCCAGCTCACTAAAAAAAGGATGAGATACGCTAGGGATGATTAGTCCGATTACGTTAGATTGCTTTCTTAATAATGCACGAGCAATTTCATTTGGCTGGTAATGAAGTTCCTCCATGGTCTTGTACACCTTGGCCCTTGTTGCCTCGCTAATATAACCGCGATTATTTAATACGCGGGAAACCGTCGTTACGGATACGTTCGCTAATTTTGCCACATCATGTATCGTTGCCATGGCTGCCCCTTTGCATTTTCAGTCGTTCTACCCATTATAGCGAAATGAACTGCAAATTTATACTCGTTCTGCGGTTCAAAATGCTTGTATGATCTGTTCTTTCTCACTTGTTCCATACAATAAAAAGAAGCTGTTTCAGATAAGCCCGTTACGGCTTATTTGAAACAGCTTCTTCGTTTTGCGTATGGATAACTGTTAAGCCCAGGTTGGCTGCACTTTAAGAACAGCTACCTCTTTCTCACGCTTATAAGGTACAGCCGTGTCTGCCTCTGTTACCGCTGCGGAAATCGCGACCACGGACGCTTTTTCCCGAGCCACCGATGCAGGATTGCCTTGCTTGCTTGAAGTTGCTGCGGCAGCAGCGCTCTCTTCCATTGACTCGACGCGATGAATATCTGCGCCAAGAGCAGCGAGCTTACCTGTAATATTGACATAACCGCGATCCACATGATGCAGTCCGGTTACTTCCGTCTCACCGTCTGCGCGGAGCGCTGCACATATAAGCGCTGCTCCTGCTCTCAAATCGGTTGCACAGACTTTTGCGCCCGTAAGCGGCAATCCTCCGCTGACAATCGCCGTACGTCCATCTACCTTTATTTGAGCGTTCATTTTTTGGAATTCCTCAACATGCATAAAACGATTTTCGAACACCGTTTCCGTCACGACGCTCGTGCCTTCCGACACAAGCAGAAGAGCCATCATTTGCGATTGCATATCTGTCGGGAAGCCCGGATGCGGCAATGTTTTGACATCGACGGATTTCAAAACAGTCCCCGATTGTACCCGGATTCCATTATCGCTTTCCGTAATTTCCACGCCCATTTCTTGAAGCTTGGAAATAACCGGTGTCAAATGATCGGCAATCGCGCCTTCTACGAAGACGTCGCCGCCCGTAATCGCCGCAGCGATCATAAACGTGCCAGCTTCAACGCGGTCAGGAATCACATTATGCACTGCGCCATACATGCGGTCTACGCCTTCGATACGAATAACGCCCGTACCTGCGCCGCGAACCTTGCCGCCCATTGCATTAATGTAATTAGCCAAATCAACAATTTCCGGTTCTTTGGCTGCATTTTCAAGAATCGTCGTGCCTTCGGCTAAAGCAGCCGCCATCATTATATTTTCTGTTGCGCCAACGCTAGCTACATCCAAATAAATCTTCGCACCCTTAAGTCGAGTCTTCGTGCTGGCTTCGATAAACCCATGTCCAAGCGTAATTTCTGCGCCCATCGCCTCGAAGCCCTTCAGATGCTGGTCAATCGGACGAGTGCCGATCGCGCAGCCACCCGGCAGCGAAATTCTTACCTTGCCTATACGGCCCAAAAGCGGTCCCATCACAAGGAAGGATGCGCGCATTTTACGGATAAGCTCATAAGGAGCTTCAAAAGACGTAATAGCTCGCGCTGTAATGCGCATGGTTTCATTGTTATAGGATAATTGTGCGCCTAAAGAGGCGAGCACTTTCTGAATCGTCATAACGTCGTCGAGGAGGGGTACGTCATGGATGACGCTGTCTCCTTCTGTCGCCAATAATGAGGCCGCTAAAATGGGGAGTACTGCATTTTTTGCTCCGCTAACACGGACCGTTCCCTTCAAACGCTGGCCTCCGCGGACGATAATTTTGGTCATCTTATGGTTCCCTCCGCGAACTGCAATTTCTATTACCTAATCGTGAATAATCTGGAATTTCTCATTTTACCCAAACCTCATCTTATCACTCATTTACATGAATCGACAAGCGTTAAATTATTGCCACTTTTTGTACACGCTTCCCTCGGCAATTTATGACTTTTTTCTCCAGAAACGTTACTTTTCAAGTGAAAAAATACGTTTCCATTCCAAGAATAGCCGCTAAATTATATCTATTCGCAAGCCATTTGCTTTTTGAGTCCGTCATGTATTACCCATTGTTGACATGTTTCGCTTTTGTTATTCGACAAAGCTTTTGAGAAGCACGGTATAGCCCCAATATTCCAAAATGAATTTGGCCAATAAATGACCCATAATGATGGCAACAATAACTTGAAAAAGACGTGCTTTGGGACTGCGCGGAAAACGGAAAAACGTCTCCCACTTTACCTCCTGCAGGACAAACCAAACAAATATAATACTTAGGATAACAATGATAATCGAGAATAATCCGGTCATGCCGGTATAGTTTTGCAAATCATGATAAAGCTCGGTATCAACGTTCATGCTGCCCCCCTGGCTTCTCCTTCTTTTAGGATCAAAGACTGGCACTGCGCGCAAGCAGCAATCTGGCCGTTCGTACAATCCCTACCTACGGTTACTAACGAAACGCGAAGTAAAATTGTTTTATGCAAATTTTAGGTAAGCACCCGGTGAAGAAGCACGGTAAAATCTGCGCGGCTTGCTTGCTGCTTCGGCATAAACTGATTTGATTCCACCCCTTCAATCTGCCCGTTTACCCTCATGGCATAGAGCATGGGAGCGGACCAATGCGTTTTGGATACGTCAGCGAACGGGTCTGAAATCGGCAGCCGAGGCTGCACGCCGTCCGCATAGCCGATAATCAATGCCATTTCCGCCCGCGTAATCGGCTGATCCGGCTTAAAGGAGCCTCCCGGGAAGCCTTTTACCCACTCTTGACCGACGGCGCTCGCAATCGCATCATACGCCCAGTGGTTTACTGAAACGTCATTAAAGCGTTTATCCGGAGCTGTACCCGTTGAAATGGGCTTATACGCCTTGACGACCATCGCCACGGCCTCCGCTCGCGTTATGGCACGCTTCGGCTCGAACCGATAGCTGCCCGTTCCATTAATAATGCCTTTTTTGTTTAACGCTACAATTTGATTTTGCGCCCAGTGCCCTTTGATGTCCTTGAATCCGGCAATTAGCTCATCTGATTTTACTTTTAATCGGTAATATTGCTTGTCGAACGGGGCTTCAGCCAGCAGCTTTACGTAATACACGCCTGGCTGCAGCAGCAGCTCCTTCGTTTGAAGCTTGCCGCTCGACCTCGTACTTGCAGACGCTAATTGCTTCATACGTTTGTCGTACAGCTGAAGATTCAAATCATTATCGCTCGGCACGCCGGTTATAGCCATGCTGATGATACTTGGACTCGCAACGCGATATTGAAACCAATCCACGTCGGCATAGCTGCCGATCACACCTAGATATTCCGTGCCGGAATTCATCATAAAAGCTTCATAGGATTTATCGTTTGGTTCATTCGGATCATCATATTTCGGCGTATAGTCCATCTTGAGCGTGTAGATCCCTAGAGACGGACTTGCTTCGGAGGAGATCGCATTGTGAACACGAATATAATATTTACCAGGTGTCACAGTTATGACTGGTGACCGTTCGGTCTCCCCTTCGCCTTCGTCGTCGTACACCATGAGCTGCTGCCCTGCTTTTTGGAGTGCAAGCCCAGGATCGATACGCGCGGTATTCGTCGTGAGCACGAGACTAAGCTTGCCGCTTTGCGTAAAAGTCACGGCAAACCAGTCCCGGTCGGCGGTCTGGTGAAAATTGCCGATAATCGACTGGGAACGGGGTTGAAGCGTCGACGCTTCATACGATTTGTCATTCTTCTCATAATCATCTGGTTTTATTGTAAAGGTAGATGTAAGCAGGTAAGGCAGGTCATCATCGCTGCTTTGGTTAATAAGCTCAAGATGAATAAGATGCTGGCCCTTTTTAACATCAAGATCAATCGTACGGTTTGCCAGCTTCGTATCCGCGGTGCTCTGCTTTACGCCAATTGTATAATGGGTAAGACGGACTGGCGGAACGATTTTTCCGCTGGCTACAAGCCCTGCGTATTGTATCGTCAGCTTACCGTCATACGGGGTATCGATTCGATACCAATCATGATCGGCGGTCCCCTTCAGCAAGCCTGAAACTTGAGTGCCGAGCGGAAACCTCGCAGCCGATTTCTGGCTGTTGTTTGGTTCGAACCCATCTGTCTGCAATGTTGAACGTACCGCTTGGTCAATTTGCAGCACGCCGTAGCCGGAAGAGCTGTCCGCGCCGGACGGACCGATATCCTTGGCCGTTTGCCGCAGCAGCTCGCGTATTTGATAAGGCTTCAGGTTCTTGTAGCGCGACCATATGAGAGCCGCTGCAGCAGCTGCCTGCGGGGCAGCCATAGAGGTACCTTCCTCTTTCTTATACAGCCCGCCGAGGGCCGTCGTATATACATTCCACGGTGCGACCAGATCAAGCTCAGTTCCATGGTTAGATCTTGCGTCAACCGTATTGTTTGTCTTCACGCCTCCAACAGCAAGCACGGTTGGATAGGCTGCAGGATATTTTACCGACGCTCTCTCTCCGAGAGCCACCCCATCGTTGCCCGCCGCTGCTACCAGAAGCACGTTTTTGCTTTCCGCATACTTTACGATATCCAGCATGTAAGGGGAGTAACGATGTAAGCCGACGGACAGCACAACGATCTTTGCGCCGCTTCGGACCGCATACAATATCGCTTCGCCAAGCTCCTGCTCTGTGCCGTCGCCACTCTGATCGAGCGCTTTAATCGGCATTATTTTGGCTTTCCAAACGATGCCTGATACACCTATGCCATTATTTCCTCTTGCTGCGATGACACCAGCTACGCTTGTGCCGTGTCCGTTGTCATCTTCAGGCGGCTCTCCCGGATTCACCAGATTGGCGCCCGGAACGAGATTATCCTTCAAATCCGGATGGTCGAGATCAACGCCGGTGTCAACGATTGCAATGGTCAGCTCCTGCTGCTCTTGGACGGTTTCCCACGCTTTTATTGCGCCAATCTGACCGAGATAAAGCTGCTTAGGCAGCTCTGGGTCATTGGCAGGCAGCGTGACAGGCACAGCGGCGGCTGCAAGCTTCGCTGCAGGGGCCGAAGGGACTACAGCCCTCTCCGGCACTCCCTCCGCTTGCGAGGGCATGAGCGGCTCCTGCGAAGGTGTGTCCGCAGGCATGGATAGAATGTGCACCGCATCATTCGGGTGCACATACTCCACGTCCGGCAAGCTTCGCAGCCGGCGCAGCCACTCCTGCACGTCCGCGTCCTTATCGGCCGGACGTACGAGCATGACCGCCGCCTCATTTTGGCGGCGCAGCACCTGTGTCCCGCGCAGCTCATGCGCGAGCGCGGGGCTTCGCCATTTGAGCAGCCAGCTTTGCGGCTGCTCGGTTACGCCGCCTGCGGCGGCAAGCGCCGCAGGCAGCGCTCCGGGAGCGAGCCCTGCGGGGGCAGTGCCCCCGAGGGTGAAGCTCCCGATCAGCAGCGCGAGCAGCGCCTGACGGAGGAGCTTGCGCGGGGCAAGCATGCTTTGCGAGCTTACTTGCATTTGCAAGCGCGCAGCGCGGTTTTGGACCGCAGCAGCTAACCTCACAATCGTTGCAACGCAGCCAACCTCCCGCTTATTTCCAACTCTTTTTGGTTCTATTCGATTTATCATCGCATTCTGCCTTCGATTAATGAATCCGTTATTTTCCGTTCCCACTTTCATTTAAATATACCATTCATATCAGTTCTCTCCGGAGCCGCCAATTCCCTTGTTGCACGCAGACAAAAGGACAATAGTCCTATGATTCTAAGACTGCACAACAGAAGCAAAAGAAAATCGGTCAAAAACTATTATTTCCCGGTAAATATGTACTAGAGTAAACGTGGGTGATAGAAGCTCAGTACGCCTCAACGACTACCTACATGAACCATTTCTCCCCTGATGCTCATTACCCACATCTTTTATCGCTGAAACAAAAAAACCTCTTTCGCCTAGCAAAGCCAATCAAGCCTAACGACTGACACCATCCTGTGTGGCAAAAACTATCGTATCGCAGGGTTAAATAGGCACACATTTTAAAGCGAAAACATACAAATTCTCATCGATGAGCCTAAAACAAAGGACTGTCCTCTAGGTCCATATTCATGGCCTTTCGGACAGCCCCTCACTGTTATTATGAAAAATCCAACGAACCTCTGCGTTTGCTCACCTTGCTAACCGCCTATCAATAAGTCGCCTTTAAGCGAGAATATCGCGTCGATCCATTCCATTAACGGCCCGGGGAAAATACCCAGCGCTAACGTCGCCGCTGCACATATCCAAATGACGGCTCCGGTTTCTCCAGAGAGGCGAAGCCCGCCGTCCTCGTTCCCGCTTCGCATAAACATTTGGCGCACCAAGCTGAAGTAGAAATAGTAGGAGATCACGCTGCTTGCAACCATAATCGCCGCGAGCCAGTAGGCCTTGGCACTTGCCGCGCCAAGCAGAATAAAAAGCTTCCCGAAAAACCCTCCGGATATCGGTAATCCTGACAGTGATAAGACGAAAATAACCATCGCCGCGGCGGTCCAAGGAGCCCTGTAATACATACCAGCGAAGCTCCTCATCTCATCATTGCCCGAAGCACGGCTGACGACCGTAAGCACGGCAAATGCCCCAATCGTCATAAACAGGTAGGCTGCCAAATAATAAACGAACTCCGAGAAGTTGCTGCTGTGGATCACCGTTATTGAAACCCCGATCGGCACGAGCATATAACCCGCGTTAGCAACGCCCGACAAGGCGAGCAGCCGCTTCACGTTTTTTTGCCTCAAAGCCGCCGTGGTCCCAACAAGCATCGCAGCCGCGGCTAATACCAGAAGCACAAGGAAAAGATCCTTGGACACATTCGCGTCTTCGCCGCTCGCAACTAATATCGTACTGAACATGATTCTAAAAACAGCCGCAAGCGCCGCACCTTTAGCAATAACCGCCAGAAAAGCAGAAACCGGTGCAGGCGCTCCCTGATACACGTCGGGTGCCCAGGCATGGAAGGGAGCCGCTGCCACCTTGATGCCGAAGCCCGCAATCATAAAGAGGAAGCCCACATACACAAACGCCTTAAAGTCAATGAAAGCACGCGGCAGCGCCTCTGCGATTACTCCAAGATCAACGGACCCCGTTATGCCGTATAAATACGACATTCCGAACAAAACCATCGCGGACGAAATGCCCCCCGTTACCACGTACTTGAACGCGGCCTCGGCAGATAACGAAGCTCTCCTTCTTATTCCGACCAGGACGTAGCTCGTTAAGCTGAGCAGCTCAAGTCCGATGTACAGCGTTACCAAATTTCCCGATGAGGCCATCATCATCGCCCCGATAAGCGCCGGAAGCAGAAGATAAAAGTATTCCGATCGATCCGTTATCGCTTCGTCATCCCGTACTGATCCGATCGCCAGCAGGACGATAAGCGCGGTACCTGTCAAAAATACGATCTTGAGCAAGCTTCCGAAATCATCGATGCGATAACTGTTGCTCAGCAGCCTAATCGCTTCAGCAGAGGTGCCTCCCTGATTCATATCGAGCATCCGAAGCACCACGAGCAGCAGCGAGGCAAGGATGCCCGCCAGCGTCAGCCAGCCGATCGTCAGCCTGCTTATGCGTTTCGGCAATATCAAATCCAGCACGACCAGCAGCAAAAATACGGCGGCAAGCGTAAATTCCGGGGCAAGGTAGAGCATATCCGTCCATGTCAGTGGTACAAATGAAACGCCTTCGTACATGGTCTATCCCCCCGCCCTTGTTGCAAGTAATTGGTCGAACAGGCCATCCATGCCATACTGTACCGTGTCCGTAAGGATGGATGGGAAGCAGCCGAGCAGCAAAATGAACGCAAGCAGCACGATCATCGGCAGCGCTTCAATGAGCCTTGCATCTTTGAGCGCGGCAAAGGTCTCCCGCTGCGCTCCGAACGTTATTTTCAAAACAGCCCGAAGCATGTAAACCGCGGTCAAAATAATGCCAAGCGCCGCTGCCGCCGTCAACCAGCGCTGCGACTCGAACAGCCCAAGCAGCGATAGAAATTCGCCAATAAAGCCGGATAATCCCGGCAGGCCGATCGAAGCGAGTCCTGCTGTCAGCAATACGCCGCTTATAAATGGCATAGAACGCGCCAAACCACCCAGTTCACCAAGCTCTGTCGTGCCCGTTCGCTCATAAATGCTGCCAACGATTAAGAAGAGCAGCGCCGACAGGAGTCCATGCGATACAAGCTGAAATACAGCGCCTTGTATACCAATCTCATTCATGGCAGCAAAGCCGAGAAGGACGATTCCCATATGGCTGATCGAGGAATAGGCAAGCACGAGCTTGAATTCCTGCTGCCTGAAGGCGAGCAGCGCACCGTACAAAATATTGATGACGCCCAGCACTGCCAGCGGTATCGCAAATGCGCGTGCCTGCTCCGGAAAGAGCAGCAGCCCGAATCGGAGCAAGCCGTATGCGCCCATTTTCAGCAAAAGACCCGAGTGGATCATGACGATGGATGTGGGGGCTTCCGTATGCACCTTCAGCATCCAGGTGTGGAACGGAAAGATCGGCAGCTTAATGCCAAAGGCAATCAGCAGCATAATAAACAGCGTCCATTGCATCGTATCCGTCATTAGGAAAGGATTGACCATGCCGACCTGCTCCGGAGCCAAATTCATCCATGCTGCCGGGTCGGATATATTGCGAAATATATCCGAATAGCTGCCGCTGTAAATAAAGCTAACTTGATCGCCGGCCTGGTCAATGCGGAAGCCAGCCGTATTCACCAGAATAACAAAGGCAATGAGCATGATGGCTGAACCAATCCCGTTATAGATAAGAAATTGATTGGCCGCGCGCTCGCGGTTGAAATAACCCCAGATTCCGATTAAGAAATACATCGCAACGAGCGTAATCTCGAAAAATATAAAAAACATGAACAGATCGCGGGCTAGAAATACGCCAAGCATTCCCGTCTCCAGCAATAGAAACCAAATAAAAAACGATTTCCATCTTTTTTTGACCTGAATGGCGGCCAGCGATGCCATTGCCGATACAAGCGTCGTGAGCAGCAGGAGAGGAAGCGACAAGCCGTCCACGCCAAGCTCATATTGGAACGAGAACATGAATTCCGAAACGCCTGCTTGCTGCGTCTCCTTATTCAGCGGAAGCTGCACCCAGCTTTGCTGCTCGTCGAACGCAGCGCCGCCCTGCTGCTTGTCGTAATGGGCGTACAGCCAGAAGGATAGAACCAGAGGAATGAGCGTTGTTACGACGACCGCTGTCTTCATCCAACTGCCCCGATGCTTGGGAAGCAGAAGCAATACGATGACGCCTAACAGAGGCGACAGCAAAATAAACGACAATATAGGGATATCATTCAGGATGCTCACGGCAGGAACCTCCTTCCGACGATGGCAACCACAATCACTACAAAACCGATAACGGCCGCTACGCTGTAGGATTGCACCTGACCGTTCTGCAGCCGGGCAGCAGCCCGGCCAGCGGTGCTTACAGCCGTTCCTGTCAGCCGGACGATTCCGCCTATGACATAGGCATCGAATGCAAGCAAAACGGAGCCAAGCAGCTTGAGCGGCTTCACGATCACGGCTGCATACAGTTCATCGATGTAGTAGCTGCGTTCAAGCAGCCTGACAAGCCAAGGCATTTTCTCGCGCAGCGCAGTGCTGCTGATACTTTTTTTCCCGTATACGAGCCATCCGATGTAAATCCCTAAAAGCCCAACGGCAATTGAACCCACGAGCGCTGCGCCGTTGGTATGCGCTTCTTCAGGGCCGTCGTTAATCCACGAACCGAACCAGCCGTTCCACGGCGTCTCGATAAACCCGGCTGCAACAGCCAAGACAGCTAAAACAATCAGAGGCAGCGTCATGGAGACAGGCGATTCATGGGCTTTGGATGCCGCGGCGCTTGGTTTCCCCATAAATACGAGAAAGAACAGCCGTGACATATAAAGCGCCGTACAGAAAGCCGCTGCCAAACCAACAACGAACAACAGCGGGTTTGTTTCCCACGCAACCGACAAGATCAAATCCTTCGACCAAAAGCCGGATAAGGGCGGAATGCCGGCAAGCGCCAGAGCGCCGATCCCAAAGGTCCATGTCGTCACACGCATTTTCGAGCTTAGTCCGCCCATCTCGTTAATGTTTTGGGTATGTACGGCATGGATGATGCTTCCGGCTCCCAGGAACAGCAGCGCTTTAAAGAAAGCGTGCGTAAACAAATGAAAGATCCCGCCTGTTAGGGAACCGAGACCGAGCGCAAGCATCATATAGCCGAGCTGGCTTACCGTTGAGTAAGCTAATATTCGTTTAATGTCATTTTGCGCCAGCGCGATCGTCGCTGCGAAGATAGCTGTAAATCCGCCTACATATGCGATCGTCTCCATCGCGGCAGCAGAGTCTTGAAAAATATCGTACGTCCGCGCAATAAGAAACACGCCCGCGGCAACCATGGTCGCCGCGTGGATCAGCGCACTGATGGGCGTCGGCCCTTCCATCGCATCAGGCAGCCAGACATGCAGCGGAAATTGACCGGATTTTCCAATGGCGCCCACAAAAATAAGCAGGGCAATGAGCGTCGTAATCCCGTTTGTAATGGCGCCTGACTGACCGTCGAACACGCTTTGAATCGTTGTAAAATCAAGCGCATGCTCCGGCATATACCAGAACAGCAGCAGGATAGCCAGCAGAAGTCCGACATCGCCGATGCGCGTAACGATAAAGGCTTTTTTGGCGGCAGCGCGAGCCTTAGGCAGCGTAAACCAAAAGCCGATCAATAGGAATGAGCATACGCCGACCAATTCCCAAAAAATATAAAGCGACAATAAATTATCCGACAGCACCAGGCCCAGCATAGAAAAGGTAAATAAGGAAACATAGCCGTAAAACACTGAAATCCTCTCGTCATCCTTCATATAACCAGCTGAGTACAGCTGCACGAGAAAGCTGACAAACGTAACGACCACCAGCATAAGCGCTGTCAGGTTCGTCACCTCAAACCCCAATCGGAGCGAATAATCACCAATCGTAATCCAATCGAAGGAATAATTATAATCCACTTCATTGGCACCCAAGCGATCTGCCAAAATCAACAGCGAGAACACAAAGGCTGCAAAAGAACCCAACGAACCGATGAATACGCCCGCCCGCCGATAGCTGCGGCCGAGCGCCGTCAAAACGAGGAATGCTGCCAGCGGAAACAACGGTATCAACCAAGCCGTTTGTGTGTATTTATCCATACGCTGCGCTACCTCCTCATTTTGTCAAATTCGTCGACGTTCACTGTCCCCCGCATCCGGAACAACGCAATCAGTATTGCTACTCCGATCGCAGCTTCTGCCGCGGCGACCGTAATCGTAAATAAAGAAAAGATTTGACCGGTCAAGGACGGCACGACGCCGTACTTCGAAAAGGCGACCAAATTCAAGTTGACCGCATTAAGCATAAGCTCAAGCGAAAGCAGGACGACGACCGCATTTCGTTTCACTAAAGCGCCGTACAGCCCGATACAGAACAAAATCGCTGCCAGCGTTAAATAGGAGGATAACATTTGTTTAATCCGCCTCCTTTTTGGCGAGCACGATGGCTCCAATAAAAGCGACGGTCAAAAGCACGGAAAGAAGCTCGAAGGGAATCACGTACCCCGTATATAAAAGCTCTCCGATGGCCATCGTATTATCTTCCGCTTGCTGGAAGGGCTGCGGCTCAGGAAACTCCGTCGACCGAATCGCATAAAACAGTACGCCGAACAAACTCAGCGCGCCAATTGCCGCCAGCGTTTCATGCAGCGGCTTCGCAGGCTCGCGCGCTCCGGCTTGATGCTTCGTCATCATGATGCCGAAGATCATCAAGATCGAAACCGCTCCCGCATAAATCAGCACCTGAACGAACGCGACGAACTCTGCATCAAGCAGCACGAACATTCCCGCTAAGCCGAGAAATACAGCTGCCATAGAAATGACCATATGCACGACCTTCTCCAGCGTAATCATGAGAACAGCGCCGCAAATCATGATCGCCGAAAAGATAAAAAAAGCGACGAATTCGCCCGTAAATGCAATATTGAACAACTATTTCGCGCCCCCTTTGGCCGGCGCTCCGATATTGTTATTATCCTGCCGAGTAAGCGTATTGTTGTCCGTCAGCCACTGTGCGTCCTTAAACAGATCATCGCGGCTGAACGTGGCCAGCTCAAAATGATTCGACATGACGATCGCTTCCGTCGGACAAACCTCCGTACAGAGGTCGCATAGGATGCAGATTTCAAAATTGATATCAAACGTATCGATGACCTTGCCCTTTTTGTCCGGATCCGGATTCGGCTTGCCTGTCAGCGTAATGCAATCCGTCGGGCAAATACGCGCGCATTGATTGCAAACGATGCACAGATCCGGAATAAAATGCTGAATGCCACGGAACCGATCCGGCATGATAAAAGGCACGTCTGGATAGGAAGTGGTCACTTTTGGAGCCGTCATCGATTTGAGCGTTACACCCAGTCCTTGCAGCATTCCTTTCATTTCCTTCTCCCCTTTGCTAGTTCTTAATAAACAGTTCCAAATATACAGCCGTTAGGAACACGTTAAGCAGCGAAACGGGCAGCAGCACCTTCCAACCGAGTCCCATCAGTTGATCTACACGAATTCGCGGCATCGTCGCACGGATCCAAAACAGGAAAAACACAACAAATGCAAACTTCAGCAAAAACCAGATGATACCCGGCACAAAATCTAGAAAAGGCGCCGGCGCATGCCAGCCGCCAAGGAACAGCACCGTCGTAAGGGCAGCAATCGCATAAACGTAAACATATTCCGAGAGCATAAAGAAAGCAAAGCGAAAACCGCTGTACTCGACGTGATAACCCGCCACAAGCTCTGACTCCGCCTCCGGTAAATCGAAGGGCGTTCGGTTGAGCTCAGAGACCGCTGCAATGATGAAGATAACGAAGCCGATGATTTGAGGGAGGAAATTCCAGTTCCAGAACCAGCCTCCGTCCTGTGCAGCAACAATATCCCGTAAATTCAAGCTGCCGCTGAGCAGGATAACGCCTACCACCGAAATCACGAGCGGCACCTCATAGCTGATCATCTGTGCCGCCGAGCGCATACCCCCGAGAAGAGCATATTTGTTATTGGAAGCCCAGCCCCCGAGTACAATGGCAAGCGTCGAGATCCCTGACAATGCCACGTAGTAGAGCAGCCCGACATTCAAATCCGCGAAATAAAGATTTTGCGTGTACGGCAAAACCGCGAGCACAGAGAAGGCAGGTATGTAAGCCAGCGCGGGCGCAAGAATGAACAGCACGCGATCAGCCTTGCGCGGAATCGTATCTTCCTTAATGAGCAGCTTGAAGATATCCGCCACCGTCTGCAGCAGTCCAAACGGTCCAACCCGGTTAGGGCCGATACGCAGCTGCATCCAGCCGATTACCTTGCGCTCGAAATAGATGGCATACGTTACGAAACCAAGCACGATAAAAAGGAAAACAACCGCCCATAGAAACAGCACAAGCACATTGCCCCAGGTGAGCGGCTGGTTTAGCCAAGACTGCATCAGCAATCGACCTCCCCGACGACAATGTCAATGCCGCCCAGTATCGTAATGAGGTTTGTCATCGTTTCCCCAACCAGAAGCTTCGGCAATATTTGCAAATTAACGAATGAGGGCCTCCTGAACTTGAGCCTGTACGGCTCCGCTTTGCCCTTGGATACGATGTGGCATCCGATTTCGCCGCGCGGCGATTCAATGCGCACGTATACCTCTCCGGCTGGCGGACGAAGCACGCGCGGCACCTTCCCCATCGTATCTCCGCCGCTTGGGAACTTCTCAAGCGCTTGCTTCAAAATACGCAGGCTTTGGCGTATTTCCTCCAGACGGATTCGATATCGGTCGTAGCAGTCACCCTCCTTACCAAGCGGCACGTCGAATTCAAATTGGCTGTATAGGCTGTAAGGCTCGGCCTTGCGAACATCGAAGTCTACTCCGGTACATCTTAAATTGGCTCCCGTTAGTCCATAATCAATCGCAGTTGCGGCATCATACCTGCCAACTCCCTTGATACGGGCTAAGAAGATTTCATTGCCGCTGACGAGCTTATCGTACTCCTGGAGCTTGCTCTCCATATAAGGAATAAATTCGCGCACCTTATCCAACCAGCCGGGAGGCGCATCCCACTTCACGCCGCCCACTCTCATATAATTATAGGTTAATCTTGCTCCGCACAGCTCATTAAACAGATCAATAATCATTTCTCGATCGCGGAAAGCGTACAGAAATGGGCTCATCGCTCCAATATCGAGCAGATAGGTTCCCCACCAGACAAGATGGCTCGCGACGCGCTGCAGCTCCATGACAACAAGCCGCAGATACTCCGCCCGCTGCGGCACCTCAAGCCCCATCATCGTCTCAACCGCATGAACGAGCACGTAATTGTTCGTCATGGCAGAGACATAATCCATTCGGTCCGTATAAGGAATGATTTGCGTGAAATTCAAATTTTCCGCGATCTTCTCCGTTCCCCGGTGCAAATACCCCATAACGGGTGTAGCCTCGGTTATGACTTCACCATCGAGCTTAACGATAATTCGAAATACGCCATGCGTGCTTGGATGCTGCGGACCTACGTTTAAGAGCAGTTCTTCTGTACGGATCAAGGGCTGCCTACACCTCCGAATCTAACGGTTCATAATCCTTGCGCAGCGGATGGCCAACCCAATCGTCAGGCATCATAATCCGCCGCAAATCGGGGTGTCCGGGAAAATCGACGCCAAGCAGGTCATAAATTTCCCGCTCGTTCCAATTCGCCGTCGCCCAGACCGGCGTCGCTGAATATACGGATGCTGAATCACGATCAGCCTTGATCTTGATCGCGACCTCTCTATTGCTGCCAAGCGAAAGCATATGATAGACCACTTCCATATGGGTCTCGTAATCGATGCCGGACACATTTCGTAAGTAGTTGAATCGCAGCACTTCGTGCTCCTTTAACAGCCGCGAAACTTCCCGCCAATAAACATTGTTGATTATAATCATTGGCATGTCGCCATTTAATTCGTTCACGTAAGCATCCTCGACTGCGGATTCGGCAATCTCCTGCTTAAGCAGCGCTGTAATGGCATCCAGTTCCGGCTGCCGGAGAGACGGCGGCTTGGGCAAGTCCGGCTGCGCTTCCCCCGCTTCTGCTTCCGCCTTTTCCTTTGCAGCGGCTCTCGCAGCGCGCGCCTCGGCCGCTGCCTTCAGCTTTGCCTCCCGCTCCGCGTCTGCCGGGGGCGAATCCACAGCGGGCTTCTCGCCGCCCTTATTCTGCTCCTCACTCATCGACCGGTCACCCGCTTCCCGGTTTTTGCTTCATATCGGATCTTTTCCTGCAGCTTGTTGATGCCGTAGATCAGCGCTGCCGGGTTAGGCGGACAGCCCGGAATATATACATCAACAGGCACGATCTGATCGACGCCTTTTATGACTGAATAGGATTTGATGTAAGGGCCGCCGGCCGTTGCGCAAGAGCCCATAGCGATCACCCATTTCGGTTCGGGCATTTGATCATATAGTCTTCTGAGCAGGGGACCCATCTTCTTCGTAACGGTCCCGGCTACAATCATCACATCGGATTGCCGCGGCGAGGTCCGGAACATGACACCAAAGCGGTCGAGATCATAATGCGACGCGCCCGTTCCCATCATTTCAATCGCGCAGCAAGCCAGTCCGAATGTCAGCGGCCATAATGAATTGCTTCTCGCCCAAGCTTTTAACTGCTCCAAGGTGCCCATAAATACGTTGCGTTCCAGCTCCCGGCGTTCCTCTATTGAAATTGACTCTAAACTGAATTCCATTTCAGCACCCTCTTTTTCCAGGCATATAGAAGACCGATAAGAAGCATTCCCGCAAATATCACCATTTCGACTAGCACAAATAAGCCGAGCTTATTGTATGCGACGGCCCACGGATATAAGAAAACGGTTTCCACATCAAAGATGACAAACATTAAGGCAAACAAGTAATAGCGGATGTTAAAACGGACCTGTCCCTCACCTACCGGCTCATTCCCGCTTTCATAGGTGGTTTGCTTGAGCTCATTCGGCTTGTTCGGTCTTAGCAGCCTTCCTACAGTCAATGCAACGACTGGGAGCAAAATGCCAAGAAAAATAAAAACAGCCACGACGACATAGTTATTGGCGTAGTTTTCCACACGATCGCCTCCGTCAAATTGGGTAGGTACGGACCGTTGCCGCTTGGTCAATTTTTCCTCACAATTATAACAAATGCTACCACTGACGTCTATGACGGAGTTACGTCACGGCAGGCTCCTTGTCCGATATCTCACGCTGTTTATCCGATGTTTTTTGGTCTTCCGCGGTTTCTTCTCTATTCGGCTGGACTGCCGGAAAGCTGCCGTCGCTGTTATCACGTTTGCCTCTAATAACAGCAATGACAAGCAGCAAGAGCGGCAGGAGGAATCCGTGAAAAAGACTGTACACCGTCCATACTCCCATGGCAAACTCCTTTGCATGGGCCACGTTGCGATAGACCATCAAAGAGAGCGGGACGATAATGAACGCATAAGGAACGATCAATGTCCGATAAGTAGATAAATTCAGTACTTGAGCGGTCATAACGGTCAGTACATATACACATAACGCCAGCTTCATAAAGACGGTTCCGACCCAGACCATGGCGACCAAAATTTCGACCCGCACCAAAATTTCCTCGATATTAATATTTTTAGCCATATCATATACCGCGAACGGGCTTCGGCTCACCTCGTCGACTCCCATCACACCCACGAGGGATATACAAATCAATACACTTACGATTGCGATCAAAACAGCGGAGAGCTTCAATGATTTTCTCAGCTTTTTACGGTCTTGTTCACGCACGAGCGGGAATATCATCGTCATAAATACAAATTCGCCGATCGGGAATCCCAAGATAGGATAAACTCCTTTCACCGGCCGTTCCCAGCCTTCGTATAAAAATGGCTCGAAATTGTGGTAATCAAATTGATTAGACAATGCGAAAGTCACAATGACGATGACGAACAAGCCCCAGCCAAATAGGATTTCCCCCGTTCGGGCTATCGTTTCGATGCCTAAGAAGACACCATAAATCACGACCATCATAAAGGTGCTGTCAATAAACCACTCCGGCGTGATCGGCAGTACAGAGAGGCCCATAAAGTCTGAAATATTGCGAAGGACAAGCGCGCTCAGCAGCAGGAAAAACAGGATATAGAGCAAGGACACGACCTTGCCGCCCCATGCTCCCAGCACCCGCTCCGCATACTGGGCCAATGACAAATTGGGAAAGCGGTCTGACAGCGCCAAGAAGACGATCAGGATGAAATAATTAAACGGCCCCGCCAAGAGCATGGATATCCATCCGTCCTGTTTCGCAATGGCCGTTACCGAAGTCGGCAAAATAAGCGCTGCGCTCCCAAGCGCAAATAAAAACAACATTTTCGCGCATTGGCCGGATGTGATTTCCGCATTGTTCATTCCCGCAAATTTACTCATCGCTGCTATGCCTCCTCCTCTATCCAGGAAATAATCGGTCTATATATCGGTCCGACAATCGTCTTAATCCAATCTGTAGGATTCGGCACCGGTATACGAAACAGCTGGGCCATGATTAACAGCGTGCCTATTGTTAGAATAAACAAAGCCCAGCCCCTCTCGCGCAAACGATGCATATCGCCATTCCGTTTCCAAACCACCGCCCCTGTTGCTGCCGCAAGCAGAAAAATACCGATAGGAGCCAGCATCTTGATCACTCATTCCACAATAGATTTGCCCCGCACACCCGATCCCATAATGATGGTATTGCATATCACTTCGCTTTCCACCTTAGGAAAAAGCTCCGCCCAGTCTCCCTCCACTCGCTTCCAAATAGCCGGCTGCTTCAAGTAAACTTCCTTACCCCAACCAAGCGCATCTACTTGCAGTTTCTTTTGAAGCTTATCGATCGTAGCCTCCACCTCGCCCTTCACCGCCTTGCTCGCCATCATTCCTATCTGGTTTAACACCTTTTCATCCGTTACATTCACATTCGGACACATAATCTCTTGTATGCTGCCGGTCACTCTTAGATGTACCTGAACAATCGGCATGTCTCTCTCGCCTTTTTTGACCTTATGCTCCACGGTCACCCCCTGCACCTCCACGATTAAGTCTCCCTCCGAATCCGGGCATGTTAGCTTAATGACGGTGCTTTTCATTTTATCGCGCATCCACGACAGTCCTCTTGATTCCTTAGGCTTCAAATAGTCAACGAGCTTGCCATTGCGAAATACAGCCATGGTAGAGAGCACGGGAATGGCTGAAGCGGGTATGCTGTTTACATTTTCATCTTTATTGCCGTTAGCCCTGTCTCCCTCGATTCGCATAGATGGAAGCACAGCCTGCTCTTTTCCTTTCCCATGCAGCCTCGTCAAGTCATTGATCTTCACCGCGTAGTTCACCCCGTAGGCAGTCTGGTTAACCTCCAGCATCTCATGAATCTGATTAATCGGAATCGATTCCATTTGCGTAGTTAACTGCAGCAGTTCCCGTGCTTTTACACCGCGCGTAACCAATACAGAGATATCCGTTCGAATGTCTTGGTTTCTTTCAATTAAATCAATCAACGGGAAAATGCCCGTTTTCGCTATCTGCTCCCCTATAACCAGCATTTGAGTATGGGAGAAAAAAAGCCTTCTCGACGTTTTGGCCGACATCTTGCGTATCGCTTCAAATAGGGTATCGCCTGTTTCCGTAAACGTCGTTACCGGCGTTCCTCCAATCCCGCCCTTGCTCCCAGCGGCAACGTTTTGCGGGAGCACAACCTGTACCGTCAGCTGCAGCTTTTGTTTGCCGCTCGGATCTTCATCCACTCCCAAGGCCATTACGACACCAAGCTTGTCCAGATATCGAAGGTCCCAACAGCCGCTAAGCATAATTAACAGGCAAGCTGTCCACAAGAGGACCCCTTTACGGAATGCCCGCTTGAAGAAACCTTGCCGCTTCTGGTCCTGCGCGCGGCTCATTGCTCAGGCTCCTTCCTATGCTCTGTCTCCGTGTCCTGTCTTATCGTATTTTCGTTGGATAGCATTTGAGGACGCTCACGCATCATCCAAAGCGGTGCCCGGATAAGCGTATCCTTCATATCTTTAAAGAAGAGCGGCGCAAACGGTTTAATGTACGGCATGCCAAACGACCTTATATTGCTTAAATGCAAAATGAGAATCAGAACGACCAAGCCAATGCCGTAAAAGCCCAGCGTCGATGCGGCCAGCAGCAGGAAAAACCGCAGCAGCCTTGCCGCGATGCCGAGGCTGTAGGTCGGCGATACGAAGCTGGCAATGGCCGTGAAAGAAACGACGATTACGACTGCGGGAGATACGATACCTGCCTCGACAACGGATTGGCCGATAACTAAACCGCCGACGATCGATATCGTATTTCCGGCAGCGCTCGGCATTCGGACGACTGCCTCGCGCAGGATTTCAAAAACAATTTCCATAATAAAGGCTTCTAAATAAGCGGGAAACGGCACACCCTCACGCTGTGCGGCCAGCTTCAAGAGCAGCTGCGTAGGAATCATTTCCTGATGATAGCCGACAATGGCTACGTACACAGATGGCATTAGCAGCGCAATCAGAAAAGAAACAAATCGAAGCAGCCTCAAAAAGGTAGTAATATCAAAGCGTTGATAATAATCCTCTGACGCTTGGAAGAACATATTCAATATAGCGGGCACAACGAGAACAAATGGCGTTCCGTCGACTAAGATGGCTATGCGCCCTTCTAACAAATTACCTGCAACCGCATCAGGCCGTTCATTGCTAAGCACGGTAGGAAAGGGCGACCATTTCTGATCCGCTATAAGCTCCTCGATATATCCGGATTCCAAAATTCCGTCTATCTGAATGCCTTCCAGCCTTTCCCGCAAATCCTTGAGCACATTCTCGTCAGCCAAATCTTTAATATACAAAATACAAACGGGCGTTTGCGAAATTTCTCCGATCGTCCACTGCTCCATCCAAAGCTTTGGACTGCGTATTTTTCTGCGTATCATGGAGGTGTTCGTTCGAATCGATTCGGTAAATCCTTCCCTCGGACCTCGAATAGCCATCTCCGTTTTCGGCTCTTCTATTCCTCTTCTCGCTCCGCCGACTACATTGGCCGCGATCGCTTTATCCGTCCCCTCTACAAAAAGGATGCTGTAGCCTAGAAAGAGCTTTTGGAATAATAGCTTCCAATCACTTATATCATTGATAATTCCTGTAGACAGCAATCCGCTCCTCATGACCGCTAGCAGTTCCTCCGGCTTAATCTGCTCCTCCTGCGAGAATTGTTCCCTATGGATCGGTTGAATGATAAATTCATTCAAACGCTCGTCATCCACCATTCCTTGCACATACACAACCACAACCTTCGTACGGCTAAGGTCAGTTAGCGACAGCTCGCGAAAGATGATATCTTGGCTCTCGCCCAGCTCTTTTTTGATCATCTCCATATTCTGTTCAACAGAAAGTGAAAGGGGCTTATCCGCATAGGGATCGAGCTGTTCTTTCTCATGCTTTTCTGCACGGGATGATCTTTTATCCGTTTTTTTTCCCGCTTTGCCTTTGCCTCGTACATAAGCTTTGTACATATGCCCCTCTCCTTCCCGTTATTATTGATCGTTGTCTTAGGATAACTATTCCATGGCATAATTATGTACACAGCCTTATCGGCCAATAAGTCTGCATACCAAATCGACTCAGCGCAAAAAAGCCGCAGGACCGTATCAACACGGTTCCCTGCGGCTTTCCTCTTATTCTTACTATCTGATTCTTGAATCTGTCAGCTTAAACTGTCCGACCAATTGCTGCAGCAGCGTTGTTATGGACTCCACGCTTTGCGAGGTTTGCCGGACATTCGTCATTTCTCCGATAAGCTCTTGTACCTTGCTCTCAACATCGGAGGATACCTTGCGGTTCTCTCTGCTTACGAGAGCGATTTTCTCCATAAGCTGTACGACCTCGTCGACAACCTGCGACTTGCGAAGATCCTCCGCATGCGCGTTTGCAAGCGTATTGGCCGCTGCCGCAACAAGCTGATTGCCTTCCTCGACGACTCTTGTCCCCTCATCCATCGATGCATAGGCCTGCTTAGCCTCATCATAGATATGGCGTGTAATCCCATGCACTTCTTCGGTAGATTTTTTTGTCATATCCGCAAGCTTGCGTATCTCGGATGCAACCACAGCAAAGCCACGGCCCTGCTCGCCAACCCTAGCAGCCTCAATTGAGGCATTAAGCGCTAATAGATTCGTTTGCGCCGAAATTTCCTCGATAACATGCAGGACGCTTTGAATTTCCTGAACGGTATCCATAAATTTATGAATGGTCTTGTTCGTCTCTCCAACCTTGGCAGAGATGTGATGCATTTTATCCCCAATCCGGTCAACCTCGGTTTTGGCTACCGCAATCTGCTCGGCCGCCTGCTCTTCAATCTGTTTCAGCGTTGTCCTCATATCGCCTGCTGCATCCTTAGCCATGTCGATATCCTTTAGCTGAAGTCGGATGCTGCCGATCATATCCGTTACTTTCCCGCTCACCCGTTCCGTTGAAGCCGACGTCACTGCCGCCGATTCATTGAGTATATGTTGGCTGGATAACACATCTGTTGAGGCAAGCCTCACCTGAAGCATAATGCCCTCCAAGGAATCAATCATATTATTGATCCATTTGGCTAATTCCTTCGATTCATCGTTATCAAAATCATGCAGCGCAAGACGCTGGGTCAAATCGCCTTTACCCTCGGCATTAATGCGTATAAAGCCGTTGATTTTACGCAAATGGGACACGACCCGCTCGGATTCTTTCTTCTGAAAGACTCCGCTGTAGATTAAACCGAACAAAAGATTAAATATACCCGCTGCTGCGGCAGTCATCCAAATCGGAGCACTGGATGCAATGAACACGATGAGCAGCGCGGTCATCACACTTAAGCTCACAATGGAGATAAGCTGCAGCTTCCGTTGCCTCCAGCCGATGCTGCGGATGCGGTAAATCTCCTCCAAATCGCCCTCGCACATCATCCCCCATTTATCGGGGCAATGCGGAAGCTGTTCAAACATATGACTCTCCCCCTGCTAGCTCTGTCATTTCTGATGTTAACTATATTAACATACAATGCTGGAGAATTCATACATAATATTAGTCTTTTTGTCGAATAAGGTCTTTTAAAGAGATATATAACATCGTTTTTCCCTGAAAACACGAATATTAGAAGATAACCTTACATGGATGATCGCATGACCAATAGCGTAAACATCTTACGTCATCCTCTACCGCAAATCTCATTTCACGATGAAATATAACCATCTTGTAAGGTTAAAAAATACTTTCTTCAAAATTAAAAAAAGCATCATCCACGCCTTGAAGGCATGAATGATGCTTTAATCGGTTAATCTTATTTTTGCTTTACGTTCAGACGATTCATTGCGCGTTGCAAAGCAAGCTCTGCGCGGCGGAAATCAATCTGATCTTGCTTAGCCGCAAGACGCTGCTGGGCACGCTGTTTAGCAGCTTCAGCACGTTCAATGTTAATATCAGTTGCAAGCTCCGCGCTCTCAGCAAGAATAACGATCTTATCCTTGCGTACCTCGATAAAGCCTCCATTAACTGCTATTACATCTGCTTTATTATTATCGCGTTTGATGACGACAGGTGCGATACGAAGCGGCGTTACCAGCGGAATGTGGTTTGGCAATATGCCAAGCTCACCTTCAACGCCCGTTACGCTAACCATATTCGCAGTCTCTGCGTATACTTTACGCTCTGGTGTTACGATCTCTACCAAAAAAGAACTCATGTGGATTCCTCCCGCCTTTCGCTATTAAAGCGTTTTGGCTTTCTCCACGGCTTCTTCAATCACACCAACATATCGGAAAGATTCTTCCGGAAGGTCGTCATGTTTGCCCTCGAGAATTTCTTTAAAGCTGCGAACGGATTCTTTAACAGGTACGTACTTACCTTTAATACCTGTGAACGGTTCAGCAACGTGGAACGGCTGAGATAGGAAAAGTTGAATTTTACGTGCGCGAGACACGGTCAATTTATCCTCTTCGCTAAGCTCGTCCATACCAAGGATTGCGATAATATCTTGAAGCTCTTTATAGCGTTGAAGAATTTTCTTAACGCCTTGAGCTACGTTGTAATGCTCTTCACCCAAAACAGATGGGCTTAGGATACGCGAAGACGATGCGAGTGGATCAACCGCTGGGAAAATACCCATCTCAGAGATTTTACGCTCCAAGTTTGTCGTTGCGTCCAAGTGGGCAAACGTCGTTGCAGGAGCCGGATCCGTATAGTCATCGGCAGGTACATAGATCGCTTGGATCGAAGTAACCGAACCTTTTTTCGTAGACGTGATACGCTCTTGCAATTGACCCATTTCAGTTGCCAGCGTTGGCTGGTAACCTACCGCGGAAGGCATACGGCCTAGAAGGGCCGAAACCTCGGAACCTGCTTGCGTGAAACGGAAGATGTTATCGACGAACAATAGTACGTCTTTTCCTTCTTCGTCACGGAAATATTCTGCCATTGTCAGACCAGTCAAAGCAACGCGTTGACGAGCGCCTGGCGGCTCGTTCATTTGTCCGAATACCATCGCAGTTTTGCTTAGTACGCCGGAATCTTTCATCTCGTGGTAAAGGTCATTACCTTCACGAGTACGCTCACCTACACCCGCGAATACGGAGATACCGCCGTGCTCTTGCGCGATGTTATTGATAAGCTCTTGGATCGTAACCGTTTTACCTACGCCCGCGCCGCCGAAGAGGCCGATTTTACCGCCTTTTGCGTATGGTGCGAGAAGGTCGATTACTTTAATGCCTGTTTCAAGAATTTCCGCTTGCGTGGAAAGCTGGTCAAAAGCAGGTGCTTCGCGGTGAATCGGAAGGTTAATTGCCGATGTAACATCGCCAGCTTCGTCGATTGGTTGACCAAGTACGTTAAATACACGGCCAAGTGTTGGTGCGCCAACCGGAATAGTGATTGCTGCGCCTGTATCTACTGCGATCATACCGCGTACAAGACCGTCTGTCGTACTCATAGCTACGGCACGTACCTTATTGTCACCGAGGTGAACGGCTACTTCAAGCGTCAAGTTAATATCAATGCCGCCTGCTTCGCCCTTTTGCTCGATTCTGACAGCGTTCAAAATTTCCGGCAAATTGCCGCGTTCGAACTCTAAGTCTACGACCGGACCCATGACGGATACAACATGTCCTTTTTTCATGGTTTTCCCTCCTGGTTCCTTCTTGTTACTGCACGCCGATCTGCTTATCGCAAGCGTCCGGCCCTTGCAGTGCCTATATTAAGATTGGGCATTTGCCCCTGCAACGATTTCGGAAATTTCCTGGGTAATCGCCGCTTGACGCGCTCTATTGTAAGTGAGCGTCAATTGGTTGATGATCTTCGTCGCATTTTTCGTTGCGCTTCCCATGGCAGTCATACGTGCGCCGAACTCACTCGCTTTGCCGTCTAGTACCGCGCTGTAAATAAGCGTTTCCGCGTATTTAGGCAGCAGAACTTCAAGCACGCCTTCTGGTGATGGCTCGTATTCATACGATGTAACAGCTGCATTTCCGCCCACTTCTTCAAGCGGCAGCAAACGCAATGCTGTCGGTACTTGAGTAATCGCATTTACGAATTCATTGTAGTATAGATAAAGCTCGTCATACGCGCCTTCGGAAAACTTTTGAACTGCGGAATACGCAACCGATTTAATGTCAGCGAATGAAGGAGCGTCTGGCAACCCAGTCACTTCCTCAACGATTGGCATATTACGGCGGCGGAAATAATCGCGGCCCTTCCGTCCGATAACGAACAACACGTACTCATCGCTTGATTTATGGTTCTCACGAATCGTTTGCGTTACTTTACGAAGAATATTCGCATTGTAGCCTCCTGCAAGACCACGGTCCGAAGTAATAACGAGATAACCCGTTTTCTTCACCGGACGTGACTCCAGCATAGGATGCTTCACATCTCTAGTGCCGGCAGCGATGCTCGCTACAACTTCCTTCAGCTTCTCGGCGTATGGACGCGCTGCTTGCGCGGCTTCCTGTGCTTTTCTTAGGCGGGAAGCGGCAACCATCTCCATCGCTTTCGTAATCTGCTTCGTATTTTGTTTACTCTTGATCTCGCGCTTAATATCGCGCATACCTTTTGCCATTTGGTTTCACCCGCCTTTGTTGCTTTGGACCTGCTCCAAAGCCTGGTGTTGGTGGAGTAAGCAGTCTAAGCCCGGACATATGAACGGGCGTTGACTTCTATTTCACAGCGCAGCACAAGCTTCGCCACAAACGTGGCGACAGCTGTTTACGCTAGATTATGCTGATACAGCAAAGCTTTTCTTGAATTTATTGATCGCATCTACAAGAGCTTTCTCGTTGTCAGCAACGATGTCCTTCGTATCGCGGATCGATTGGCCGATTTCCGGGCTGTTCGAATCCAAGTACGCGTGGAACTCTTTCTCAAAGCGAAGAATATCCGATACTGGAATTTCATCCAAGTGACCTTTAACAGCGGAGTAGATTGAGATTACTTGCTTCTCAACCGGCATTGGCTGGTTAACGTCTTGTTTCAGAATTTCCATTGTACGAGCACCGCGGTTAAGGCGAGCTAGTGTAGATTTATCAAGATCAGAGCCGAATTGCGAGAACGCTTGAAGCTCGCGGTAAGCCGCAAGATCCAAACGGAGCGTACCAGCTACTTTTTTCATCGCTTTAATTTGAGCGGAGCCACCTACACGGGATACGGAGATACCAACGTTAACCGCTGGACGTTGACCCGAGTAGAACAGATCTGCTTCTAGGAAGATTTGACCATCTGTGATCGAGATAACATTCGTAGGAATGTATGCCGATACGTCTGATGCTTGCGTCTCAATGAATGGCAATGCCGTCATTGAACCGCCGCCTCTCGCGTCGCTTAGCTTAGCTGCGCGCTCAAGCAAACGGGAGTGAAGATAGAATACATCCCCTGGGTATGCTTCACGACCCGGTGGACGGCGAAGCAAGAGTGAAAGCTCACGGTAAGCTGCTGCTTGTTTCGATAGATCATCATAGATAACAAGAACGTGCTCGCCTTTGTACATGAAGTACTCGCCCATTGTGCAGCCCGCGTAAGGAGCTAGGAAGAGCAATGGAGCAGGCTCGGATGCGCCAGCTGTTACGACGATTGTGTACTCAAGAGCGCCGTGACGGCGAAGAGTTTCAACTACGTTGGCAACTGTGGATTGTTTTTGGCCGACAGCTACGTAAATACATTTCACGCCGTTGCCTTTTTGGTTAATGATTGCATCGATTGCAATCGCTGTTTTACCCGTTTGACGGTCACCGATGATAAGCTCACGTTGTCCGCGGCCTACTGGTACCATCGCATCGATTGCTTTAATTCCCGTTTGCATAGGCTCATGAACCGATTTACGGTCGATAACGCCAGGTGCTGGAGATTCAATCGCACGGAATTGAGTCGTGTTGATTGGTCCTTTGCCGTCAAGCGGCTGACCAAGCGGGTTTACTACGCGGCCAAGAAGCTCTTCGCCGACAGGTACTTCCATAATGCGGCCTGTACGTTTTACTTGATCGCCTTCACGAATATCCGTGTACGGCCCAAGGATAACGACACCGACATTGCTTTCTTCCAAGTTCAAAGCCATACCGACAACACCGTTGGAGAATTCGAGCAATTCGCCCTGCATCGCATTTTCCAAACCGTGTACGCGGGCGATACCGTCACCGACATTGATTACGGTGCCGACGTCTACGACTTGAATTTCGGATTTATATTGTTCGATCTGTTGTTTAATCAGCGTGCTGATTTCATCAGGTCTGATACTCAATTCGTTCACCCCTATCTACAGTGCATTAGATTTTAAACGATTTTTGTAAACGTTCCAGCTTGCCGGACAAGCTACCGTCATATAGGCGGTCGCCGATGCGTACTTGTACGCCTCCAAGCAAAGCAGGTTCTACGATTTGCTGTGCAATAATAGTTTTGCCGGTCAATTGTCCGAACTGCGCCGCTACTCCGGCAAGCTCTTCATCAGACAAGGCTTGTGCGGAATAAACCGTTGCATGCGCTTGACCAAGCGAATCCCCCGCAACCTTCGTGTAAGCCGCGTATACATCGGCAATAATGTCTTGGCGTCTGCGGGATACAAGAATTTCCAGCGTGTTGATCACAAGTGCAGATACACGATCGCCAAACGCTGTTTTTAGAACGGCAATCTTGCTTGCCGGATCAATGCTCGGAAGAGATAGGAACTTTTGAACGTCAGCGTCTTGCTCGAGAGCTTGCACGATCAGCTTAAGCTGCTCCTCTACCTCCGAAACAACCTGCTGCTTCTCAGCAACCTCGAACAATGCTTTAGCGTAGCGCTTCGCTACGGCTGCATCGCGGCTCATTTATTTCCAACTTCTTTCAAATATTGACCAACCAGCTGTTCTTGCGCTTTCTCATCTACTTGCTTCTCAATAATTTTCGATGCGATTTTCACGGAAATGCCGCCAACCTCTGTACGAAGGGCTGCAATTGCTTTGTTTTTCTCGCTTTCGATATCTTTGAGGGCATCGTCTTTAAGACGAGTTGCTTCCGATTTCGCAGTTTGAACGATTTCTTCAGCTTGCTTCGAACTTGTCGTTCTCGATTGTTCAATAATTTCGTAAGCTTCCTTGCGAGCTTGCTGGAGAGCAATCTTCTGCTCTTCCATTTGCTGCTCAGCTGCTTTACGGCTGCTTTCAGCTGTGTTCATTTGTTCGAGAACAAGCTGTCTGCGCTTCTCCATTACACCGAACAACGGGCCGAATGCATATTTACTTAGCAACCAATATAATATCCCGAAGGCAATGATCGCATATACTGTTGATTCCCAATGCCATGACATAGAAGCGACTCCTTTCTCAACACAATATTGTCTTAATCATAACGAAGGCGAAGAGGGCTAAGGCCTTCCCCGCCAT
The DNA here is from genome assembly GCF_031157315.1 of Paenibacillus sp. LHD-38. Lineage (GTDB taxonomy): Bacteria > Bacillota > Bacilli > Paenibacillales > Paenibacillaceae > Pristimantibacillus. The sequence goes on from NZ_JAVIFU010000005.1 coordinate 133,876, forward strand.
TATCAGTTATTATGCTTGGAAGAAAGCCAAGAAACCGATTACTACGCCGATGATAGGCACAACTTCGACGATACCTACACCGATAAACATAGTTGTTTGCAATTTACCTTGAAGTTCAGGCTGACGAGCGATACCTTCAACTGTTTTACTAACGATCATACCGTTACCTACGCCCGCGCCAACTGCGCCCAAACCTACTGCCAAAGCTGCTGCTAATAATTCCATTTTTAAAATCCTCCTCGAATATTGTTGTTTTTGTTTGTATAGCCAACCTCAGTACTAAAAGACACTCCGAGGCATAAAGCGGAAATTAATGCTCTTCATCGTGGATAGCTGCTTGCGAGATATACACCATCGTAAGAATCGTAAACAAGAAAGCTTGGATACCGCCGACGAAAAGACTGAAACCTTGCCATGCGACAAGAAAAGGCGTTCCCACCCATCCCATCATCAAGATGGTTGCGATAAGCACCTCACCCGCGTAAATGTTCGCGAACAACCGCAGCGCCAGCGTTACCGGCTTAGAGATCGTCTCGATCACGTTAACAGGGAAGAAAACCGGAAACGGATGGAAGTAATGCTTCAGATAGTGCTTCGTATTCAGTCTTAATCCAAGGAAATGGACGATCACGAATACGATTAGCGCTAGACCTGCCGTTACCGAGATATCAGCAGTTGGCGATTTCCACCACGCAAGCTCAGCATGATTAGCAACCATCTCTTCCGTAACACCCAACCAAGAAATCGCGTGATGCGGAACTGTCACGATACCGAAAGGCAATCCGAGCAGGTTGGAGATGAAGATAAACATAATGAGCGTCATCCCTAAAGACAAGAAAGGCTTTACACGATTTAAAGGCATCGTGCTAGAGATAAAGTTGTGTACGAAATCGACAACCCATTCCAAAAAGTTTTGGAACTTTGAAGGGTTGTCCACAGAAAGGTTGCGAACAGCCAACTTCGCGATCAAAAACGTTACAATAACTGAAACCGTAATGGCAATGAAGCTCGAAATGTCGATTTGAAGCGGCCCGAGCTGCCATATGGGAAATTCATGCATCTAAAATTTTCACCCCTTTCCGCTAAGATTGTCGTTTATTGTGGATATACGCTGCTACCAATAGAACAAACGGCATGACCATACAGCCAGCTAAAGCTGCCGGCATGTTCAGGTCCTCCGGAAAACGATAGGCGATCATGGCAACCAACAACACTGTTGCGATACGGTTTCCAAGACCAAGACCTCTCTTGCGCGGCCCGACCCCTGCTGCTCCTAGGGTGACCATTTCTACTCTGCGCCTTAGTAAAAACGCATTCATGGAACTTGCTGCCAATCCCACAAGAAGGCCGAGAGACACCGTACGCCATTCCGGAAGGAACGCCCATACAATTAGGCATACCGCCATTGCATAAACAAGCGTACGTATTGCTGTCTTCATTATTTTATCCATCGGCTTCCTCCATAACCTTCTTAACAAGCAGAATGGCTGAGAGTAGTCCGACAGCCAGACCGACCAGTATGCCACCGAGCGACCATGCCTTCGGATCCCCAAAGCGGTTCCCGAGCGACGAGCCGATCCAATAGCCTAAAAAGATACATACAGCGACTTGCACTCCGAGTGCGCCAACGAGTCCGGCCGCAAACAGCGGATTGTCCCTTCTGTCCTTTTTATTCATGGCTCATACCCCTGTCAATCCTCATTTATTTTATCCAAGCCGTGACACGTTTGTCAATTGAATTAACTGCAAACTTTTAGTGAACAGATCGACCAAAACCCTTGATACATAAGGTATTATGACCCCCGAAAACCGTACAGTACTACTGTATGCTGTACATTCGCCACTCAGGCCATTGCCTTATCGCAATCTATGAACGTTGTGTGAACGAATCCGGACGTTCCTTCAACCTGCCAAAATGATGCAATATCGCGTCTACAATACGCTCCGAAGCTTGACCGTCGCCATACGGATTGGCTGCTTGGCTCATGCGGGCGTACAGCTGAGAATCGGTTAAAAGCGCTTGTGCACGACTGTATACCAGCTCCTCATCCGTCCCTACAAGCTCCAAAGTGCCTGCCTCGATGCCTTCCGGACGCTCCGTCGTATCACGCAGCACAAGCGTCGGTACTCCGAAGGACGGAGCCTCCTCCTGCAAGCCGCCTGAATCCGTCATGATCATGTGAGCATGCGGGTAAAAATTGTGGAATTCAAACACATCAAGCGGATCAATCAAGCGGATGCGGGGATGATCGCCCAATATTTCATTGGCAGGCTCTTTTACTGCCGGGTTTGGATGCACCGCATATACGACAACGACATCCTCATGCTCATCCGCAATCCGTTTTACCGCGCGGAAAATGTTCCGATGCGGCTCGCCAAGCGCTTCGCGGCGATGAGCCGTCATAAGAATCATTCTTTTCCCTTTCGCCCAGTCGATCACAGGATGCGAGAAGGATTCGTCCACCGTATATTGAAATACGTCAGTCGCCGTGTTGCCAGTCACATAAATGGCAGCATCCGACTTGTTCTCTTTGCGCAAGTTGTTTGCCGACCATTCCGTCGGTGCAAAATGCACATCAGAGAGCACGCCGGCAAGCTGCCGATTCATTTCCTCCGGGTACGGGGATAGTTTGTTCCATGTACGAAGCCCCGCTTCTACGTGACCCACTTGTATTTGCTTTAGAAACGCAGCATAGCTCGCAAGGAACGTCGTCTGCGTATCCCCGTGAACGAGTACGATATCAGGCTTGGCTTCCGTGAGCACGGGATCCAGTCCTTCTAATACGCGGACTGTCGTCTCTGTCAGCGTCTGACGATCCTTCATGACATTCAAATCGTAATTCGGATGGATTTCGAAAAAATCGAGAACCTGGTCCAGCATCTGGCGATGCTGAGCGGTCACGCATACGATCGATTCGATTTCGTCTTCGCGCTTTTGCAGTTCCAGCACGAGCGGCGCCATCTTGACGGCTTCCGGACGCGTTCCGAAAATGGTCATTACCTTCAGTTTAGACAAAATCTTTCACTCCTATTATCGTTTCATGTCGATTGCAACTAATTTGTTCCAAACATGCGGTCTCCAGCATCGCCTAAACCAGGGACAATGTAGCCTTTTTCATTGAGGCGCTCATCCAAAGCAGCGATGTAGATATCAACATCCGGGTGCGCTTCCTGTACGGCTTTCACGCCTTCCGGAGCAGCGATCAGACACATTAGTTTGATTTGATCACATTTATGGTTTTTCAGCGAGTTGATAGCCGCGATAGCCGAGCCGCCGGTTGCAAGCATCGGATCAATGACGATAAGCATGCGATTTGGAGCATCCGTTGGCAGATTAATATAATATTCCTTTGGCTGAAGCGTCTCGTGATCGCGGGCAAGACCGATATGGCCTACCTTCGCAGATGGAATAAGCTTCAAGATGCCGTCTACCATGCCAAGTCCGGCACGCAAAATAGGGACGAGGCCAAGCATTCTTCCCGATACAACCTTAGCGTCCGTCTCAGCGACCGGTGTTTGTACCTTGATCGTATCAAGCGGAATTTCTCTCGTAATTTCGTATGACATTAATGTTGCGACTTCATCAACCAATTCCCGAAAATCTTTGGTATTCGTTTCTTTATTCCGAATAAAAGTCAGCTTATGCTGAATTAACGGATGGTCGCAAATGATTAGTTTGCTCATGGAGCGGTATTCCTCCCGTACATTGTTGTTGTTATTGTTGTTGTTCTAATCGTTGCAAGCCCTGACACAATCCCGTATATTATAGCATTGTAAACAAGCCGTTGCATCTTGTGTTTTGCAAAACGCGCCAAGCGCAAACGGCTGCATCCGTCCTTTGGCGGCAAAAGCTCGTTTCGCGGAGATGGATAAGCATATTTATTAGTGAAAATTAATAAATTTTAAATACAATAAAGGCCGGCGCCTCCCGCGTGGAAGGCGCTGGCCTTTGCCAGTCTATATGAGTTAGATGCTCTTTAGCTGCTGCCGCAGCCGCCTCCGCAGGAGGAACCGCATGAAGATCCTCCGCTATCTCCTCCGCCGCTGGAAGAATCCCCTCCTGAACCGCCGTGGTCACCCCCAGAATCGTTTCTGCCATCGTCGGAGGAACCGCTGCAGGCGTACGTTGAATCGCCGCTGCCATTTGCTTTGCGCTGCTCCTCGTTCTGGGCTTGATCCATCTGCTGAGCGAAATCATTCGGATTCGACATTGAATGATAGATAAGCATACCCGACAGGAGGCCGGTTGCTCCCAGTATTGGATCATAGCCATAGCTGCTCGCGGGGCGCGCTTCATTCCCGTAAGGCGGTTTGCCGCTGCCAACAGCCGAAAGCTGGGACCCGGCACGTTCTATTAAATAATCTACCGTTTCATTTAAGTCAGTGAAACGGGCCGTTGCCTTCATATTAAACCACTGTGCCCGAATCGTTTCTTTGCTGAATTCCTTCAATTCTTCAAGTCTTTGCTCTGACATGCGAGTCCGATAGAACGCTCCCCATATTCTTCCGCTAGCCGGCGTCTGGGTGAACAGCTCGCCGTAAACCCAATCGAACAGCGCCCGCTCTCCCGGCTGCGGCTGTGCTCCCGGTTCATGAGGCGCATGGTGAATCATTTCGCCGCAGAAGCTTGTGCAGAACTGCTCATACTCCCTGGTAAACATAAGCATCTCATGCCATACGGCATCCACCTGCTTGCTGTACATCGGAACGCTGCGCATAATGCTGCACATCAAGAAGTACCGCTTGAGTTCAAACCATGTCCAATCCCATTCTTTATCTGATATACTCGGGAATTCCTTCAGTACGCGATCCTTCGCGCGACTCTCAAAGTCTGAGCTGAGCGCCGCCTCCAAGCGTTCCGCAGCCCGCCTCGCAGGGTGTCCGTACGGCACACCCAGCGCTGAAGGCATATCCGCTTTCGGCCAAGGCGCAAATGCATTGGTCCGACCAAACGACCCTTGTCCCCTGCCGCCCGATCGACCGTTTCGGCTAGAACCAGTCGCCTTCATAATTACGCTTAGTAAAATAAAGAGGAATACCACAATGATCATAATCACTGCAAATTGAGCCATCTTAACCTCCTGCGCCGTTTCGTCGTACCCATATATTAACACATTTGTTCCCTTTCAGGCTTAACGCTGTTTCCATCGGATCAAAAAAAACCTCTGCAGCACTCTCTGCACAGGGTTTTACGTACGGGTTCCGTCTCATCTTCTGAGCGAGGACGTGATGACAACGCCATAACCGAATAATCTACCATCAATTCGCATCACTGAAATAGAATTAAAATTCAGAAAATACAGCTATTCACAGACATATCCCCAGCTTATTCTCATTTGTCCACAGGTTGTTTATATTATTGTGGATAAGTTCATGGAATATGTGAACAAAACTCTTTCAACTCAAATTCTTATATCTAATTACGAAATTATGTTGCGCAACAAGATAGCACAAATGATTCGTTCCACAAAAAGGAATGTATGGTATATTAGTCGAAATTATAACAGCCATGCCACACTTCGAGTTTCTTTTCACAAACTCCGACCTTCAACTAAGGATGTGTAAGCTTCTGAAACATTTATTATCTATAATATATTTAATATGTATAACGCTTTTAGTCATAGCTTGCACCTCTCGGCAAGAAATCCAAAACGATCATCATGTGGAAGACGTAGTTTTAAAAGAAATCAGTTCATATAAACTTAATGAAAAAAATTACTTGATGTTTGTCGATACTCCAGAAACAGATAATAAAAAAATAACTTTATATCTTCCGTATTCTGTGAATAATATTAATGTTAAAGCAATTGAACTGATGCAAAACAAAGAATTAATAACTAAACAAATCAGGGTCGATTCCCCTAATATCATCGATAACAAACTATACTTTACATTGAAAGAGTTTGTTCCTTTTTTTAATAGAGCAAACCTGATTCTTGCAGACGGGAGAACCGTGAGCATTAGCACAGGTCAGTTTTATTTACAAATATATGTAACAAAAGACAATGTGCCTCAAGATAAACTTAAATTCTCGGACAGCGGTCATTTTAAAAATATAAATGGAAAAATCGAATATTCTGCACAGTTTAGCTATAAAGTGTGGACAGATGTAGAGGATGTAAGCATAGTTCTGCCCGATGGATTATTTCCGCCACTTAAAGCCAAAGATTTTAAGTTCATTGATTCAAGCGATACAGCATCCTCTTATATCTTGGCCCTTACTTTTCCTGAAGTTGAGTTCAAACGGCACCATGTAGACTCCCTTACCTTTGAGATGTTATGGGCCCAGAAATACGAGGATAAAGATGCGGTAATTCTAATGGGATCAGTCCCAATTAGATTAGAAGATTATAGCAACTAAAGTTAAATAAAAAGCAGTGATTAAACCTGACCAAATAAAAATGGCGGAGCGAGGGTATACCCTTGCTCCGCCATTTTTTTATTTTTTAAATCACATGTTGTTTATCCTTCACCTTACACCGAAGCATAGTGGCAAGCGGCAAAATGCCCCTTCTTCACTTCGAGCAGCGCCGGCTCATCGACCTTACACTTATTGGTTGCAATCGGACAACGCGTGTGGAATTGGCAGCCCGTAGGCGGATTGATTGGGCTCGGCAGATCGCCGGTCAATACAATACGCTCACGGTTCGCTTCAACCTCCGGATCCGGGATTGGTATAGCCGACAGCAGCGCCCGTGTATACGGGTGTGCAGGACTTGCGTAGAGCTCGCTGCTCTCTGCAAGCTCTACGATTTTACCCAAATACATAACCGCTACGCGGTCGCTGATGTGCTTAACCATCGACAGATCATGCGCGATGAACAAATAAGTGAGACCCATTTTGCGCTGCAAATCCTGCATTAGGTTTACAACCTGCGCTTGAATGGACACGTCCAGCGCCGAGATCGGCTCATCCGCAATAATGAACCGCGGATCAACCGCAAGCGCGCGGGCAATCCCAATTCGCTGCCGCTGACCGCCGGAAAACTCATGCGGATAACGCGTGGCATGATCAGGATTGAGGCCTACGACATCGAGCAAATGCTCGACGCGATGTTTGCGTTCCTTCTTGCTGCCCACAAGCTTGTGGATATCAAGCGCTTCACCGATGATGTCCATAACCGTCATACGCGGGTTTAACGATGCGTACGGATCTTGGAAAATCATTTGCATATCGCGGCGCATCGCTTTTAGCTTAGCACCCTTCAGCTTATAAATATCTTGTCCGTCGAAGGTGACGCCGCCGCTTGTAGGCTCATAGAGCCTCATGATCGTACGGCCGGCCGTTGACTTCCCGCAGCCCGATTCACCTACAACGCCGACGGTTTCTCCTTTTTGAATAGAGAAGGTTATATCATTAACGGCCTGGAGCGTTGCTCCACCGCCTAAATTAAAAAACTTGCGCAAATGATTAATTTCAATTAACGGTGCACTCATACAGACACCTCCCGATTTGCATAAGGATGTGCGAGCCAGCATGCCGATGCATGCGATTCATTGCCGTCTACCGGGAGCAATTCAGGATCATTGTCTACACATACCCTCATGGCTTCATCACAACGGGCGCAGAAGCTGCAGCCCGTCGGCGGTTTAATTAAATCCGGCGGTGTTCCGTAAATCGGCACAAGCGGATCTTCCTTCTTCTGATCAAGACGCGGAAGCGAGCGCAGCAGCCCTCTCGTATATGGATGCTTTGGATTTTTGAAAATCTCCCATTTTGTGCCCGTTTCGACGACCTTACCGGCATACATAACGATAACGCGGTCACACATATCAGCTACAACGCCTAAATCATGAGTAATAAGAATAATAGAAGTGCCCAGCTTTTGCTGCAAATCCTTCATCACACGCATAATTTGCGCCTGTATCGTCACGTCAAGCGCCGTAGTCGGCTCATCTGCAATAAGCAAAGACGGGTTGCAAGCAAGCGCAATAGCAATCATCGCCCGCTGGCGCATACCGCCTGAGAACTGATGCGGATATTGGTTAACCCGTGATGCAGCGTTCGGAATACCGACGAGATTAAGCATTTCAATAGCCCGCTCAGCAGCCTTCGAACCGCTAATGCCTTGATGCTTAATCAACCCTTCGGTAATTTGCCGTCCAATGGTCAACGTAGGATTAAGCGACGTCATCGGATCTTGAAAGATCATACCCATTTCTTTGCCGCGGATGTCCTCCATTTGGCTGTTCGACAATTTCAAAATATCTTTGTCCTTAAACCTAATCGATCCGCTGGTCTCTGCCGGAGGCGATGGAATCAAACGCATGAGCGACTGGGCAGTTACGCTTTTGCCGCAGCCGGATTCCCCGACGATAGCTACTGCCTCGCCTTTATTAACATGAAAGTTAACGCCGCGAACCGCCTTAACGATACCGCCGCGAACTTTGAAATTCACACGAAGGTTGTTTACTTCAAGTAACTTCTCCATCCTTGTCCACCTCCTACTTTTTCATTTTCGGATCAAGCGCATCTCTTAGACCATCGCCAAAAATATTAAAGCAAAGCATTGTAATACTGATGACCGCCGCCGGGAAAATCATTCTCCACGGATACAGCGTCCATGCTTTAATCGCATCATTGATCATCGTACCTAGAGATGCAGCCGGAGACTGAACGCCAAGACCGAGGAAACTCAAAAAAGCTTCTGCAAAAATAGCGCTCGGAACGGTCAGTGTCAGCGTTACGATAATCGGTCCCATTGCATTCGGAATCAGATGCCGGAATAAAATACGTCCTGTGCCGGCGCCAAGCGCTTGGGCAGCCATGACATATTCTTGGTTTTTGAGCTGCATAATCTGGCCCCGCACAATCCATGCCATACTGATCCACCCGGTTATACTGAGCGCAACCACGATGGTAAGCATGCTTGGCTTAAAAATTACGATTAATAGAATAATAATGAGCATGCTCGGAATCGAATATAAAATTTCGCAAAAGCGGTTCAATATTTCATCCACGCGTCCGCCGAAATACCCCATGATTCCTCCGATAATAACGCCGAGAACCAAATCGGCAAGCGCAGCGTATAAACCAACCTGCAGAGAAATGCCTGCCCCCATCCAAGTTCGGGTGAACAGATCACGACCGAGATCATCCGTGCCAAACCAATAGGTAGCCGAAGGACCAAGATTTTTTTCCTTCAAATGATTCGTCTGATAATCCTGTTCGGATATAATCGGGCCAAAAATCGCCATCAAAGAAACGATGATTAGAATAATTAAGCTGATCATCGCAATTTTATTCGAACGCAGCCGCAGCCAGGCATCTTTCCATGCCGAAATACTTTCGCGGACAACGACTTCCGTATGCTTCTCGTCTTTACTCAGCTTAGCAAATTGATCCGGCGTAAAGGTGTTATCCTTCATCATTTCCCCCCACCTCTTGTCAGCTTGATTCGAGGATCGACAAGACCGTAAGCAACATCAGTCAAAAACCGCGCAGCCATCAGGATAATGCCATAAAATAAAGTAAGCCCCATTATGAGCGTATAGTCACGGTTAGTAATGCTTTGTACAAAATATTTTCCGATTCCGCCGATACCGAAAATTTGCTCGACAACGACCGATCCGGTAATGATATTCGCAGTCATCGGGCCGATATAAGTAACCACCGGCAAAATAGCATTACGCAGCGCATGACGCACCAAGATGATGCGGCCGTTCAAGCCTTTGGCGCGAGCGGTCTTAATATAATCGGCAGACAGCACTTCCAGCATCGTCGAACGTGTCAAACGCGCTATAAATGCAGCGGGAAGGAATGAAAGCGCAAGCACGGGCATAATGAAGTCGGTCGGGTCGTTAAGACCTGATACACTGAGCCATTGCAACTTGCTTCCGAATACGTACTGCAAAATAGATGCGGCAAGAAAGTTTGGGATAGAAACCCCAAGCACCGCAATGATAATCGTCGCGCTATCCATCCATTTGCGGTGATTAAGCGCAGCAATGATGCCCAGGATAAGGCCTGCCGTTAGCGACAGAATGACGGCAAAAAGTCCAATTTGAGCAGAATAAATAAAGCTTTCTTTGATAATGCGAGAAACGGACATATACTGCTGCTTCATCGACATACCCAAATCGCCGTGAAGCAAATTGTTTAAATACATCAAGTATTGCTTCCACACCGGCTGGTCAAGGCCGTACATTGCCAGGAGATGCTCTCTTATTTTTTCCGGAATCGCTTTTTCCCTGACAAAGGGATCGCCCGGGATGATTTTCATGAGAAAAAAAGTAGCTGACGCAAGAACAAACAACGAAGCGAACATGGACAGAAACTTCTTGAATACATATTTTATCAACGCAATGGACACCTCCTTATAGAATATAAACAAGAAGAAATGTGAGTGCTAGAGTCTGAATCAGTCAATAAGAAAGGGATATATGCGGACACCCCGCATATATCCCTACCTTCAGGTACTGGAAGGATGACTATTTCGCTTCGTAATAACCTCTTGTGTAATCAATGTCGCCTTTGTAATCTGTGATGATATTTTTGAATCCAGGTTTCAGCATGTAAACGTTGCTGTAGTAGTAAATCGGCATAATCGGCATTTGATCCATCAGGATTTTCTCTGCTTCAGCCATAGCAGCGATACGCTCTTTTTGATCTCCGCTTGCGTATGCTTTTTTGATCAAAGCATCGTATTCAGGCGAAGCAAAACCTGTATTGTTTTGGCCGCCGCCAGTAACGAACATATCCATGTACGTCATTGGATCGTTATAGTCCGCTCCCCAGCCTGCGCGGGAAATTTGGTAATTCATTGCCGTACGGTTTTTCAATAGCACGGAAAATTCTTCGTTCTTAGCAACGACTACGATGCCAAGATTTTGACGCCACATTTCAACAATTGCTTCAGCTATTTTCTTGTGGCCATCGCTTGTGTTGAAAGTCAATGTTACTTCAGGGAACTTAGCAAGCTTCAGTTCCGCAAGACCTTCAGCAAGCAGCTTCTTCGCTTCATCAATATTTTCTGTAAAGTAATCATCTTTCACTTCTGTACGGTAATCTTCTTTCTCACCAATAATGCCCGGCGGAACAAAACCGAATGAAGGAACCTCACCGGCCATCGTTACGCTTTCCACGATCGCTTGACGGTCAATCGCCATCGCAAGTGCTTTACGGACCTTTACGTTGTTGAAAGGAACTTCTTCTGTGTTAAACATGTAGTAGTACGAGCTAGCAATTCCTTTTGTAACGAACTCATCCTTCTTCGATTCTTTCAGAACCGGGATTTGCTCGGCAGGAATTTCACCGGTTGGTTTACCTGTGTAATCAAGCTCACCCGTCTCATAGTTCGCAAGTTCAGTCGCAGAATCAGCAAGCATTGTGAAATTAACGCCTGCAAACTTCACTTGGTCTTTATCGTAGTAGTTCTCGTTAGGAACGAGTTTAATGGATGTATTGTGCTGCCATTCGCTCATTTTGAAAGGACCATTACCGATGATTGTAGCCGCATCTGCCGCCCAAGCCTCGTTATCCTTCACCGATTGATGAACAGGGTTGTATACGTAGAAAGAAGTTAGGCTCAAGAAATAAGGGGTAGGCGAGTTCAACTTCACTTCAAGCGTTTGAGCATCAATGGCTTTGATGCCAACGGCGTCAGCGTTCGTTGTTTTGCCTTCGTTATAATCTTGTGCGCCAACGATGTAGTAGAATTGGTAAGCGTATGTCGAGCCTGTAGCAGGATCAAGCGCGCGTTTCCAAGAGAATTCATAATCATTTGCTGTGACAGGGTCACCATTGCTCCATTTCGCATCTTTGCGAATGGTAAACGTGTAAGTAAGTCCATCCTCAGATGTTTCCCATTTTTCTGCCGTTGCAGGAATGGTCTCACCATTTTCGTCTTTGCGAGTCAAGCCTTCATAAATACCTGTAGCAAGCGTACCGGAAACATTGTCTTCCATCAGTGCCGGATCAAGAGTCGAAGGCTCAGAATGAATGTTCAAACGGAACACTTTTGCTTCAGTTGTCTCGCCAGTGTTTCCGCCGTTAGCAGCGCCGTTGTTGCTTGTTTCTTCTTTCGGCGTACAACCTACCGCGATAATAGCAAGAATGAGTAAAGCAGCGATAAATGAAAAAGCAGACTTTCTTGTTCTCATTGTTACCCTCCCGTTTTTTTCTCTACTGTGTTCAGCAGTGGGTAGTATCGTCCACCTTACTCGCCTTATATACAAACGTTTGCATCAGAGAAAAAGCTTGTCTGATCCAAATGCGCATATCCTCTTGAGCTAATGTTATACACTCATCCCATCCAAACATAGAGATTGAAGTTTACTAATAATTTTCACTATACATCCATGTTAATAATTTATCAACAATATATATGCAGTAAATTTATGTATTAAATGACTAATATCAGCTATACTTTAGCACTTTGACGCGTTTATTCAATTAATTAATTTGTTGCTTTAATGCTTTACAGCGTTTATTCAGTTTATTATTCTGTTACTTTAACGCTTCGAAGCGATTACAGGTAATAACTTACAAATATAGATCAAATTATATAAAATACATAAATCATTAAAAATTCTTATTTTTCCCAATTCATTTCGATAATAATTTATCTTTTTATATACAATAACGAAATAAAGCGCAATATCATTGTGATTTCCCTTATTCACTGCATTGTCATAAAATCAATAAAAATATAAAATAATCCGCTCTCTTTCTTCGTTTTTACTAAATAAATAACCAAGTCATACGATATAGTTGTTTTATATATCATTCTTCTTGGTTAAATATTTTATTCCGCTCATTTTATTATCCGCCGCCGGAAGAACAACCAAGCGTAAACGGCTGTCGCCGTCCTCTGTGGCAAAAGCTGTCGTTTCGCGGAGATATATAAGCATATTTATCTGTGTAAACTTATAAATTCTTATTTACAAAAAGAGGACCTACTCGTGTATAAACACCGAATAGGTCCTCTGAAACAAAACTATTTTAGAGCAGATCTGATTAGTAAGTCATACCTGGGTAAAGCGGATATTGCGCAGTAAGATCACGTACCAAGCCGCGGGCTTTAGAAAGTACTTCTTGATCTTCCGGACTGTTAAGTACCAGCGCGATAACCTCAGCAATGACTTTCATTGCTTTCTCATCCATGCCGCGAGCCGTTGCCGCCGGCGTACCGATACGGATTCCAGAAGTAACAAACGGGCTTGTTGGATCAAACGGGATCGCATTTTTGTTTACGGTAATACCAACTTCATCAAGTACATGCTCAGCCACTTTACCTGTAATGTTCAGGCCGCGCGTATCAAGCAGCATCAAGTGATTGTCTGTACCGCCGGAAACGATGTTGAAGCCTTTTGCAACAAGCTCTTCGGAAAGAACCTTTGCATTTTTGACAACTTGCGTTGCATATTGCTTGAATTCCGGTTTAAGGGCTTCTCCGAAAGCTACCGCTTTTGCTGCAATAATATGCATCAAAGGACCGCCTTGCGAACCAGGGAATACCGCTTTATCAATCGCTGCTGCCCAAGGCTTACGGCAAAGGATCATACCGCCGCGTGGTCCGCGAAGCGTTTTGTGTGTAGTCGTTGTAACAAAATGCGCATGCGGCACTGGGCTCGGGTGAAGACCCGCTGCTACCAAACCGGCAATGTGAGCCATATCAACCATGAACAAAGCGCCAACATCGTTAGCGATTTTGCCAAGTTTCTCGAAATCGATAGTACGCGGGTACGCGCTTGCGCCAGCCACGATCAAACGAGGACGATGTTTGAAAGCAAGCTTGCGGACTTCTTCATAATCGATGGTGAAGGAATCCTCTTGTACGCCGTATGCAACAAAGTTGTAAAGCAAGCCGGATGCATTAACCGGGCTGCCGTGCGTCAAGTGACCGCCGTGCGCAAGGTTCATGCCTAGAACCGTATCGCCAGGCTGCAAGGCAGCAAGGTAAACAGCCATGTTCGCTTGTGCGCCGGAGTGAGGTTGTACGTTCGCATGCTCTGCGCCGAACAACTCCTTGGCACGGTTGCGGGCGATATCTTCAACGATATCTACATGCTCACAGCCACCGTAGAAACGTTTGCTTGGGTAGCCTTCTGCATATTTATTCGTAAGTACACTTCCCATCGCTTCCAAAACCGCTTCGCTAACGATGTTCTCCGATGCGATAAGCTCGATGTTATCACGTTGACGAGTAAGCTCAAGGCCTAGTGCTTTCAAAACTTCCGGATCTTGTTTGCGCAAATTTTCCATTTTCATATTCCTCCTCAAATTAGACAGCCTGTATATTATTAATTGGTTTATTAAATCAGTTCATTCGTTCCCTGCATTCGGCTAATCGCATGTTCCAGCAGATTGCTCCGCCGTTATCTCATTGCCCAGCTCGTATACCGCGCGTGAGCCGCCGATTAGCTTAGGCCTCGTGACAGCCATCGTAACATGAGCTTCCCCGATCTCGCGAATCGACGGACGGACCGGAACGGCTACCCGCTTCAGGTGCATGCCGATGAACGTATCTCCGATATCGATGCCGGCATGCGCTTGTACCATTTCGACGAGGCATGGATCCTTCAACTGGCGGTAGGCATAGGCTGCCATCGATCCGCCGGCTTTCGGAACGGGCACCGCACCAACAGGTTCCAAGCCGTAACGCTCGGCTGCTGCCCTGTCGATAACGAGCGCCCGATTCAAATGTTCGCAGCATTGGTACACCGTAATAAAGCCGAGCTCGCTTCGCACAGCTTCAACGCCCGCATAAATTTGTGCAGCAGTCTCGACGGTTCCTGCTGTTCCAATGCGATGGCCCAGCACTTCACTAGTACTTACACCGATTACTAACAGCTGACCCAGGGCAAGCCCGCCTGCCGCTGCCAGCTCTCGAACGATCGTCTCTACCTGTGCTGCAATGACTCCAAGCTGTACATTTTCTTTTATGCTCATCGCGATGGCCCCCTATTTAGGACTGGCTGCTGAACTGCTCTTCAATTTGCATCACTTTATTTACTCTGCCGACATGACGTACACCGTTCGAGAACGGCGTTTCGAGCCAAATCCGAATAATTTCCAAAGCAACTCCGGGACCAAGAACACGTTCCCCAAGCGCCAATACGTTCGTATCGTTATGCTCCCTGGTCGCTTTCGCGGAGAACATATCATTGACGAGCGCGCAGCGGATACCCCGCACTTTATTGGCCGCAATCGACATGCCGATTCCGGTTCCGCAAATCAAGATACCGCGTTCTGCTTTGCCGCTCGTAACAAGGTCGCATACGGGGAGTGCATAGTCCGGATAATCAACCGATTGATCGCAGCTGCATCCTACATCTTCAATTTCATGGCCGAGCGATTGAAGAAACGGTACAACCTCATCCTTCAAACGATAGCCTGCATGATCGGCACCAATAGCAATTTTCAACGCAAAAGACCTCCTTCGATATGACACATCACAGTGCTAGTATACCTGTTTTTGCAGAAAAAGACGAAAAAAGAGCAAGACATGCTTAATAGCATGCTGCTCTTTGCCCAGGCGACCGGCCGTATATTCCGATGCTCCACCGTGGTTAGCCCACTTCCGTCGCCAGTTACATCGGAAACCGTATATTGTATTTCCATAATAGCCGAAGAGGCTCGAAAAATCAATCCATATCGATGGGACAAACGCGGAATTATCTTTTGGAAAGCTTGTCCAGAAGCTTAACGAGCGCATCTTCAATTTCATTCGCGCTGCTGTTATACATGGAGAGCGAGCCTCCAAAAGGGTCCACGATGTCGAAGCTTGGAATTCTGCGTTCCAGCTCCAGCAAACGGCTTCTCTCCCCCGATGTCAGCTGCTGGCCCAAAGCCTGCTTCATATGCAGCTCCGTATACAGGCGCTCCAGCTCTTCGATATCAGCGAGCACCCGGGCATCCTGGTTCGCATATTCCTTCAGCGTATAGGTTTTGTCTACCGCTTCCGGATACCATTGCAGCAGCCCGCGCTTATGATTAGACGTCATTGTCAAAATAATATCAGCCCAACCGACCGCCTCGCTTGTCAGCGCAAGCGATGTGCTCTTATGCTCGATATCCCGGTGTTTAAGCGTCTCCACCGCATGGGCCGACACCGGCAGTCCATCGATCGTGGATATGCCCGCGGAGCGAACCGCAACCGTAATGCCTCTCAAAGCAGCCATCCTGCGCAGCATAGCCTCCGCCATCGGCGAGCGGCATGTATTGCCAGTACAAACAAATAGTATACGTTTCACACTGCCAACTCCTTTTTGCACACTTTTCCAAGCTGTCTTTCGCTCAAAAAATAAACAAAATACCGAAAATAAACAAAATTCCGCCGCCTACAGCCTCGCCGTATTCACCGAGATTGCCGCTAACTCTACGGCCGATCATTAAGCCAAGTATGGACATGAGCCCACCCAGCAGCCCAATCAACAAAATGGTCGTCCACATATTGGCCGCAAACATGCCGAGCGTAATGCCGACAGAGAATGAATCAATGCTGACACTAAGCGAGAGCACGAGCAAGCCCCATAAGGATTTGTGGTCAAAGGACTGTACCGCGTCTCCTCGCAAGGAGCTGTATATCATATGCCCGCCAAGCAGAACCAGCAAAATACCTGCAGCGGTCGTAGCTACATCGCCGAGCAAAACGCCCACATACTGTCCCGTATAGATGCCTGCCAGCGGCATTAGAACATGAAACAAAGCGATAACTATGCCCAGCTTCAAAATATCCAGCAGCCGAATGCCCTTTAATCCTATGCCAAGTCCGAGCGAAAAGGCGTCTAAGCCAAGCGCTAACGCAATAATAAGTAGCGTCAAAAACTGCCCGGCATGCAAATGTGCTTCAACCACAGTCTATCTCCCCCATGTCCGCCTGGTTTCTCTACCAAACATATGCGGGCATGGGGACAAACATACTTATCACAAACATACTTAACACAGTTCAAACTGTAACTGAAGCCATATCCATATCCATATCCATATCAATTTCAATTTCAATTACAATTTCAATACCAACATCTACATCAACACCGACATCAATGCCAGTGCCAACATTAACACCAGCATCAGCACTAACGCCAACGCCAACGCCAACACCAACACCAACACCAACACCAACACCAACACCAACACCAACACCAACACCAACACCAACACCAACACCAACACCAACACCAACACCAACACCAACTAATTCTACTGCACTTTCTACAACAGAAACCTCACATGGTACCCGACAAATTGAGCTGCGTTGCAGAAAGTACAACAGAATTCCATCAACACGCCACAAAACTGCCCCGAGACATGCTTTCCATTGCAGAAACTGCATTGTAGCGAGATAATGGGTGACCCAGCACGAGTTGCATTGTACTAACTGCAGTGTAAGAGCATGAGGCAGCTCTTGATTTGAGACGATGTTACTCTTAACACATGCACCAGCTCCAGCCTGCATGATTACTTCTATACACGAACGATTCGATTACCGGCTGCCTTAGCCAAGCGGTTCATCAGCGCGGCACCAATGCCCTGCTCGCTGCTTCCCTCCGCCCAAATTCGTTCCGCGCCAACACGGTCAAGCTCCCGCAGAGCCGCATACAAGCGATGGGCGGCAGCGCCCAGCTCCGCTTCGCTTCCTAACGACAATACATGGTCAGCCTTGTAATCGGCTAATCGCTCCTCGAATGCCAGCACGCCAGTAACTTTCCCATCCCGGCTTGCGGCATCTACTTGTGTATGAATATAAGCGGTTACGGCCCCCGGATCGCCTTGTACAAGCACTAGCTCCCCTTGCGGTGCGTAATGCGCATATTTCATGCCGGGGGAACGAGGCGCTGTCTCAGGCTCCTCTATCGAGGCGCTGTCGATTCTCGCTTCCGGTACCGCCTGCTGCAGTGCTTCACGCGTAATGCCGCCCGGACGCAAAATACGAATGCCAAGCTCGCCTTCCAATTCAATAACCGTCGATTCCAAGCCAACACCCGTCGGTCCGTCATCCACAAGGCCGTCTATGCGCCCATCCAGATCCTCCAGCACATGCTCCGCCAGCGTCGGGCTCGGTCTACCTGAGCGGTTCGCGCTTGGCGCGGCAATCGGGCAGTCCGCTTGCTCAAGCAGCGCAAGCGCCGTCCTGTGATCCGGAACCCGAATGCCTACCGTAGACAGCCCTGCCGTCACAAGGGGCGAGAGCACCTCATCGCGAACAGGCAGCACAATCGTAAGCGGTCCCGGCCAAAAGCGGTCCATAAGCGCAGAGGCCAGCTTAGGATATGGGAGCACCAGCTTATCCAGCTGCTTGCGATGCGCGATATGCACAATTAGCGGGTTATCCGAGGGACGCCCCTTCGCACTGAATATCCGTTCCACGGCGGCAGTGCTCCGAGCATCCGCACCAAGCCCATAGACCGTCTCTGTCGGAAAAGCGATTAGTCCGCCCTCCCTTATCCAAGCGGCTGCCTCCCTGAGCTCCGAACCCAACTGTTCCTCATTCGCCTGCTTCACGCGCCATACTTTCATTATCGTCATCTCTATCCTTCAATCCTTGCTCTCATAATAAATTATCCATTCTTCCGCTATTATAGCATACGCGTCCCCAAACAAGCGTAAACGGCTTTCGCCGTCTTATGTCGGCAAATGCACGTTTCGCGGTGATATATAAGATTCCCGATAAGCTTCGGAAACTTATTATCCTTCATATTTTGAACAAAAAAAGTCACATCTTCGGCTTGCAAGACGTGACTGCCATTCCTTATGAAAACAATGATTTAATCCAGTTGATAAGCGATTCGATGATCTCCCAAAGGAAAAATTTCGCTTCCGGCGCTTGGCCTTCTGAAGTTGCCGCAGCCGTTTCAAGCGCTGCCGTTTTCACAGGAGCCGTATCCGCCTTCAGCGCATCACCCTCAGCAGAATCGGAAGCAGCAGCAGAAGCTGCCGATGCCTCGCCGCTTGCTGCGTCGATGAAGCATAGAGGAGGGAAAAGCACGCACCACCAATTTTGGCCGCCGCCTTCGCCAAGCGTAATCCGGAGCGCTTCATAGTCGCCGGCCGGATAAACCTGATTGCCGTACATTTTCGTCGGGAATGCCACCATGCCAAGCTCTGCGTGCGAGCCGTATTCAAAACCGCGGCTTTCCAATACCTCCGCAGTAATCCGTTCAATTTCGGGCATATTGGCGAGAATCGTCTGGCGTGCTTCCTCAATCGTCTGAGGACCTGTTGCCCAGCTGTTCATCGCTTTAACGATCTCATCCCGAACAAGGCGTTTTACGACTTGGTCAGCGGGATTATCGGAATTGGCTAATATACGAAGACGGATGGATTCCTGCGGGATTTGGCCGCCAGCGACCGCCGCGTCCATTTGCTGGGCTTCCCAGCTCATTATTAAGAGAATAAGTGCAAATATAATAAAACCATAAGATTTACGGTAACCAAATTTATTGGAACGAACGGATTTGGATGATGGTAATTCCTCAACATTGGAATAAGAATGAATGGAATAATGGCTGGACATACACACAAGCTCCTCTCGTCGCACCCGTCAGTGCGTCTGCTTGCGTTCCGGAACGTATCTATCCGTCATTATGTCCTCCAATCGGAATATATAAACCTAGCAAACTATCTTTTTTAAACGTAAACGATTCTAGCCGTCCTCTGGCGGAAAAAGATAGATTCGCGGTGAAATAAAAGAATCCCGGTAAGCATCGAAATTTTATAATTTCATATATTTGTAAAAAAGAACTTTCGTTTATAATTAAAGAAACAACTTGACGGCATTTGCATTATTGACGCTCCTCTATTTTGCAAAAGACAAGGATGGATCTCTGATGGATTTCGAAAAAACCTATGCCGCTTATCGCCCCCTGCTCCATTCCATCGCCTATCGCATGCTTGGCACATTCAGCGAAGCCGAAGATCTGGTTCAGGACGTATTTGCGGATTACAGCCTGCTTGACGCTAGTGACATACATAATGAAAAAGCCTATCTTGTCCGGATGGTAACGAACCGATCCATTAACCTCAGCCAATCTGCGCGCAAAAGGAGAGAGGTATATGTCGGCCAGTGGCTCCCGGAGCCGAACGTCGGCCGCATGGTCACGGACCATGCGGTCATGGACCCTGCCGAGCTATACGTTCAGCATGAATCCATTTCCTATGCCCTGCTTGTTATGTTGGAGCAGCTCTCCGCGGTAGAGCGGGCAGTATTTGTCCTCCGGGAATCGCTTGCCTATGATTACGATGAAATTGCCGCTTGCCTGCAAAAGACGGAAACGAATTGCCGCAAAATTTACAGCCGGTCCAAAGAGAAGCTGCAAAAGGAACGAGAGCTTCTGCCGATCAATACCGTGAAAGCCGAGCCGCTCGTCGTTACCTTTATGGAGGCCGCCGCGACAGGCGATTACGATAAACTGGTTGCGCTTCTGACCGAAGAGGCGGTACTTGTCTCCGATGGAGGCGGCAAGGTACGTGCGGCTATCTTCGCGATTATCAGCAGGGCTCGCGTCATGGCCTTCCTGCAGGGAGTGATCCCGAGAACCTTCCTTGGAGACGGCCACCGCTTCACTGTCGTCAACGGGCAGGCCGGTGTCGTTATCATGAAAGACGGCAAGCCGCGAAGCGTGATTAGCTTTCAGCTTGATCCGGAAAATCAGCATTTTGAGCGGATTTTCGTTATGCTGAACCCCGATAAGTTAAAGCATGTCCTGGCCGAATAACTTTTTTTTGCGGAATCATTCTTTTCCTGTCACAACCGAGCGCACTGCTTTGTCTTAGATTATGAAGACATGCAAAACGGCCGAATGGCCAACAATTCGGATGATAGAGGAGAATGAAAACCATGGCAGAAAGAACGGTAATCGCAAAAGAAATTCCCGCCGCTTATCAAGCGATGCTCGGGCTGGAGAAATATTTAGGCACGACGAGCATCAGCAAGGAGCTGAAGGAGCTTATCAAAATTCGCACTTCGCAAATCAACGGCTGCGCCTACTGCATCAACATGCATACCAAGGATGCAAGAGCACTCGGCGAGACCGAGCAGCGGATATACGCTTTGAGCGCTTGGCGTGATACGCGTTATTTTACGGATGCGGAAAGAGCGGTGCTTGCCCTGACGGAATCCGTTACGCTCATCACGAAGGAGCATGTGCCGGATAGCGTATACGAGGAGGCTGCCCGCCATTTCGACAGCAAGCAGGTCGGAGAGATTATTATGGCCATCATCACGATCAATGCGTGGAACCGCATTGCGATCAGCACGAATATGATGCCGGAGTAAGTGATGCTGGGTGATGAGAGCTAAGGTTGCTTTTTTGGATCGACTAATGGTGTTGAGTGCGACTGCGAGGTGAACGGGAGGCGAACGGAAGTGGAACCGGGCAACCTTAGGGCAAGCTTACAGCGATAATTGTATTTGCTGCTCCCGCTTCCCGCGATACATTTGCGTTGATGCAGGAATATGGCAGAGACGAACGGAATCAGCCGACATTCCGCCTGTTCGCTCGGGTATACGAACGGATTAGATGGAATTTCTCCTGTTAAAAATCGGAATAACCTAAGGAATATTGATTTAACCGGAATTTCTCCTGCTAAATCCTAAGCTGCGGAATAATATTGCCGGTTTTCAGCATTTAACAGGAGTTTTTCCTGTTATTCTTTATGAAATTAAAGATTTCCGAAAATTAGCAGGAGTATTTCCCGTTAATTCTGTCCGGATGCACCCGGACAGAAACAGGGACCGGCTTATTGTTTGAAGTCCTGTATATAAACTCAAACCCGAATAAAATTGGCTGTGTAGTTTACAGTGTCCACTACGCGGAAAACCTATTGCAAGCAGCGAAAGCACGGCTTATGATTGCCGGCAATCCGAAAAGCAAGCAGCGATAGCGCGGCTTATCATTGCCGACAATCCGAAAGCAAGAAGCGTAAGCGCGGCTTATAATAGCCGGAAATCCGAGAAGCAAGCAGCGAATGCGCGGCTTATGATAGCCGGCATTCCGAGAAGCAAGCAGCGTAAGCGCAGCTTATGATTGCCGGCATTCCGAGAAGCAAGCAGCGAAAGCGCGGCTAATGATTGCCGGCTATTCGAGAAGCAAGCAGCGTAAGCGCAGCTTATGATTGCCGGCAATCCGAAAAGCAAGCAGCGAAAGCACGGCTTATAATAGCCGGCATTCCGAGAAGCAAGCAGCGAAAGCACGGCTTATAATAGCCGGCATTCCGAGAAGCAAGCAGCGAAAGCGCGGCTTATGATAGCCGGCATTCCGAAGCGGAAAGCCTGTACAGCATCAGCTCCTGCTCCTGCTCCTGCTCCTGCTCCTGCTCCTGCCGACTAGGTTTAAAAATTAGCCTCTTATCAGCCCGTATTCACAAAAAGAATGCCCCGAAAGTCTGTGCGCTTTCGGGGCATTCTTTTGTTTTCCGCGCCATTAGCGCGTCTGCGTTGCGATGACATGGCGCTCGATACCCGCGTAATCGCTGATGATGCGGATGTCATCCCAGCGGTCGAGCGCCCGCAGCTTCTCTGCAACGATACGAGGCTGGCCCATGCCGAGCTCGAACGCGACGATACGGGGCATCTGCGCAAGCAGCGGAAGCTGCTCGATCATCCGGCGGTATGGCGTAAGCCCATCCGCCCCGCCTTCCAGCGCGAGATGCGGTTCATAGTCGCGCACCTCACGCTGCAGCCCCTCCATGTCCGCCGACGGTATGTACGGCGGATTGGAGACCAGCACGTCGATGCGAAGCTCGCCGTGCGGGGGTTCACTCTGCTCATGCCCGGGTATGAAGGGCATGAGCAGGTCGCCCTGCACGAGCGTCAGCCGGTCCGCCGCTTCATGGCGGGCGGCGTTCGTGCGGGCGACTGCCAGCGCGTCCGGCGATAGGTCGGACGCGCACACGCGCCACGCGGGACGCTGCGAAACTAGCGTCACGGCGATGGCGCCGCTGCCTGTGCCGACGTCGACCACCGTCGGCGCAAGCCCCTGCGCGGCTGGCCAGAGCTGGTCGGCGGCCTCAAGAACCGCCTCCACGAGCAGCTCTGTCTCCGGGCGCGGAATGAGCACGGCCGGCGTCACCGTGAACGGCCGCCCGTAAAACCACTGCTCGCCGATCATATATTGCACGGGCTCGCCCGCCGCTTTGCGGCGGATGAGCGCTTCCCACTCCGCAATCCGCTCGCTTGGAAAAGGATCTCCGCCGTCGCGAAGCAGCGCGGCGCGGTCCATACCGAGCAGATGCATAAGCAGCAGCTCGGTATTATTGCGAGGCTCCTCCACCGCTTCCGCTTGCAATATCGAGGTCGCCTGCACGCTGGCCTGCCGAAGCGTCAACGGCTCTTTAAACCACCGCTCCCCTGGTTGCTTGCTCATTTCCGCATCGTCCCTTCAAATCCAAATTCTATCCCGTAAAGCCGCACCGCAGCATAACCCATTTCTCAGTCATCCCCAACACGGCCTTAAATGCCCGTAACCCAACAAAACGCCGAACCTCTGTCTGCTTATCGAAAGCAACCAGCGGTCCAGCGCCATTTTGTTAAGCCATTTCACGTTCCATAATATCGGCTTGCTCTGCAATCGTCAGGGAGGAAATAACCTCTGACAAGTCTCCGTTCATGACCGAATCCAGCTTATGCAGCGTCAATCCGATACGGTGATCCGTCACGCGGCTTTGCGGGAAATTGTACGTACGGATACGCTCACTGCGATCTCCCGTTCCAACCTTGCTTTTGCGCTCGCCGGCGTATTTCGCTTCTTCCTCTTGGCGGCGAACATCAGAGATCCGGGCACGAAGCACGGCAAGTGCCTTCGCCTTATTCTCGTTCTGCGATTTGCCATCCTGACAAGTTGCCATAATGCCCGTAGGGACATGCAGCACGCGTACCGCTGATTTCGTCGTATTAACCGACTGGCCGCCTGCTCCGCTGGAGCAGAACGTATCGACGCGAATATCCTTGTCAAGAATTTCAACCTCTACATCTTCAACCTCCGGCATAACCGCTACCGTTGAAGTCGATGTATGAATCCGTCCGCCGGATTCCGTTACCGGAATACGCTGCACGCGATGCGCGCCGCTCTCGAACTTCAGCTTGCTGTACGCGCCTTTGCCCGTAATCATGAAAATAACCTCTTTGAATCCGCCAAGGTCATTCTCGCTGAAATCCATGAGCTCTACGCGCCAGCCTTGCGTATCCGCAAATTTCGTATACATGCGGTAAAGCTCGTATGCGAATAAAGCCGCTTCGTCGCCGCCAGCCGCGCCGCGAATTTCGACGATAACGTTCTTGTCGTCATTCGGGTCCTTCGGCAATAACACGATACGAATTTTCTCATCAAGCTCCGCTTGGCGCTTGCTGAGTTCGTCAATCTCCATCTTAACCATTTCACGCATTTCGTCATCGAGCTTCTCTGCCTGCATCAGCTTGGCATCATCAAGCTGCTCGGTGACTTGTTTATATTCCGTAAAGGCATCATAAGCCTCTTGTAAATCTGACTGCTCCTTGGAAAGCTCTCTAAGCCGCTTGGGATCACTGGATACATCCGGATCACACAACAGCTCACTCAGCTTCTCATACCGGTCTGCGAGTGCTTGTAAACGGTCAAACACGATCATTCACCTCTATTTATTCCATTAGGATAATGTTTATTATACCATACCAGCGGATTTCTATCGACTGCTGGTTTGGATTAACAGCTGGCAATCCGCGCCCAAATTGCGATATCGCTCTAATCTTCATATGCCCGCCAAGCATCTTTGGTTACCCCAAAGACAAGATCAAGCCACAACAAAGCCCCGCAAGCGCCAAACAGCACTTACAGGGCTATAGCATTGCCAAATCATTTACACGTTAAAACGGAAATGGATAACGTCGCCGTCACGCACAACGTATTCCTTGCCCTCGAGGCGAACTTGACCTTTCTCGCGAGCCGCTACCATGGAGCCGGCTGCTGCAAGATCGGTAAAGGAAACAACCTCAGCGCGAATGAATCCGCGTTCGAAGTCGGTATGGATAACACCCGCCGCTTGCGGCGCTTTGGTTCCGCTGCGAATCGTCCATGCACGGACCTCTTGTACGCCTGCCGTAAAGTAGGTGTACAATCCCAGCAGCTTATAAGCCGAGCTGATCAAACGGTTGAGACCTGACTCCGACATGCCGAGCTCTTCAAGGAACATCTCCTTGTCTTCGCCCTCAAGCTCTGCAATTTCCGCTTCAACTTTCGCGCTGATCGGCACAACATCCGCGCCTTCAGCCGCTGCGAATTCACGTACCTTTTGCACATACTCGTTGCCGTCCGAATTCGAAACCTCTTCCTCGCTTACGTTAGCGGCATACAATACCGTTTTCATCGTAAGCAGGTGCAAATCACGCACGAGCAGTTTCTCATCGTCGCTCAGCTCAACGCTGCGCGCCGGCATGTCGTTATACAATGCTTCTTTAATGCGCTCCAGCACTTCGATCTCTTGGGCAACCTTCTTGTCTCCGCCCTTGAGATTTTTACGGGAGCGTTCGATTTTTTTGTCAACCGAATCGATGTCCGCCAAAATAAGCTCCAAATTAATCGTCTGAATATCGCTGATCGGATCTACTTTACCCGATACATGCGTAATATTCTCATCTTGGAAGCAGCGTACAACGTGAACAATTGCGTCTACCTCGCGGATATGCGCCAAAAACTTATTGCCAAGCCCCTCGCCCTTGCTCGCGCCTGCAACCAGACCGGCAATATCAACGAATTCAAAAGCTGTTGGCACGATGCTCTTCGGAACGACAAGCTCAACCAGCTTGTCCAGACGCTCGTCCGGTACTTCAACAACACCAACGTTAGGATCTATAGTACAAAAAGGATAATTGGCTGATTCTGCTCCTGCTTGCGTAATTGCGTTAAACAAAGTCGATTTTCCGACGTTCGGAAGACCTACGATTCCAGCTTTCAATGCCATGCGATAAGACACCCCTATTTTCCCGAAAGTAAACAACTCCAGCTATTATACCCCAGCATCACCTACATTGAAAGTGTAACCCGCTGGCAGGAACCACTTTCATCCGGCTAAAAAATAAAGCAATGCCGGCAAGATGCCCCTTCTTCACATTTAGAGTCCGCAAGAGAATGATTAGCCCGGCTGCGGAAATACTACGGAAGCACTGGCTTATGTATGAGCGCTTCACCAATAAATACGACGAGGAGATGAGTTAATGGAAAACAAAAAGCATAAAGGAAACTACAAAGGAACAACGAATATGCACGCAAAAAACCAGGATATGGCATTCGTTAACGATACGATCGAAGATACGAAGTCTACATCTAACTACACCACAAACAATAAGAAAACAGACTAGCTCTTGTCCTTGAAGCAGTAAAATGGCCTGGCATCCCCTTCACAAGGTGATGCCAAGCCATTTTCCGTTTGCGCTACATTCTTATCGGAGCTTCCTTCAGCTCTGCGCGGGATTGCAGGTACCGGAAGAAGGCTACCGATGCTTCGCCGCGCGTCACCTGTTTCTTAGGCAGAAACTTGCCGTCTGCGAGGCTCATGATTTTCAGACCGACGACGATAGCCGCCTGACCCTTATGCTCAATTTGCGCAGAGTCTTTGAATGTCGCTTTAAAAATATGATCGTAATTCGCAAGCGCATTATAACCTAAAGCGCGCACGATCAGTTCAGCCATCTCGTCACGTGATACTTTGCCGCTCGGATTAAAAGAGCCGTCGCCCACATCGATTAGATTTTGCTCCAACGCGGACTCAACATATACGAAATAGCTGGAATCAGCAGCTACATCGTTAAATGAAGCCTTGGCTTCTAAGCGATCGGCAGAACCGTAGAGCGGCGATTGGCCGCTGCTTCTTGCGAGCACCAGCATCTTGATCAGCTCGCCGCGAGTGATCGGCTCATTCGGGCGCACCTCGCCATTTTTGACATCGAGCGCTTTATAGGCAACCATCAATTCCAATTGGCGCTGCGCCCAGTGCCCTTCGATATCCTTTGCCTTCGGCTTCTCCAGCTGCGTGGCCTCACCGGTTTCCCTATTGCGCCAGCCGCCCGTCTCCGCATCCAGAAATACCGATTCATCGATCAGACGAGGCACCAGCTGGTATACAAGCTCTGCTTCTGTCTGCGTCTGGACCTCATCGCCATTGATTTCGCCCGAAGCCACCATCAGGTTATATTTCTCGATTGGAATCGGCTGTCCGTTCCAAGAAAACTGCTGAACAAGCCGGTACGTAAGCTGCGTGCGGTAGTAATTCAACCAGCTCGCAACTGCCTGCTCCTTTTTGATCAATGCCGGCGCCTGAGCAGGATATTCGAAGTTCGATAGGTAAGCATCAAAATTAACCGTTTCTCCCGTACTCGAATCGATCGCAACATTAATGTTGTCATAATTAATGACTGCGCCGTGGATTTTGTGAACAAAGCTAAAATAGTACTGACGATTATCCCCTGCGCTAATTCCCTCATACTGTTTGGGATCAGGCTTAACGAAATAAAGCTTATCCGTCAGCCAAGGCAATTGCTTCTTCACCGTTTCTACCGCGAGAGCGGAGGCTTGCTCCAGCGACACCTTCGGACTGCCGGCTTGCCCCTGGTCATTGTACGAATAGATATAGAAGCTGCGCACGGTTCCCGTGCGTCCGTCCACAGAAACTGAGGCTGAGCCAATTTCTTTGCCGTCCTTCTTTATGGACCAATTTAAATGCCAGAACGCTTCCACCATGCCTGTGCTCTCATTTATTTGTTCGCTGTAGTTGGAACCGTTCAATTCAGCATCAGCGGGCAGCTTAAAAGCAGCCTTAGCCGCATCTGCCGCCTGCTTCTCGGTTACGGCACCCGCTTTAGGAATCTCGCCAAGCGGCTTCTCTGACAGAGGCGTATCAGAAACCGTTCCCGCCCTGAAAGACGGAAAATTCGCTTGTTCCTTAAGCACGCCC
Source organism: Paenibacillus sp. LHD-38 (assembly GCF_031157315.1). Taxonomy (GTDB): domain Bacteria; phylum Bacillota; class Bacilli; order Paenibacillales; family Paenibacillaceae; genus Pristimantibacillus. The sequence continues at coordinate 161,744 of NZ_JAVIFU010000005.1, forward strand.
GTTGCAGCATCAATAGCTATAGGCGAAAGTTCATAGCTAAGCAGCGGTTTTCTTTTCCCCTGTGCATTATAAGGCACGATATAGGTTAGCTGCGGAACCGCTGCGGCACGAAGCTTCTCGCTTGCCTGCACCGCTGTTAGAAGCGCATCGACCTTCGGAAACTTGATCGTATCATCCCATTGGAGCGAGTACCTGCGAACATGCCCTTCGCTGTCCACCTCAAGCTCTATGTAGTTGTCCACGTAGGGAATATCATTCACCACTCGGTCATAACGGAGCCTGTGTAGCACCTCGCCCGTCAGCGGAGGAAGAAGCTGCAGTCCGTATTCCGGATTATATTGAATACTGTCTTTGTATTTGGCTGCTATGGCGTTAATGAATTTCAGCGCGATTTGCTGCGCGTCATCACGCTCTACCTTAAGCGGATAAGTCGGCTTAGCGGAGGGATTATCGGTGTAAGAGTTAAATTCGAGCAGCTGCCCGTCATCCGCATGAATACGAACATAAATACTTCCTAAATGCTTGCCGTTAACTTTCTTGACGAAGTCGAGGCCCCAGGCATTGCGTTTGCCGCCTGCCAGCGTTTCCATTGAAAGGTTAGCCCCTTGCAGCGTATACTCCTTAGGAATGCTGACATACTGCCTGGCCAATGCCTCAGCCTTCTCCTTCGTAATGGCTACATTAACCGGAGCCGCAAAAGCTTCATCCACCGTATCTCCTCCTGACGCAGACGTAGATACCGCCCCCGCTCCCGCAGGCCTGCTAACGCTTTCAGCAAATGCCGATGCAGGCAATACACTCATGAGCATCGCTGCGGACAGCATGACCGCAAGCTTTTTGCTGTTCTTTTTCTTCACTGCTTCACCCTCCAATGCTTTTCCAATTTATTCATAAATTAGACGCATCATACATGAAGGAAGTTGCAGGCCATATAAAAAAAAGACTGCATCGGATATGGATCCGACACAGTCTTTCCTTATTCCTTATTTCATCGGCTGAGCAATTTTTCCGCGTCCGATCGAAGTCTTGATTTTTTGCAGTAAAAACACGCCTAACCAGCTCGATAGAATGATAAAAAGCGGCATGACGGTAAAATTGTAACGGTATTCCGGAACGAATACGAGCCGGATCAACGACATAATGATGATGACTACCGCGAGCATAACCGCTGGGTGTCTCCATCTCCATATTAGGAGCAGCAGCGGTATGAGACTGCCGTATACAATGAATTGATGTACATTATGTCCTTTTGGATATACCGTGTATCCCGGCTGATGCCCAGATCCAAAGAACATCCGATTATACGTATATTCCAGCTTGCCAACCGTATACCACTTCACATATTTCCAGGTTTGCTGCGAAAAGCCCGCCTTGATTCGTGCCCATGCGTATTCATTTTGCGACATTCCGTTTTGAACGACAATTTTGTCGGTATAATCCTTATTCGGATATGTACCCGCTTTAAACGGATTCGATTGTGAAGCCGTCAATACAAATTCGTTCAAGGTTACCACATTGCGAATCCACCATGGCAGCATCGTAGCCGACAGGCAAAGACCTGTAATGATGCCTAATAAAGCAACTTTTTTGAAAATCGCCCATTTCGACTTCCTCGTATCCATCAGGTCCGTTCTGCGGCTAAACCATCGCTGAAGAAGAAATACACCGTATAACGGTACAAAAATAGGCAAAAACTCTGCTCTTACAAGCACCGTTAAGCCCAAAAGGACACCGGCAAATGCAGCATCGCGCTTCCGTTCTGTACGAAAAGCGTAAAGCTGCATGGCCAGATAAGCCATTAAGAAAAATAAGGCGAGTGTTTCCGTGAGCACTGCCCCGGTCGACCAAATAAAGGGATGATAAATCGCACCGATGATTATCGACAGCATAGCTACCCATTTATTCCGGGTTGCCAGCATGGCAATAGCATAAATCAAAGCCAATGAAGCAACGCTAATAAGCGCCTGAATCCATCTAATAAGCGGGTAAGGCTCTACATGGATCGCATCTGCAATCAAATACACGCCAGTCATAAATAAGGGATAACCCGGTGTCACCCTTGCATTCGAAACCTCTTCCTTATAGCCGTAGATCCCTTTGTCCAGCAGTCGATGAACCATCTCATCATAATACTTTGTATCATGCGATACCGTATGCTTTACGGAAGTAAGAAAATCGGCTCTTAAATAAAAGGCGAACATAAAAATGAGGACGATCGCTATCGTCCAGGTTTTGTTATTTCTAATCCATCCCACCAATTTCGCATATCCCCCTCAATGCTGAATGCGGCCTATTTCCAAGCGAGTACGATTACGCCCGCCAAGATAATTGCGGCACCAATCCAGCGCTGCAGCGGTACCGATTCGTGAAATATAAATACAGCTGCAACAAGCGCAATGACGTACGCCAAGCTTTGCAGCGGATAAGCTAAACTAAGCGGCAGCTTCTTGAGAACGTATAACCACAAAACCGTCGCGATGCCGTACAAAACAAGCCCCGACCAAATATGGGGCGACCAGAGCAGCGATACCCAAGTATCGCCTTTCGCCGTATCCATCTTGTTCATTCCTGTTTTCCACAATAATTGACCTGAAACGAGCAGCAAAATATTAAGAAACAATATAATATATGCCATTATGAATCCGACCTTTTGCGTTCATGCAATTCGTGATGCAATATTCCAAGCTCTTGCGTGAGCCGAATAACCTTCTCCGACAATTTCGATACGATAACCGTAAGATGCAGGATAAGTGCGATGCAGAACAAAATACCAACCAAAAATAACAGCGCCGGTGCATAATCGATACCAATTGCATCTGCCATTGCATCAATGATCTGTACGCGAACGGATAAAATAAGCATTACCACGCCAAACAACAGCCAAAGCATCGAATACTGCTCGCGCAGCAATCTCCGGTTAATCAACATAATCAGTACAAACAAAAAACCTACACTTGTGATAATCCACAAGGCTTGCATGGTGTATCCTCCTTCAAGCGATCACGAACTCTTATTTGTAGCAAAAAATAATCGAAGCCTGCCCTTGCTTCTAAGATTGAACCTCAGCCGGCTTGGTTGCCTTCAGGCTGCGTATAAACAACGCCAGCGTAACCTTAATCATATAATACACAGAACGCATGGCATTTATTGATGATGTCCCGCCCGTACGTGCTTCCATGACAACCGCAACCTCGCTCGTACGCAAACCGCTGCGATGGATCAACACAATGGAATCCACCTCTGGATAGTCCGTTGCGTAATCGCTTTGAAATACCGAAATCGCCCGTTTGTTGGCCGCACGGAAGCCTGATGTTACGTCAAGCACACGCTTATGCGTCATCGCGCTGACTATGGTAGACAAAATTTTGATGCCGGCTCTCCGTGACGCCGAAGAGAGAAACCCCGTTTGCTCTATAAAACGCGAGCCAATCGCCAAGTCGGCTTTCCCGCTAAGCACCGGGTCCAATATGAGATGAAGCTGTTCTGCTTTATGCTGCCCGTCTCCGTCCACTTGTACGGCAACATCATATCCATAGCGGTAAGCATAACGATATCCGGTCTGCATCGCGCCGCCAATACCCAGATTAGTCGGAAGTGTCACAACAGCCGCACCGTTCGCTTCAGCTACCTCGCGAGTCCGGTCCTTCGAGCCGTCATTGATGACCAAGATATGAGCAGACGGGCAATGAGTCTTCACATCACAGATCACATGGCTTATGCTGTGCTCTTCGTTGTAAGCCGGAATAATGATCAATATTTTTGAAGACGTCAACCCTTGCCGCAGAGACTCTCCGGTTACCGTGCTGTCCTTTTTCGTCATGACTGCGTTCACTCCATCACCACTCCATAAATCAAAGTTTGGGCACGCCAATGCGCACAATTAGATCAATTCTACTAATATCTCTATTAGAAAGCAACAGAAACGATTGTGAAAATGTGTAAAAAATGTGCATTTTCCGCTGTTTTCCTATCCATTAGATGCTTAATATAGCAATTTATGTTTACTAGAGATACAGCAGGATCATTAAAAAAATATCGCCTGGTGAGCAGCCTTAGACTGATACCAGACGATATTTAGACGTTTCTTCATTATAAAAAGTTGCTTACATTTGACCGGAGATTTTTGCTTTCAAAGCGTCTTTGCTTTGAACGCCGACCATTTTGTCAACGGGTTGACCGTCTTTGAACAAAATCAATGTCGGAATGCTCATTACGCCAAATTGGGAAGCAAGCTCAGGCTGCTCATCCACGTTAATTTTTGCGATTACAGCTTGGCCTTCCAGCTCAGTTGCAAGCTCCTCAACAATTGGAAGCTGCATTTTGCAAGGTCCGCACCAAGGTGCCCAGAAATCTACCAGGGAAACGCCGTTTTGAATGCTCTCGTTAAAGTTTTCTTTTGTCAATGCTACTGCCATTTCAATCATCCTCTCCAAACAATAATGTGTATGATAAAGGGAATACCCGTCTCACCGCTTATTGAAACGTCATTTGCTATCCGCAAGCATGAATTTGTTTCAACACATCCTGAATCGTTATCGCGCTAAAATGGCTTTCCAGCTGTTTCTCTGCCGTGCAAAATATACCGAACATCACTTGATTCATATTCGATCCAACGACACAATCCATCTCTGGATTGCCCGAGCACCAGCTCGGAATGAGCGAGCCTTGTGCCATCACTCGATAGATGTCAGCAAGTGTTACCACATTGGGATCAATCGTCAGCCTGTAGCCTCCGCCTGAGCCTTCGCGGGTATCCACATATCCACTGCGGCGCAAACCACCCATTACCTTGCGAACACGAGCAGAGTGCGTACCGACGTTCTCGGCAATCATATCGCTGCTAGCCATTCGTTCTGGTAAATAAGCCAAGTAAACGAGACTGTGTACGGCAATCGTAAATTCGCTGTTCACTGTTTATGGGCCTCCCTGCTTCGTACTGTAATTTTATCAGTTACAGTTAAGTTTGTCAATAGACAGGCCGCCAAATCACTTTCTTAGCATACGGAAGGAATGATCTCGTTATCCCCGCTCAATTTTTGGATAGCGCCGCAAGTATTTTTTTGCCTATTGTCATGTTTGTGCGTTCTCTCCGAATAAATATGAATTGTGCCCCCTTATTCGGTTTAGCCGACCTAGCCGATAGGCACATGCTTCCTAAACTAGTTTTACTTTGTAAAACTTTAAGGAGGTGACGCAAAATGGCATTATTTTGGAATCGATGGATACCCGTTCGTACGGAGGGGGGTTCTAGATCGGAGTTGATTGACCGATTGGAGGCCCATTTCAAAGCCAATGGACTGAAATCCAAAATTACCATTGAAGGCAATTCCTTGAGACGGATTCATGTGCTTAAGAAGGATGCCGATCTCGCCAAGGTGCTGCTGGATGCTTTTGACGAGGAGCATTAACACGGTACGGCAGCGTTACTCCAAGCAGCGGCATTCTTAGCGGATGCCGCTGCTTGGCTCCCTTGTTAGGACGAGCGTCCGATGACTGAAGAGTTTCTCATCCATCGGTAGCCTTTGCGAACGCCGTTCAGCACCCATTCGGGCACAGGGATCGCCTTCTTGGACAGAAAGGGCATGTAAATTTTATTGTAGGCTTTTTTCAAATCCTCCCACATCGTACACGGCTCTTCCTTCAAAAAATCGGAAATATCAAGGACGATGCCGCGTCCATCCTTTACCATGACATTTTTGCCATGCACATCATGCGGGTGGAGGCCCCGGGACCGGGCATAATCGAGTGCTTCATCGATATCCTGAATCACCTTTTCGGGAATAACGACTCCATCAATGATGCATTGATACAGTGTTTTTCCTTTCAGCCGTTTCAAGATCAAATAATAATGCCCGTTATGCTCGCCGGCGTGATAACACATCGAATAGGCAGGATGGCTGCCAATCCGCTTATAAACCTCGCATTCGCTCTCCCAACCCTCGCGGCCGGGCGCGTATACCTTTACAGCAATATCCGAATAATCGCGGTGCGTAAATACACCCGCATAATTGCCAGCGCCCAGAAGCTTCCAGCCTTGCGGGGTCTCGTCCACACGGATCGGATCCGCAGGGTCGATACTGCCCAGAACAAGCTCGGAAAGCAGAGTCTTCTTCATTAGCCCGATAAATGACTCCAACTGCTTCTCATCCATCATGAGTGTTCCCTCTTTCTTTATCCACGAACAATGTTTTCTTTCATTGTAAGACCCCCCGCCATAAAAATAAAGACCATGACAGAAAGCTCTCCAGCTCTCCATCACGGTCTTATGCTATTTCACGAGACTTAATGGCCTCCGCTTACGACCTTTAATCCAATAACTCCCGAAATAATCATCGATAAAAACAACAATTTACGCCAATCCCGGGATTCTCGGAAAATAAACATCCCGAGCATAACGCTGCCGATCGAGCCGATTCCCGTCCATATGCCGTATGCGGTGCTGATCGGGATGGTCTGAAGCGCCTTGGACAAGAAGAAAAAGCTGACAATGCCTGCGCCAATTGCCCCTACCGTTCCTTTCCAGCGTTTAAAACCGTCAGACAATTTCATAAACGTTACGCCGCCGACTTCCCCTAATCCGGAAATAATTAAGAAGACCCAAGCCATATTAAGATCCCACCTTTTCTCGCTCTACGTGGACTGCGCTTGACCGACTCGCTTCAGCCTCGGATGCAGGCTTTTCCTTCGACACCAGCTTCAGCCCGACGATGCCGCCGACAAGCAAAGCAATAAAAAATAAACGCCAGAAATCAGTCGGCTCATCCAAAATCAGAATACCCGCTACAACAGTGCCCACCGTACCGATCCCCGTAAACATAGCGTACGCAACGCCAATTTCAATCGTACGCATCGCGCGGGCAAACAGCATAAAGCTGGCTGCGAGCAGCACGACCGTAATAATACTGGGCACAAGCTGCGTAAAGCCCTCCGAATATTTAAGGCCAAACGTCCAGCCTACTTCAAGAAATCCAGCCAACAATAAAAATACCCACTGCATGCTTATTCATTCCTCTCCCGCTGTCATCGTCCAAAGCTGCCATAATGATTGCCATACCATTTGCTTTCTTTTTTCGAACAGCTCTTCTTCGTATAATTGGTTTTCGACGAGCAATCCATCAACGCATACGTAAAAAACGGCGATTAAACGTTCTTCCTCTTCCGGGTTAAAAAGCCCCTCTGCCGCTCCTTTATGAAGGACTGCAGCAATCCCTTCGCTCAGCTCATTCTCGTGCCGCAGGAAATCCTGCCTAAGCTGATCCCTCAAATGGCGCGGAGGCACAAGAATCGTCCGCTTCAAAAAGGCCTGGCCGGTTGTTATATGGTTAAGATCCGTGAAGAAAGCAAACAATCGATATACCTGCTGCTTAATCGGCTCCTGCTCCATTTCCCGAAGAAGCTCCACATACTGCTTCAGCTCTTCCGCAATCACTTCTTGTATTAGCTGGACGAACAACTGCTCTTTCGATTTATAATGCGCATAAATGGACGGCGTCTTAATGCCAACCGCCTTGGCAATTTCTGATAGGGCCGCTCCCTCGTAGCCGGATTCCGTAAACATCGTTAATGCCGCCTGCTTAATTTTCTCCGCCGTTGTAGGCTCACTACTCATCATTCATACCTCCGTCATGCTCGGTTCGTCCGTTTACCTAACGAACGTTAGTTAGTTTAAGGGAATTGTAAGACGGTTTTGATAAAAAGTCAAGGCTTGCCGGAACAGAAAAAAAAGCCATACATGCTCCCCTTCACTCGGAGAACAGCTATGGCTTCCCTGTTTTATTGCTTCTTGATTTGATTATTTTCGATTCGGTTGTTTTTAATTCCGTTGTATTTGCCCCACATCATCCAGCAAGCATTAAAGATCATAGCGAGTGCGATGCTGAGCACCATCACCATAACATTTAGGATGAGGAAATAAACGAGCAGCAGTCCAAAGTCGGTGTTATTTTGGGATAGCGGCAGAATCTGGCTTAACACGAATGCAAGCAAAACGCTGAACGGGATCCAAAACAAGAAGATGAAGATCGGAAAGTACCAATGCCGATTTCGAAACAGCTTAACGATGGGAATCGCGAATGCGAGAACCATCAGACCGCATACCAGGTAGCTGCGCTCCACGATTGCACTGTTAAAGTAAGCCGTATACAAAAATGCATTTCCAGCCGCGGCATAAATAAGGCTGAGCAGCAGCACCGCGCGCATCGAGCGCTTAAACAACACCTGCTCCTTCACCGTTTCTTCCATTACTCGCCTACGATTTCTTGCAGCGCCTGGATAAAAACATTCATTTCTTCATCCGTTCCAATGCTTACCCGCAAGTATTCATCGATGCGAGGCTGATCGAAATAACGGACCAATACGCCTTTGTCGCGCAGCTGCTGGAAGATGGCTTTAGCAGCGAGAGATTTATGTGAAATGAATACAAAATTCGCTTTCGAATCGGTTACCTTGAAGTCCATCGCGAGAAGCTGCTCCGTTACACGCTCCCGCGTGGCGATCACTTTCGCTGTCGTTTCCTTGAAATAAGCATCATCCTCAAAGGAAGCATCCGCCCCTGCCAGCGCAAGCCGGTCAATTGTATAGGAATTAAATGAATTTTTGATTCGGTTCAAGCCTTCAATTAACTCCTCGCTGCCAAATGCAAACCCAACGCGCAAGCCTGCCAAAGAACGAGATTTCGAGAGCGTCTGAACGACGAGCAAATTCGGGTAATCCTTAATAAGCTCTACCGCCGACTGTCCTCCAAAATCAATGTAGGCTTCATCGACGATGACAGCCTGATTAGGATGATCTGCAAGCAGCTTGCGAATATCATCGAGCGGAAGCAATTGGGCGGTTGGCGCATTGGGATTCGGTATGATGATACCGCCGTTATCCGCGCGGAAGTCTCCGACCCGTACATGGAACTGCTCGTCCAGCGGAACAAGCTCCGTCTGCAGGCCGTAAAGCTTAGCGTATACCTTATAGAAGCTATAAGTGATATCCGGGAACAACAGCTTCTTAGCCGGATCGAAGAATGCCGCGAAAGCAAATGCCAAAATTTCATCCGAGCCATTGCCTGCAAAAACCTGCCCGGCGGGCAATCCGTAATAGGCGGCAGCCGCATTCACAAGACTCTCGCAGGTAGGATCGGGGTACAAGCGCAGGTCGGCATTTGACGCATCCTTAATTGCCTCGATGACCTTCGGAGAAGGCGGGTAGGGGTTCTCATTTGTATTCAGCTTGATATACGTTTTATCCTTCGGCTGTTCGCCAGGCACGTACGGCACGAGCGAAGCCGTCAGCGGACTCCAAAATTTACTCAATGGTTACTCTTCCTTTCGTTTTTGGCATTCCAGTCACTGCTATTATTTTAACATTAATGCGTTAGCGAATTACTGAACAATTACTCTTATCGCAATGATCACAATAACAATCACGATGGCAGCTAGAATCAAAGCAGGGATTAACATGCTCCCGAGCGATTTCCACGCCGAAAATTGATGGACTTCGGCTACTGCTTTTACAAAAATAATAAAGCTCCAAACCGAGAAAATCAATTCGATCAAGCCTAGAAACAACAGTAAAACCGTTAGCAGCACACTGCTGTCGATTCGCGGCGTCTCGTACGTAAACATCTCTTGTCCGAACAATAGGAGCTGGGGGATCCATCCGATTCTCCCTCTCTAGCTTTAATGGCGATCATTAGACCTGACGAACGAGAAGCTTCATACTCAGCAAACCAAGCAGCGCCCCAAATGTGTTAAGAATGATATCGTCGATATCGAAGCTGCCCACGCGCGTCAGCATTTGAGTCATTTCCACGATTGTAATGAGCATGATCGAGGCCGCGGTGAGAACAAATCCACGGCTGTACTTCTTATTTAACAGCGGAAGAAATAGGCCAATCGGCATGAAGAGAACGATATTGCCGAATAAGTTCTTGAACCAAATATCAAAGTTAAAATGATCATGATGGATGATATATTTTTTGATCGTATAAAAAGGAACTAAATTATAGCTGTAGCCTTCGCCAAAATAACGATTGCGATAAAATAACAGCCAGCACATGATCAGCGCATACCCAAACGCAAGCGCGGTGAGAAACAGGTTCAGCAGCAAACTTTTAAAATGGGCATTCGGGTACAACCGCATCGTCTACAGCCTCCACTGCACAGAATAAACGTTAAACTCATCCGCTCCGGTAATCGCCAATCCATTGAGCTGAAGTCCGGTCGAACAGCCGCCGTCGACGCCAATCTTTCCGGGACCAAACCAAATATCAGGTTTTCCGTGGATATCAATCGTTTTGGTATGGCCGAAGATAACGGTTTTAGTTACGTTCGTCGGTCTGCTTAAGAAAGGCTGCTTGATATAGAGAAAATCTCTGGTCGGCTGATCCTTCCAATTCAAATAGTTCGGATTAAGGCCGGCATGCACATAAATAAAATGCTCATCCTCATGATAGTAAGGCAGGTTATCGAGAAACGCCATGTGATGCGTATAATGCTCCTGAACAGCTGCTTTCGCTTGTTCGATGACATGCTCTATCGAGCCCTGCTTGATACCGGCGTAACTCTCTGCCGTCTGCCTGCCGCCATGTCCGATAAACTTGAGCAGCGCCTGCTCGCTCCTCTCCAGCATGACATCGACGAGCCGTTCGTCATGATTGCCTTGAATAGCTATCGCGCCGTCTTTTTGAACCAGCCCGATGACCTGCTCCACCACTTCCCGGCTCTGGGGACCGCGATCGACGAAATCGCCAAGCAACATCAACTGATCCTCTCCCGGGCAATAGTTCATCTGTTCGAGCAAATCGTTAAACGGCGTATAGCAGCCATGTATATCGCTTATTACCAGAGTTCTCTTCATACGCGTCTCCCCGAGATCACAAGATCTCTCTCTACGCCGTCGAGTACCGCGACCTTAGGCAAATGCCCCCATACCTCAAAGCCGAACTTGCGAAGCAGCGCCAAGCTTGGCTCATTGTGCCCGAACACGAAGCCGAGCAGCGTGCTGAGGCCCAGACGCGGACATTCATCGATGGCCTTCTGAATCAGCACGGAGCCGAGACCCAGCTTGCGATAGGGCTCCGCTATATATATGCTTATTTCTGCCGTTGCATTATAAGCAGGCCTGCCATAAAACGATTGAAAGCTGAACCAAGCCGCGACTTCTCCCTCAATGAGCAGAATCCACAGCGGACGAAAATCAGCCGAATGATCATCGAACCACGCTCTCTTGCTCTCTACCGTTGCAGGCTCCAAATCTGCCGTAACCATCCTGCTTGCAATCGTTGAATTATAAATGTCGACAATACGCTCCAGATCGCTTAGCTGCGCATCCGCTATATTATATTGTAGCTGTCTGGTCATGCTCGCCACCTCTTACCCTTCTATGTTATTCTTGCATTTTCTTGAAATAGGAATCTCAGAGCTTTGACAAATTATATCATATCACTCATTACGCGCTATATATTTATTGTAGTCCGCAGGGGTATTCAAATTGATAAAATAGGATGATTCTCCCTGCTCTTGCAGATTGATCTCCACGGTCCGAAGCCGGTTAAGCAGTCCCATTAAACGGAAATCTCCTGCTTCTAGCGCTGCTTCTATTCGTCCTGCCGTCCTTGCATGGTAGAGCGCATGAAACGGCTGGCCGGGGGCGTAAATAACATCTGCCCCGCTATCCGTATGAGTAAGAAGAGCGGAAAGCAGCTCCTCAGACAGCTGCGGCATATCGCATGCCATCGTAAATACATAACCGTCACCAATAGCAGATAAACCAGCATGAAGCCCCGATAACGGTCCGCATTCAGGAATAAGATCAATAGCGAAGCTCACTGTATCTCCCAAATCGCCCAAGCTCTCCCGATAAAGTGCTTCGCGCTCAGGTGATCCAACCGATACCGTCACATGCTGCGTTAAACGCGATACTTCCTCTACGAGCCGATAGAGGAGCGGCTTGCCCGCAATAGGCAGCAGCGCTTTATCCGTTCCCATCCTCGTGCTTAGCCCGCCAGCGAGTATCAAGCCTTGAATATGATGGTTTTCCATTTTCCCATCCCCCTATAAATAGAAAGAAAGCCTGCCGAGTATTGACGCTCGACAGGCTTTAATCTTCATTTTGCCTTATGCTTTAGACGGATCGAATGAGCTCTTCAGCGATACGATACGGTTGAAAGCCAGTTTCTCGGGCGTCGTATCCTTCGGATCAACATTAAAGTAGCCGTGACGGAAAAATTGAAACTTGTCTCCGCCCGCAGCATCCTTCATGTTAGGCTCAACGAAGCCTTGCAGCACTTCAAGCGAATTCGGGTTGATGCATTCCAGGAAAGGCTTGCCATCCTCTTCGGCTTCGCTCGTAATCAGCGGCTCGAACAAGCGGAAGTCCGCAGCAACGGCTTGCGATGCTTCGACCCAATGAATCGTGCCTTTCACTTTACGTTCATTAAAACCGGAGCCGCTCTTGGTCTTCGGATCATACGTGCAGTGCAGCTCGATTACATTTCCCGCTTCATCCTTTACGACTTCTTGGCAGGTGATGAAATACGCATGCTTCAAGCGCACTTCGTTGCCGGGGAATAGACGGAAATATTTATTCGGAGGATTTTCCATGAAATCATCCTGTTCAATGTAAATCTCGCGCGAAAACGGAATTTGTCGCGTGCCCATTTCCTCGTTCTCCGCATTATTCTCGGCATCCAGCAGCTCGGTTTGACCTTCTGGATAGTTTGTAATCACAACTTTAAGAGGACGGAGGACAGCCATTGTCCGAAGTGCTTTCAGCTTCAAATCTTCTCTGATAAAATGCTCAAGATTGCGCTCGTCAACTAGACTGTTGCTCTTCGAAACCCCGATCTCGCGGCAGAATGCGCGCATCGCTTCGGGCGTGTAGCCCTTGCGGCGCAAACCGCTGATCGTCGGCATACGCGGATCATCCCAGCCGTCTACTACGGCTTCGTCTACCAATTGCTTCAGCTTGCGCTTGCTCATGACGGTGTTCGTCACATTAAGGCGGGCAAATTCATATTGGCGCGGAGTTGCTTCCATCTCGCACTCTGCGATCGTCCAGTCATACAGCGGACGGTGATCCTCGAACTCCAGCGTACAAATAGAATGCGTGATACCTTCAATTGCATCGCTTAGCGGATGTGCATAATCGTACATCGGATAGATGCTCCAAGCATCGCCCGTACGGTGGTGATGGGTATGCGCAATGCGGTACAGAACAGGGTCGCGCAAAGTAATGTTCGGCGAAGCCATATCGATCTTGGCGCGCAACACTCTCTCGCCGTCCTTGAACTCGCCCGCGCGCATGCGCGTGAACAAATCAAGGTTTTCTTCCACGGTGCGGCTGCGGTACGGGCTTTCCTTGCCCGGCTCGGTCAACGTACCGCGATATTCGCGGGTTTGCTCGGCTGTTAGATCGCAGACATACGCTTTACCCTTCTTAATCAGCAGCACCGCACGGTTATAAAGCTCCTCAAAGTAATCCGACGCAAAACGAAGCTCGTCCCACTCGAAGCCAAGCCAGCGGACATCCTCTTGAATGGATTCCACGTACTCCGTATCTTCTTTGAGCGGGTTTGTATCGTCAAAACGCAAATTGGTTCTGCCCTTGAACTCATCGGCGAGCTCAAAGTTCAGACAGATCGACTTGGCATGTCCGATATGCAAATAGCCATTCGGCTCCGGCGGAAAACGAGTGACAATTTCCTGTACGTGGCCGCTCTTCAAATCTTCGACTACAATGTTTTTTATGAAATTCGAGGATGATGACTTGTTCTCTACAGTATTCTCCATCTGCGACCAACCTTTCCCACGAAAAATATTTATCCTCTTATAATACACAAATTTCCGCGAAATTATAATACTCCCTCTGGTTCTACGGTAGAAAGCAGCATAACCCGACCTCAAAATGAGGCGGGTTAGTGATGCGCAGATCCATCATGAATAGATTTGCCTATTATCTAATGGTATTCTTCGCTATTTTGCTGCTTAATCGCTTCAAAAATCATAGACATCAAAACCGGATGATGCCTGACGAGTAGAGAAATACGAGCAATACGAGAATGGGCGCGACGTAGCGAAGCATGAACAACCACAGCCGCAGCCACCACGAAGACAAGCCCGCCTCCTCCGCCGCCCCGCGCCAAGCATAGCCGACGAACAGCGTGACGACCAGCCCGCCGAGCGGCAGCACGATGTTAGAGCATACGAAGTCCATCCAATCAAAAAACGGCTTGCCGCCAAACGTGAGCCAAGGCACTTTGTTTCCTAATGATAAGGCTGAGGGCAATCCGATCAAGAAGCAAAGCAGCGTTAGAAAAATAACCGAAAAGCTGCGGCGCCAGCCAAAAGCCTCGCGGACGAAGGCAATCGGCACTTCGAGCAGCGAGACTGTGGAAGTCAAGGCAGCGAAAGCAAGCAGCACAAAAAACAAACCGCCAAAAAACGATCCGAGCGGCATGGCCGAGAACGCGGCCGGCAGCGCTACGAATACAAGGCTCGGGCCCTGCGACGCTTCTAGACCGAAGACAAACGTCGTAGGAAATATAATCAAACCCGCGAGAAAAGCATAAATTAAATCCCCTGCGCCAATGGCCAGCGTAGCCAGCCCCAGCGATTGCCGCTTATCAACATATGCGCCGTATGTCATCATTGCCCCCATGCCGAGCGACAACGAGAAGAAGGCGTGGCCAAGCGCGACAAGCGCGGATTCCGCCGACAGCTTGCTAAAGTCCGGCTTTAGAAAAAAAGCTGCGCCCTCTCCCGCTCCCTCCAGCGACAATGCTCGTATACACAACACAATAAGCAAAATAACCAGTCCTGGAATCAGAATCTTATTAAATTTTTCTATGCCGGCCGAGACGCCCCGCATAATAATGAAGCCTGTCAGTAGCAGGACGATGAATTGCCAGAAAACAGGCATCCAACTGTTATTAAAATCACTGAAAAGCAGCCCAAAATCATTATGCTTGAAAAGTTCTCCCGAAAATGACAGCATGGCGTAATGCAAAGTCCAGCCAGCAACAACCGCATAGAAGGACAAGATGACAAACGCGCCTAATATCGTAATAAACCCAAAGCCGCCCCATAGCTTATGACCGCTTAGACGAATGAGCGACGTGGACGCATTGCCTCTGCCGCCCCGCCCCACCGTCAGTTCAGCGAGCAGAACCGGCAGTCCGACCAGCAGCAAGCATATAACGAAGAGCAAGAAAAAAGCCGCTCCACCGTACTGTCCTGTTATATAAGGAAACTTCCACATGTTCCCCAGTCCGACCGCGCTTCCGATCGCCGCCAGAATAAAACCCGAGGATGAGAATCTCTCTCCCGCAGATTGCGTTTTTTCTTGCAAGGATTCTGATTGACGCTGATCCTTCATATAAATAATCCCCCCATGCGGTAACTTTCTATGCGAAATTCGACGTGTTGGTGGGTAGTATGACCATTTTTGAAAAATATATCTGCATTTGTACCGGTCAAATGGCGCGCAGCCCCATCCACATTCGACCAGTACAAATGGCATTCGCATTGGACACCTATCATTGCTGCTTAATGGGCAAAGCCCGTCTGTAATTAGCGGTAGCTGCTGCATGAAACCAATAGTTATGACCTTTTATTGGATTAACTAATTTCACACACAGGGAATAGAGAAATTCCCAACGGTATTAGCTCGATGAAATATCCCTAACAATAAAATATCGGTTAATATTATTTGCATATTATAAACGTTCAACTTAAGTGGCTGATACTGATATTCGCCTTTTATGATCACGCTTTTAAAGGATATTCTATAGAACTATTCACGAATTAAATGCATATTAACAACTAATAATAACAATGATATTTGAATTGTATAACTTCTATACACCTCTTTCAAAGAGCATGGAATAGCGGTTAATACACCCTTTCCGTTTCTGTTTATTTTCAACCTGCTTTGAAAGACAAGCGTTTATCGAAACCGCTCTGAGTCCTGATGTATTTGCATGACAATAAAGAGTGAAAGGGCATTATTGGCGCGAGCTTAAAAGTCTGGGAGCGGGACTGGAGCGCTGCATGACAGAGCATACAATCGTTCAAGTTCGCAAACGAAGGTATATTTCAGCCGGATGTATGGGGAGATCGAGGGGATCAATAAACACAAGCAGTATCCCTGAATGGGAGCTGCTAGCAGCATTTTTTTCTAATAATAGGTTGTCCATAGGATCGCAATTAAATGGATTATTCAGCCTCTCTCCTTAAATACAAAAGGGAGCCAGTCCTGAGACTGGCTCCCTTTCCGAATAACTTCGTTTATGTTTACGAATATACTCACTTATTCATTCTGTTCCTCATGTATAGCTATCGTTTGTTAAAGAATTGTCCGTAATTAGGAGTAAATTCGCCTTCAAACGTCAGCCTTCCCTGCAAAACGACTAAAATAGCCATTATATGGGCTTTTTTTCGCCGGGAAGCCGCATCTATTTCATTTTTTAGTGAGGGAGCATTAAAGCAATCGCTCAATTTCGGCTCTCATATCGAGTGGTTCATAGGTTGATTCGAACTGTTTTACGACGTTTCCTTCGCGGTCAATTAGAAATTTGGTGAAGTTCCATTTAATGGAACTTTCTACCAGGTAATGCAGCAGTTTCTCATCAAGGAAGGCATTTAGCATTTTGCCGCTCGGCTCGTTTGTGTCAAAACCTTCGAAGGGTGCTTCCTCCGTTAAATATTTGAATAAGGGATGAGCCGTTTCGTCCCGAACGCCTGTCTTGCCGAAAAGTGGAAACGTAACACCATAGATAACTTCGTTTATGTTTACGAATATACTCACTTATTCATTCTGTTCCTCATGTATAGCTATCGTTTGTTATACAATTGTCCGTAATTAGGTGTAAATTCGCCTTCAAACGTCAGCCTTCCCTGCAAAACGACTAAAATAGCCATTATATGGGCTTTTTTTCGCCGGGAAGCCGCATCTATTTCATTTTTTAGTGAGGGAGCATTAAAGCAATCGCTCAATTTCGGCTCTCATATCGAGTGGTTCATAGGTTGATTCGAACCGTTTTACGACGTTTCCTTCGCGGTCAATTAGAAATTTGGTAAAGTTCCATTTAATGGAATTCCCTAATAAGTAATGCGGCAGTTTCTCATCAAGGAAGGCATTTAGCATTTTGCCGCTCGGCTCGCTTGTGTCAAAACCTTCGAAGGGTGCTTCCTCCGTTAAATATTTGAATAGAGGATGAGCCTTTTCGTCCCGCACGTCCGTCTTGTCGAAGAGCGGAAACGTAACACCGTAGTTCAGTTGGCAGAAGCTTTGAACATCGGAATTCGCACCTGGCTCCTGTTCGCCAAACTGATTGCTCGGAAAACCAAGAATCTCAAGCCCTTGATCCTTATATTCTCCATATAACTTTTGCAGATCCGTGTATTGCGGCGTAAAGCCGCATTTACTTGCCGTATTGACGACAATCAACACCTTGCCCTTATATTGCTCCATGCTCTGCTGTTCACCTTTTATTGTCTCTAGTTCGTATGAATAAATGCTCATTGCCAACTGCCTCCTCTAACGGATTTTGATTTTTAAAAATTAAATTGCATACAATTTATTATATAAGAAGAATAACACGCACAATGAACGACTGTCAACGAAAAAGGACTGCTACTCAGGCGTTTTACAACCTGCGTGCAGTCCTTGCCGTATGAAGCTGTATGATTACGATTGCTTCTTTCTTCCGCTCAGCCAATCCGTAAATAATGCATAATCCTGTTCCACTTGATCGGCATAGGAGATTGCCCAATTCGCAATCGAGGTACAAAATGCATCCTCATCATTGCCCATCGCCTTCACGATTTCAATCTCGCTGTGATAGGCCAATATCCCTTGTACCACATCAACATCGGCACGTGCATGCAGCTTGGCTGTCAGCCTTCCCATCGTAGCCGTCACAGACAGCAGGTCACCTGCTGTTTCAAGCGCTTCAAGATTAAGCTTTTTCTTATACGGAGAACGCTCCCGCACATAAAATTGCCGATCCCCGATCGACAGCCACCCGAGATAAGGATCTGCCTCGTGATGCATCGCTTTCTGCGTCATTGTTACCCGTTTCCCCTGATGTTCGAACAGCGACCAGAACGTCTCGTCGTAAGGCATAAAGTAGGCTGGAACCGGAACGCGCACTTCTTTTACCTCAAGTACGATATCATCCCCGCCCTGCTCTTCCTCTCCCGCTTCAATTAATACATAAAATCGGTCAAGGCCGATAGAGGCCGTGCCTGAGCCATGCTTCACCGCAATATCTTTCACTTGAAAATGGCGCAATTCTGCCGCGTCATCCGCTGCGACTGTAGTTAAATACATCGGCCAGGCCTCAAGCAGCTCTTCACGCTCCTTGTCGGTCGGCGATACAATTTCATCGGTAGTCGCAAACTCGCGGTGCTCCTGTACCAGCGCAGTAACCTTCTCCAAGAAATGCTGGTCTTTACGCTTTTGCAGCTTTTTCAGAAGCTTCTTTACGGGACCCTCGGCACGTTCCATATCTATCGCATAGGTACCCGGGTCATCCTTGCCTTTCACAAAACGGCGCATTTGCTTCGAATAAGCCTGCAGATATGCCTCTATTGCGCTGATCTGACTGTCATAAGGCTGCCCCTTCAGCCTGCCGACCAGCGCAATGCTTACGGACATCCGGATCAGATCGTATAAATACGAGCCCAAATAACCCTCGTCGAAATCATTCACGTCATAGACAAGCGCACCGCGTTCATTGCGGAAAGCGCCAAAATTCTCGAAATGCAGATCGCCCTGAATCCAGGTTGGACGGTTGATTGGTGTATGGTATGGAAACCACTCCCGCGACACATCGAAATAAAATAAATAAGCGCTTCCGCGAAAGAAGGAAAAAGGCGTTTCCGACATTTTAATATACTTTTCTTCACGCTTGCTGCGCTCCAGCCTCATCAATTTCTGATCGAATTCCTGAAAAATCGCGGATAATGTCCGCCTTCTTAGTTTGTTTTGGGTCAGCTTCACTCGTTCAGTCAGCTTTGGATCCATACGTCTCTCCCCCATTTACACTATGAATCTACTTTTTGCAGCCTCATGAAATCACTAATCATAGCAAGACGCCACGGCACGATCATGCCAAACGCAAGCAAATAGAAAATAGCTCCGGTTTGCGGTATCGACATATACTGCTCAACGACGCGATGCAAGGACAGCCGTATGACGAACAGGGTCATCATAATGAAAATGAATGCTTTCGAGCGTCTAACATAAATTTCGGATTCCACACGTTCCAAACGTGTCGTTACGATTAATGGAAACGCGAAAATCAGCAATCCCGTTAAGAAAGCGGACAGCCCCCACACCCACGGAATATGTGTGGCAGAGAACGCAAACATAATGAAGCCCGTTGCCATGCCTAGCGGCGGAATAGCGATTTTTCGCAAAGTGGTCGGCTTTTTTCCTGCACGGATACGAAATATAATAAGTGTGAGGCCAGCTATTGCCGATACGATGATCGAGCCGATTTGGATCAAGTGTGTTGACAGCAACACCGCATCCTCCCCCGTTTCATTGAAAACATATTCTATTATTTCTTTCATCGTACTGTAAAACCATACGCACTGCAAATGATGTATGGCTTAGGCACCCCTAGCGAATGTAACCGGAAAAAAGGTGCCTAGTCTTGGCTTTGACGTTCTTTGCAAAACGTTCCCCTATTCCGCTTAATCCGTATCCTTAAGACGGAATGCCTTCGGCGATATGCCCTCCTGCTTTTTGAATACCTTGCTGAAATATTTCTCGTCATGAAACCCGACCATTTCAGCAATTTTGGCAACACGCAAATTGGGATTGACCATCAACAACTTGGCTTTATCGATCCGAATGCCTGTTATGTAGTCGGTAATGTTGATGCCATATTCCTGTTTAAACTTGCGGGACACATATTCGCGGCTGACAAAAAACCGCTTCGCTATATCCTGCAGGGATAGCTCGTCTCTGTAATGCTGGTCAATAAAACTCGCAATATCGCTCATTTTCGTTTTCTCCTGCGCTTGGCGCTGAACGATTGCCTGCGATAAACGCTGCAAAAGCCGGTAAGACCATTCACGCCAATCCTGCAGTGAGAAGGCGCCCGCATTCACATAAGGAGAATTTTCCGCCAGCTCCTCTGCGCTCAGCAGCGCGTCCTCTTCGACGGCCTGCCGGCCCGGAGCCTCACGAAGCAGCCTGGCGCAAAAAAGCAGCACCTCTGTTTTATATTCGTCCAGCATATAAGGTGAAATATGGCCCGTTAAACGCGCCGCCTCCAGCCAACGTCCCGATGCCGCGGCCAGCTGTTCATCGACTCCACTAAGCGCCGCAACCTTCCACTCCTCTTCCCAATCCGAGAAGGCGATTCGTTTCACATTCTTATCTTCCTCGCAGCTGTGCAGATAATCATTCGCGGACAGTGTGTTTCGCCCCGATAAAGCAGCTAATGCTTCCTCATATTGAACAGGCATAGCTTCCGGGAAATCGCCTGCTTTGCTCAGTCCCGCATGCATACGCCGCTGCAGTGTTATAAATATGCCTTCATTAATATCTTGAAGGATAACAGGCAGTTGCTCATTCTCGCCCCATACGGCAATGACGATCTCCGTCGGCGCTCCCCAGTGCCGAAACGCGACGCCGCGCTTCTTGGCGATTAGAAACTCATTACATATATTTATAATCGCAAAATGCAGCAGATCGCTGTCCCAGGCAAATCGCTCTTGAAGCTGCTTATCGCTTGCATCAACCTGCAGCAGCGCAAGCCGCGCCTTCATTGCCCCTTCAGGAATGAGCCCTTCCTCCTGCAGCCTCCGCACAGCCATTTGCGCCGTTTTTGGTTCATTGATGAGCCCCGTCAGAAGCTTCTCGCCATATACCGGCTTGAATTCATTGAGCCGCATGCTCTGCTTCTGCCGATCAGTCCGCTCTTGCTGCTCCAGCCGCCACTGTGATGCAGCTTTTGCAACCGCCGCATTGATCGCCTCCGGCTCAATCGGCTTCAGCAAATAATCGATCCCGCCATGGCGCACCGCCTCGCGAACGAAATCAAAATCGCCGCGTCCGCTCACTACAATAAACTTCACCGTGCCCGCAAACTCATTGACGGCAGCCATCAGATCTACGCCGCTTCCTTCCGGCATCATCATATCCATAATGACAATGGCTGGCTTGTCCTGTCTCATCCGCTGAATCGCTTCAAAACCGCCGCCAGCCTCTTCTATTTCCGTAATCCCATGCAGTTCCCAGTTCACAAGCAGCCTAACCGCTTTTCTTACGCGGGCCTCATCATCCACGATTAACGCTTTCATCCTTATCCCCTCCCTTCTCCAGCATCCTCTTCATAATTAGCGTAATCCTTACCCCTTTTGGCTCTATATTCTCAACCTCTAGCCGTGCTTCGTCTCCGTACACCATATGCATGCGGGCGAGTACATTGTTTAATCCAATCTTAGGCTCGGCGCCAGCTTGAGCAAGCATGACGGAATGGCCTGCACTGACCGCCTTAGAATCTTCGCTGCGTTCATGCGCTCCTCCCGTGGGAGCTTCATCCAGGACAGCTTCCCGAAACTGAACGCTGGCAAGCTCCCGCCGCAGCTCCGACAACCGTTTCTGCGGAATCGCTGCGCCGTTATTTTCAACGATGATCTCTAACATGCCATCGTCCTCGCAGAGCCGCGCCCGCAAGGAAAGCTGGCCATCCTCCGCAGACTTGTCCATGCCATGCTTAAAATAATTTTCAATAACGGGCTGCAGCAGCATTTTCGGCATTTCTGCGCTGAGCAGCGCATCCGCCACTTCAACTTGAAATTCAAACCGGTTCTCATAGCGCTCTCTCTGAAGCTCAACGTATGCCTTTAAATGAGCCAGCTCATCCTTCAGCGTAATCGTCTTTGCCTCATTATCCATGCTGTAACGCATCATCCGGGCAAGCGCAGACAGCAGCGCATAAATGCGGGGCACACCTATCTCCAGCGCCAGCGTTCCAATGATTTGGATGGTGTTATTCAGAAAATGCGGATTGATCTGAGCCTGCAGCGCCCGCAGCTGATTAGTCTTATTCGCAAGCTCCAGCTTGTATTCGCGCAAAATCAAATTATTTATCGTGTCCATCATGCTTCGGAAGCGCACAACGACCAATCCGATCTCATCATTGCCCGAGTGCTGTATGGGCACATTCAAATTTCCAGCCTGAACCTGATTCATATAACGGACGAGCTGCTTTATCGGAGCCGTTATACGGAGAGAAACAACAATCGTCGCTGCTGCGATAACAGCAAGAGACAATGCAAGCAGAAGCAAATTAATGGCCGCTGCCTGATTGGCCTCCCGAATGAGGTAAGAAGTAGGAATACGCTTTACAATCGTCCAATTCGCAATCGATGCTTTTACGCGTTCATAGACAAATAACGCGCCGTCCTGCTCAAAATGACCACTTCCCTCGTCACCGCGTGCCAAAGCCCCGTCATACCATGCAGCCTTAAGCGGTTTTCCAAGCAGCGCTTCATCATCCGCGAATATCACATTGCCGTTATTGTCGACTACGTACAAATCTTCCTCGCTGCGGTCATAAAGCTGCAAAACGATATCCGTAAGCAGCGAAAGCTTCACGTCTATCGAGACATAGCCGAGCTTTTCATTAGAAGGAATAAGCTCGATGCGGCGATGCAGCGTAAATACCATTTCGCTCGGCTGCTGAGGCTGCAGGGAGGAGAAGCCGTAGGTGTGGCTCCTATGCGTAGGCTGAAGCGCCGTGCTCTCCCCGCTTCCTACATAAGCATCCAGCTCGGAGAACGGCTCAATATCATTTGACCGTTTGGCGCCCGCTACATTCGTAACGATCGTTGCCCGCTTGCCAAGGCTTGCGTACAAATACACCTGATGCACATCCGGCACGGATGACTTCATGTACGACATCGCAGCGAACACGCGGCTATCCGTTTGGAAATCCTCTAACCCCGTCTGCAGCTGCCGGTAAAGCTCCGCATCCGAATAAACGTTAAGCGAGCCGAGGCTCAGCTCTTCCAGCACCCCTGTCACGTTCCGCTGACCTTGATACAGCAGGTTTTGCGTATCCTCCAGTGCCCTTTCTTTCATCGAGTGAGTCGTATAGCTGTAGGAAACAATCATCGTTGTCACGATGGGAACAATCGTCGCAAACAACATAAAAACGATTAATTTTGTTCGTATACTATTAAATTTCAAGGGTAAACTACCTCCGCTCCGATCAATATATTGCACCTGACCGGTCACATCCGTCGGTGTTTATCGATCTCTGAGACTTGCATAATTAAACATACATTAGTTTTCTGGTGAAAAGAAAGGGGAGTTCTTCGATGGGCAGCAAGAGAATGTCCGGATGGTGGCCGCAATTCGTATTCGTGGGACCCGTTACCATCTTTTTTCTACTTATTATGATTATCCCGTTTCTGCTTGGCATGTACTACTCGTTTACCGATTGGAACGGCGTAGCAGGAACTGTAAACTGGGTTGGCTTCGATAACTTCAAACAAATCTTTACGAATGATGCCGATTTCTGGTCTTCCTTTTGGTTTACGATTCGCTTTACAATCGTCGGCGTCCTCTTAACCAATCTTGTCGGCTTCTTTCTAGCTTACCTGCTGACGAAGAAGCTGAAATCCCGCAATGTGCTGCGGACGATCTTCTTTATGCCGAACGTCATCGGCGGTCTGCTGCTCGGCTTCATTTGGCAGTTTATCTTTGTAAAAGGATTCTCAACCGTCGGCGACATGACCGGCTGGTCGTTCTTCAACCTTCCCTGGCTTGGGGATGAAACGACGGGCTTCTGGGGCATCACGATGGTATTCGTATGGCAGTCGGCCGGTTATCTGATGGTTGTCTATATCGCTTCCCTAACGAATGTATCGAAGGAAGTGCTTGAAGCCGCTGAGATCGACGGGGCCACGCGCATGCAGGTGCTTCGCAGCATTATTTTACCGCTCATCATGCCTGCGATCACGGTTTGTTTGTTCCTCGCCATCTCTTGGTCATTCAAAATGTTCGATCTCAACCTGTCGCTCACCAAAGGCGGACCGTTCAAATCAACGGAATCCGTTGCGCTTAACATCTATGCCGAGGCGTTCCAGAACAACCGCTACGGTCTCGGTACGGCCAAATCATTAATCTTCTTTATCGTCGTTGCGGTCATTACGCTCATTCAGGTTCGCGTCACCAAGAGCAAGGAGGTTGAAGCTTAATGGATACCAAAAAATATACCGGAAAGCTGTTCATCACCGAAGCGGTTATGATCATCGTCGGCCTTCTGTTTCTCGCGCCGTTCTATTTCCTGCTTGTGAACTCGGTCAAACCCTTCGGCGAGATCATGACCAATTCAGCCAGCTGGCCGCAGGTTTTTAACTGGGAAAACTATTCCCGCGCTTGGAAGCTGACGCGCTTTCCGCAAGCTTTTAGCAACTCGATGATCATCACGGTTGTGACCGTCGTCCTGACTGCGCTTATCAGCGCGATGGGCGCATACCGGATGGTTCGGGCGAACACTCGCTTTAACCGCGTTTTGTTTATGCTTTTTGTAGCAGCTATGGTTATTCCGTTCCAGTCGATCATGATTCCTTTGTTAAAAGTCGTGAACGTGCTTGGCGTCAATAATAGTATGTACGGTCTTATTATGTGTTATCTCGGACTCGGCGCTCCGCTTTCGCTGTTCCTGTTTCACGGCTTCATCAAAGCGATTCCGCTTGAAATCGAAGAGGCAGCGACCGTTGACGGCTGCAATCCGATTACCGTGTTCTTCCGGATCGTATTGCCCCTGCTTAAGCCGATGCTAATGACCGTTATTATTTTGAACTGCCTATGGGTGTGGAATGATTACTTGCTTCCATCGCTTATTTTGCAAAAACCCGACATGCGGACGATTCCGCTCGCGACCTTCGCGTTCTTCGGTCAATATACGAAGCAATGGGATCTTGCGCTTCCGGCGCTCGTGCTCGGCATTGCTCCAATCGTAGCTTTCTTCCTGCTGTTGCAGCGTTACATCGTTGAGGGAGTAGCGGCAGGTTCGGTTAAAGGCTAACGCTTGTAATTGAACAGTCGATTCCATATAATAAACCATTAATCAAGGGGGATTTACATCATGAATAAAAAGCTGACTATGCTAACGCTTAGCCTCGTGCTGGCAATGAGCATCGTGTTGACCGCATGTGGCGGCAGCAGCAACAACGAAGGCGGCAATACACCGAAAGATGAAGTAAAAACAGTAACGATTTTTCAATTCAAAACCGAAATCGTTGAAGGACTGAACGAATTGGCGGTTGAATTCAATAAAGAATACCCGAATATCAAGCTTGATATCCAAACCGTTGGCGGCGGTGCTGACTACGGCGCTTCCCTAAAAACAAAATTCGCTGCCGGCGATGCTCCTGACATTTTCTCAAACGGCGGTTACGCAGAAATGGAAATGTGGCTGGACAAGCTCGAGGATTTATCCGACCAAGCATGGGTGAAGGATCTTGTGCCTTTGGCTGCCGAGCCTATGACCAAAGATGGTAAAGTATACGGTATGGCGATGAACCTTGAAGGGTTCGGCTATATCTATAACAAGGATCTATTCGCAAAAGCAGGCATTACCGAGCTTCCAAAAACGTATTCCCAGCTTGAAGCTGCGGCAAAAACGCTAAAAGCGGCCGGCATTACACCTTTCGCTAACGCTTATCAAGAGTGGTGGTTGATCGGTAACCAAGGCATCAACCCTGCATTTGCGCAGCAGCCGGATGTAAATGCCTTTATTGCAGGCCTGAACGACGGCTCCGCAAAAATTCCAGGCAACGAGAAATTCGCCGAGTGGGCGAAGCTGATGAAGCTTACCGTTGATTACGGCAACAAAAACCCGCTCACAACCGACTACAACACGCAAGTATCGTTATTTGCGAGCGGTGAAGCAGCGATGATGCAAGAAGGCAACTGGGCGCAGGTTCAAATCGACAGCATCAATCCCGACCTGAACCTTGGCGTATTGCCAATGCCGCTTGGCGAAGATGCTGCAGCGAATGACAAACTGAATGTCGGTATCCCGGCTAACCTTGTTATCAACAAAGAATCAGACGTGAAGGAAGAAGCTAAAACGTTCCTGAACTGGCTCGTTACTTCCGATATCGGTAAAGAATACATCGTTAAAAAATTCAAGTTCATTCCGGCTCTAACTACGATTACGGCTACGCCTGAGGATATGGGCGACATCGGTACTGAGGTTTACAACTATGTACAAGCGGGTAAAGTGCTTGGCTTGCAATCCTCGAAATACCCGGATGGCGTAACGCAGGAATTCGCCAGCGTGATCCAGCAGTATATCGCAGGCAGAATCGATGAGTCTGCTTGGGAAACTGGCATGCAGGGCGCATGGGATAAACTGAAGAAATAAGTCTTTTTGAATGTGAACGGCCGTTTAACCGTCCGAAAGGAGGTTAGGCGGCTGTTCTTTTTGCTGCTATGGACGTACAAAATAAACCGTATGGTATGATGAAGAAATCATTTCCAAATAAGCGGGAGGCGATTATATGGTGACGAAAGTCGCGTTAGTAAAACCAACTATGGCATTGAAGGCCGCTTATTTTTCTTTTTACCAGGAATGGGTGGAAAGCGGAGAAGATATGGTGCCGTGGGTGATTAGCAAAGCCCCTGACGATTTTCAAGGCATGCTCCAGTTTTTAGAGGCTAACGAAAAAGGCGTGAATTTACCAAAGGGCTGGGTACCGGACTCTACCTTTTGGCTCGTAACGGATGACGGGCGGATTGTCGGTGCGGTCAACATTCGACACGCGCTTACCGAGAAGCTGCTCAATAGCGGAGGCCATATCGGCTATGGCATACGTCCCTCGGAAAGACGCAAAGGTTATGCCACTGCGCTCTTAGCTTTAGCTTTGGAGAAGGCACGCCAGCTCGGCATTAGCAAAGTTCTGGTCGTATGCGACGAGAGCAATCTCGCCTCAGAGAGAACCATCGTACGTAATGGCGGAGTACCCGATACTTCGTATACCGAGGAGAACGGCAATGTAATCAAAAGGTTTTGGATATCGTGCTTTTCTTAGTCCAAATAATCCAAGAAATCACGAGCCAGCTCGTATCGGACGATTCGTTTTCCGGTGCCCCGGTAAAAAGGCTGCAGCCACCCTCTTGCGCATAAGTTCCGCAGATGATGAACAGCCGTTTTGTGATCCATGCCAAAATGCCGCTCCACGTCTTTCGGTCGAATAGGCTCCGCTTGCCGGATGGCGAGGCGTATTATCTCTTTCTCGGCAAGCTGTGTACGGGAAATCTGAGCCTGCCCTGGCTCAAATCTGCTGAGCACCATCCGAAGCATCGTCATGCAAAGCTCCGGGTTCTTCTCCACATCATCGTATGCGAATGAGATAACATGATAGCCCATCGCGAACATAAAGGTTTCACGGTTTAGCTCATTGGAATATTTTTGTCGGTCCATGTCGCGCACATGCGAAGCAAAACCTTTGATTTCAATAATAAGCTTTATTTTCCCCGGCAGCAGCCAAGCAAAATCGGCAAAATACGACCTGCCTCTCCAATCGATGACTTCATACTCGGGATGCAGATGCTGGAAGCTGCCCCGTAAAGGCCACCAAACGTTCCGTAAAAATAATGTTTCCGCATGCCCATGTCCTCTCTCCAGTCTGCCGCGGCGCTCCCCCTTCCTATTCTCGACATGATATTGAATAAATGAACGTTGTGCCTCATCATACGCCATATTCATCAACCTCCCTGAAAATAGAAAACGTCCCGGTATTACTCGCGCAGGAGTAACAACGGGACGTTCTTCGTCTCTTTCATCTAATTATAGGACAACAGAGTTGAGATGACTAGTCTCTTTGCAGAAAAATGCTGCTGAACGAGATTACCAAACTTTTTTGAATAGAGTAACGGATGCCTTAGATATTTAACAGGAATTTCTCCAGTTAAATTTTCCTTTTCTGCATGTAGGACAGCTTAACTGGAATTTCTCCTGCTAATTTCCTCAGAACGCTCCAAAATCAGCTCAAAACAATAAATTAACTGGAGGTTTTCCATCTAAGTGGCCGGTAGGAGCTCAATTTGAGCGATTAACGGGAGTTTTTCCAGCTGATTAAACGGAAGGAGCACTAGGTGCGCATTTGTACTAGAGGTCACCAGTAAGTTATCTAAACTTTATTTCGATTAGAGTGATCGGGATCGGATGCCTATGAGCTTCGTTATTTAATAGGAATTAACAGGAATTTCTCCCGTTAAATGATCCATTTCTGCGTGTAGGGTAATTTAACTGGAATTTCTCCTGCTAATTTCCTCAGAACGCTCCAAAAGCAGCTCAAAACAACAAATTAACAGGTGTTTTTCCATCTAAGTGGCTGATAGGAGCTCATATTGAGCAATTAACGGGAGTTTTTCCAGTAAAATTAACTGTGAGAGCATTAAATGTGCCTTTGTACGAGATGATCCTCGGTAAATCAAGGGACGGCGGAGTTCATATTGAGCAATTAACTGGAGTTTTTCCAGCTAAATAAACGGTGGGAGCTCAATTTGAGCATTTGTACTGGATAGTCACCGGCTAAATAAGCAGAAGCCCCGCTATTTCGAGATTTTCTCGAAGCAGCGGGGCTTATGTGTAATGGCGCGTTAGAGATGATTATCCCTGCGGCATATACTTGCGGATATCTACGCCTAGGTTTTGCGAAAGCTTCATGCCAAAATTGCGGTCAGCGCGGAAAAAGTTGCAGATGGCGCGGAGGCGGATCTCGTCGTTCGTCTGCTCCAGCTCGCCGGTCACATTGGCAATCAAATTTGCCTGCTGCTGCTTAGACAAGGAGCGGAAGCGCTCGCCCGCCTGTGTGAAATCATCGGTTTTATCGATCTTCTGACGGCCGGCAACCCCTTGAAGAGGCGCATAGGAATCGACGAATGCGGTTGCTTCCCTCGGACTCTCCGAGGAGCTGTTCGGCTCATAGTTAACCGGCGAAGGATTAGCCTGCATCGTCATCGCCCCGTCGCGTTGATGGTTGCGTACAGGCGCATAGGGACAGTTCACGGGAATATGGAGGTAGTTCGCGCCAAGACGGTATCGCTGCGCATCCGGATACGAGAACAATCGTCCCTGCAGCAGCTTGTCCTCGGACGGCTCGATGCCTGGCACTAATGCGCTTGGCGAGAAGGCCGACTGCTCCACCTCCGCGAAATAGTTAACAGGATTACGGTCCAATGTCATCGTGCCTACCTTTTGCAGCGGATACATATCCTCCGGCCATACCTTAGTCGGATCAAGCGGATCGAACGCATAACGATCTATATGCTCAACCGGCATGAGCTGTACATGCAGCTCCCATTCCGGGAATTGCCCAAGCTCAATCGCATTATGCAAATCACGTGTCGCATGATTGAAGTCTTTGCCCTGCATCACGCTCGCTTCAGCCGCAGTGAAGTTTCGCACGCCTTGCAGCGATTTCCAGTGATATTTAACATAGGCAGGCTTGCCGGCATCATTGATCCACTTAAAGGCATGTACGCCAAAGCCGTCCATCTCGCGATAGGTGGCGGGTGTCCCATCATCCGAAAACAACCAGGTCAGCATATGCGTGGATTCCGGCGAGAGCGTCATGAAATCCCAGTAACGCGCGGGATCTTGAAGATTGGTATGCGGCGCCGGCTTCAAGGAATGGACCATATCGGGAAACTTCATGGCATCGCGAATGAAAAATACGGGCAAGTGGTTGCCGACAATATCATAATTGCCCTCCTGCGTATAAAACTTCACCGCAAAGCCGCGTGGATCACGCGCCGTCTCCGGCGAGCCGGTTCCGTTGATAACGGTCGAGAAGCGGACGAATACAGGCGTCTCGGATCCTGCTTCCTGCATAAAATGAGCCTTCGTATGCTCCTTCATGCTGACCTCCGTGCGGAAGACGCCATGTGCGCCAGCCCCCCGCGCATGTACGACACGCTCCGGAATCCGCTCCCGGTCAAAATGCGCGAGCTTCTCAAGCAAATGGTAATCCTCTATAAGCGCCGGTCCGCGCTGTCCTGCCGTTCGAGAGCTTTGATTATCGCCAACTGGCGTTCCTTGATTCGTTGTCATGTAGTTGTCCATGATAGCACCTCTTCGATTGGTTTATATATTTAGACTTGATCTAAATCCTTAAACCAATCATAGCGGATAGCTTATTAGCTGTCATGAAAGCATGATGAACGAAGGATGAATATTTCATGAAAATGATAATGAGACTGCACCAGCCATGAAATTTTTAAATGAGAACGCAGCTGCCTGCTAATCGCGAATATCCGCAATTCGGTAGCCTGCACCCCGCACCGTAACAATATATTTGGGCGATACCGCGCTATCCTTTAATTTTTTGCGCAAGCTCTTAATATGGGCATCAACCAAATTGCTGCCGCCATAGAATTGCAAGCCCCATACCGTATCAAGCAGCGACTCGCGCGACAGCACAGAGCCGTCGGACGACATAAAATGCAGCAGCAAATCATATTCCGTCTTGGTGAGCTCGATGCGCTGGCCAGCCCGGTCTACCGTCATTTTCTTGAGGTCGACCGTAATATCCTTAAAGGTTCGAACATCCGCGTCAACTGCCTTAACTGCCGGTCGGTTCAAAAGCATGCGATTGATTTGTTTTACCGCTTGCTCAGGCTTAGCGGGCCAAACAAGCAGCTCGGCCGCGCCGAGGGCGAAAGTTCCACGGCTGTCGAATGATTTCTGATCCAGCAGGATCAATACAGGAACCGCATGCAGGTCAGCAGACTCCAGCAATTCCGCGCCTGCCTGCAGCGTATGACCCGCCGAAGCATTGACAACGGGTATCGCATCGAAGACAAGCAGCTCCGGCTGCAGGCTTTGAAGCATACTTTTGTTAAAGTCATGCAGCGAGAAAACATCGAAACATTCGGATGACAATGCGACGAGCAAGCTTTTTACCCGTTCAGGCATCGGACTGATGATCATAACCCGCTGCGTAATCGAGCATAACATTCCGTTTTGCAGCAGCTCCTCTTCCGAGAAGCTTCCCGCCTCAGCCCTATTCAACGAAGCACTGTCCGTTATGATTGTTTCGTCGCGCATTCTTCGCACACCCCTTCTATTACAACCTGTGCATGCTCGATCCGATATTTCGTTTCCATCGCTACCTTCTGCAGCCACTCGCCAGGCAGCTCCGTAAGCACCTCGTCTACTCGCCCGCATACGGTACAGACGATATGCTGATGCTCGTCCGTACGGGCATCGTATCGGCTAACCGCCTCGCCTAGCTTCAGCTCCCTAATCAATCCTGCATCCGTCAAATAACGCAGGGAATTATACACCGTACCGTAGGCGAAGTTGAAGCCTTTGCCGCGAAGCCGATCAATGACATCCGCCGCGGTTGGATGGTCCGGCGCATGCTGAACGACTTCAAGTATCTCTTTGCGCTGTATCGTTAAGTTGATTTTGTTCACGAGAACATCATTCCTTCATTAATGACTTTAGACTAAGTATAAATTCATGAGCAGAAACGGTCAACCACGCCTTGTATTGGTCGTCCTATTACTCTATGAAATAATAATCATTTTTTTGTCGAAATAAATAAACTGAATATTTACAAAATTCAAATAAAGGTGTATACTAAGCCTATATTAAAGGAAAGGGGATAGCCCATTGGACTAAGTTAGCGAAGCATGTCTCATTAACTCGGAAAGGAGTACCGATCGGATTTAAGGACATGCGGGGACAATAGCGAAAGTGATGTAAACGGCCACTTGGAATAACAGGTACTTACGGAAAAGAAGGATTTGAAACAAATCGAAAGGATGTTGATCGAGGTCATTAAAGCTAGGATCGAAGTCGATAAGGTTTGTAACAAATTCGAAAGGACAAAGAAACAGGGCAAGCAGCGGAATGGAGCGTTTGAATAAATTGAATAGTTTTCTACCAAGCACGTGAAGGGCTTCTGGTTATCATAGATAAGCAGAAGCCCTTCTTACGTGTGTTTATAGGATTGGACTCAATAATCTAGAAATCGATTCTTTGAACCGGTTCATAAGCGGCCGCTCTGAATAAATTTCAAGCGTCATCTCCATACTATTTTTCATATCATCCTCAAAAATGCGTTGCAGTTTAGCCGATGTCTGCGTATCATAGATAAACGCATTCATCTCAAAATTCAGCTTGAAGCTGCGGATGTCGAGATTCGCCGTGCCAACCGAAGCGACCTTGCCGTCAATGACAAGCGTTTTCGCATGGAGGAAGCCCTTTTCGAACATAAAGCATTTGACCCCGTTGGCAAGAAGCTCCCCCAAATAGGAATGCGTCGCCCAATACACGAAGAAATGATCCGGCATGCTCGGCAGCATGATGCGAACATCGACACCGGATAAAGATGCGATCTTCAGCGCCGTCATCAAGCTTTCATCCGGTACAAAATAAGGCGTTTGCAAGCAAATCGTCTTTTTGGCCGCATAAATCATTTTTATATACGCATCCTTAATTTGTTGGTACTCTGTGTCAGGGCCACTTGCCACCAGCTGCATTCCGATCGATCCCACATCACTGCTCATGATTGGGAAATACAGCTCGTTCAACGAAATCTGACCCGATGCTGCCAGATTCCAGTCCATGAGAAACTGCGCCTGCATTTGCAGCACCGCGCTGCCATGAACTCTCAGATGCGTATCTCGCCACTCGCCGAAATGCTTGTTCAGCCCCAAGTACTCGTCACCGATATTGAAACCGCCAATGTAGCCAACCTGCCCGTCAATAATAACGAGCTTGCGATGATTGCGGTAATTAATCTTTAAATTCAAATAAGGAATTCGCGATGGAAAAAATGCCGCTTCCTGGCCGCCAGACGCCAGTAATTCATGAAAATACCGCTTCGGCAAACCGGAGCTTCCAATATGGTCATACAGAAACTTTATCTCGACGCCCTCAGCCGCTTTTGCCGCCAGCGCCTTTACCAGCCTTCTGCCCAGCTCGTCGTCGCGAACGATATAATAAACGAGATGAATATGATGGCGCGCTTCCTCTATATCCTTCAGCAAAGCGTCAAATTTCGCATTGCCCTCTGTATAGATTTCTACCGCGTTATTGTTTGTGAACAGCGCGTAGCTGGTTTTCAAATTCATGTAGATCATATCCTGATAGCTTTGCATGGCCGGATCGCTATAAGCAATTTCTCCGTCGCGCAGCTGCCGCATCTGCCTCTCGATGGTGTGCTCAATAATGCGCTGACTGTCGCCGAGCAGCTTATAAAGCTTTCTTTTGCGTACCTTCTGCCCCAAGATCAAATACATGACAAACCCGATAACCGGTATGAAGAAGAGAACCATAAGCCAAGCCCATGTCGTGCTCGCGTTGCGCCGTTCAAGAAAAATGACGGTAATCGCCAAAAAGATGTTGAGCAGCATAATAATTGCATATCCATTTTGCATGATTGCCGTTCGTATAATAAACACCTCAGTCTGATGTAAAAGCTAATGCGATCATACTCCAAGCACGAAGTATGTTCAAGCCTGATTATATGCTACAATTCAAGCAGAACAACCTATTGCTTCATTAATACCGCGATAACATGAGAAGCATCAAAATATAAGCTGATTCAAGCCGGGAACGAATGGCTCTGATTTTATAGAAGACCCGCAGCGCTGGCACTGGAGGAACGACGATGGATATACGTAAATTTAGATTGGATGAGAAGGCGCTTGGCACCTTTAGCGAAGAGCGAGACGAATATGAAAGAGATTATGCAAGGCTTATACAATCACCCGCATTTCGCCGCCTGCAGGGCAAATCGCAGGTGTTTGGCGCAGGCACGGGTGATTATTACAGGACAAGGCTGACCCATTCGCTTGAGGTTTCCCAAATCGCACGCGAGGTTGCCCGGAGACTGGGCAAGCAATATGAATTTCTCTCCCGCAAGGAGCATCCCGGCCTTGTATTAGATCCAGCCGTCGTGGAAATTGCAGCGCTCGCACATGATCTCGGACATCCGCCGTTTGGTCATAAAGGCGAAGAGGTGCTTAATCACGTGCTCATGGAAGAGTACGGCATCCCTTACGAGGGGAATGCGCAAAACTTTCGCATTTTGATGTTTTTGGAGAAACGCGCCGGAAGCGGAAGCGGCCTTGATTTGACCGCTGCTGTCTTGCTTGCTATCAATAAATACCCGTTCAGCCTTGGTGAGCCTGGTCGTCTCAAAGGCGTGTACAGCACCGAGTGGGGTGAAATCGAGCAGCTGCGCCGTTCATGGAAGATCCCGATCGGCTGCTCCACGCTGGAAGCCCAGCTCATGGATCTATGTGACGATATCGCTTATTCTACGCATGATATTGAGGATGGCATCCGTGCCGGCAAAATCCATATGAACCGCACCTTTTTTGAGGACAGCAGACTCATCGACCATGTCGTTCAGGAAATTGTCGAGGACAAAGGCAATACGGGCATTGGCTGGGGAGAAGTGGACATTCCCGCTATGGTCAAGCGTGTGCTCGTCTCCTATTTCGAGCAGTGGCAGGAGCTGTACGTAAGCTGCGAGCGCGAATCCTCGCGCACACGCCGGGAGATGAAGGCGAGATGGGTAAGCCTGTTCGCCGGCAGGGTCGGCATCATAGACGATTCCGCGCGCGGCTGGAAGAAAGTCACTTTCGTGAACAATGGGCAGCAGGATATCGATTTACTGCGGACGATGGAAATATTGAAGAAGCTCGCATGGGTCACGCTCATTAAGGACTTCCGCGTTCAGCGCCTGCAAATGCGCAGCGAGATTATGATCCGCAGGCTGTGGGATAGCTTTAAGGTTCCCGAATACGGCCGCCTTATCATCCCGCCGGACTGGATTGAAAATTACGAGCTGCATAAGAGCAAATGGAGCTGGCCGCGGTTTGTCGCCGATTATATATCGGGTATGACCGATGCCTATGCAGAGAAGGTATACGCCGAGCTTTATGCCAGTAAGTCAGGCTCGATTTACGAAATGGATTAACAAGCGTAAACGGCTGACGCGTCGTCATTGGCGGCAAATGCTCGTTTCGCGTTGAATGATAAGCATCGTATAAGGTTGAATTTTTAAATTATATTTTGAAAGAAGCGCAGCATAGGATGAGCTTGGCTCATTCCTCGCTGCGCTTCTTTATGTTAAATCTAGTCCCGTTCTACAACGACGCTAACCGCGCCTGCAGATAGTTCGGTAATATAATCAAAGAATCGAACCGGATCAACGTCGTATACGAGGCTGACCGGGCGTCCGTCCGCGTCCTCAACGGTGCGGCCTTGGCTGGGACCATCCTTAATCACGACGCTGTTTACCGTTTTGATGTCAACCAGGCCCGGGTTTCCAACAACAGCCGTCGTAAGCACATCCCATAAATAATAGGTCGAATTTGTCTCCATATAGACAAGCGGAGGACAAGCTGCGTAGCATTGCCCTACAAAATCGAGTCCCTCGTGCTTCCTCAGCGATGCCCAGCGATTGCGAACCTCCATCGTCAGCGGAACCTTGTTCGTGCTCTCCAAAGCGACGAGCAAAATCGGAATACGGCTTGCCCATACGCGGTGTACGGCCTCCGGGTCCCAGAAGGCATTCCATTCCGCGGTACCGTCATGCTCAGGTTCCTGCACGTTGCCCTTCTCATTAAACGTACCGCCCATCCAGACAAGCTTCTCAATCTTATCCTCAATATCCGGCGCTTCATCCAATGCCCGTGCAAGGTCCGTAAGCGGGCCCGTGAACAGCAGGGTCACCTTCTCTTCCGAACGCCGAAGCTGTTCGGCCATATGCAGATGGGCAGGCAGTGCCGCAATCCCCGTAGAAATGATCCCCGATTCGTTCAGGATAGGGAGCGCATCCACGAAAAACGTATGCATTCGCCATTCAGCGGGAAAAGGATTCACGCCGCGTGAATTGGACCTAGCGACCTCGATCTCCCCTGTCTTGGCGGGATCTCCGAAGCGGTCGATAATTTTGCAGCTCGCCTTGATGCCGGGCTCCATATAACCGTCTGCCGGAATAACGGATACCCCGAGCAGCTCAACCTCTTTCATTTGCAGCAAAAGAAATAGGGATACCAGATCGTCCACGCCGGCGTCATGATTAAAATAAATTTTATTTCCCACATCTATCCGTCCCTTCTGAGTATAAAACGATATATCGTTTGTCAATCCTATAAGTGAGGGGGTGAATGGTAATGGCTAAGGATGTACTATGCGAAGTGAACTCATGCAAGTTCTGGGCAGCAGGTAACCACTGCGCCGCCTCATCTATTTATGTGGTCAGCAACCGCGGCAAACAAGCAAGCAACTCCGAAGAAACAGATTGCAAAACGTTTGAAGCAAAGGTTTAACGTTTCACATCACCAGTAGAAAGCAGCGCAAGCTCCCTGTGCCGAACCGACGCAATGATCCCGGTTGTCCCGGTTGTTACAGGTGCGGCTTGCGCTATTGGTATTTTCTCTTATTGTGTGACAGGCACCGCATCAAAATACTCTTCAAGCGACTCTCCGCTTTCGGCAAGCTCCGCAGCAAGGTCTACGCCTACATAACGCAGATGCCATGGTTCATATTGATAGCCGGTAATCTCTTCCTTACCCTTCAAATACCGAATAATAAAGCCATGCTCATGCGCATGCTCCGCCAGCCACTGCGCTTCCTTTGTATCCGCGAAACAATCGGCCGCAGCACATTTGCCGTCACTGCCGGAAACATCAATCGCTAAGCCGGTCTCATGCTCGCTCGTTCCCGGAAAAGCGCTGTACGTTCTCGCCTTTTCAAGGCCGTCTCTCTTTACGTAGCGTTCAAACAACGTCTTTTGCGTGCTGTGCGAGCGATACGCAGAAACCCCGGCTAATTGGATGCTATCGTCTTCGGCCGCAGCAAACAGCTTCTCAAGCGCCGATGCCGCTTCCTGGCGCATCTTCCGCTTTTCTACTTTCTCCGAAAAAATAAATCGAACATCCGGATACACTAAATCCGAAGGATTATATTCCTCCGGCAGCTTGCGCTGCTTATTGACAAGCACGGCCATCTCCTCAGGCTTTGCAATAACCGCCAGCCCGTCCTCCGTTTGTTCTTCTTGACCGCCGTCAGCCTCGCCATCCGGCTGCAACGTCTGCGATTCACCCTTGTCTCCATCAGGCGTATCGCTGCCCGCATTCCCATCCGCCCCGGAGTCCGCGCTGCCCGTAACTTCGCCGCCGTTCGGAGCGGTTCCGCCATCGGCGGCCGCCTGTTTGGGAGGAATTATGGTCGTCTCTTCTTTATTAAATAAAGAGTAACCAATGACCATTGCCGCGCATACCATAACGAACAGCAGCAGCCTACTTCTTCTTTTTTTCATGATAAGCCTCCAGTAAATATTTTTACATATATTTCATGTAAATATACTTCTATTCATGGTTTGTCCAAAAGTCTCTCATTAGTAGACTACTAAAACCGCTGTAATGTTTCAATCTTAACGCTTGGAAAACATGTTACCTTTAGAAATAAACAAAAAACCTTAATTATTTCTTTCCTTACTAATATTTTTCATGGGCATGGAGGAGCCTTTTGCCTTTTGACATCAGACTATAATTAGGAGCATAATGGATTAAGAATTTACCGAACGCATATATATTACTATAAGCGGGCTGGCTGCCTCTGAGAGACGGCCTGTTTTTGCTGTGAAAGGTAGGCGGTTATATGACATTTCTCACTCCAAAACGATTATTAAGCACTCGTCCCATTCTTTTCTTCTCGTTCATAATGCTGCTCAAAAGCTATCTGGCGTGGATGGTTATTTTCGAGGATGGGTTTTCATGGACTACGATTTTAAAAGAAATACCGTTTGTGCTTATTGTATACTGTCTCATTGAATGGTTCGCTTCCAAGCGTAAGCTTATTTACTATTTAATCGCGAATCTATTAATGACACTCATCTTATTCGCCGTCATTATGTATTACAAGTATTACGGGGTTATCGTAACCTATCTCGCGCTCGAGCAGGTCAATCAAGTCACTGCAGTGAAAAACAGCGTATTCTCGCTCATGGATCCCTACTATTTGCTGATCTTTATCGACATTATCATTATGGCTGTCGTGCTGTTCCGCTCCAAAAAGGCGCTGAACTGGAAGCAAGCAAACTCCCGTAAGGAAAACAAACGACTTGTCGTTGCTTTATTTAGCATTTCTATCGCACTATGCTTGTTCAATATCCTGCCAAACCGCGCCAGCATGAATGAAATTGTCAAAGCGGAGCAAATGGGTATTCTCAATTATGAAGCCTATATGATTTTCTCCAATAAAGATATTGATTTCGTAGATCCAAACCATATTACTCAAGACAAAATCGATACCGTCAAAAAAATTGAACAGCCTGCTGCTCCGCAGCTTTGGAAGACGGCATCAGGCAAAAACGTCATTATTATTCAAATGGAGTCGTTCCAAAACTTCCTCGTCAACCTGAAAATTGACGGTCAAGAAATTACGCCTAACATTAATAAGCTCGTAAACGAAAATTATTATTTCAAGCATTTCTATCAACAGGTCGGCCAAGGCAATACTTCCGATGCCGAGTTCGTTGTTAATACGTCATTCTACATTCCGCCCCGCGGCGCGGCAACGATGATTTATGCCGACAAGGAGCTTCCAAGCTTACCTAAAATGCTGCAGGCAAACGGATATGACACTGCGACGTTCCATACAAATGTCGTTGAATTCTGGAACCGAGGCGAGCTTTACAAAGCGCTTGGCTTTGACCGTTATTACGATGCGAAGTTCTTCGGTACGGAGGATTCGGTATTCTTCGGTTCTTCCGATGAACAGCTTTATAAGAAAACAGCAGCTGAGCTGGACCGCATGAGTCAAAACGGCAAACCATTTTACTCGCATGTGATCTCAATGACCTCACATCATCCGTATACGATTCCGGCGGACAAATACAAGATAACGCTGCCTGAGCGTTATGAAGATACCTTCGTCGGAGACTATATCCGTGCTCAAAACTATGCCGACTTCGCGCTTGGCGAGTTTATTGCCGATCTGAAGGAACGCGGCATTTGGGACAACAGCTTAATTCTGCTTTACGGCGATCATCTTGGCCTTCCGGTTTATTCACTCGACCGTGATGACAAAGAGCTGATGGCTGAAATTTACGGCCATGAATACGGCTATACCGATATGATCAACATTCCGCTCGTGGTGGCATCGACAGGCATTACCGAAGGGAAAGTATTCGATCAGCTTGGCGGTCAAGTCGATATTTTGCCAACCATCGCGAACATGCTCGGCATTTCCTTGGACGATCATATCCACTTCGGCCAAGACTTGTTGAATCAATCGTACAATGTGCTGCCACAGCGTTATTATCTCCCGACAGGCTCATTCTTAAGCAGCAAGGAGCTGTTTATGTCAGGAAGCGGCTACGAGGACGGCACGCACTATTCTTTAGCCGGCGACGGCATTAAAGAGCAGGAGGCTACGGAAGATGAGTACCAGCGTGCGCTGGAGCTGCTAAATCTATCCGACAGCTATGTCAGCCAATTGCCAAGCTGGAAGAAGAAACAAGAATAAATAAAATGTAAAAGGCTCGCCTTAAAGCGCAATAAGCTGCTTCTAGGTGAGCCTTTTCGTATTATAGCTGCTAGCTGTTTTTTACCGCCTCAAGCACTTCATTCACATGTCCGTCTACGCTCACGCTGCGCCATTCCTTGACCAGCTTGCCTTGTTCATCAAGCAAGAAGGTGGAGCGTTCGATACCCATAAACTCCTCACCGTTCCAGCTCCGCAGCTTCCATACGCCAAACAGCTCTGAAACCGTATGCTCCGTGTCTGAGAGCAATAGGAATGGAAGCTCGTGCTTATCCACGAATTGCTCATGAGAAGCTAAATCATCCGGGCTGATTCCGATAACCTCCGTATTATTCGCGCCGAATTGTCCGTTGAAATCGCGGAAATCACAGGATTCCGTCGTGCAGCCTGGCGTCATATCGCGCGGGTAAAAATAAATAACGAGCTTCTTGCCTGCATAATCCGCAAGCTCCACATCCTTGCCGTTTGATGCCTGCAGCTTAAAATTCGGAACCTGGTCTCCTACCTTCAATGCTTCTCCCATGGTTGCTCATGCTCCTCTAATTTATATTTTCAATCGACAAACCGTGTTCATTTTCGCTTAGATATAACTCCCCTATGCCGCGTATGGTTACGTTAACCGGGAAGCTCTCAGCCGTTTTGTTCGTGAAATGCCAGCGCCTGCCCGTTTCAACCACCATCAACAAGCCGTCGTCATCCCCGATTGGATTAAAGCTGTCGTCACGCGTCTTATAGGTCATGAGCCCGAGATCGGCAAACCGGTCTACGGCCGCCGGAACCTTGCTGGTCGGTACACCAATCTCGCTGATGCAAAGGATGTCCTGCTTCGGGTCGAAGGGACGATCAGTGGCATTGTCCATCGTATGACGTGCAATAAGCTCCAGTATATTACCCGCCGGATCTTCAAAATAAACCGAATGCGAGTTCCAGGACTCGCTATAGGACACATCCTGACCTGCCTCAGTGCCTATCGGCACCATTGCTTCGATCCAAGTTTTCGCCTCCGGCAGCCTGTTCTCCGGAATCGTAAAAGCAAAGTGGTAATAATGTTCTTCGGCCGGCTTCTGCTCCATCTCCTGGAACGTGAGCTCGCTCCAGCCTGCCCTCACCGTAAAGCTGCCCTGCTCCGAGCGAACAATCGGAAGACCCAATACCTCGCTGTAAAAGGGCTGAATGTCCGCTGCGCTTGCCGTCGTTAACAAAAGCTTCTCTATAATCATTTTACACCTCGTTGTGTTCAAAATACAAAGAGCTTTCCGTTGCGAAAGCTCTTGCCTCTGCCGGATCCTCATGCATGCCGTAAGCGAGCATCAGCTTCGTTAGGGCAGCTTCCACGGAAAGCTTCTCTATTACAATCGCTCCCGCTTCAATCAAACGCAGGGAAGACGAATAGAGCGCATCCGAACGATCTCTAATCGGACATATGTAAACGTCAATGCCTAATCCCTTGCAGCGTGCGATAAACTGCGGGAGCGAGTACGGCCCCTCTTCGACTGCGCAGGCCGTTCCGGAATGATGAAGATCATGGAGCACCGCTTTAGGCCGATTGGGTGAAAAATCGTAATAGGTATAATCCAGGCCGGGATAAGGCCTAATATATACGATGCTGGAATCTAGATGCAGCGCTTCCGCTTCCCACTGCAATGCCGTTTTCGGCGCAGCCAGCCGAAGCGTTTCCGGCTTCGGATTACGTGCATGCGGAAGCCAGCTGAATACGCTATCCGCTATTTTACCGTAGGGTACGCCATATGGACTGCCAAACTGGTCCGTGAAGGACACGGCTTGCGTAATCCGCGTTCCGAGATAAACAAGCGTGTCCCCTTTGTCATCCTCGTACACGACAAATACGCCCGGGAGCTGTTCACCCGCAGCAAAATCGATCGCATTCACAAAATTGCGCCGCCCGTTGCTCCGCTCGTCAGCCAGCGGGTAATTGCTCGCAGTCAGAACGAATGGTATCCGCGTGTCTGCAAATAAATAACTGATCATTGCTGCAATGTAGGCTAGCGTATCCGAACCATGCGTAATGACAAGGCCATCATACGGGCTAAGGTCCAAGCGGCGTATGGTTTGTGCTAACGTAATCCAATCGTATGTCGTCAAATTCTCGCTTAACAAGTTTAGCGGCTGTATCGCATGAAGCGTTA
Organism: Paenibacillus sp. LHD-38; assembly: GCF_031157315.1. Taxonomy (GTDB): domain Bacteria; phylum Bacillota; class Bacilli; order Paenibacillales; family Paenibacillaceae; genus Pristimantibacillus. Next base: position 203,444 of record NZ_JAVIFU010000005.1, read on the forward strand.
CGTCACTGCGCTTTCGCGCACTATGGTTGTAATCATCAATAAGGGAATAAGAGCCCGCACCGTCGACATCGATGCCCTCCCCTTGTTTTCTGCTTCCAATGGTTCCTCCGGTAAATACAACTAACAGCTGCTTCATCACCTGTTCCTCCTTGCTGCTTGCCATCGCTTCCTAGCGATCTCTAATAATGGAATGCTATCATCGTATATGCGGCGATGCATCCAGGTCAAGACTCGCCGTCATTCTTAACAGGTTGCCCCGTCCTACTAGCTTCATACGAACAGCCTATGCTTACATGATATGACAAACAGAGCTGCCGCTGGGCCCGCGGTTCTTCGCGCGCCCAGCAGCAGCTCCTGCTTGTTTAATCACCTTCCAGCTCTCTTTGCCGTTGCCAAAAATCATTAAACTGCTCCAGCAGTGCCTCCGTCGAAACGACACCCTGCAAATATTGCCGTCCAGCAACAGTAGCCTCTTCAAAATACTCGCTATAATTTGAATAATGGCTTCCGCTTCCGCGCGAACATGCAAGAAGCCTACGTTCTGCGTAGGCTTCTTGCATGCGATAAATTTAAGCCGTCATGCGGCGTAATGGCTTTCTGAGCAGCACTCTTCCTCCAAGGAGCATAAGCGTGATGGCAATCGTCGCGCCGTACATCCATTTCATCGCCGGAAGCTGTGAATCCGTTCCCGCAAAGAACCCATGTGCCATGGCCAGCATGAAGATGGGATAGGCCAGCAAATGAATCGTTAGCCATAGGCCCTTCGACAATTTTTGGCGAAAATCGGATGTAAGCAGCAAAAGAATAAGGCCGTAAAGCGAGATTGTGCCCATTCCATAAAGCACGGGATGCTCATGAGCCATAAAAGGTATGAGAATTTCCTTCCACTCAAACGGCGTATAGGTATCAATGACAAGCACCGCGGCATGCAGCAAAGCCAGCAGTGACCCGCTATTCGTCAAGCGCATATGTGTTTTGTAGATAGCTGGTTTTCTTTTGCCTTTTACAAACGGATAGCTGTAAAGGATGCCTAAAGCCATTCCGGCAAATAAAAGCAAATAAGCGGCAATACCGAATATACGCGTAAGCTGCCAAGTCGGCAGGCCAATAATCAAGTCCGTCAATTGATATACCTCCCATTCGTCTTTTGGGGAACCGCTGCTTGATGCCTGTAAAGCGACCGGTCCAACTTATAGATGTAACCCTCGTAGGAAGGAGCATGCTCGGCAAGCATAGCCGTTCCCAGCTTCAGTCCGGCAATGCATACAACCTTCGCCCACACCTCGCATGCCGTGACATCCGGTCCCGCTATCGTGCACTGGGCAACATCACTGCCGCTCGGCTTCATTTCACGAGGATCTATCAGGTGATGGTATACACCATGCGGCGTTTTCCAGCTTCGTCCAAGCGTGCTGGAGGTCGCCACTCCGCCATTATATAGGCAAATAGCGGCGTCACTGCAGGAAGTATCCCATGGATTTTGAATACGCAGCTCTGCGGGGCCGCCATCCGTACAGTCATCCCATACCATCGCATCGCCTCCCGCGTTAATTAATCCTTTTTTAATGCCCCGTTTGCGCCGCAGCCACTCCGACAGCCTTCGGACAGACCAGCTCTTTGCAATCCCTCCAAGATCAAGCTGCGCACCGCTGCTTAGCCTTACCGCTTTCATCCGTGTATCCATTTCCAGGAATAACTCATCCGGTCTTAGTATCTCTCCTTGAAAGTGTGCGTCAGGCTTAAACTGCCCCGCATGCTCAAAGGACTGACCATACCCTGCCGCATGCAGCGCCGCCAAAACGTTAGCGTTAAAAAAGCCATCTGTACGAAGCCGATACGCTTCAGCTTCAGCCAACAGCTCAAATAAAATATCCGATACAAGCATCCAGCTCCCCGCAGCGCGGTTTAGCCTGCTCAGCTCGCTGCCCGCGTTAAACCGACTAAGCCGTGTCTCCATATCCTCGAACCAGTCTTTTACCAAAGCAGCGAAATCGCCAGCCTCTGCTTCTGTTTTTGCGGAATCCGAAAGCGGATTTAGCTGGTGGATAAGCTGTGCCTCAACGTCTGTGTTCATCGCGCGAAATTGAATAGTTATCCGGTTATTCATCCTATGAACGCCCCGTCTGAGACCGCAGGCCGCCGCGGGCCGATCCGGATTCGCTGTCCTGCTCAGGGACGGCCTCCCAGCCCCCGTTTTCCTCCGCTTCGCCGTAACGCTCCGACCGGCTGTTAGATCTCTGCTGCACCCAGCCGTCTACTACGCTGTCTTCCTCCTCAAGCTGCTGCTCAATCGTTTGGTCTGAGCCCTCGCCCGCTTTAAGGGCATGCGCTAGCTGGAAAGCCTGACTATTCTGTATGGAGCCGAATACAAGAAATACAGCAAATGCGCCGCATGCCCCGAGCTGCCATTTTATCGCCTTGGATTGTTTCATCGATCCGCTCACCCTCCTTTTTTTATCCATCGTTTCTGCTAATTTAAGCAGAGTATATCGCGGTATTCTGAATCCCAGGTTAAAACAATACAAGCGTAAACGGCTGACGCCGTTCTTGGCGGCAAAAGCTCGTTTCGCGATGAAATATAAGCATAGTATAACGTTAAAATTTATACTTTCTTATATTTTAAAAAAACGATCAGTCTCGCCCAGTTGACGGATCTAACCGTTTAGCTCCTATCCGCCTTACATAATTTATTTTAAAATTTGTAAATAATAATAATAATCATTGTCAATGCTGTAAGTGTAGCAAGACGATGCCAACTGACGAATAACGGGTATGGCTGCAGAGTATTGACTGGCTTTTACCCTATAGGGATTGACTAGACCGGCATATGCCGTATGATAAAGACCGAGGTGACGATTCATGATTGATCAAAAAAACGATGGCTCCGAAGAGCATCGCCAGCATAAAACGGAAGAAGCTGGCGCCAATGAGCGCCGCGGCGCAAGCAAGCGGTATTTTGGCCGAGGCGGCGTGAAATTTGCGTTATTAAAGCTGCTTAATAGCGAGCCTATGCATGGCTATCAGATGATGAAGGCTTTAGAGGAGCAATCCGGCGGCCTCTATGTACCGAGCGCGGGCTCTATATATCCGACACTCCAAATGCTCGAAGAGCGCGGATTTATTGCAATGAAGGATGAAGATAACGGCAAAAAGGTGTATATGATTACAGAGCAGGGCCGCTCGGCCTTGCTTCTTCTGCCAGATAAAACAAGATGCGAAACAAGCGAGGATGGCCGCTGCTCCCCGGAGAACGGATCCTTCCGCAATGAGAAAATACGCCAAAAGCTTGGTCTGTCTCATGAGACCTATGATCTGCTCCTCCTAGTGACGCGAGCCGAGCAGGAGGCTTCCGCCAGCAAGGAACAAACGGAGCGGCTGCAGCGCCTGCTAAACGAGCAGCAGCAGCAGATTAACGCCTTCCTTGCCAGCGAAGAGCGGATTGCGCAACCACATAACAGCGTATAAACAAGCGTAAACGGCTGTCGCCGTCCTTTGCGGCCAAAGCTCGTTTCGCGGTAAAATATAAGAATCCCGATAAGCCCGAAAACTTATAAATTCTTATATTTCAAAAAAAGATTACCGCAAGGCCTCCAAGTTGGAGGCCAAGGGTAATCTTTTTTAATCATTAGTGCGAGGAATCATGCGAGACCTGATGTCCTTTCAGCTTTTGACCGCTATGAACGCTGCCTGAATGCTCGGCATCCTTTGCGCGCCCCATGAACGGCCACCAGTTGGCGGCTCCGAACATGCGCACCATGACCGGTATAAACAAAGGAAGCATCAGCAGCGCATACATGAACAAGCCGCAGAGCACGATCGTCGCGATTTGCAGGAGCGACATCACGCCCGAAGGCAGCATCGCGGCGAATGTCCCGCCTAGAATAACGGCTGCCGACATAATAACCGTACCCATGTTTTTCATCGCTTCCAGAATCGCTTCCTGCGGAGATAGATGGCGATATTCCTTGAAGCGATCCATTAAGAAGATACTGTAGTCGATTCCGAGCGCGACCAGCATCACGAAGCCGAAGAACGGCACCGCCCAGCTAATGCCGGATTGCCCGAGCACCCTCACGAATATGACCTCCGCAATCGCCATTGACGAGTAGAACGTGACGAGGAGCGAAGCGACCATATACAGGGGCATGACGATGGAGCGGAACAAGATGATGAGAATGATCGAAATCCCAATCAGCATGAGAATAACGGTACGTGAATAATCCGCATTCGAAATATTGCTTAAATCATTATTCATGCTCGTTACGCCGCCGACGGCTACCTCAGCTCCGTTGTATTCCGTACCTTGGATGGCACGGTTGACAGCTGCTTCAAGACCGTCGATTTGAGCCATCGTCTCCTGCGCGTAAGGATTGCCGTTAAAGACAACATCAAATTTTGCCGTTTGGCGGTCTTCCGACATATAAACGTTCAGCGCAGACTGGAACTCCTCGTTCGCAATGGCTTCCTCCGGAATGTACCAGCCGCTCATTTGCTTATTCGGCGCTTCGGCAAGCCCGTTCAGGTAACCGCCGGCAGAAGCCAGCCCATCCGTTACCTGCGATAAGCCGTCAACGCTTTGATCGAGTCCGTTCGTAAGCTCGCTCAGCTGATCATTTAAGGATGCAAAACCGGCTTGCAGCTCCTTCTGCCCCTCCGAGAGCTCATTAAAGCCTTGCGTCACGCTCGGCAGCTTTGATACGATTTGACCTTGGCCCGCAGCCGCTTGCGCGATTCCGCTTTGCAGCTCAGCGAGCCCCGCAGCCAGCTTGCCAAGTCCTGCCGCTAACGCGGATTGACCTTCTGATGCTTGAAGCAGTCCGGCATTCGCTTGCGTCATACCGGCCGAGATGCCTGAAAGCTGCTCATTCAGCTGCGTCAATTGACCGCTTATGCCTGCTGCGCCCTCTTGAAGCTGCCCCAGCGAGCTAAGCATTTCCTTATATTTCTCGTCGTCTTGCAGCTCCGGATAGCTGTCTTGCAAACCGGTCAGGCTTTGTTCTACGCCGGATAAGCCGTCAGCCAGCTTCGCTTGCTCGGAAGCAATCGTGCTATATGCGCCAGTTAACTGACCTAGGCCGCCTCCTAGCTGCTCGTAGCTGCTCAGCAATTGACGGCTGGCATCAGCCAGCTTCTTCGTGCTTGCCTCTGCCTGCTTCAAGCCTTCGCTCAGCTCACCCGCACCCGCTGATCCATCCAGCATTCCCTGCTGAATCCGCTTCAGACCTGCGCCAAGCTCTACGATGCCTGCCTTCAGCTCATTTGTCCCGTCAATAAGCTGGCCTGCGCCATCTACCGCTTCAGTTAGCATTGGCGCATTTTCGCTCAGCGCGCTGCTTGCTTCAGATAGGCCATCACCGATTTTATCTAAGCCTTCTCCGCTTTGACCAAGTCCGTCCTCAAGGGTCGTCACTTGATCAGACACGAGAAATTGCTCCATGACATCGCCGGTAGGACGCGTCGCGCTACGAACGGCCTTGACGCCTTCCGTATTGGCAAGCTCACGGCTAATCTGTTCGAGTGCAGCAAGCCCCTCAGGCGTATCCATCGGTTTATCCGTCTTGACAATAACCGTAGTCGGCAAGGAGTCGCCAGGCCCGAAGCTCTCTGAAATAATATTAAAAGCTTTAACAGAATCATATTTATCGCCAATTTCATCAAGCGAGTTAAAGGATATGGTCCCTTTATACGCGGTCAGAAACGGAACGATGATGACCGCCAAAATAATAAGCGCCCATAAGGGGCGTTTCAATGAAAACTTGCCGACTGTTCCCCACAGCTTGCTCGGTTTATGCTCCAATGAGCCCTTTGCCGGCCAAAACAGCTTCGTGCCGAGCACCGCCATAAAAAACGGTACGATCGTGAACAATGCGATAAGCAGCACCGCTACACCAACTGCAACCGCAACCGCCGAGCGGTATAGCATAAAGGTCGAGAAGCCGATCGCTGCAAAACCAACCAGCACGGCTAAACCGGAAAACAATACCGTTCTGCCTGCTGTGCGATAGGTTTGAATAATTGCTTCCGTCTTATCGCCTCCGCTGTGCGTAAGCTCTTCCTTAAAGCGGCTGATGAGCAAAATGCAATAATCCGTACCGATGCCGAACAATACGGCGACGAGGAATATCTGCGTGAAGTTCGAGAGCGGAAAATCGAAGTACTCGACTAAAAACGCGATAACCGATTGTGAAATTAAGTAAGTAAAGCCCACCGCAACAAGCGGTACGAGCGGCGCGACGGCCGAACGAAATACGACGAAAAGTATGACCAAAATAAAGCCAAGCGTAATGAACTCCGTTTTCTTAAGCCCTTCCTGGGAGCTCTGCACGACATCCTCCGAGATCAGCCAGTTTCCGGTGTAATAATGATCGACCTTCACATCCGAAATCGTCTCATAAAGCCCGTCTCTCAGCTCGGCAAGTTCACGGTCACCAGCTTCGACATTGACAAGCACCAAGATGGTGCTTCCATCCTCGGAGACCATCTGCTCTTCCAACTCTTTGGTATCAAAGTGAGTGGTCACGGAGAGAACGCCAATCTTCTCGGCATTGCTCTTCAGCTTATCGATTCCGCCCTTCACTTCCTTTAAATCCGCGTCAGATAAGCCGCCTTCCTTATGAAATACAAGAACAGTCGGCATCCCGCTGCTGGCCCCGGCCCCGTCATTTCCGCCGATCGCCTCCTCCAGCTCGTTTGCAATCGTCGAGGAATAGCCGTCAGGCACGTTAACCTGCCCTTTCGTTCTTACAAGCTCTTCCATGTTCGGTGCGCTTAGCATCAGACCGACAGCAGCAGCCAGCCATAACACCAGAACCAGCCATCTCCATTTCAGTACGGTTCTCATCTCTAATCTCCCTCCAGTAATATAAAGCTAAGATTGCATCATTTCATTCGCCAGCCTCTCGAAGGTCTCGATAAAAGTAAGTGCTTCCTGCTCTTCGAAACGGTCAATATATTTGGCCAACAGCACTTGGATTTTATCCTCCATGCGGTCACAAACCTGCTTTCCCTCTTGAGTAAGCGCCAAATAGATGACACGGCGATCTTTTTCATCAGGCAGCCTTTGAATCAGGTTCTTGTCAAACAGCCTGGTAATGATTGCGGTTATCGAGCTTTTGCCCACGCAAAAAATGTCCGCCAGCTCGGATGATGTGCTTTTCTCCCTCGACCGTAAATACCGCAGCGTTGAAAATTGATCAACCGTCAGATCATCTGGCATTAGCTCGCGGATCATCGCATTTAACCGGCGGTTAACGAGAAAATTCGCCGCCTCGTAGCGATCGATAATATCTTTTAGTAACGCTCGATCCACACTGATGTCCTCCCTCTCATGAAGCATTCCTGCAACCGTTAAATTAATTCTATTGTGAAATAGTTCGATAATAGAACTATATCAGACAACTATGCGCCCAGCAATCCTTTAGTTTTGAACGTATGGTGAAGCGTAAACGGATGTCGCCGTCCTCTGTGGCAAAAGCAGTCGTTTCGCGGAGATATATAAGCACATTTATATGTGAAAACATATAAATTCTTATATATGAATAAATTGTCATTTATTCCTATATCAAGAAATGAGATTTGCACTGCGATGAGCTGCAGGGCTGCTTATTCAGCAAGCCCCTTCCGCCGCGAGAGCTTGAGCAGCTGCTTGGCAGAGCCGTTTGAAGCAGCGGGGGTACCAAGCGTAAACGGCTGCTGCCGTCCTTGGGTGGCAACAGCTCGTTTCGCGGTGAAATATAAGCTTATTTATAAATGTGAAACTTATAAATTCTTATATTTAAAAAAGGAGCGGTCTCTCGGTCTATGACCAAAGAGACTGCTCCTTTTCTTATCGCGTATTGCTCACCTAAGCTGTGCTTGCTTCATGCCCCGCTCCGCTTAAATCGCTGACTCTTCGGAAGCATCGGCGTTCGTTTGCTCTTGTGCAGCTGCGTCGCCTTTGCGTTCGCCGCGCGGCCCTTTACCGCCCTTTCCTGATAACGGCAGCTCTCCGTTTACATGCTTTGTAGCATGCTCGATGGCTGCCGCCAGCTTCGTATCATACTGCTCCTGCGTGATCGTGCCCGCAGCTAGTAGCTCAGCCAGCTTCGTCTTCTGATCCTTCACTTGCAGATCGATAAGCGTTTGAACGGCGACGCCCTTCTCGGCTGCTACTGCCGCGATGGTCTTACCCGCTTCCAGCTCTACTTTTAGCTCCTCTGCCGTAAAGCCGAGCGCCGATGCAATCTCATCTAGGTTTTTTCCAAATCCTTGGCCCTTGCCGCGCTGCGGCAGCACGCCATTCACATGCTGAGTCGCACGCTCGACAGCTTCTGCAAACCGTGTATCATATTGCTCCTGCGTGATAGTACCCGCCGCTAATTGCTCAGCCAGCTTCGTCTTCTGATCCTTCACTTGCAGGTCGATAAGCGTTTGAACGGCGACGCCCTTCTCGGCCGCTACTGCCGCGATGGTCTTGCCCGCTTCCAACTCGGCCTTAAGCGCCTCTTCTGTCACGCCCAGCGCTGCAGCAACGGCGGTTAGATCTTTGCCAAATCCGCCGCCTTTCCCGCCGCCGCCATGCTTCCCGAAGCCAAAACCTTTGGAATCAAGCAGCTTTTCTGCTGTAGTCGCCGCATCCGGCTTGGCTGCCTTGTCCGCATCGGAAGCCGCAGCGGCTTCTGTATCAGTCGTTGCTGCTGCTTCGGCTGCTTCCAGCCACTCCACCAGCTTTGTCTTCAGCTCCGCTCTTGTTTTTCCTTGCTCGACTGCAATCTCCGACAGTGTTAATGTTTTTAGCTTTGTCTGCAGCGCGCTCTCTTCTAATCCTAAGTATTCAAGAAGCTGTGTTTGTATTTGTTCAAAGCCGCGTCCGAATCCGCCGCGTTTGCCTGCATGATCCTTACCCGCTTTGCCGTTCTCTGCCTGTGTGCTCTGTGCCAGCTGCTTGTCGCTGCTGCTTGCCGCAAATACGGCTTGTCCTGCCCATAGGCTTCCGCCTCCGAGCGCCAGCGTTAGCGCGATTGCTCCTGCTGTAATTGCCTTTGCTTTTGCTTTTGCATTCATTATTTAACTTCCACCTTTCACTTTCGATTTGTTGTTACAAGATCTATCATAGCCAGCAATACTTAAGCCTCCTTTAAACCTAGCTGAATGTTGGCTGAATATGGATTTGAATCCTTCTGTGACATTATTAATTCGACAAAAATTTCAACAAAAAAACGGCTAAGCGGGAATGACTTCCGCTTAGCCGTTTTTGTTATTGAATCTATGCCGGTAAGGCTGCGCCTAATTGCAGCTGGTACATCGCATAATACTTGCCGCGCTGTTCCATTAGCTCGTCATGGTTGCCGCGCTCCACGATAACGCCGCGATCAAGCACGAGAATTTGGTCAGCATTCCGAATCGTGGACAGACGGTGAGCGATCACAAATGTCGTACGGCCCTTCTTCAGCACATCAAGCGCTTCTTGGATAATGGCTTCCGTCTCCGTATCAATGCTCGCTGTCGCTTCATCGAGGATTAGGATAGCCGGGTCATAAGCCAGCGCCCGGGCGAATGAAACGAGCTGACGCTGTCCGGCTGAGAGCGTGCTGCCCTTCTCAATAACCGGCGCATCAATTCCACCATTAAGCTGGCTGAACATCTCATAGGCGCCTACGTCACGGAGCGACTGCTCGATTTTCTCGCGGCTGATAGCCGGGTTATCCAGACTGATGTTGGACGCAATCGTTCCCGTAAACAAGAACGGGTCTTGAAGGACGATCCCCATATGCTGGCGAAGCAGCTGCTTCGGAATATCGCGTACATCCATGCCGTCCACGATGATCTTACCTTCGTTTGAATCATAGAAACGGAACAGCAGGTTTAGAATCGAGCTTTTGCCAGACCCGGTGTGACCGACCAGCGCCACGGTTTCACCTTGACGCGCGTGGAAGGAGATATGCTTCAGCACATACTCATCCTGTTTGTAAGCAAAGGATACGTCCTCGAACTTAACATCGCCTTTGTACCGGTCCATCTTGCCGAGAGCCACATCGATCCCCTCCTCGTCCATCAGCTTAAACACCCGCTCTGCCGATACGCGTGCCGTCTCCAAATTCGAGAGCTGATTTACGATACCCACAATCGGAGCAAACATCCGGTTCATATAGTCGACAAAAGCGTACAGTACGCCGACCGATACCGCTGAGCGGAGCGAATCGCCCCAGAACATCCAAATGACAATGATGAACAAAATATTCCGCACCACGTTAACCAAATTATGAGACGTAATGGAATTGAGGCTGAGCAGCTTATTTTGATACTTATAATAATGCTCGTTCATTTCCTCAAATTCCTTGGTCGTCTCCCTCTGGCGGCGAAACGCTTGAATAATCGTCATCCCTTGGATGGATTCATTGATCATGCCGTTAATCTCGCTCAGCTTCGAGCGGATGATGCGGTTATACCGTGCCGCGAATTTCCGGTAAACGATAATCCAGATGATGAGAATAGGCACAAGCGGCAGCGCCACGAGCGCTAATCGCACATCCAATAAGAACAAGGCGCCATAAATGGCTGCCATATAAATAATGCCTGTGAAAAAATTCGCCAGCACCGCGACATAGAGCTCGCGAATGGCTTCCGTATCGTTCGTGACACGGGATACGACCTGACCTGCCGAGAGGTTATCATAATAGTTCACAGGCAGCCGCTGCGTGTGCGCGAAAATATCGGTGCGCATCTTGCGCACGATGCGATTCGCCGACGTTTGCAGCATAAGCCGCTGACCGTAGGTAAATACGGCGACCAGCAGCAGAAAACCAAAATACATAACGGCCAGCTTCATTAAGGAAGGAAACTCCGGCTGATAGAACGCATAGAGCTCTTCTCTAGTGAGCTTCGTTACGGGATACGAGACACTCTCCCCTGTATCCTTGTTTGTCACGGTAAGGGTATTTCCCTCGACCACGCGTTTGCCTTCATCCGATGCCAGTGCATCGTCGAGCCAATAAAACTGCCTTCCTACCTGCAGCACGCGTACCTCTTTGCCCTTCTGCCCGGAAGCATCTGCGGCAAAATGATCCTCGCGCTTATACCATTTGTCTTTATAAAGAACGGCGAAGTCCTGCTTAGCCTCAACCTCATGCCACTTTTTCTCAATACCGAGAATGTTTTGGTCGATCATCCGCTTTGCTATAAACGGTCCCGAAAGCTCTGCGCACACAGCAAGCACGAGCAGCAAAAGGGCAAGCATGATCGGTTTTTTATAAAGCATGGCGTATTGAAACAATCGTTTTCCTGTATTGCCCATTGCCCTTCACGCCTCCAATTTATTACGTTTCAATTATGGCCTCCAGCTGCTGGCGATCATACTGCTCGCGATACCAGCCGCCGCGCTCCAGCAATTGCTCATGCGTGCCTTCCTGCACGATCCGTCCTTCATCGAGGACGATAATCCAATCGGCATGCTGCACGGCCGATAAGCGATGCGTCGTAATGAGCGTTGTCTTGCCAGCTCTCTCCGTACGGATGCCTTCAATAATTTCAGCCTCCGTCTTGCCGTCTACAGCCGACAAGGCATCGTCCATCAGCAATATTTCCGGGTCGGCGATGAGCGCGCGCGCAATGCTGACACGCTGCTTCTGACCGCCGGAAAGCGCTACTCCCCGTTCGCCAACCATCGTTGCAAGCCCATCCGGCAGAAACTTGATATCCTTCGCGAACGATGCCCGCTCCAGCGCCCGCTGCAAATCTTCTTCTGTGCCTTCTTTAAGGCCAAAGAAAATATTTTCGCGAATGGTCTTCGAGAAAAGAATCGGCTGCTGCGGCACATAACCGATCCAGCCAAGCAGTTCATCGATCTTCAGGCTGCCAAGCGCCGCCCCGGATATGTTGATGTCGCCCTTGCCAAGCGGATATTCCCTTAGCAGCTGTTTTAGCAGCGTGGTCTTGCCACTGCCGGTTCTGCCTACTATGCCGAGCGTTTGCCCTTGCCGCAGCGTAAAGGATACGTTCGCAAGGTTATCAACCGTTGAGGAAGGATAACGGAACGTAACATCCCGGAACTGCAGCGAAGACGGCTCCTTTACATGCACCGGTACGCCAGCGTCGGCAACGTCCGGCTTATAGCCAAGCGTTTCATTGACGCGGTCCAGTGAGGCATTGCCTCGCTGCATGATATTAATCAGTTCGCCGATGGCGAACATCGGCCAAATCAGCATGCCGAGAAATACGTTAAAGGAGACCAGCTCTCCGAGCGTAATTTCGTTATGGAATACGAGATAGCCGCCATAACAAAGGCCGATCAAATAACTTGTTCCGACGAGAATTTTCATCGTCGGCTCGAATAGCGCATCGATACGCGCTACGGCGATATTTTTGCTAAGCACATCATTCGTTTTGGCGCCAAAGCGCGCCTCGTTTGCTTCCTCCTGCACGAAGGCCCGTATGACCCGCACACCGGAAACCGATTCAAGCACCTGATCGTTCAATTCACCGAATGCGTCCTGCGCATCCATGAAGCGCTCGTGAATTTTTTTGCCGTAATGCTTCATCGCCAGCGCCATAAGGGGAAGCGGCAATAAGGCGGCAAGCGTAAGCTTCACGCTGATTAAGCCTGCCATAACGATTAGAATCGTAATCATGAACAGCGTCGAGTCGATAAGCGTCAAAATACCGAAGCCCGCCGTCGTCGCTACCGCACCCAAGTCATTCGTAGAGCGAGCCATAAGATCGCCCGTCCGGTTGCGCTCGTAGAAGGTCGGAGTCATGCGAAGAAAATGCCCCATCAGACGCGACCGAAGCAGCTTCTCCAGCACGAATGCTCCGCCAAACAGCTTATAATGCCATACATACGTAATGATATAACCCACAACCGTCAGCCCTATCCAGCTGTACAGCACGCGATTAAACTCAGCCTGCCCCAGCAGGTCCTGATGGATGCCGTCTATCGTATAGCCGATCAGCCAAGGCGGTATAACATCAATAAATCCCGTTAAAATAAGAAGTGAAATGGCAACGGAATAACGCTTCCAATTCATTTTGAAAAACCAGCTTAATTTTTTGAGTACACTGAACATCCTTCTCTACCACACCTTCCGTTATCCATCCAAACCTCGTTTACCTTCTGTTTACTCCCTCAGCATGAGTACATGGCAGCAGCCGCTTCAATCGTTACAAAAAAAAGAAGCGTGTCGCCGTAACGACACGCTTCTTCTCTTTGTAAAACACGACTGCACAGCAGTCCTGCCTTACAAGCATAGAAAAGGCGCATGATTACGATGACGTAACCATGCGCCTCCGATGCAGGGAATACCCTTAATCAAAGTAAAACGACGCGCGGATGGATTACGTTATTCATGTCCAAACGATGGTTCATTGCTGCATTTGCGTTAAAGTGAATGTTTGTATTCATGGAACGTAACCCTCCTCTCGATAAAATCTAATTGTCACTTTACCATTCCAGGAAATGACTGTCAACCCTTCGTTTGGGTATACTTTTTTTAAAATATAAGAACTTATAAGTTTGTGAAGCTTAACGTATTCTTATATTTCACCGCGAAACGAGCTTTTACCGCCATAGGACGGCGACAGCCGTTTACGCTTGTAATCAAACATTACCAAGCTCGGTTCCATTAATGCTAGTGCTGAAAAGCGCATTCCCTCTCATGAGAAGCGGATCCGTGTCACAAATCGTTCCCGTTTACTGTGATTTAGATCACAAAGGGAAGGTTCTTACGCGGCTATACTTGAGTTATTCGATAAGGCGCGGTGAGAACGGATCAGCCCGTTCCATCCTGCATGGCGCCAATAGACAGTGGAGGGATTAATCATGTTAAGTGCGAATTCGGTTCAAATCATTAAATCTACGGTTCCCGTATTAGAGGTTCACGGCGTTACGATTACGAAACGCTTTTATGAGCTGCTGTTCACGAATCATCCGGAGCTGTTGAATATATTCAATCACGCCAACCAAAAACAAGGCAAACAACAGACTGCTTTAGCCAACGCGGTTTACGCAGCTGCATTGCATATTGATAATCTAGCGGCCATTATCCCGGTCGTGAAGCAAATTGGACATAAGCATCGCAGCCTGGGCGTTAAGCCGGAGCATTATCCAATTGTCGGAACCTATTTGCTCAAGGCAATCAAGGAAGTGCTCGGGGATGCGGCTACGGATGAAATTTTAAATGCGTGGGCAGAAGCTTACGGTATCATTGCGGATGCATTTATTAGCATTGAGCAGGAAATGTACGAGGCTGCTCATACGCAGCTTGGCGGCTGGGAGGGCTTCCGCCCGTTCCGGGTGGAGCGGCTCGTCAAGGAGAGCGACGTTATTTCTTCTTTTTATTTGGTTCCGGAGGACGGCGGCGACATCGCCAGCTTTATTCCCGGCCAATACGTGAGCGTGAAGCTCCAAATAGAAGGCGCCGAGCATACGCAAATCCGGCAGTACAGCCTGTCCGATTCGCCCGGCAAGCCCTATTACCGCATATCGGTAAAACGCGAGGATGCTTATCAGGACCGCTCCGCGGGAGCCGTTTCCTCCTATTTGCATCAATGCGCACAGGAAGGCCAGACCTTATGGCTGTCGGCTCCAGCCGGTGATTTCACGCTTAACACCGACGATCAGCGTCCCGTTGTTTTGATTAGCGGAGGCGTCGGCTTAACCCCTATGGTCAGCATGCTGAACACGCTGACCGAACGCTATAACACGCGGCCGGTCACCTTTATCCATGCGGCTCAGAACGGCGAAGTACACGCGATGAGAGACCATGTCAATGCGCTGGCAGACCAGCATCCGCAGCTATCAGTGTTTTATTGCTACCAGAACCCGACAGAAGAAGACATCCGGCTGCAGCGCTTCCACAAGGAAGGCTATATCGACTCGGCATGGCTGCAATCCGTCATTCCGGATGCGGACGCTCAATATTACTTCTGCGGGCCGACTCCTTTTATGGCAGCCGTTAAACGTTCGCTGAGCGAGTGGGGCATTCCTGAAGCTGATACCCATTTCGAATTTTTTGGCCCGGCTGCAAGCCTCGAAACCGCTGCATCCAGCTAGTTCGGCTCGGATTCTTTCATTTGGGCGCGAAGCAGCCTGTTGACCGTTTCGCGCCTAAGGCCGATGAGCTGGCCGATCTCATCCTGCGTCAGCACATCGGTAATGGACATAGGACCGATATAAACGGCAAACCATTGCTGAAGCCTGATCAGCTTATCTGCCGGAGCAACCTGCGTTAATTGATCAATCCGCTGCTGCATCATACGCAGCTTGCTTTGGAGGAGCAGCGCGATTTCGCGGTTCTTCTCCGGATTTCGCTCGAGCTCGCCATACCACTGCTGCGGCGATACGCTGTCAACCTCGCAGGTGATGAGCGCTACCGCCGTGCCGTGATAGGGCATCGGGCTAATCAACGAATGATGCGGAATGGTTTCTCCAGGCACGATGAGATTAACCAGAAACGGATTGCCGTCCTCATGGACGCGAACGATCTTCAGCAATCCGCTTCGAAGATGGAAGAGCGATCCGCTTTCCCCTTGGCGAAATAAAACTTGTCCTTTGTGCAAAAGCATGCCGTTCCTCCTTATTTCAGGGCCCAACCGGATTTTTCGGCTGGGCTTTATTGCTGTGAACTCCCTCTGATTTCCGATCGGCAGCATCAAAAATGTCACATTTAAGCAATTGACTGTACAAGAATGCCCGGAGTAAAATGTTACATGCTGAGTAAAGTTATCGGTTGATCCAACTAGGAAAGTAGGCGAGCCAGCAGCATGCGTATCAGAACCTATGCCATCTGTCTTTATATCATCATGATTTACTGGATATCCTCACATATTCCCTATATGCATTCCTTGTTTTTCCCTACCCTGGGCGCTTTCAGCCTGCTCTTCATCTCGCGCCCGTTCGAGAAAGCAGAAGTGAGCAAAATTGCCTTTGGCGCCGTCATTTCCTCGCTTGTCGGATCTGTATTCGTTTATTGGAATCCCGGCGTGCTGTCCCTGCTTCTCACGCTCTTGATCGTCCTGTATTTGATTAATAAATTCAAATGGAATGCGCCTCCGATATTGGCCGTTTCGCTCATTCCGTTTTTCACCCAGCCGTCGTTATTATGGGTCATTCCTTTATCCGTATGCGGATCGCTTCTCGGCTTGCTGCTTACGCTGTCAGCCGCCGCCTACGTAGAGAAACGATTCGGCAGCGTTTCGCTGCTTCCAAAAAGAGCCGCCAAAACAGAATCCGATTCCGCCATGTAATCAGCCCTTCCACTCCTCCGGCAAAAGCCGCTGGTATTGCGGCTGTAAATACCGATCGTCAATGAGCACTAGCGTCCCGCGATCGGTTTCCGAGCGTATTAGGCGGCCGCCCGCCTGCAGCACCTTATTCATGCCGGGAAACACATATGCGTAATCGTAGCCGCTCTTGCCCTGCTCGTTAAAATAATCCTTCAGCATATTCCGCTCTACGCCTAACTGCGGCAGCCCAACGCCAACGACGATCACCCCGATTAATCGATCTCCGGCCAAATCGACGCCTTCCGAGAATACGCCTCCCATAACGGCGAAACCAATCAAAGAATTTCCGTTACCTGCTTGGAACGTATCCAGAAAGCGATCCCGCTCCTCCTCTGTCATATCCGGTCTTTGCAGCAGCACCTCTGCGCTTGTTGCCGCGCCCGCAGGAACCGACCACTCCATTAGCTCCATATAAGTCTCATAAACCGCGTTCATATAAGCGTAGGAGGGGAAAAATACGAAATAATTGCCCGGGCGCTCGCCCATGAGTTGCATAATCAGCTTCGCAATCGGCAGCTTCGACTCATCGCGGTCGTGATAGCGCGTAGACAGCGGCTTCACCACCACCTTAAGCTGCTCCTTCGAGAAGGGAGAGGGCACAGCCAGTGTATAATCATTTTCCCCTGCTCCAAGCATGTCCATATAATAGGAAACCGGCGACAGGGTAGCAGAGAAATAAATATGCGAGCGGTAGCCTTTGCCCATCTGCTTCAGCAATTGCGAGGGGTCGAGGCAAAATAGTTTCAACCGAACATCGCTCTTCGAGAGTTCGGTATACACGACATAGCGATCATCATAAAGCTTGGCTGTCCGAATAAAATTTTGCGCTGTAAAGTACGTATCCAGCAGCAAACCGCCGCCGTTTGCGCCCGCCGCAAGCGCCTGTTCCGCAGCTGAAGCAAAGGCATCTGCCCGTGCGACCAGCTCCTCCGGAAGCTGCCGCTCGACCAAGTGCGGCGCACCGTCGCTGTTTTTGCGCAGCGCAATAAAATAATCATTGATCGCCTTCGCCGTACGGTAGCCCTCGCCATGCACCCCTTTAAGCTCACGCTGCAGGGCTAAGAACGGAGCCTTGGTCAGCTCTGCCGAGAACATCTCCCTTGCCCGGTCTACCAGATTATGCGCCTCGTCCACAAGCAGCGCCGTCCGCTTCTTCATCTCCGCATATTGACGCTTGAATGAGATTCGCGGGTCAAAAATATAATTGTAATCACAAATTACTGCATCAGCCGCATAGGCCAAATCCAGGGAAAATTCAAACGGACATACACGGTGCTTATGAGCATAAGCTTCGATAACCGACCTTGTCATCACCGTCTCCTGCTCCAAAATATCCAGTACCGCCCCATTAATCCGGTCATAATACCCGTCTGCGTAAGGACAATGCTCCTTCTCGCAGCGCACCTCTTCCTGGAAGCAGATCTTATCCTTAGCCGTTATCGTCACGGATTGCAAATGCAGTCCTTTGCTTTTCATAAAAAGCAGCGCATCCTCGGCCGCGGCCCTCGTCGTCGTTCGCGCCGTCAAATAATAAAACCGTTGAAGCATGCCTGATCCCATCGCTTTTATCGCCGGATAAGTTGTTGATATCGTCTTCCCTATGCCCGTTGGCGCCTTCGCAAACAAACGAACGCCCTCTTCGATCGACTTGTACACCGCACCTGCCAGCTTCCGCTGTCCTGCCCGATACGCCTCAAACGGAAAAGCAAGCTCGCGGATGCTCTCGTTTCTTGCCTGCTCATGCCTGCGGCGCTGCTGGGCGTAAGGCGCGTAACGCGCAGCGATCTCATAAACATACTGCTCCAGCTCGGCGAAGCTGACCACTCGCAAGAAGCGCCGCTCCTCCTCTGTCTCCGTCTGCACATAGGTCAGCTGAACGCGCATCGCCTCCTGCCCATGCTCCTTCGCGTACATATAGGCATAGAACAGAGCCTGCGCCCAGTGAACGGGATATCCGTCATCCGTTATCCGCTCCAAGTTGCCGCCGGTCGATTTAATCTCATCCACGGTAAGCAGCGGCTCTGTTCCGAGCAAACCGTCGCAGCGGCCGTCCACGGCAAACAGCAGATCATCGACCATGATCTCCGCTTTGACGTAGACCTCCTTCTGGTCCTGTTCCCCATAGGTCCGCTGTACTCTCTGATGCGCTTTCGTCCCTTCGTGCATCGTATCTATCGCATTCAGCCTTACGTCGATGCTTCCGCTTAAAAACACGTATTCGACCAGATGCCTCACCGAAATCGTAACCGTATCATTATTTAGCATAATGTCTTCTCTATCGCTCCCATAAAGAACATTTGTTCCTCAATTGTACCACAAGCGCCGTATCTGATGAGCGGCTGGCCGATGCCGCCAACGATAATAGATCTTATCAATCCTTATATTTTAAAAGAAGCACCTTCAATGCCATTCTATCAAATGGCATTGAAGGTGCTTCTCCTCTTTGGGCTATGGCGATTATAGGCTGGTTATTTAGAGCTCTTCCGTTTCATCCTCAGGATGATTGCCAACGCCGTTCAGCAGGTCCGTGCCGTGAAACTCCTCGCCCGGAGACGCCGGATCGATCGGGCTGTCCTTAGCAATTACGTCCGCATCCGGAACGGCGGCAAGCTCCTCTGAAATTTCCTCAGCGGTATCAACTTCGGAGTCCAGCTCGTCATACGCCTCGATTGCAGCCGGAATATGTGATTCGTGCACATGGGCATTCTCACGCGGATGCTGCTTCGCCAGCAGCTCAGATGCATCCGATACCGCGCCTTCCCGCGTCTCTTCCGTAAACAAACCAAATGTAGGATCGATATCTTTTTCCGTCACTAAGCTGTTCGTATGCCCCTTGTCGCGCTCTTGATCGTTATCCATTTTGATTACCTACCTCCTTAGACGTTTCTAACCTATATTACCCACTACCACGGTGGTTCTAACCAAAAAGTATCGCAGTTTTTGTCGAAAAATAAAGGAGGCAGCCGCAAACCCGTCGAACCCTAAACGAACTGCAACCAAGCGTTATCAGCCGTCGACGCCTTTGGCGGTAAGGCTGGCTGCGCAGTGAATAATAAAAATCCCCAAATGTCGAAAAACTTATAGATGCTCGTATTTTTAGAAATGGAGGCGATTATGTCTACGCCGCATCTTCACAGCTTGCTTATAACCTTAAATTGGAACCGGTTAATCCTTAATATTTTGTGGATCGTTTCCATTGTCGTGCTTGCCTCACAATTGCTTATTTATGAGGTTATTACATTAATCGTGCCTACATTCACGCCAATGAGTTATTTATCCGAGGAATTGTTCATTCCTCACACCGTTTTTTTGTTTATTATGATGGTTCTTGAGCTTTGCCACCGTTTAAATCCAAGACGTTCAGAGGAAGCGCTTATATACGCCTCATTGGCATTATCGTTTATGTATTTCTATTTTCTTAATGATCATTTTGCAGTCGCGCCTATTGTAATGATGTTTCCTCTGCTCATATCCATTATTTATTTCAAAAAAAAGTATTTATTTATTTGCCTGGCGCTAAGCTTCATTGGGCTATTTATCACACACTGTTATACGGAGAATCGCTCCTCATCCGATATTGTCGAATTGCTTATTACATCCTGTTTTATGATTATAGCCACCTTTACCGGACTTGCGGTTATCCGCCGCGGAAGCGAGCTGGTGGCTCAGCTGGATATGGTCCAGCAATCCGAGCAGGAGCTGCGCATTCAGACGATGCTGATGGAGCGTGTGGTCAAGATTGATCCGTTGACAGGTTTGCACAATCATAAATCTTTTCATGAACAATTCGAGAAGCTGCTGGCGGATCAGAAGCTGCATCCCTTTCCGCTGCAGATCGCCATTTTGGATATCGATAATTTCAAGATGGTCAATGATACGTTCGGGCACTGGGCAGGTGACATCGCGCTTAAGCATGCAGCAGCCTGCATAGCGGACCATATTAGCCGCAAAAGCTTTGCGGCAAGGTATGGCGGCGAGGAATTCGTTATCCTCTTGCGAGAAGACGATATCCAAGCTGCTTGGCTTATCATTGAGAAGCTGCGAAAAGCGATTGCGTGCATTCCCATTCCGGAAATGAACCGGCGCCATGTTACCCTAAGTATCGGCATGCATGCGGTTGAGGTTGGTGAAACGAAGGAATACGCCTTCCAGCAAGCCGACCAGGCGCTCTATGTCTCGAAGAGCGAGGGGAAAAACCGTACGACGATGCAATAAGGGGGTCCCGCCAACATTTTAACGAAAATATATGCTAAGCCCTGAATCACGTCCGGCGCAAACGGTCTATAACAAGTAACAGCAGCGGGATGAGCGTCAGAACAACAGGAATTTCGAACGGAAGCATGAACGTTAAAAGAGATCCTAGCGCAGAGAAGTTCGACAAATCCCACAAGCTGAATATGATCACAAAGATGCCTAGAGGAAACACAACCGGCCGGTAATCCGAAAGCCTCAGCGTCTGTGCAAAAGAAAGGACGGCCGCATAAAAAAACACGCTGATCTTAATAAAATTTCCGACAACCCACATCGCGAGGAGCAGTGATTCCAAATTTTCGAAAAAATTGGCGACGCTGATATAACGGAACGCGATCAGGATCGGATAATTTTTATTGCCCGTGTCAGGACCAAGCAAGAATAAAGTAATGAGATTGACATATGTCATGCTTAATACAATGGCACACAATGAAATCATGCCCCACTTCTTTCCTTTTTCCGGATTTGCCAAACAGGGCAGAAAAAAGGTCATAAAAAACAATTCGCTGATCCATGCCTGCGGTGTGGCCGTTCCTTGGAGCACCGGGATGAACCCTCGGCTTAGGATCGGGAAAATGTTTCTGACCTCCAAGTCGGGAAAGAGAAGCAGAAGAATAAATAAAGGCAAAATAAAAATAGGAGTAAAAATGACTGCGCATCTCGCCATGATTTCCAATCCAGCACGTACGGCAAAACAGGCAAGCAATACCATGGTGGAAATGATCAATAGAATCGGCGTCTTGAACAGAAAGTTGCCCGTAACGAATTCGGCATATTGTCTGATAACGTTTCCGGCGGCCTGCAGCGAAAACAGAAAGAAGATGACGGCGATCATTTTCCCAGGTATTTTCCCGACAATACGCTCGCTGTGCTGAATGACAGTCTCGTTCGGATAAAGCTCATGCAGCCGTACCGCAACATATACGGTAACGAGACCCATAAAAGACGAGAGAATGCCCGTCATCCAAAGATCGTTCCGAGCATACTGGGCCGTAATGGTCGGCAGGGAAATAAAGCCCGTGGCCAGTACGGTCGGATACAGCATCAGCGCCATTTGGACACCTGAAATTTTTCCTTTCTCCAGCATGAACTTTTACCTCCTGGTTTTTCTTATTCCTCGTAAATGATGGATAACAAGCAGCAGCAGAGGGATAAACGTCAACACTGCCGGTATTTCGAAAGGAGCTGTGTACCTATTATGGATCCCGATTCTAGATAAGCTCGGCAAATCCCATAAGCTGAAAACGATCGCCAGAATGCCAAGCGGGAAGACGGTGGGGCGGTAATCCGACAATCGAAGCGTTTGCGACAAAGAAAGGACAGCCGCATAGAAAAACACACAGATCTTTACAAAGTTTCCCACGACCCACATCGCGAGAAGCAGCGACTCCAAATTTTCAAAAATACCGGCGGCGCTAATATAACGGAAAGCGACCAAGATCGGATACGCTTTGTCGCCCGTGTCCTGCCCGAGCAAAAATAACGCAAACAAGTTGACATAAGCCATACTGAGCACGATAGCGCCCAATGCCATGTTGCCCCACTTTCGGCCTTTGTCCGGATCGGTCAAGCAGGGCAGGAAAAAGGTCATAAAGAACAATTCGCTGACCCAGGCCTGCGGCGTGGCCGTTCCCTTGAGCACAGGGATGATTCCATGGCTAAGAATAGGGAAGATGTTTCTCACGTCCAGATCGGGAATGAGGAGCAGAAGGAACAATAAAGGGAAAATAAAAATCGGCGTGAAAATGACGGCACTCCTCGCCATAGTCTCCAATCCTCCCCGTACGGCAATTGAGGCGAGTAAAACCATGGAGGAGATGATGAGCAGGATCGGCGTTTTGAACAGGAAGTTGCCCGTCACGAATTCGGCATACTGGCGGACAATCGCTCCGGTGCCATGAATCGAATAGAGAAAGAAAATGGTGCCGATGATTTTCCCTGCTAATTTCCCGGCAATCCGTTCGCTATGCTGGATGACGTTCTCATTCGGATAAAGCTCGTGGAGCCGGACCGCAGTATATACAGTAATGAGGCCCATAAAGAGGGAGAGGATGCCCGTCATCCAAAAGTCGTTTTGAGCATACTGGGACGTAATCGTCGGCAGGGCGAGAAATCCTGTGGCCAATACGGTCGGGTACAGCATTAGCGCC
Source organism: Paenibacillus sp. LHD-38 (assembly GCF_031157315.1). Lineage (GTDB taxonomy): Bacteria > Bacillota > Bacilli > Paenibacillales > Paenibacillaceae > Pristimantibacillus. The sequence continues at coordinate 226,102 of NZ_JAVIFU010000005.1, forward strand.
ATTTGGACGCCTGATATTTTTCCTTTCTCCAACATCGCCATCACCATGCTTTATTTTTCTACCAGTCCCCTAAACGGCTTGAAGATAGCTTCAAGAAGCGTAGTAGGGCCCGGCGTGTTTGGAAGATCCAGCATGGTCAACAGCCATCCGATTAGGAGCAGCGATACTAACGCCGCTTTATCCTTTATCGGTTTTGCTTTCATTCGCGGCCATTCAAACCATAGAATCAGCAGTGCGGCAATCGTCACGCCGCTAAATAAAGCAAGTCTCATTTTTCCTGCACCTCTTCTTCAGGTATTCCTCCGGGAGCGTTGATCAAACCGGGCCGCTGGATGGACGCATCGACATCAATCGTTACTTCAACCTTGGGAAACAGCTCATCCCAATGATCTTTGTTCTTCTCCCACTGTTTCGGATATTTCCGATGAAAAGCCGTCGCAAAGCCTAATATGTCAACCTTATTCTTATGTTGAACTTCGCGAAGCGCTTGCTCTATACGCTCTCTTACATCATCCTCAAACGCCTTGTCCATTTTCTCTAACAATTTCGGATTCATTGGATTCAAGACGGTACCGTTCTGAATAATGTCCCCTTCCGCGCTCACCTTGATTGTCATCATCCATTTGTCGCCTTCCATTTTCGGAAGGAGCTTGACTTTGGCTTTAACTGGTTTCAACGACACGAGCTCATCTCTCCCGTCCATCGTGAAAGTAACGGTGTATTCATCGATTTCGTTTAGAATCCACATGACGCCGCGCGTCGTTTTTTCCGAAATTCGCCCGACCATTTTGTCTTTTTTGAAAAGAGCGGATCCCATGATATACGGCATCGCTTGGAAAGGTTCCGCCGACTTGGCTTTTGGAAGAATATGAACGATCGGAAGAGCAGACGCCTCAGCATCCCCTTTCAACAACATGCTAAGCTGCTCAAGCGTAACCTTGATCCCGATTTGAAAGTCGGCCATTTCCCTCAGCACTTCCGATGAACTGCGTTCAATCGGGGGGAACAATTCGAGCAAATCCGCCGCTTTTCCTTTGCTGACAAACATATAAGCTCTCTCTCTAGGCTGCGGGTGACGGACCAAAAAATCGAATTCGTCCTTGATGCCCGATTTCGCAACTTCTTCGCTGAATATAAATACTTTGCACTGTCCCCAAAACAATCTCCGCGGAATTTTTCGTTGAAGCTTGGACAGCGCATCGGAAATGTTGATTCCTTTTTCACCGCGGACGGTTGTCTTTTTCGGCGCTCCGCCGCTTGTTCCGCCCGTCATGCCTCCTCCGCCTTGGTTTTGCGGAATGATGATTTGTACGGTCACTTGAATTTGCTTGTCCTCCGCCTGGTCGAAGGCCATCGCTGTAATAAGCGCCAAATCGTTGAGCTCCGTACGGTCCCAACATCCCGCAAGAAATACGAATAAAGAGACTAAAATGCATAATTTATATAATATTTTCAAAGAGTCGGACCGCATCCATTTCACCTCTTCTAATTAGGCTTCGCCTCCCTGTTCAGGTCTCGGTTTTTGATTAGGCGCTTGCCGGTACTCGTTGTAATCCCCCGTAAGGCGCGGACGCGTATTCATCATCCACCAAGGAGCCCGGATCAGCACGTCTTTCAGTTCCTTCATCTTTGGAGTTGCGATGGCAGACAGATATGGAACGCCGAAAGAACGCAGGCTGCTCAAATGAAGCACTATAGCGATAATCCCCATCATAATGCCAAGCAGCCCTAAAGATCCTGCGAGAAAAATTAACGGAAAGCGCAACAGCCGTATCGCAATGCCGGCAATGTATCGTGGGATCATAAAGGACGAGATCCCGGTAATGGCAACGACAATGACCATCGGCGCAGACACGAGGCCGGCTTGAACCGCCGCTTGGCCGATGACGAGCGCTCCGACAATGCTGACGGCAGAGCCGACCTGCTTGGGCAACCGGACGCCCGCTTCGCGGAGCGCCTCGAAGGTCACTTCCATAATGAGCGCTTCGACCAATGCCGGAAAGGGCACCGCTTCCCGCGAGACCGCCATGCTGATGAGCAAGGACCCGGGCACCATCTCATGATGAAAGGTTAGAATCGCTACATAAAGCGACGGAAGCAGCATTGAAATCAATGTAAACATATAACGCAGCCAACGCATAGCGGTGCTTACCCAGAACCTTTGATAGTAATCTTCCGCTGACTGCATTAAGGAGAATAAGGTTATGGGGGCGATTAATACAAACGGAGTCCCTTCCACCAATATGGCAACCCGCCCCTCGAGCAGATTGGCGCAGGTCACATCTGGGCGTTCCGTTGATAGCAGCTGCGGAAACGGCGAGTAGGGCATATCCTCAATCAACTCTTCGATATATCCGCTTTCCAGAATGCCGTCGATCCGGATGCGCCCAAGCCGGTTTCTCACTTCTTCCACCAACGTCTTATCGACTAACCCTTCGATGTATGCGATGATGACATTCGTCTGGGTGTAGCCGCCGATTTTCATCTGTTCCGTTTTGAGCATAGGGCTTTTTACAATACGGCGGATTAGAGATGTATTCGTTCGCAGCGTTTCGGTAAAGCCCTCACGCGACCCCCGAATCCCGGATTCAGCCACAGGCTCTTCGATGGAGCGTTTCTCCCATTTGTTCAATCCGAAAGCGAGTCCGGTTGCTTCATGATCCCGGAGCAGTATCGGAAGGCCGTTCGATAAGTATTCGACGCACTCTTGAAAGGTGGTAAAAGGCTTTGCCTGCGATGCAGATATTTTTCGCTCAGCGAGCTGGCCGATTTCATAAGCTTTCCCTTCCGCTTCTTGCATGAGGGGGGAGATGACGTTCGATTCAATTCCGCCGGAGTCGGCAAGACCGTCAATATAGATCAAGATTGCTTTCGTTTGGCCTTCGATGAAGAAGGTACGATAGACGATGTCCGAGCAGTTGGCATAAATCGAGCGAAGCTGCTGTTCATTTTGCTGCAAATCGGTATAAAGCTGATGGGGCTGACTGTTATTTGCGCTTTCCTGCTGAACAGGGTCGTCAGTTTTTTTCTTTTTGGACGCTTTGGTGAAGTTTTTAAACAAGGAGCGCTCCTTCATTTGTGTCGATCCCTTCGACAAAATCTTTTCTTTCGTTATTGTTAGCCAAAATTACCTTTTATATGTAGAACTGCCGGGCATGTAAATACAGCATCATATGGGCCGGATCGAAAAGACGATATTCATTCTGGATTACCTTTCGAGTTGCGTTACGGTGCTGGATCCATAGGGGAATTACAGTGAGGTTCTTGCGCAGGGCTGTCTTTCTAGGTATTTACCTGAAAGACAGCCCTGTCACTCGTTAACCGGCGTTTCGTGCAAATGTACGCGAAAGCTTAGCGAGGATAACGGTTCCGGACTCCAGATCCGTTATTATTCATATATAGACTCATCCGCAAACGTTAATAACAGGCCAATATCGCAATAGTCGCATTATCCTGATACGGCCTCTCCTGTGCAAGCACACGTTTAACAATATACGCTGACGCCTCATTAGGCGGGAAGCACTTCGCTTCCTCCAACAACTCAACTGATAAATCGTCATACAGCCCATCGCTGCATAAAATAACCCAATCCCCTGCCATGAGCCGAATCGGCACTTGATTTGCATTCATTTCCGTTACCCTTGGAATACCGAGGTAGCTTGTTAATAGATGACGTTCCGGATGTGAATCCGCTTCTTCCTGAGTAAGCTCGCCTGCCGCAACCCGCTCCTGCAGCCGATTCGCATAGATGTGGTCCTTCGTTAAGGCTATCAGCTTGCCGCCGCGGTACCAATAAATCCGGCTGTCGCCAGCCGATATCCAAAACAATCGATTATCCTGAATAACGGCGGCAGCCAGTGTCGTGCCTACGCACCATTCCAGTTCATGCTCCAGCGCAAGCTCATAAACGGCCTTATTGGCAAGCTGCAGCGACTCCGCCAGCGCTCGCGGCACGGCTTCCTCTGCTGTTTTCTTCGTATATTCATCCAGCATGGTCAGCGCAGCAAGCCGGCCCGCTTCCCTGCCCATCTCATAGCCGCCCATTCCGTCGGCGAGTACCGCCAGCACACCATGGCGTTTGACCGCCTCTGCATCCTCTAAGGACGAGAAACAATAAGCGTCCTGCTGCTCCTCGCGTTCGCCGATATGCTGCGCGGAGCCGGCCATGAGATGGAATGCGGCTTTAACCGCATATTCCCCTTGCCCCGCTCCTGCCGTTTCAGCAGCAGCGATAGGCTGCGAGAGCTCGGTCGAAAGCCCGATAACCAGCTTCTCCCCTGTTTCTAGAACCGCTGCTGCAGCACTATCAGACTTACCTTTCCCTCGACTAACAAACACATTAAATAGAAGGATTGCTGCCAACAGCACGGCTCCGCCAATAACGCACCAACCAAGCACCGAGCTTATCCGATCCGCCTGCTGCCCGGTCCATAATTTCTCCAGCTGCTTTGCCGGTATCCACTTTAACGCCGCATAAACGGCAGCCAGCAGCAGCCAAACTAACGCCAATCCCTTTCTCCATCTATCCACGATCCGCTCACCTCCGCCTTGTCTCCATCTTGCCATCCCGGCTCGGAGTGCTGCTGCGCTTCCGCCGCAGGTACCCCGCACCGGCAAAGGCCTTCATCTACAATCATATTGAGAGGAGCAAGCATTTATGTTTGCGCCTGCGCATAATGAGCGCAAAAGGCTGTCGCCGTCGGCTGCGGAAAAAAGCCGCCATTTGGCAGAGTGAGATAAGCTCATTTATAAGTGAACAAGGATAAATCCTTATATATAAAAAGAAAGCTACGCACGAGTGCGGAGCTTTCTGCTTTGTTGATTTATTTTTTCACGATATCCTGTACCGCTTTGTCGAATTTCTCAAGCAGCTGGTCGCTTGTAATTTGTTTGCCGAGGTACTCCTGCATAGCCGCACCCCATTGCTGTGTGATGCCGTCAGGGAAGCGATCCCAGTTCCAGCCTTTTACTTGCTCAGGGCTTGCATTCGCGAAGGTAGCGAAGTCGCCGCCAATTTTGCCTACTGCTTCTGGATTTGGAGCAATGGAAGACAATGCTGGCACAAATTTAAAGTCGGTAGAGATGAATTTTTTACCTGTTTCCGAAGTTACCATCCAGTTTAGGAACGCTTTCGCTTCTTCCACTTGGTCGGATTTGCTGTTCACGATCCAGTTGTTCGGCACGCCTGTAAATACGTTCGGTTTGCCTTGAAGCGGCACAGCCATCATACCAAGGTTAAGCGCTGGATCGATCTCGTCGATCATGCCTTGAACCCAGTTGCCGTGCTGAATCATTGCGTATTTGCCTGCAGCGAATTCAGCTACCTGCGTGTTGTAATCCGTTGTCAACGCGTTGTCTTGGCCGTTAGCGAACATAATGTCCACCAGGCGAATCCATTGCTTCATGATCGGGTCGTCCTTCAGCTTCACTTTACCTGCTTTTACATCCTCAATGAATGCAGCTGGATCAGCTTGGTTCGCGAAAGCGATGTTTAGCGTATGGATACCCATCGACCACCACTCGGAAGTAAGCGCAAATGGTATGATACCTGCGTCCTTCAGCTTTTTAGCTGCAGCCTCCAGGTCTTCAAGCGTTTGCGGCAGCTCTGTGATTCCCGCTTTTGCAAATAGATCCTTGTTATACGTGAAGCCGTAAGCTTCAAGGTTCATCGGCATGCCGAGCAGCTTGCCGTCACGCGTAATTTGCGCTTTCGACGCTTCTAGTAAATCTTTGGCCCAAGCCTCGCCAGTCAAATCAGTCGCCCGATCCACGTAAGGATCAAAGCCCGCCCAGCCGCTTGAGTTGAAAATTTCCGGCTCTTCGCCAGCAGCAAGCTCCGCTTTCAGCAATGCGCTGTAGTCTTCGCCGCCGCCATGCGTCTCGATTTCCACCTTAACGCCTGTTTCCTTCTCGTATTCAGCAGCCAGCTTCCCAAGCGCCTCTGCAATCTCTACTTTGAATTGGAACACTTTAATGGTAACGTCCTTCTTCGGAGCTTCTGTGGCTTCCTCTGTCTTGCCCTCATTGGCTCCTTCAGTTGGGGCGTTTGTTGCGTTTCCACCGTTGTTGCTGCTGCCGCAGCCGCTTGCCAGAACGATGAACATAATAGCCGCTAACAAAAGAAAGGAAATTCTTTTCATCTTATGACCTCCCGCAAATTTTATATATCATTTTGTTTTGTAACGCTTACATCGTCATTATAATTGTGCAACAAGCTAGCACAACACCGAATATATTGCACTTATAGGTGTAATATGTTGATAACTTCCATATATTCATGTTGTAAACCTAACCTTTGACAGAACCAGCCGTTATACCTTCAATAATATGCTTCTGCAAAAATAAGAAAAAGATAACGATCGGAATTGTACTCAGCGTAAGGGCCGCCATTGCCAAATCCCATTTCCGCAAATATTGGCCAAAAAACTTTTGCACCGCCAGCGGAATCGTTGTCAGGTTATCATTAATAACCAATACCGGAAGCAGATAGTCGTTCCAGATCCACAGCACGTTCAGAATAATGACTGTAACCGTAATCGGCTTAAGCAGCGGGAATACGATTCGCCAGAACACGCCGTATGGAGAGCAGCCATCCATCACCGCCGCCTCTTCTACCTCCAGCGGAACGGACTTAATGAAGCCGTGATACAAAAACATCGATAACGATATGCCGAAGCCCATGTAACAAATAACGATACCATACAGATGGCCGCGAAGCTCGAACATGGAAGTAATGCGCATGAGCGGCAGCATAACCGATTGAAACGGAATGATCATCGCAGCGACAAGCACCGTCAGCAGCAGCTTGTTAAAAGTCGTTGGACGACGCACCAAACGGTAAGCCATCATCGAGCTAATGATGACGAGCAGCAGCACGCTGATTGACGTCACCATAAACGAATTGAGAAATACCGTCGGGAAATCGATGGCCACCCAAGCCCGCTTAAAATTACCCAGTCCCAGCTTCTCCGGAAGCGAGGCGGCGTTGAGCAGAATGTATTTGAGCTCTTTAAATGAGTTCGTGAGCAGAAAATAAAACGGTGCCAGGAAGATTAGCGCAACCGCAATGGCGACAAGCTCAAGCAGCAGGATGAGCGGAGTGTAGCGCTGTCTGTTTTCCATTATGCCTCCACCTCCTTTTTCTTCGTAATCCAGACCTGCGTGACCGTAATCAACGCGACGCCAAAGAAGAAGATCATTGCCTTTGCCGTGCCGAGACCGTATCGATTGTTCACAAGCCCCTCGCGGTATACGTTGAGCGCGATCGATTCCGTCGCATTGCCGGGTCCGCCGGCGGTTAGCGACAGGTTAAGATCAAACATTTTGAACGAATTGGAAGTCGTTAAGAACAAGCAAATCGTAATCGCCGGCATGATCAGCGGTACGGTTACGGAACGCAGCAGCTGCCACGCGCCAGCCCCGTCGATTTTGGCGGCTTCGATTAAATCCTTCGGCACGCTGATCATCGCCGCTATATAGATGATCATCATGTAACCCGCGGTTTGCCACACAAATACAATCACGATTCCCCAAAAGGCTGTGTTCGGCGTGCCGAGCCACTGTAGATTAAAAAAGCCGATATCCGTTGCTTCCCCAATCGCCCGAAAGCCGCGTACAAAGATGAAGTACCAAATGTAGCCGAGCAGCAATCCCCCAATGACGTTAGGCAGAAAAAACACCGTCCGCAGGAAGTTGCGGCTCTTCAGGTTGCGCGTCAGCAGCAGTGACAGCAGAAATGCCGTTACATTGGTTACCACGACGGCTGCAGCCGTAAATTTAGTCGTAAACCAGAATGCGTTCCAAAACCTAGAATCATCTGTGAAAATTTTTATAATATTTTTCATTCCGGTCCATTTCGCGTTGCCGAGATCCATCCCGTTCCATTCCGTAAACGTGTAGTAAAAGCCCATCACGAACGGCGCAAGCACAATCAGTATAAATGCAATAAGTCCCGGGCCGACAAAAACGGTTTGCTGGGCCCATTCGGTCCATTTGATTTTTTTGGACATCCTCTCGTCCCCCTTCTCTTCCCTATGACGGAATATAGCTGTTGATGTTCTCAGTATAAAACCGTTTGCCCTAAGCGGAACACAGAGGATGATGATAACGTAGGTGGACTATATTGACCATCCGCAGCCTTATCGGTTACTGTGTATGCAAGAGCGACATGTTCAGAAAGCGGGCGATTGCGGTCATGAATACGGTCAAGCCGTTTAACACCATTCGAAAAAAACTCATGCTGCTGCTGCTTGCAGCAACGATTTTGCCCATTGCGACATCCATGATCATTTCGTACAACGCGACGACTAAATCCATTACCGAAGAAGCCATCGCCAAAAATAATCGGCTGCTGTCGCTTGGCAAGACCAACATTTTGAACTACATGAACAACATCAACCAAAAGTCGCTCGCCGTCTATAATGCGATGAATGTTCCGCGCTCCCTGTATTATATATTGGAGCACAGCATGGAGGACGAGGTGTTTCCGAACGACATTACCGATGTCATTCGCAACCGCAACCTGCTGAAGGACCATCTCTACAACATATATCAGAGCGTAAGCGAATTTCATAAAGTAAGGCTGTATGTCGTGAAGCAAAACGCGACTTACCTGCTCTGGAACGACGATATTAAGGTGGGTCAAAACGTAGGCTCCATTCCGCAAACGACGAAAAAAGCCTACATTGAGCCTTCGCATAAGAGCCACAATTACGGACTCGTCGATCTCAAATCCGCCGCAAGCGAGGAAATGGTCTTTACGCTGCATCGCCCCATCTTCCGGGCGCCTAGCGAGGAGCTGCTTGCAGAGTTGTCCATCGATGTGCGGCTCCATGTGCTGGAGGATCTGAACCGCCAGCTTTATGACAGCGGCGAGGAGAGCTTCTACATCATGGATTCGAGCGGCCAAATCGTTTTGGCCTCGGATAAAAACGAGATCGGCACCGCCTCCAAGCAAAGCTGGCTTGGGACGGTTTTGAAGTCAGGGCAGGACAGCGGGCATTTCGATTGGAAAACAGAATCCTTCGACGGCATGGTCTTTTATGACCGGATTAAGACGCCCTACATGGACTGGTATTTAGTTAAGCAAACGCCATACAAGCATCTATTCAGCGCAGCTGACCGCATTGCCCGCATTAATACAGCCGTCGGAATCGCTTTCCTTGCCATTGTGGTTTTGGCTACCTTATTTATTTCCATCCGGTTTACAAAGCCGCTGCTGCGTCTGATCGGATACGTGAACAAAATTGAAACGGGTAATTTGAATGTGTCGATCGACATTCACAGCGATGATGAAATCGGCCTGCTCGCACGGCGTTTCCGTTCCATGATGCAGACGATCAACAATTTGATTTTGACCGAGTACCGGCTCGAGATCGCAAACAAGACGAATGAATTAAAGGCACTGCAGGCCCAAGTTAATCCGCATTTTCTCTATAACGCGCTGCAGTCGATCGGCACCGTCTCGCTCCAGCACGGGGACATGAAAGCCTATTCGCTTATCACCTCCCTCGGCAAAATGATGCGCTATCAGATGAACACGATGGATGCGGTCGTAGAGCTAAGCCGGGAGCTCGATTATGTGCAGGCCTACCTCGATCTGCAGAAGCAGCGCTTTGATACCGCCTTGCATATTCAACTGAATATTGATGAGCAAACCAAGCGCATTCTGATTCCAAAAATGATTTTGCAGCCGCTGCTCGAAAACTTCTTCAAGCACGGCTTCGTGCAATCGTCAGAGGAGCCTTCCGAGCTGATAATCACAAGCTTCTTGGATGAGCCGAGGCAGCTGCTGTCCATCGAGGTTCAGGATAATGGCTGCGGTCTGTCCGAGGAACGGCTGCAGGAGGTGCTAAATCAGCTGAAAAAGGTGCCGAAGCTCGGTGCTGCGCGGGAGAATAACCAGGAGGATGGCGGCATTGGCCTGCATAACGTGCTGTCGAGGCTGCGCCTGCATTTTGACTCCACCGCCGATATGGAGCTGCGCCATGTGCAGCCGCACGGCTTTTCCGTTACGATTCATATACCGCTGGTGAAGGAGAATGAAGGATGAAGGCATTAATCATTGACGATGAGAAGCATGTGAGGGAAGCGATCCGCCTGCTTGTTCCATGGGATCAATTCGGCATCGATACGCTGCTTGAAGCACAGGACGGCGCATCCGCTACGGGGCTGATCCGCGCAGAGCGGCCGGAGATTATTTTCACCGATATGATGATGCCGAACATGGACGGCAGGGAGCTGCTGCAGTGGACGGCTGAGCATGCGCCCGCCAGCAAAATCATAGTGATCAGCGGCCATGATGACTTCAGCTTCGTTCGCCATGCGGTGAAATACGGCGGGGTCGATTATATTTTGAAGCCGATCGACGCCGAGCAGCTCGTGAGCGCACTGACTAAAGCGGTGAACAGCTGGACGACGGAGGAGCAGGAGCGTACCCGCAAGCGCAAGATGAATATCGAGCTGAACCAGCTGAAGCCGATGTACTTGGAGCAGTATTTCTCGACGATGATTAACGAGCCTGGCACCTATCCGAGCTTTGCTGATACGCTGAAACAAGAGCTTGGCATTACGGCTCCGATTACAAGAGCCCGCATTGCAATCGTTAGGCTTGACCTGACTACGCCTGCGGTTAGGGAAAAGTTTGCGGCCGGACTGGACCTGTTATTGTTTTCGCTGACGAATATTTGCAATGAATTTCTGAAGGAACAGGAGCTTGGCTTCGCGCTTCGCCACTGGGGGCAAGACCATGAGCTGCTGCTGCTGTTCTGGGGGGAGGGCGAGCAGGCTCCACAGCTGATCCAAGAAATAAATGATGCCATGTCATTGGCGCTGAAAACGCGGTTCCACTTTGGACTCGGACACGCAGCCGCCTTCCCTGAAGCCGCTGCCAGCGCTTATCAGCAAGCGAAGTTAGCGCTTCTACGCCGAAATTTACTCGTTAACCATACCTATTGCCATCCGTTCAGCAGCGCTGCTCCCAGCAGCAAAAGCACGCAGCAGCTCTTCAGCGAACATGAGGAGCCTATACGTTTTGCAGTTCTTAGCGGCAGCAAGGAGCAGATTCGCCGTGCCTTGCAGCCTTGGTTTGACACACTTGACCAAGCAGGCTGCATATCATTAGAGCAGCTTATCGTTTGGCGGCAGCAATATGAGCTTGCCAAGTCCATATGGGATTCCAAAAACAACCGCGGCAGTGCCGTGGAGCAAGCCCCAAAAGCGGAGGATCAGGCGTTATTGCCAGTTGATGCCCATGGTTTCTTTGATTTTGAGCAATGGAAACACGTCGTATTTACAGAGGCTTGCGAGCTCTCTGCACAAATAGCGGAGCGTGACAAGGAACGCAGCGTCATCGAAGACATTGCCGAATATATTGAACAGCATCCGCATGAGGAAATTACGCTGCAGGATATATCAGAGCGCTTTTTCCTCAGCCGGGAATATATATCACGAAAATTCAAACAAGAAACAAACGGGAATTTGTCCGATTTCATTGCGGAGGTACGGATTAAACGGGCGAAGGAGCTCCTAGCCAACGGACAGCTGAAAATTTCGCAGGTCGCTGAGCTGGTCGGCTTCCAGGATGAGAAATATTTCAGCCGCGTCTTTAAGAAACGTACAAACTGTTCGCCTAACGATTATCGGAAGCATCATTTTGGGGGCGATTCGTAACAACAAGCTCGAAGCTGCCTCTTGTGGTAAAAGCAGTAGATTTGCGGTGTACTGCAAACCCAAACGTAAACGGCTGACGCCGTCCTTAGCGGCAGAAGCTCGTTTCGTGGTGAAATATAAGCATCGTATAAGGTTAAAATTTATACTTTCTTATATTGCAAAAAGCCGAGCTCTGCCCGAACGGTGTTAACCATTCGTGCGAAGCTCGGCTTCTGCCAGTGAATAAGGGAACTACATGATTGGAGTACCCTTTTTTAACGTCTTCATGTCACTATTGGAGTTATTGAGCGCGGGCAGCATCTTCTCGCCGCTGACCATTGGTTCATGGCAGATTAAACAAGTAGGAACGTGATCAAAGGCAAAGTTATCGCGCATCCAACTGTTGCACCCTTCCGTCTCGCATGTCCATACCTTCGTGTTTTCTTCCGGAATCTCTTCAAGCGGTTTTTTACGATTGTACATGGTCAGCCTCCTTCGCGATAAAAAAAGGAAAAACTGCCTCAAACTTTAGCGTAAGGGGCAGTTATCATTTATAAACAGCAGTGTATTGTGAATATGTGCTACAAACTTGCAATTGATTTCATTGTACCATATTTCGTCCATAAAAGGCAAATATCAGCCTATGCTTGTGCGCCTTTTTTTGAGGTACCGCTGTAGTAGGCAAATAGCTGCTCTATTGGCTTGAAATACAGATGGCCGTCCTCCCAAGGTTGAAAGTGAAGATCCATCCTCGAATCATTCCAATCGGCTGGCGTACCCGTCGTGCTTAGTTTTCCCCGCAATACCGGCTCTTCGACGACGGCGGGAAATTCCTGATAGCCGAACAGCAAATTTTCGTGCATCGTTATGATTTCGTATTTCGGCCCATGGAAGGCACGCTCCTCCTGGAGCTGGTAATGAAAATAAATATAGCTCGCGGCCATCTCCGGCTTCAGATGCGCAACTCTGCCTACGCGGCGATCCACCGTTTCCTTGCGCAGCCAATGCTCGTAGCCTGCAGGCTCGTTAAAATGAAACACGTCGATCATCGGGATCCACTTCCGAGCCTCTGAATGCCCTGGCCAATCTTCAAGATACGGTGCCATCGACGGCAAAAGCTCAGCCGGCTCCAGCGGTTGATTCACGCATTCGAAGTAAAGGAACACATTCCGTTCCCATCTGAAGCAGCCCACCGTCATGAGCTCGCCCTGCTCCAAAAGCCGATGCACCGTTTGCTCCCTCTTCGCGGCTTCCAACGCTTCCGCTTCAAAGCCTGCTCTCATTTGTACCCGTGCCGTCACTCTAAACATAAGTACCTCGCTTTGTTTGATCGGATGTCCAGCATTACTTGGTAACACCGCGTTTTGTGATTATGTATCGTTTGCTTCTTGATGGCCACCATGGTGGTCAAAACGGCTGAAACACCATAAGAAAAATAAGCAAGAACGCAAATAGGTGCGTTACGCCCTCGATTTTGGCTGATTGCTTAGACACAGCCTTATACTGCGGAGGAAGCTCTTCGCCCGTGTGATTTTCTAGTATGGCAGCTTGAGCCTTCATATTTCTTGGCAGCATGCCGATTACGAAGATTTGCGTAATCAAGTAAATCGCAATCGATGCAATAAACCAAACCTCCGTGAACAAATCCGGCTCCATGATGCCCATAATAAGACCCGTAAGCAGCAAGGTAATGCTCCCTGCCTTGGGCAGGATCTCCAGGTTTTTCAGCAGCTGAAGCGTGAACCTGGCCTGCGCTGCCGTCTTGGCTGTTCTCGCTAAAATCGGAAACCCAAATGCCGCTCCAAGCCCCATAACCGCAGCCAACACATGAATGAACAGCACAATCGTGTACAAAAAAAGCATCAGTCCCTCCGCTTTATTTGCCCCGAGCCTGTTGTACGATTATATGCTGTCCATGAGGCACATATGGGTATTATAAAGGAGGACAAACTCTGCTTTCAATCGCCGTTCACAAAAAATATGGATGGAGAGCCTTATTTCTCGATTGTTGGTTATTCTAATTAATGAAGTTGCAAAACACTGCTTAAAATGAAGGAGGATGATGGTTTTGGAAAGTACAAGTGAGTATGTCGCAAAGGTAAAGGCTACGCAGCAAAAGGCCGCGATGAATAAAAGACGCGGCGGCAACGGCAGTCCGGCTGATAGGCTCAGCACTAAACAGCACAGCACCAATAAATAACAGGAACAAAGTATGGTTGTCTAGCGAGATTCAATCGTAGAAAAACTGTGCAGTTTGAAAGGCCCTCTAGCGCTTGCCGCTACAGGGCCTTTTCATTATGTAACCGATTCATTCTGCATCGATATTTTTTGGGAAAAAGGATATCCCCCTCCCTTGGTCGAATGAGATAATTTGGAAATGAATGAGGGGGTTTATTATGATCAAAAAAGGCTTATTGATCTGCGGGGTATCCTTCGTGTTCTTGCTTGGAGGCGCGGCTGGGGCGTTGGCAAATTCAAAATTCAAAGAAATCAAAGCATTTTTAAACCCGGCCATAAAGGTAGAACTCAACGGAGAGCTTCTAGAGCCAATGAAAGCTTTGGTTTATGAAGGAACAACTTATTTGCCTGTTCGCAATATCGCATCCATGGCCGCTCTGAGCAGCAAAATAGAATATGATTCAAAAAACAATAAGCTTACGCTTGGGAGCGAACGGTATATAGATATATCCACACCGGAAAGCGAAGGCTTTTATCAGCTTATCATTAACGGCAATTGGGGACCCTCCATATTAACAAGAGAGCATTTAATGTACAGTAATTACTACATGGGCATCGAATTCTATTTTGAAAAAACGGCAGCGGCTTCCCTTGATACCTACGTAACCTCCGCACTTAAAGCTTCCAGAATAAAAGCGACTCATACAGCTGATATCCAAATGGCTAAACAAAATGCGAAAGAAATTACTTATGAAACCCCAGATTCGGTTGGGAAGCTGGTAATCGTAAAATATGGTGCAGATTATGTCACTTTAAATTTTTTCGTAGACAAAACCCGTTTCAAAACTTCTGATTTTAAAGAATTCGACAAAATAAAAGCGAGCTTCAATATACAATAACAATGAAGTCAACAAGCGTAAAATCCTGACGTCATTTCGCGGTGTAAAAGCATCGCATAACGTTAAATTTAATAATTTCTTATATTAAAATAAAAACCAGTCTTTCCCTGCTTGCGGGAGATGGACTGGTTTTTCTTCATCGTTTGCCGTTTCAAACGGAATATTCATGCGGATAATATTCGATGCGGGAATCCGCAATAATCGTAAGCCTGCTCTCAGCCGTATCAAATTCAACTGGGCCGTCCTTGACGTAATACCAGGTTTTCAATGTTGGTTGATCGTCAAACTCCTGGAAAACAAACACGTTCAGCTCTTCCTTATGCGCAAGCAGCTCTTCAATCATCGGGCCCCAAGGCACGCTGACCGTGAATTTAAAGCCCTGTCCCTGCGGAACGAGCGTGTAGGGAACGTCCTGCTTATTTGAATCAATAAACATCCGCCCGCCCACCGCGTGCTTAATTTGAAACGTCTGTTTCATCTCCAACCCCTCCTACCAAGCGTAAACGGCTGACGCCGTCCTTAGCGGCAGAAGCTCGTTTCGCGGTGATATATAAGCATCATATAAGGTTAAAATTTTATACTTTCTTATATTTATACAAACTTACTTCGTAAGCTTATGGCAAATCAATAAACATAAAAAACGCCGGGGAGGACGCAGCAAAAGAAAGCTCATCCGCTGCTTCGATCTGCGCGGTATCGCCAGCCTCCAGCGTTTCCCCATGCACCTGAAGCTCGCCTTCGATGATATAGATAAACTGCTTGCGGCCAGGCTCAACGGCGTAGGACAGCTGCTTTCCCTGATCCAGCTTGCTCAAATAGATCGTCAATTCTTGGCCGATCGAAGCTGCCTGATCATGCGCTTGATCGGAAACGACAGGCAGCAGCGCATTATGCAGCTTGTCGATATCGAAGCGGCTCGCTTCATAGGATGGCGCCAAACCTCGCTCCTTCGGCATAAACCACAGCTGCAGCAAGCGCAGCTCCGTTTCCTCGGAGGCATTGAACTCCGTATGGATGACCCCCGTACCCGCTGACATACGCTGTACCTCTCCAAAAGAGGATACAACCGAATTGCCGAGATTATCTTCATGTCTGATCTGACCGTTTAATACGATAGAGACAATTTCCATGTCGCTGTGGGGATGGGCGCCAAAGCCTTTTCCCGGAGCTAAATAATCATCATTGCACACACGCATAACACTAAAGCCCGTTCGGTTCGGATCATAATAGGCGCCGAATGAAAAGCTGGGTTGGCTGCGCAGCCAGCCGAGATCTGCCGAATGCCGCGATGCCGCGGGGAATACGTCGATCATCGTCTCTCCTCCAAACAACTATTTATTTACTTACTTATTTATAGCAGTTTTATATCTTTCAAGCAAGCCTTAAACTCCGTTGCAGACAAACCAAAAAAACGGCCGATAGCGTAAGAACTACCTATTTAAGGAAAATAAAGTATTAGACTGACCTCAATAATTGAAACAGCGGCAGCCATTGACGAGAAAAAAAAGTCCTAGACTGCCGCTGTTTTTTTTATCTTTAGTTCCCCGTCCCTCGCGGAATTACCCAGGATCAGAAATCTGTTGTGTTGTTTGAGAACGACAAACTCCTTGAAGTCGATAAATATCATATCATCGCCGGTTATGCTCAACCTGACGGAAGTCTACTAGTATCTGGACCCAACTCAAGTATCATCCTCCCTGCCACGAGCAAAGAAGAGATCGTATCATCGACGGAATACAAGAATTACAAGAAGGCCGTTGAAAATGAAGTTAAAACGGACCGGAAGAGATTCAAATCTTCTCACGAAGAATAGCTAACTCATTAAAGTAAGGATGCCAAGAATGATATTATCCCCTTTTCAGTAGACAGTGCAGAAAAGCACACTATAGTCTACTTAAAGGGGATTTTTCATGTGGTGGAACTGCTGAAGACATCGCTGTTATATATGGTTGCTATTCCCCTCATTACTGTCTATAATCACTTATACGCGAACTTACGTTCTGTATCAGAGGAGGACTACATGAGCACCCCGAACAAACTTACCCCGAAGGAGCCTGTTTCTTAGCCGCTCTAAAAAAAGTTGCAATTGGCAGGCCCTCTTCGTTGCGGGCTACTGCTTGCATATCTGTGTCCACCATACCTGGATCGAAAGTATATGTCGTTAATGAGCTATGGCATTCACTTTGTACGCAGGGTGTGTGGCATAATTGATTCGTAATGCTCGTAAATAAATACAGTTACAACAGTGACGACTCCCCATGCCTAAAGGCAGGGGCTTCTCAGATCATCGGGATTCGTAACCTCACCCCTCCTTGAAGGCTCCGTCCGAGCCTAATACTTTTCATGGTTACGATACTAAAGCGCGTTGCAAAATATTTCGTGCCGCGTTCACATCGCGGTCAGCGACATATCCGCACGGATCACATCGATGCGTTCGAACAGCCAGCGTCTTTTTC
>NZ_JAVIFU010000006.1 GCF_031157315.1 Paenibacillus sp. LHD-38
CTTTGTCCGGCGTCTTTGCTTGGCTTGTTTGAGTCCCTTAGCTAACAGGATGCGTCTCACACTGGAGTTGCTTAGTTCCAAGGCTTCGTGCTCTTGAAGCAACTCTGCAAAGTGACAGCAGTTACTGCCGTGATACTTCGATTTGTATAACGCTACTGCTAGATCTTTCGTCTCTTCACTTAATGCGTGTACCGGTTTCCTTCCCCGATTTTTGTGGGCGATGCCCTGTGCTCCTTCTGCTTTATATTTGTTCTTTAGCCGGATGATTTGCCGGAGGGAAATCCCCAGCGCAATAGCTCCTTCGTTGTTTGTCATATGTCCATCGATGATTTTCCCCACCACAAGTACCTTCTTCATTTCTTCTCTGCTCAATGTAATTGTCTCCTGTCCCATAGTGACATTATCTCAGAACAGTTATGGGATGACATTATCACAGAAGAACAACAGGAAAAGAAGTTAGCCATTGACTTTTAGTATGAGAAACATTATCATTAAAACGTCAATGATAATCGTTATCAATTTTCGTTTGTTAAACGGAATAAAAATACTTAATCAGAAGGTGTCTGCCCCTGGCAGCGGAAGGAGCGTGCATGTCCAATGATTCGTCTAACGACTTCGAGTCTTGACATTGCTTATGATGATCGTCTTATCGTCCAAAACTTAAACATTGCTATATCTCAAGGGAAAATTACGGCGCTTGTAGGAGCGAACGGCTCTGGTAAATCAACTATTTTGAAAACGATGGCCCGTATTATGAATCCTTCCCAAGGCAGCGTGCTTCTGGACGGCAAATCCATTCATAAGCAATCAACGAAGGAAGTTGCGAAGCAGCTGGCCATTTTGCCGCAAAATCCAACGGCTCCGGACGGACTGACGGTAGCTGAGCTCGTATCCTACGGCCGGTTTCCTTATCAGAAGGGCTTCGGATCGATGAGCAAAGACGACCGCAGTATCGTACAATGGGCAATCGAAGCGACAGGCATGACTGATTTTGCGGATCGTCCTGTTGATCATCTTTCCGGCGGACAACGCCAGCGTGCGTGGATTGCAATGGCGCTTGCGCAGGAAACGGATATTCTGTTCCTTGACGAGCCTACGACCTTCCTTGATATGGCCCATCAGCTGGAAGTTCTCCATTTGCTTCAAAAGCTTAACGCAAGCAATAACCGCACCGTAGTGATGGTTGTGCATGATTTAAATCACGCAACGCGCTACGCTCATCATATGATCGCCATTAAAACAGGTGTCGTTGTTGGCGAAGGTACACCAGCTGAAGTTATGACACCGGATATCATGCGTGAAGTATTTAATATCGAAGCAGATATCGTTCCTGACCCGCGTACGGGGGTTCCGCTTTGCTTGCCTTACGCGCTTGCTGGCCAGCCAGCTGCGGATAAGGTAACGATGAACAGCCGTGCGGCGCAAGAGAAGCTTTTAGCTGCTGCAGGAGCATAATTCCATTGGAATCCCAAAAGAGACGGTCTAAAAGGTTACATACCTTTTAGTCCGTCTCTTTTTTCATGCAGCAGGCATACGCATCGAGAAATGTTCAAAAAACAGCTGACCATATCTATCCTGACCGTTAGCAACGGAGGTTCATTTTACATTTAACGTCATATGCAGCTTAACCAGCGATTGCAGACGAAGCTAAACAGGTGTCATCCCGATCTGCCCATATTCGATATTATTATGTTTTTCTCCAGAACAACATCCGCTAATCTATAGTTGTTCCTCTGCAGGAATGTCCGGTTCAAGTGTCATAAAGGAGCACGATTTACATAAGCTTAATTAGAAAGATCAGTTATCATTTCGTGTAAATTCCCGCGTCATTATTGGATTTTTCGACTCGGCGGCACTATTAATTTAAGGTTTTCGAAAATAATTTAAAACTTTTTCATAAAAACAGTTGCTTTTTGTTTTCAGGGGTGATATATTATTACTTGTCGCCGCGATGATAAACATCACGAACGGCTGACACAAGTAACATGCGGAAGTGGCTCAGCGGTAGAGCATCGCCTTGCCAAGGCGAGGGTCGCGGGTTCGATTCCCGTCTTCCGCTCCATAACATGTGCCCTTAGCTCAGCTGGATAGAGCGTTTGACTACGAATCAAAAGGCCAGGAGTTCGAATCTCTTAGGGCACGCCATTATCCAATCATTAGATGCACTTTATTTACACCTCGGGACGTAGCTCAGCTTGGTAGAGCACCTGGTTTGGGACCAGGGGGTCGCATGTTCAAATCGTGTCGTCCCGACCATATTTCATTTTTTTTGCGGGTGTAGTTCAATGGTAGAACTTTAGCCTTCCAAGCTAATAGCGTGGGTTCGATTCCCATCACCCGCTCCAACTACAAACGACGAAGTCCTTGATCACTCAAGGGCTTTTTTTTTATTATAGAACAGATAGTCGCTTGCGTTCAATATATCCAATGGGGAGTCATCTGATCGCCAATTGCTGAGCTTCTAAACAGTGGAAGCACCCGTAAGGCGCGGCTTCTCTGTTTTTGCTTGGATTGGCTTCAGGGCTTCAACCCTGTAGGTTTTTGTAGTATGATAGTAGAAGTCAAAAAACGTTCATGTTGTACATGCAAGCTTCCGAAGCGTTATTACGCTTCAAAAAACAAGTAAATGCTTACGGAGCGATCTTGCTTCGCAAAAATTTAGGAGGAACAGTATGTCGGATCAATCTGCATCAACTTTGACGACAAATCGGCAGCAGGCTAACAATTTGCTGCGACGCGATGTCCGGTTTTTAGGAAACATTCTCGGCGAAGTTCTCGTTCATCAAGGCGGCCGTGAGCTGCTTGATATCGTGGAACGGATTCGTGAGCAAAGTAAAGCGCTTCGCGCTGAATTTGTACCGGAAATATTTGATCAATTCAAGGAAAACGTATCTTCCCTTAGCCCGGAAATACGTCATCAAGTAATTAGGGCGTTTGCTATTTATTTCCAGCTCGTCAATATTGCTGA
This sequence comes from Paenibacillus sp. LHD-38, assembly GCF_031157315.1. GTDB lineage: Bacteria > Bacillota > Bacilli > Paenibacillales > Paenibacillaceae > Pristimantibacillus. The sequence continues at coordinate 2,969 of NZ_JAVIFU010000006.1, forward strand.
GCAGAACCACCGGATTAGACGGAAACGCGATTATGAGGTTTCTGCAGGCGAAACGGTACAACGCGGCTCCATTGAGAGCGCCGTTCAAGATTTGAAAGAACGTGGGATTGCGATCGATGACGTTCAGGATATTTTGAGCAATATTTCGCTTGAGCTTGTTATGACTGCGCATCCGACCGAGGCAACTCGTCGCGCGGTGCTTGATATTCATAAACGGATTGCTGTTGATGTGATGGAGCTGGACAACCCTACATTAACCTATCGCGAACGCGAGAAGCTGCGTGAGAAGCTCATGAATGAGGTTCTTATTTTGTGGCAGACAGACGAGCTTCGTGACCGCAAACCAACCGTTATCGATGAAGTTCGCAACGGCTTGTTCTATTTTGATGAAACGTTGTTCGAGGTGCTGCCAAGCGTATATGAAGAGCTTGAACGCTGCCTCAGCAAATACTATCAAGACGAGAACTGGCATGTGCCTGATTACCTGCGCTTCGGCTCATGGATCGGCGGCGACCGCGATGGCAACCCATCCGTAACGGCGAAGGTCACTTGGGAGACGCTAACGCTGCACCGTCAGCTGGCGATTCGCAAGTATGAAGAAAAGCTTAATGAGCTGATGGATTTGCTCAGCTTCAGCACAAACCTGGTCGAGGTATCCGAGGAACTCGTGGAATCGATTCGTTCGGATCGCGAACATGTCGAGCTGAAATGCGTTGATCTATGGAGAAACACGAAGGAGCCTTACCGGATTAAACTGGGCTTCATGCTTGAGAAGCTGGCTAATACGCGTGATGAATCTCTTAAGGGCTCGCCAATGCGTTATAACCACCCGGAAGAGATGCGTGAAGACCTGTTCGTTATTGACCGCAGCCTGCGCCATCACTTTGCTGATTATGTAGCGGATACGGCGTTAGCTAAGCTTATCCGTCAAGTAGAGCTGTTCGGGTTCCACCTTATGGCGCTAGACGTACGTCAGCACAGTCAAGAGCATGAGAATGCAATGTCTGAGATTTTGGCGAAAATGAACGTGGTCGCGGACTACGCTTCGCTTTCGGAAGAAGAGAAAACGGATCTGCTTCACCGCCTTCTGAATGATCCTCGACCGCTAACGTCGGGTCACTTGGATTACTCGGAGTCTACGCGTGAATGCTTGAACGTTTACCATACGATTTACCGGGCACAACAAGAATTTGGCGTCAATTGTATCTCGAGCTATCTGATCAGCATGACGGAAGCAGCGAGCGATATGCTTGAGGTTATGGTATTTGCGAAGGAAGTCGGCTTATTCCGCAAGGAAGCTGACGGTACTATCCGCTGCACGCTGCAATCGGTACCGTTATTTGAGACGATCGACGATCTTCATGCGGCGCCAGAAATTATGAAAGAGCTGTTCGAGATGCCGGTTTACCGCCAAGCGGTTGCTGCTCGCGGCAATCTGCATGAGATTATGCTTGGTTATTCCGACAGCAACAAAGACGGTGGCGTGGTTACAGCGAACTGGGAGCTGCGCGTAGCGCTGAATGACATAACGGCTGCCGGTAAAGAGTACGATGTGAAGCTGAAGTTCTTCCACGGCCGCGGAGGCGCTCTTGGCCGCGGCGGAATGCCGCTTAACCGCAGCATTCTGGCGCAACCGCCTCATACGATTGGCGGCGGCATCAAGATTACCGAGCAGGGCGAGGTTCTCTCCTCCCGTTATTCGATGCAAGGTATTGCATACCGCAGCTTGGAGCAAGCAACATGGGCGCTGATTACGGCTGCTCGACTGGCGAAATACCCTGAACAAGCACCGCAAGCGGAAGCGGAGTGGGATGAGATTGCACGTTCGATTTCCGAGACGGCGCTCGTGAAGTATCAGGATCTCATTTTCCGCGATCCGGATTTCTTGACTTACTTCAAGGAATCTACGCCGCTGCCTGAGGTTGGCGAGCTGAACATTGGCTCCCGTCCTTCCAAACGGAAAAACAGCGATCGTTTTGAGGATCTGCGCGCGATTCCTTGGGTGTTCGCTTGGACGCAAAGCCGTTACCTGCTGCCTGCATGGTATGCTGCCGGTACCGCATTGCATCAATACGCAGGCGAGGACGAAGCGAAGATGAACACGCTTCGTACGATGTACGAGAAATTTCCGTTCTTCCGCTCGTTGATCGATAACCTGCAAATGGCGTTAGCTAAAGCAGATTTGGTCATTGCGAAGGAATATGCAGATATGATTAAGGACCAAACGATCCGCGATCGTATTTTCGAGCAAATCGAACAAGAGTACAAGCTAACCTCTGAGCTTATTCTAAGCATCACGGGACAAACGGAAATTTTGGATAATGTTCCGGTTATTCAAGAATCGATCCGTCTACGCAATCCGTACGTCGATCCGCTTAGCTACATGCAAGTGCAGCTTCTAACCGAGCTGCGTGCGCTTCGTGACAACGAAGAGGATGATCCGCAGCTGCTCCGCGAGGTGCTTCTGACGATCAACGGCATTGCGGCTGGCCTTCGGAATACAGGCTAATCCATATCCATATCATCATTTGCTTAGGCGAATCATTGTAATTGAAGAAGCTGGTCATGGTGCAAACCATGGCTGGCTTTTTTGCGTTTGTTAGACAGGCAATCAAATGCAAGCAGAGCGAGAAAGGGAAAGGGATGCTGGTTTATCGAACCTTAAGGATAGCTGAAATCGGGTTTTATATTTTCTTATGTTCCTTTATGATCCGCTTAAGTTTCGTTTAAGGTACATCCTGCATGATAGGTACATAGCAAACAGACACCTACTTTGGGAAGGATGATAGAAATGAACGAGGATAACAAACGGGCGGAACCGTCTAATAATACTTATACAGAAACTCATACATCGAATATAGCAAACGAGACTCCTGCCGCTACTTATATTTATGAATCCAGCAAAACTACCCATGATCTAAGAGCTTCTTATGAGAGAGAGCTTAATTTGCAGAATATTGAAAGAAAACCAGTAACGGATGGGAAAAAACGACCGAAACGTGCTGGAGGAAGCTCGGCAAAAACGATGCTTGCTTCGTTCTTGATTGGTGCGATGGTCATAGGCGGCTTTTCGTATATGGCAGATAAAAACAATCTATTCAGCGGAAATGGGCAGACGCTGCAAAACACCGGTTCAAGTGTTGAAGGTCAATCTGCTCAGGAGGATGCGGGTCTTTCTACGGCATCGCTAAGCACAAGCGACGATATCGCCTCCGTTTATGCCGCAGCAAGCCCTGCGGTAGTGAAAATTGAAAATTACTCGGAGCCTGCGCAATCCGCTTCCATGTTCGATGATCCGGGCTTCCGGCAGTTTTTTGGAGGCGGACAATCGGGAAGAGACGGACAGCAGCAGGAACAGCAGCAGGAACAGCAAGAGCAAGAGCAGAATAGTGCGGAGCTTCAGCTGACGGGCTCAGGAACAGGATTTTTCTTCGAGTCGGATGGCTACATTTTGACGAATGAGCATGTTATTGCAGACGCGAAGGAGGTTAAGGTTACGGTTCAAGGCTATGACGAGCCCCTGACTGCCAAGGTTCTCGGTTCGAGCTACGAGCTTGACCTAGCGGTGCTGAAGGTAGAGAGCCCGGATGGCAAAGAGTTCCCATCGCTTGAGCTTGGAAGCTCTGATGCCACTCAAATTGGTGATTGGGTCATTGCAATCGGCAACCCGTACGGCTTTGATCAAACGCTGACCATGGGTGTGTTGAGTGCGAAAGAACGCCCAATTACCATCGCGGATGAGCAAGGCGAACACGAATTCGAACATTTGCTGCAAACGGACGCCTCGATTAATCCAGGAAATTCCGGAGGGCCGCTCCTTAATGAAGCGGGTGAGGTGATCGGTATTAATACGGCGGTTAACTCTGAAGCACAAGGCATTGGCTTCGCAATTCCTACAACGACGATTTCGAAGGTGCTGGAGCAATTGAAGACCAATACGCTATAATGCACAAGGCATACGATAATGGAAAAGGTCTGGAAGCTAATTGGCTTCCCAGACCTTTTTGTTATTCCGCCCGGGATACTGGCCGAAGGTCGAACCGATAAACTAGCCTCAGGTCGATTGCCGACTTCGCGCCAAACCGATATAATTGGCAGAATGACGATTGATTAGCAATTGCAAAGTTAGAAAGGTTCTTTCTCAATTGTCTGCTTTAGTCTTGCTTTTTCAGTTCATGTGGATTACGATTTTCCTTGAATGGTAATGATTTGAATTCGGGCTGCGCGTCATTTTATTGCATAAAGGCCGCCATAAAATGCTCTTGTAATATGCGTTACGAATGATTTGGGTATATTAGGATGAATAAACTTGATATCGCAGGGGCGTATAGCGCCTATCCTCGGCGATTACATACAGATAGTTGTTACCTTAGGCAATAGGGTTGCCAAGCATATAGCAAGGTGATCGTCGAATGAACGGAAGGTTTGGAGGAGTTAAGGTGAATGTATTGGAAGCACGCCTGGCGAAGTTAGCGCTCAAAGGCGATCAGCAAGCATTTGCTGAGCTTGTAGACCTATATCAAGATAAGCTCTTTCATATGGCATATCGAATGTTAAACAGCCGCCAGGAGGCGGAGGATGTCGTTCAGGACACCTTCCTTCGCGTTTACAAGAACCTGGACCGGTATGATGATACGTTGAAATTTTCGACATGGATTTACAGAATTGCGACGAATCTCTGCATTGACCGGCTGCGCAAACGCAAGCCGACCTACTCGCTTGACGCAGAATCGAACGATCACGAGGGCCTGGATGGCTATTCGATGATTCCAAGCGATAACCGGACGCCTGAATCAGAGCTTCTGCTGTCAGACACGCAGCGGATCATACATGCGGCAATCGCTTCGCTGCCGCCGAAATACAAAAGCGTCATGACGCTCCGCTATATGCAGGATCTTTCCCTGCAGGAGATTGGCGATGTGCTGGACATGCCCGTGACAACGATAAAAACCCGAGTTCACCGCGGCAGGGAATTTCTTCGGAAGAAGCTGGAGCACAAATTATAGGAATAATGAGAGTGAACTTGCATGTAATCGGAAGCCATGTCCTCGACATAGGCTTCTTTCTGAGAGAATTGCGGGACGGATAACCGTATCATAATATTGGCTTGCCCGAATTCAAAAAAAAGTGAAACATCCCTCTCGTCAGTAACGTATCCTAATAACGAGAAAAGAACTTAATGCGCGAGCAACTGAAAGAAAGGACTGGCTGCTATGAATTGCAACGTCGCCATCGTATGGATGCATGACTATTTAGACGGCGAGCTGCCGCGTGAAGATATCGTTACGTTAAAATCTCATTTGCTTTCCTGTCCGGCTTGTCGCAGTCGGTTTGAACAGCTCCAGAAGACGGACGCCGCGGCGTTCCAGACTTTAGAAGCGATTAAGCCAGCCGCGGATTATGACCGGAAGGCATCAGAGCAATTAACGCAGCGAATTATGCAGCAGCTGCCGAAGAAACAGAACAAGCAGCGGAACCGCGCCGTACGCTTCATTTACAGGTACCCGGGAGTTACTGCTGCTGCAGTGTTTGTACTCGTTATGCTGGGAAGCTTCTTCACCATGTGGGAAGAGGACACCAAGCTCATTATAGCAGGCGAGGATCTTCAGCAGGTCATTATAGAAGGCAATACAGTCATTGTGCCGGAAGGTGCCCATCTAACGGGGAACCTGACCGTTGAGAACGGAGTGGCTGAAGTGAAAGGCGAGGTCGACGGTAACGTAACCGTCATCGACGGCTCCTTGAACTTAGCGTCCACCGGACATATCGCGGGTCAGAGCAGAACCATAGATCAAGCACTTGATTGGTTCTGGTACAAAGTGACACAAACTTTTGGCGGTAACGCTCGTTAATGCAAGCTGCCTCCCTCTTGCAGGGGGGCGTTTTATTTTTTTTTGAAAAAAAGGATTTCCAATCCCATATCTAGAAAATAATAAAGTTGAAAACCGATAATAGACAATAATAAGGGGATCGGCTGTTGGGGGTTGGCATATGAGTTATTTCTCGGATTTGACATGGCATGACTGGTTAAAGGACATCATCGATGTCGGCATAGTCAGTTTTATAATTTATAAAATGATTTTGCTGGTACGTGGAACCCGTGCGGTTCAGCTTTTGAAAGGTATCTTTATACTCGTTGCGGTTTGGGCGCTTAGTACATGGTTCAATTTGTATACGTTAAAATGGCTCATGAATCAGATGTTCACATTCGGTATCGTGAGTGTGCTTATTATTTTTCAGCCGGAACTAAGACGTGTGCTGGAGCAGCTCGGCCGCGGAAAGCTGTTCGCGCGTTCGTATTCGCTTGATCGGGATGTCGTTAATGATCAAATTGACGGCTTGATTAAGGCTGTCCGTTTTATGGCAGAACGTAAGATCGGGGCGTTAATCGTATTTGAGCGCAGCACAGGGCTGAGTGAATTGATTGAGTCGGGTATCCGCATGGAGTCGAGAATTACATCGGAGCTGCTCATTAATATTTTTACGCCAAATACACCGCTTCATGATGGGGCAGTGATTATACGCGGCAATCAAATCATGGCAGCCGGCTGTTACCTGCCTTTGTCGGAGAACCCTTTTATAAGCAAGGAGCTTGGCACGCGTCACCGCGCTGCTATCGGTGTAAGTGAAGTGACGGATGCCGTGTCGGTAACGGTATCGGAAGAAACGGGACAAGTATCCTTATCGCTGGGCGGCATGATCGTGCGCGATATTAACGAGGAATCGCTTATTTCGAAGCTGTTCGATGAGCTGACTCCGAAGACGAACGGGCGCGCGAAGGAGCGCGTGACGATATCGTCTCTTTGGAAGCGGAAAGGAGGCAGTGATGGATAAATGGTTAAGTCACCCGACCTCGCTCAAAATTATTTCCGTCATCGTGGGATTGCTGCTCTGGGCTGTCGTGCATATTGATCCGGACACGTCACCTCAGACGGTTACTTCCAATGTGGACACAAAGACGATAGAAGCATCTGTCATAAAAGCCGACGGACTTGATACGGACAAGTACGTTATGACGGCCATGGAGCCTACTGTTGTACGCCTGGATGTACAAGGCAGGCTTACCAATCTTCTTAATGCTTCTTCCGATGATGATTATGTCGTTAAGGTGGATTTGAAGGACGCGAAGCCGGGCATACAGGAGCTGCCCTTGGTTGCAACCTTGCCAAAGGGAATTCAGCTTGTAGAAATGTCGCCGCGAACGGTAACGGTTCAGATCGAGGAGATTTTGACAAAGCCGTTCGAGCTTCAGGTGACTAGGGGAGGAAAACCCGCTGCTGGTTATGTGGTAGGCGCTTCTACGGTCGTAGCGCCATCGACCGGCGTTGAGGTTACGCTGCCGAAAGACGACATGAGCAGGGTAGGCGTTGTCACGACGGAGATAAATGTAGAGGGTGCAGACAAAACAATCGTTAACAAAAAGGCAAAGGTTGTCGTATATGATACGGATGGCATAGAAATGACTAACGCGATTATTTCACCAGAAACGGTGCATGTCGAGGTTAAGATCACACCGCCGTTCAAAACGCTGCCTCTACAAGTGCGCTATACGGGCACACTGCCAGCTGGACTAAGCCTGGTATCCGTAAAGCCGGCCATTGATCAGGTTACGGTATACGGCGAACAGAAGGCGTTAGACGAGCTTCAGGTTTTTGACGGCGTTGTGCTTGACCTCTCAAAGGTGAAGCAGTCCGGTTCCGTACAAGTCAAGACGGAAGCGATTGACGGCATTAAATCTATTGATCCTGCGGAAGTCACGCTCGAGGTTGTTGTTGCACCTATTATTACGCGGACCTTTACGGGATTGCCTATATCCGTAGAGGGCGCCGCGAGCGGGATGTCATCGGTCTTCCGAAACCCGGCTGACGGAAAATTCGATTTAACCGTCAGCGGAGCAGAATCGGTGTTGAATGCACTGAAGGCAGAGGCGATAACGATTATTGCCAATGTTGAAGGACTAAAGCCCGGCGTACATGTTGTAACGCTTCAGGTGGATGTGCCAGCTTATGTGCAGACGGTGCTGGATAATGGGAAGACGTTAACGGTTTCGATTGAAATTATAGACGATGCAGCAGTGGGGTCAGATGATGAAAACGCAGAGGAAGTAGGAGGCACTCCGACGGAGGAGCCTCCATCGCCTACGCCGACACCGTCACCGACACCGCCGGATACCGGTGAGGAGAGCGGTAACGGCGGCGATAACGCTACTGGCGGCCCAACAATGAATCCATAATCAACGAAGCAGCATAAGTAGAAAATAACGAACGCAATATATGACAAAGGAGCATTTTAATTATGGGGAAATATTTTGGTACAGATGGTGTTCGCGGGGTAGCCAACCGTGAGCTTACACCGGAGCTAGCTTACAAAATCGGTCGCTGCGGCGGCTATGTTCTTACACGCACGGCTAACAAGCCTAAAGTAGTTATCGGTTTGGATACACGGATTTCGGGTCCAATGCTTGAATCGGCGCTTATTGCAGGCTTGTTGTCCATTGGCGCAAGCGTAGTTCGTCTTGGCGTTGTTTCTACGCCGGCGGTTGCTTATATTACGCGTGAGATGGGCGCTGACGCTGGTGTAATGATTTCGGCATCGCATAATCCTGTAGAGGATAACGGCATTAAGTTTTTTGCAGGTGACGGCTTTAAATTATCGGATGATACCGAGCTCGAAATCGAGCAGCTAATTGATGCATTAACGGATGAACTGCCGCGTCCTGAGGGCGGCGATATCGGAGCGGTATCAAGCGATAAAGGTGCTAAACAGCGTTATTTGGACTATTTGAAGACAACAATCAAGGGCGATTTCAGCGGTCTGAAAATCGTGCTAGACTGCGCGAACGGCTCTGCTTATGAGCTTGCGCCTTCCGTATTCCGCGAGCTTGGTGCGGACATCATCACCGTAGGCGCCGAGCCGGATGGACTTAATATCAATGCAGGCGTCGGATCGACGCATCCTGAATATTTGCGTGAGCAGGTTCTGAAGCATGGCGCGGATCTTGGGCTTTCTTTTGACGGCGACGCGGATCGTCTTATTGCCATCGACGAGAAGGGCGAAGAGGTAGACGGCGACTTTATTTTGTGCATTATCGGCGACGCGATGAAGCGGGCCGGCAAGCTTAAGGAAGATACGATTGTGACGACGGTAATGGCAAATATCGGATTTTTTAAGGGCGCGGAGCGTATCGGCCTCAAAACGGCGCAAACCGCAGTCGGCGACCGTTATGTTATGGAAGAAATGCGCCGCGGCGGCTTTAACCTTGGCGGCGAGCAATCCGGGCATGTTATTTTCCTTGACCATATTACGACGGGTGACGGCATACTTACTGCGCTGCAGCTTGTGGATACGCTTGCTGCTTCCGGTAAGAAGCTAAGCGAGCTCAAGGGACTTATGCGCAAGTACCCTCAGAAGCTTGTTAACGTACGGGTAGCGGATAAAAGCTTGTACCAAGGCAATGCCGCAATCGAGGAAGCTGTTAAGCTCGTAGAGCTTGAACTGGGCGATAACGGCCGCGTTCTTGTACGTCCATCAGGTACGGAATCTTTGATTCGCGTCATGGCAGAAGGTCCCGAGAAGGATCAGGTTGAGGCCTATGTGGCGCAAATCGCAGAAGTCGTAAAAAGTGAGCTAGGCTAAGCTTCTTAGGAGAAAATGTCGAAGGCTTGTCGGATCTTGTAGAAGACGAGTCTTTGACCCCTTTTTCTGGAAGATATTCGCGTATATTTTCATCGAATGGTTGCACAGCAAAGCAAAAATGAATATGATAGGTAGTATGATTCAGGAAGGAAAGCGAGGATAGAGGTTATTTAAGCATGTTAAGCGCCAGAGCTTGCGTGATGAGCAGCCTTGTGGTCAAGCCTAGTATTTGGGCTTGAAGCGGGTGTTCATACGGGAAGCTGACGAGGTGAAGGTGTTCGAAACATTCGGCGGGGACCTTCCGGTATTGCAAGCCAACCGAAAGCCGTTACGTAAAACGGCCGGGCGACCGGTCATACAATCGTGCGGCGGGCTTATTATTTTTGTATTTATATTCATCACTCCCGTATGTCCAAGATGCCACCTGTGGGGTGGGCACGGGCAGAGGGGTTACATTTTCCGCAATGATTGCGATTAATCTGTGACAACTTCATATTGCCTGTGCCACACAATGGCGGCATCCGATAAAGGCGGGAAAATAACCTATCGGAGGCTTATTAAATTATGTGTGGAATCGTAGGATATATTGGTAAACGCGACTCTCAGGACATTTTGCTCGAAGGATTGAAGAAGCTGGAGTACCGGGGATATGATTCCGCTGGTATCGCTGTCTTCACGAAAAACGGGCTCGAAATTACAAAGTCCAAAGGTCGTTTGGCGAACCTTGAAGGCTTGCTGCGCGAAGAACCGTTAGAGGGTTTTGTCGGTATCGGTCATACTCGCTGGGCTACTCATGGTAAACCATCTGATTTGAACTCGCATCCGCACACGGACAACACGGCTAAGTTTTCCGTTGTTCACAACGGTATCGTTGAGAATTATTTGAACCTGAAAGAAGAATTGATGGCAAAGGGACATATTTTCGTATCGGAGACGGATACGGAAGTCATTTCCCATCTCATTGCTGATGAATATGACGGCAACATCGTAGAAGCCGTTCAACGTGCGGTTAAACGTATGCGTGGAGCTTTCGCGCTTGGTGTTCTGACAGAGTTTGAACCAGACCGTCTAGTTGCCGTTCGTTTTGCAAGTCCGCTTGTTATTGGCGTAGGCGAAGGCGAAAACTTCATTGGATCGGATATTCCGGCTATTTTGGAGCACACGCGCAACGTTTATATTTTGAACGACGGCGAAATGGCCATTTTGACAAGCAGTTCTGTCGAATTGATGACGACTGAAGGCGAAAGTATTTCCAAGGAAATATTTCATGTCGATTGGGATCTTGTAACGGCGGAGAAAGCCGGATTTGATCACTTCATGCTGAAAGAAATTCACGAGCAGCCAAAAGCTTACCGTGATACGATGATTAGCCGCATTGCAGAAGACGGCAAATCCGTGGAATTAAAAGAGCTGGGAATGACAGCTGAATATATTAAATCGATTCGTAAAGTACACATTGTGGCTTGCGGAACGGCTTACCATGCAGGGCTTGTTGGTAAATCGGTTATTGAATCGCTTGCGCGCATTTCGGTTGAGACGGATGTTGCCTCCGAATACCGTTACCGTTCGCCGATCATCACACCGGATACCCTTGTCATTGTCGTCAGCCAATCGGGCGAAACGGCGGATACACTTGCTGCTCTTCGTGAAGCACAGCGCAACGGAGCTCGCGTTCTAGCGATTACAAACGTTGTAGGAAGCTCGGTTGCACGCGAAGCAGACCATGTGCTTATCACTTGGGCAGGTCTTGAGATTGCGGTTGCTTCAACCAAAGCCTACACATCGCAGTTGATTGCATTCTACCTATTCGGCCTTCACCTTGCCGGCACGCTTGAAACAAAAGAAGCAGCCTATATCGAAGAAATGATAGCTGCTATGCATAAGCTTCCTGAACAAGTTGAGTCTATCCTTGAACAGGCAGCAGTTCTTAAGAAGGTTGCAGAATCAATCTCGCATCATAAGCATTTGTTCTTCATCGGCCGCGGCGTAGACTATGCTGTAGCGCAAGAGGGTTCGCTCAAGCTGAAGGAAATCTCGTACATTCACTCTGAAGCTTATGCAGCAGGCGAGCTGAAGCACGGTACCTTGGCATTGATCGAGGATGGTATTCCGGTTATCTCTCTTGTAACGCAAGAAGAGCTTTACGAGAAAACACTTAGCAACATTAAAGAAGTTAAAGCTCGCGGAGCTCACGTTCTAGGTATAGCAAACGAAGGAAGCGAAGAAGAAGTAGCGAAATCTGTCGATGAGCTGTTCGCGATTCCGAAGACACTTCCGATCCTATCGCCAGCATTGTCCGTAATTCCGCTGCAGCTGATTTCTTATTATGCATCGCTAGCGCTTGAGCATGACGTAGATAAACCGCGTAATTTAGCGAAGAGCGTTACTGTTGAGTAGGGTTAGTTTAGAGAATTGGATGTTGATTCTGTTAAATAATAATGGGAAGTGTTAAATAAAAGCGGGAAGTGTTAAATAATAGTGGGAAGTGTTAAATAAAAGCGGGAAGCAGGGTATTGATCCTGTTAAATAAATACCGCAGGTAGAATAGTTAAGTGAAGCGAGAACTTCCCTAAAAGGGTAAGTTCTCGCTTTTGTTTTTTATTGGAGAGCCGAACAACATTAGGCATTTGAGGAACAATTGTATAACGGCATTAACGGCATAAAGTGATATAATAAAAATGACTATATCGGACCGATATTTCGATTTAAAGGCTTGTTGAAAACAGTGCCTTGATTTATTTAGAATGTTGATCATTTGAATCTCTTTACGGGCACTTCAAACGCTTGTGGGATGAAAAACCAGGGGGACGAGAGAATGAGAATTAAAGAACTACGCGTCAGCAACTTTCGCAATTTCGATGAAGAAGTAGTCATTGTCCCAAGAATCGTTTATGGCATGGACCTTGTAGTATTGATTGGCGAAAACAATGTCGGTAAAACAAGTCTGCTCTCGATCCTTCATCTCGTGTTCAATCCTGAACGTTCTATTCGTACATTAGAATTTCAAGAAGCTGATTTTTATGATATTGAAAAGCCCATTCAGGTTCGGATAACATTCTCAAACTTGAGCGAAGAACTGTTATCTCATTTTGTAGGATTGGTCGATCCAGAAGTAGTTGATGGTGAGGAGCTATGGACGTTACCGCTTGTCTTTACTTGTTCATTTGATAAGAATACCAATGAAACAGATCCGACATTAGTTTACGGCAGGCAAACTGACCGAACATTATCCTTTGCTGACAAACGTCTCATCTCGTTTTATTATCAGGATGCACATAGAGATTACCGTGCAATAAAATCTGGTAAAGGTAGCCTTTTTGGTCGCATCTTGAATCAAATTGACTTAGCAGCTGAAGAACAGGTGATTTTGGGTAAACTTGATGAGGCTGGTGCAGCATTGAATGACAATAGCGATATAACGAAATTCATCAAAGGCATCGCTGAAGTAACGAGCCAGATTATTGAATTACCGAAAGGCCTCGATTCACTTCGTCTAATTGTTGCAGCTTCATCAGCCCTTGATATAAAAAAGCACATTCAATTGCAACTAATGCAAAATGGTGACCGTTATCTCAACATTGAACAATTGGGGCTTGGTCTTCAAAGTGTTCTGACAGTAAGTGTATTTCGTTCCTTTGCAGGTATTGGAAGATTGCGGGAAGGCATTTTTGCGATCGACGAGCCAGAAGCGCACCTATATCCGCATTCACAAAGAGCATTATTCCGTGAATTAATGCAGCTTTCGAGAATGCGACAGGTTTGGGTTGCAACTCATTCGCCCTCTTTGTTGGAATGGATCAATCCGCGACAAATCTGTATGGTACGAAAAAATGTTGAAGGTAAATCTATTTGTATTCAGCTTGCACCAAGTTTTCCTGAGGCACATATTTCCTCGTATGAAAAGCATTTGGATGTAGGCAAAGCGGATGCTTTCTTTGCTAAAGCGGTATTACTTGTTGAAGGCCCAACGGAGCAGGGTTTGTTACCAGCCCTGGGCATTGAATATTCAAGTTCATCGCAACATTATGATCTTGATCGTATTGGCATTTCCGTCATAAATGCTGGTGGCAAGAACAATATTAAAGCAATGATTAAGCTGCTTGAGAATTTTGGTATTCCGAGTGTAGCTGTTATTGATTTTGATGCTAAAGACAAAAAACATGAAACCGAATTGGAAGAATTAAAAGCTATTAGCGCGAATGTTTACGAACTGCCTAGAGCGGTTGACATGGGGGACATTGAAGGTTATGTATGTCTACACAGCCCTGTTACCGAACTCGTTAGGATACTAGAGGAAGCATTGCCCCAGGAGAAGATAGAAGCATTGATTGCAGATCTCAAAGGAGCAATTAATCGATTTAATGCTGAACAAGCAGAACAGTTTAGTGCTGAAATAAGAGCGGGAGCAACCCTTTCTGCTTGTGTCTCGATTATTTTGAGCGTGGCTGAAGCAGAGATTGATGTCAGGAAGGCATTAGCTAAAGGCCTCCGCAAAATTAAAGGTAGGACAAGCGGTCGTTTAATGGGCGAACGATTGCATGCTTACTTCCCGAAAGAGTTTGTGGAGAATACACTTGATCGCGTCATTACATTGGCAGGGTACAGCGTTGCAGAGGTTCAAGCGGATAAGGAGGATAGCCATGAAATGCTTTGAAAGCTTAAACCCTGAGCAAAAACATGCAGTGGAATTCTTCGAGCGAAATTCAATGGTATTCGCTGGACCAGGTACAGGGAAAACCCGTATCATTACACGCCGTGTTGCCTATATGTTTGAAGCTGGAAAGTTACCACCAGCTAAAAACATTCTTGCAATTACATTTACCAATAAAGCTGCTAATGAGATGAAGGCAAGGGTGCAAGAATTTACAACCGTGGATAAAAAACGTATACGTATAGGCACTTTTCATAATTTCTGCCTATGGGTCTTAAAATCTTATGGTGATAAAATAAATATGCCACGGGACTTTGCTTTTATTTCGCCAACACAACAGCAGTACCTGGTTAAGCAACTAATCAGCAAGTACGACTTAATGTTGAAGCCAAGAGATTTCACTAATAAAATCAGCGATATCAAGAATTCGTCTGTTGATTTTAGTGAATTTATTGCTAAAACAAACACAGGCTTAGTAGGATTTCACGAAGCGACGATAGAGTATCAGAATCGATTATACGAAAACAAGCTGATTGACTACGACGACGCCATTCTTCAAACGGCTACACTTTTCAAAGCTCATCCCAAGATTCTCTATCTTTATCATAATGCCTTTCCATATGTATTGATCGATGAGATGCAAGACACTAACCGAATGCAACTTGAGCTTATTCGTCTACTCGGTGAAGGCGCAAAACACGTCATGGCAGTTGCAGACGATGATCAATCTATTTATGGATGGCGAGGGGCATTGCCCACTGTTATACAAGATTTTATTAATTTGCTTGCGGCAGAACCAATCGTTCTAAGACACAATTATCGTTCACCTCAAATGATTTTGGACCTTGCTAATAAGCTCATCGTCAATAATGATGGAAGGACTGAAAAGACGTTAGTTGGTCGCAACAATGAACCGAATGATTGCACCAAAGGTAAGCGTTTTGACACTTGGGAAGAGGAAGCGGAATGGGTGACAAACAAGATTAAAGAGCTTCATGATACGGAAGGGATTGAGTACCGACAGATGATTATTCTGTATCGAAATCGGCATTCTTCCTTGAAGATTATTGATGCTAAACTAATCGAGAAAAATATACCATTCCAACATTTCGGAAAGAACTTCAGTGGTAAAGAGATACTATTATCTGATTTTATTGTGGCAGCAATGAAACTTGTTTCAGATCCTTCGAATGAAATCATTTTGTTTAGTTTGCTCGACATGCTTTCAAAGCGATTTGAAGTAGATGATGAAGAAGCTCTGTTCGAGTATTATAGTAAACACCTCGATGAGGTATCTCTTGCCAGTTTGTCAGCTATGATTCCTAATGATCAAATTGATAAATTTATTAAGGCATTAGCTCAATTCTGTATTGATTCCCAAGAGACTAGGGCCTTCCCAAAACTTTATGACGATTTGTTCAAAGAACTTAAAGTTGAAATGACGCTGGATAAATTGGATGATGGCGAACGAATAGAAGAAAAACGGCATTTAGAACTTTTAAAGCAACGTGTCTTGAAGTCAACTGCAACAAGCTTATCTCAGCTTGTTGCAGAAATAGAGCTACCTGATGACACACCTCATGCTGAAGCGAGATCAAATCGGGTAAGTGTCTCTACGTTCCATACAGCCAAAGGGTTAGAATACAAAGCTGTATTTATCATAGCTCTTGAAGATCACATCATACCTGGATACAGAAACGGTATAGATCCAGAAAAGTTACAGGAAGAGCGCAGAGGACTTTACGTAGCGATGACAAGATCAGAAAGCAAATTGTTTATGACATGTGCGTCAATGCGCCCAAAATGGAAAGAGTATCCCGAAGAGGTCATTCCAAGTCGATTCTTCGCTGAACTGAGGAAAAAATAGAGTTACAGTTACAGATAATCTAAACAAAAGAAGCGCTGAAAGATTCAGCGCTTCTTTGCCATTTTGAAATCATATTTAGAACGGGAATATTGCTGTTGGTTCTTCATTTACGGTTTTATCTGAATTCTGCTCTACTATAAAAAAGGCTATGTTATATCCAATTATTGGTATTTGTTATCTACGTGATCCTGTTAAATAATAATGGGAAGTAGAATCCATTCTGAAATCCAATATTGATACTTGAACCTGTCGTATTACCGACGGGTTTTTCTTATCGTTGCACCTTCTTTCCATAAGGAGGCTTAAATGCTATTGGATTTCAGTAAAATAGATACCACAGGTGCTAATAAAGGTTTAAGCAGAAATCTCTACTAACTTTCTGTGCTGAATTAGTTCAGAAAATCAGTAGGTTACACATCTGTAAATGCTCTTTTAAGTTAAGCAATTGGAATAAGTCTGTAAGTTAGCGAATATAGGATTATACACATACCCTGTTATTGGTGGTTCATAATTGAGCATAAACCATTCACTTGGTTAAAAAACGGAGGGAATTTGATGAGCGAAATAAACTTTTATGTGATTAATAAACTCTCCGAAGACCCCGAAATGTTTAGACCACTAGAAGTTGATGGTTATACGAGTGGGGTCATTAAACACAAAGTATTTTGCTTTACCTCAAACGGTAAGAGGCAGATGATTGGTTTAAAAAAGCCAGATGAATATTATAACTATGTACACCACTTGAACAAAGAGGAAGTTCATCTACTTGGAAAGATGTTTCCTGGTTCCATCCCTAAACGAGAAGCAACCGTTTCCCTCAAACTTGAGGCTTGGGGAGAGCTAGTTCGAGAAGAGCTTTGTCATTTGATCATAGATGGTAAGCTGTATATCGATCATAAGGAACCGAATGGAAGAATCATTAGAAGGAAACTTGTGTGGATAGGCCCGCCTTATGAACGAAATATAAAAAAAATGCATGGATGGATTAGAGGTATTGAGAAAGAACCAATTATTTAATGCTGTCATTTAAATGATTACTTACTTTAAATTAAGGCTCTGTTTAATTACACTGTTGATATTTGACCACTTCGAACATTTATTCTAAAATAAAGTATAAGAAAGTACGTTCGGGAGGCGACAGGTATGAAGGTAGTTGAAATTATCAATGAAATTAATAAATTATCTGATGTGGATAAAGAACAGTGTTATCAGGCATGATTTACATTTTGTAGATAAAGGAAGTCGATTGAATGGGATATGTTCGTGAAAAATTAATGATCACGACAGATAGGCTCGTCCTTAGATTATTTCAAACATCCGATGCGGCAGCGGTTGCGACGCTTTGCAATAACTATAATATTTACAAAAATACATTGTACCTACCTTATCCGTATAGTTTAAATGATGCATTATCGTGGATGGAGCACCATTACGATAATTTTATGGCGGATAAATCGTATGAGTTCGCGGTAACAGACAAGGAAACTGGCGAATTATTTGGAGCAATTGCGTTATCGAGCAATAAACGTTTTAACCATGGAGAAATAGCCTATTGGATTGGCGAGCCATATTGGGGAAATGGCTATGCGACAGAGGCAGCACAGTCGATTTTACAATTTGCTTTTGAAGAAAAGAAACTGCACAAAGTGTTTGCACGATATTTTCCATCGAACCTTAATTCAGGTAAAGTTATGGAGAAGATTGGTATGAAAAAAGAGGGGATTTTAAAGGAACATGTCATAAAAGACAGTAAATATGTGGATTTAGTATATTACGGAATTATTAATGAAAATGATTAATAATTAACATGCGAGATTAAGAAATGGGGCGATTATTACTTTTTCGCCATTCGAAAAAATAAGCGTATTCGAGTTTCATTTCGAATACGCTTATTAATTTGAAGAAAATCAACAATCAAGTTAAACAGAACCATTTTTTAAGTACCGCCATGCTACTTCTACATTTTCATCCAATAAGTAACCTGGAATTAATACATTTGTTTCGGTCAGTTCTTGTTCTTCTTTAGTACACAATTCATCTCTAAATGATCGCCATAATTTATAACAAAAATGTCGACGCAATTCCTTATTTGTACATGTTTTAAATTCTTCGTGATTGATTAGGTAATTCCTGAATTTATCTAAAATTCGATCTCTTGCTACACTCCGTTTCGCCAGCAATTCCTCTTTGTCCGATAGTTCACCTATCGTTTGTTTTAAAATGCGGGTAATTTGCAAGTCTTTATTTAACAGATCATCCCATTCTTCGTACTTATGATTGTATTTGTTTATTCCTAATGTTACACCAGATATTAATGTGGCGCTGACGGTTACTGTGTAGCACTCTTGTCGGGGGAGTTGATTAATTAAATCATTATGCTTATCAACTAAATGATTAATTTTTCTACGTACCTGTAATGATGCAAAAAGGTAGTTATGATTTTCTCTTAAATCATCGGGTTGAATAATTGCCTCAGCTATCTCATAATCGTAATAAAACTTTTCTTGGATAATAACTGGTGAAGCATTAGCTTTAGCAAGCTGAAGCAACTTCACTATATTTGATTCCGTGCAATCTAATTCAACTTCAATGTTAAGGGTAACGTCAATAATTTCGTTTGCATCGAAATAAAAACAGTTGAACTCGGTTGCTTTTTCCACTATATATTCGGACCATTCCTCCATAGAAAGCTCTTCCATTATAATCAATCCCCTTTGAAAAGTTGTTTTCCAGCAGTTTAACAAAGAAAAGTTATGAATCATTTTATTAAGTATCTATTAGCTAGTAACTTGATTGAATCGGAGTGTTTTATGGTAAAGTAAACTTACGACGTTTAATTTTGTGTTTAAAGTAAAAATACAATGGAGGGTTATTTTGTTTGGAAAAATGATGAGTAAGATCTTATATAAAGAATTGTCCAAATACATAGATTCCAAAAGAAAAACGGATCGACGAACAAGAGAAATCAATATGCATTATGAAGAACAGCGGAAAAGGGAAGTTTTACTACAACAGAATCGCAAACAAGAATTTGCTAATCAAATATTAATTGCGGATACATTTCTACGACAAGTTGTATATTTGGAGCAACTGATCGATTCAAAAATAGATAAAATTGGTGACTATTTTCATAGAACATGGTGGGCTAGAAATAGTATTGAAAAGCAACATCAACCGTATCCAATTAGTTATGGATATATTTTTTTAACCACTCCACAATTGAACGAATTAGGAAGTAAATTAGATATTTTAGGAAAATATGAGATGCCCAATTATATGTCTTTGGCGCAGATAGATACACTAGAATTTATCATAAACAATGTAGAGCTAATTGAACAAATCAATAATCGCTTACACTCCAAAAACTACCGAATATCTGAAGTGAAACTTCAAGGCCCGACTTTGACGTTTTACATCAATTTAGTCTCATCATAATTAAGGAGTATGTTCGCACACAGCCCCGTTTTTTTATTGAAGTAATGAGCAGGTTAATTTAATTATCACCTCCATTAATTTGGAATGTAGAAACACAGGAACATTTTTATCAAGTTCTGCGTTTCTATATTTAACAAACCAACAGATGGGTGAGGAGAAAATGATATTCAAAAAAATGATTTGGGTATCCATGTGCATTATGATATTAACCGCATGTGGAGATATACCAGAGCAAGCAGTTAATTCATCAACATTGAAAGCTCAAGTAAAACAAGTTGATGATCCGATCCTTGATTTCCAAAGAGAAGTTATTCCAGTAATAGAGGAAGCATTCAAGAAACACTTCCCGAAAAAAAAGAATGTTTCCGATGCGGAAACGCTCGATAGCCATGATGACGAAGCAATCGAAAACTTTACCGACTTATATTTTGATAACGATAATCTGAAAGTTGTATTCCTGGTTTATAAAGAGGATGCGAAAGAGATGAAATCACTCCGTCAAGAACTCGAAGTTAAACTCGGTGACAAAGTCATTTTCAAGAAAGCTAATTTTAATAACAAAGATGTTGTCAAGAAGGTTCGCGGGTACAATGAAATACTTGAAAAACAATATTCGATTTCCGTATTAGAGACGGGAGATGGTACTCTCAAAATAAACATGAAGATTAGAAGTTACGGGGATGTGGAGAGAAAGATTACTCCAGATGAAATCGATGCTATAAAAAAGACTTTGTTTGAACATGTGGGTCAGCAATTCCCTTTAGAAATTACTGTTGAGGAATGTTGCAGCAAAACAGATGCCATGTCTGGAATTATTATGGAGATCGACAAGGTGAAAAAAAGAATACTCATTCCTGGTACCTGGCTATCCTTGACCGATGACGCAATTATTGTTTCAGATAATAAAGAAATCGAATTCGATCAGTTAAAAATTGGTCAGGAAGTGTTAGCTTGGTCCTCTGGTGTGTATCTTACTTCAGACCCTGGACAAACTGGAGTGGTTAAGATTCAAATCACGCAAAACTAAAAGAAAAATTTTTTTGAATAAACATCAAGTGGAATCTGCCGAGCTAAATGGTTCGGCAGATATCTCCGCTAACGGGCAGGTTAGCGCAACCGTATCCTTATTTAAACCGTCTAATTTAAAACAGAAGCAACACAACGATAGGGTTTAGGAGAAATCGTATGGTCGAAATGTTGATAGGGATTATACTTATTTTATGCTTAAGTGGATATATAATATGGAGAAGTGTGATGTGGGTTCACAAGGGATTAAATTATAAGCAAAATATTGAAATAATAAAAGGTGTGCTTTCCTTATCTATAATTACTGTGTGTTTGGTGTTTATTTGCTGGTTAGGATGGATATTCTATCACACGCCAGGTTCTGATTTTTGATTGTGTGTTAAATTGATTGTCAATTTGAACACCATTTTTCATTACACTAACGGAGAACATTAGATCAATAATAGACTAAGTTGTCAGAGCATTTGGCAACCTGGTCTAATTTTCTTGCTGAAAACTATCCCCTGGAATTTTCATGTGGATCAGGTGTGATGTGGAACAACAAGATGATACAAGATTTAGTCTCATATCGGAATAGAAGCATCGTCTGAGTCCCAATAAATCTGCATAAATCTTTGCAATAAAATAGGTTGAGCGATTTTTTTGTTTTAAATATTTTGAACCTCATCATAGTTATACTTCCACTCTAAAAATCCATCAAGCTTACAACCGCAATTCTTAAACCTGTGATAATCTTCAATAGTTGCATCGTAATTTAATGTCATTGTTGAACCACATTGATTACATTCCCATACATGCCATATCTCCAAATTTGTTTGTCCCTCCTATGTAGCTTCCTATTTTATGATCATTTCCAAAATAAAAAGTACATATAACCGCAATTCAACTGAAGAGAATATAGAACGGGCAACTTAATTCTATCTCCAATCGTCATAAAGGTTTAAGGGGGATTGTAATGAGAAAACTGGTGATTACTTTAGCTATCTGTTTCATTATTGCGGGGTGTATGAACAAAGAGAAAACAGTTACGTTGGCACAAATTAAAGATTCATTTGAACTTCATGGGGTTTCGATGTTAGAAGAACCAGGCTTGCATCCTGAAATCGGATTTTCAAGAGCATATAATGATGTTACACCTAGGATTTTTGTAATTGATGAAAATCAAAAAATTAGCATTTATGTCTACACCTCCAGCAAAGAGGTTAGAAAGGGTATAAAGGATTTCGAGAAAAAGACAGCAGTAGCGGATTTGAGTCCATACACCATATACCCAATAGCTAATGTATTGATTTTTTATGTGGCAGATGAATCCTTTAAAGATGAGCGAGTGGATATGGTTGTCGAGGAGCTGCGGTCTCTCAAGAAATAGAATATAAGTAGCATAAATGGAAGTGTTATAAAGTTAGTCGGGAACGGTCATCTATCGATGAGGTGATGAAAATGTGGAAAAACACAACTATGGTCCTACTGTGTTTTTTGCTCGTGTTCAGTATGTGGTTTGTGATTGAGCCTTTAACCGTCCAAGCATGCTCTTGTGCGGGGCCTCCAAGCGTAGAAGATCAGCTGAATCGAAAAACCGCAATATTTACGGGAAAAGTTTTGACTTTGACAAAACCTGCTAAAGGAAAGATTTGGTCTTCCGCAGATCCTGTTAAAGCCCAAATGGAAGTGAAAACGGTATGGAAAGGTGAATTAGATTCTCAAACGACTGTTTACACGGCATTGAGTTCGGCAAGTTGTGGATATGAAGGATTCGAAGTGAATGAAGAATATATCGTTTTTGCTTACGGTGATCCAGAACGACTTGAAACTGGTCTTTGTGGAGGAACAAAGACGCTTGCATCCGCGCAAGAAGAACTAAAAGCATTGGGAGCAGGATATGAACCATCAAAGACTCCATCCGAAATATCTATCTTTAACGAAGATTCAAATAACCGATTCGTTAAAATCGGTTTAGTGATTACCGTTTTTCTCGCATTTTTTATGTTACTGGTTATATCCTTTAGAAGGCGCCGATAATTCTAAAGGTTTCATACATCTTATATTGAGAGGTGTTTTTATGAGGGAATTCAAATTATTACTAAGTTTTATAGTGATAACATTTTTATTGGCAGGTTGTGGATCACAAGGTAATTTTGACAATATTAGCTCTAAATCGGACGATTATGATGTGTTAAACATTCCGCGTGCGGAGATAACTGAAGGCGATTTTGTATATCGCCTTGTAACCGAGAAGGAGGAGTATCAAAAGGGTGATTCAGTAAAGATTTATGCTGAATTAGAATATATAGGCGACAAGGAAACTGTCACGATTTATCATGCTGCGTCTCCATTCTATTTTCCGATCGTGGAGAAAACGCGCGATTATGATATTTCTTATAGCATGAACGAACCGTTATTAAGCACAACTCTCAAAAAAGGTGAGCCTCTTCGGGAAGAGTATAAGAAAAGCGGCGGATACGGTGAACAAGATAAAAAAGAATATGCCGATTTTATAAAAAGTTTTTGGGAGAATGGGTTTCCTGCTGGTTATTATGTTGTTGAAGGTTATGTTGATTTTTATGTTCAATCCAATGAAGACAGTAATGATAAAGAAGATTTTAATATAAAGACTCAAATCGATTTCAAAGTAAATGAGTAGGGCTCGTTTATTATATGCACTCTGTTGAATGTTATCAGGGTGCGGGAGTTGTATATATACGAGGGGTTGGGGGCGACAAAGAATGCAAAGAACGTTAGCCTTTTTAGTATTAATAATTATTGTCTGTGGATTGATAATTGGTTGCAGTACAAAATTGGAAAAGGGTGATTATATCATTGGAAAGGAAATCAACAACTATAATATTCCTACAATATTTGTATTATTTAGTTCATTAATAACTTAACGGATAACGATTGCTCAATGAACATAAGAAACGGAGGCCGACATCATGTTACCGTTTTCTCGACTAACGGGCAGTATAGCATAGGGATTTGTAATAATTACCTCACAGTCCATTGCAACTAAGTTCATATGTATATTCGTCGTATAGAGAAACAATCAGAGAAACTTGGGAGGAAAATTTTTCGATGAAATATAAATTCACATTCATGTTTTTAGTTTTTCTGATAGTGCTGTCAGCCTGCTCGGGCAGAGGGAACGTAGAAAAAAAGTTGACGCTAGAGATTGTGGCCCAAGCAATGGAAAACCAAGGGATTAAACTACTACAAATAACACCTAAGGGGGGGAATTCACCTTTTGGTACTTTAAGCAAAGTTGCGGCAGTAACGTATGCCATAGATACATACAGCATGGGCGATGCCACAGATGAGCTTGAAGTCGATTCATCGATTCATGCGAATGTGAATGTGTACATATTCATTTTTGATTCCGAACAAGCTCGAAAAGAAGGGCGTGAAGATTTCAACAATAAACTGGAGTTTGCCAAGCTTTTAAATAATCCTAGCGTTTACGAGAAAAAGAATGTGATGGTTGTGTATTTTAAGCATCCCGATGATATGACTGAGTACGATGATATGATTAAACGGGCAATTGAAAAGCTGAATTAAAGTTAATGGAATATTGGGGAACAATCGTTGAATAACATACATGGATGAGCAGGCGCTGCGATGGCCTGCTCATTTTATAAAGCTAACGGGCAGTTTAGCGCAGTAAGTGTCATGATATAATAATGATAAAACCTTGTTTTTGGAGATGAATTAGTGGAAATAAAATATCCGTTTAAACCTAAGACTAATAAATTTTTAACTCCTGGTCAGTTCTGGGCAATTCCTCTTCAAAACGAGAAATTTGCTTGTGGTAGAGTTATACAAGTAACTAAATCATACATGGCAAGCCCAACAAAAACATTTCTTGCTGGATTAATGGATTGGGTAGGAGATGCACCTCCAAAGTCAGAAGATATTGCAGAAAAAAAGACATTAATACAAGGCGTGGCACATATAAAAGCAATCCACGAGACAGGTTTGCAAGAAATGATAATCGGTTATCGTCCATTAGAAATAGACTTCATTGAACCTGATTATTTTCGCTCTCAAACTGGTTATCAGCCTGAATATTGTAAGTTGATGAAAGGGTTAGTTGAATTAAGACCAATTACTAAAAGTGAATGGGAGTTATATCCTACACTGGGTGCTTGGGGGACAGATTACATTAGACAATTTGCGGAAATTAAGTTATTACGCTAACGGGACACGATAGTTGAATAATTCACATGGATGAGCAGGCGCTGATGTGGCCTGCTCATTTTATTAAGCTAACGGGCAGAATAGCGCAACAAATTTCTTCTAGTTATCGTCATCTATACAGCTGGGGGAGACTTTGAAGAAAATATTTCTTGTACTTGTATTCGTTCATATTGTCTTGATGGGTTGTTCATTTCAAGATAATCCTAACGAAGATGTCGAGGTTGAATCGGATATTCCATTTCAAATTGTCAATAACGTGCAATTTAACTTTTGGATTAAAGAAAAAGCGCCACAGGGCATATGGTTTAGCGAAACGATGGCTAACACGAGGAACAAAAGTAGGGTCGAGCGGTTTGACTACGGAGACAAAACTTACTTATTGATTTCTAGTGGGGAAAAGCCAACTGGTTTCTATGAAGTGGTGTTGAAGAAAGTTATTAATGAGGAGGATTTCATTAAAATTTTTGTTGAAGATAGACCGCCTCAACGTGATGAGGTTCCTGATGTGATGGAAAATCCACGACTGCTCATGTTTTTTGAACGTACGGATAAAGAAATTCTCCTGGAATGGCCATTAAGCTAACGGGCAGGATAGTTCAATCGTTTCGTGAGTACCTTCAAGCATATAAATTCACGAAAGCAGGAAAGTACAGGAACCATATGGAATAAATATACAAATAAACCGTTGAAGGGGTCGTGAAATGGAGTTTCCTACACATATTGTATCGGCAGGCGGAATTGTAGAAGATGGAAATGGAAATATCCTACTAGTAAAAGCTCATGATGATGGCTGGGTATTTCCTGGTGGAATTACTGAAGTTGGTGAAAATCTGATTAACGGTGTGATTCGTGAAATCAAAGAGGAAAGTGGAATAGATGCGACCGTAAGCCATTTGATTAACATTGTTTCTAATACAGGTTTACATAAGTGGTATGACGGCGTGACGGATGTCCCTACGAAGGTCATGTTTGATTTTGTGTGTAAAGCTGAGGGAGGAGAGTTAACTACCTCTGATGAAACAAGCGACTGTCGTTGGGTTCCAAAGGATAAGGTCTTGGAATTCCTTACTCTACCATTTATTCGAATTCGCTATGAAAGTTATTTGAATTTTAACGGCTCGGTGAATTATATTGAGTATACTACTCCGACAACGTCAGAATGTAATGTCAAGCTTCAAAGGCGTGTTTAGTTGTACGAGGGCTCGTGTTTTAAAAATCTTTGAACTAACGGGGAACGATAGTGGAATAACACACATGAAGAGCAGGCGCTGCGATGCCTGCTCTTTTTATTGAACTAACGGGCAGGATAGCGCAACAATAATCACTCTATTTTCGTTCTAATACAGAAAGGGGGATTTAATATTTATAACCTAATAAAGAGATTTATTATTGGAATCTCACTGACGGTATTTTTACTATCGGGTTGCGCAACTGTTGAAAAGGATTCTGTCAATAACATATACCAAGATAGCCGAAAACAAGCAATAGTAATTACTGAAGACACAATGACAGGCTATTTGCTGCACATTGATACAAAAACACGTGTTGTTAGTTTAAATATTTCAAAATGGGTGAACCGAGGTAAAACGAAAGTTAATGATATGATGCATTCGAAAAAAATCACATATAATGAGAACACCATTTTTCAGGATGAGCATGGCTCGGTCGTCCATCCAGTGGATTTCAAGATAGGCGAGAAATTAGCTGTGTTGCCAACACCAGATGCCGCAAGCTCAAGTGATGAAACAGTATCTGTTGCAGATAAAGTCATTCAATTGACGATGTCAAAAGAAGAGAAGTTAGAACGTTTTTTAGCTAGCAGTGACAATTTTCATACTGTTGTGCTTTATGAAGAAGGCACAACGCCACCATACGATGAAATTGACTTCGAGAAACACGTTCCCGAATCATTCGCGGGAGGCATTTCGTGGGTTCCTTACATTGAAGGATTGGCAGTGGATTATAAAGAAGAACTCGGTTTGGAGAAGCTGCCAATGATTTTGGTTTTTGACCGAAATGGATTAGTTTTTCAAACTGAAACTTTGGAGCAATTGAAATTATGTCCGACGAAAGTCGTTAAAAGCTGATAGTCAATATGCCTCCTCTGTTAAACTAACGGAGAACGATAGTTCAATCAAAATAGGGGCAGTTTGCTGCGGCAGCTGCTCCTTGTTCATTAAGCTAAATGGCAGAATAGTGGAATATTTTTCATATATCGATGCTAGGAAAGGAGTGTTACAATTCCTTAGTAAGCAGTATAGCACTACATTAGAGGAGCTGTTACATGGCAACATTTTTTAAAGTTAAACCAAAATGGATAATCACTGTACTTTTTATTGCTTTCACATGGAGTCTAAGTATAAATTGGCTTAACCATCAAACCTTAGTCAAACATACGGAGGAAGTTTTAGAAAGATACTCCTTATCTTTGGTCACCACTCAACAAGCTTTGAATTCTAGTGTTAATGGAGATCCCAAGACAAGTGATCAGTATCTGAATACGGCAAGGGAGTACTTAGCAATAGCAATTGAAACGGCAGTATTATTGGGGAAAATGGATGGAAAATATCATCTTAATAACCAAGGAGATATATATCAAACAGTACCTTATGAATTGCGGTGGTTGTTGAATGACGCTATTAACTCAAAGGATAAGGAGAAATCTCTCCAAATCGCTAATGAAGCTTTTGTCATCTTTTCAAAAAATTTTGATAGCACAACTTTGAAAGACCCCGACTCATTTCGTATTCAATACCTTAACACACGGGCGCAATGGCAGAGTTTGAACCTTAAAGAAGCAGGTCTTTCTTTGCCTTCGTAAAGAATTTATTCGAGAGTACGGATGGTATTGAACTACGGACTGCTTTCAACTAACGGGTACGATAGTTGAAAGCGCCAAGGGAGCAGGCCACTGCGGCAGTTGCTCCCTTTCTGCATTGAAGTAAAGGGCAGGATAGTTGAGGAATAAATGGTAACAAATACCTAGAACGTGATACAATTAAAAAGGTTGATTTTATGAATGAGTGATATATGGAGGTATTCTTATGTCAAAAAAATCAATATTAATAATTCTATCAATGACGATTTTAATTGGTGCAGCTGGAATATTTTATTATGATAATACATTTGCTCGAAGTATTGCCTTAGTTACTGTAACAGAAAAAGGAAATGATTTTATTATGATTCAGAAAGCGAATGGAACGGTAGAAAAAATTAAAACAAAAGAATTAGTAATGCCATTAATAGAGGTAGGTGAGTTTTATTTTATTACTTATTATAGTAATAAACTTCGTTCTCCGTTTTTAAAAAGCATCGAACCTTCAGAAGCAAGTTTCTAACCTATTTCTTACCTATCGTTGCGCTAACGGAGAACGATAGTTGAACAATCAAGGAGCAGTTTGCTACGGCAGCTGCTCCATTTCTTTATTAAGCTAAACGAGCAGTTTAGCTTATTGGGTGGTCTTGAGTTAGTGGCGGTTTATACCGTTTCCCACAATCTGGCGAACATTCATTAAGCAACATTTAAACTGGATGCCACGTCTTAACAATCAACAAAAGAAACAAAACAAAATGGTGAGGTAAAAATGATTATCAAAAAAGCGATGTTGTTTTTGGTATTTATCGTGATTCTAACCGCTTGTGGAATGTCAGAACAGAAAACAAAATTAGACACACCTCAAGTTGAAGAAAAGAAAAATCTTCCACCTAAGAAGGCAGAAGCAGGAGTAATAGATGATTTGATTGCTTTCCAACAAGATGTAAGATCAGTAATTGAAGAAGAGTTGGTTAAGCAATATCCAACGAAGCATCCTGATTCTGGTGAAACAGAAGTGGATAATGAAGCGTTGTTGGAAGATCTAGTATGGTATTGGGATAATGATAATAAAAAGGTCATTTTCAAGGTTTATCATGAAAACTCCCCTAAATGGAAAGAAGCGCGGAAGCATATTGAAGAACGTTTAGGTGAGATGGTTGTAATCAAGCAAGCCACTAAAAACCTTAAAATGTTGAAGGATTTGGTTGAACCAGTAACTGATTTCCTCAAAACAAAGAATATTAAAAAAGATATGAGCGTAAGCTGGAGTCCAATTGAGGAAAAGGTTATCGTTAAGGTGGATGATCTAACTCAAGAATTAGAAAATGAAATTAGTTCAAAGTTCGGAAGCGACAATGTTACAGTTGAAGAAATGCCTGATCGTAATGCTCAAGATACCTAAGTTAGAAGTTATCCATTTACATTTGTTGTCGTCGTCATACCGTTTGGCCATCGATCCGCCTGAGGCATTTTGCATTAAACTAACGGGGAACGATAGTGGAATAAACAGGGAGCAGATTGCCGAGGCAGCTTCTCCCTGTTTTCATTGAGCTAAAAGGCAGGATAGTTGAATCAATTACGGGCATTAAATTACCAAAAACTTTGTTCAGATTAGTTGGGAATAACATTAATGTCTTTCATAAAGCGGATCGGAGGATTGGATTCGAACTGATGGGATGAATCCCACTTTACCTCAACGTTCTGGCCAATGTTTATTTTGTTGTATATTTCTTCTGATAAAGTGTACCAAGATGAATCATTTTGTGATCTTGCCAAGCTTTCTAATTCTTTCAAGGACATTTTTTCGTAGGCAAATCCTTCTGTTTTAGGAATTAGTAAAAATCTAAATTTTTCGTTCATTACATCTTTATAAACAATTGTTCCAAGGGAAGTGCTTATATTGTCTGAATTGGTAACACCGTTGATTGTGCAACCCGATATAAAAAGCACTAGAATTATAAGACCATATGGCAAAATTCCTAATTTCATTGTCGATCCCTCCTTAAACATAGGTTACTTTATAACGGAGTTAGATCTAAATTTGTTGCATGGTAAGTTAATTTGGAAGAAAATACAAAGATAAATGAAATTACCATTATTACGCTAACGGGTAACGATTGCTTAATAATTTGAAGAGTCTGATAATCTAATTAAGCGTGAATTAATTAATTACTTCGTGCATTAGGAGGCGAAAATGGAATACACAATAAGAATGGCCAAGAAAAGTGACTTAGATGGTTTATGCAAAATTAGAAATAATAAAGATTTATTCGTTAGGTATTTTAAGCAAAATGAAGATAAAGAAGTATGTCTGGTAGTTGCTGAAAAGGATAATACAATTTTAGGTTTTGGTGTTCTTAAATTAAAAGGCTGTTTGAGCCCCAAACTAAGTGACCTCTACGTAAAGGAAACATATCGGGGAATTGGCGTAGGTTCGGATTTAATAAGATATCGTGAGAAAATTACAAGTGATATGGGATATTCTAATTTGTTCGTTAGTGTTGACCCCATAGAGAATCCAAAGATGATAAAGCTTATTACAAAGCTCGGTTACAGCGCCATTAGCGAGCCATACATAAAATCCGCTATTTTCTATAACGATGAGGGGTCGGCTTATGAAAAAACTTATACAAGAATTGATTTGAAGAAGTTGTTAACCTAATGGGTAACGATAGTTGAATAACACACATGATGAGCAGGTGCTACGGTGGCCTGCTCATTTTATTATTTGCTTTGAAGATAAGGTTATGGAAAATAAGTGGTAAAATGATGTCTAGTAGGGGGGAAGAATCGATGTGCAAAGTATTAGTTATGTTGTGTACACTAGTACTTACTTCTTGTTCAAGTATGCATCTAAAAAATGTAGAAGAAGTCAATATATCTAGTGTAATAGACATACCTGATGATGACATAGCAATAATTTTGAATGCGGCCAAGGATAAGTTGCTTCCTGGATTTGCAGGTGTTTATAAGAACAATGCTGACCAACTTATAATTGGATTGGTCGAGGGTAGTGAAGAAACCCGTCAAATGATATTGAATATGGCAATGAAAGATGACAAAATTCTATTCTTTTCAGCTCAGTTCACGAAAGATGAATTAGAACTCCAGATGGAACGTCTTAACAAAGAACTGCCTAATTTACAAAAGAAAGGGCTGGTGTTTAACGATTTTGGTATTTCCACTAAGGATAACAGACTGGTAGTTAATGTACCGCGAGATGATTTAACGAATTTCGAATTAATTACCGAGGTAATTGAAAAGAAATACATCCTTTTTAGGGTTACTGAAGAATGGAGGGAATTTTAAGCAAGACCGACAGAAGACTTCCGATAATAACATTTTAAACATTGTAACCTGACTGTTACTCGATTCACATGTTGCTCCTGGTTTCGGATGGCAACTTAGACATTACGGGTAATGAAACGGGAGCTAATTGAACTAAAGGGCATTTATGTTTGAAAGATTAAGCAGCGAACCTTAATCAACACATTGAAAAATTCGCCAATTTATAGTATAAACATTTAGTTGAATTTGAAAGGGGGCTTG
Source organism: Paenibacillus sp. LHD-38 (assembly GCF_031157315.1). GTDB lineage: Bacteria > Bacillota > Bacilli > Paenibacillales > Paenibacillaceae > Pristimantibacillus. The sequence continues at coordinate 34,136 of NZ_JAVIFU010000006.1, forward strand.
CAAATTGAAAGTTGGAATTGTTGGTGACATTAGTCCAGAATATCCTTCACAGATTGCTACTAACAATGCTCTTATGCATTCATCTAGGAAATTAGGGGTATTTGTTGAGTATGAGTGGATTCCCACAGCGACAATAAGTGAAAAAATGGATACCATCAAGGAGACGTATCAAGGTTTTTGGATAGGCCCAGGGGTTCCCGATTCTATTGATGGGGTACTGAGCATTATTCAATATGCCCGCGAAAACAATGTACCATTGTTAGGAACATGCGGTGGGTTTCAATTCATCATTATGGAATATGCAAGAAATAAAATGATGTTGGAGAATGCAGGGCTGAAGAACGAGATCCCCACTCAAACCAATTAATTATTATTAAACTAGCTTGCTCATTAGTTGACCAAAAAGGTGAAGTCATAGTAAAGAATTCCTCAAGAATATTTGAGATTTATCAAATGGAAAATGTAATCGAACAGTTCAGATGTAGCTATGGACTTAGTCCAGAATATGAAAAACAAATTCATGAAGCTGGATTAAGAATAGTCGGAACAGATTCCATGGGGAACCCAAGAATTATTGAACTACCTGAGCATAAATTCTTCATCGGCACGTTATTTGTTCCTCAATTAAGTTCCACATTGGATTCCACACACTGCATCGTTAATTCCTTTATTACACAGTCTTTAACAAGCGTTAAATGAGGTAGATGATTAAGCTAACGGGCAGGTTGGTTTTGAAAGGAAATAAAGGTTTTTACAGTAAACTTATAAAAGGAATTACTAAAAAATTTCGACATTACAAATCTGCTATGGGGGGATTCGCTTGGCTGAGGAAGTTGTTATTAAAGAATATACTCCAGAATGGCTTCAAGAGTTTGAGAAAGAGAAGGCGAAGATACGCCAAACTCTGAAATACAATATAGTTTATATTGAACACATAGGAAGTACCTCGGTAGTCGGATTACCATCTAAACCAATATTGGACATTGCTGTTGGTGTGAATCATCTTGATGAAGCAGATTCATTTATAGAACCTTTGAGTAAGCTTGATTACGAATATGTTCATAAATTGGAGTTTCCCAATCGTCGTTTTTTTCGTAAAGGAGAATGGCGAAAAGGAACACATCACCTTCACGTATATGAATTAAACAGTGACGAATGGAAAAATACCCTTTTATTTCGTGATTACCTCAGAAGCCATCCAGAGAAAGTATTAGAATATGCCAAACTTAAGAAACATCTTGCATCCAGATATCCAAAAGATAGAGTGGCTTACATTGAAATGAAAGCACCATTCATTCAATCGGTTATAGAATTGGCAAAGAAACGTTGAACTAACGGGTAACGTTAGCTCAATAAATAAAAGAGACGGCAGCCTTTATTAGTGGCTGCCGTTTTCTCAACTAACGGGCAGGATAGTTTAATAGCATACTGCTCCTTATTTTATTTGCAGAATAAACGGATAAACGCTAAATCCATGTATTACCTGTTTAACGGTCGCAACATTCAATTGATTCGACCGTCTATATAATATTAGAATGTGTTCAATTACAATGGAGGAATTAAGATGAGAAAAACATTTTTGGTATTAATTATTGCTGTATTTGGATTGATAATTGGATGCAGTAATCAATCAGAAAAGGGTGATTATATCATTAGAAAAGAAATTGGAAATGTAAACGACAGTAATATTTCTATGATATTAGTAGCAAAGAATATTTCTGAAGAAGAATCAAAAACGAAATCCCAATCTGATTTTATGAAAGAGGGAACTGATTTAATGTATTATCACATAGAAGATGAAAATTTGTACGAAGACCTTACTATTGGCGAAAGGGTAAGTGTAGAAGCAAAAACGTTTACGATGGATGGAAAAGAAGTGTCACATGTAATGCAATCGAATCCACCACAAACAGTGGCAGGTGAAATTATTAGACATTCAAAAAAATAGTAAACGCAGAACAATTATTACGCTAACGGGAAACGATAGTTCAATAAAGACACGGAGGCAGCCGATCACAATCATCGGCTGCCTTTTCCACGCTAACGGGCAGTTTAACGCAATATTAGTCGTTTTGGATGGTCTGCTATGATACAATTAATTCCAGATACTTAATTCTTGCTGGCTCTTTAAGTCACTGGAGGAAAATCGGATGGTAATAAAAGCAATTGATGAAAAGCTAAGAGCGGAAGCAATCGAGTTTAGAGGATCAATCATTGTATCCAGAGGGCAAGTACATTCAATAAATAAATTGCCAGGGTATGTAGTATTAATTGGTGATGAAATAAAAGGAATGATAACCTTCCACATAAGTGAAGGTGATTGCGAAATCGTGTCCCTCGACAGCAAAGTTGAGGGTCAAGGTATCGGAACTAAACTGATTGATTTAGTTATATCAGCAGCGAGGGAACAAAACTGTAACCGTGTATGGATGATTACTTCAAATAATAATATAAGGGCTATTCGTTTTTATCAAAAAAGAGGATTTGACATGAAAGCAGTTCATCAAAACGCCATCACAGAAGCAAGAAAAATAAAGCCATCAATACCCATGGCAGGATTTGATGGGATACCAATTCGACACGAAATTGAATTTGAATTGCTCTTAGGATATTGAATCATACCGCCAACAGAGAAGAGCTCAATACCGTACATCACGAGGCTTCCGCAGGATCGATCGGCAGCTAGGCTGTGCTATCTGGCAGTAATGCGAAAGAATCGGATTAGGAATAACATGGAATAACGTAGTACATTATTAGGAGGTTTATTAGGAGGTGGATTTAGCATGGAACTTCTAAGGGTTTCATCTGAAAAGAAAATAATACTACGAAACCTAATGGAATTATATCAGTACGATATGAGCCAATTTGAGGATGAGAGCGATAATGATGTTAACGAATATGGCCTTTTTGACTATAAATATCTAGATCATTACTGGACTGAAGACGGGCGGCATCCCTTCTTTGTGATGGTATCGGGGAAGCTGGCTGGGTTTGTTTTAGTTAGGGAAATTACAGTTTCAGACGATTTACCCAAGTTCTCAATAGCGGAGTTTTTCATTTTAAGAAAGTACCGAAGGCAAGGAATTGGAAAAGAAGTAGCATATAAAACGTTTGAGAAGTTTAAGGGAATATGGAGTGTTTCTTGGTTGGAAAAAAATTCGCTTGCAAAAACATTTTGGACGAGGACAATTTCAGAATACTCGGAAGGTGAATATTCAGAAATTACGTACGCAGGTAACCCTGCGGTAGAATTTAACTCATGAGCTCAACGGAGAACGATAGCGCAATAATTATGACTGGAGCAGGCGCCGCGGCGACCTGCTCCTGATCGTTTAAGTAACGGGCAGGTAATTAAATAGACACGTGGTATTTATTGGATATAGCAATGGATATAGCAATTATGGGAGGCGATATTCTATGCAATTAAAAACCAGTTACCAGTACATACCTGTAACTAATCTTCAACAGGCTTTGGAATGGTACTCAGAACATCTCGGCTTTAAATTAGCGGTTGAAGACCCGATTTGTCTAGAATTGAGAACAGAATCAGGAGTTCGGGTATTCTTAATCCCTAATGATGAAGGTAAAGTTACTTCGCATATGAATTACACTAATGGTGTACAAGCAACATACGGCTTTATTGTGGCTGAGGATATCCATTTGCTTTACCAGCAATTCAAAGACAAGGGTATTAAGGTAGGAAAGTTGACAGACTATCAAGGCTTGTCCTTTAAGTTTTTTGACCCAGATGGAAATGCAATTGAACTTTGGGGTGACTACCCAACAACATAGTTCATTAAACTAACGGATACGATTGCTCAATGAACATAAGAAACGGCGGCCGACTTAATGGCTGCCGTTTTCTCAAGTAACTGGAAGTTATCTTCAATGCTCTTTTATGGTAATATACGGTTAAACTGACAATCGAATTGAGGGGAAACCGATGAAAATAAGAGAAGCTCACATTGAAGATGCTGAAAAAATCGCAATTGTTCATGTTGATAGCTGGAAAACCACTTATAAAGACATTATTTCCGAATCGTATTTGTCTAATCTCTCCGTTGAAAATAGAATGAAAAGTTGGTTATGGACATTTGAAAATCTAAACGTACATGAAAAAATATTCGTTGCAGAGGACAGAGCAGGTAAAATCGTTGGATTTTCTAGTGGGGGTCGAAGTCGGAATGATGAATTTGAACATGATGGAGAACTATATGCAATCTATTTATTAAAGGACTACCAACGATTAGGCTTAGGAAAAATGCTTTTCAATTCGGTTGTAGAGTCATTAAAGGATAATGGCTACTCATCAATGATGTTGTGGGTTTTAAAAGATAATCCGTCCCTTGAATTTTATAAAGCACAAGGTGGTCAGATAATTGGACAGAAGGGTATTACAATAAGCGGAAACAATTTAGTTGAATTAGCTATTGGATGGGATAGAAAATAACAATTAGTTGTTAAGCAAACGGGACATGATAGCGGAAACAGTTGCTTCGGCAACTCTTTTTAATAGATTCTGATGAAGTGTAGTAGTACAATATGAAGAAATACAAAAAGAAAGAACAACTCGATCCTGGTTAGTATACAAAAAAAATAAATGTACTATTGAGACGTATGAAAATCCCTTTCACTTTTTAATAATGAAAGGGATTTAATCAGTCCTAGAAAAATCGGTACATTGTTGATGCGATAACAGGTATCATTAACTTCATAATAAGATAATCTTAGGACGGTGACAGGGATGAATCTCATTCGCTTTGTTTTTCTTTTTATTATTAGCATAGGAATAGGACTTCTAGTGGGTTTCTACGATCTCGAATTATCAATTGTTGATTTTATACCGATTGTACTCGGACTAACAGTACTAATATATTTGGATCATATCATTTCTTTCTTCGTTCTTTATTTCTCTCGTGATATGGCCCGTGTTGAAAAAATTCTTTATAAACAAAAACATCCCTACTATACAGCCCTTCTTGACATAACAAGAGGTAATTATGATGAAGCCTATAAAAAAATAGAACGTCTAAAAAATTGGGGAAGGCAACAACAGATGCGAGCTTTATTAAAAGCTGCACTATATTTAGAAAGGAATAATTTATCCTCAGCGAAAAGAGAAACCGAAATGATCAAAAATCCTGAGGTACGCTCTTACAACTACGCTCTGATCGCTCTAATGGAGATTCAATGGGAGTCATATAGAATGTACAAAAGTAAACTGAAAAATAAGGTCTTTCTGTATATACTTGAGGCCGAAGAGGAATATAAAAAAGGAAATATGGAAAAAGCCGAGCAATTGGGTAATCTGGCAATCAAAGCTTCAAAGGGACTTCAGAAATATTTAATGCTTACATCTTTGGAGAGGCAGCGAATCAAACCTAACCGCGAGTCATATTTTTAGTACACTAAATAAAAATGCCTATCAAATGGTTAAACCATTTGATGGGCATTAACTATTTTATATTCGTTATTTCTTCATGAAAATCTCTGCCGTATAAGCAGATATCCTTATATTAATTTCTCTTAGCAAGTATTCGCGCGAGAATGTTAAACGCTCCTCATAACCGCGACAAGTAATACGATAATCTAGGCTATTATGGGTGCTTCCAAGCTCATTAATTACGAAATTATGATTGAGCATTGCCTGCCTGGGTTCTGTTAAATCCGCGTCAATTTTCGCGATAATAAGGTCCGCAGCTCTGACGAAGACACTGCGCAACGAACGGGCTTTTTTATACAATTCGCATTTATTATGTTTGACTATTTTGAGCACCAGTGGAAGGATAATGTAGTTGTATATCAACCGCTTCTCTTCGTTCGACGGGGGAGCGGGATGTTCATAGATATCCGATAATTTCATAGCCATGCGCAAGTCACCTCACGCTTATTATATGCGAACATTTGTTCTTGAGTCAATTGTATATCGTTTGATTTATGGTGTTTATTTCAGTTTTGGTTATCAAATCAAGTTTTTCCTTACTTAGCGTAAACGAACGTGCAGTTCTCCCGCATAAAACGCTCATCACGGATCTTGATTATCTGATCCGTCATTTCATCAAACGACCCACTTCCTATTAATTCTCCATCCTGAAACGCAAGTATCTGCGTTTTATCGAGTACGGCCGTATGAAAATGGATGGCCGACGTAAATTGGCGAAATCCCTTGTATTTTTTCGTCATTTTAAGTCACCTCAACCCAAATTATTCGACATATAAGCTTAATTTCCCTGCACTTATGCTGATTATATTGCGAATACAACTTTTATGGGCTGATATCAACTAAGATTAATTGGTTAATAAGAAATATAAGCTCTTTCAGCGCCAAATGTAAAAAAGGTCCGCCTACTATATAAGGTGGACCTTCTTAACGTATTTGCGGGTTCCAATTCATTCATTGAACTGTTTTAAAGCTTCAAACAAAATATGTTTTGCTTTATAAATGGATCTAGCGTCTTGGTTGTACAATGCAGCAATAATTGCTTTAATTTGTTTGTCTTTTTCAGTAACAAGTTCTGCTTCATTGCTGTAAGTAAAAAACTGTGATTCATTCACGTTCAACGCATTTGCGATTTTTTCAAGCATACCGAGCGATATATTCTTCTGACCTCGCTCTATCCTCCCAATATAGCTATACGAAACCCCGACAATTTCTCCGATCTTCTCTTGCGTCAACCCTTTATGTAGACGAACTTCTCTTATGCGTAGTCCAACCTTCTCAAGGATGCCGTTCATGATCCCGCCCCCCTCATAATCTGAGTGTAGACAAGCTAAAGCATTCAAGAAATGAACTGTAAGGAACATGTTTATAAAATGGTTCCCAACAGACACAATGGTGGTGTATAATCTCAATTGGGAACAATAGACAATCGAATTGTCCCCTTTAACTAGGAGTATGGTCACAGATAAGAGTAATGGGGGAGTAGGTATGGAGAGGGAAGAGTTATTGGAACATTTAGGGACAACATACGATGTGGTTAAGGAGTTTGAGGATCTAGATTCTGAAAAGTATAAGTTAACGAGACGAAGAGACGAATGGCTGGGTGATCCGACAAAAATTAGCGGTGAAGGTAAACGGAATTTATATCTAGTCGGCTCCTACCTGGTGATTTACTTGTTACTTTTTGGAAGCTCGGTTTATGATGGCGTGTTCGGAGACCATAACTTCTTCATCAAGATATTATTAGCGTTTTGGTATATCGCATTATTAAGTGGTCTTGGTTTCTTATACAAATTTTTGTTTAAAGCGATCGGTGCCAAGATTGTTTCCAAAAAAACGTTTTATCTAGAGAAAATCAGTGAAGTTGAAAATGACATTTATGAACTTGAACAGCAGCAGACCGAACTGGCTGAAGACATAATGAACTTTACCGATGTTCCTGAAGATTATTTAACTTCGGATATCGTTGGCCGATTCCATGGATATGTGTCTAATCGCCGAGCTGACACTCTCAAAGAATGCATCAATTTATTTGAGCAGGAACGAGTACAAAACAATATGAAGCGGGAGCTGGAAGCAGCGAACAAACAAATTGCAGAAATGGCTCAGAAGATTGGTTCGCTGGACTCCAGCCTAAAACAATAGAAAGCGAAGTCGAAGATCTTCGTTATAACAAGAACAAACCATACGATGAAAACAGACGTGAAATCCGCGTCTGTTTTCATCGTATCTAAAGGAGTCATGTATGTTGAAAAGTCAGGCTCAAATAAAAAACAATAAGATGTCTATTACTCACGACCAAAAATTTTCCATTGCTATGGATTACATTCTGTTGTTATTAGGGGCCGTATATGCGTTATTTGCTTTGATGGATTTAATCTCGGATGACAGTTTTGTAAACAATTCAGGTATTTTGTTTCTTATATATGGGGTAATTGTTGGTGCTTCTTTTTATGAGAAGAAGGGGAACTTTAATAAGCTGTGGTCCATTCTTTCGTATGGAATATTGATTTTTGCACTAGTGGGAGCATTTGCAGGTCAAACCGTAGGTGCTTTGGTCATGATTTTTGTGTTGTCGTTGATAGCCGCTAGACAACGATTTCCTTCGACAATTTTCATAACGGGCGTTTTATTGGCTTATTGGTGCGTACTTTTCACTTCGTGTTTATTTGAAATCGGGAAACAATTCGATGATGTAATAATTAATAATACATTTGATGCTTTACTAACTGCCTTTTCATTCGATGCTATGGAACGTCATATTTTAAGTTGGAAAGTTATGTTCCTTCCCATTGGTGGGTTCATCATGCATGGGCTTTGCCACCCTGGCCCTGCACAATCGATAAGAAGCAGTAGTCCGCAGGAACATACAGAGTCCGTTCACGGAGGTTCAAGCCCATCCCAAACGTATAGTGAGGAACTGAAACAAAGAAGACGAGATAATGTTTCCCGTTACCGAGACGCGATGAAGCAAAAAGAGGAAGAAGTAACCGCATATCATGAGGAAGACCAGTCAAAGCCGCAACCGAATGATTCAGACAGACAAGAAACGTTAACCAATGCGATGCAACGTTTAGAAGCAATGACTGGATTAGCCGAACTTAAGACAGAGATTCGCAGTTTTATGAAGGAAATGGAAGGTAAGAAGAAAGCAGAAAAATTGGGTAAGGTGAAGCCGACCAAGCCGACGTTACATATGGTATTCCAGGGATCGCCTGGAACAGGAAAAACCGAGCTCGCTCGGTTAATGGCGGATATTCTTTATGGCCTTAAATTGATTGAGACGAATAGAATTGTTGAAACCGATCGTTCGTCCATTGTCGGGCAAGTGATCGGTCAAACGGAAGCGAACATGATGGACCTCATTGAGCAATCAACGGACGGCATCTTGTTTATCGATGAAGCGTATGCTCTCGCAAAAACGGATTCTCCAAATGATTTTGGACAGGAAGCCATTGACGTGTTGATTAAAGCCATGGAAGACCGCAGAGATCGTTTAGTGGTTATCTTAGCGGGTTACCAATCGGATATGGAACGGTTATTAGATATGAATGAAGGGTTTCGTTCCCGCATTCCACTTACATTTAACTTTGTGGACTTTACGCCAATGGAGTTGACAGCGATCTCTCTTTCGATACTGGAAAAGAGCGGATATGAGTGTAAGGAAATTATGGGTGAATTAGAGCGAACGGTTACTTTTTTACAACAGAGTGGTACGATCGCTGGTAACGGAAGATGGGCAAGAAATTTTGTGGATCAGATTATTAAAGAGCATAACGTCAGGGTGGCAAATGAAACGGATAATTCTAGAATCGGTAAGATTCTACCGAGCGACATTTCGCGAGCTGCGGGTATTCGTAAAAAACCTCAGGATGGATTTGATGATGAATTAGCACAAAAAGGCAAACATCAACTTAAAGAGGAGGCTTTACAAGAGCTTCATCGGATGATTGGGCTTTATGCGATTAAAGAACAGTTCAAGCGGTTTATGAACTCCATTGACGTTGAGAAGAAACGGGCGGAGGAAGGATTATCATCGGAGCGAATGGGCATGCACATGTTATTTGTAGGTCCCCCAGGAACAGGGAAAACAACGGTTGCGAGAATTGTAGGTAAATTCTTAAAAGGTTCGGGGGCCTTAGCCAATGGGCATTTGGTAGAGGCTGATCGCTCGACGATTATGGGCAAGTATATTGGTCATACGGAAGCGAATATGAAGAATTTGATTCAGAAAGCGAAGGGCGGGGTGTTATTTATTGATGAGGCTTACGCACTCGCCAAAGGGCACGAAAATGACTTTGGCAAAGAGGCAATCGATGTCCTCGTCAAGGCGATGGAGGATCATCGTGGCGAACTTGTGGTCATCTTAGCGGGTTATGAAGCTGAAATGAATGACTTGTTAAATATGAACCCAGGATTAGAATCACGTATCCCGTTTAAGCTGTCATTCCCTGATTATTCGGTATTCGAAATTATAGAAATCGTTAAAGCTTCTATGTCGTCAAAGCATTTCACGCTCACTTCTAAAGCTGAAAACGTTTTGGTCAATTTCATTCAATTTGCGGCGAGTCAGAATCAAGGAGTTCTTAATGGTAATGCGAGATGGGCAAGAAATTTGGTCGAAAAGATTCGGATGGAACAAAATAATCGAATCGCACAGACAGGCTCGCAGGATTTAATGATTATTGAAACGGAAGACATTGAAAACGCCGCGAAGCAAATAATCACGTAGGGGGAGAGTTGATGGGACCTATTGAATATTTCACGGCTAAAATGGCTGCGAAAAAGGTGAGTCAAGGAAGTGCTTTTACGAAATATTTTGCTAAGGCGGCAGCGGAAGCTATCGTAAAAGCCCCAATTAAATTTGTGGGATTTATTTTAAAGAACTTGTTCAACTGGATGATATGGGTGATCACTAAAATTTTGCCCGCTTGGGTAAGAGCAGTTCTGTTTTTTGTTTTCCTTTATTTCATTTACATTTCTTATCATCAATTTAAAGACCACGGGGGTTTCAAACAGATTATCGATAATATCGTTTCATTGTTGATAAAAAAATAAGCAAGAGAAAAAACGTTCATGGGATATTCTAATGAACGTTTTTTCTGTTTTTAATAGGTAAATGGTCTTATGAAAATGCTACAATAGTGAAGATGGCTTTTTATAGGGAATATAAAAAAAGGACGTGTAACAAAATGTATAATAATATCTTGTGTGAGTCGAGAATAAGTAATAAGAAGTATCTTATGGAGTTTGACAAACATTTCTTTAAACGAATTAATCAAAGAGTTGAAGATGTGAATGCGGATGAATATAAAGTAACTTTTGAGGTTCTTGCTGATTATGACTTTATTTTTGGAAAACATTTTGAACGCTTAGTTGTTAGGGATTTTTCTCGCAAGAAGATGTTTGTTTATAGTTTAGATATAACTGATGATGACGATCGCGATCGGCTTCCAGAAGCGAAAAACTATAAAGAAAAAATCTATTTGATCACCTGTTTTCATGATGCGGAGTCTTTTAGTCAAATTAGATCACAAAGAGTTGTTATAATTTCTGAAGATGGTCAATTGTATAATAGTGAGGAAGCAATTCCATATAAAGAATATCGTAACTGGTTTTTCTCCGTTTACAAAAGATATCCCAAAGAACGAGATTAGTCTTCTTCAATAATTTTTGATAATAACTGAATCATCCATAATGGTCCGTTTTTATATGAGCTTGCTATACTTCTAATGAAAAACGGTGAATCAGGAAAATAGTAAGTCCAGTGATAATTATTTTTTTTATCTTCAGGAACATAGATATGCAGCAATCCGCTTTCGGGATCTATTAATTCAAATTTTGTGTAATCAACAGGTTCAAGGCGATATGATCTTGCCTGTTTATTATTATACAAACTTTTTGATTGATAATATGGATGAGTTTCAATGATTAACATTTTGTTTCCCTCCTTGTTATAGTTATAAATATTTTTTGAGAAAAACGAATATCCTTTCCATAATCTCAACATTACAGAAAAAGGCGTAAATGATTTCGGAAATACAACTATCCGAATTTTTTTACGCGTTTTGCATCTAGTCTATTTGTTTACGCATTAAACACAATAGACGAAAACTAAAAATTAACTAAGACACTAGCAATACCAAGGGATCGGATTAATTCGATCCCTTTTAATATTTTGTACATCCACGCTCAAATCCCTTTTTGAAAACTCAAGTTTTTTAATTCGATCGGAAAGTACGAAGTTAAATAAAACGAAAATCCTCGACGATGTAATCTCTTTTTTTATAGCAGTTCGGGCTGTAAAGTAATTCAAATGACTTTCGTGTAGCATTTTTAAGCTTGTCAGCTTTTCCAAAAACCATAGCTTTATGTTTAGAAAAGTGTAGGGCTGCATGTTGATTCTTATTACCGAAGTATTCAATTTGCTTTGGAAATATATCGCGTGACAGGAATTTAGGTTTCGGGTTACCCATCCCATATGGTTCAAGGTCATTCATATCTGAAAATAAAAGGTTGGGAAAATCGGCAAGCGAAGTTTCGAAATCATAATAAGATACGGAAAGGATAGGGGGCTCTAATTCAGCGCTTTTTTGTAAGGCTCGGTCAAATAAAATCAAGTGATTTGTGTCAATCGATAATCCTGCGGCCGCTCGGTGCCCTCCGAATGTTATCAAATGTTCGGAACAACGTTCTATGGCGTTTACGATGGAAAAATTCGTGTTTTGCACGCTGCGAGCGGAACCTTTCCCTTCATTCGTAATAACGATAGAAGGTTTACGATATTTCTCGGATAATTTTGCAGCTAATATACCAATAATACCTTCATGAAGGTTATCCATTGCCACGATAACCCGATTATTATGCAAGTTATGGGCAATGACTTGACTATCCAGTAGAGCAAATTGCTCAGTCGTCATCTGTTTTCTAGCCTGATTGAGTTGGATGAATCGGTTGGCTTCTTCAACGTATGGATGATCATCCATTAGATAAGTAACGGCTGCATTTGGATCATCTATTCGGCCTGAAGAATTGAAGATGGGCGCTAGTAAAAAAGAAACATCGGTACTTGTGACATCAGTTATTTTTAGCAGTTTTAGCAAACATTTTATCGGCGGAGAGGGCTGGGTATTCATTCTGGATATACCAAGCTTAGTTATCACTCTATTTTCACCCTGAAGGGGCATCAAATCAGCAATTGTGCCAAGTGAAGCTAATTCAAGGTAAGCCCATACGTTATGATTCCAGTCACTCCGTTTACTGATTGTAAATAATCCCTGAACTAATTTGAACGCAACGCCTACTCCTGCTAAATGTGAATTGGGATAGGTGTTATCTGAACGTTTTGGGTTTACAAAAGCATAGCAGTCGGGATGCGGCCCCATAATTTGATGATGATCAGTAACAATAACATCAATTCCGTATTTTTTGGCTGTCGCTAAAGCAGCATGAGCATTAGAACCGTTATCGACGGTAATAATAAGCGTAACTCCCTGTCCACGCATTTTTTCAATAGCAGATTCCGTAAGACCATAACCGTCTTTTCTCGTAGGTAAAGTAAAATTAGCATTGGCCTTAAAAAAACGAAGCCCCTTTAATAACAATGTTGTGGATGTAATGCCGTCCACGTCGTAATCCCCGTATATCATGATGTGCTCTCCACTTTGAATCGCTTTCACAATTCGGTATAAGGCTATCTTTAAATCATTGAGTAAAAACGGGTCATGTAAATCCGTTAATTCAGGATAGAGATGTTTAAATAAATCATCTTCATTAGTTATCCCTCTGTTATACAACATTTCAACTAAATTAATATGCAAACCTGATGACGCAGCCAAATACTTCACGACATGTATGTTACTTGTGTATGGTCGTTTTTCCCATAAAATCAAATCATCACCTCCGAAACATTCATGTCCGTCGGATGAGGATTCTATACATCGTGACTATTTGCTAGTAGTGAAATGAAAGAAGAACCATTGAAACGAACATGTAAATTGTTCCAATAGTTCTTCTTTTTTTGATAAAAAACATATTTACATTAAGAGAAAAAACAAATTTCAGGTTAAATAAAAATATTTATATATATTTTCGTTATAAATTTCAAATTATATTCCTGAAATCGTCAGTATACTTTAAAATTTTACCAGTGGCCTTTAAGATTACGCTTACCTATACTGGTGATGTAAAGGTTACTTGTACAATTTTCTTTCATCATTTTCTTCGTACAAACTATCCATTGTTACCTGAAGAACGTTGCATAACCGAGGAAGAAAATCGGGCTTGATTTTCCCATTTCCGTTTTCGAGTGTGCTTAAGTAATTGGCGGATACATCTAATAGCTCAGCCAATTGTTGCAAGGTATAGTCCTTGCGAATGCGAAAATATCGGAGATTGGTTCCAAATGACATAAGACTACTCCCTTCTAGATATGGTGTAGTATGCGCTGAAAGATCGTAAAAAATCACGAAACGGGTATAATAGTCTGATAATTTGCCTATAATTCATATTATTACACTATAAATTTTAACAGGTGGGGAAGCTAAGTGTCTAATGATATTTCAAGTTATGAAAATAAAATGAAAAAGGGACATGGTCAGGGGAAGGGAACTGAATATATTCCTTGGACAACTGTACGTGATTTTGCTTCGCACGGGCTTTCTGGCCGAGTAATGGGATGGAAGACAGGAAGAATCCATCACTTTCTATCTCAGCTTGAACGGTCGTATTTTTACATGCTAGAGTGGTCGGCAATGATCAAAGATATCAGGGAGAAATATCCCTTACCTCTTGAAAGAACTTTCGATTTGTCTGAAAGGTTAGGCATAAAGCATCCTGCTGATAAAAAGACAAAAGAACTCGCAGTGATGACGACAGATTTTGTGATAGATTTCGTACAAAACGGAGACATATGTATGATAGCGCGTTCGGTAATACCTTCAAATCAGCTTGGGGCAAAGCGTACCATCGAACGATTAGAATTAGAACGAATGTATTGGGTGGAGCGGGATATTGATTGGGGTATAGTTACGGAACGCGAGATTCCAAGTGGTATGGTGCAAAATATCGAGTGGGTGTACGCGTCACATGATATAGCGGGTTCTCCTTTTCAATTATCTCCTGAATTGCTTACGCAACTCGAACCCCAATTGTTCAATTCTGTTACTGACCCTTACGGGATACCTTTGGCAAAGGCAGCGTTGCAGATTGATCAAACCGTTGGATTGGAAGTTGGTAGTTCTTTATGGGCCGTTCAACATTACATTGCTACTAAATTGTGGGTAGTCGATATGACTGAGCGGATTGAACCATCAAAACCGTTATTTGTTCAGCGCGCCGAACATTTCGAATTATTAGGAAAGGAGCAAATCGTATAAATGATAACTATTGGTTCATTAATCGAATGGATTGATGAGGGATATATGGAGAGAGTGCTTTGGATCGACTCTCATAGTAATAATTGTTTTGTTATCCGCTTAAATGCGATCGGAGAAGAGCAAGTTCATTTCCCCGAGCTGAGACAGGTCATTCCAATCACGTCTGCTATTGCAGAAAACCTTGCTATTATTCGGACGGTTGACCCGTACATTAGGTTGAAACTGCCTGACCCGATTGAAGACACAGATTCCTATGAATCACGCGACAAAGCTTGGGAATTAATTAAAGATTTAATCCAGGATGAACCCGATATATATGATTGTAAATTGCGTTGGGCAATTATTTCAGAGAGAGTGAACTTGAAAATTGCCACGGGTAAAACGTATTACAAATATCTTCGCAGGTACTGGGCGTGGGGCATGACTCCCGACGCACTTTTTCCCGCCGATTTTCGAAAGGGCGGGCGCGGAAAACCCAAAAAAGACAATGGAATTAAAAGGGGACGGCCTTCCAGATTATCAAGAACTCTTGGAATTAGCACAGGAGTTAATCTTACGGAAGAGATATTAAGCACGTTCAAGACTGCAATAAAGCTTTTTTATCATAACCGAGAACGAAAGTCGCTTTCCAGAGCATTCGATGACATGATCGAAAAATGGTTTAATATCGGTTATGAAACAGATGTGGACGGAAATAGTTTTCCAATCTTACCTCCAAAAGAAGAATTACCTACTTTTTCTTCATTTAAAAGCTGGTATTACAAAAATTATAATACCCGTGAAAGAAATATCGCTAGGCAGGGAAAACGTTCATATAACCTAAGACATCGTGCAGTATTGGGAACATCGGAACAGATGGCATTTGGACCTGGGTCAATTTTTCAAATCGATGCCACCATTGCGGATGTTTATTTGGTCAATCGCTTTGATCGAACTCAAATAATAGGAAGACCTGTCATTTACATGATCGTTGATGCGTTCAGTAGATTAATCACTGGCATGTACGTCGGGTTAGAAGGACCGAGTTGGACAGGAGCACGAATGGCATTAGCTAATGCCTTTGAGAGTAAAGTCGACTTTTGCAAACAGTATAAGATTACTATAACGGAGGATCAATGGCCAAGCCACCATCTTCCAAAAGGGTTATTGGCAGATAACGGGGAGTTAAAGAGTAAAGCATCCGATAATGTGGTTGGTGGGCTTCGAATCCCGATTTTAACAACTGCTCCTTACCGCGCAGACTGGAAGGGGATTGTGGAGCAGCAATTCAACTTACTTAATGTTAATGCGATTAAGTGGCTGCCTGGAGCGATTAACAAAAGACATCGTGAACGCGGTGAACCTGATCATCGGCTGGACGGAAAACTTGATTTGTTCGAATTTACACAAATCATAATTCACACTGTTATGGAACACAACTTGGAGAAGTATATGGATTACTATACCATGAATGAATTTATGATCGGTGAACAGGTTCAACCGTATCCCCTTGATTTATGGAATTGGGGTATTCAAAACCGTAATGGTAGCCTTCGTACTTTTTCTTCTGATTTTGTGCGCTACAATTTAATGCCTAAAGATGAAGCGGTGGTTACAGAAAACGGAATCAGATTCGAAGGCATGACTTACTCTTGTAGTACAGCAATCAGAGAAGCTTGGTTCGAGACGGCTAGAGCGACAGGTTATTGGAAAGTTCCGATATCGTATGACTTCCGCAATATGGATGCTATCTATCTTTCAGCTGAAAACGGACAAGGATTTGAACGTTGCGATTTGAATGATCGATCCACTAGATATAAAGGGAAAAGGCTTGAAGAGGTAATGGATCTGCATGAATTGGAAAAGTTGAATAAGGATAAGTCAGGTACAAGATCGCAACAAGCTAAAGCTATGTACAAGGCGAGAAGAGCAGAAGTTGTCGAAAACGCCATCCAAAAGACGAATGGTCAATTGTCGGTCTCGGAAAAAAGCGATCATGCGAGGGTAAAAGGAATTAGAGACAATCGCAGATTGGCTAAAGAAGAGAATCGGGAAAAAGAAAAGTTCGATATCGGGAAAAAGGCGCTTCCTATAAATCCTGCTAATGTTATTGAAATGCCCCTTAAAGAGGTCGATTTAAATGAGGAAGCACAGCGACCACATTTGACGAAAAAACAATCATTTTTAAAATTATTGGGGGACCTTGATGATGAGTGATTTAAAAAAACAAATCCTAGACGAAGGAAGTTATGCGTTTGTTGGTAATAGGGTAACAGCCAGATATACTGAAGAATTTGACCCTATGCACCAACATAACGTTTATCTTGCCGCATTGCCTTCCATACTGAGTGATAGAGAAGCTGCGTATCAGCTTCGGTTGGAACCCGCTTATCTGGAATCAGAGAGGCAACTTTCAATAGAATACAGGCAACATGCGGTTCAGAGGCTTGTAAACGTCGTCCAACCGACAGCAAATCAATTGGAACTCCATCAACGCTTTTCAAGGGTCATTAGAAGTGGTTATGTAACTCGAAATCCCTTGTCAGCAGAATGGAACAAACAATTACGAAGCGCTTTTCCAAATTTGCTTTGGGATGAAGTCAATGAGTATACAAAACCTGTTATCTCTCCCTCGGCAACAGGTTTTTCAATTATAGGTACAAGTGGTGTGGGTAAAACAAAATCGGTGGAAAGAGTTCTAGCCTATTACCCGCAATTGATTGTTCATCATGAATACAATGGTAATGCATTTGATAGACACCAGCTTGTTTGGCTGAAGCTAGAGTGTCCTTATAACGGCTCTCTAAAAGCGTTAGTCCTTAACTTTTTTCAATCGGTAGACGTTGTAATGGGAACTGATTTTTATCGGAAGTTTCATAAGAGTCGCCGATCAGCGGATGAATTATTACCTGATATGGCGATTATTGCCTCTTCCTTAGGTCTGGGTGTCCTCGTCATCGATGAAATTCAGAGGCTTAGTTTAGCTCATAGCGGCGGTGCTGAAAAGATGCTTAACTTTTTTGTTAAATTAAACAATCAAATAGGAGTTCCCGTGGTTATCGTTGGCACGCATAAGGCCCAAAATATATTAACCAAAGAACTTGCTCAAATTCGAAGAGGATTGGGTCAAGGTGATATGATTTGGTCAAATCAAGAAAACGATGAACAATGGCAATTGTTTGTTAAAAAAATCTGGAAGTATCAATTCACCACCGTTGAAACACCACTTGATAATAAGCTTAAAGATGCCCTTTATGAGGAGTCACAAGGAATACTAGATATTGCTGTAAAACTTTACATGCTAACGCAATGGTCAGTTATTGGTCAATCGAATGAAAAAATCACGCCAGCCATTATTAAAGATATTGCAAGGGAATGCATGAAAAGCGCGCAACCTATCTTGAGTGCATTACGGAATGGTCGGACAGAGGATTTGATTAAATATGGTGATGTTATTCCCTTGAGCCAAGAGTATTTAGAGGACTACTTAAAGACTCAAAAAGAACGTGTAATTCTTGATGGTCGCCTTAATACACTTCAAAATCAGCAAAAGGCAGAAAAATGGGATCAGATCAATGTAGCAGACGAAGAGCTTTTAGTCATTCAAATTGCGATGGCACTGATCAATGCAGGAGTAGATGAAAACACAGCAAAAGATTGTGCTAAAAAATCACTCCAATTCAATGGGGCGAGTACTGACCTCAAAGTAGCAATGTGGGATGCCTTTGATTTGGCTAGAAAGGAAAGACAAAACGTTACGGCAGCTGCTAAATCGAAAAAATCACCATCAACAAAGAAAAACAGCAGTAAAACGATGCCTTACTCCGAACAAGATTTACGTCGAATTGTCGAACAAGGATATAAAGATGGTATTCCACCATATCAATCGCTGCATGAAGCGGGATACATTCATACTTCATTAGAATTCCATACAGCTTAGGAGAGTGACTTCATGATACACCAATTCGATCCTCATCCAGATGAGCTGCTATACAGCGTTCTTGCACGCTATCATATTATTAGCCGCAACATCAATATTGGTACAAAGGAAACCGTAAATGATGCATTTTCGAGCAAAACGGCTTCTGCGGTTGTGGATTTTCCTTCTCGATTATCGATGTTTCATTTAAATCTGCCCAAAGGAACAAAATACACACCAGAACGGATCATACGGGATTTGACGTTATTACCACTTTATGCGCCGTTTATGCCGATCGAAAGATTGGACAAAGCAATTCATAAGATGAAGGAAAACGGTGACGTTCACACAACCATAGGAGTTATGGCCAGTGCAATCCCTGTCTCACGTTATATGCGATATTGTTCATCTTGTTATAAAGAAGATGAAATGAATTTTGGACAATCGTATTGGCATCGTAGTCATCAAGTGCCAGGCGTTAATGCATGCGATAAACACCAAATCAGGCTATTGGATAGTAAGCTTCAAATAACCCAAAAAGAAAATAAACATGAGTTCGTTGATATTTCAAATGCGTCATGTTACGGATCAAAGGAAGTGGATTACGATCTCACAGAGCATGAACGATTTATTTCGAAATCGGTCGAATGGCTTCTTCATCATGAGGTGCCAATAATGGGTTTTGAAGCTATACAAAACAATTATCGCGTTTGTTTGCAAATGCAAGGATACGCGAACTTTAATGGGAAAGTTCGCATTGACAAGTTCTTAAGAAGTTTTGTCGGCTTTTATGGCCACGAGTTTTTAGATTCATTGCATTGTTCAATTGATCCCGCTGATTCGACGAATTGGCTGTTAAAATTGGTGAGAAAGCAGAGAGCTGTTACGCATCCGATAAGGCATCTGCTTCTGATGCGCTTTTTAGGACAAACTCCAGAAATGTTTTTCGCTGAGAAAAAGGAGTATAAACCTTTTGGAACAGGACCTTGGCCGTGCTTAAATGCCGCCACAGACCATTTTCACCAAGACGTTATTGAAGAAGTACAAATGAATAGGGACTTTAAGACGGGGCATCCTGTTGGTAATTTTTCATGTGCATGCGGTTTTTCATACGTCAGGAGAGGTCCAGATAGAACTGAGCTCAACAGATATAAAGTGGGGAATGTAATAAAATATGGACACACTTGGGAAAGTAAACTGAGATCACTAGCTAATCAAGAGGGAATGACTATCGCCAAAATGAGCTCAATTCTTGGTTGCGACAGAATTACAACAAAGAAATACAAAACAATCCTAATGCAGGAAGAAGAATCAGTCACTAAAGAGCCTGATAGTCACACAGGAATTGATGAAGAGAAAGCCGTTAGACGGGATAATTGGCTTGAAATCCAAAAACGTTTGCCAAGCGCAACGAGAAAGGAAATAAGAAAAATTGCTCCTGCAAACTTTATATGGCTTTATCGGCATGATCGTGAGTGGCTTTATCTTCATTCGCCAGTAATAACACCTAAACAAAAATATTCTGACACACGGGTAAATTGGTTGGAGCGGGACAGAGAGATTCTTGTTGCTGCCAAAGATGTGGTTGAACTAGAATTTTCGGGGAGAAAAAAACCTGAACGGTTATGCGTTAGTATGATTGGTAAGCGAACGGGTCGGTTAAGCATTTTGCAAAAACACCCTCATAAAGTCCCCGAAACGATGTCGTATATTACTACCGTAGTGGAGTCGATAGACGATTTCCAGGTTCGTAGAGTTAAATACGCTGCTCAACAACTAAGAAATGATAGTGAGCTTCTCATGGAGTGGAAAATTGTCAGGAAAGCGGGCTTGAGACCTGGATTTTCAATGAAGGTATACCAGCAAGTGTTGCGAGAGTGTGCAAGGCAATAATTATATGCATAAGAAGCAATGCGTTGTTATTATTTTCACTCAATAAAAACAAACTCATCATTTAAAGATGAGCTTGTTTTTTTTATTATTGCTCTTTCAAAATGATATAAATCTATACTTACACCTTCTCTGCATGTTGAATAGACGCTATGAAATTCGTTATTATTAGGTGAACGCAAATATTGATAAGTATCTAAAAACATATGGAACTATTGCTAGTGACTCATTTTAATATGGAGTTAGGTGGTTATTCATTTATGAGGTTATTATTAAACACTCTGAAATTGGTATATCATCCAATTACAAATCAAGAAGGTGATTGGTTATGGGAAGATAAAGAGGTGAAGGAATACGTTAAAAATAGTAAATTGTATATGATTGGCCATAGAGAAGAATTAAAGTTCAAGGATGCAATTTTTATTCATGAGGATAATGGAATTATTCAATTTCAATTAAGTACGAAGAGCGTTCAGAGTTCAACTATTCAAATATCTGTTGACAATTGCATACCCAAACTTAAACCTGGATTACCGATTTCCATTGAGATAGGAGAAAAGTTATTCAGAATAACGGAAAGTGAGTCCAATGATGTCTTGTTATGGCTTACCCCTGATAAATTCCTTTACCACTATTGGAGAAGCGATATCGGTATCAGAGTTATTGAAGGTGAATTTAATTTGCGAGAATTCACAAATTTTGAATTGTATTATGTGGGTATTTCGAAACAAAATGACAGCTTTTCGAGGCTTTTTGAAAAAGCACATCATGGCAGATTGAAGATCTTGACCAATGCGTTTTCTAAAAGTCCAGCAAGATTGTCGGATGAATTAGTAATCTTCTTGTTTGAAATTGATAAAATGAACATTAATATGTTTTCGACGTTAAAGGATATTAATGCATTTATGAGTTACCAAACTGAAGATGATATCGCTATTGTAGCTGATGCCGAAAAAGCGTTTATTAAATTACTTGAGACTCAGTATAACGAAGTGAGATATGAAAGCTATCCTCGTGGCACAGATGGCCTATTTAATGAAGGATTGGACAGATACGGTTATGTAATCGGTGAAGATATTACGTTTTATACGGACACAATAACGTTTAACGGGGCTAATGATTTTGCAGAGGCTTCGGATATGATTTTCATTGAGGGTGAAGTGGCGAAAGTAGTTAAACATATGGAATAGCGATTCTAATCTCAACCTTAGCACTTCAATTCCCGCTATTTATTGTCAACATAACCAAAATGACTTCGATTTGAATATGAAAAAACGATGGGATAGACCTATCGTTTTTTTTATAGTGGTCCTCTGTTAGTTATATGAATTCCACTATTAAATGATGTATCCGAAAATTATATCTGAGTAAGCTTGAGGAGCATTTCTGATTGTATACAAAACTATATATCTTGGTTCTTATTTGGTATTATTGTATTACTAATATGATTTCTTCGTTCGGCAATAGCTTCTTCAACCGTTTCTTGGATGTTTTTTCTTAACATCTCATCTAGATTTTTTATTTTAGTTTCTTTGGTTAATAAATCAATACCTCTATTTAACCCTAGATTACCTTCATCAATTAAATCGAAAAACGGCATACCCTGACCTAAATATTCAATGATGGCATTAATTACGAGTTCCTGTTTTGATTTTGCAAAAACTTGTTTGGCTATTGGGAATTTGTGTTGTATTAAATACAACAGCAGCTCTTCGTTATAAATTGTTTTTCTATTTTCTATGAGTTTGTCAATATACTGTTTTTCAGCGTCTAACAATTTTACCCCCTCCTTATCATCTTTCTTTCTACATTCGAGATTATTATCTTTTTCTTATTTGTATACTATAAAATATTATTTAGAGGAGTAACTATGACTGCATTAATTGGGTACTGTTTTAAAGATGGAGCATTTTTAGTTGCAGATACGCAACGGTTAATCGAAACAAAGTTTCCTGACGGAAACAGTACAATGGTATCTGCGAAGGCGTTGAAAATAAATAAATTAAATCAGAATATTGGAATTGCTAGTGCAGGCAACCCAAGCGATGAAGCTAGATTTCGATTACAAGTAAATATAAAACCTGAACATTCGAAAGAACAAATTTCAAATATGGTTGCGGAGTATTACGGTGAACTCTTAAAAACAAACAGAGATGCACATGCTAATCATATTTTATTTGGTGTTGATGAAGGTAAAGGTTTTATTCAACATTTTATTTGGGAAAATGAACAATATACAGTTAGGAATTATGAAGGTGAGCAGATTATTATTGCTGAAGGTGAAAATCCGAATCAATTTAAAGATTTAGCAGAAAGATGTTTGGTGTTAAGTTCCTTATCTCAGATTAAAGGATATCAGTTAGACTACTGGGCACAACTTGTTATGCATCATATTGTGAATCATACAGGTAAAAAAGAATATATTGAATTATACAAAGAAAATCCTGTTGCTTTCCCTATTGACTTATTAATTTTTAAGAATGGTGGAATATCTTATTATTCACGACGCTTTAAGTTAGACAATAAAATTGAAGAGAAATTAAAAACTAAAATCTCACCTAATATTTTCACAGTTCAATAAAATGACACCATGGAATTTATAAAGATGTATTGCTTCGTTATGACATGACAGGATGGAGTGGAAAATAGCCTTACCAATGAAGTACAAGTTGCAACTTGGCACCATATTCGTTTTATCAAGGGAAGATCGATGTTAATATTTCCAAAAGTTGATAATATCAATTACTTATTAAGGAGTTGCCCTTAGTTAATGAAAGCAATTTATAAAGGGAAAAATAATATTTCTTCTTTTACACATGGTACAGAGTATACCGTATTAGGAAAGTCCCAAGGACTTTATCGGATTATTGATAATTCTGGAGAAGATTATTTATATCTATTAGATAATGCTTACTGGGAAATACCTGATGATCAAAAAGGACTAGAAACGGAACTGATTACAGATAGTTTGTATTTAGACGACATAGTTGCACAAATATTAAACTCAACGTATAACAGGAATTTTATCGGAGACAATTATAATGAAGCCTTTCTAGCATTTAAGCAGGTATCAGCTTCTGGAGCAAACAATATATACTTGAAAGAGAAAATATTTATACCTGAAACCGAATATTTTATACCTGAAAAATCAACTATTACGGGTGTTGTAGTAATCGCACAAGGAAAAAAGATAGATGATATAAATAGATTAATGAAAACTTACAAGTTTAAAAACCCTGCTATTGAAGATTGGAAGAAGGTACGTGGAACAGTAATTGTAGAAAAAGGTTCTAAAAGAAAAAAAGCAGAAATACATTGGTATCAATGTAAAAATGTCGGGAAAGTTGAATTCAAAATAAAAAAATGGTATAGCGAGGAGTGATAAAATGAAAGCTAAGTTTTGTGGCTCAAGTGACGAATCAAGATTCATCCATGGTCACATATATGAAGTCCTTGATAAATCAGATGATTTGTATTATATAGTTGATGAAACGGGAGATAAATACTTATATTCCTTAAAAAACTTTTGTATCATGAATGATAATGAAAACAACAATAAATGAACTATTGTTAAGCCTTCGAATATTCTGAAATGCAAAATATCTAAATGTATATACTGAAACAAAATTATAGTACAGAGATAGAACTTTTCGAAATTATTAGTATTTGATTTTGATATTTTGGATTGTGAAATTGATTCTATCTTACAATAAATTAACACTTTTAGTATGAGAGAATATACATTTTATGAGGACGAAATAGATTGTAATTATAAAATTGCGGTTGGACGTTTGATGGATTACGGGACCTCACGACGAAGTACAAGTTGTAGCTTGGCACCATATGCATTGTATAGATGGAAGATCGATGTGGAACATTTCTCAAAGTTATGGCATTAGTAGTACATCTTTGCAAAAGCAACTTCAAAAGCAGGATTTACCGTTTCGTAAATAGTGTAAATTAAGGTAAGGTTATTTGATTCTTATAATTATTTATGAAGAACAAGACATTCCACTTCCCATTATTATTTAACACTTTATAATTCCACCACTTCCCACTTTTATTTAACCATTTTCAATGGGTGTTTCAAAAACTTCAGTTATAATGCGTAGTTTCACTTCCCAGTATTATTTGGCGTCATCAGATGTTTGTCCGGAGACATTAAAGTTTGTGTCTGGACATTATAGTTGGTGCCTTTACACTAAAGTTGGTGTTTTTACAAAAGAGTTGGTATCTGTAGGTTTATGAAACAGTAACTGTTGGGTAAAATGGAAATATGACTGTTTAGGATGACATCAACAAATATTATTTAATGGCTTCGCCCTTTGTTAACAGTGGGTGAAGCCATTAGTCGTTTTTAGGGATAATAGCGAGCTGCTCGCTATAGGCCGTTTTATGGAAACCGAAATGGTGGTAGTATTTTGTCTAAACGAGGTGTAGATGTCCATTTAAGTCCACAACTCCACACTTAAAGTCTGCCACTGATCACTTAAAGTTTACCACTAAGCCGACGAATTTCAGGTATCTCCCGCCTGATTTTCGCTCGGGTTTTCTTTCTTTGGAGCAGGGGAAAGGGCGTAGGGAATAGGGTAGATCCTAAGCCCAACAAGCCATTGCATCACCCTGTGATACCCTGACCCGATCCTCTGTTTCCTCAACCCTTTTCTCAGCCATCAGCCCAAAGGATAACGGCTTAAAGCCTTGATACATAAGGATTCTGCCTCATTAATGCAATGTCTTTTCCTCATTCTTTTCCCCGATCAATTAAAGTGATTGATGCCATTAATCAGCGGTTGTCCCAGGCATTTTCTCAGTCTCTTTTTCTGCTTTTTCCCTTCAACCCTGTGCCCTAAAACCCTGGTCTTCCCCCTGATTTCACGTCAAACTTATTTTGCCTTTTCGGCTCTGATTTTTCTCGATTTTTTGTGATTTGCTCGGTCATTTTGCGGGCTTCAGTGGCAAACTTATTTTGCTTCAGGGATTAGGGCGAAGGGGGGAGGAAGAGCTGGGAAGTCTTGTGGGACATGGGATTTGGGTGGTTGGAGGGGAATGGGAGGGAGGCGTAAACTATAATAGATGTTGACAATGGCTCCGGAAGACCCAGTTATCGATCAGAGTTCATTAACCAACTTCCGCAAACTGCGGCTGAAGGCCGGGGTCAGGCTCATTGATCGGGAGCAACACATTACATTGATGGCGCATCAAGAAGAAAATCGAACCTCTCATTATAGTTTGAACTAATGGGGAATGATAGCTTAAATTAAAAAACACGGCAGCCGGTCAAATGATCGCCGCCGTGTTTGTTTTGCAAATGGTAAGTTATATTTATAGTTCAACTGTGATAAAATGGAATTTGAGATGAAATCAATTATGAAAAGAATTGTGATTACTTCCTCACTACTTATAGGTGCAGTGCTTATCTTTATTGCGACAATACCCCTTTTCTTCGATATCCAATTTAGCGACGCTCCCAATTCTGATATATTAATATTAATTTGAATGAGACTAAATGATTAATGAGAGGTAAATGTTTATGAATATTTGTTATCTGATTACTGAAACTCCTACGGATACCATGATCATTAGATCACTTCTTCAAAAAAAAGGGATTAAAGTTACAGATCTTTACGATTATGATGTTGACCAGGATTCCATGTTGTCTCTAAAAGAAAAGATTCAAAAAGCTGATTTTGCAATAGCAGTATTAAATGAACCGTCGTCTGAGATGTTTTATGAATTGGGACTATGCGAAGGAATGGGGAAACCGATTTTAATATTATCCGAGAAAGATCAAAATCTACTTTATTTACGGATGTATCCTTATGTAAAGGTTAAATTGGCCAATCAAGATATATTAGATATGGCATTAACACAATTTATTAATTCTCAAAGTTCAATCAAACCTAAAAGTAAGAAAGAAAAGAAAAAGTACATTACTCAAAATCAAAGAGCGAAGCTTCAAATGCTATTAGAAAAGCTACCGCGCATAAGAGAAAATGGAACAGGATACGATTTTGAGCTCCTAGTAAATGAGGTATTTGATACTGCAGATTTTGGAGCAGTCAAGAATGATTATTCTAAAGGGGATAATGGAACTGATTTTGCAATCTGGAATGATCAATTAACAGCGATACTGGGCAATCCAATTCTTATTCAAGTGAAATATGGAAATGTTGTAGATAAAGAGATTCATTTTGTAGAAACACTTGCAAAGAATTTAATAAATACTTCTTCCAAAGCAGCGATACTTTTTTATTTAGATCGAAATAACAAGCGTTTGAATTTCAAAGGAAATATAGCACCATTGATATTAGCATGGGATTTTGAAGATTTCCTCAAAATGTTAATTAGAAATAGTTTTGAAGATATTATTATGAAACGTCGAAATCAACTCGCTCATGGAGTATCTAACTAATGGCTATTTATTCTAAAAAGAAAATTCTACAGCTATTAAAAGAATCCGACGAAGCTCCTAACTCAGATATAAAAGGAGATAAGTTAGAGGAACTAGTTAGATATCTTTTTGAAAAAGTCCCCAATGTGAGTTTTTTTGCAAAAAACATTATCGATTCGAACAGAGCTCAAGAGATAG
Organism: Paenibacillus sp. LHD-38; assembly: GCF_031157315.1. GTDB lineage: Bacteria > Bacillota > Bacilli > Paenibacillales > Paenibacillaceae > Pristimantibacillus. The sequence goes on from NZ_JAVIFU010000006.1 coordinate 61,333, forward strand.
ACGTTGTATTTTGGAATTTGCCATTTTCAGCAATTCATTTTCTAGATACAGTTTTAATAACTGAATGTAAAAATACTGCTGAGCCAATTGGAAGTAATGATGTTGGATGGTTTGTTCGTAAACTTCAAGATAAAGCAGCCCAAACAGGTATAATAATATCACTAAATGGAATTACTGGTTCTGCTAATGGTGAACGCAATGCACATAGTGAAATAAGATCAGCAATTGTAAGAGATAGAATTGCAATCTTGTTAATAACAAGAGATGAAATCCTACAACTTAATAATACAAATGATCTTGCAGCAATACTTAAAAACAAGTATTTAAAACTAAAACTACAACAAACTGTTGTATAAGCCACCGAGAGCTAGATGATCAGGTGCTTGTTGCTGGCGTCCCTGTACGCCGCTGGTTAATTGTGCGCGGCGATGTCTCCTTGGTTCGTCCTAAGCAAGACGGTGCTATTGTCAACAAAGCAGCGTACATGGTCATTGGTATTGACCTGGACGGAAGCAAGGATGTATTGAGCATGTGGTTCGGTGAGAACGAGTCAGCGAAGTCCTGGCTCAGCGTGCTGAATGAGCTGAAAACCCGTGAGGTACAAGACATTCCCATCACCTGCGTCGACAACCTAACGGGCTTCTCGCAAGCCATTGCCGCCTGCTATCCGCAGGCCGAGATTTAGAAGTGTATGATTACCAAATCCGCAACTCGACACGCTACGTCTCCTACAAAGACTCGAAGAAGGTGACGGCGGATCTGAAGCCGATCAACAAGGCGACAACAGAAGACGCTGCTCTTGCAGAGATTGATCGATTTGAGGAAATATGGGGTACAAAGTATCCGCTTATTGTCAGTTCCTAACGTAATAACTGGGATGAGCTGGCAATCTTCTTCAAGTACCCACCTGAGATCCGGAAGCTAATTACACAACAAACATCATCGAAAGCTATCACCGTCAACTTCGCAAAGTAACGAAGGGCAAGAGCATCTTTCCTTCGGACGAAGCCCTACTCAAAATGCTCTACCACTCGACCATGGATGTCGTTCGCAAATGGACCGGTCGTGTTCAGAACTGGGGGCAAATGCTGCTCCAACTCTCCGTTTTCTTTCCGGATCGAGTCGGACAGCACCTACGCTAAAAGGCATATTCCCCCTCGGGGGAATTCCTTATAAATGAGTTTACACAAAATTATTGACAGACCCTTGGAAAGTGACTCAGCCAAGCGAAATTGAATTTTCAGTTAAAATGGGCCCAGCCAACCTTGGTTACCCGCCAACAAGACTAGAATGGATTATGGAAGAACTAAAGAAGCGTGGTGTTTACGTGGAGGGGTATACGTCTCTTATTCAGGCACGTGATAATAATATTGATTCTGAGCGATGGCTAGCTCGGTATAAAGGCTGGAAGACAGAACGTATTCATCACACCTTATCGGAGGATGAGAGGTAGTATCTATACTACTGTGAGTGGTTTGATGGAATTGTAGTCCGCAATTTAAGTCTGAATCTATCCCACAAACCCTGCTCTATACCAGTTAAATTTTTTCTATTTTCTGAATGAAACTAAAGTAGCTACTCCTGATTTTCGCTCGGCATTTTCTAGCTCTTTTCCCCAAGCATCTTGTATCTCAGGCTCTTCCTCGAAGTTTTCCCAAACCATCTATCTGCCTTTTGAAGAATGCCGCTCTACAGCTGTATTCTCAAGCCTTTCCGTAGTCTTTTTCCCGGCTGTGAAGAGCCTTTCAGTTGTTTCCTCGACTCATTTTCCCGATTTTTTAACAGATTCATATCTTCCTAGAATCAGTATTTCCCTCAGAGGAGAATGAGCATAGTGGCGAATGCTCATCTTACCTCGCCTTTACGGCGGGGTTATTTAAAATAAGCTGTCACTCCATGGAAGGCAAGGACTTGTAGTGTGATTTGTCGAAATATTACAGAATATGTTTTGTGAGAACATACCTTCAGTGACAGAGTGTCGTCATGTCGGTGTGATTTAATAAAGGCATATTTCAAATTATGGGTATTGTGAAGAAATCTAATTTATTTTGTGGATAAATACGTCAATGACTTTCCATTGGGCTATTAGCTCACACACAAACGCAACTAAAAAGGGTGATGGTTTTTGAAAGACCTGATAGCGCTATTTATCGAAACACATAAACCTAAAACAATCCGAGCAGATGATCTTGAAGTCTTTCTGGTACGTAATCATAAATTACGTTATGAAAGAGAAGGCGGATTTCCAGCTTTTGTTAAAACGATTGAAGATATCTGTAGTGATGGAGTAATATCCCCTGTTATCTCAAGAGGTAAGACAGGCACGAAACTATACAATGTTTACCGGAAAATTGAACAAGCAGCTGAGCCAGTGGAAGAAGCATATGTTCGAATGCTGCTCAATGAGTATCATCCTAAAATGGCGTTATCGTCCTACGCAAAAGATTATGAACTTTTCATCATAGATAAACCGTATCTGGATGAAATTAATAAGTTCCTAAAAACTGGGGATACGGAAGTTATTTCGATTAACGAACGATCTTTCGAACTTTTTTATGATGAAAAGTGGTTAGACCAAAACAGGGGAGCCCTCCAACGAATCAGTATAACTTTAGATGATTTATGCTGTTATCCTACTTATGAGCCTTTTTTTGAATACCGTCGTACCTGTAATAGTAAATCATCTTACCACATTCTGATTGTAGAAAATAAAGATACTTATTACACACTCAAACGGCTCTTTATCGAAGGAATCTACACATTTGGAGAGATTCCCTTCTCCATGCTGATTTATGGGGAGGGGGATAAGATTCTAAGGAGCTTCTCTTATATTAACGAGATCGAAGAGCTGAGAGATATTAATTATCAGGTTCACTACTTCGGGGATATTGATCCTAAGGGGATGAGTATTTTTTCTTCTCTACAGAAAACCGTAGATGTTCAACCTTTTTTCTTATTCTATTTTGCATTGTTAAGCAAATATGAACATAGGGTGCCGCCTCGACGTAAAAAGGAACAGGCAAAAACTAAACCATTATCCTATGCGACCTTCCTTGAATGTTTCAACGAATCCATAAGGACAAGTATTATCTCGATTGTGGAACAATGCAATGGATATCTTCCTCAAGAAGGATTGAATCGTAAAGATTTTATAAAGCTAAGCCATTCCGAAGGAGACTTATAGCATGGATAGTTACGACAATATTTTCGTTGGTTTCCGGGAACGTATGAAGAACTTAGGGGTGTTTTCACCAATTCTTTATATGAAAGATAAGATTCGTTTTCGTGAACTGCCTCTTGTATCGCTGGCGATTGCTGTCATGCTCTACACTTTGGAAAATATGCTGATGAATCGGCCTACCACTACTGATGGTATTCACAGATTCCTAAAAACTACTTTATGGGAACGGTGTGACATCCAATTGAATAACGAGGAAATCGAGGAACTACGGGATGTCCTTGTCGATGAATTCCTCCGAAACTTTGGTCGCAATCATGAATTTGAGTATTTCGATTTGGAACAGAAGAGTAAGGAAATAATATCATTCCGGTTATTTGAGTACGATGAGGACATGAACCTAGACATGCTTCAAGAGCGGAAAATTAGTCTCCGTTTATCAACCGAGGGTATTGAAATGCTCTTTAAAACGAAAGAAATGTATGGTGAGCTTCAAATCTCAATTGCTCAACTATATTTCAAACAGCAAATGCAAAAGGGACTGTTCCATGAAGCGCTAAATGCAATTAACGATATTACAATAGCAATTAAGAAAGAGCGCTTCGCTCTTCGCGACTTACAGGGTGAAATTGTTAAGGATGCCATTTCGGTTTCAAAAAAAGAATTACTGAAAAAACAGCTTGAGAGTGTTCACGACAAATTAACTCGGGAACGAGAAGTTTTCAATAGCTTGAAAAATCTAGTGGATGAAAAAATCCATAGTTACCATATGGGCGAACTTACAGCGAAGGAAATTAAGGGTATTGAGCTTGTGATGCAAATTCAGCGGAAATTGGCGAGTGTAATCGCAGTGCATGAATCGTTGTTTACTGATAAACAAAAGCTGCAGATGGTCATGACTCACTCCATGGAATCGCTAATTCTCAATGCCTTTTCTGTAAAACTAAATTTCGAACGCGAAATTTTGAGTGAAATTTCCGCAAGGCCCATAGATTTAGAGACATTAAAAATCATTTTAAATCCCTTATTACCTTTCCGGAGAAAGCCTATTTTCAATCCTCTTGAAGTATTTCAACCGCAGCGGCGCATTATTCGCAAGCAAGAGCAAGATGTAGAAGTGCATGAAGTCAGTGAAGAGGAAATGTTAATTATTGAAAAAGCTGAAGAGATGCAACGAGTACAAATGGAAGCCAAAGTGGTAGAATACCTTCGTATTTTAGGTGAGCCGATACTTACCAACAGTAGTGTTACAATTTCCGATATCCTTTCAAATATAAAAAATGAGAATTTTGACTTGTATCAGGAACTTACAAACACGATGCATTTTTACTCCTTCCTTGTTGATCTGCATCAAAGCGACTATACGTCATTCCAACGAATTGAACATGAGGTTATTCCTCATTTACCAGTGATTCCTAGATGCTTAGCCCGTGCTGTAGAGGCATATCCGGAGCTTGAAGCCATAGGATACTTTTCTTTCGAGCCGAATGGGAGTGTCATTACTCTTCCGAACGGCTTTGTTCTTTCTGATTTTGCAATACGAAAGGGGAATTTATATGGGAACACTCAAGGATGAATTTGCGGATGCATTCTCCGTCTTTATTGCACTGCAAAAAGAAGGACGTATTACCAAAGATAATGAGGAGATCTACGGTACTTTTAAGCGCGCTGAGATACAAGAAATGATCCGTGATGTTATTGAACCGAATGCACAAGTGAAAATATTTGAGTATGAAGATAGCGGTATTATATATATGGTTCCTACTTTGGAAAATCGAGTACTCTCTTACACGAACGAAGAACTGCGTAAGGAAATGGGACTGAAGAATAATGAGCATCTCTATTTGGCGTATTTCTGTATGCTGGTTTTATTGTCAAAATTCTTTAATAGTATGGACCAGACAGTATCTACACGACAATACGTGCGAATTGAGGAAATATTAGAGACAGTGGGCAAGAGTATGGATTATTTTAAGTCACTGGATGAGGATGACTTAACCTCCATTGCAGAGGATCTTGAACTGGATCTAAAAGGAATTATTAAATCATGGGATTCTGTGCCTGAGTTTAATGAAACGGTTAAAAATCTAAAGAAATCAAAGTACGATAAGCACCATTTTGGATTTTTAAATAAAGTGCTGGTTTTTTTAGAAAAGGAAGAACTTGCCGTTATCATGGAAGGTAAAGAGGTAAGAATTACAGAAAAGCTTAATCATGTTGTTATTAAATATTATTTTAATACTGGACGAAAAGAACGAATTATGCGCTTTATTACAAATTCACAAAAGGGGAGAGGTTGAAATGCCAGTCATAACTCGAATTCGTACGGTCGGCCTGAAGTTTGATGAAGGGAAGAAGATTATTCCCGATAATATTTGGGAGCCGCGAGGTAAGAATACAATTTTTTTGCTTGAGAATGGCGGCGGTAAGACAAGCATCATCCAGACCTTAATGCAAACAGTGCTACCCAATTCGAGTCTCGCTGGGCGAAATATAAAGGATACCTATGCCAAAAAGTCATATGGACATATTGCGGTAGAGTGGTTACTAGACGGAGAGAAAGAAAAGTATTTATTGACTGGTTTTTGCTTTAAGAATGCAGAGACGGATAAAGACAAGCTTGATTATTTCAATTATCTTTTTACTTACGAGAAAGACTCTGAAGTCAATATTGCTACGTTACCTTTTACTACGGATAAGATGGTGACAAGATATACGGAGTTCAGAAAATACTTACTCAGTTTAGATTATCCCTACGTTGAAATCCCAGATTCTAATAAAAAGTATAAGGAAAACCTAATGTTATACGGTATACTCCCGGAAGAATGGGAAAGCATCCGAAAGATTAACGGTGATGAAGGTGGGGTAGAAGGCTTTTTTCAAAAAGCGAAGACAACGGAAACGTTGATCACGAAGTTGCTGGTACCTACCATGGAAAATACTATCTTTCAAACTGAGGAGGATAAAAAGGAAATAATTGAGGCCTTCAAGGGATATAAAGAAAACCTTCTAATCATTCCAGAATATCAGAGTGATATTGAAGACTTTAAAATGATTAAATCTTTGGCTGAAATGGTCGTCTCGAGCGTTCAGGAGCTAGAGAATAAGAGGCAAATACATAATTCAGAACTGGTGAAAATTGAACGTCTTCGCTCTACGTTACAGATGCACCAGGTAAAATCTACAGAAGCCTTGCGGAGGATGGAGGATGAGAAAAAGAGGATTTCTCAAGAGTTTCAGGATTGGAACTGGAAAAAGGATAGTATTAACATTCAAACAAAGCGAGGTGAAATGCAGGAGCTTCAACTAGAAGCAGAACGGTATGAGGAGGAGATTAAATCCCACCGTCAACAGTTGATTGTACTTGAGCAAAAAGAAAAAGAACTTCAATCGTTTATGCATTATGCGTTGTATGACAAGGAGAACCAAGCTGTCATCTCCTACACTCAAGAGCTAGAAATGATGAAAAAAACCCAGCCAGAGTTAGAGGAGACCGTTCGAAATAAGACTGAAGAACTGCAGGATGTCTGGTCAGCAATTCTTCATCAGAAGATGAAAGCAAGAGATGAAGTCTCTGAAAAAATTGGAGATATTAAAATTAAATATGATAAAACAATTGCTGAGCTTAATAGATGTCAGAATGACAAGGGTGAGCTTCAAAATGAAATAGGTTCTCTCAATGAGTACGTACGAAACTATGAGAGTGAGTTGGAACGGACGAAACATATTTGTGATTCGGGCGCTCTTGATAGCCCCCCAATGTTGTTAGAAAACTTTGTTCAGAGATTGGGAGAAATCCAGGCTCAAATTCAAGAATGTTCAGATCATCTTCAAACATATGAGGAAGAACTCTCCACGTGTCACTCTAAGGAGAAGGAACTTAGCTTAGAGGAATCAATAATTCACACTGAGCGCAATGATAATCAAACAGCAACACAGGAATATGAGAACAAGTATGCCATACTTGCAGATACCCTAACCAAGCAGGGGAAAATGGTTTTTGATTTGTTTGCCGAAAAAGACGAAGATCTTGCTTGGCTCGATAAAGAGATTAGTACAAGGGGTTACCAACGGGATGAGCTTAAAGTTGGGATAGAGGAGCTTCGTAGAAAGATTAGACATCTCACTGAGAATGAATACTTTGTTCCCCATCATACTCTTCTTGAGATTAAGAACCGACTATATCGAGGAGGTACGCTTGTTACGCTCGGAAGCGAGTGGTTAGCTGACCAAAACGTTGATGAGGAAACTAAGGAACAATATTTGCAAAATCATCCGCTGCTCCCTTATTCATTTTTAATAGAGGAGGCTCAGACAGCAACGATTGTTCGTGAAATGCAAAGAATTAAGAACAACCGCGAAATGTTTGAAATTCCAGTAATATTTCAACTTAAAAATAAACTGTCTGTGAATACATCTCATGAAGAAGTTATCCTTGCATCTTTCCAAGACGGCCTTATGGCCTTTCAGGCATTGGATGGAAAGCTGTTTACTTCCCGAGAGAAAATCGAATCTATGATTAGGGAGTTAAAACAGGAGCTTAACCGTAAGGAAGAGAGACTTAAACAAGATCAACACGAATTATTTTTCCTTGATGATACGTTTCGAACTGCAAAAGATTTTTTTAAAACCTATGACGCCTTTTCTGCAAGGAGATTTGCTCAATGTGAATCTGAGCTAACAGACAGACTGAATTCCATCGCGTACGAACTTTCAGCTAATACAGAAAGTATAGCTGCTCTACGGAAAGCACAGACTTCTATACAAAACAAAAGAGAAGAATACAGGCAAGAACAACAAAAAGTACATTTCAAAACAGAACATCTAAAAAATTTCATTGATAAATACCCAGAACCGGATGTTAATTTTAAAATATCGACCCTTAAGGCAACGAAGTTTGCGCTTGAAGCCATCACCACAAAAATAAATGAAATTGAAGTTGAATTAGATGGACTTCGTGAGGAAAATTTGCAGCAGTTAGTTCTAATGCAAGAGAAGGAACGAACTCTTGATGAGCATCTTAAAATTGGAAAGGAATATCAGTTAGATCAAGAGTACAGTTTTGAAAGCGATTATTCAGAAGAAGAATTTCAAGAGATTCGAATTATCTTGGATAAGGCACGAAAAGAACTGAACGAAAAGAATGCGGGGTATGAGACTAAGCAAGAGCTTCTATTGAAGTGCATTGAAAACAGGGATAAGGCCAAAAGTGTAATAGAAGATACAGGGCTTGAGTTTACTTGGGTACAACTGAATTACCGAGCAGTTTATCAGAGTGAAAGGGTAGAGCTCAAAAAGAAAACAAATGATAAAAGAGATGTCGTTAGATCTCTTGAAGAATCTTTTAATGATAAAAAGATAGAAGTTGCTAAAGCAGAAGGAACCGTTAATAACATGATTTCTACACTCGGTAACGACTTTGGTAAGGCTCCTTATGGTGATGGAGAAGGGGAGTTACCCTTGACTATCCATGAGATTCAAGAAGCAATAAAGAAAAACCGAGAAAATAATAAAGCGAACGAAGAATGCTTAGAAGCGGAAAACAATGTTATGAAGGATATTCATTCTGCACTCGATCGCTATCAAGCACAGCGAGAATTACCAACTGGTAATATTTCAAGGCCAATATTTAACGAACAAGAATGGAAGACATTTGGAGATACTCGTGTTGAGGCTATAACTGTTGTATCTAGCGCATATTTGAATTCCAAGAATAGCTTGAATTCACAGCGAAACGCTGTGACAAAGGCATGTGAATCCTACGTGAAAACACTACTTGAGACTAACAATTCTAAGGTAAGCCGATTTGCGACCGAGTTTAATTCTGTTGTCATATTGCAAGAGAAGCTATTTGATTATTACTACATTATCGAAGCGTTTGTGAAGGTGTTTGATGCTCTAGACGCGATGGAAAATGACTTACAGAGTAAGCTAACTGAGTTGAGAAAAGATAAAGATAATCTTGTGGATATTGCGCACCGTCGTGCCGTTATTATTCATGAAAATATTTGTGAAGTTTCAAAGCACTCGAAAGTAGATCTATTTGGGAATACGATACAGATGGTGAAAATCAAGTGGGATGCTAATCCGAAGGAAGTATCTCTACATAATACTAACTTGTTTGTGGAGAAGATCATTTATGAACTCAAAAGACTGAAAGGTGAGGGAAAAACCGATGATGAAGTAAATGTATACCTTGAGCAGCAAATGAATAGCATGAATCTCCTTAAGAACATTTCACCTTTGGAGAATTGTTACATTGAAATTTTTAAACCGCGAAAGAAAACACTTCTTGAATTAGGTGTTGAATATTTCTCGTGGGATGAGGCAGCCTCTTGGTCAGGCGGGGAACGATACACCTCCTATATGATTATGTTTATGATAATTGTGACACACATCCGTAAGAAACTACACGGCAAAGAAAGTGTCTGGATAACAATTGTTGCTGACAATCCATTCGGAGCTGCATCATCTGAACACGTAGTCCGACCGATCATTGAGCTTGCACTGAAAAACAAGATTCAGTTATTCTGCCTTACTGCAATTCGTGAAGAAGAAATACGAAGTCACTTTGAGGCTGTTATTAGCAATCGATATTATAACCGTGGAGGAGTAGAAATCTTGAAATCTGAATCGGAATACATGGAGCTCAATAACATTTATGCTATTAAGAATTAATTATCGTCAGGAATCCAGGAAGTTTCCAGCAACGATGACGTACATCGGAGCTTCCGATGTGATGCCGTAAACGTTTGTCAATTCCACTGTCGATTCACCGACTGGAATGCCCCGCGTCGTCTACGACATCACGAGCAAGCCGCCGGCGACGATCGAATGGGAGTAATGAAAGAAACTCCGAAAACCCACTATATTCAAGGGTTTTCGGAGTTCTTTTTTTTAGAGTCAACCTTGCGCAGGGCTGGTCTTCATTTGATAGATTTTTTGGAGCGTATGGACACGCTTCGTCTTCTCGTCATCGTCTTCTGTGTGGAGATACCACTCCACAAGCCTGTACCCGAATACGAGAAGGATCAGCTCGTAGACGCAATGATCGGCGATAGGGGATACATCCGCATACTCCGAAAAGCCTTTGTAATACGCGGGGACACATCGCTGGTAGTATTCGACCATGTGATCGATATCCGCTTCATCCGTAATCAGGCTTGCGAGATCCTCGCCCAGGTAGCCCCATCCGGATGTATCCCAGTCGATGAGCGCGATTTTCCCGTCGGCATAGATCAGGTTGGTCACCCAGAAGTCCCGGTGGCATAGCACGAGGGGCAATTTTTCGATACGGGCGAGTATCTCGTCTGCATGCTCATCGATGTCGATGAGCATTTGCCGCACGTGCTGCGGGAATCCGCAGTCCTCCGAGCGTATATAATCGTAGACGACCGGCCATGACCGGTAATGCAGATACGTATTCTTCATGAGATCCGCATGGCTCAGGTTGGTCAAGCTCTGCAGCACAGCGGGCTGCAGAGCATACAGCTTGCCTTGATAGCGTCCTAACTCCAACGCAGCCTGTTCATACATGTCACCGGTCAAGTCTATACCGGTTACGCCATCGATATATTCCAGCCACAGCTGGAATTCATTTTCTTCGGTATTGATCTCGGCGTGATAACATGTCGGCCAGCGGAAGGCATCCGAGAACGTCGATCCCAAGTCAGACGCATAGAGATCATATTCCCGGCGCCATGAACCCGGATCGCCGTAACGCTCCCATTTCTTCTGGATTTTCAGCACGATACGGTACGGCAATTTTTCGCCATCCGCGGTTTCGGCGATCCCCGTTACCAGGGACACATTTCCCACAGTTCCGCCCTGTAACGGCATGGTTTGGCAGTCGGCTGAGATGATATCCTTCTTGAACCGTCGGCTTAAGGCATAGATCAGCGTTTCGAATTTAATATTCATTTGTTCCATCCTCCGTTTTTCTTCGTTTGCTTGCTCCACATGGCGATCGTTTTGTTTCGAGCCCTCTTGTCGATGAGGTAGCTCGTTTTATCCTGGACATACTTGTTCTCATACTGCTGGGCAACATAATGCTCCCACCGTTCACGCGGCAACGAACCGTCGGCAAGCGCGGCGAGAACGGCACAACCCGGCTCGGCCTGATGGCGGCAATCCGTAAATCGGCATTGCGGGAACCATTCCTCCACATCGGTAAAGCTTGCGCGTATGCCTTCGTCGGCATCAAAAAGCCCAAGCTCACGCATACCCGGCGTATCGATGACCATCGCACCGGAGGGGAGCATGAACAGCTGACGGTGCGTTGTCGTATGCCGCCCCCGGCTGTCGACCTCCCGGATCGCCTGAACCTTCATTACGTCCTGTTCTATCAACACATTGAGCAGAGACGATTTACCGACGCCGGACATGCCGAGAAAGACGACTGTTTTACCAGGCATCAAGTAGGGATCGAGTTCGTTCAGCCCGAGGCCTGTATGACTGCAGATCGCGTGAACCGGCACATCGGGGATGCTTTGTGTGACTTCTGCGAGCGGGAGATTATAATCTTCAACGAGATCAGCCTTGGTCAGAATGACGACCGGCTGGCCGCCGCTCTGCCTGGCTTGTGTCAGGTACCGCATGATGCGGATAACGTTGAAATCCCAATTCAGAGAAGAAAGGATAAACACATAGTCAAAGTTGGTTGCGACGACCTGTTCCAGCACGGTTTTGGCATAGCCTGCGGCATGCCCTGAGTAATCCGCGCGTGAGAACTTGGATCGGCGGGGCAGTACCGTAACGATGAGAGAATCTCCGCTCTCGTTGTAGTGCAGCAAGACAAAATCACCGACGCACGGAAAGTCTACGCGAGTTTCTGCGCTGTGATAGAATGCTCCTTTGAGCACCGCCGTTACTTCGCCGCGCTCGGTCATGACCGTGAAGCGCTCGCGTCGAAGCTCCGTCACCCTGCCGGGCAATAATCCGTCGGGAATTGCTTCTATTTCTGTGTAGCCATAGGTTTTCAAATCCATCATGGTTTTTTTGTTAGCTCCTTTAATGTTGTTTTTTGGACGCAAAAATGCCACGGACAAGCAGCCTCTAAAGAAGCTGCTGTCGCGCGGCATCAGGACGCAAAAAAAGATACGACCTTCATCGTATCCTGCAAACAGCAATATTCACGAAAGGTTACTTTGGATGGCATACCAAATAATACGGGCGTTTTCCCGCTTTCTTCGCGTATGCCTGCTATTCAGTTTTAAGACCAAACCACCATATAAGTAGTTGCCATTAAAACACATCTCCCTTCGTGTCAGGAACTTGCTTATCGCTAAGCTGTCTATAAAATAACCTATTTTGGAAAAAAAATCAATGCCGGACAGCGCAGATTGTGGCGGCCTGCTCCATCGAGTCTGCCGTTAAATCCCAAAGAATTATTGACTCAGCATCAGCACGTACTTTCTTTCGCACTACACTACGATTAAAGAATGGGTTATCGGAGCATCGAGAGAACTGTAAATAAGCTAATCTATGCGATAAATTGTAGGATAATTCACGGTGAACCGTATCACAAGTAACGGCAAGTTTTTTCGGAAAATCTCGCAGCGGGCTTGGAAAGGGGCATTGCCGGGCATGGGTTTGGGATGGGCCACGCTAGGTGGCAAAGTCGGCGCAAACGGGCTTCTGCGAGCTTTTTGAGGTCACAAAACGATGCGGTATCTGGAGGGGGACTTTTGCTTGCGGAAAGCAAAAGCCCCCTCTTGGCGAACAGAAGCCCACGCACCGCGTCCGCATCGTCCTGCGAACCACGGATGCCCAAGATGGAACGGTTGTGACTTGATGATCCTCATTCTTACATCCCTCCTGAAAATGAAAATGACCCCCCGAAAAGGGGTCTTAACGCTTAATCACAGATATGATATATATCTGATTCTCAATTTGATGCGAGAATTGAATTATTGTAGAAAAAAGGAAACCCCCGAAACATGCAGAATTTTATATGCATTGTAGAAATTAATACATTCTACAAGAAAGGAGATATTTATGGAGGGCGTTTTAATAGAGGTTCGAGGAAAACGATTGTATGTGGAAATTCACGGTAATGAAAATGCTCCATCGCTTTTATACCTGCACGGTGGACCAGGAGAAAGTTGTTATGAATTTATGTTACATCAGACACAGCGGCTTTCAGACAAACTTCGATTAATTAGTATTGACCAACGTGGGGTATGGCGTTCTGATATAATTGAGGAAGATGAACCATTGAATCTTCAGGATTTGGTGGAGGATTGTGAGCAACTTCGTAAAAATCTAGGTATTCAAAGATGGTCTGTACTTGGGCATTCATTTGGAGGTTTCTTAGGAGTGCTCTATGCTAGCTATTATCCGAACTCAATTGAATGCCTGATTTTGGAGGGACCATCTTTTGATTTTATTAAATCCTTTAGGAATTGGTTACGAAAAGCTGCAAGTCTATACGAGTCAATAGGGAAAGTTGAAAAAGCACGAGAATGTTTGGCGGTAGCAAACGGGAATCAGCCACCGCACGAAACCTTAAATGCTTTTATTGAATTAGGTCAAGGATTAGGCGAACTAAGAATGAAAGTTTATACACCAAATGACGGTAATAACTACACCAAGATGCTTTATTCAGACAGTCAGATGGAGGAGTTTGGAAGACGTAGCAACATACATTTTTCCAAATTAATTGCCGAAGGGCGTATTTTTGATTCATTACTTCCCAAACTTAAAGACCTGTCAGTACCAGCTCTTTTGATTAAAGGCAGACATGACCCCGTTATTTGTGAAGAGCAGACACAAACATTTGTAAGAGACGTTAGGAACGGGTTTATGAAGATTTATGATGAGAGTGGTCATTTGCCTCATTTTGAAGAACCAGATAGATTTGCGATGGATGTTATTCAATTTGTCCTAGAGCAAAACGACAGTTCAATTTGATGATTTTCGAAAAGGTCATCCAGCAAAGGATGGCCTTAAAACTTGCCGTTACAGACAGCGCGGAGAACCGTATCACAAGTAACGGCAAGTTTTTTGGAAAAAAGCTCGCAGCAGGCTTGGAAAGGCGCTTTGCCGGACATGGGTTCAGGAAGGGGCACGCTTGGTGGCGAAATCGGCGCAAACGGGCTTCTGCGAGCTTTTTGGGGTCACAAAATGTATGACCTGGAGGGGGAATGGAATCCGCCATGCTGTCCTCCAGTTGGCGCTCGACCTCGTTCCTCCGGGACAACAGCCGTTACTGATAGTCTTTCAACTCGCCGAGGCGTACGAAGAACAGGTCGTCATCGACGCCGTTTCCTTCAAACAACTTGAGGAAGCGCTCACGCTGACTTTTGATGCTCGCGAGTTCTTTACGGTAACTTTAATTCAATGCATCATGGAGCAGATTGCGATCCGTAGCTGCTCCATTTTCATTGAGCTAAAGGGTAGGTTACTTTGAATAATCTGGAAGGATATTTAGGGAATGTATCGAATTCTAATTTGTAAATTGGACACAAATAGAGGGGCATTTCTCAATGAATATGGACGAAAAGTTATATAACTATTACCTTGAACTTAAAAGTCCTGAAGCTGGCGAATGGAACTCATCCCCACAATGCATACATACAGAATTGATAACAAGGGATTACATAAGAAGAACATTTACAGTTACTGATGGTATTCAGGTTTGTAATATTGGGATTGGAACAGGAGATTGGGATGATTACCTCGGATATTGGCTAATGGGCAAAGGGAACATAACAAGTATTGATATTAACAACGAAATTTGCGAAATATTCGCTTATAGACAACAACGGGAAGGTCATCCTCATCCTTCTAAAGTGCTGTGTAAAAGTATATTCGATTCTGACTTACCTAAAGAGAAATTTGATATTGTAACCTTATTAGGCTCTGCAATCAACGAGACTGGTGACTTCAAGAGGTGTTTAGATTCGTGTTTTAGCTTATTAAATACCGGTGGATACCTTATGTTTATGGCTAACTTAAAATACTCTTCGTTAGATATGTTAGAAGAATACTTGAAACATACGAATTATCAATTAGAACAAAAGAATTTGTACGAAGCTTTTCATGAGTACCCTTTCTTCATTTGTAAAATCAAAAAATGATTAAGCTCCCTCGGTACGATAGTTGAATGATAACAGCGGCAGTCTAAAACTTATTTTTCAAAAGCTGAAGATTTTTCAATTTTAAATTCGCGTTAAATCAAAGACTCCAGTCTAATACTTTATTTTCACCGAACAGGATTTTTATTTGTCCAGTGACATTAAAGTTAGAACTATTAAGTCCCGAGGAATATTTCTCGGGACTTTTTCTGTACTTAGTATGATGAATGGAAGTAGGGTTCGATTGCTCTTGGTCATCATCGTTTTACGCTTCGTGCAGATTAAGGTCCAGTACGTAACCAGTGGTTGAGTCTATTGAATTTACTGTCCTCGCAGAATGAAATAAGCTAATTACAAAGAGGTTGTCCAAAAGTCATCGATGATGACGGAGGGCAGCCTCTTTTTATTCTTAAGGAGTGGTCTGTTTTAAAAAAAGTCGAAAAAACACTAGTCAAGTTGTCGTTATATCGTTAGTCACCTTTCCTGCATTGCAATATGATGAGGGAAGTGAGTGAAGTTTAATTGAAAGGAGTAATAACATGTTGAGGAAATCTTTTAATGAAAAATGGAGCTTTTCAAAAGGAACGATAAGTTTTTCACTTTCGAGATCGGCTCCGGAAATGGAAATTACCTTGCCTCATGATGCGATGGTTCTTGAAGAAAGAGACCAAGACTGTGGCAACCAGCACAATACGGGTTATTTTCCGGGTGGAAATTATACTTATAAGAAAAAATGGTACGCTCCAAAGGAATGCGAGAACAAAAACATCGTCCTCGAGTTCGAAGGCGTTTATATGAATGCAATGGTATACATCAATGGAGATTTTGCAGGGAAATGTCCTTACGGTTACAGTAACTTCTACGTGAAGGCCAACCGCTTCTTGAAATGGGGCGCGGACAATGAAATCAAGGTTCTTGTGAAAAATGGCGCAGAACCCAATTCAAGATGGTACACGGGCAGCGGAATTTACCGCAATGTAAATATGATGATTGGTGAACTGCTTCACATTAAGGAGGATGGGGTCAGGATTACAACGCCGGACATCGCAGAAGATCAGGCCGTTGTAGAAACTAGTACCGTCGTTCGATACGATGGGATCGCAACGCAGAAAGCATATGTTTTGACAGAGATAAAGGATGCGGATGGCAGCATCGTTGCATCGGACAAGACGCCTTTAACTATTTTTTCTGGAGAGTCAGTGACAGTTAGACAAAGGCTGTATGTTCAAGAGCCCAAGTTATGGTCGGTAGATGAGCCGAATCTATATTACTGCTATTCGAAGATCCTTGTAGATGACAAAGTAGTTGACGAAGATAGGAACCATTTCGGCATTAGAAAGCTGCAGCTGGATACACAGCACGGTCTAAGAATCAATGGCGAAGTCGTTAAACTAAGAGGGGCCTGTATTCACCATGATAATGGCGTAATAGGTGCATGTACGTTGGAGAGAGCAGAAGAGCGGCGCGTTGAAATATTGAAAGAAGCCGGATTCAATGCCATTAGAAGCGCTCACCAGCCTATATCCAAGGCGATGCTTGATGCTTGCGACCGGCTCGGCATGCTGGTGATGGATGAAACCTTCGATATGTGGAATTCGTGCCAAACGGAATATGACTATGGCCTGTATTTCCAGGAATGGTGGGAGAGAGATGTACAAGCGATGATCGACAAAGATTACAATCATCCAAGCGTCATCATGTATTCGATTGGCAATGAAATTCGGGAAGTTGCAACCGGGGATGGAGCCAGCATGAACCGGCAAATAGCCGAGAAGCTCCGTTCCTTGGATGGAACAAGGTTTATCACCAGTTCCGTTAATGGATGGTTGTGTATTATGGATCGACTGGGTGAAATCATGGCCAGCTTCGCCGGGGAAAATAAAGAAGCAGCGGCTAGTGCAGAGCAGCCCGATTCTAACGAGATTAATACGGTGATGACGACTTTAATGGGAAAGATGAACCAAATCGTTAAGCATGAAAGTGTAGGTGCAGTGACGGAAGAAGCGTTTGCAGCAGTCGATTTTGCTGGTTATAACTATATGAATGGCAGATATGAGATGGATAAGGAGCTGTACCCGAACCGGATTATTTGCGGTACGGAGACGATGCCTAATGATATTGATATCAACTGGAGGATGACCAAGGCGAATAGTCACATCATCGGCGATTTCGTCTGGACAGGCTGGGATTATCTTGGCGAAGCGGGTATAGGTAAGATCGATTACACGTTAGATGAAAGCAAAGCAATTTATGGCCCGTATCCATGGTATGTCGCGTACTGCGGGGATATTGACATTATCGGGAATCGCAGACCGGCCTCCTATTATCGTGAAATCGTATGGGGCCTCAGAAATGAGCCTTACATTGCCGTTCAAAGACCGCAGCATTACAATCAGAAATTTATGAAGTCGGCTTGGTCCTGGAGCGATTCGATCTCCAGCTGGACATGGCCGGGTTCGGAAGATAACGCTGTGAAGGTTGAAGTTTATTCGGATGCCGAAGAGGTGGAGCTGCTGTTAAACGGCGATTCTATCGGAAAAGCAGCTGTGGGAGAGGCGAACCGTTTTAAAGCTATTTTCGATACGGTGTATATGCCTGGTGAACTTACAGCTGTTGCTTATGTCGATGGAGAAGAAACAGGCCGTATGGTGCTGAAGACGGCTGGTACAGGGCTCGAGCTGAAGCTGGAAAATGATCGCGATGAGCTGCGAGCATCAGGGGCGGATTTGGCTCATATTATGATTTCCTTTACAGACGAAAACGGAGTCCTGCAGACTGCAGAAGACAGAAAAGTTTCCATTACGGTAGAAGGTCCGGGAACGCTGCAAGGGTTTGGCAGCGCGAATCCGAAGAGCCAGGAGAATTTCTATGATACGGAAAGAACAACGTTTGACGGCAAGGTGCTCGCGGTTGTCCGCTCCATAATGGAAGCGGGTACGATTACGGTAACCGCGTCGGCAGAAGGATGCGCTCCAAAGAGCATAATGATTCAGGTTTTGTAAACAGACGAGGAGGGGGATTATTTATGGAACTTCACGCTTCGCAACCAGTTGCCCCGCTCTATGACGGAACACAAGACCCTCAGTTCCAGCGGCCCTATGTGGACATCGATGAATGGCGGGATTTGCCGGTGCGCCATCGGTACATCCATGGTGGATTCGAGGGGACGGGCACCAGGTTTTCATTCTATTACCCGCCTGAGGAGGGCTATGAGAGACGTTTCTTTCATTTCGTCTCGCCTGTTCAAGGCAGTGAAAACGCAAACCAAGGCAACGATGGCGCAATTGGCTTTTCCGTTTCCAGCGGCGCTTATTTTGTAGAATCCAACATGGGCGGAATGTCATCTGACATTACTCTTGTTTATCGCGCCAGCGCAGCCGTGGCGCAGTATTCGCGGGTCAAAGCAGCCGAGCTGTATGGCCCCCATCGCCCTTACGGCTATATTTATGGCGGAAGCGGCGGCGGATACAAGACCATAAGCTGCATAGAAAGCAAAACAGGCGTTTGGGATGGCGCGGTGCCATTTGTAATCGGAACGCCAATGGCAATGCCTTATAACTTTACGGTACGCGTCCATGCCATGCGTATCCTCAAGGATAAGTTTCCTTCCATTATTGACGCACTGGAGCCCGGAGGAAGCGGGGATATGTATGCAGGATTGAATGAAGAAGAAAGACAGGCTCTTGAAGAAGTGACCCGGATGGGTTTTCCGCCTAAGACCTGGTTCGCCTATAACGAGATTGGTGAGGGTGCACTGTCGGTTCTTTCTCCCGCTGTGTTCCAGAGTGACCCCTCCTATTTCGAGGATTTCTGGACGGTACCTGGTTACCTTGGCGCTGACCCTAGCAGCTCGGCTTCTAGGGTACGCCTTCATTACAAGACCGTCATAACAGAGGTCATTCGGCACGAAAAGCAAGGAGACTCAGATTCTGATCGATCGATGATGATGGGCGTTGACGAGGCCTGGAAATCGCTTCAGGGTGCTTCCGGATCCATGTCCGCTCCGACATTCCGGCTGGAGAGCGCGCCTAGCGGGGATCTATATATAGACGGAGCCTACATCGTCTTTACCAGCGGCGAGGCCGCTGGTCAGAAGGTGCCAATCGGTCAGATCAACGGTGATGTCGTTACGATTGGATCGGCTTTCGGATTTCACGAGTCGGTGCAATATTTGGATAAAATCAAGCCGGGAGACGAGATCATGCTCGATAACTCGGATTATATCGCCCTTCAAACCTATCACCGTCATCAAGTACCGACTCCAGATTTTTACGTCTGGGACCAGTACCTTGATAAAGACGGTCAGCCGCTGTATCCGCAGCGTCCCTTCCTGCTTGGGCCGGCCATCGCTTTCGGCGGAGCCGGCTCGGTTCAAAGCGGCCGCTTCGAAGGAAAGATGATCGTCGTGGAAACACTGATGGACGAAAGCGCGTTTCCTTGGCAAGCCGATTGGTATCGAACCAAAGTCAAAGAAGCGCTGGGCGAGAAGCTGGATGATCGTTTCAGGCTTTGGTATATTGACCACGCCATACATGCTGACTCTTACGATACGCTGGATGATCTGCATATCGTTAGCTATCTCGGCGCGCTGCATCAGGCGCTTCGCGATCTGAGCGCCTGGGTGGAAAGAGGCGTCGCTCCTCCCGCAAGCACCGACTACGAGATCGCCAGCGGTCAGGTCAGCGTCCCTCCGGAAGCAGCCCAGCGCAAAGGGATTCAACCGGTCGTTACCCTAAAAGCTAACGGGGGTCTGCGTGCCGATGTTTCAGTAGGTGAGGTAGTCTCCTTCTCGGCAAATATCGAGTTACCGCCGAATACGGGTAAGATCGTGTCTGCCGAATGGGATTTTGAAGGGGAAGGCACCTATCCGATCGAAGGAACTTTCAGCCGCGTTAATGAAGACGGCTCACAGGTTGTTATCGAGGCGTCGTATGCGTTCTCCAAACCGGGCACATACTTCCCGGTATTGCGGGCTGCGTCGAGCAGAGAAGGAAATGACAAGTACACTCAAGTACTGAATCTCTGCCGTGTACGGGTCGTGGTAACCTAAAGCAATATACTAGCGCTCTAAAAGGTGCATGGGTAAGCAGCGGCAGATTAGGATGGACTTTATCATCCTAGTCCGCCGCTGCTTTTTAAGCATTCATAGCCACTAATTATACCTAATCGAGCATTGCAAACTTAAATATGTATAATAAGGGGACAGGATTTTTTTGCTGCAAGGCCCTGAAAAACGACGAAAGCAGATGAAATCATGCGATTCCTCCCACACAAAAACGTAACCAAAACGTTGACTTTCAAGCTTACGATTGGCTCGCAGCTCATTATCATTCCGCTGATCTTCTTCCTCATCTTCGATAATTGGTATTCCATAAATGTGCTGCACAAGAAAGTATCCGAGTCCAAGAAGGATACTATTGCACTATACATGAACGAGATCGACTCTGAATTGAAAAGTGCGGATGATTACCTAGTCAAAACGTTAAGTTACGATATGAGCATTTCTAATCTGGAGAATAACGATTCCGGCACGAGAGAGATCGCGAAAGTTAATTTAAAAGAAGATATTGTAAGGGCCATCGGTACCTATAAACTGGTTGACGGGATTTTTGTCTATTCAAGCACGACGAAGGACTACTTATATTCCTTTAGTTCACGCACCAGCTACGATGAAAGAATTGCAGTTGCGGAGTATACGTCGGATAAGATGGATAATGGCGGAAGCCTTAGCGGGTTGAAGTGGTTTTCATCACCGGTTGATTCCTCCAATTACATGTTCAGAATCTTAAATATAGGCAGTGTGTTTGTAGGTGCTTGGATAAACCTGGATACTTTTATTCAATACATTAATGATTTGGATCTTAGTCAGAAGGAATCGTTTATTATGGCTTCTTCGGTAGGAGTGCCGTTAAATAACGCTGATTTCATTCGAAGTTATGAGATCGACCTGTCGGGAGATTTAAGCAGCTATTACTTTACCGGTACGAATAAAAACTACATGGTGATTGGGCAGGATTCAAAGAGGGGAGACTTGCGATTAACGGTCGTAGACAGCGAAAACAACATCCTCGAAGGGCTTGACCAAATTCAGATCGTTATTATTAGCATCGCTTTGCTTTCGATTTTGTGTATACCTCTAACCTTCGTCATACTGATGAAATGGATATTCAAGCCGGTAACGAAAATAAAACACGCCATCAAAATGTTTGAAGGCGGGGATCTAAGCTATAACATTAAAGTAGAAGAGCATCCCTATGAATTTATGCTGCTGATTGATACATTCAATCATTTCACTTCACAGATTCAGCAGCTCAAGATTGACGTCTATGAAGAGCAAATTCATAAGCAGAAAGCGGAGCTCCAGTATCTTCAGATGCAAATCAAGCCGCACTTTTATCTGAATGCCTTCAACACTATCTATAGTATGGCTCAAATGAAGGACTATTCGTTGATTCAGGACATGGTCAGGAGTTTGTCGGATTATTTAAGGTATATGGTTAGGGGGAATTTTACGCTTGTCCCATTCAAGGATGAGCTAAAGCATGTCCAAACATATCTTCAAATCCAGAAGATCCGCTCAGGGGAAAATTTGATTTGCCATGTCGATGCCGACCAGCAGTTGATGAACTTGCAAATGCCGCCGCTTATTTTGCATACGTTTATCGAGAATATCATGAAGCATGCCCTTACGATGTACGAACCGATAACGGTATACATTAATATGGCTTTGATTGAACAGGAGAACGGCAAGTTTGCATGCATCACGATCCAAGATAGCGGGAAAGGATTCTCAGCCGAGGCTCTGGACGATATTAATTCGGATAACGATCACCACAAAGATGACGGAGTGAGTATCGGGATCTGGAATATTAAACAAAGGCTCAAGCTGATGTATGGAAACAAAGCCAGCTTAACCGCAAGCAACAACGCCGGTGCACGAATCATGATAATTTTGCCGACAGAAACGGAGCCGATTCAAAATGAATATTTTAATCGTTGATGATGAAATCCAGACCGTCAGAGCTATTAAACACAGCATCGACTGGGACATGCTCAAGATTAATGAAGTCTATACGGCTCACAATATTACGCAAGCCAAGGAGATCTTGTCCACGAACGCAATAGACATCGCAATTTGCGATATTGAGATGCCGCAGGGCAATGGATTGGAGCTGCTTGCGTGGATCAAAGAGCATTCTCTTGATACGGAAAGTATTTTACTCACTTGTCATGCCGAATTTGAATTTGCCAAAAAAGCGATTGAGCTTGGAAGCTTCGATTATTTGGTCAAGCCGATCCCATTCGAAGACTTGGAGCAGGTTATTTACAAAGTCGTGTCCAAGATTTCCTCAACGAAACGGTTAAAAGAATACAGCGAGTACGGGGAGTACTGGATTAACAACCAATCGATGATAGAAGAAAGCTTCTGGTCCGATCTATTGCAAGGACAGCTCCCAAATAACCCTACGGAAATCGCACAAAACGCAAAAAAAAGAAATGTTGAGTATAAAACGGATGAACGGTATAGATTAGTATTGATCAGCAAAAAAAGACTCGTAACGAAGCTGGACGCATGGAACCATCAATTGCTCGATTACGCTTTGAAAAATATTGCGGGTGAAATCATATTCGGAAATGTGAACTCAAGCTCCCTCTTTATATTGAACGGTCAAATGATAGCCATCCTACCGGAGGTTAAGAATAGGAAGCGGCATGAGGAAGAGATAAAGGAGGTATGCAAGGAAGTCATTGCTGCTTGCAATACCTACTTAGGATGCAGTGTAAGCTGTTATATAGGCGACTTCGTTTACGGCGAGCAGCTTTCCGAAAGCTATAAAAAACTGCTGGAAATCGACAAAAACAATGTCGCCTTAACGAGCAAAATCTTTGATTTAAACGAGTGGGATCGTGATGTCGATACTCCAATCGCCGCTTTGGAGACCCTTATTCAAGAGTGTACGGTCATGCTGCACCAGGGCCAAATAGAAAAATTGCAACAGAAAATCATTGGTTATCTTCATGCTTTGGCAACCGAGGAAAAACTCAATCTGGATGTCCTGCGCATTGTGCAGCATGATGTGCTGCAAATGGTGTATGCTTTCCTGCAGCAAAAAGAAGTTCAAGCCCATCAACTTTTCAAGGACCCGCAATCGCAGGAGCTGTACCGGAATTCTGTTAGCAATATCGATCATATGAGAAACTGGATTCACTATTTTATCGGCAAGGCGGTCGGTTACACGGAAGAGATCGCTAAATCACAGTCGGTTATCGGGAAAGTGAAGGAATATATGCAGGCGAACCTGAAGAACGACATCACGAGAGAAGACATCGCCAATCATGTATACCTTAATCCCGATTATTTGACCCGAATATTCAAGAAATCTTCGGGACTATCGATCATCGAATATTTGACTGATGCCAGAATCAAAAAATCGATTATTTTGTTGAACGATTCGAATTTGCCAATTAGTACGGTGGCTAGTGAAGTCGGTTATGATAATCTCACATACTTCTCCAAGCTATTCAAGAAAGCAGTCGGCAGCAGCCCTTCGGAATTCAGAAAACAGAGCGCAAAGTCGGAAAATGAATAAATATGGTCGGATAATAACAAATCCCAGCTATCTGGGGTTTGTTTTTTTGTATGAACGTCTAGCATGTTCCGGATCGTGGTCGGAAAACGTCCAACAGAGGTCTGAGGATTTAAAGAGTAACAGGCGGAAACGCTTATATAATGATGGTAACCTGTCACAGAGAACCTGATTAATCATCAATTCTAGGGTTGTTTGTACGGTAATTGTTAACAAAGGGGAAATCAAGGTGAAAAAGAAAAGAAAAGTGATAACACTGTTAGCCATGGTTGCCTTGCTTGTTTCCGCCTGCAGCGGTGGAAACGGCGGCAGCAATAAAGGCGAAAATGATTCGAAAGAAACAGAAAAAAACGTCAAGCCTGTCGAAATCGTATACGCTTATCCCGTTTTTGGTAACATACCAGCGGACATGCAGCGCATTGAAGACGAGGTTAACAAAATATCGATCAAAGAAATTAATGTGAAAGCAAAGCTGCTGCCGATCAGCGGCGGAAACTGGGGACAGCAAATCAATCTGATGGTCACCAGCGGAGAGAAACTTGACGTGATGCCAACGTTGGGTAATTTCAACAACATGGTAGCCCAGAAGCAGCTGCTGGATATGACGGATTTAATGGACAGTCTCGGTCAGGGGATCACATCTGCTGTGGGAGACAACTTCTTGAAAGGGACAAAGGTTGATGGAAAAGTCTATGGCGTAACCGTTGGAAATGGCAAAGCAGCCGTCCCAAATATTGCGATGAGAAAAGACATATTGGACAAATACGGCTTAAGTATTGACAGCGTGAATACGATTGACGATATTGCCAAGATTTACGAGGTGATATCCGAAAAGGAACCTCAAATGGCTATGCTTATTCCTAACGGGATAGGAAACGTTACATTGTCGCCGGCATCGCTATTGTTTCAATCGACATACGATAATCTGGGCGATGGCTTAGGGGTGCTTCTTGGCAACGATAACCACAAGGTTGTTAATTTGTTTGAGACGGAAGAATATACATCCATCCTGAAAACGATGAATGACTGGTATCAAAAGGGATATATTTTGAAGGATGCGGCAACATCAAACGAGAGTGCTGTTAATTTGCTCAAAGCAGGTAAAGGTTTCTCGGAATTTACGAACGGCGAAGTTGGCCTGGATGCCCAATTGGCGAGAAACACGGGACATCCGTTTGTCACGAAGAAGCTGCAGGACCCTTTGATTACTTCGGGAATCATTCAAGGTCTGACCTGGGTTATACCGGTTACCTCAAAAAATCCGGAAGCAGCTATGAAATTCCTGAATTTGACCTATACGAATGCCGATGTTGTTAACTTGATTGACTGGGGCATCGAGGGCATGCATTACGAGAAGAAGCAGGATGGAACAATAGGTTACCCAAGCGGTGTGAATGCGAGCAATACAGGCTATGCCTTCGGCCAGGATTGGTTGATGGGTAACCAGCTGATCGCCCATGTATGGGACGGCAATGATCCGAATAACTACAATATTCTCGAAGAAAACAATAAAACGGCGCCGATCTCCATCGCTCTCGGTTTCTCTTATGACAGTTCGAAGGTAAAGACGGAAATCGCGAATGTTAATAATGTTATTGATCAATACAGACCGGGGCTCGATACGGGAAGCTTGGACCCTGACAAGTACTTGCCGGAATTTAACGCGAAGCTGAAAGCGGCAGGGCTGGATAAGATTATCGCGGAAAAACAGAAGCAGCTAGATGCCTGGTTTGCCGCAAACGAGAAGTAAAATCATCTTGTCATCAGGTACAACTATGCAGATATTATAGCTGCTTAGTTGTACCCCATTTCATCCAGACATGCAAAAGGAAGGAAGGAGGATTGCTTTGAACACAACGATTAAGAAAAGAAAAAGTATGCTGCCCATGTATGTGATGATGCTGCCTGGGCTGTTGTATCTGTTGATTAATAACTATATCCCGATGACCGGTCTTTTTATTGCATTTAAGAATATTGATTACGCCCAAGGCATCTTTCATAGCGGTTGGGCAGGGTTAGAAAATTTCAAATATTTATTCAGCACATCGGATGCATGGGTGATCACGCGAAATACGCTTTTGTACAATGCGACATTTATTATACTCGGAACGGTGTTTGGAGTAACAGTCGGCATTATGTTAAGTGAGCTTTCCAGAAAATTTCTGTCCCGTTTTTATCAAACGGTGCTGCTACTGCCGCAATTAATGTCCATCATTATCGTCGCGTATATTGCATACGCCTTTCTAAGTGTCGACACCGGTTTGATCAACAAATCGATATTGCCTTTGTTCGGCATAGAACCTATCTCCTGGTATATGGAATCTTCTTATTGGCCCTTTATCCTAGTCATCATCTACCTTTGGAAGGGCTTGGGGTATTCATGCATTATTTATCTTGCGTCGATTCTCGGTATTGATAAATCTCTCTATGAATCTGCAGAAATCGATGGAGCCGGAAAATGGAGACAGATTATCTCTATTACGTTGCCCATGCTTAAACCTACCATTATTACTTTGGTGTTGATGTCGATAGGAACGATCTTCTATGCGGATTTCGGTTTGTTCTATCAGATCCCGATGAATTCCGGAGCGCTCTACAATACGACCAATGTTATCGATACTTATGTTTACCGTGGATTACTTCAGATGAACGACATCGGAATGGCCTCGGCCGCAGGCGCGTACCAGTCCGTGGTCGGATTCATACTGATTCTCCTGGCCAATTTTATTGTCAGGAAAGTAGACAAAGACAATGCGCTTTTCTAAGAGGTGAAGAGATGAAGAAGTTAACCAATAAGCAACCGATATTTCAAATCAGTATTAACATCATATTGTCCATCTTGGCACTGGCAAGTATTTTGCCGTTTTTGCTGCTCGTGATTTCCTCCTTTACGGAAGAGACGACTCTAACCCTTAACGGCTACTCATTTTTTCCCGAGAAATTCAGTCTGAACGCCTACGAGTACTTGTTTCAACAAAGCAACATGTTAGTGAGGGCCTACGGGATTACACTTCTGGTAACCGCTGTCGGCACAAGCTTGGGGCTGCTGTTGACATCCTTGCTTGCCTATCCGCTCTCAAGAAGAGACTTTTCGAAAAGAAATATGTTTTCCTTCATCGTGTTTTTCACCATGCTTTTCAACGGGGGGCTGGTGCCTTCCTATCTGATGTGGACTGGATTTTTTCATATTAAAAATTCGATTTTCGCCTTGATTTTGCCCAATTTATTAATGAACGCCTTTTACGTGCTGCTTATGAAAAATTATTTTTCAAACAACATCCCGCCGGAATTGATCGAAGCCGCGGAGATAGATGGAGCGGGGGAATATAAAGTATTTTTTCAACTCATTCTTCCGCTTTCCTTGCCGATCCTGGCAACGGTAGGTCTCATGGTCGGGATTAACTACTGGAACGATTGGACAAATGGATTATACTACTTGACTGATCAGAATCTGTTTAGTCTGCAGAACGTACTAAACCGCATTCTGAGCAATATCCAGTTTCTCAGCTCAAGCAACGTAGGCCAGAAGGTAACCACCGAGCTGCCAAGCACCAGCATTCGAATGGCGATCGCTGTTGTGGGAATATTGCCAATTCTGGTGCTGTATCCGTTCTTCCAGAGGTACTTTGTAAAGGGAATTACCATTGGCGCCGTAAAAGGATAGAAAGGGTGGATATACATGGATCTGTCTATCGTTAACAGGAAAAGCAAATGGATCTGGACCGCGGGTTCTTATGATCGAGACAGCGCATCATTTCTATACTTTCGGAAAGAAATTCATTTGGATCAGAATGTGAAATCCGCGGTTCTTCGCGTAAGCGCAGACTCCAGATATCGCCTTTATGTCAATGGCGTTTCCATTGCGCAGGGGCCTTGCAAGGGAGACGATCAAGTCTGGTTTTATGACGAGGTGGATATCGGAACAGCGCTTCGGCCAGGTGTGAATGTATTCGCAGCGGTCGTCCTCCGTTACCCCCAGCAGCATGACCGGGGAAACCATTCTATCTGGAGAACGGATATGCCAGGCTTGTATCTGGACGGAGCAATCACGTTGGAGGAAGGGAACGAACTTTCCTTTGAAGCGGATGAGACTTGGAAATGCTTCTATGAGGATCGCATTCAACTAGGGCAAGCGAATCCTTATTTCGACCCGCTGTATATTACGGAAACCGCGAAAGGGAATATTCGCTCGCAGGGCTGGAAGCAAGCAGGCTTTGACGATCGTGATTGGACGGAGACGAAGGCCTATCCGATCAACCAAGTAAGAAAAGCCATTAGTCCAGGCGGGTTGACCCCTAGACCAATTCCTTTCCTTTATGAGAAGCCGAGCAGTTTTGAAAGCGTGGTGTGTGCAAGAACGCCAGATACGAATACCGACGAGTGGGCGAAGCTGATCGAAGCGCAGAGTGTCGTAACGATTCCGCCGTACACAAAGGCGATTGTCGAAATCAGCACGGGCAGCGAGGTAACGGGCTTTCTGGAAACGGCTTTTGCCGGAGGAGCTGGAGCAAACGTGTCTATTCTTAGCACGGAATCCTACGTGTATCCGGCCAAAGATAGGAAAGGGCATCTTCCAACTCCCGCGAAGGGAGACCGGACCGACTATATCCATGGACATCTGGAAGGCATGCCGGATACCTACCGGGTCGGCGGCTTCGGCACGATGGAGCAACCGGAGGAGTACGAACCATTCTGGTTTCGGACTTTTCGATTTGTCCAGTTCACCGTGGAAACCGAAGCGGAGCCTTTGTCCTTCATAAGGCTAAGCTATCGGGAAACGGGGTATCCGCTTGAGGTTCAGACCAAGGTGGAAACTTCGGATGAATCCTTACAAGCCATTTGGGAGATCAGCGAGCGAACCTTGCGCCTCTGCATGCATGAGACCTATGAGGACTGCCCGTATTACGAGCAGCTGCAATATGCGATGGATTCGAGATCCCAAATCCTGTTTACGTATAATATCGCCGCCGATGATCGGTTGGCAAGAAAGTGTATCGATGATTTCTTCCGTTCCCAGCGTTACGACGGTCTGACTAACAGCTGTTATCCGTCTACTGGACCTAACGTCATTCCCGGCTTCGCCATCTATTATATTCTCATGATCCATGACCATATGATGTACTTTGGCGACAAGAAGCTGGTTGAGAAGTATATGCCCTCCGTCGAAAGAGTCCTTCAGTTCTTCGACCAGCGTTTGGGAGAAACGGGATTGACGGCAAGGACATCCGAGGGAGGGATGGGGAACCCCTATTGGTCCTTTGTCGATTGGGTAGCGACATGGAATACCGGCGTACCGAATGCCATCTATAAAGGGCCTGTAACCTTCGATTCTCTTCTGTACCGGATGGGGCTTCAGGCTGCGGCGGAATTGGCCAGATACGTGAATCGATTCGATTTGTCAGTACGCTTCCTGAAGAAAGCGGAAGTCATTAAGCGGGCAGTACTCGAATGCTGCGCGGGCAGAGACGGCTTGATTCAGGATGGTCCCGGCTTGGAAGAGTACAGCCAGCATGCCCAAGTGTTTGCGGTATTGACCGATGTGGTGACGGGAGCGAATGCGAAGGGATTGATGGAAAAAGCATTGACGGATGAAACTTTAGCGAAGTGCTCCGTTGCGATGGCTTACTACCTCTTCCGCGCAGTGGAGAAAGTCGGCCTTTATCACAAAACCGATGAGTTATGGACATTATGGAGAGGGATGCTGGCCAAAAAATTGACGACATGCGTTGAAGATGACGTGATGGAACGAAGTGATTGTCATGCTTGGGGCTCTTTGATTCTGTATGAATTGCCAGCCATCGTTCTTGGAGTGCAGCCGGCAGAACCAGGTTATGCGAGTGTCAAGGTAAGTCCTACTCCAGGCTATTTATCTTGGGCGAGAGGCGAAGTCGTGACGCCGAAGGGGCTGGTCAAAGTGAGTTGGGAAAAGGCAGAAGATAACGACAACATCAATCTCGCTGTTGAGGTACCGGAAGGGATAAAGTATGTGGTTTGATTGAGATTGACAAAGAGGCTGTCCAAAAGTCATTGAAGATGACGAAGGGCGGCCTTTATTTTTATTTTCTATCTAACATGCAATATAATGTCGAGATATCGCTATTCACGATGTCGTGATTTTGTTAGTTGGCAACGAACACTGTAGCTATAATGAAGTTGTAAGCACACACAATCCTATGGGGGGATCATATGAAAAGGAAGATGAAGGTTGTCTCGTTATTGCTAGCCGTTTCGCTTATCACAACAATGGTTACCGCATGCTCAAGCAACAACAAAAACAACAGTAATCCATCTAATGAAGCGAATGCAGGACAAGCAACTGAGAATACTGGAAAGGCTGCATTGGAGCCTTACGAAATTACGATGGCATTGCCGATATTCGGAGCAGAACCGAAGGACATGGCTGAGGTAGAAGCGGCAATCAATAAAATTACGCAATCGAAAATTAATGCTACCGTTGATATATTACCAATCAGCATCGGTGCGTATTCACAACAGATGAACTTGATGTTTTCGGGCGGCGAAAAGCTGGATCTAGGCTTTACATTCGGTTCTGGCGGGATGTACAACGCGGCTGCGGCATCCGGGAAATTGTTGCAAATCGATGATCTACTAAAGGAATATGGACAAGGCATCACTGAGGCTGTTGGTGAACAATATGTAAACGTTCCTAAGGTGAATGGGAAACTCTACGGTGTTCCAATCGTCGACGCCTACGCGAAGGGTACGGATTACTATCTGCGCAAAGACCTAGTCGATAAGCATCAGATTGACGTTGCATCGATCGAAACCTTAGATGATGTAGAGAATGTTCTGAAGACGATTAAGGAGAAAGAGCCGAACATCATTCCGCTTGGCGTATCACCGGGCCTCGGACCTGTTACTTCTTTTGCAGATTACGATGGGTTGGGAGACAGACTTGGCGTCCTTCCGGGTTATGACAATGCTCTGAAAATCACTAACTTATTTGAGACTGAGGAATATGCCGATAAACTGTGTCGGGTACACAAATGGTTCAAAGCCGGTTATATCAATAAAGATGCGGCAACGACAACAGTGCTTCCAAATGCACAAATCAAAGCTGGCCGTACATTTAGCGCAATCTATCCGAGTTCTCCAGGGCAGAAAGAGGGAATCGAGCTCGAAGTGGGCTATGAGCTTGTAAGAGCTGAATTATATCCTCCACATGCAGCGACTGGCAGTGTAATGAGCGGATTGTGGACCATTGCCCAACATTCGGAA
Source organism: Paenibacillus sp. LHD-38 (assembly GCF_031157315.1). GTDB lineage: Bacteria > Bacillota > Bacilli > Paenibacillales > Paenibacillaceae > Pristimantibacillus. Next base: position 92,415 of record NZ_JAVIFU010000006.1, read on the forward strand.
AATCCAGAGCGAGCAATGATGTTCCTAAATTTAATGTATTCCGATAAGGATATCGCCAATCTACTCGTATGGGGTATCGAAGGTAAACATCATATTAAGATATCGGACACAACAGCCGATTATCCGGAAGGTCTGGACATCAATACGGTAGGTTACAACATGAAAAGCTTTGTTTGGATTATGGGAAATCAAAGACTCTCTTACCTATCGAAGACGGACAACCCGAAATTGCGTGAGATTGAACTAGGATATGAGGCACAGAGTATCCCTTCCAAGGCAATGGGCTTCTTATTTGACGAAGGACCTGTCAAGAATGAGGGAGTTGCTCTGAAAAATGTCATTGAACAATATGCTCAAAGTTTGGAGACTGGTACGGTCGATCCAGAGAAGAGGCTGAAGGAATTCAACGACAAGCTCAAAGCAGCAGGCATTGAGAAGTACATGGCAGAGAAGCAGAAGCAGCTTGATACTTGGGCTTCGACCAAGTAAAAGAGTAGTGTAGTGAATGCTAAGGCAGGATCTAAATGGTCCTGCCTTTTTTCTAGACACCGTGGCAAAATCTTATATAAAGGAAGGATCTATCATGCAAATATCGATTAAACCGGGACAGGTTTGGCTGGACACCGATGGAAAACGAATCCAGGCTCACGGAGGCTCCATATTCTACGAGAGCGATACGTTCTATTGGTACGGTGAGAACAAAGAGAAAACGACACCTGGCAGCGGGATCTGGCACTGGGGAGTACGCTGTTACTCTTCGAAGGACCTTTACAACTGGAAGGATGAGGGAAACATCATCTTGCCAGAGGAGGACGATATTGCATCTGCTCTTCACCCGACAAGCCATATGGACCGGCCACATATTATTTTCAACAAGGAAACCGGAAAATATGTATGTTGGCTGAAAATCATGGAAAAGGATCATACTCAGACGCTAACTATCCTGACTGCAGATCGACTGCTGGGACCTTATACGATCGTGAAGACAAATTACCGTCCATTAAATATGAGCGCTGGGGATTTTGATTTAGTCATTGCAGAGGACGGAAAGGCTTACTACTATTTCGAGCGGATTCATTGTGAGCTCATATGTGCGGACTTGACGTCTGACTATACCGACGTTACGGGATATTACTCCACTCATTTCCCGAATATTCATCCGCCCTTCGTTCGTGAAGCACCTGCTCATTTTGAACGTAGAGGCCTTCAATATTTAGTGACATCGGGAACGACAGGCTATTATTCGAATCCATCAGAAGTCGCTTGCGCGAGAACCTATCACGGTCCTTTCGAAATTTTGGGCAACCCGCATGTTAACGACACGACGAATACATCCTTCCGGTCCCAGATCTCATCCGTATTTAAGCATCCGCTGAAGAAAGATCTCTATATCTCGTTGGGAGATCGCTGGATTACTAATGAAGCAGGGTTTATTCCTTATGAAGATATTAAGAATGGCTTTGATCGAATGTACAATCCTGATCGAGCGGACGAGCCATTCCCTACCACGCGGACAAGCCAGCCCTATAATGCAGAAGAGAATACGAATAAAGCCGATTATGTATGGCTGCCATTCCGCTTTGACGGGAAAATGGCTTATCTGGACTGGAAAGAAGAATGGCGGACTGAAGATTACGAATAGGAAGCGCAGGCCAGCCGGATTACTTGGTTGGCCTTTCTTATACGCTGATCCCCTCGTTGTTACTTCCATGTTAGGGCAGGTACGGTTTTATAACATAGTGGTCAACATCGATTCCAGACAAGCGGGTATGCAGAATTGTAAAGGGAGGTTATTTTATGGATGCGAGGGAAATGGTTTCGCTTAGTGAAGCACATAAAAAATTTTTTCAGGTTGGTGCCTGTCTTAGTAATGAGAGCATAAAAAGACATGATGCCATCATCAAAAAGCACTTTAATTGTGCAGTTGCGGAAAACGCAATGAAATGGGGCCCAATAGAGCCAAAAGAAGGGATCTTTACATTTGCAGAGGCCGATGAAATTGTGAAATATTCGCATGATAACCAGATGGCACTTCGTGCACATGCGCCAATATGGCATATGATGGTGCCGGATGATGTATTTATGGATGGAGGCAAGCCTGCTTCCAGAGAACATCTTATTGAGCGTATCGACAGCCACACAAAGGCGTTCTGCGAGCATTTCAAAGGACAGTTTTCCAGTTGGGATGTAGTAAACGAGGCAATAAACGATTTTCCCGGGGAAGATTTGAGACAGTCCAAGTGGTTGGAATTAATCGGCCCCGATTATATCGATATAGCTTATCATATTGCAAGACAGTACGCACCCGATGTACAGCTTTTCTACAATGATTACAACGAATTTGTTCCCTATAAGCGTGAGCGCATGTTGAAACTAGTAAAAGGGATGTTAGACAGGGGAGTACCGCTTGATGGTATGGGATTACAGGCTCATGTCAATATCGTAGAATGCAATCTGGATGAATATGAGCGTACAGTGGAAGCATTTGCTGCCTTAGGATTACGGATCCATATTACTGAGATGGATGTCAATCCCTATTCTCTTCGGGACCGTGTATTCCCGCCATCCTCTCCAATTACCGAGGAAATGCATCAGAAACAGGAACAATTATATCGCGGAATATTTGATATCTGCCGTCGTTACTCTGATGTGGTAGACGCAGTATTGACCTGGGGTGTTGCAGATGACATGACCTGGCTAGACCGTGAGTTCTGCGCTGGACGTGAACATCAGCCCCTGCTATTTGATCAGAATAACAATATAAAGAAGTGGACAGAGCAAATTATTGAAGATGCCATGAGGTACAACGGTTAAAAGTGATAAAAAAGCATTGTGGTCACATCCACGAAAAGGAGCGAGTTGTGTATGCAATCGAAACTGTATGATGTGCTAACAGGAAACGAAGATAATTATATTTTGCCATTCTTCTGGCAGCATGGGGAAGAGGAAGAGATTCTCCGGGAAGAAATGGCTCGAATCCATGAGTCGGGAATTCGGGCGGTTTGCGTGGAATCGAGACCGCATCCAGACTTCCTAGGAACCAAATGGTGGAAGGATATAGACGTGATATTGGACGAGGCAAGAACGCGCGGCATGCGGGTATGGATCTTGGATGATGACCACTTTCCAACCGGTCATGCGGCAGGCCGAGTGAAAGAGGCGCCTACAGAGCTTCGCCGTCTCTTTTTGTCAGAAAGCCATGTTGATGCCATCGGACCACGAGATCACTCTTCGTTCATCGTATCCGCTTTGCCTTATGCACCGGGCTACAGCAACGGAGGCACATTGTTTGCAGTCGTTGCGGTTAAGCGTGATCCGGTAACGGGCGTATTAACAGAAGAGTCCATCGATTTGACTCATTTGGTCGAGAACGGAATGTTGTACTGGAACGTTCCAGAAGGGTACTGGAGGATCTTCTCGCTGATCGAAAGCGAGCATGGAGGCGACCCGGACAAGCGCGACTATGTCAATCTGCTTGTTGCGGAATCCGTCCGCATCCTGATCGATACGGTACATGAATCCTTCTACGCACGCTACCGTGATGATTTCGGCGATACCTTGGCTGGCTTTTTCTCCGATGAACCAGGGTTTTATAACGATAAAGATACATGGGACTTTAATTCCAAACCAGGAAAAAAAGGAGTCTCACTGCCATGGAGCAAGGAGATGTTCAGCTTGATGGAGTTGGAGTTCGGCTCCGATTATAAGAAGCATTTACCCCTTCTTTGGCACGAGGGAGGCGAGAGCATGTCGCGAATGCGTTATAGCTACATGAATCTGGTAAGCAGGCTTTATGCGGACAATTTCACCACACAGATTGGCGATTGGTGCCGGGAGCGTGGGGTTGAGTATATTGGTCATGTACTGGAAGATAGCAATGTTCATGCTCGGCTCGGCAGCGGCGCGGGTCACTTCTATCGGGCGCTTGGTGGACAAGATATGTCAGGACTGGATGTCGTGCTCTGGCAGCTCAGACCCGGATTTGATGATATTCCGGCAAGAGGGTTTGTAGGTGAAGGGGATTCAGAGTTTTTTAACTACGGTATGGCAAAGATGGCTGTATCGCTTGCTCATCTGGATCCGAAGAAGAAGGGGCGTACCATGGCAGAGGTGTTCGGCGCTTATGGCTGGGCGGAAGGGCTGAAGCTGATGAAATGGCTAACAGACCATATGCTTGTACGTGGCGTGAATTATTTCGTTCCGCATGCCTTCTCACCTAAAGAATATCCGGATAGAGATTGCCCTCCGCATCTCTATGCCAGAGGTAAGAATCCACAGTTTCGTTATTACAAATACTTGAATGATTATACGAACCGACTGAGTCATCTGCTGTCGGGAGGCACGCATGTTGCGACGGCGGCCGTTCTTTACCATGCAGAAGCAGAGTGGTCAGGTGACTATATGTATTTTCACAAGCCTGTTAAAGAACTGTTGAGAAATCAGATCGATTGTGATGTATTGCCGTGCGACACAATTGTTAACGAAGTTAGCGTGCGGGACGGGAAACTCGTGATGATGAATGAAACCTTTGAATGCTTGATAGTTCCGTACAGCGAGGCACTTCCAGGGAATGTGCTGACTCGTATGGTTAGTTTGGCTGAGCAAGGATTGCCCATCTTCTTCATTAACGGTCTTCCGAGCCGATCGAGCGAGGGGAAACTGAGCCCGGATCAGATTGATCTCCTCACAACGAACGAGAGAGTAGAGGTTGTTCCGCTTGAGGAGCTTGCGGATAGACTGAAAAAATCCGGCTACTACGATATCCAGCTCAAGGACAGTGAACCGTATTTACGTTCCTATCATATGAGACATTCGGACATGGACGTCTTCATGTTCTTTAACGAGCATCCGAGTCTAAATGTGGATACGGAGGTTCATCTGCCCGTTTCCGAATATGTGCAAGTATACGATGCCTATACCAATAAGGTTCTTCATTTGGATAGTGTGAAAGAGGGAGATCGTACGGCATTGAGACTCAAACTGGAGGCTTCAGAAACGATCGTTGTCATTGCAGGAGCACAGATTGGTGAAGTAGATGCACCAAAGCAGATGGTAAATGAGAAGCAAATCATGTCGATCCAAGGACCATGGTCAGTGTCAACGTCAACCTCCGAACAGTACCCGCTATTTATTCCTTGGAAAGAGATAGACAAGGTCACCGATTTAAGCAAACCAGGTCTGCTGCCTTCCTTCTCCGGGACGTTTCGTTATGAAACTAACTTGAGTTGGTCGTCAGCATCCGGTAATCGCGCCGTGATTGATCTTGGGGAAGCATTCGAAACGGCCGAAGTGTTCTTGAATGGCGTATCAGCGGGTGTTCGTATTTCCGCTCCATATCGTTTTGAACTAAGCGATCTCATCCAGGAGGGCAATAATATGCTTTCCATTGAAGTTACCAATACGCTCGTTAAGGAAACGCCTGATTTCTTCTCGCGCCTAGGTCAGCTTGAACCAAGCGGATTGTTAGGCCCTGTACGATTATTTGGTGCTTAAATGTACAAGAGACGAAAGCGCCACATCGGTTGTGGCGCTTTCGTCTGTTACGGCTCGATAGATGTCGACAATTCACTATTGAGAAAGTCGACATACTGTTAGTTACACATCGGATTGTCCCTTATGATGAGAGTATGAAACATAAGATAAGGACAAGGAAGGGATTCGCTTATGGAACAAATCACATCAACTGCCGTCCTGCAGGACACCAAGAAAATGAAAAAGAAGAAGATCAATTACAGGAAATATTCACCGCTGCTGATTATGATGATTCCCGGTCTTCTTTACCTGTTAATCAATAACTACCTCCCCATGCTGGGAATCGTTATTGCCTTTAAAGACGTGAATTTCGCCAAGGGTATTCTACAAAGCGATTGGATCGGACTCGCTAATTTCGAGTACCTCTTCAAGACTTCAGATGCTTTCATCATTACGCGGAACACCATTCTATATAATGTTGTGTTCATTGCGCTCGGAACGACGCTGTCGCTGACATGTGCGATTCTGCTGAACGAGATCAAAAACAAGGTATTGTTAAAGACGTATCAAAGTCTCATTACACTACCGCATCTGATATCCATGGTTATCGTCAGCTATCTAGTATACGCCTTGCTCAGTGCGGATACGGGGTTCATTAATAAAACCGTACTTCCGTGGTTTGGCATCGAGGATGGGATCTTGTGGTACAGCGAAGCGAAATACTGGCCCATCATTCTGTCGCTGGTGAATTTCTGGAAGGGTGTCGGCTATTCCAGCATCGTATTTTTCGCCGCTTTACTGGGGATTGACGAAGAGTATTATGAGGCGGCAAGGCTAGATGGTGCGAACCGCTTGCAGCAGATTCTCCGCATTACACTGCCGATGCTTACTCCTATCATTATTATGCTAACGCTGCTAAACGTCGGCAGGATTTTCTACTCCGACTTCGGCTTGTTCTATCAAGTGCCAATGAATTCTGGGGCATTATTCGACACAACGGCTACTATCGATACTTACGTATTTAGGGGATTAACGGGCAACGGCGATATCGGGATGTCTACGGCTGCCGGTGTTTATCAGTCCATCGTCGGATTCGTTCTTGTCGTGCTGGCGAACTATACGGTAAGACTCTATAACAAAGAAAACGCACTGTTCTAAGGAGGTGGCACATATGAAAACGGAAAGCAGAGCTTTAACATGGTTTAGTCATATCGTAATGTTCTTATTCGCGGTAGTCTGCATCATCCCGTTCATTCTACTCATTTCAGCATCTCTGACGGATCAGGATGCCATTATCGCGAATGGTTACTCTTTTATTCCTAAACAATTCAGCACCGATGCGTACACCTACCTGCTGGAAAGAGGCTCGGATATTGCACGAGCTTACGGCGTTACCATATTTATTACCGTTGTAGGAACGATAATTGGCCTGACGATCATTGCACTTCTGGCGTATCCGCTTGCTAGGAATGAGACGCCGCATCGGAATGTTATTATGTTTATCGTCTTCTTCACGATGCTGTTCCATGGCGGTCTTGTACCGACTTATCTGGTGTATACGCAGCTCTTCGACATTAAGAACACGATCTGGGCACTGATCGTTCCAGGGCTGCTCATGAACGGATTTTACGTCATGCTGATGCGGACGTTCTTCCAGACCACCATCCCGCCGGCATTGATCGAATCTGCACAATTGGATGGAGCGGGGGAATACCGGACCTTCTGGTCGATCGTACTTCCGCTATCAACGCCAGTAGTTGCAACAATTGGCTTGTTCACAACGATTATGTACTGGAATGATTGGCAGAACGGTATGGTCTATATTACCAAACCTGAGTATTTCAGCATCCAGAACTTGCTCAACCGAATTATGCAGGATGTTCAGTTCATCAGCACAAATATGAGTGCATCCGCAGGCGATGCCATGCAGCAAATGCCTTCCGACTCGGTGAAGATGGCAATTGCGGTTATCGGTGTACTCCCTATTCTTGTTGCTTACCCGTTCTTCCAGAAGTATTTCATTAAGGGCATTATGATCGGTGCCGTAAAAGGCTGATCATAGCATGCCATACGTCCGATACGCCATAACTGGAATCATTCCGGTTGTGGCGTTTGGTTTTACTTGCTTGTATGATGAGGTAAAGAGCGAGCGCGACAAGGAGCTGTAGGACATGAATCTCTTTAAATGGAATTTATCCACCAATTCATTGCGAATGAAACTAGCCTTAAGCGTAGTAATTATGACGCTGCCGCTTGTCGGCATGCTTATCTACAACAATTTCTATGCGATAAATGTCGTGCGCGAACAAGTTGCTGATTCCTACAAAGATACATTATCCCTATATATGGATCAAATAGATGTTAGCTTGAACGATGTGGATTCGTATATGAATACGATAGCCTTTGGTAATGACTTGTTGTCGATTGGCCAATCGGTGACGGATGACGAATATTATACGGCGAAAATCTTTATGTTCAAATCACTATCCAAAGACATTGCTTTGTATCGTTCAGTAAACTCGTTTTTTGTGTATGAGGAGAAAAGACAAGAATATATGGATATTCCCAATACCTTCAATTTTTCAAACGAGGAGAAAGAGAGCGTTAAAAATTATATCATCGAATTGATTCAACATCAGGCGATTGTAAAAGGAAACTTAACGAAAAGATGGCAGTATTACCAGATTGGAAATGATCATTACCTAATCGATATCGTCCAAGCGGGAGATGCTTATCTTGGCGCATGGATTAGCATGGATACGTTATTGGCACCGCTCCGGTCTCTTAAAATGGGAAAGGAAGGCGAGATCCTGTTCGCTAATGATCAGGGTGAACCTATTACGGATACGACCATCGTACAAGATTATGGAATTGAGCTCCATCAGAACTTGACGGACTATTATTTGTCCGGTTCGAACAAGAAATTTCTTGTTGTAGGCGAGCACTCCAATCGAGGGAATTTCAGCATGATTACCCTTATTCCTGATAAGAACATCTTAGCTAACCTTCCGTATCTTCAGCGGATTATTTGGATTATTACAATCGGATCGATGTTTTTTATCCCGATTGGTCTTTATTTGATGAGACGAGCGTTCCTGACTCCTATCAGCCGAATGTTGCTTGCCATGAAGAAAGTGCGTGGCGGCAATTGGAGCACGCAGGTCGATATGCAGAAGTCGTCAGATGAATATATTTTGCTGGGCGAATCATTCAACGCTATGATGACCGAGATTCAGAAGCTTCGCGTCAACGTCTTCGAAGAACAATTGAATAAACAGAGAGAAGAGTTGCAGCGTTTGCAACAGCAGGTGAATCCTCACTTCTTCCTTAACGCTTTGAACATTGTTTTTAATCTAGCCAAAGTTAAGAACTTTGAATTAATAATGGAAATGACAGAGGCTTTAATACACTATTTCCGTTTCCTGTTCCGTAGTACGACTTCGTTTGTGAAGCTTAGTGATGAGCTTGAACATACCCGTAACTATCTGAATATCCAGAACTTGCGTTTCCCCGGCCAACTGGCCTGGGTCATCGATGCTCCTTATTATTTAATGGATACTCCTGTACCGCCTCTTATCGTGCAGTCGTTTGTCGAGAATTCCATTAAGCATGCTGTTACAATGGATGACGAACCTATCGATATAGCCATGCGGATCAAGTTCTTTGATGAAGAGAGCGGTTCGAGGATGAAAATAACGATTAAAGATACAGGATGCGGTTTCAACAATCGGGTGCTTGAGGAATTACAAGCAGGAAGAAGCGTCCAGAATGATAAAGGCGAGCATACCGGTATTTGGAACGTTCAGCGCCGTTTAAGCTTGCTGTATGACGAGACCGTATCCGTTCAATATTATAATGATAAGGAAACCGGCGGCGCGGTAGTGGAAATGATCCTTCCTACCAATCCGAAAATGGAGGAAATGTCATGACTTATCAAATGCTCCTTGTTGACGATGAAGTTCATGCTATAGAGGGCGTGAAATCAGATCTTGATCTGAACAAGCTGGGAATCTCGGGATTGTTTACGGCCTATAGTATGAGGAAAGCGATGGAGATCTTCGAGCGAGAGAACATTGATATTATGATCTGCGATATTGAAATGCCTAAAGGCAGCGGCTTGGAGCTGTTAGCATGGGTCCGGGAGCGTCATCCGAATACGGAAACAATCTTTCTGACCAGCCATTCCGATTTCAAATATGCGAAGGAAGCGCTGCAGCTCGGGAGTCTCGATTATCTGCTTAAGCCCGTGCGCGCCGCCGATTTGGAACAAGCTATTCGCAAAGCACAGAGCGTGATCGATCGGAACACCGAAATCAGCAGGAATAGCGTTTCTCATCAACTATGGATGAAACATCATTCCCTGATCATACAGCATTTTTGGCTTAATCTTATCAATCACTCGACAACCATTCACCCGGCTGCGGTCCGCGAACAGATCACGCGTCATCATATTCCGATTTCGGAAGATTCACTGTTTCTCCCCATTTTGATTTCCGTTCAAAGATGGAACAAAGCGCTCAAGCGCAGTGACGAGAAGATTCTGGAGTATGCGCTTAAGAATACGGCCGAAGAAATTATCATTAGCCATCATGCGAACGGCATTTGTTTTCATCTTGACCGTGGGATGCTTCTCGTCATCGTTTCTGCCGATGGCGAGACGAATGAAGCTCTTAAACAAGTACATGAAGCTTGCCGTAATTATATTGATGCTTGTAATCGGTATTTTTACTGTGATTTATCTTGTTATTGCGGTGGGCCCGTCCAAGTCCATGAGATGGCAAACATGGTGGCGGATTTAAGGGCACGGGACCGAAACAACGTCGCTTTTGTTAACAAAGTTCACTTCTATCAGGATGCCAAACAGGCCGACCAGCTTATTTCATTGCCTAATTGGAGCGTATTGTCTTCCCTGCTCAAGACAGGTACGAAGGAATCTGTGATTCATGGCGTTGAAGCGTTTCTTGCAGATCTCGTACGGAATGAAGGGCTGAACGCCAATTTTTTACATCAATTTAACCAGAACTTTATGCAGGCGATTTACTCCTACTTGAACAGTAGAGGGGTTCATGCCCACCAGCTATTTGGAGATGAAGAATCGAGAAGAATCTCGGAAACCGCAGGCCGCACCATAACAGATATGTTGGTTTGGGTTAAACATGCCGTCAGCAAGGCGATGAATCAAGCGGAAGCGGTGAAGGAAACCGACTCTGTCGTTCAGACAGTCAAACGATATATTGCCCTTAACATTGACCAAGATCTGTCTCGAGAAACGGTTTCCGAACAGGTATTTCTGAATCCTGATCATCTGACAAGACTATTTAAGAAGGAAACGGGCCATACCATAACCGATTATGTCCTGTTGGAAAGAATCAAGCTGGCGAAGGAACTGTTGACCCAAACGAACATCCCCATTAGTTCCATTTCATCATCCGTTGGGTATTCGAATTTCTCCCATTTTACAAAAGTATTCAAGAAATATGCGGAAATGGGGCCAACGGAGTACAGAAGCCAATTCCGTGATCATAAGTGAGTATCAAGCCAATAAATGGCAGGTTGTAATAACTATCCAAAACACAAAAGCCGGTAATTCCTTGCGAAGGAAATACCGGCTTTTTTTGTCTGCAAAATTACATGGTTAATCATTTCCATCATTAACGATTTTGAATCTATGTTAAGGCAAGCTATACGGCTAATTTTAATAGATGGTAAAAATATTTCATTTTCACATCATTCTCTCATTTTCATTAGATATAATTGCAAATGACTTCGGAATGATTATCATTATCAAGCAGATAATAAAATATGACCCAAAACGGTTTGCATCGGAGGATGGTGGTGGAGAGTTGGACGTTCAAACTAGGTACAAGTCCGGAAAGTATCATCGAAACGCTAAATTGAAACACCGGTCACAACGAAGCAAATATAGAGTACTCGGAATCCTGATTGAACGAGGAACCCTAACGTCCGAGGAACTCGCGGTGCTTCTGATGATGCCGGCCCCATCCTTGAGCAAAGTGACCCAAAGTCTAACCGTTAGCGGATTAATAGCGAGGGCTGAGAAGGACGACCAATTTATTGTCATTACAGATAACGGAGTACGGGTCTGGGAGGAGGCGAACCGTGATTGGCAAAAGTGGTTGGAACGCTACCCGGATCTCGTTTTCACTCAAGAACCTGAACCGTCGAACGGCGCCAACGCGGGATGATGAGAAAACTCAGCGGATTCGCCGGTCTTATCCTCTTCATTGTTTTTTTGCTGCTAAGCTGGCGGTTGTTCGACCTGCATCAACTGCTTGAACGGTTACGCATTGTACTCGTTCAGCCGGGATGGCTGCTATTCATGTTTGTCGTTTATCTTTTATCTTTTGTTCTCAAAGCAGCAGCCTGGCAGGCGTACACAGGCCGTGAACACGCAATCGGAATGTACTTGCATGGCATTTTTTACAGCTTACTGTTCAATCACTTGCTGCCAATCAAGGTCGGTGATCTTGTACGCACAGGCGTTTTAATGAAGAAGGCGAGTATGAGGTGGGATACTGCTCTCCACTCCGTCGTGATTATGCGTTTGACGGACTTACTTGTGCTAGGAACGATATCGGCCATTGGCATGCTGTGGTTTGGAATGAAGATGTCATGGCTAGCGTTTGCTGTCATGGCAGCATTGGTCATTCTTGCAGGAGTTGCTTTGAGATGGTTTCCGATTCGGCGCTGGCCATTTGCCAATCGGCATTGGGAGCAGCTCAAGTCAATCGTTATGTCAAGGCAAGGCCCTTATATCCTAGGTCTTGTTGCCGTAAGTTGGATACTGGAAGCGGTAATCTTGTTCGGTATTGCCCATATGGGAGGCATACAGTTAAGCGCCGCTTCATCCATTTGGGCCAACAGCGTTACAATCGGAGGCCAAATCTTTCATGTTACACCAGGTGGGATAGGTACCTATGAGAGTACGTTAAGCGGCTCGTTGGCGGTGCTTGGAGTTAGCTGGGAAGAAGCCTATACCACCGCTTTGCTGACACATACATTTAAATTCGCTGTGGCCTTTATTTTGGGTTCCTATTCTTTGATCCGAATGCCGATTGGTTTGCGCGAAGCCAAGGAATGGATCCAAATACAGCGAAAGCCTTCCCTAAATACGAATCATGCGCGTGAAAGGACATCCTTATGAAACAAGCTTCGCCTTTTGAGATTGTAGCGGCTAGATGTTGGAACCTTCTGAATGAGGGCAAACCGTTTACGCCGATTTTTGCCACATCCGTATTCTTGCTGTATCGGTCTGATCAGTGGCTGGACAGTCGTTTTTGGACAGGTACCGGCTTAAGTCTTCTGCTGATATTACCTTTGTTTTTTTTATTCTATTATTTCGATTTCCCGCTTTTTCTAAGGAATTACTTATGGTTGCCGCTTGTAGCTTCTTTACTTTTATGGGAACCCCAAAATCTTTCCCTTCATGCGGCGGCAATCGGATTGTATTTCTTCTTCACCGTGTTCTTCTGGGGAACGTTTTATTACCGAATGCGGATCGGAACGTCATGGTGGAACTTTAAACGCTTCTGGAAGCTTGTGCTCAAGAACAGCGATTCGACAAGCGGTAATGCACAGGAACAACTGCCTAAGCTGCTGCTGCTCTTGTTATTGTGGAATCATTTTTACAGCTTGCTGATTCCTTCGTCAGAAGTCCCTTGGCCCACTGCCGGGTTCGCGGATGCTGTTATTTTATTGGGCATTTTCACAGCGTGCTTGTGGCTATACAGCTGGATTCTGCATGCAAACCTTTTTGATTGGAAACCCAAAGAGACAACATTATACACAGATGGGCCTGATATGACGGGAAAGGCCACCAATGAGAAGGCCATCGTGATTGTCATTGACGGTATGCGCAAGGAGCGCTTTGAAGAAGCCGATGCTCCGTTTCTGAAGAAGCTGCGGTCGGAAGGAACAGAGTATACGCAGATGGAGACGGTCTATCCCGCAAGAACGGTCGTTTGTTTTTCATCCATGTTTACCGGTGCCCATCCCAAAGACCATGGTATACGTTCCAATATGGTTTGGAAGCTGGGAATTCGGGTGGAAAGTATTTTCGATTCGCTGCGGAAGGTTGGGAAGCGGGGGCGCTTGCTTGGTATTGCCCATCTGATTGACTCCATGGGCGACGATGTGGAAAGCGTGACTGCCGTTATGCACAATGACAAAGCTGACCGCAATATCATCGACCGCTCCAAAAAGATAATGGCCGAGCAGAATCCTGATTTGTTCGTCGTTCAGATGATTGCCGTTGACCAAACCGGACATAGCATGGGTGTGCTGTACGATGAATATTTAGAGAAAATCGCCGAGGCTGACAGGTTGGTTGAGGAGTTTGTCGGTTGGCTGACAGATCAAGGCATGATGGAAAATACAACGCTTATCCTTTGCGCCGACCACGGTCAGGCTGACGGTATCGGCGGACATGGCCACCTGGATGAAGGAGAACGGTTTGTCCCTTTCTTCCTGCATGGTCCAACCATTCGCCAAGGCTGCAGAGTCGATGAGAGACACTCGTTAATTTCCATGGCACCAACGCTCGCCTATTTATTGGGAGCACCGTATCCAAGAGCAAGCCGCGGGCGGGTGTTGACGGATGCGTTCAAGCGTTAATACCTCAACCTCAAGGAAATGGCTTAATGAAAAGAGGAATCCCATGAAATCAACAGGTAACAAAAAGCTTGTCGTATTCATACCTGCACATAATGAAGAAGCAAACATTGCAAGCGTCATTGCTCGTGTCCCGAGAGACTTCCATCCTAAGTATGACGTAAAGGTCATCATTATTGATGATGGCTCGACCGACCGGACAGTAGAGGTAGCGAAGGAAGCGGGAGCGGATTATGTACATTCCTTTGGGGAAAACAGGGGCTTAGGGGCTGCCGTTAGAGAGGGATTGAGGCAATCCTGCCTGCTGAACGCGGATATTGGTTTGATGATTGATGCTGACAATGAGTACCCGCCGGAGCAAATTCCTGAGGTGGTCGCCCCAATTATGGATAGGGAGGCGGACTACACGTTCGGTTCGCGATTTAAGGGGAGCATTGCAGGGATGAAGCTGCATCGCAGGCTGGGAAATTATTTTTTCACGCTGCTCCAGTCCGTGCTGCTGCGCAAATGGATTTATGACGGCCAATCCGGCATGCGAGGTTTTTCCCGGGAAGCGATGGAATGCGCGGAAATCATTCATGATTACAATTACGCCCAAGTGTTAACCTTGAATCTGCTGAGGAAGGGCTTTCGTCTGCAAGAGGTTCCTATTGCCTACAAGGTGAGGACACAGGGGCAGTCTTTCATTAAATTCCGGCAATATGTCAATTCCGTCATTCCGGCTATTTATAAGGAGATGAAGCGGCCCGCTCTTCGCGGTGCCTCCCTTGCCCGAAACAGGAAAATGCAGGATACCTCGGGTCAGCAAGCGTAACGGTTATCGCAACGAGAGGGGGTCAGAGAATATTGCATCGGCTCGTTCGCCGTATATCGATAAGCGCTGCTATTATCGCCCTACTCTTCATTTTCTGCTTCAATCTGTTTTTCTCTAGTACCTTTGTACGTTCATGGGATGAGGTTGATTTTGTGCTCGCGGTGGACCGGTACGACCTGCTCGCCATGCAGCCCCATTTTCCGGGATACCCGTATTTTATTGCGGGAGCAAAGCTGGTTCATGAGTGGGTGACTGACCCGGTCCAATCCTTGATTATATGGAATGCGATGCTTGCCTTAAGCGCAGCGTTTCCCATTACGTTGTTAGCCAGGCGATACATCGGGCTGGTTCCCGCAGTATGGGCAGCGGTGGGCGTTCAATCTTTGCCTTATTTATGGCTTATGGGCTCACGGCCCATGTCCGAATGCGCGGGCATCGCCGTGCTCTGGTGGTATCTTTGGAGTGTCCGATGGGCTGCGGACCGTCCTAAATCCAACGCTCGCCTGGGGACCGCGTTACTATTGTTTAGCGTTCTAATGGGGATTCGATTATCCTACTTCCCTTTTGGCATTGCCTTGGTACTGCTGCTTGTTTTCCAATTTACGAGTCTTACGGACAGCCGCAATAGGCTTCGAAGATTGGTTATGGCAATTGCAGCCGCTGGAGGCGCGCAGCTCATTTGGATTGGCGGCCTAATCCAGTCCGAAGGTACGCTGCAAGGTTTCTGGAAGCTGTCCCTAGCATTTGTCTCTGGACATTTCTCCGAATGGGGTGGCGGGGTCGCAGACTCGAAGGTACCCCTCGGCACGCGCTTTGTAACGCTAATCGCCGATCACCTGATTCGCGACGTATGGTTTAGCCGTTCGTCAGCACTGGCTGTGCTTTATTTACTGCTTTTAGCTTTGATGGGCTTTGGGATGTGGAGGCTAAGAGGCTACATACGGGATGCTACTGCGGATAGGAAATTCGGCAAATGGCTGTGGGTTTGCCTGGCAGCATATGGAGTATGGGTTTTATTGGGCCAAAATATTGAAAAGCCTCGCCATATTGCGCCCATTGCTGGTCCAATGCTTCTGGTCCTTTATGCTGCAGCATTAAAAACAGCAGCATTATTAAACAGAGCTTCGGGAGATATCCGCCGGTGGAAGTGGGATAAGACAGCAGCAGCAATCTATCTTGCCTTAGCTGCCGTTATTGCCGTTCAAATCGCAGTAGGAGCTCAATTGCTAAAGCTTCAAGCCGAGCAAAAGCCTGCTGTATATCAATTGAACGACTATATGGAAGCTTTGAACCAACCGTTCGTTCTGTACACATGGGAAGAAACCCGGGTACTCCGCTATTTAAAGGCCGGATATGAGCATCGAAAAATTTTGACATTCGATTACTTTCATTCCTTATCGCAGACGGGGGCTAGGCAGCGGATATTTTTGACGGATCATGTGCTAAATGGTTTTTTGCAGCAAAATGCCAATGCGGGATCACAGGTAATCCCCGTTGCAAAATTTGTGTCAGATGATTTATTTGACCCGGTCTATTCCCGGATTACCCTTTACGAATGGATTGGATCAAATGAGCTCCAAATGGAAAAAGAGTAAGGCAGAAGGAGTGTGTTCAAGTGTCAAGATGGTTTCGAAGCGGGCTGGCGGTGGTTGCCTTATTATTATGGCTATCTCCAGCTCAGGTATCGGCGTACTCCTATGGGGATGCGAATACGGAGGATGTTGCCGAGACTTTTAAGATCATTGTCGGTGCAGCAAGCGGGAATAAGCCGGATTGGAAAGTGGTCGAAGAGACTCACAAAGTAAGACGTTCGGAGATCAAATCGCATTTTGGCGAATCCGTTGCGGTCACGCTGGACAAGAACATTGAAGCGAAGGATAGCAAGCTTCTGACGGCTAATTACAAGGCCGTTCTCGTTATGAATTTGGACCGCCGCTTCACGTATGCGTTGAAGGATGTAAGTGACTATGCCGGAGCCAAGCTGCTTCTGGCCAAAGCAAAGGCAACCTTCGATACGTTAGCGCCCTATATGTCATCTGGTACGGATGACATCAACGGTGCTTTCGAAGAAGCCTTGGAAGCGCTCGGAAATCCCGGCTTGTTCGGCGTAGGGGAGAAGGAGGTCGATCCGGAAACCTTTAAACAAAAGGTAAACTTTATTTACGGGAAGGTTAAACCGCAGTTTCCTTACAAGGCTTATGTCAAGCCGCCGGTTGCGAAGCCAAACGAGGAGAAGTCCGTCAAGGAACCGGCAGCAACGCAGAAGCCTTCTCCAACCAAGGCGCCTACTGCTGCCGTTAAGCCTTCGCCGAGCGTGAAGCCGAGTCCCGCCCAAGAGGAAGAGGCAGCCGCTTCGCCAACGCCTAGCACGGCTCTAAGTCCAGATCCGGAGGAATTGGCATCGGCTAGCCCTGAGGCAGAACCAACGTCTGAGGTGCCAGTAACCGAGGAGACAGGGGGTGAGACAGCGACATCCGCCGAATCTGGCAGTGAGGACGCATCGGAGCAAGTGTTAGAAGAGCCGATATCCTCTGATGGGGCGGTTGCTGCATCTGAACAAGCAGCGCAGGAAGAAGGGCATTCTCCGATGGAGCGAACCGATAAAACAAATTCCTTGGTAACGGTATTCGTTATCGCAGGGGTAATTATCGTTGGCGCTGGTGTCATATGGTTTATTCGCAAAAAGGGCTTAATGTAAAAAAAACTAATTTTAGGAGAGATGAAATTGCGTAAATTATTATCCTTAGTACTCAGTTTGACTTTGGTATTTTCTTCCGTCTTGATGCTGGCTTCCGTTGTCAGCGCAGAATCTAAATTCAAAATCACGGAGGATGCGGATATCGCCGCAAAAATAAAAGCCTTTACGGATATCAAAGCCTTATTCACGGACAAGACGGATCTCAATGCGGTTAAACAATTTTACGTGAATCAGTTCCAAACGGATGTTAAACGCATTGACGCAACAATCAAGCCTGACGATCCTAAGATCGATGAGAATATTTCTTTCGTGTTAGACAATGCCATTAAAGGAACGCTTAACGTGGCCCAAGCGAAGCAAGCCGTAGACAAAGGGCTTCAATGGTACTTCTACTTCAGCCTGCGTGACTTGATCAGCAACAAGGTCAGACCGGCATTGGCGAAAGAAGATTTTAATACCGCTACGACTGAATTCTACAAAGTCGTGCAAATTTATGAGGGAGTTATTCAGAGCACGGTAACCAAACGCGATGGCACTTATGGACTGGACATGACCGGTATTTTGAAAGGCACGATCGAGCAGCTGCTAGCGGATCTTGCAGAAAAAGACGCCAATGATTTCAACGTACACCGTCAAGTTTTGGATAAAACCATTATTAAAACCTACGCACTTGCAACCTTTACTTATGCGACGAATATCCCGACGAAGCCTGCTGCTGATCAGCCTGCTGCCGTTACGGAAGGCTACTTCCTTTACCTCCCTGTATACACCTATTTAAGAGGTGGAAGCGTGGAGGATGCTAATTACGTTTTGAATGTATTCGCATCTGGAGATGCTAGTAAGGTAGATAAAGATAAGATTCAGGCTGCGCTTCAAAGAACGATGATTGGTAAAGTATCGGAATACGTAACGAATGCCTATACGAAATTAGCTGACGGTGATCTGCAAGGCGCACGCGGTTATGCAATGGAAGGGAATATGTTCTTGTCGACGCAGGAAGTATTCTTTACGAAGGAAGAATATGCGGCAGCCGCGGCGCATGCGCAGCAGTTCGCTGAAGCAATCGACATGTCGGATCTTGCGAAAGCAAAAACAGCTTCCTTTAAGATGCTGAAGTATCTTGCAGCCAAAGACGGCACTCAAATTTCAGTCAATGTAAAAACGTATAAAGTTGACGGGCAGTCCCGTACGGCGGCCAGCGCTCCATTCATCAATAAGAAGACTTCCCGCACACTGGTTCCCGTTCGCTTAATTGCGGATGCGATCAATGCAGAAGTTAGCTACGACAATAGCACGAAGACGGTTAGCATTGTGAAAGACGGCAAGAAAACTGAACTGAAGCTTGGTTCTGATCAAATCATCCAAGACGGTAAACTTAACGAAACGCTTAAACTCGATCAGCCGGTCGTCGTGGACAAAGGCAGCTCATTTATTCCACTGCGTGCGGTCGCTGAATTGTTCGGAAAAGGTGTTTTTTATGATAAGGGTGAAATCATTATTCTCAGATAATTCATAATCTCTTTACGGGAGACGCCTGCGCTTAAAACGCAGGTGTCTTCCGCTATTATATTTATCTTATGGAGTGGGGGCTTAAGGATGAATTTGCAGTCCTTTTTAATTACGTTTCGCGAAGCGCTCGAAGCGATTTTGATTGTTGGGGTTATCATGACCTATTTAAAGAGGATCGGCCAGACACAGTGGAACAAATGGGTATGGGTTGGCGTTATCCTCGCGTTGGCAGCAAGTTATGGCACTGCTCTGGTGTTCCAAACGGTGCTAACCGGATTCGCAACGATGGGCAGCCAAAATTACTTGAAAATTGGTATTATGCTCGTCTCATGCGTACTCCTGTCTCATATGGTTTTATTCATGAGCCAGCAGAGCCGCAATTTACAGGGACAGGTTGAGAATAAAATATCTGCAATTCTCACCGTCGGCGGGGTGATGAATATGATCATCCATTCGTTCCTGGTCGTTGTAAGGGAAGGCGTGGAGACCGTATTTTTCTTCGCTGCGATTACCGGCGGAGATATTCAACAGGCGCTTCAAAGCTGGGGAGCATTGTTTGGCCTGATATTGGCCTTCGTTGTCGGTTATTTGTTTTTTAAAGGTACCAAAAGAATTCAGCTTAAAACTTTTTTCCGGATCACCAGCATATTCCTCATGATGATTGCAGGAGGGCTTCTTGTACAGGCTGTCGGGATCATGCAGGATATTGGAATAATGGGCACGGTTTTCAAAACGCCTGGCGGCGAGGTTGGCGAGATCTATAACCTTACGGCTATCATGCCTGAGCATCCTCTGGACGAAACGCAGCATATTCGCGATACCGGCGAACGCCCTTTGATAAACGGACAAGTCGGAATTTTCTTTAAAGCATTCCTCGGCTATACACAGAACCCGTCCGTTGAAGAATTTGTCCTTTACTGGGCATTTTATCTGATTATTTTCATTCTGCTAGGTTTACAGAAAAAGCGTTACATAAACATGCAGTCTACAGAGTCGATAAAGGGAGTGTGAACATGTTGAAAATCGGAATTATAGGTTTTGGCCATGTCGGTAAAGCGATGTATAAGCAATTTTCGAATGCGGTCGTTTATGACGGTCCCTTAGGCATTGGAAGCAGGGAGGAGCTTACCGGCTGCGATGCCGCTTTCATATGCGTGTCTACGCCGGAAGCGCCGGACGGCAGCTGCGACACAGCGCAAGTGAAGGAAGTTCTTTCGTGGCTTGAAGCCTCGGTTATTATTATTCGCTCTACCATCCCTGTTGGTTTCACCGACAGTCAGATTAGGGATACGGGCAAGCGGATTGTCTTCCAGCCCGAATATTACGGAGAAACGGCTGCGCATCCGTTTGCTGACCTCAATGCGAGAAGTTGGTTGACGCTGGGAGGTTCAGCAGGGGATGTCAATTTGGCTGTAAAAGCCTATCAAAGCGTATGTAACGCAGAGGTTAAATTTGTTCTGACGGAGGCCCGTACCGCGGAACTGGCCAAATATATGGAAAACTGCTATTTGGCATTGAAGGTCGCTTTTTGCAACGAGTTTTACGATATTGCCGAAGCCTTTGATGTCGATTACTCCAGACTGAGGGAAGTGTGGCTGGAAGATCCGAGAATAGGCAGAAGCCATACCTTCGTATATGAGGACAATCGCGGTTTCTCGGGGAAGTGTCTCCCTAAGGATTTGAACGCGATTTTGCATCAGGCGGATGAGAAAGGCTTAAATGTAGGGTTAATGCACGCTCTGCGGTCGAGAAACGAACAGTTTATGAAAAACAATGATTGATTGGTGTACGTTTTTCGAATAGAATAGACTCATATATAATAATGATAATCATTTTCAATTAATGGAAATAAGCCCTATAATCATGTCGCGGTCAGCATTAGGACATGGCTTTAGCCTTGCGGGAGGAAAAGGCGTAATGAAAAAAGTATTGCTGATTGAAGACGAGAAAAATATGTCGCGATTTATCGAGCTTGAGCTTCAGTACGAGTCTTTCTCAGTAACCGTTGCTTCTGAAGGCAACACAGGACTGAACTTTGCGATGTCTGAAGATTGGGATATTATTCTCCTCGATATTATGCTGCCTGGGATCGATGGACTCGAGATATGCCGGCGGGTTCGTTCTCTTAAACACACCCCGATTATTATGCTAAGTGCGAGAGACAGCATATCTGAACGTGTATACGGATTGGATTGCGGAGCCGATGATTATTTGCCAAAACCATTTGCCATTGAAGAGCTGCTGGCACGGATGAGGGTAGTCTTCAGAAGGCAGCATGAAGCGTACAAGGAACAGGATAAGGATCGGCTGCCCATCCTGGCTTACCTTGATTTGACTGTAGACCCGAATAGGAGAATGGTTACCCGAGCGGGTTCGCCAATAGACCTGACCAAACGGGAATATGATTTGCTCACGGTGTTTTTAAGCAATACAAACCGGGTGCTTGACCGCGAGACATTGCTTGATAAAGTATGGGGGTTTGAGGTAGCGGTTGATACGAATGTTGTGGACGTGTACGTCAGGTATTTGCGCCGCAAGATTGATTATCCCGGTGAAACCAGCTACATACAAACCTTGAGAGGCATTGGTTACGTGATGAGAAAATGAGCTTGAAAAAATGGACGGGCTTCTACTTTCGAATGCCGATTAAGTTCAAGCTGACTTTATGGTCAACCGTGTTAATCATGGTGCTGTTCGCCGGATATAACACGCTGCAGTACGTGATTATGGAGAAATGGATCATTCACCGCGAGAAAAAGAACGTACAGCACAGCATGAATGAAATTTTGAACTATTTTCTGGAACAGGAAGTGGAGTTTAAGCAAGAGAATTTAACGAAAATAAGACAGTATTTGGACAAAATCAACCGAGACGATCAACGGATCCGTATCATTGGAACCGATAATATTCCTCTTATAACAATAAACGATAATGTGCCGGACGATCGGTTGGAGCACCAATCGATCCCACCGCAAGAAATCGGTATTTACAGGCAGGGCGGTTATTCCCAGTTAATCATGCAAAGTCCGATCACCATTTTCGAGTTTTCCGGATCAGTCGAAATTGTCAAAAGCCTGGCCCAATTCGAGGAAATGAGAAAGACGATTTCACAGGTTATGTTTTATTTCACTTTGGGTGCGGTCGTATTAAGTATTTTGGTCGGTTGGCTGCTCACGCGTAATGTGCTCAAGCCGCTGCAGGCAATGGCTCAGACGATTAGAGACATTAGTAACAAAGGGATGCAGGAAAGAATGCGGCCTGCATTAAATGGCGATGAAATATCAACTTTAATGATCATGTTTAACGACATGATGGATCAGGTGGAAGAATCGTTCCATCAGCAAAGCAGATTTGTCGAGGATGCTTCCCATGAGCTTAGAACGCCGGTGGCCATCATCGAAGGCCATCTGTCTCTGCTTCGAAGATGGGGGAAGGAAGACCCCGTTATTCTAAGCGATTCGCTTGATGCTTCTCTTCACGAGTTTGCACGGTTAAAGGGGCTTGTCTTGGAATTGCTTGCCTTATCTCGGGCGGAGCAAAACACGCATGTCCTCGAATCATTGTTGAAGAACCCTTCGAAAGCAATCGAAAGAATAATAGATCGGTTTGCTTTGATTCATCCTGATTTCTCTCTGGAAACCGATTTAGAACGGATTGACGTTACGAGTTTGAAGATTTCCAACGAACATCTGGAGCAAATTCTACTCATTATTTTGGATAATGCCATTAAATACTCACTACATCAAAAAGTGCTATCCGTCAAAGCCTACGTGAGTGAGAAACAGGTCCATATTGAAATCATCGATTACGGCATGGGAATTCCTGCGGAAGATTTACCGTACGTTACGGACAGGTTCTATCGGGTAGATAAAGCAAGAAGCCGTGATCAGGGCGGCAATGGGTTAGGTCTTGCAATTGCCAAGAGATTGATTGATCGTTATCAGGGCACGCTTGCCATCCGTTCCGAGGAGCTTTCCGGCACAACGGTAACCATCGGCTTGCCATGTTTATTTCACGAATAGAAACCGGGTACGGTAAATGATGGAGGAGGAAGAAGGTTGAAAAAGTTGTCGATCATTTTATTTCTTTCTATAGTCTGTACGGCATGCGGGCTTGGAGGAAGTAGCGGTGAACCTCAAAATCATTCCGAGCCAACGGTTACAGCTATACAAGATACTGGCGATACAGACATGAAAAACGGCGATGTGACGGTATATACAGCTAGGCATTATGAAGCCGATTCCATCCTATTCGAAGCCTTTACGAAGCACACGGGGATAAAGGTCAATGAGATCAAAGGCACGGCGGAGGAATTGGTCGCGCGGCTAAAGCAGGATGGAGAGGATTCCAAGGCGGATCTGTTCTTTACCGTGGACGGAGGCGTATTAAACTATGCCAAGCGAGAGAATGTACTGCAGCCTCTAAGTTCTGAGGTCGTTGACCGCCAGGTTCCGGCCAAATGGCGTGATCCGGATGGTTATTGGATTGGCATTGCTACGCGTGCACGGGTAATCGTATATGCGAAGGATAGGGTTAAGCCGGAGGAGTTATCGACTTATGAAAGCTTGACCGACGATAAGTGGAAAGGCAGAGTGCTGGTTAGATCTTACTCCAATCTATATAATCAGTCATTGCTTGCTTCGTTTATTTCTATTAACGGAGAAGAGCAAGCGGAACAGTGGGCCAGAGGGATCGTGAACAATTTCGCGCGTGTTCCAGAAGGCGGGGATCGTGATCAAGCCAAGGCCATTGCTTATGGCATTGGTGATGTGGCGATCATGAATACGTATTATGTCGGGCAGCTTGCCGCTTCTAAAGATTCGGAAGAATCCCGGGTAGCGGAAGGCTTGGGTGTGTTCTTCCCCAATCAGGAGACGACGGGGACGCATCTCAACATAAGCGGAATTGGGCTGGTTCGTTATTCGAAAAACAGAGAAAATGCATTAAAGCTGGTTGAGTATATGACGAGTAAGGAAGGCCAAACGCAATTGGTGCAGGGGAGTTACGAATTCCCGGTTAATGAAGAGGCCGAAGCAGCAGAGCCTATCAAATCCTGGGGGGCTTTTAAGTCGCAGCAGCTCGATTTCGCAGATTTAGAAGACTACCGGCAAAAGGCGATTGAGATTTTTAAAAAAGTGAATTGGATTTAATGATTTAATTAGGCGATGAGGCCTGTTACTTAATGAAAGAAAGAGCATGTTCCGAATGGAGGCAGGCTCTTTTTTGCGTATCATGATTATTAGTTTCATATTAAAATATGTCTTGGGAGGTGAGTTTGCTTGGTTGATATCGAAAAGAACATTAAACATAACGAATATGCCTCACTCGAAGGCATGTTATTCAAGCTTCGGGAAATTGAACATATCAAGAGCCTTTCGAGTGAATGGAAATTAAGGCTTCAGTTTGTCCAGTCACACATGATTTTTGTAGCGTCAAGCGGTCGAGGATGGCTTACTATTGACGGGCAATTCACCGAGATGCGGCAAGGCGGCGTTTATGTTTGTACGCCCGGTCAGCTCATCGAAGCAGCCGCGCACTCGTTTGATGAACGCGGGTTTTATCATATGCGATTCGATATTATTGAGGATGACGGATCGTCAATCGATTCGATGCGGATTATTAAGCGGAATAGCAAGTTCCCGGTTAAGGGGGAAGTTACCGTCTCGTCTCTGGTTTCCTTTAACACTTTGTGCAAATCCATTTGCCAATGTTTGCAGGACGAGGATCGATTAAAACGATTCCGCGGTCAAATCCTCTTTCAAGAAGTGCTGCATACCATCCTGCAAGATGCTCTTCTTGTAAAAGGAAACGATTCGGAAGCGGCACTGGAATACGTGAAAGGCTATATCGAACAGCATTATCAGCAAGAGCTGACAATTGATCATTTGGCTAAGGTGGCGGGGATTAGTACCCGTCATTTTATGCGATTGTTTAAAAAAAGATATGGTTGCAGCGCGATCGACTATTTGGCCTTCTTTCGGATTAAAGAGGCGCAGCAGTTGATGCGGACGAGCGGGCAAAATCGTCTCCGGGATATTGCACGGCATGTAGGTTACCATGACGATATTTATTTTCGGCGCAAATTCAAACAGGTATCGGGTATGCCTCCAGCGGCATTTATGAAGATCAGCAGGCAAAAAATAGTCGCTTACCATTTCCCTAACATTGGACAACTGATTACGCTTCAAATAAATCCTTTTGCAGCACCAGCCGATCATCCCTGGACTGATTATTACAAGCGAAAGTATCAAATGGATTCAGTGCTCCCGCTAAGTTCAAATCAATCGATAAAGAGAGAAGAAATTCGGCTTGCCGAGCCTGATTTCATTATTGCTATCGACATCCTTGTACCTGCCGAGGAACAGGCCATGCTCAAGGAAATCGCACCCGCGTTTTTTGTACCTTGGTTGGAGAACGATTGGCGTACGCATTTGCGTTTGATTGCACAGTTTCTGGGTAAGTCAGCAGCATCGGAAGTCTGGCTTGAAAAGTATGATCGAAAAGCCCTTTTTGTTAGAGAGCAGATTAAACATGCTTTCAAGGATGAAAGTCTCCTTATTCTGAGAATTACAGGTGATCGCTATCACGTATTGGGCAGCAGGAGCATAGGTACGGTTTTTTATGACGATCTGCATGTTGTGCCCGCTCGTGGCGTCGATCGGATGATAATGGATCAGCAGGTGACACCGGATCAGCTGGCGGATTTTGATGCGGATCGGTTTTTGCTCATCGTGGACGAGGACGCACTATCGCAATCAAGTTGGAGAACTCTCATGAACTCTGAGCTATGGCGCGGTCTGAAAGCCGTAAAGAACAGCCGTGTGGATTTCCTCCCGTCGTATCCATGGGTAGAGTATACGGCATTCACCCATGATCTTATGCTGGATGAAGCGCTGAAGCTTTGGCGTAATCGTGCATAAAAAAATGTCGTTATCGTCGATATTCTAAAATTGAAAATTCATCTATACTCCTCATATGTGATAATGATAATCAATTTTAATAAGCGATTATCATTAATAAATTAGATTTTCAGGAGGATCATCGGAGAATGAAGCGTAATGGAAGATTGTTTGCGGGATTAATTATCGTATTGTTAGTCATGTTAAGTACTGCCTGTGCGGCTAATAATACCGAGTTGAATAAGAACAGCAATGCTGCTGGGAATTCTGGTAAGACGAATGCGGGAGTATCCGATAAAATGCGTGTGATAACAAGCTTGAAAGGAGATATCAGCATTCCAACTGAGCCCCAAAGGGTCATTGGGCTTTCTGTCGTCTACCCGGAGTTTTTATATGCGCTTGGCGTTACGCCCATTGCGGTACAAAACTATCATCAGGATTTCCCATCCTATCTAAAGGAACCGTTTAAAGATACGATGAAGATGGGGATTGCGCAAACGCCTGATTTTGAAGCGATTCTAGCCTCAGAGCCGGATTTAATTATTGCCCCGACTTGGTGGTCCGATAAAGATTACGATCAGCTGTCCAAAATCGCGCCAACCGTGCTATTGCCGCAGCGTGATAATTGGCGCGATGAATTGCGGGATATTGGCGAGGTTCTCGGTAAGAAAGATCAGGCAGAAAAGGTCATTCAGGATTTAGAAGCGGAAAAAGAAGAAGCCAAGAAGAAGCTCGACACCCTTGTTGGAGACGAGACAGTCATGTATATGATGATTATGGCCAAAGAAATCGTTATTTACGGTGAAAATATCGACAGGGGCACTTTCATCCATAAGGAGTTAGGCTTGAAACCAATTAAAGAGTTTCCTCAGAACGAGCCAAGCCTTTCTATTTCCTTGGAAAAAATACCGGAATATAATCCTGACCATATCATCCTGCAGCTAGATGATGAGACCAGCGAAGAAGTCCAGAGCAGGTATAAGCAAATGCTGGATAGCTCATTGTGGAAAAACATGACGGCGGTAAAGGAAAATCAGGTCTACATTATGGGAGGCAAGGAATGGTTTAGCCTGGGCATGTCTCCTTTGGCAGATAGCCATGCGATTGATGAAGTCGTTCATGCTTTTGAGAATAAACAAAAATAAGGGGAGGGTATGCAGTGGGCACGATTGACCTTCGACAGCTGGAAGAGAAGTTTTTCCTGACTTTGTATGAGCCGGAAAACATCGTGCTTACGTTGCCTGCATCGGATCTATTAATAGAAGAAAATTTGATGCGATTGATCGATACGTACGGCCTGCTCATTAAAACAGAAGAACGATCCGCTGCGGCAGCGTTTTTTATGAGTTGGTATGCGGGGATATGCAGTGCGATGCAGCACATGTTGTTTCGCGGCGATGAATTGCTTCTGGATTTATCATTATCTAATGTATCCGTTCAATTATATGCAGGTGACCACTATCCCCTTTTTTCATTTAAAATCAATGAACCGCGTTTCAGGGAAATTCCGATAACGGGCGGCGACGCTTGGCGCAAGAAAGCGCTCGATTCATTTTATAGGGAACACATAACGCCCTTGATCGTAACATTATCCCGACTAGTCCAAATGAGTGCCATTCCTTTATGGGGACAAATTGTTAATGCGTTGTATAGTCAAATGGAAGAAGAGTTGGGCGAGGCTTCGGATGAGAAGAGCAGGAAGATGATCGATTATCCATTTCAAATGTTGAAATGGGGAATCGATGCCAGCGCGTTCGGACTCCGTAAAAATCCGTTTGATATTAAACTACGATACATTGAACATCCGACTATCCCTGAGCAAAAAAAACGATTGAAAACAGCTTGCTGCCTTGCCTATCGCTTGAATTCGGAATTTGACTATTGTTATGAATGTCCGCGATTAAATGAAAAGGATCGGGCATTAAAGAGAGAGAATGGTCACTGTTGAGGCGGCACCCAAATGGAGGGTGCCGCCTTCAGCGTTTTATAAGCAAATCATCATCAATGACAGCCATTAAGCTGGCGGACGCTTAAAGTACACCGCCGCCGTTGACTAGTGTCACTTCCTTCTGGAATATGACCTTTGCCTTCCCGCCGTAAGGATTGACCAGCGATGCCCGAATCACCGCGGTGCCGTTAGCTGAATGATTCGGAATGGATACCTCGCCGTTCGAACGGACAGTCACCGCAGCGTCTCCGGTTACTTTCGACCATTTCAAAATGGCAGAAGGAAGCTCGATGCCGAGTGTCTTGAGCTATTTATTATACGTTTTCACGTTAGTATTCATAAAAGAACCCACAGCCTTAACACCTTTTTCAAGTGTCAGACTGTGGGCAGCGGTTTAATAGTTAGAGCTTCTATTTATTTTAATTTTATTTCACGGACAGCAGGCTTTCCGTTATGAAATCCAGCTGTGCTTCCAATGAGATCGGATCATTGTACGTATCTCAGCTTTCGTGTTCAACTGGAAGACGTTTCCTGCTTCAACCGCAGGCAGGCCATTCCATATTGCGTTATCTTATACGATTTTCGGGTCACTGGAATCACCTGACCATGGACAAGAGATGATGTCCCCAGAGAATTCGGGAAGCTTCTCCAGAGAGATGGAAGTCCAGCCCGTTCCGCTGTCGATGGCTTCTTTTTGCGCTTCTGCCGGAGCTTTCAATCCGAATTCACCGTAAATGATTTCACCTCCACGGCCGTAATTATGTCCAAACACGTACAGTCCCTAACCATTTTATGAATAAAATAAATAGTTCTGACTTTCGAAATAATCTCTCCTGAAAAATGAGAAATCAACTTGAGCATGGTTCATGCTTATCTCGATTAGTGGACGATGGAAGATGCAGTGTTCAAAAGAGGACAGAAAGTGTATACTCGCGTAAATCGTTTTTTCGGCTTTTTATTACACGCGGCGTCCATGTTTGAATTGTATTTGGACCCGGGCCGTCTGGACTGGATTCGCGGACATATTGATGCGGCGCTGGAAGCAGATAGAGAGGAGCAGCGGCGTCAGACGCTTCGTGAGATAGAGGAGCAGCTCCGAGATGAGGCTTCCGTCATTTTCCTCTATCACCGCAAGCTTAATACTTTTTTGCATCCTTCCGTGAGGGGAGTAATTAGCCTCAATTCCTTGGGCTGGATGATTTCAAGGATGTATGGATGGAGCAACTGCAGGTCTAGAGGGAAAGGGGAGAGTCAAACAAGTTGATTTGACTGGCGTGCTCTATCATTTCCATTCAAAAAAAAGGCCGCCGGCTGAATGCCGAACGGCCTTGCGGATGTTATTGAACGGATTGCAGATGCTCGGCCAGACGATCCCAGGTTTCGGTGATGCCTTGCTCCATTCCCATCTCCATGACGGATTTGAGCGCTTCTTCCGAAGCATAGCGAGCACGGTTGACCAGCTTCGTCTTGCCTTCATGCTCTTCAAAAGTCATCGTAACGTGGCAGGAGGGCATGCCATCCGTTTCATTGCCTTCGGCATCGGAGAAATAATCAACATAAATGATTTTCTCACCCTTTACGATTTCCTCATAAACCGCTTTGCCCCATGATTCAAATCCGTAAAAATCGCCTTGGTTCTTATCCATACATTTCATGCAATAGTGCCAGACGCCGCCTGGTCGAAAATCAACATTGCAGACGGTAACCTCCCAGCCGCGAGGACCCCACCACTGCTTAAGATGCTCAGCCTCTGAGAAAGCTTTGAAAACGAGTTCGCGCGGAGCATCAAAAACACGCTCCAGAATAAGTTCTTGTCCCTCTACTTTGGTCATCATTTTGTTCGGCATCGATATTCCTCCTTGAATGTAGGTTTGCGTATTTTCACTGTATTGATTTGTTTGCCGTGTTTATGATTAGAATATACTCGACGAGGAATATACCTGTCAAGGAATATTATAAAACTTTACATTTTTGTTCTTCCGCCCTGGCAATGCGGATAATCCGTTTGCGGCAGCCTGATGGAATTGACCCAAAAGAATGGATTGTGATAAAGTCTGATTAAACGATCAATAAAATGATTGGGCGATCAACTTTGGTGGATGAGGAGTTATTTTATGAGGGAGATCAAGCCGGCAGCACAAGGCAAGCAGTCATTCATAGCGGGAGCAAGACGTGAGCAAATCATTGAGGCTGCCATTCAAACGCTTGATGAAATCGGATACGTGAAAGCAAGCTTGTCAGAAATCGCGAAAAGAGCAGGGATCAGCACGGCGTTAATTTCGTATCATTTTTCGGATAAAAGCGATCTGATGAATCAGCTTCTCATGAAATTGATGGAAGACTCCACCTCGTCTATTATGGCTAAGGTCCGGCTCGTAAACACGCCGAGGGAGAAATTAAGCGTCTTTATTGAAGCCAGCTTGGCTTACCAAGGCACTCATCCCAGCCGTAACGCAGCGCTGCTGGAAATCATTTTTAATGCCAGAACACCTGAAAATATACCGTATTATAAATGGAATGATGACGAAGACGATGATGCGCTGCTGAATGAGCTTCATTCTATTTTGCGCGAAGGTCAGGCTGTCGGACAATTTAGCGCGTTTAATATTAACGTCATGGCGAAAATGATTCAAGGAGCAATAGGGGAATTCATGTCGGTCAGCCCGGCTCATACACAACCGGTAGATTTAGAAACCTATAGTCATGAACTCATAAGAATCGTACTAAAAGCGGCTCTGTAATAGAAGTATGGACAAGAAGAGGAGAATAGGATGCAAACATTAGAGAAAATATTTAATTGGATGGTCGTCATTGGCCTCCTGCTGTTAGTTGGACGAATTGTTACGGCAGTGCTCAAATTTATGGAGATTCCGTTTACGACGTTTTTTAAGGATTACAATGTCATTTCGTTTATTATTTTAATCATAGGCGCGATTGGTTCGCAAATCCTAAAGGATCGGAACAAATAAACCTAAGGGCTGTCGTATTGCTGGTATTCGCTTTCATGGAGGGCGAATATAACAAGCATTTTGGCTAATAAGATAGAAACAATTACGAGAGCTCTATGGAGGAGCTCTCGTTTTATTTGCGGCTTGACTACGAAGTGCGTCCCTCTTTCAGCAATGCTACGGTTTTATCTATCCGCCGCTGCCGGGTTTCAGCCGTCTTCGCGTCCTCGATTGGGATAACCAAACGGCGCTTGTTGCTGTAAGATAATCCATCAAAATAAGATCTTGCTGCTGCTTCACCATTAAGCGCGTCTGACAAATCATCCGGGACAACAATTTCACGAGGCTCCGTATCGAGCTCAATGTCTACCTCTACTTCATCGCCGGCCGCAACGCCGGCGCCTTTCCGGTTCTCAGCGCTAAGGGGAATCATAAATCGCCCGCCCATTGAAGCGACGGTACTCCGGTAGGTGTAAGCGTTGATCGTGATTTTAACAGCCGGTTTCTTGCTTGTGCCGAGGGCTGTAACGACCTCTTCCGGAACGGAAAAGCCTGTAGCCGTTTTGCCTCCAAGCTCGATGATGGATTGAAATTTCATATTAAACGCCTCCATGTGTGGTTTGAACGGCTGATTTCACTACTTATAACATGATATGTCAATGAAAGATTACAAGCAGGAAGGAATCCTACATTGAGTTGTAGGCCCCTTAACGTTTATAATAATACGAGAATATTACAAAAGAAAAGGTGTCATTCATGAGCATATTAAACGTAGAACGACTAAGCCACGGCTTTGGAGACCGCGCGATCTTCAATGATGTATCCTTTCGCCTGCTGAAAGGCGAGCACATTGGGCTGATCGGCGCCAACGGCGAGGGCAAGTCCACTTTCATGAACATTATTACAGGAAAGCTCCAGCCGGATGACGGCAAGGTTGAATGGTCCAAGCGCATGCGCGTCGGTTACCTGGATCAGCACGCGGTGCTGAGCAAAGGATCAACGATCCGCGACGTGCTTAAGGGAGCCTTCCAATACCTGTTCGACATGGAGCAGGAGATGAACGATATGTACGGCCGGATGGGCGATGTCACGCCGGAGGAGCTGGAAAAGCTGCTTGAGGACGTGGGAACCATCCAGGATACGCTGACGAATCAGGATTTTTATTTGATCGATGCGAAGATCGAAGAAACGGCACGCGGCCTCGGACTTACCGATATTGGGCTGGACAAGGATGTTAACGATTTGAGCGGCGGACAGCGTACGAAGGTACTGTTGGCGAAGCTGCTGCTCGAGAAACCGGACATCCTGCTTCTGGATGAGCCTACGAACTATTTGGATGAACAGCATATCGAATGGCTGAAGCGTTACCTGCAGGAATACGAGAATGCTTTTATTCTCATCTCGCATGATATTCCGTTCCTGAACAGCGTAATCAACTTGATTTACCATATGGAAAACCAAGAGTTAAACCGCTATGTCGGCGACTACGAGTATTTCCAGCAGGTTCATGAAATGAAAAAGCAGCAGCTTGAATCCGCGTTTAAACGGCAGCAGCAGGAAATCGCTGATTTGAAGGACTTCGTTGCGCGCAACAAAGCCAGCGTGGCGACGCGGAACATGGCGATGTCCCGCCAGAAGAAGCTCGACAAGATGGAAGTTATCGAGATTGCGAAGGAAAAGCCGAAGCCGCAGTTCAACTTCAAGGACGGAAGAACGTCCGGCAAGCTGATTTTCGAGACGAAGGACCTTGTAATCGGCTACGACAGCCCGTTGTCGCGTCCGCTTGATCTCCGTATGGAACGCGGACAGAAGATCGCGCTCGTCGGCGCGAACGGTATCGGTAAAACGACGCTGCTGCGCAGTATTTTGGGTGAAATCCAAGCGATTTCAGGAACGGTTCAACGCGGTGAGCACCAGCAGGTCGGCTATTTCCAACAGGAAATGAAAGAAACCAACTATAACACCTGTATTGAAGATGTGTGGAAGGAATTCCCGTCTTACTCTCAATTTGAAGTGCGCGCAGCGCTCGCAAAATGCGGCCTTACGACCAAGCATATTGAAAGCAAGATCGCGGTGCTCAGCGGCGGCGAGAAGGCGAAGGTTCGCCTTTGCAAGCTGATCAACAGCGAGACGAATCTTCTTGTGCTCGATGAGCCGACAAACCACTTGGACGTAGATGCGAAGGACGAGCTGAAGCGCGCCCTTAAAGCGTACAAGGGCAGCATTCTACTCATTTCTCATGAACCGGAATTTTACCGTGATGTCGTGACAGATACATGGAACTGTGAATCCTGGACCACGAAGGTATTTTAAACCGTCTTATCAAAAACCTGTCTAATCGTTAAGGATTAGACAGGCTTTTTTTAAATAAAATCAAGTGTACATTTTAATCATATAGGATGTTTAGATTACACCGCGAAACGAGCTTTTACGCTTAGGACGTCGGCCGCCGCCGTTACGCTGTCCAATTTCTATGGCGTAACAAAAGTTTATGGCCTAAGTAATTAACGGGAGAAATGACCCCTAATTTCTCTTCGCAGGTATGACCGTTTTGTTTAACGGGAATTACTCCATCTAATCTCAAGGTTACAGAGCAATTAGAGGCAATAAACGCTTATTAGCGGGAGTTACTCCAGTTAAACGATCAAATACAGTTGAATGAGCAGAATTAGCAGGAGTAATTCCTGTAAATAGCAATCGCTATAGACAGAACTATATTTTGATGGCCTAGAAAGGGCATGGTCTTTGGATGCGGGATGCAGCATGTCTGGTTATGAAGCAAAAATTGAGCAAATTGGGTGATATAGGATGACTAATCGCGATCAGCAAATTTACCGTTTTAGTGAGGCGCCGATTTGGGAGCTGCAGCGTACCTATTTTGAAGAGCAGGGAATTGAGGCTTGGCAGCGGGAGGAAGTGCCGCAATACATTACGAGCAATCCAATCATTGCGACGGCCTATGCGGAGATTATATTTGGATTTCTTCAGGATCGGGCGGCGCATGGGCATACTTCTGAGCCAGTAACGATTGTTGAGCTCGGTGCGGGATCAGGCCAGTTAGCATTTCATGTATTGAAGGAGCTTGCCCTGCTGATTGATTTTGCAGGGATGAGCCTCCCGCCGTTACGTTATGTGATGAGTGATCTACCGGTCAAAAATATAACCTATTGGCAGCAGCATCGCAGCCTAATGCCGTTTGTTCAGCAAGGCTTACTTGATTTTGCGCAGTTTGATGCGGTCAAGGATACTGAGCTGCATTTGACGGAATCCGGCATAACGATAAGGCCGGGCGATTTGGAGCAGCCGCTGCTCATCGTCGCCAATTACTTTTTTGACAGCATCCCGCAAGAGCTGCTCTATGTCGATGAGAGCAAAATTTATGAATGCAGAGTATCCTTGCAGGTGGAGGCAGAAGATGCGGAGGAGAAGAACGGCCTTCTGACCGCTTCTGACAGGCTGGGAAAACTCGTGCCCGAATATCATTATCATCGAGCAGCCGAGTATGAGCAGGAATCGTATCCGTTCCGCGATGTTATTGAGCTGTACAAGCAGAAGCTTGAGGATTCGCATATTCTTTTCCCGGTAATCGGGCTGACTTGCCTGCAGCGGTTAGGGCAGCTTTCGCAAACGGGATTTGCGCTGCTCACCGCGGATAAAGGCGACCACCGTCTGGAAAACTGGGAATTTGCCGAGCCGCCAAAGCTCATTCATCACGGAAGCTTTTCATTAACGGCGAACTACCATGCCATTCAGCATACCTTTGAGCAAAAGGGTGCTTTAGTCTCCTTCACGGAGCATCACTATAAAAACCTGAATGTGGGCTGCATCCTTATGCTGCAAAATCCGCTTAGCTTTGTCCAAACGCGCTTAGCTTACCGCCGTTTTGTCGATCGTTTTGGGCCGGATGATTTTTTTAGCATAAAGCTTTGGTTTGATGAACATGTGGAGACGCTTGAGCTGTCCCAAATCTTAGCCTTTTGGCGGCTTGCGCGTTATGATTCCCAGCTGTTCCTTCAAAGCGCCAAGCGTATTGACCTTCTGCTCCCGGATGGCGGAGAGGAAGAAGCAGAGGATTTGCGCCAAGGCATACATGCGATGTGGACTGGCTATTATCCGTTAAATGAGCAGCAGGACCTGGCACTGGCCTGCGCCATGCTGCTTTATCAGCTGGAGCTGTACGAGGATGGGCGAATCTTCTTTGAACGGTCGCTGGCCGATCATGAGGGGAATGCCGAAGTGTTCTACTTTATGGCAATTTGCTGCTATGAAACCGAGCAGGAGACGGCTGCATCGCATTATGCGCAGCTTGCTTTGGAGCTTGCTCCGGCGCATGAGGGAGCCGCATCGCTTCTAGCGCTTTTATCATGAAAAGTTAAAGGCCAGCCTGGGATTGCTGCTGCTGCGCGGCGATTGAAACCTATTCGCCATATCAAGCGTCTTAACAGGTAAAGGAGGGAATGTTTTGAAAAAAATGATGGTCATACTCGTCGCGGTTTGCTTCATGCTGACAGGTTGCTTGGACCGAGAGAAGCATCTTACGTTAGAGCAAATGCAAGGCATATTTGAAAAACATGAAATTCCTTTATCTGCGGCGAAAGGCGTACATCCGGATAATGTATTTATTAAGACTTTAAATAAGGTAAAGCCTGAGGCTTTTATGATTAATGAAGATCAATTGGTTAGTATTTATGTCTACAATTCTAGTAACGGCGTGAAGAAAGCCATAAAGGATTTCGAGAACAAAACAGCCGCGGCAGACGTAACCGCGCACAAGAAGTACCAGGTTGCGAATATTTTAATGATCTATGACGGGGTCGATGCAAGAGTGGATGAGGTAGTTCAAGAGATGAGAGCCCTCGTTGACGACACGGACTGAGCTTGCCGTTCCGCGTGCAGTGAATCGAGCCGGCTAGGCTCCTAGCTTGCTTTGTACAGAAATAAATGAAAAGAAATTGGCGGTGCAGGGGCTATTCCTGTACCGCCATTTTTCTTTTTTGCAAAAAATATTTAATTTAAATCAAACCTATCATTCCTCCGCAGCGTTATCTCTACATGAATAGACAATAAAGGAGGAATTATTAATGCTTACACGATTTAAGAAACTGTTCTTGATTACTGCAATGTGCACGACAATCATTGCCGCTCCGCTTGGCACGGCGTCTGCGGAATCGTCGCCTGGGATCAAGTCCGATGCCGATACGGCATTTGAGCTTGGACTGCTTATTGGAGACGGCCAGGGCGTGGATGCGGCCTATTTAAGTAAATCGTCAACGCGCTTGCAAGCTGCGATTATCTCGCTCCGCCTGAATGGGAATTTGAAGGAAGCACTTGCCTATACAGGCAAACCTAATTTTTCCGACGCTGCACAAGTTAGCAAAGCCAATCAATCTGTTCTGGCTTACTTGAAGAGCAAACCGGAGCTAGGCTGGCAGGGAGCGGGCAACAATCGTTTTGAACCAAGCGCAGCGATCAGCTCTCAGCAATTTTACAAGGTGATATTAGAGAATCTCGGTTATAAATCCGGATCAGACTTTACATACCAACAATCGGAAACCTTCGCGGCCTCGCATGGCTTGAAAGAGATTGCCGGCAAGTCGTCGCTATTGAATTCACATCTAGCAACCTCTCTTGTCGAGGCGCTGTCTGCTGGTACGAAGGATGGCAAGCCGTTCTTTGATACGCTGCAAGCGAGCGGAGTCATTGCTTCCGGGTCTGCTTTGCCGCAGGGCGAGCGAATTGGTCTTGGGCAAAACGACAAGCTCGGCCAGTATTTTACGGATAAAAACGGGCGCGCGCTCTATTTCTTCACGAAGGATGCGGAGAATGTTAATTCTTGTCTAGGAGATTGCTTGAAGAACTGGCCGATCTATTACGATGCCAATCTGCAAATACCGGCTTGGCTGAATAAAGCAGACTTCGCCGTTATTACTCGGACTGACGGCGCGAAGCAGTTAACGTATAAAAATTGGCCGCTCTATTATTTTGTAAAGGATAGCAAGCCTGGCGATGTAACCGGTGAGGGCGTAGGGGGAGTATGGTTTGCGGCGAAGTCGGATTACGCGATTATGCTTGGCACCTCGAAGGAAGCGGGCAACTATTTGACAGACGATTATGGCAGAGCACTTTATTATTTTGACAAGGATACATCTGGAAAAAGCGTTTGCGAAGGCGATTGCCTCGTCAATTGGCCTGCCTATTCATCATCAAGCGTTAGTGTCCCCTCTACAATCAAAGGAAGCGATATTGGAACCATTACCCGCTCGGATGGAAGCAAGCAAGCTTCATTCAAAGGGTTCCCGCTCTATTATTTTATAAAAGACAAAGCACATGGAGAATTGAATGGACAAGGTGTCAACGATGTCTGGTATATCGTAGATCCAGCCAAATTTGATGGAACGACTGCATCGAAGCCGCCAGTCACACCGGTGGTTAAGACGTACAATATTGACATTAAAGAGTACTCCTTTGGCACGGGAGCTCTTACCGTGGAAGCAGGCTCCAAGGTTGTCTTCACTAACTACGACGAGATGAAGCATAATGCGGTTGCTTTGGATGGCTCCTTCACCACGCCTTTGCTCGCTAAAGGCGAAACCTATACGGTAACTTTCGATAAGCCGGGCACTTATAATTATTTCTGCGAGCCGCACAAGTCTTTCATGACGGGTCAAATCATCGTAAAGTGAGCGTGAAGACATGCGAAAAATAACTTATGGATGTTTGACGCTAATCCTGCTTCTCCTCTTCTTATCGGGCTGCGGAGCTCAGGAGGCAAACGAGGCTGCTGCCCGAAATACAACGGATGTGACAGCTGCTCCCGCAAGCTCTGAAGCTGCTGATGAGAATGCGCATGATGATGGCCATGGGGCGGAAAGTGCGACTCCAATCCCTAGTCCAACGGATGTAGTCACCCCCGAGCAGGAGCCGGTTGAAACGGAAGAGCCGAAGGAGACGGAAAAGGTTGAAGCAACGCAGAAGCCGAAGCCGGCTGCAAAGGAGAAAGCGACAGAAGCGACTCCGAAGGCTACTGCGGCACAGCCTAAGCCAACACCTAAAACACCGGTCAAAACGGAGGCGCCAATAAAAGACAAGCCTTCCGACGCAGTAACCGTTCATACGGTTGAGATTACGAACTTCGCCTTCTCACCGGAAAAGCTCGAAATCTCACAAGGCGATATCGTTACCTTTATCAATAAGGATGAAGTAAAACATTCTGCGACTGCTGATAATGGAGAATTCGATACGGAACTGCTTGCCCAGAATGAAAGCATGAAGGTTACCTTCTCAGACGCAGGCGAGTTCGGCTACTATTGTATTCCCCATCCTGGCATGAGAGGGTCCATCGTAGTGAAGGGGAAATAATTTATCTTTTATTAAAAAGATCAGGAGCAGCTGTTTATAGCTGCTCCTGTTCCTGATAACATAAAGAAAATAACGAGCCTGTTGTGGAGGCGCAAATTGATGCTTAATCTTACCGATCAAGAACTCATGCAGCTAATTAGAAACGGTAAAAATAAAGCGCTGTCCGTTCTTTATGACCGGTACGGCGCTTTGGTGTATTCTTTCGCCATCAAGGCGGTTCGGGATGAGCCAACCGCAAGAGATATTTCACAGGCGGTATTTATGCGTTTATGGACGACAGAATCGGAATATGACCCGGATAAGGGACGGTTTACAAGCTGGCTCCTTACCATTACCCGCAATATAACGATGGACCATATTCGCAAACAAAGAAGAGAAGCTTCCGGTCTTGTGCAACTAACAGAGGAACGATTTAATGAATTGCCTGATCAATCGGGCCTATCACCCGAGGAGCATGTTGTCCGGCATTCCTTAAGGGAACAAATTCAGCAGGCATGCAAGCATTTATCTAAATCACAGAAAACGCTGATCGAGCATTTTTATTGGCAGGGCTTTAGCTTAACAGAGCTGGCACAGCTGTATGATCAGCCGCTCGGAACGGTCAAAAACAGACTTCATCAGACTTTAAAAATATTGCGAAGGCATCTTGCGGCTAAGGGGGATCTTTAAATGAATGACGACACATACAGCAGCGATTGCGATTTCATACTCGATTATCTTTCTGGTGCTTGCTCCGAAGAGCAAAAGGAAGCATTCGAACGTCATTTGACTTATTGTGATTCTTGCAGGCAAGAGCTGGCCGAATTGCAGATCGTATGGGAGGAGCTTCCCTTGGACATGGAACGAATCGAACCTCCAGAGGATTTGAAGGAGCAAATAATGGCTGCTGCCAAAGCAGCGTCTAAACGTCATAAAGCACGAAGTGTAAGAAAGCTATGGAAGCCAGCAATTGGCGCAGCAGCGGCAGTGCTAATTTTTGTCAGCGGCTCGTTATGGGATAATCCTTTCATTAAAAATAAGGATTCGCGGTTAGAAACCATCGAAAATGCTTTATTTGCTCCAGCATCCGAGATTGTCCAGATTATGATGCTAAAGGCGGAAGCCACGGAGAAAGAGCATGCTTATGGCGTCGCATGCATAGTTGACAATGGAAAGAGCAAGCAGTTTGTCGTCTATGTGTTCGGGGCTGAGGAAACAAAAAACGAGGAAGCTTATCAGGTTTGGCTTCTCCGAGAAGGCATTCGAACGAGCGCAGGCACGTTCCGCGTTGACGAGAAAGGGGTAGGGCTGCTCGCGATGGGAATAGAGTCGGAACAATTAACCTTTGACAGCATTGGTATAACCCTAGAGCCTGATGCGAAGGGGGATCAGCCGCGCGGGACTAAAGCTTTCGGAACGGATAACGAGGCTAATTCGGTAAATACACTATAGTTTTTGATGGAATGAGCTGTCTCACAAGGTTATCGGCCTTGTAGGACAGCTTTTTTAAAAATATAAGAAAGTATAAATTTTAACCTTATACAATGCTTATATTTCATCGCGAAACGAGCTTCTGCCGCTAAAGACGGCGTCAGCCGTTTACGCTTGTTTGCGCGCAATCCGTTAACTGAGCATCTGGTGCCGTGATACCCAATTCGATAGCGTGCGGTGGGTTAAACTTGTAAGACTGGGAGCAAGGATAGGGTAGTTGCCGATCAAGCACGGGCAGAAGGACACGGGCCCTTTCCTAAGAAAGCGCGGATCAACGCGGGGGCCCCCCGTGAATACTGGACGTACGGCGAAAAAAGCGGCTGATCAATTGCAAATAAAGACGAATACCTTGGGAAACCCTGGGTATTCGTCTTTATGCTGCCTTTAGCGTAAATATTTGTCCTTAGAACTGGATTACAACCATCTGATGACATGACCATGAGGGAACGGTATAGCTCACCGTACCTTGCTCCTGCGTGAAAGGGAGGGCGGTATTTTGCGGTGCTAAATAAACCTCGCGGACAGGCTCTGAAACCGCGATGGAGACCTTCGTATCCGAAAGGCATGGCAGATCTTCGATGACCTCCACATTTTGCCCTCTCCGAACTGGCGAAGCGTACAGCAGATGATTAATTAAACGGTTTGATCCAGGCTGGGCCTGCAGCGTTGTAATGCCCTGCGCCGGCAGGCTTGCGCGGAGCGATTTATTGGCAAGCAGCCGATCCAGCGCATAACAAATGATCTCTTTGACAGGAAGGCTGCCCTTAACCGCGTAATCCTCAAACATATTCCAGGAAATATAAATGCCGTCAGGTCCTTCCGTCATGCCGGGACCCGCATCCTGCATATCGGACGGCGTATGCTGATGCGAGCAGAACGTAAACAGCTCCCGATTGAAATATGCATTTTCCCGGCTGCCAAAAGCAGTGCCGCTCGGCGTCAGCGCAACCTCCTGTCCCTCGGCATAAAGGACGAAGGAAGCATTTTGGAGGGAGGGCAGCTCAAATGCGGGTTTGAAATAGGAAGGCTTAAAGGCGGAGACCCCTTGCCATTGCGCGCCTAAATCCAATTCAAACCGGGTCCCGTCAAGCGATAGTCCTGAACGTCCGGTTGCCAGCACTTTGCCGCCCTGCGCGAGAAAGGCTGTCAGCTTTTCCTTGATTTGACCGGTTATGACGATAGCGTCGGGTAACAGAATGACCTTATATTTTGCCAAATCAGCTTGAACATCAATGACATCAAAGAGATAATGCCCTTCCAGCAAGATTCTTGCTGCTCCGGTATCGGAATGCTTGTTATGCTCGTCAATGGGACTGCCCCCAGACTGCGTGGATGCTGCTTCGACGGATAATAGGGCGATATCGGCAACGGATGTCGTATCCCGGCACCAATCCTCCTTCTCGGCAACTTCCTTGTAAGCCTCACCAATTAGAACATAGGTTGCGCGGTCCATTAAACCGGCGGGATGAAGCTGGTCGCCTATTGAGCAGCGTGCCCCATTAGCGAGACTAAGCGCCGCTTCATACCGCAAAGCATTCGGATGCTTATACCCCCCGAATTCTCCCCAAGACGTATGAAACTTGCCGGTCATGCCAAGGAAATTTATGCCCAAGGTTTGAGCGTAACGTGCGGAAAGCGGAAAATGGTCATAGCCCCATCCGCCCGTAGGCAGCGATTCGAGCTCCAAATGCGTATTCAAATGGACAAGATCACGACGGCCTCGATCAATGTGTCCGTTATTATGAAAAACAGGCAAGCCGGGCTTGATGGAATGAACAGTCTCGTTCATTCTCGCAGCATAGTTG
Source organism: Paenibacillus sp. LHD-38 (assembly GCF_031157315.1). Taxonomy (GTDB): domain Bacteria; phylum Bacillota; class Bacilli; order Paenibacillales; family Paenibacillaceae; genus Pristimantibacillus. The sequence goes on from NZ_JAVIFU010000006.1 coordinate 133,968, forward strand.
AAATACGTCTCTTCCCACATTTTTTTCATATCGTCCGTATTGCGCGGGTGGGAGCCTCGCTTGCGAATATCGGCAATGCAATATTGGCAATAACACTCGCGAATGCCCACAATATCAAGGAAGATGCCATCGGCATCATAACGGGTTACTACCTCCTGCACCTGAAGAGCGAGTAAGTCTAAATAGGGTGAATTCATGCAAAATTGATGATAGCCAGGCGTCATGAAATCAGGTGCCCAGTTGGTCCTTTCGTTCTGGTCGCGGATCAGCCATTCGGGATGGCTGCGGGCAAGCTTCTCGTCTAGGCCGGCTGATAAATAAACCGGCGTTTTAACGCCAATCTCATGCGCCGCTTGGATTTGTTCCCCGAGCAAATCGAAGGATAAATGGGGATGGGTTTCATTCGCTTCGGAGGGGTGGTAAGCCCAGCCGTGATGGCATTTGGAGAACACGGTAATGGAATCTACATATCCAGTTCGGAGCATGTCTTGAAATTGCTGCTTGGAAAAAGCATTTCCTATGCCCTTGATTGCTTCTGAGGTATGGAAATCGAGATGAACCTGACGGAAATTCATGTCTTACGTCCCCCTATTAGTAGAATGAAAGAGTAGATGATATCTACCACACTAAAGGAAACAAAGGCAGGATACAGCTGACAATAGCGACTTTATATAGTACCATTTCTGCATCTTTGTTTTGGAGGTGCTAAGGGATGCTCGTGCTTGAAATACAAACGCCGCCAATGCCGCTGCTGGCCGCAATCGGTCATGCGTTTTGGCCTCCGGGCGTGATACATGCCCAACGCCAATTCGAAGTATTTGATTTGCTCGTTTGCGCAAAAGGCGCATTATACATAGAAGAGGATGGTATTAGCTACGAGGTTGAGGCAGGGATGCTGCTTGTGCTTGAGCCCGGAAAAACGCATCGCGGGTATCGGCCAAATGATATAGAGACCGAAGTATACTGGATCCATTTTGACTATCCGCTGCCTTCGGAGCCGATTTTGAAGGAGAAAACAAATTGGCAGCAGCCGCTGCTGCAGCGAACGGACCAAGATATCGTTCCTTATCCCGCAACGCTCCATATTCCTAAATTCGCAGCGATAGATTTACGCACGGTTTTGCCGCTGCTGGACAAGATGCTCAGCTTGCATCAAGTGCTTACACGCCGCAGAGCTTTTGAATTGCAGGTGTTATTCGGGGAGCTGTTGGTCCAATTGCAAAATGGATGGATAAAAAACAGCTCGCAGGCTCGTTCGTATTTTCTTTCCGAAAAGGTTGCCTCCTATTTAGAAAGCCGAATAGAACAACCGTTTGACTCTGCTCGGATGGAGCATGACCTGCATTATCATTTCGATTATTTGGCACGCTGCTTAAAGCAATATACAGGAATGAGCCCCATGCAGTACCGTCATCATTTGCAGATCGAGCGCGCGAAGCGGCTGCTCGCTCATTCCGAGCTGCCGCTTAAGGAGATCAGCGAGCAGTGCGGACTTGCAGACTACACCTATTTCACTCGCCTATTTAAGAGGCAAACGGCGTTAACACCCGGTGAATACCGCAAGCTGAAGCAAGTATTCCGTTTGGATGAAGGAGAGCATTCCAATAAAGATCCGCTCTAAGCTCAAAAAAACTTGTTACGCTTAAACAAAATAGGTTTTGTGGGCGTTTTCTTGTGGATACGCCCCTTTGCGGTTTTTGAACAATTGGTAAAGGAGGCGTATAGTGGGTACTAGTGAGTTAGGATCGGATATTGATCAGCAGGGCAAGGAGGGATGACTAAGTTGCAATCATGGCAGCGTACAATGTGGATTCTTTGGTTCGGCGTATTGTTTTGCAGCTCAAGCTACACGATGTCTGTTCCTTTCCTGCCGTTGTTTCTCTTCGATTTGGGCGTGCCGGAGAGTTCCGTTAACCTATGGGCAGGCGTTGTACATTCCTCGGCCTTTCTTGTCGGGGCCGTGATGGCGCCCTTGTGGGGATTGCTTGCGGACAAGTATGGGAAACGGAAAATGGTCATTAGGGCAGGACTCAGCTTAGCCGTTATCTATTCCTTAATTGCATTTGTGCAGACGCCGTGGCAGCTCGTCGGCGTTAGAATGCTGCATGGCTTCGTAGGCGGCTTCGTCCCGGCATCCATGTCGATTGTAGCCACGGTCGCGCCGAAGGAGAAGCTGGGCTGGAGCCTTGGCATGATGCAGGCGGGTACGATGACCGGCGGTATTCTCGGTCCGCTTTTTGGCGGTCTGCTAGCGCAAGCCTTCGGTTTGAGGAGGTCGTTCGTTGTAGCAGCTATCATCATATTGGCTGCAACAGTGGCAGTCATTATTTGGGTGAAAGAAGGTAAAACGGAAGCGACGGGAGAGAAAAAAGAGAAGCCGGTCACGTACCGTATGGCTTTCCGCAACCGTGCCCTTATGAGCATGCTATTGCTGCTCGCGTTGTTCCAGCTTTCGGTAAATATGATTCAGCCGCTGCTTACCCTGCATATCGCTAAGCTGCAAGGTGGATTGCAAGGAGCGGTATTGTCAGCGGGCTTTGTGCTCTCGCTTATCGGGATCGCCGGCATTTTGGCTTCGCCAATCTGGGGGAGGCTGGGCGAGAGAAAAGGCTATTACCACATTCTCGTCGTATGCCTGCTCTGTGCCGGACTGGTCGTAAGCATGCAGTTTTTTGTACAGGATTTATGGCTGTTTGCGGTTGTGCAGTTCGTATTCGGCTTGTTTATGGCCGGGATATCTCCAATCGTCAATACGCTTGTTGTGCAGAGCACAGATGAGCAGTTTAGAGGCAGATCGTTTGGCCTGACCACGAGCGCCAATCAATTCGGGTCCATGCTTGGACCTCTAATCGGCGGTTTGCTTGGACTGGCAGTCGGTATCCACTGGATATTTGTCGCCACAGGAATGATCATGTTCGCGGCAGGCATAAGCATTTGGCTGCGGCGCCGGCATGAGATTGGGCGAGCAAGGACTGCTGCCAAAAGCTAGGATGGAAAATACATAAAAAAGCTAGTCGGCTCTTATTGGGAGCGGCTAGCTTTTTTTGAAAATATAAGAGAATATAAATTTCAATCTTATACGATGCTTATATTTCACCGCGAAACGAGCTTTTGCTGCAAGGACGGCGTCAGCCGTTTACGCTTGACGCTTGGAAGCAGTTATCTCTTAGGTTTCACCGCTTCTAGCGAGCCGGAGGAAAGTGTGCCTTTGTGCAAAACCGCTTCGCGCTTCGGCAGCCGAGCGACCGTCTCGGCTGAGCAGCTTGCCGCAACAAGCACGGCGGTTGCGGCATCGCCAACCTTAGGCCATACTTGCTTGCCCGACTCGTCTAAAGGAGTAATACCGCCGGTTGCGAGAGAAATAGCTCTAGATAAGTTGTATTCGCTTGACCAGCCGTATAACTGCGCGGCAAGATGCGATTTTTGCAGCGTATCGCCGATGCCGAACGGCGACCAGTGATCGGTGATGCTGTCATTGCCAAGCAGGACGTTAACCTTCTGCTTCTGAAGCAGCGGGATCGGCATGACGCTTTTTCCGATGGGCACGGAGGAAGCGATGGATATGCCGAGCGAAGCCAGGCGATCCGCCATTTCAACATCGGCGCCTGCCGTCAGAGAAGCGAGCGAGAAAGCGTGGCTGACCGTAACCTTCCCTTGAAGGCCAGCTTCCTCGGTCAGTTCGGCCAAGCGGCGGATGGCCTTGATTCCCGTTTCACCTCCCTCATGGAGGTGAATGTCGATGCCAGCTTTATAATCCACGGCGATTTGTACCATCGTTTGCAGCGATTTTTCCATGTCGACGTCAACTAGGGTAGGATCTAATCCGCCGACATGCGTGACACCGAGCTGCATGGCATCGCGCATAATGCTCTCAACATTGGAGCGAAGCAGGCCATGCTGCGGAAAAGCGACGATTTCATGCGAGATTTTATCCGAATAGTTAGCTAAGGCCAGCTTCAAATTCTCTAAATTTTTGAGGCCTACGGTCGGATCGATGTTACAGTGGCTTCGAACGTAGGTTGACCCGTAGCCCAATATAAGCTCTATGAGTTTTTCGGCCCGTGCCTGAGCGGTTGGCAGCAGCTGCGGGAGCAAGGTTTGTTCCTCGATAATCCGGTCAAAAATGCCGTTTTTCGTCGGTCGGACCGCCCGCCATGGCCCTCCGTAAAAGGTCTTATCCAAATGGATGTGCATATCCCGGAAGGAAGGCAGGAGCAGCATGCCCTTTGCGTCGTAACAGTCGATGGTTTTGCCGTAAGCGGCTTTCGTATCGAGTATTTTAGTAATTTTACCTTTGTCGATTTGCAGGTTGCGAAGGACGGTTTCGGTTGCGACAACCTGCCCGTTCTCATATTTATACCCGCTCTCCAGACGTACGTTTAACAGCATATAAGAGCTGTTTTTCCCTGGTTTCTTGGACTTTGAATCCTCTTTCTTCGCTTCGGCGGCTGCGCTGGCGGAATCGGGGGAGAAAAGGCCCATGGTGCCCATAACGCCAATAACGGCAGACGCACCGCCTATTTTGCTGACGTTGCCAATAAACTCTCTGCGGGACAAGCCTTTATTTTCTTGATCCATCTATAATTCCTCCTCTAATCTCTTTTTTTGTTTGCCCATTTTGCAAGGGGAAAGCTCGCTTCGAACAAAATGACTAATGGGATGAGCACGATGAAGGCGGATAAAAAATCGGGCGGTGTCAGTATGGTAGACACGGTAACTAAGATGACATAAGCGAATTTTCTGCTTTTCCGAAGACGCTCTGGCGTAACAAGCCCAAGCCTGGCCAAAAAAATAAGCACGATCGGATATTCGAAGGCAAGGGACAACGGTAAAATGATGCGCAAAAGAAATTGAATGTATTGTGCGGCTCCGTAAGTTTCAACTAAACCCATGGAGCGGGTAACGGAAGACGCGAACTGGACAGCCATCGGAAAAACGATAAACCAGCTGAAGGCAAGCCCGATAAGAAATAACAGAAACGCGAACGGGATAAGCCAGGGAAGTGATTTACGTTCTTTCAAAGTCAAAGCCGGCTTAACGAACAGCCAAACCTGAAGCAAAATAAACGGAATGCAGGCGCCGACGCCTATCACAACTCCAGTTTGCACGTAGAGCTGCAGCGCGTCAAATGGCGAGAAGGCATTCCATAGAATCGGCTGGGCAGGCGAATAGGATTGCTGCAAATAGGCCAGGACGGGGCGGACTAGCGCAATACCGCCGCATAAAGCAAAGGCAAACATAATCAGGATATAAATGATTCTTCTGCGCAGCTCGGTTAAATGATCGATGAGACTCGGTTGTGCCAGCATAGGGTAAGCCCTCCTAACCATTCGCCGCGGAGCTGGTCCTGCGCTTCTTGGCGCTGTGCCTGATCTCCGCAGTCATCCATCCGATCTCCATTTGCTCGCTAATCTCAACCAGCTTCTCAATATCACGGAAGGAATATTTGCGAGTGCCTCCGATGGTTCGTTTAGGGCAAATAAGCTTGCGAATTTCATAGTAACGAATTCGTCTTTCCGATAAACCGGTCAGCTCGCTTACCATTCCGATATTCATGACTTGTTTATCCATAAACGACATGATGACAGCTCCTTTTGCTATGTGTTGGCGTTGCAAAAGCCACTCCCTTCTATTCGTGTTATAATAACTGACGCAAACTAGATGTGTACCTAATGATAATGATGGAGATATAAGCTGTCATTAGATCATGTACCCAACATTTTATAATAGAATTAGACGGATCGTACAACCGGGAATTTGCCTCTATATTATGAAATTTTTCCTTGAAAAAAACCGTGTCATATTATCTGACATACTTCGAGACGCCTCCTAATGGCTTCTGCTATTGTGAAGACATCGCAGTAGATTCCTATAACTAAGAATGAGGTGATGTGCCATGCTGCAAAGTATTGGATTGCCAGGGTTAATCATGATTCTAGTCGTCATTTTAATCGTATTCGGGCCCTCGAAGCTCCCTGAACTCGGGCGGGCGGTTGGCCGTACGCTGCATGAATTCAAAAGCTCCGCGCGCGAGCTCGTAACGGAGAGCAAGGATGAACAGGAAAGCAAAGGCAGCGCATAAGAGAGAGGCTGTTCCTTCAGATTGATGTCTGAGGGGGCAGCCTTTTTTTTGCATGTCAAATGATTTTCAGGTAAAAGAATCCATAAGGGGCGGGCATTCGGAATTATCTTTGGATTAATTTGTAAATCAGGAATTGTGCTCGTTCCTATTTGATCCAAAGTCTGTTATTCTACTGAATGATGGAACTTTGGACGAAGGAGTGTGCCGCTATCAAGCCGGTAACTGTCTATGATATTGCTAGGGAAGCTAACGTCTCGGTAGCCACTGTGTCGCGTGTAATCAATAACACGGCACCGGTTAAAAAATCGACGAGAGACCGTGTGATGGAGCTGATAACGAAGCATCAGTTTCAGCCGAATGCGCTTGCGAGAAGCTTGTTCAAAAAGGAAACAGGGATGATTGGCGTCATATTGCCGGATATTACAAATCCTTTTTTTCCAGAGGTGTTGGCTGGCCTCGACCAGGAGGCGCGCAGCAAAGGGTATACGTTTTTTTTATGCGATACGGTATCGACTAATGGCGACTCAGCAGAGCAGTATGTGCGGGAATCGCAATATTTGAGCATCCTTATGGAGAAACAGGTAGACGGCATTGTGATGATTGGTGGAAGAATCAATCTAGCCAAGCCAAGCAAGGAGCTGGTTAGCGAGGTTGTGGAAGCAAGCAAGCGGGTACCGCTGCTGCTCATTAACGGGAGCCTGCCCGGGGAGGGCATGACCCGCGTGTATACCGATGAGCTTGAGGGAGCAGAGCTTGCGACGCAGCATCTCATCGATCTTGGGCATAAGAATATTGCTTTTGTCGGCGGGTATAGTCATATGTCCAACACGGCGCAGCGCATACGGGGCTTTGTCAAAACAATGGAAAAAAACGGGCTGCGGACCCGCAAGGAATGGATAATCGGCGGAGGCTTCTCCGTAGAGAACGGCAAGCTGTTCATGAATCAGCTGCTTGAGCTGCCGGAGCTTCCAACCGCTATTTTTTGTGCGAACGATCTATTAGCCATCGGTGTGATGAAGACGGCCCATAAAGCAGGAATCCGCGTGCCGGAGGAACTGTCGCTGATTGGCTTTGATGATATCCCTTACGCCTCGAACAGCATACCGGAGCTGACTACGATTTCTTTGAAATGCTATGATGTTGGGCGGACTGCAGCCGAGCTGCTCCATCAGATGATTACCAAAAACAAGGTGAGCAAAAGCACGAAATTAAGGCCTGAGCTGGTTGTCAGAGAGTCTACGGCCCCGCCGCGAGAAACGAATAACGCTTAAGAATCAGTTTTAAAATAATGATTGACAACGCTTACATTTGTGAATAAAATCAAGATGTCGAAAGATTATATGGTGTCGCCTTTAAGAATGTAACCCGTTACATGATCAGCTAGGCCTCTTCCTACAAAATAGTTATCCCATTGATACACATCAGAGTACCGTGCAGATTCACGTTCTGTTTATACCGGTCATTGAGAGTGTATTTATTTTTATCTAAATATGTAACCCGTTACATGAAACGGGTTACATATTTCTAGCTTTTAACCTATTTTGTTGGAGGTTATAACATGTTCATGGATATTGAAGCGAGAGCAGCCGTGCAATTTGATGCGGATGCCGTGAAAATTGGGGACACCTCACATATTTTGCTTTGCGCATCCTTGTTTTACTTCCGCATTCCAAGGGCGCTTTGGAAGGAACGGATGGCGCAGCTCAAAGCATTCGGTTATAACAGCATCGATGTTTACTTTCCGTGGAACTATCATGAAACGGCGGAAGGGAAATGGGATTTTAGCGGAGAGCGCGATGTATCTGAATTTTTAGCGGCGGCGGCGGAAGCGGGCTTATATGTCGTTGCCAGACCGGGGCCTTATATTTGCTCCGAATGGGATGGCGGCGCCTTACCAGCTTATCTGCTGACAAAGGAGCTGAAGCTTCGCGATAACGATGAGGGCTTCCTCAGCTATGTTGCGAAATGGTTTGACCGCATATTGCCTTTGTTGAAGCAATACCAAGCAGGAGAGGGCGGAACAGTCATTGGCGTTCAGCTCGATAATGAGCTCGATTTCTATGATTGCCATGATCCTAAAGGATATATCAGCGCATTGCGCGATATGGCTTTGAGCCACGGAATTACAGTTCCGCTGTTCGCTTGCGCGGGCCAAGGCGGCATCCTGCAAGCATCAGGGCTGGCCGAGAACGTTGTTCCAACCTGCAACTTTTATCCGGATAATCGTGAACTTGATTTCGAGCAGAAGGTGCTGCATTATAACGGAACCTTAGCGGGACTCGGCTACCCGCTGCTCGTAACGGAGACAAATCGGGCGCATTACCTGCTTCGCAGATTGCTTTCCTGCGGGGCGAAGCTGCTCGGTCCTTATCTGCAGGTGTCAGGCACGGATTTTGGGTTTACAAACGCCACGAACAATTGGGGCAAGCCGCTCGCATTCATGACCTCGGATTATGATTTCGGCGGAATGATCTCGCCGGAAGGACATATTCGCGAGGAAGCCTATGAGGGTCGTTTGCTTAGCAGATTGATTACGGCTTATGGGGCTCCGCTCGCGGAGGCGGCAGCCGGAAATGGACTATCCACCGAATGGGTCTTAGCTGGTGACCGCTACCGGGTAGCAGGCCCCTACGCCCTGCAGCTAAAAGGCGGCGGAAGCCTTCTGTTTGTAACGAATTTGGATGAGCGTGATAAAGAAGTAGCCATGATGGCTGCCGATGAAGCGAATGCTCCCGCGGAAGGCGGATTTACGCTTAGAGCGGGGCGGTCGCTGGCGCTTCCTTGCCAGGTTCCGCTAAGCCTGTGGGGCTTTGAGGGGCTGCTCGTGTCTTCGACCGCAGAGCTGTTTCTGGCGGAACAATCAACCGAAGGGGCTAATCTTGTCTTTCACTCGGAGGGAAAAGGCGTCATTACGCTTCAGCTCGATTCGAAAGCTGAGCTGAAAGCGGATCATGCAAGGGCCGAATGGTCGGAAGGGCGGCTAACGATCGCGTTCGACGGTGAGGAGGACAGCTGCTGCTCGATTCTTATGGGGGATGGGCGTGAGCTAAAACTTTTTATAACGGATAGAATGAAAGCGCTTTATATAGAGGGTATCGACGAGAACGGCGATATTCAACTTGGGGGGCCGTTCAACTATCCAGACATGCCGGAGACTGCGGCAGGAGAATGGAAGCTCAGCGTCTTGGACGCCGGCGCAGGACCAATGAACGTAAATCCGGATAACGGGCGAACAATACTGGAGCAGGCGGGTTACTTGGAGCAAACAGGGATATACCGCGGGTTTGCCTGGTATGAAGCGGCTGTTCGTCTGCCGGAAGGCAAAGCGGTGCAAGGCTTTATAGTACGGCAGGGCAGTGATGTTGTATCGCTTTATGCGGACAGTCAATATGCAGGTACGCTAACGCCTGGCGGGGGCAGCGCCTTCATTCCGTTCAGCAAAGAGCTGCATGACGGAAAGCTGCTTGCCCGGGTGGAAATTTGGGGCCATTCAAACTTTGATGACGCGAGGCTTCCAGGCCTTCGTCTTCATGCGATGAAGGGCCTCGGAGGGGTGTCGGCGATAACGGAGACGAGGGACCTCAGCCGCAGCTGGAGCGTATACCGCGCGGCGGATCGGGCTTTGCGCAAGGAGCTCGTCGAATCACCCGATGACAGCATGTGGCCGATCGTTAATTTCGGAGGCTGGATGTCTCCGGACCATCCCGCATTCGAATATTACCGGAAGAGTTTCCAAGCTTCTGCGGACGCGAGCTCGTGGACGCTGCATTTCAAGGGCTTACAATCCCTTGCCCGCCTATTCATAGACGGCAAAGAGATTGGAGCCGTTCATCCCTTCGATCCTTATATTGATATTTCGGGGCATGTAACGGCGGGAGAGAAAGTAGTGCTCACTGTTTATGTTGAGCGGGTGCTTGGTCTTCCTTCCGGGCAGGTTCTCCTCTATGAGGGCCATGAGGCTGAAGGATGGACGGTAAGCGCTGCTGAAGAAGCGGAGCTGTTCGAGCATGCGGAAAGCGAACAGACAAATGCATCAACGAAGGAATTTCCTATCCTGCTTGCGCCGGGCGAGACGGCATGGCTCTTTACTTCCACGGTGAATTCGGAGGCCGGCGCAGGCTGGCGGGCAAAGGCTGCCGGAACGGGGCTTAAGCTGACCGTATTTCTGGAGGGACGGATCGTCGGACGAATTTGGCTTCCGAGCGATGCGAACAGGCCCGTGTTAACGGGCGGCAGTCCGGATTCCTTTTATTTACCGGGAGCTTGGTATGAGGCGGGCAAGGGAAGCTTGGCGATCATGCTGGAAGCTGTAGACCGGGAGCGGCAGGGACGATTGGAATCGATTCAATTTATATCCGTCTAGTTACGAGGGGGAATTAGCATGGAAACAACCATAGTCGAAAGGGAGCCGCAGAGGAAGCTTCAACGAATGAGCGGAGGCAAGATGAAACGCTTCTGGAACAACAAAACGCTTCTGCTCATGTGCTTGCCGGCCATTGCCTTTTTTGTCATCTTTGCATACCTGCCGATGCCTGGCCTGTATCTAGCGTTTATTAACTACAATTACTCGGATGGTATTTTCAAAAGTCCGTTCGTTGCCTTCGATAACTTTCGTTTTCTCGTTATTAACGGTGATCTATGGCGGCTTTCGTTCAATACGGTGGCCTACAATCTGGTATTCATTGTTTTGGGGAACGTGCTGCAAATTTTCGTTGCCATACTGCTGAACGAGATCCGCCGCAAATGGTTCAAAAAAGTTACGCAGACGCTCATGTTTCTACCGCATTTCATATCGGCGGTGCTTATCGGCCTGATCGCCTATAACATTTTGAGTTACGATTACGGGATTTTGAACAGCATACTGGAATCATTCGGCATGGAGCCTGTAAAAACGTACTCCGATCCCAAAATATGGCCATTTATTATCGTGTTGACCTTCCTCTGGCAATCAACCGGTTACGGCTCCATCGTTTATTTCGCGGCAATCATGGGACTCGATAATGAGATTATCGAGGCATCGGAAATCGACGGCGCGAACGCGTTCCAGCGCATCATTTACATCGTGCTTCCGTGGCTGAAGCCAACCTTCATCATTCTGATGCTGTTCTCGCTCGGCGGCATTCTTAAAGGAAATTTCGGTTTGTTCTTCAACCTTGTTGGAGCCAACAATACGGCCTTGTATCCGACGACCGATATTATTGAAACGTATGTGTTCCGCTCGCTAATGACGAACTTCAACTTCTCGATCGGCAGCGCTGTGAGCCTCTATCAATCCGTATTCGGTTTTGTGGTCGTCTTGACCGCGAACTGGCTTGTGAAAAAGACTTCGCCCGATAACTCGTTATTTTAGGAGGTGCCAGATATGGAAAACAAGGAAGAATCACGCAGCATTCGTACAGACGTAAGCGGTTTAATTGTAAAGGTATTCGGATATTTGTTCATCTCGTTTTTTTCGCTATGCTGTCTATTACCTTTCTTGCTCGTTCTCGGCACTTCGCTGACGGCGGAGGGGACGATCAAGAAATACGGCTTCAATTTTTGGCCGCGCGACTTTAGCTCCTTTGCTTACAAAATCGTATTTGAGAATCCTGATCTCATTATCGGCTCCTACCTGGTTACTATGGGAATTACGATAGTAGGGACGGCCTTTGGGCTCTTCCTCGTAGCGATGACCGGCTACGCGCTGCAGCGTCCGGACTTTGGCTATCGGAACGGCATTTCCTTTTTCATTTATTTTACGACGCTGTTCTCAGGCGGGCTTGTTCCGTTTTACCTGCTCATGACGCAGTATTTGTCGCTAAAAGACAACTATTTGGCCGTGCTGCTGCCGGGACTGCTTAGCCCGTTTCTTATTATTATGATGAAAAGCTTCGTTCGCTCCATCCCGCATGCGATTACCGAATCCGCCAAAATCGACGGAGCAGGCGATTTTACGATTTTCCTAAAGCTCATTCTGCCTATGACGACGCCGGCTCTTGCTACAATCGGTCTGTTTATCGCACTGGGGTACTGGAACGAATGGTACAACTCGATGCTGTTCCTCTCGCCGGATATGAAGTACCGTCCGCTCCAGCTGTTCTTGTATAACGTGGTGACGAGCGCCGACTTTATCCGCAATTCCTCGGCAGCGTCCAATGTGCAGCTTCGGGATATGCCGCTGGAATCCATGAAGATGGCTACCGCGGTCGTAGCGACCGGACCGGTCATTCTGTTTTACCCATTCGTGCAGCGTTATTTCATCAAAGGAATTACGGTTGGCGCTGTAAAAGGCTGATGTGCCGAGGGCCGCTAAAAAGGCCACTTCACATAACGGGCAATGCCCGATTTATGAAAACAAAGGGGAGAAGTGCGATGATGGGTTTCAAGAAGGTTTCCGCCTTGCTGATTGCCATGATGATGATCATCAGTCTTGCAGCTTGCTCAGGTAATAACGGGGAGAAAAACGAAGGCGGTAAAAATGCCGGAACAGGCAATAACGGCAGCACAAATACGGCGGATGGAAACAAAGGGGCGGATACGTCCAAGTTCGTCAAAGTCAGCTACGTTGTACTGGGCGACAAGCCGAAAAACGGGCAGTTCGAGAAGGTTTTAGCTGAAGTTAACAAAAAAATGAAAGAAAAAATCAATGCCGAGCTCGAGTGGAAATGGGTGGAGTGGGCAGATTGGCAAACCAAATACAACCTGCTGCTGGCGTCCGGCGAAGCGGTCGACCTGATTACGATCGGGACCGACTGGCTGGATACTTGGGGCAATGCGCAGCGCGGCGCATTTATGAACCTGGATGATTTGCTGCCGGAATATGCGCCGCAGACATGGAGCTCTATTCCTGAGGAGGACTGGGCAGAGAGCAAGTATAACGGCAATATCGTACTGATTCCGGAAAACGATTACACGCAATGGGTTAACCACGGCTTCTTCTACCGCGGCGACTGGGCGAAGGAAGCGGGCATTACCGATCCGATCAAGGATTGGGAAGGCATCGGCCAATACCTCCAGTTCGTAAAGGATAACAAAGAAGGCGTCGTTCCATGGGATGCGGTTGCATCAACAAGCACTTTTGGAGGCTATGCACAGTCCTACACGGATCATCTGGAGCTTCCGATCTCAACCGGTTATTTGCCGGTATTCACGACGAAATCCTATGATGAGAAATTTACGGTAGTTAGTCCGGTGTTCGAAGATACGTTCCTGAATTTCGCTACGCTGATGAAGGATTGGGCGGATAAAGGCTACTGGCGCGAGGATGTGCTGAATAATAAGAATGATAACCGCTCTGCACTGCGTGCCGGCTTGTCAGGCCTTGATCAGCATCATACTCAAACCTTCGGCGGACTGCGCGTGCAGATGGATAAGGATCAAGCGGGCTCCGAGCTGCAAATGTTCCCATTTAACCGCACGGGCGGCAACAATTTGACTGAGCTTTCCATCACGCATGGCGGAACCTCCGTCGGAGCGCACAGCAAAAACCCTGAACGTGCACTTATGGCTTATGATCTCATCCGCAATGACGAGGAAATTTATCACCTGATCAATTACGGTCTGGAAGGCGTTCAATACGAAGTGAAAGACGGCAAACGCTTGCAGCCTGAAGGCTATGACGAAGCTAAGGATGCTTTCTACGCTGACTTCTGGGGCGGCCGCGTCGACAAATTTGAAATCCCTAGCATAACGACATGGGATCAGTTGGAAGAAACATTGTACGCGGAATACGACAAAATCAAAAAGCCTTATCCTTATGGCCAATTCGTGTTTGATAAAACACCGGTTGAGGCCGAGCTTACAGCGATTACGCAAGTAACGGGCGAGATGGGCCCTGCGATTACGTACGGCAAAGCAGGCGATCCGGCGCAGGCTGTCGAGCAATTCCGCAGCAAGCTGAAAACTGCTGGCTACGACAAAGTGCTTGCCGAGCTTCAGAAACAAATGGATGCCTACAAGAAGCTGATCGAAGGTTAATAATGATTTAAGCGATGCAGCGCAAGGGGAGAGCTTCATGCACGATAGTGTGCGTCTCCGCTTGCGCTGTTTGGCGTTTAAACCCACTTTGGTCAATTATAATCAAGTGGCGGCCTATGGTTGGTTAACCTCAGTAAAGTAGCGCTTTCAGCTGTAATGCTACAATAAACCTATGAAAAGGTAAGCCAATCCTATTAAATTACGAAGGCGGCGAAGGCATGAATTTATCGAATATTGCTGTACAGCTGTACACATTGCGGGAATACTGCAAGACGGAAGCGGATTTGGAGCAGTCGCTGCGCAAAGTGAAGGAGATAGGTTATCAAGCGGTGCAGGTATCAGGCATCGGCCCCATTGCTTCGGAGAAAGTAAAAGAATTAGCGGACGCGGCGGGACTTCGGATCTGCGCGACGCATGTCAGTCTGGATTCGCTGGTTAATGATTTTGATAACACGGTTAAGAAGCATAAGCTTTGGGATTGCAAATATGTTGGGCTTGGAAGCCTGCCGGACGAGAACCGCGGCAGCGCGGAGGGTTATTTAAGCTTTGCCAAGACGGCAACGGAGATCGGGCAAAAGCTCAAGGAGCATGATTTGCAGTTTATTTATCATAATCATCAGTTCGAATACCAAAAGTTCGAGGGCAGAACCGGCATGGCTATTTTGCAGGAGGAAACGGATCCGGCAGCCGTAGGCTTCGAGCTCGATACCTACTGGGTGCATGTCGGCGGGGTAAATCCGGTAGATGCTATCCAACAGGTGAAGGGCCGTATGGGGGTTGTCCATCTCAAGGATTTGGAAATCGTGGATTACCAGCAGGTATTCGCGGAGATCGGCGAAGGCAATTTGAATTTCAAAGCAATCATTGCCGCATGCCGGGAAATAGGCGTGGAATGGTACGTTGTGGAGCAGGATGTATGCAGACGCGATCCGTTTGAAAGCTTGGCGATCAGCTTCCGCAATTTACAGCAATATCTATAACCGAAGCGGCAGGAGCGGCTCGGTCATTGGGAAAAGTCAGATGCAGTCTTGCGTCTGGCTTTTTTTTCTATAAAAGAGTTGACACAATTCAATAAATTTATTATCTTTAATTTAAGATATTTAAATTAAAGATTATGGCGCGCAGGCAGCAATGTTCATTGAGACATTGTCCCTGCGCAATCTCTGGGAGGAGCCCGTGAACTGATGCATGAAAAAAAGGTAACCTGGCTGGAACTGTTCTATGATTTGTTGTTTGTGGCCGCAATCTCGAAAGCTACGCATGTATTATTGCATGTCGAGCATGGGACTATTTCATTGGAGCATTTGTCCAAATTCATTCTCATTTTCATTCCGATCTGGTGGGCGTGGGTCGGTCAAACGGTATATAACAATCGTTTTGGCCGTGACCTTTCCTCGCATCGGGTATTCATGATCCTCCAATTGTTTTTTGTCTTAATTATGACAGCCAGCTTAAACGTGGATTTTGATGCTTATTATATTCCTTTCTTTGTCGGCTATATCGGCTCTAGAGTGTTGACCGTCGTGCAATATGTGATCACTCAAAAAGTAGAAGTATCCAACAGGAAGGACACTGCTCGTTTCTTTGGAACCTATTTCTGGCTCGGCATTATTATCTCTGCTTTCTCTCTCTTCTTTGATTCGTGGATTCGCTATGCTATTTTGTATGCAGGTATTGCCGTCGATATCCTCGTTCCTTTGATCGGAAGAAAGCATTTGGTGAAAACGCCTGTGCATACGGCTCATCTGTTAGAGAGATTTGCGCTTTTTACGCTGATTTTGCTTGGTGAATCCGTAATCAGCATGCTTTCGGTGCTGCAATCCGCTGAATTAACGGGATCCTCCATTCTGTTTGCCGCGATGGCGTTTGTATTGGTTATAGGCATATGGTGGCAGTATTTCGAGAACGTGGAGAAGAATGTGGATAAAGCAAAACGGACGGCAGGTCAGACCATCATGTACGGGCATCTGTTCATCTATTTGTCGCTAAGCATGATTGCGGCTTCCATTCAGCTCTTGTTTCTGAACCAGCTCGAATATTTCTTTATGCTTGGCTTTGTCTTCGGATCCGTGCTGCTATATTTCGGGTCGGTTATGTTCGTCCTGTATGCTTATCGTTTCGAGCATCTTAAGCCAAAGCTTAGCATGGTTCTTTCGTTAACGGGATTGCTTGGCGCGTTGTTTGCCTTGAATTTTTTTATGACAGCCTCTCCTCATGTCATCCTGGGCGAAATCATGGTTTTCTTTATCGTTTTTGCCAAAGCAACGCATCGGTAAGAGGAATAGTAATTGTTTTTAAGGGAAGCTATATGCCTTGAAAACGTTTATAATTTGAAGAAACACAACTGTAGAAGCGAGGAAAAGAAAATGATGAAGGTTGGCGTGATTTGCGATGATTATTGGCACCCGGGAACGCTCATTAAAGAAGGGTTGGAGCCTCTAAGCGAGCTTGGATTTAGCTTTCATTATATCCATCATGCTTCGGAGTGGTCGCTTGCGTGGATGGGTCAGCAGGATGTTATTGTGCTTGCCAAATCCAATCAAATTTCGGCCTCGGATAAAACGCCATGGCTGACCGAGGAAATTCAACAGCAGTTCCACCGCTATGTCGAGGGCGGAAAGGGACTGCTCGTTTTGCATGCAGGTACGGTAGGCTATCGGGATCAGCCTGTATTTTTCGAGCTTGTAGGGGGCGTGTTCCAGCATCATCCGGAGGCATGTCCTGTGAAAATTGCCTATACGGATAAGGCATTTGGGCTCGCAGAAGAGCAAGAAGGTTTCTCTATGCATGACGAGCATTATTTCATGGAGGTTATAGAAGACCGCATTAAGGTATTTATGACTTCCGAGTCGGAGCACGGCACGCAGCCGGCAGGCTGGCAGAGAGATCAGGGCAAAGGCCGGGTATGCGCGCTTACGCCAGGACATTTTCTGCCCGTGCTGCAGCAGCGGGAATACCAAACAGCCATTAAGCATGCCCTCAAGTGGGCCGGCGGCGCTCAAAGCTAGAATTGGCATGCTTGCATAACGGCCTATACATATAATGAATTCGCTTTCTTGCTAAGATCAACTGTATAATTAAGGATAGAAAAGATATAGTTTCATTAACAGAGCATAAGAAACGAAGGGGAAGTTTGGAACTGGAGGAGCGATAGCGTCCGCCTTTGTCTCCAGATTTCAACCGTGTGAGCGGTATAATAAAAGAAATCTGGAGACAACAGCGGCCGGAAGTCCAAACATTCCCCGTAGTTGCGAAAGGCATCTGAACTGAAAGTTGTAATCTGCATAATTTTATTATTTTATTCTGAGGAGTGAATGGAGTAATGTCTCTACAAACGATTAAATGGGGAATTTTGGGCCCAGGCTGGATTTCATCAAAGTTTGCTAAAGATTTGGCTTTTGCCGCAGGTGCAGAGCTCGTTGCCGTAGGCGGAAGAAGCTTGGAGAAATCAGAGCAGTTTGCTAAAGAGTTTAACATTCCCCGCGCCTACGGCAGCGTGGACGAACTTGCTCAAGACGCTGATGTAGATATTGTATATGTAGGAACCTTGCATCCGATACATAAAGAAAATGTACTGGCTTTATTGCGCGCCGGCAAAGCTGTGCTTTGCGAGAAGCCGTTCACGATGAACGCGGCTGAAGCGAAGGAAATCATTGATTTAGCCCGGGAAAAGAAAGTCTTCCTTATGGAAGCGATGTGGACGCGGTTCCTGCCGCCGATTCGTAAAATAATGGAATGGATCGCGGATGATAAAATTGGCGAGGTAAGATTGGTCAAAGCCGACTTTGGCTTCGATATCGGCTGGGCGCCGCAGAGCCGTCTGCTTGATCCCGCTCTTGGCGGCGGAGCGCTGCTGGATGCGGGTATTTATCCCGTTTCCTTTGCTTCTTTAATTTATGGCGAGGCTCCGGCAAAAATTATGAGCAGTGCCCGAATTGGCGAAACAGGCGTAGACGAGCAATTCTCGCTGTTGTTTGAATATGAGGGCGGACGTACCGCGGCGCTGAATGGAGCGGTACAGCTGGGGATGGTCAACGATGCTTACATTTACGGTACAAAAGGATATATTCACGCTCCGAACTTCTTGTTTGGCAAATCAGCTAGTCTTCATGTGAACAATACGGATGCTGAATCACTCGTGGATGAACGTGAAGCCGAGGGTTATGCATTCGAAGCCGAAGAAGCGATGAACGCGCTCCGCGAGGGAAGACTCGAGAGCACGGTTATTCCATTAGATGAGACGCTTGAGATCATGACAACACTCGATACAATCAGGAAGCAATGGGGCTTGCGTTACCCCGCTGACCAATAAGGGGATTTATTCCTAAAAGAATAGGAGCTGTCTTTCAAGGTATTGTACCTTTTAAGACAGCTCCTATTCGGTGTATAGAGCTAGTTTGGCTTTTATTAAGCCTTAACAGCTTTCAGCCACGCATCGGCAATGAGTGCTGCGCCGGCAGGCGATGGATGAACGCCGTCGGGAGCCCAGTATGCAGGGCCCGTCTGTGTCGCTGCCTGAGCGAATAAGCCGTCGAGCGGCACGTACAGCGTTTTGAACTCTCCTGCAAGTTCGCGAACCGCTTGAATTTTCGGGTCTAGATCCTCGCGCCATTGCTTTTGGCTGTTATTTACGGGCAGTACAAAGGGTTCGATCAAAATAAGCTTAGCGTTCAGATGTTCCTTTGCACTCGTGAGCAAGCGGCGGTATGTCGTGTAATATTCCTCGGTAGTCAATGGATTATTGCTGTCATAACGGCGCCAAGTATCATTAATGCCAACATAGATCGACAGCCAGGCAGGCTTCAAAGCCAGACAATCCTCTTCCCATCTCCGCTCAAGATCTACGACACGGTCACCGGATATGCCCCGATTGAGGAAGGAGGCCTGCTTCTCAGGATACTTGCTCGTGAACAATGCCGTTACCAGGTTTGCGTAGCCCGAACCTAAGCTTGCTCCGTCATTTCGATTGCGACCAGCATCGGTAATACTGTCACCTTGAAACAAAACAACTGCTTTTTGATCGATAAGTGTCATCCGTAAGCCTCCAATACCATCATTTCATCTGCAGCTTCATAATACATACGAATAACGTTTATGGTCAATATGGATTCGCAAGAAAAAGAGACGAATTCCCATACTTTCAAATCTTAAGCACTCTATGTAATAAAATAGGAAACATTTACTTCTGAAATTTCTATTTATATTTATTCTTTTTTCCTATTTAATAGAGGTAGGAGAATAGATAGACGGATTCGCGGTTAATCACCGCCTCCGCCGCAGCTCGAATCTCCTCCGCTGTCACTGCTGCAATCTCCAGCTGATGAATCACCGCCGTGATGACTGTTCCTTTTGCGGTCAACTGGTGTTGTAATCGCTTTAACGGCTGCTAGGATGACGAAAAGGATGAGAATGACCAAAACGATTGCTCCCATTGCGCATGCCCCCATTCCAGTTAGATTACCCACATCATAGCAGGCGATTATTAAGGGTGTGTAAACTATTTCGGGAATATTCTGAAAATTTGGAAATATACTTCAAGTAACCAATCTGCTAGATTGTTTTAACTTTTGTTCATAGAATTCTCATAAAAGATTAATGTTCGTGATTTATAATCGAATTAAGGGAGTGATGGGAATGACCTCTTCTTACTTCAATGAATGGCTGGATGAATATAATGATTATATGCGACTGTACATGCTTTTTGGTGATGAGCACTATTTGGTGCATGCAAGAGAAACACTGGCTGCTTTAAAAGCAATGATTATAAGGGCTGAGCGTCATAAAAGCATTGTATGTAAAATAATGAGTAATACGGTTCATGCTTATTGAGAGTCTATGTAGCTGATGAGAAAATATTGCAAGGATCCTAAATGTGATTAAAACTAATGAGCGTTTAGTTTTAACCACATTTAGGATCCTTTTTTTTGTCGCTGTCTGTGCAGTAACGGGAAATTCCATGTACCGCAGTGGGAAGTATTTCAAAATTATAAGCCGTCTAAAGAATCCAAGCGGTAGTTTAATGGTATACTGATAAGTAATGATAACGAGGATCAAGATTCTGATAGATGCTTTAGCTGCATTTTATGAAGTTTAACTCGGATAGAAGACATGATGGAGTGATGATATGAGCAGCACAAAAGGTAAGGGCGGAACGGGAAGAGGAACGGACAAGAAGGGTTGGAACCGCTGGCAAGCGGGGGAAAAGAAGAAGTTAGCGAAGAAGGTATTTGGCAGAAACCAAGGCGCTAAAGGCGCTGAGGGCGAAAAGGGCGAAAAGGGCGAAAAGGGCAAAACCGACGCCGGTAATACGGCAAACGCTAGAAGCGCCAACATGACGAAAGGCAGCACTGCATTTAAAGGCGGCAGCGCAGTCAAAGGCCGAAATACAACGAAATGATGACAAGCTTTAAAGCTCTGAACCAATGAGATAGCCCGCACTTCGCTGAAAGGTGAAGCCTGCGGCTTTTTTTAAAATATAAGAAAGTATAAATTTTAACCTTATACGATGCTTATATTTCACCGCGAAACGAGCTTCTGCCGCTAAGGACGGCGTCAGCCGTTTACGCTTGTTTAAGAAAGTATAAATTTGGACCTTATACGATGCTTGTATTTCACCGCGAAACGAGCTTTTGCCGTTAAGGTTGGCGCCAGCCGTTTACGCTTGTTTTGGTGAGAAAGCCTGCAATTTGCTATTCCATTATGCCAGCTTTCGTTTAAAATAATAATAACGCTTTCAAACGCGAAAGCAGAGCCCATTATTGTTCGACATTCATAGGAGGTAGTTGAAATGCCGTTAGTTGACATGTCTTTGGAGCAATTAAGTAGCTATGAGGGAATAAGTCCGCGCCCAGCTGACTTCGATGCATACTGGGAGAGAGCGCTTGCTGAGATGAGAGCGGTAGACCCCCAAATCGAGCTGGTGCCAAGCAGCTTTCAGGTACCTTATGCGGAGTGCTTTGATTTATACTTTACAGGAGTACGCGGCGCGCGTATCCACGCAAAATACATAAAACCCAAAAACGTAGCGTGGCCGCATCCTGCGGTATTGCAGTTTCACGGTTACTCGGGCCATTCCGGCCAGTGGCAGGATAAGCTGGGGTATGCCGCGCTGGGCTATTCCTTCTTTTCACTGGATTGCCGCGGTCAGGGCGGCTACTCGGAGGACACTGGCGGCGTCAAAGGGACTACGCAGCAAGGGCATATTATTCGCGGTTTGAATGATCATCCCGACCAGCTATTATTCCGGCATATCTTCCTTGATACTGCGCAGCTTGCAGGCATTGCCATGCAAATGCCTGAGGTTGATCCGGAGCGTGTGATGGCAATGGGAGGCTCACAGGGCGGAGCTTTAACGCTGGCCTGTGCGGCGCTTGAGCCGAAAATTAAGAAGCTTGCGCCCGTTTTTCCATTTTTGAGCGATTACCGCCGCGTATGGCAAATGGATTTGGCTAAGGACGCCTATGCGGAGCTGCGCACCTTCTTCCGGCATTTTGATCCGCAGCATAAGCGGGAAGAGGAGATTTTCACGAAGCTCGGTTACATCGACATTCAATTCTTGGCATCGCGTATTCGCGGGGAGGTATTGTTTGGAACGGGCTTAATGGATACGATCTGCCCGCCATCCACGCAGTTCGCGGTTTACAATAAAATAACTGCCGCGAAACGCATGGAGATTTATCCGGATTTCGGACATGAGGATTTGCCTGGTTTTTCAGACATGACCATGCAGTTTTTCTTGGAGGATTAATCGCTTTTTTAAGCGGAATCATATAGAAGAATAGGAACAAGGACGGTTAAACAGAGAAATCTCTGCGTAATCGTCCTTTTTTCTTGGTCAAAAGGCCCGCTGGTTCCTTCCGGGTATTTGAAGGCAGCAGCCTGATTGTTTATCGCTCTCTTGCTGGCTGAAGGGTTAATTCGCTATATGAAGCAATATTTCGATTATGTGTTAATAACGATGGGTTACGCGTTTGCGCTGGTGATTATGTTTGCCTTCGGGGAAGATATTAATGGGCTTTATATGAGTCTCGATATTCCAATCATTGTCTCTTTGTTTTATTTCAGCAAGAAGCGCTTATGGTTCTCGATGCTGCTGACCCTCGAAAGCTATTTCGTTCTTCTATGCTTTATTGACTCGCTAAAGGATCAAGTTAATCTATATGATTTAATAACCGTAACCGGCATGATTTCCGGAAGCGGTGTCATTGGCTTTGCCATTTTGAAGCGCGGAAATGAACTGCAGCAATCACTGGAGCGGGCTGTAAGCTCCGAAATGGACGCATTCGTAGATTCTATTGCCACCCAAAATGCCTCCAAATACGATCATTTAACGAATCTATACAATCATATTACATATCAGGAATACCTAACCGCACTCACCCGCCAGCATGATGCTTATGCTATGCCGCTGCAGCTCGCCGCGCTTGATATTGATAATTTTAAAAGCATAAATGATAGATTTGGGCATCATGTCGGAGACATCGTGCTGCAGGAAACGGCGTTGCTTCTAAAGTCATCGATTTCCAGCGAGGATGTAGCGGCCAGGTATGGCGGGGAAGAGTTTGTTCTGTTATTAACGGGAAAAACAATCAAGCAGAGCCACGAATTGCTAGAGCGGATCCGAGAGCGGCTGGCAATGACCGTCTTTCCGGAGCTTGATCATGAGAGCGTGACGATTAGCATCGGAATGGCGGAGTATACGACCGAGCTTGGGAAAGAAACCTTGTTTAAGCTGGCAGACGGTTATTTGTACGAAGCGAAGCGTGCCGGCAAAAATCAGGTCGTCTCTCCGATTAGAAGGAGGGATGAGAGTGCTGCGGAAATTACTCAATGCTCCTGATCATCTATCAAGCTGGAACAAGTTAATGAGACGGGCTTACTGGGCGATAAGCCTGGTATCCGCACTAGCGGTTTTGACGACATGGGCCGTGGTCTCGAACGATGAGTCCAGCCATACACAGTCATTTTTTGAGAAGCAAGTCGTTGTTAGAAACATCCTGATCCTCGGGACGCTGCTTGCCGCCGAAATAATATACCGATTAAAAAGCAGGCTCCAGGATTACATCATTATTATGCTGGGTTCCTGCTTTGGCGCGATTACGCTCGCCTTATCCCCACCGGAGGTTCAGGGTACGCAAATCGTTATGATATTGCCGATTCTTGTATCGATTTTACACTTTAACTATGGAAAGGTTTTATTCTCTTGCTTTATAGCGATGATAACCTATCTGTTTGTTCTGAACCTTGTGCCGGATTACCGCTACGGGGTTCCCATCTACCAGAAGGCTGTAGGTTTTTCATTCCTCATTATCGTCACGCTTGCCGTGCTGGGTATTGTGAACCGCGGGCTGCAAATGATGAGGGACGAGAAGCATGCCTTCCGGAATGAGAAGAAGCATCGCATACTGCAGCAAGCCGTCCAAGAAGCATCAAGCCTGGATGCGCTTACCGGGTTGGCAAACCATAAGACATTCCAAGAGCGGCTG
The DNA here is from genome assembly GCF_031157315.1 of Paenibacillus sp. LHD-38. GTDB lineage: Bacteria > Bacillota > Bacilli > Paenibacillales > Paenibacillaceae > Pristimantibacillus. Next base: position 157,491 of record NZ_JAVIFU010000006.1, read on the forward strand.
AGGATCATGCTTGCCGATGAAGAGGAGCGTCCTCTGTATCTTGCGATTATTGATATTGATAATTTTAAATCGGTTAATGATACGTATGGCCACGCTGTCGGGGATACCGTACTGCGCAAAGTAGGTAAGCTGATAAGGGACCGCACACAGGAGGGCGGCTCGCCGTCACGCTATGGCGGAGAGGAATTTACGATTATTTTCACGAGGATGAATGCAAAAGCGGTTGTCGAATGCTTAGATCGGCTGCGGGCCGAAACGGAGCAGCTTCAGTTTCCGGAAATGGAAGGGCGTAAGGTGACCATAAGCATTGGCTGTCATAAACACCAAGCAAATGAGAGCCGCGATATCCTATTTCAATTAGCGGATGAGGCGCTTTATTCGGCCAAACGTAATGGTAAAAATAGAATTTCCTGGTGAATGCGTCTATCCTTTTTCATACATACAAGCGAGGTGGCGACATCGTATGAGCGATAATTAATGCATAAGGAGAAATGCGGTACATGTCGAGAATCGCCTTGCATCGCTCACGACCTGTTTGCTCGCGCTAATGATTTTCTTTCAATATCTTCAGCAGCTGTTAACCACAGAGTACACGTTGATTATTGCTGCTTATCTGGTCTATCCGGCGTCCATGGCTTCTGCGGGAGCCAGCGTATTGTTCCATCTTACGGCAGCGAGAAGCTATCACCGAATCTCTCGAACGCTGAGCATAAGCATTGCTTCCGCTCCGCTGCTCGTCTATTTTTTCCTCTTACTCGTAAAGGGAAATACCTTATTGTTTCAAGGCGTAAAAACGGAGGAGCTGTGGAAGAAGTCGCTGAAAAAGCTGTGGTGGCGGATCGGTCTATAGGGACCGTAACCAATCCGGGGCATGTTCCCATAAGTAAGCGAGCCGTAGAAATGCGGCGTGGCAGAAACAACTCCTGGGAGCCGTTCCCCAATGCGTGACGGCCGAGCCATTCTGTACATCGCACATTTAGGCTGATTATATTTTTTTTTCAGCCTATCGGGATAAGGTGACCTGTGTCCATCACGCACGATCCATTCTGGCTCCGGCTTCGCTATGCGTCAAGCATAATAGATCTAAAAACTGCGACTGTAAACAGTTCACCGATAATGTAGGGGCGGGCGAGGGGAGGCTGATTTAATCAGTAGCAAGCGAATGCTTGCTACCTTTTGTATTGAAAATTCTTTCTATTGAACTTACAGGAAATGAACTTATGGTTAAGACTGGGAGAGGGTTGTAACCTTAGTATCTTTATGAGAGGGAACTAAAGATGATTTAATCGATTGTGGATATAGCCGTGAAGTGAGTCGAGGTTTGGGGGAAACGTGTTTTTTATTGTCCCCATTCAATGGCTTCAGCTGCCCAATGGTCAACTGTCATCCGAGAACGGCGGCTGCGTAACCACCGGAACTGGAATCTTCTTGGCTTTGATACCGAAGGCTTTCACCAAGCCATTGACGTGTCGAGGGCAATCTTCTCCAAGAAATCAGAATTTTTCAAATATCTGGCATCCCTCGCGTTATCGATAAAGAGGTTCTCCGGCCGCAAAAATGACCAGTTTCTTCCCCAGTCGATAATACCCGCGTAGGTTGACCGGTAGATTTCGGAGGGAATGACATTTTAGGCGTCACGTGTATCCGGCCCTATACCACCATTCTAAAACCGGATACACCGCTGCCGCCCGCATTGATATGAACGGAATGAAATAATCAGCTCCCACCGGTTCGCAATATTGGTCCGATCGTCCAGCTCGATAAAGGTATCGACGTTGCGGGAGCCACGCCCTCATATTCCCGAAATGCGCGACCAAACGAAAATAAGAACCTTCCGCGCAATACCCCGCAACCAATATCGCTGTTGACTTTTCATTGCAAGTCCGCCTTCGTAAGCCCGGTAATGAAATCGACCATAACAAAAACAACCAAGATTTGAATGGCCTCATCCTAATCTACGTTTTAGTTATACATACTCAATGTTAGCTTAGGTGTGGTGGGCAACTGTCTAAAAAACGATCGTTTTTTAGACTTTATAAACATCAACTTAAAATACCCCAAAATGATCATTGTTTCAGTCTATTAAATCGTCTATTAACATCACACTGGGAGTAGATACCAGCACGCCGGCAGGCAAGCTTTTTTTCGCTATTATGGCAGGTTTAGCTGAAATGGAGGCAGAGACAATTCGAGAAAGAACCCAGGCCGGCTTACAAGCCGCTCGGCTCGAGGTAGAAAAGGAGGAAGACCGCCATTGGATAAGAGCAAAGTTGAAATGGCGTTGCTTCTGTATGACAGTCGGAAATATACCATAAAAGAAATAACCGAGCAGACCGGAGTATCTAAAGCAAAGTTATATCAAGTTCTCAAGAACAAAAACGCTTGAATCGGAAATTTTACTTACAGGCAGATAACGCTATGACGAATGTGGATTGTCTGATTACCCACGACTCATGTCCTCTCGAATATTGTCAAAAAAACATAAACCTCTTTCTATTTCCGTCCATATCGAGTTCATTCAATGCAAATATACCGATGTTTGTGTTGATATTTTTGGTAGATTTGTTTTGTAATAGTGCAATGAGCACATTCATAGATTTTGGTAATATGGTAGATTTAAGGAAAAAATAATGGAGTGAAGATTGATGAGACCACGGTTTATGCTTTTAGTTTGTGGATTTTTGCTGCTGACGCTGCTTCTGCCCTTTCAGGCAGCAGCAGAGTCCGGTTCCCCGGTGGTAGCAGAGAGTTTGAATTCGGGTGTAACGATGGTTGCAGGAGGAACGGGTCATACTCTCGATCTAAAACAGAACGGAACCGTCTGGGCGTGGGGAAACAATGAATATGGTCAACTGGGCGATGGAACTACGACAGACCATCATTTTACTCCGGTTCAAGTGCAGGGTCTCGATTCGGTGTCCGAAATCGCGGCGGGTGATTCACATAGTTTGGCACTCAAAAGCGACGGAACCGTCTGGGCGTGGGGATCGGTGTGGGGAATGGGCAGCAAATATTCCCCCGTTCAGGTAAGCGATCTTAGCTCCGTGGTCGCCATTGCTTCAGGGCATTATCATAATTTGGCGGTAAAAAGCGATGGAACGGTATGGGCGTGGGGGCGGAATATCTACGGTGAATTGGGCGATGGAAGCAGGACAGACCGTAATACTCCTGTTCAAGTACAGGGTCTCGGCTCGGTGGTCGACGTTGCTGCGGGTCATCTCCATAGTTTGGCGCTTAAAAGCGACGGAACCGTCTGGGCGTGGGGAATCAATGAATCAGGCCAAAACGGGGTGCCCGGCGGCTTGACCTTCTACGATGGACCCTACACAACCAACTACCGTCATACTCCTGTTCAAGTAGAGGGTCTCAGTTCGGTGGTAGCCATCGCGGCGGGTTATTCGCATAGTTTGGCGGTGAAAAGCGATGGAACCGTCTGGGCGTGGGGAGATAATTCTTCTGGCGAACTCGGCGATGGAAGCACAACAACCCGTTATACTCCCGTTCAGGTAACCAATCTCGGTTCGGTGACCGACATCGCTGCGGGCTCTTCGCATACTTTGGCGCTCAAAAGCGATGGAACCGTCTGGACGTGGGGCCATAATTATTCTGGCCAACTGGGCGATGGAAGCACGACCAGCAGTTCTTCCCCCGTTCAAGTATCCGAGCTCGATTCGGTGTACGCCATCGCGACGAATGATGGTTCGCATAGTTTGGCGGTGAAAAGCGACGGAACTGTTTGGGCGTGGGGGAATAATTCGTTAGGCCAACTCGGCGATGGAACCACGATAAACCGTTATACTCCCGTACAAGTTGCCAATCCTGAAGCCCCACAGTGGCCTGAGTACGACGTGCTGACGGTTACCGATGTGACCTATAACAGCGTACAACTGAATTGGCAGCACGCCACGGATGAGACGAGTATAGACAAGTACTTGGTATACCAAGACAACACGCTGCTGGCTACCCTGAACGGGGACGTGATCAGCTATGAAGTGAAGGGGCTGTCTCCAAATTCGTCCTACCTCTTTTCACTGATCGCCGTCGATGCCGATGGCAACCAAAGTGTGAAAAAAGAAGAGACGGTCACTACTGCTGCAAATAATCCGGTACCAGAAGCAGAAACGCTGCTTTACCGGTTTAACGGAACCATTCTCGACTTTGACCAAAGTCGTATTATTTGGAAAGAGACCGGCGATAAATCGCTCTGGATGTACAACCGTGCTGATAAAAGCCAAGTAAAAGTTTACGATGCCAACGGGTCCAATCGTACCATTAGTACTGCGAAGTTATCCGCTGACGGCGTTGTGTATTCCATATCCGGCACTGGGACTCATTATTGGAAGGACGGCGCGGTTCAAAATAGTTGGGACACATTGGACACGGCGAGACCGTACGAAGTAAAAGGGAATTTTGCGGTATTTGGCCACAACGTTGTGAATGTAAAGACGAGAGAGTCCCGATCTTTGCTAAATTCGAGTTTTAAAAATAGGAACTCATTTGATCTGTCGGCTGACGGAACGGTAGTTTATGAGTTTATTAACGGCATTCGCTACCACCTCCCCGACGATACGTTCACGACGTTTAATCCGCCTTCGCCCGAATACCCTAATACATACAACGGGCCTTTGACGGACGGAAAAAACATACTCTACAACGCATACACGGAATATGAAGGTTATTCTAAGTGGTCGCTCCAAGTTCGCAGCGCCGATGGCCAGGTTACCAAGATAGCCTTGAACCCTATTGATAGTGCAGATTATTATAATACCGACCCGAGAACATCGTACCAGATCAATAACGGATGGATTGCCTATAAGGAGTATAACAAGGAAATAGCTCGTTGGACCTTGAAAGTCCGGTCGCCGGAAGGCGAGACAAAACAAGCTTATACAGCCCCTAAATGGTGGCAGTTGACCGGCGTGCCTCTCTCCATCAAGCAGTTGGGACCGGACGGCACGGTAGCGTTCACGTTCAAAGACACAACTTACCTTTATTCCGCCCAAGAGGGCAAACTCTTGTATTCTTTCAGTGGTCCGGGAGAGTTGCACTACCAGGATGGCATATGGTACCGGATTGACGGCGGTTCATTGTATCAGGTTGATCCGAACCAACTCCAGCTTTCCGATTCCAAAACTTATCAAACCGGCGGATCCAATTATGAGTATTCGTTGTATTATGGGTACATATCGTCCCCAGGACAAGAGTTGAGCGGATCTTGGAGCCCCCCTGAAGGTTTCCATGGAGTCGTTAAGGTCTCCATGGTTTCCCCGGAAGGGGAAGATTATGACCTCAGTCTGGAGACCGTGGGCGAGGGTAACCGATTGCCGGAAGATACGACGTTACTCACAAATGGTACCGAGTACAGTGCTACCGAGGTGCCCGGAGGTTACAGAGCAGAGTGGAGAGTTAAGGGGCATACGGGCAATGATTATAGTCGGGATAAGAAGGTTTTCGTCTATGTGAGCATCAAATATGACAATCACTGAAGATGTTGACGGAAGCTTAATGGCCGGCCGCGGGGTCTCCCCGCGGCCTTCTTTGCACCCGCGATTTGTTGATAAGGCCGGAAGCAGATCCTCGGGCCTCCAGAAGCCTTTCCTTCATGAGGTCCCTCCCCCTCTTCGAACATCCGAAACCGTTCGGCAGCCTGCTGAACTATCGGGCAGGTTAATTGTAATAACTGCTAAATTGTTTAAGCATCATAAGGTGGAACTTTATGGAGTCCCTTACGTCTAAAAAGCTGTATGGGTAATTTTAAGGGGGACTTATCAAATGTCCAAAATTTTTTTGTTATTCTTGATGGCAGTTTTTTTGTAGAGTGGGTGCTCAATTGATAAAGAAAAAGTTATTAATGAAATGCTTCCTGAAGAAGGGAAACATAGCCTGTATGTATTTAGTAAATTTATGTCTTCACAAGTAAAGGATAAACTTTCGAAGGACTTACTTGAATTCGTTAACGCAGAAGAAACTCAAAAGAAATTAGATATAAGGAAAACCCAATTTGTTGATGTTGAATATGAAAAGGATTATGTAAAAGCACTAAATATCAAGAAACATCCTTTGTTCGTTTTGCTAAATAAAGAGGGAATTGTCCTACAAACTAATGATATAAATCAAGTTTTAAATTATGTACATGAAAAATGATTGAACTAAGCCAGGGTGCTCAAGGACAGCCAATACTTAGGTAAGGTATCGAATATCAGCAATCCTTATTATGGCTATAGATTCTGGGACGAAACCAAAAACAGGTACATCACAGCTTTATGGGATGCCAGCTGGACGACAGCAAACACCACGGCCAAAATCGCAACCCTCTCGACTGCCGATGCAGCTGTAACGGCGGTGGGGATTGACGGAAGCTATAAGAGCCTGGAAGCGAGTGCAGGAGCTGTCAATGTGACGCTTACGGGCGCCCCCATATTCATTTATTCTGACCATAAAGTGAGTGTGTCTTCGGTTAATTGACGGAATTCGCAGGGAAAAAAACATGTCGGACAAGAGAACAAAAGAGTTCTCTTCGCCCGGCATATTTTTTTCCCATTCGGGGAAGTGACCTATTAACGGATTAGGTTACATCTTTTAAGATGCTAGTGTGGAAGACGCTCAATCCTATTCGTCCTGCGTAGGGATCGCAAGAAATGACATGCCCAGCAAAAACTGTCTATTGAGGTTTTATTTGCTTTTGATAAGGTTAATTTCAACATCCGATGACATAAGGAATCGGGACGGGGGTGTGAGATAGCGGGATGTCTTTGTACTTGAATCGAACGGAGTATTGAGTCAGGACAATTATATGCGGGAAGGGAGTTCTGAGATGAAACAACAAATCAAGATAGGTTCTATTATTATCGCAATGTTATTGTTCGTTCAATCCATAGTTATTGTGCCGACTGATGCCATCATTACGCATGCGGCCGAATCGGAATCGGATGCGCGAAAACTGCTAAGCGGAAATACACGAGGCGTTTTGTTCCCGAACGATACACCGTTTATCGAAACCGGAGCTATATATGTTTGGCAGCAAGAAGGGCTTTATTCAACGTATTCCGAGCTTGTCGCTGCAGATCCTGGCGAAGGTTCAAAAATGACGGATGGATCTGTAACCGCTGTCATTCCAACGGCCAGTCAATCAGGTGCAGCTTACGGAACGCTTGTTTATGACCTGCAGGACGTATATAGGGTATCCGCCCTGCAGGTTTGGTCCGAATTTTCCGTGGAAAGCGGCTTGAAGCAGGTCGAGATTTATGCAAGTATCGACGGCGTTAATTACAACCGCTATTCCAAATAGCATCATTCCTGGTATTTCTACTGTTCTCCAAATTGGGCTTGAATTAACTTCAAATAGAAGAACTATTTGGTTTACTCGAAGCTGTGTTACCAAGAAGAACTCCTGAAATCTTCCTAGTGATAATTTTAAACGAATCGATTTTCAGCCCTGTCCCGGATTCCGAGAAAGTCTGGGTCGCAATCCCCATTTACGAACTGTAAATCTCGGCTTCTATCCTGACTGGAGAAGGAATTTTCAACGGGAAGCCCCGTTAAGGTGAACACTTTCTAATCCGGCATGTGCCGTCTTCATGATGTTGACCATATCCGCATACGGCTGATCCTGCTGATTGACCAGGCCAACGTTGTAGCTCTCGCCGTCCGGACGCCCGGTAACCGGCTGATCATAGTAGGAATACCAGCCTGAGCCGACAAACAGCGGATGCGCGGCCTGGCTTTCCGCAAAAGCTTGGTATGCCAATCCTCTTTCCTTTATGCTTGTTGTCACCGTAGCCGCACTGATATAGGAAAGACCGCGTTCGGACGAGCCGAATGAATGCTCCAGATTCAATAGGGGTTTTCCGTAACCTTCGTATCTGGAAATCCAGCTCGCGTTCCTTGAATAGCTGTCAACGGAAAAGACGTCTACAAAATCCATGGCCGCATGATCCCAATCCAAGCTGGTTCGCCAGGTAGGAACGATAGACGTGCCCAGGAAGAGATGGTTCGGATCGTATTTTTTAATAATGTCCCTGATCAAGGAATGGTAAGTTCTGGATGCCAGCCTGATATATTCCGATACATCGGCCGCGGGAACTTTGGCGATTTCGACCGGGATATCCTTCAAAGCGTCAAACGATGCAGCGTTCGTGCCCAGAACCTGATTGACCGCGGCGAGGTTGCCATTATATCTTGGCGCAAGAAAATCAACGAATGCGCTTTTCGCCGGTGAGGACGAAGAATAAGTCAGCACCTGTTTGACGATATCGGCATTCCAACCCGCTTCATTATCGTAGGTATAGCCGATCAACCACTTGCTGTATCTCGCATTTTGAAGCTGTGCCTTCAGCGCGTTCTCGATGATGGGCCCGCTCTGCGGATCAAAAACGTCGTACGTCCATTGTATCCTTCTCAAATTCGAGGGGTCTTGCAGCGATTGAATGTACGGAAATGTTATGTTTTTCGGTTTGGTCCACTTACTGAAGGTGTTAAAGCCCCACTGGATCAAACGCTTCTTCGTAATATCCTCCCATTTCGACTCAAATCCGCTTCCGTATTTTTTCATGACATTGGCGACGATGAAACTGACGTATTCGCCGCCCGCATCTCTGGTGTAGGCGGGAGCGTAAGCGGTACGATCGGGCAATTCCTCAAAAATTTGCTTGAGGGTGCCTTCCGGTTTCAGGATCGGCGTCTTATATCCGGACTCCCACAAACTTGTCGCATCCACTCCTTTAACAATAAAGGGATATCCGTCCGGCGTAATAAACCACCATTTTCCGTTAATTGTTTGAAGCCTGAAATACCCGGTGCTAGCTTGCTTTCCTAAGCTTTTCATGCCTCCATATTGATCATAACTTGTGGGATCCAGCGAAACGTTCGCCAAGGCAGCGGCCTCACTGGCATATTCCATCCGCAACTGAGCGTCGGTTGTAACCTTTCCGGGCCAGGTTTCGTTCATCCATTGACCGAACTTGTCCGCCAGCAGGGCCTCCTTCTTTAATTCAGCTTTCAATTCTTCCGCGGTAAGAGCGGGACTCGGCTTTTGCAATTCAACGCCCGTACCGATACCGCTATAAATCTCAACTTCCGTCAGCGGAATATGTTGATAGGCTTGGGTACGTCTAATGTTCAGTACGATAAATCTGGCCGTCTTGTCTGACATCGGAACGGTTACCGAATAGTTTAAGTCGGTACCCGTTCTTACGTGTCTGGTTGCAATGTAATAACCCGTCGCCGACTCGGGACGGTACTTTACGGTAATGTCCTTAAATCCCCAATATTTGTTGGGTGAATTCAAGACCACGCGGATCTGGTGCAAAGGGTAGTCCTTCAACAGATCAATTACTACGTTTACGGTTGAGTGAGAGGTTGCGCTACCCATCCAGCCTGCGTAAGCCGGGGTACCGTCGAACAAGACGCCGTCCGCCGAGGATATAACCCCAGACTCGTTCCAGTCGGGAGAGTTCCCTGCGTTCGGAACAGGGCTATGAATATAGTTTCCTGTCTTTAGCATAGTGTCTTCACCTCTAACTTTACCGATTGGGACAAAAACGGTTGTAACGACAAATGCCAATAAGAACGTCAAAATAGCGCTGCGATTAAACTTGGATTTTTTGTTCATATTTATGTAGAGCCTCCAGTTAGTGATACTCCCTATATCGTCATCTCGAACGGTTAATATTAGTGTTAAGTTTTTAAATTTTTTACGTGTAACACTGGAAGAGCTGTGAATGAGAAGCCAGCACCACTGAGTTAGCAGAATTGTTGCGGCCGTACCTCAATCACACGGGCATCACGGAAGCGATAATGACCATCATAATCCGAAGCACAAAAAGAAGAAGCACACCGTGTTCGATGTTTTCGATGAACGTTGCTAGAACTGCCGGACGAAAGAACAGTCTATGGACACTCGTACACCGCGGAAAGGGATTCATCACGGCTTCCGTTACAGATCCATTTGGTAACGTTCTTGGCATTATGTATAATTCTCACTATTTAGAGATGCTGAATTTCAGAATTCAGGGACGGAAAGAATAATTGAAATAGAAAAATTAGTAAATTCACACACCTATAGAATGCTTTAAACAACGGGCACGTTAGTTTTGCCGCGGCAGCTGCTCCCTGTTTTCATTGAACCAATTGGAGAATTCGTTTAACCAAAGGTTGGATAGGTAGCGAATTGCTGTGTTCCCTTTTATCATATTTCGATAGCCACCAATCGGCGGTTTTTTTGTATCAAAACAGGGGAAATTAACCTCAAAATGTTCCTGGAGGGCCCCGATGTTAAAAGTCATTCTTGCCACTTGCATACTGTTTTTCAATCAAACACCGCCGCTACATGAAGACAAAGTTATACAATTTGTAAATGAGCAATACGGAATAATTATTCGAGGTATATATTCGGAACATCGCGATTACATTAGTAATTTCACTGTTGCTTTTAATGGAAAACAGTCAGAAATTTTTCAGTGGCGTAGGAGCAAGGCTGGGATGATTAATGCTGTCGGTCAATGTCTCCTCAAGACAGTTCATGCAGCCGGATTTCGTGAACAAGGTGCAGCATATTTTACGCTCAAGCGGCTTGGTGCCTGATCGTTTATGCTTGGAAATAACCGAGAGTATGGTCGTCAACAATTTGAATGTAGCTAGAAAAATGTTGAATGAGCTTGTTGCGTTAGGCATTCACATCGCAATAGATGATTTTGGCACGGGCTATTCTTCGTTAAGCGTCTTGAGACAGCTGCCGATCGCTATTATAAAAATCGACCGTTCTTTTATTAATGACATGGACGCGTACAAAGACGGGCTTTCGATTGTGAAGACGATTGTATCCATGGGAAATGACCTGCGGAAGCAGGTTGTAGCCGAAGGCGTGGAAACGCTGGAGCAATGCGAGCAGCTGAAGGGTCTGGGCTGCGACAAGGCGCAGGGCTTTTATTATCACAAGCCCATTCCCCTAGCCGAACTTAATAAATTGCTTATAAAGAAGTAAAAGGGTTTGAGCGAAATTTAGATAAGCAGTTCCAGCCAATTTTCTTCCGTTACCGGGCCGAAATAAAACGGTAAATCAATGCCGGCGATCAGCTGCTTCAGCGCGGCGGCTTCATAGCGTGTACCAATGAGTTTAAGCGCAACCTCATTGCTGTCGCCACGTCCGAAGAAATCTCCGTATATGGCAGCGCCGGCGATCAGCCCTTCTTCAACCTGGAGACGGACATCAAATGTTCCTGCACCCTCGATCCGCTTCTTCTGCTGCACGTTAAAGGCAGGGGACCGGCCATAGTTCCATTCCCAGCTGCGGTATCGCTCATTCGCAAGCTTCTGCACCTTTGCCCAGTCTTCCCTGGTCAGCTCATAGAACGGAATTTCTTCGGACTGGCCGAAGATGGATTGAAGCAGCCTTTCCCGAAATTGCTCGATGGTCAGAGGTTCCTTCAAAAATTCAGCGATATTCGCAACGCGGCTGCGAATGGACTTCGTTGATTTCGATACGTACTTCTCGGCGTTGACCTTGAGCGCGGATACGACATTCTCAATCTCGGAATCAAACAGCAGCGTTCCGTGGCTGAACATCTTGCCCCGCGTCGAAAACTGTGCGTTGCCGGATATTTTTCGCTCGCCGACCTGAAGATCATTGCGGCCTGTCATTTCGGCATCGACGCCGAGCTCTTGAAGCGCGCGGACTACGGGCTCGGTGAATTTCTTGAAGTTATGAAAGGATTTTCCGTCGTCCTTCATAATAAAGCTAAAATTCAAGTTGCCTAAATCATGATAGACGGCCCCGCCCCCCGATAGCCTCCGAACGACGTGAATCCCGCTGCTCTCCACGTATTCCGCATTAATTTCTTCAACGGTGTTCTGATTTTTACCAATGATTATGGACGGCTCATTAATATAGAAAAGCAGATAATCATCGTCGTCAGGTAATGAACGCAATATATATTCCTCTAATGCCAAATTAAGTGACGGATCGGTAATGCCGTTATTGCTTACAAAGCGCATAAACGTATTCCTCCTGTGTGAATGCTCATATGGGCATTATACCTGCACGTGAAGCTGGTTTTCAAACCATGCCAAAGAAGCATTCGAGCGGAATGCTTCATGATCATCGTAATGGAACGTTTATGCTCTATGCAGCGGATGAAATAATTCGTATAATCTGATGAGACAAACGCTTAATACAGAGGTGAAACAGGTGGAAGCTAAATTTTGCATGGCATGCGGTGATGAGCTTGAAACCCGCGATGTAGACGGGACGATGAGAAGAGCATGCAGCAGCTGCAGCTTCGTTCATTGGGGCAATTACAGTATTGGTGTCGGAGCGCTTGTCGTCAAGGACGACAAAATTTTGCTCGTTCGCAGAGCACAGGAGCCGGGAAAAGGGAAATGGACTAATCCGGGCGGTTACATTGAGCAGCTTGAGGCGATACAAGATACGGTGCAAAGAGAAGTTTTCGAAGAATGCGGCGTGCAGGCTGTTGTCAAAAACGTAGTGGCCCTGCGTGACCAACCTAGAAGCATACATAATCTTTATGTGGCATTTGAAATGGAATTTGTGAGCGGAGAGCCTGTTCCGGATCAAGTAGAGGTGGATGCTGCCGGCTTCTTCACCTTGGAGGAGCTGACGTCCATGGACGTCGCAAGCTTTACGCAATGGCTTGTTGATGTCGCGTTTCATGGACGCTCGGAGGGTTTGCGGGTAGATTCGGCCCCGGTGGTTCCGCTTGCTGGTTATGGATTGTTCCGAGTATAAAAAGAGGATGACATCATGCGCGAGACCTCCCATTTGGAAGGTCTCTATTTTTTATTTAAAATATCCAACTTACCCAAAAGGACAATACGACTAATGTGAAAATGAGCGTAAGGGGAATGACGAATGCCGTTACCTTTATATATTGGCCCCAGGTGATCTCGACGCCTGCTTTCCGCACGATATGCATCCACATCAGGGTGGCGAGCGTACCGATTGGCAGTAGGAGCGAGCCAATATCGCTGCCAATGACACTAGCTAAATAAGCAATTTTCAAAGTTAAAGGATCGAGACCCATGCTCATTAGAGTCAGTGTTCCGACCATAAGAGCGGGATGATTGTTGAATAGATTGGACAGCACGCTGAGTAATCCGCCCATTAAGACGCTGGCATGCAGCAGGCTGCCGGAGACAAGAGGCTGCATGAGATGAATCAGCCAATCCGTTAAGCCGATGTTGTTCAGGCCGTAAATGATCACATACATGCAAAAGGCAAATATTAAAATATACCAAGGTGTTTTTTTGAGCATATCGGTGGGTGGAATTTTCAAGTAGATCCAACGCCAGCCGAGCAGAAGGGCAGATCCGATGACAGCCGTGGCAGGAACGGAAAAGTGGATATAGGAAGCGGCAAACAGGCTGATACGGACGAAGAATACGAAAATAAGAATATTGACCATGAAACGGTTGCGGTTTTCCTGCGGCACGGACTGCTGGAGCGGATGGCTTCCTGGAATAAGGCTCCACCTGGCAATTGGTGGAAGTTTTTTTGGGAGTATGCGATAGAAGGTCATAAATAGTAGGAAGGATAGGAGAAGGAGCCCAAGCGAAGCTGGCACGAACATCATTGCGGTATGCATGTAGAGGTCCATATGAACGATTTTTAAAGCGATGAGATTGACGATATTACTCACGCCGATAGGCGCGCTGGATGCCGTGGCAATTAATGCGCCGGATAATAGATAAGGGATTTTTTGAGCATTTTTGAGGCCCATATTTTTCAGCAATAATAATAGGATGGGTGTCGTAATTAAGATGCTTCCGTCATTGTTGACAAAGAGTGTCATTAGAAAACAGAATAGGTTCGTCAGCCAAAACAGGCGGATACCGGACCCTCGGGCTTTTTTGGTAATCAACTCGGCTGCCCAATAGAAGAATCCGAAGCTTTCGAGCACGATGGCCATGACGATGGTGGCGATAATGGTGACGGCGGCGCCGCTTATCGTTTCCGTAATTTGGCCGAGATCCTGCAGCGAGACACTGCCGCTGAGGAGAACGATGGCAGCGCCAACCGTTGCGGGTATCGCCTCATTGACATGCGGTCGCCAAAAGATGAAGCTGAGCGTGAATAGAAATGCGCAGACGGTCATTATGATCATTAGATCTTGCATGGTTTAACCTCTCCTTAAGGATGAAGCTCACTTATTCGTTATGCACAGCACTCCTTTTCTCAAGTAGGCTTAAAGCTGTTGGCAGGCTATGAGCCTTAAGAGTCCTTGCACCTCCATTCCTCTCATTTTTTATTAATAGCTTTGTAATGTAAGTATACGTGCGAGATAGAGCATACGTACTGGTTAATGTCCCTATCTCTATTAAAATCTGCTAGTGTCAATTGATGATGAATGCCTCCTAATGATAGATACCGAGAATGGATATTGACCTATAAAAAGGCCTCCGAACGACTTCCGTCCGGAGGCTTATTGCTCATTTCCCCTTACTCTTTTGTAATATTGCGTAGGGGAGATACCGACATATTTTTTGAATACTTTGCTGAAATGATAGGGATCGTTGATACCGATTAAATAGCCGATTTCGCCTATGCTCAGCGGTGTTGTCTCGATCAGCTCCTTCGCTTGGTTCACGCGTACCGTATTGATGTACCTGCTTATGGATTGGCCGGTCACCAGCCTGAAGGCACGATTCAAATAATCGTAATTGCCCTCAAACGCGAGCTCGATGTCATGCCCGGTTATTTTCTGCTGGTAGTTTTGATGAATATAATCAAGAAGTGCATTCACCTTAACAAATGATTTCGAGTGGAGGCGGTCATTACGCTTCAGCTCATCCATAAAATGCTCGCGTGACAGCTCGATGAGGAGCTGTATAAATCTTAAAGCGGGCAGGCTGCGATTATAATGCCTGCGCTTGTAGAGCTGCTGCATTTCATGCAAGGCATGCAGGACGAGGTTAAATCTTGTTTTGTCCGCAATCGTATGATGCTTGGGAAAATAGCATGCGAAAGGGTTAATCGTTGGAACGGACGGCGTATGCTCGATGAACGGCGACTGCTCATGCTCTACGATAAAATAGTGGGCAAGAGAAAGAATATTCTCCATGTGGACGGATTGGATATCCGGATGCTCGAAATGAATATAGTAATAATCGCATAAATGCTTTGCGGTGCCTTCATGGGTCATATTGGGCTCAAGGATAAGCATATCACCTTTGCGCAGCACATAATGCCGATCTTCTTCTTTAAGATGAAGCTCTCCGCTCCGGACAAAATAGAGCACGTATTCGTTAATATTGCGCTTAAAATGAATCCACGGGCTTTTGTAAGCAATGAACCCCAAAATTTTAAGGCGAGGCACCATATCCACGTTAATGGCCAGCAATTCCAATCTCTCCTTCCGCAGCTTAAAAAGTCGCTTTTGTACAAAAAGAGTCTTGATCCGACATTCCCGTTCATTCTAACACAAACTATACTAGGTTTGTAATTGAAGCGACTTTAGGGATGGGATGATGCGTATGAAGAAGCTGAAAATCGGCGTTATTGGGCTAGGCGGTATCGCGAACTTTCATATTGAGGGAATATTGGCAAGCGAGAGTGCAGAACTATGGGCGATTTGCGACTGTAATCCAGCAGCGCTTTTGGCCAAAGGAGAGGAACTGAATATTTCTCCTGAACGGCGTTATGAGGATCATTTGGAAATGTTAAAGGATCCGGAGCTGGACGCCGTTACAATCGGCACGCCAAACAGCAATCATTTTCAAATCGCGTTTGATGCCATTACGTATCGCAAGCCGTTTGCGCTGGAGAAACCAATTGCCCTTCATGCTAATGAAGCGAGTATATTGCGGGAAAAATTAGCGGGTGATCCCATCCCTCATATGGTTTGTTTCACGTATCGCTACAAGTCTGCGGTTCGGTATGCCAAGCATTTGATTGAGCAAGGAGCACTCGGCAAAATCAATCATGTATACAGCCAGTATTTACAAAGCTGGAGCATTAATGAGGAGATTCCGCTCTTTTGGCGTTTCCGTAAGGAACTGTCCGGATCGGGTGCGCTCGGTGATTTGGGCTCTCATATTTTGGATCTCAAACGCTTCCTCGTAGGAGAAACGGTCCGGGTCTTCGCCGATGCGGGAACGATTGTGAAGGAGCGCAGCCTGCTGAGCGGCGAGGGGAAAGGGCTTGTGGATGTAGATGATTTCTGTCATGTGCTGGCACGCTTCGAGGATGGCGCCTCCTCCTCCATGAGCATATCCCGGTTTGCTTTTGGCCGCGGAAATTATCAACAGGTCGAGATTTTCGGTACGCGGGGAGCTCTCGTCTACAACCTTGAAGAAGAGGACAGCCTTCACGTTAAGCTTGGCGAGGATCAAAAATTCCAAAAAATTGAAATTCCAGACGCGTTCGCAGCGAATCAAATGCAGTCTTTTTTTGATATGTTGAACGGCAGGGGAGATGGACTCGATGCCACCATCGAGGATGGTTACCGTAATCAAGTAACGCTGGATGCAATTATACAATCCTCTGTGGAAGAACGCTGGATTAGGATCGAACAGGAGGCTTCTAAAAATGGCTGATCATATAAAAGTGACGGTTTGGAACGAATATCGGCATGAAAAGCAAAACGAACGGGTTGCAAGCATTTATCCCGAGGGTATCCATAACGCCATAGGCGGATACTTGAAGACAGTGGACGGCTTTGAGGTGAAGACTGCTGTCCTTGATGAGCCTGAGCACGGATTAACTGACGATGTGCTGAGCAATACGGATGTCCTTATCTGGTGGGGACATCTGGCTCACGCGGAGGTGCGGGATGATATTGTCGAGAAGGTACGCGCACGCGTCATGGAAGGCATGGGGCTTATCGTTCTGCACTCCGGCCATGGCTCCAAAATATTCGAGCGTCTGCTCGGAACGAAAACGGGCGATCTCAAATGGCGAGACGACGGTGAGAAAGAGCGGATTTGGGTCATTGAGCACGGCCATCCGATTGCTGACGGCCTAAATGATTATATTGAAATTCCAATGGAAGAAATGTATGGCGAGCGCTTTGATATTCCGGCTCCCGATGAGCTGGTGTTCATCTCGTGGTTCGAGGGCGGGGAAGTGTTTCGAAGCGGCTGCTGCTATCGAAGAGGGAAAGGAAAGCTGTTTTATTTCCGTCCCGGACATGAGACATTCCCGATCTACCATCATCAAGATGTCCTGCGCGTCATTGCGAACAGCGTGAAATGGGCAGCTCCCGTTCAAGGAGCCCAAATATCATTAGGGAGGGTAGCGCCTCTCGAGGCGATTAGAAAGTAAAATGACGGCATAGGCGATTTGCGGAAATCATGAGTAAACCGGATTATCTATTATGAAGCGAGAGTGTTTATGCTTGCTTAACCGTGCAAAAAGGTGTCTTATTTTTCTGGATTTACAGAAAAATAAGACACCTTTTTTTTCGTTCCAATCGTTTAACAATAAAAAAGGAGTAAAATACGACACCATCATCGCAATGAAAACGGTTTCTTGGCGAACCCGTTATCCGCATAATGAAGGAGCAGCACAAATAAAAGGAGGGTCAAAGACATGAAATGGTACAAATCAATTTCTTATGGGGTTCTAGCAGCTGTGATGGCTTTTACGATTACGGCTTGCTCAGGCGGCAATAACGCACCTGCAAATAACGGAGTTAATGCTCCGGCAAATGAAAGCGGTAACGCTCCGGCGGCTGACGGCAAGAAAGTGTCGATCGAGTACTGGCATACCTACAGCGACCAAGAGGAGAAGGTGCTCACGGAAGAGATTAAGCCTCTCTTTGAGAAAGAAAATCCGGGTATCGAGCTGAAGCTGACGAGAATGCCTTATGAGGGCTTGAAAGAGCAGGTTATTGCCGGGGTAGCGGGCGATGCAGCACCTGATCTCATGCGTATGGACATTATCTGGGTTCCTGAATTCGCAAAAATGGGAGCGCTTCAAGATATCAGCAAGAACGATGGCTTTGATGAATTGAAAGCCAATATGTTCGAAGCGCCGATGGAAACGAATGCCTATAACGGCGGCTACTATGGCGTACCGGTTAACACGAATACAAAAATCGCGATTTACAACAAAGCGGTATTGGATGAAATCGGAGTAAAAGAAGCTCCAGCGACAATGGATGAGCTTGTAGCTGCTGCGAAGCTAGCCGTCGCAAAAGGCAAGCCAGGCGGCATTAGCATCGGCGGAGCAAACGTATGGGCAGCATCTCCATACTTCTGGAGCCTTGGCGGGTCTTTAACGAACGAGGATTATACAAAGGTAGAAGGCTATCTGAACAGCCCGGAGAGCGTAAAGGCACTTGAAACCATCGTGCAATGGAACAAAGAAGGAATTGTAACGCCTACGATTCTCGGCGGCGAGCCAGGCGCTTGGGACGGCATGAAAAACAATGAGTACATGATGATTGATGACGGGCCTTGGTTCTACAGCATTCTTATGAACGAAGCAGAATCCGCATTCAAGCCGCTCGAGCAAACGGTTCGCGGCTTGATTCCGGCAGGCGCGGGCGGCAGCCGTTCCGTTGTAGGCGGCGAGGATCTTGTTATCTTTACAAATTCAAAGCACCCGCAAGAAGCCTGGACATTCGCGAAATGGATGCTTGGCGACGAGCCGCAGAAGATTATGAGCAAGCTTGGTCTTATCCCTACGAACAAAAATGCAGCAAACGACCCTGCATTCCTTGCGCAGCCATTCGTTGCCGAGTACGTGAAACAGCTTGAAACGGCATTGCCGCGTACACCGATTCCGCAATACGGCGAAATGGAAGGCATCGTTAACCTTGCTTTTGAGAAAGCGATTCGCGGAGAACTTGAGCCCAAAGCGGCGCTTGACGAAGCAGCCAAAAACATTGAAGCCATTTTAACGAAGTAAACATTATACCGAGGCCTTCTTCCTTTTATCTTTATTGGAAGGAGGCCTCCCAAATGAAAGATTGGGAAGGAGCATGAACATGTCTATACCAGTGGCGGGACAACCGGAACCCAGGCAGAAGCCTCGGGCGGGTTTGCAGTTAAAAAAGGGCATGCAGCAGTGGATCAAGGTGCTGCCTTTTATCTTCCTCGGCGTTGTGGGTACGGCTGTATTCGTCATTTACCCGATGATTAAAAACATCATCATCAGCTTCCAGGATTACAGTATCATGCCGAATGCGGAAAATCCTTTTGTCGGATTCGAGAACTACGTTACGGCTTTTACCGATCCAAATAATAAGGTACTGATGGCCATTCGCAATACATTTTTGAACGTCGCGGTAACCGTGCCGATCAACTGGTTCCTCGCGATCATCTTTGCCGTACTGATCAATTTGCACTTCGTGAAGCACAAGATCGTGTTCCGAACGGTGTATTACCTGCCGATCATCACCTCTTGGATCGTTGTAGCGTTTCTGTTCCGCTTCTTGTTTGCCGGAGGCGAATACGGCCTAATCAATTTTATTTTCTATAAGCAGCTTGGCCTATTCCATGAACCGATCAACTTTCTCTCGAATTATTGGTCAGCTATGATCGTCATTTGGTTATTTCATATTTGGAAAACAGTAGGCTGGGGCGTCGTGATTTATTTGGCAGCGCTGCAGGGCATTTCGAAGGAATATTACGAAGCGGCATCTATCGACGGCGCGAACGGCACGAGACAGTTTTGGAGCATCACGGTACCGATGCTGGGACCGGTAACCGCATTCGTCATTATTAACCTGGTAAACGGCGCATTTAACTTTTTCCCGCAGGTTTACTTCATTACACGCGGCGGTCCGATGGATCAGACGCAAACGCTTCCGAGCCTTATGTATTTGCAGGCATTTAAGAACTTTAACTTTGGTTATGCATCCGCGGTCGCTGTCATGATGGGAATTGCAGTGTTTCTGCTGACGTATTCCCAGATGAAAAAATTCGGCAACCAG
The DNA here is from genome assembly GCF_031157315.1 of Paenibacillus sp. LHD-38. Taxonomy (GTDB): domain Bacteria; phylum Bacillota; class Bacilli; order Paenibacillales; family Paenibacillaceae; genus Pristimantibacillus. The sequence continues at coordinate 177,383 of NZ_JAVIFU010000006.1, forward strand.
CGGTTTTTGTAGGAGGGGGACGCAATGAAAACGAAATGGCATCTTCAGCTTCTGGTCTACAGCATTATCGTGCTTGGAGCATTGGCTTTCCTATTCCCCTTCGTATATATGATAATGACCAGCTTTATCAAGGGAGCGTATTCACTGCCAAGGCCTAAGGAAGTATTTTCAGTGGTACCCAATCTTTACAACTATCAGCTCGTATGGGGCAAAAACAACTTTGCGAGGTACTTTCTAAACAGCTCGCTCGTTACGCTCGTATCGATGGCGGGAAGCCTGTTTCTCGGCTGCTTGACCGCATACGGCTTTGCCAGGTTCACGTTCCCGGGCAAGGAATTTCTGTTCCGAATGTTTCTGCTTACGATGATGATTCCCGGCGTGATCAACATTATTCCGCAGTTCCTGATCATCAAATCATTCGGTCTGGTTAACACGTACTGGGGCCTATGGTTGATTTATATCGGCGGCGGCGTCGTCGGAAGCACGTTTTTTCTACGCGGCTTCTTCCAGAGCATTCCGAAGGAATACGAGGAGTCCGTGCTGATCGACGGCGGCGGCAATTGGCGCATTTTCTGGAATATTTACCTGCCGCAATCAATGCCGGCTATCGCGACGCTTGCGGTTCTATCCTTCCAAGGGACATGGGAAGAGTATTTTACGGCGCTCGTTATTATTAAAGACGAGGCGCTGCGCACGCTGCCGGTCGCGCTGCTTATGTTTAACGACAAGTATGCAACAAACTATTCTTGGGTATTTGCAGCATCCATTATCGCGCTTATACCGACCGTGCTGCTCTATATTGTTTTCCAGAAGAGATTCGTACAGGGCGGCTTTAACGAGGGCGGAGTAAAAGGATAACTAGACGACTTGGGAAGGAAAGATGTCGTGATACACCAAAAAGTAAAGTCGACTGCGCTTGCAGCGATGAGCTGCCTGCTTATTTTGGCAGCAGGCTGCAGCAAAGAGAGGGAGATTGCGGCAGAATCGGTGGTCAGCCAAGGCATTATGAGCGGACTGTCCACCGACAAAGCGGCTTATCGTCCCGGCGAGAAAGTTAGCTTTAAGCTCGATTTGAGCACGGCGGAGCCGAAAGCGAAGGTCATCGTCCAGTATCGTCATCTCGGTGAGATAGTCAGCGAGCAGGAGCTAAAGGCCGAGGGCGAACAAATCGCTTGGAGCTGGACGCCTCCGCAGGAAGACGGCAAGGGTTATATGGCTGAAGTATTCTTAACGGCTAAGGGAGAGATTAAGGATCATCAGAACATAGCGGTCGATGTATCCGCCGACTGGAGCAAGTTCCCGCGATACGGTTATTTAGCCGATTTCCACAAGATGGGCGAGGAAGAATTAGCGGCCGTCATTGAACGGCTGAATCGCTTCCACATTAACGGCATCCAATTTTATGATTGGCAATATAAGCATCATGATCCGCTAAAAATGGATGGAAACAAACCGGCTTCAGTGTGGCCGGATATTGCAAACCGCGAGGTCTCTTACGATACGATTAAAGGTTATATCGACCTCGCGCACAGCAAGAACATGATGGCGATGAACTATAACTTGCTGTTCGGCGCCTATGAGGGCGCGGAAGCGGACGGCGTGAAGAAAGAGTGGGCGCTGTACAAGGACCCCGCGCAAACGAATCAGGATAAACATCCGCTGCCAGACAGCTGGGCCAGCGACATTATGTTGTATGACCCAAACAATACGGAGTGGCAGAACTATTTGATTAATAAAGAAATCGACGTATTTAAGCAGCTTCCGTTTGATGGCTGGCATGTCGACCAATTGGGCGATCGCGGCTCGTTGTGGAATGCCAAGGGAGAAAGCGCGAAGCTGGCGCAAGGTTACGTGTCCTTCCTGAAAGCAGCTAAGGAGAAGCTGGATGTCGACTATGTGATGAACGCGGTTGGACAGTATGGGCAGGCCTTTATGGCGCCTCAGGCTCCGCTCGAGTTCCTTTATACAGAAGTATGGGACGGGCATCCGAAGTATGGAAACCTGAAGGATATCATCGACCAGAACAGCAAATATAGCAAAAACAAGTTAAATACGGTGCTTGCAGCTTATATGAACTATGATTTGGCTAACGCGAGCGGAGAGTTTAATACGCCGGGCGTTCTGCTTACGGATGCCGTTATTTTTGCCTCGGGCGGCTCTCACTTAGAGCTAGGCGAGAACATGCTTGCCAAAGAGTATTTTCCGAATAAAAATCTTGCGATTCCAGCAGAGCTCGAGGAACAGCTTACCCGCTATTACGACTTCCTTGTCGCGTACCAAAACATTTTGCGGGATGGACTTGAAGAAACGGAAGCCGTCGTCTCCGGCACGGGAGCAACATCCGTTAGCGCAGATCCAGAGCAAGGCAAGATCTGGTCCTTTGCGAAGCACAAGAACGGAAGCGACATCGTTCATTTCATTAATTTCTCGGATGCGAAGACAATGAATTGGAACGACAGCAAAGGTGAGCAGGCGACGCCGGCAGAGCGCGAGGATGTAGAGATTTCTATTCAAACGGACCGCGAGGCAGCCAGCATAATGTTCGCTTCGCCGGACTACTATAACGGCTCGCCCGTTAAGCTGAGCTTTGAGCAGAAGGACGGCAAGATCACGCTTAAGCTTCCAAGCCTGAAGTACTGGGATCTTCTCATGATCGATTACAAATAGAACAGCAAGAGATAGGCAGACAAACCAGAGCGATACGAAAGGACATTTTCGTTCGCTTTGGTTTTTATGCAAGCCTGAAAGCGCTTGCCTATTGGTTGGCATACTTACAGCTTAGATTCCGGCACCAAGAATTTAGGGATTGCGTCTACATTTTAAAACCCATTAAAAAGGAGATTTGGAATGCCGAAATTTAAACGTTCATTGACGCGAAAGTTTTTTATGATGTCCTTTTCTTGTTTGATCCTGCTTGGGCCTTCGCTGTCTGCTGCTGGCACACCGTACGTCGTTCATGCTGAGGTATCCAACCAGCAGGCGGCCATTCCTGCCGAACCGATTCAGAAAATGACGATTGGCAAAGCGAGATATTCGCCGGGCGAAAAAGCGGAATTTACGCTCTCCTTCAACGAGACGGCAAATTTTGGCGGCAAGCTTGTTCTTGAATTTTATCTCGTTAATCAGTTAGCAGGAAAGGTTACCCGCGACATTACGGTGCTGCAGGGCGCGGGCTCTGACCTTACCGTATCGTGGCAGCCGCCCCAAACTGATTTCCGCGGATATGTGGTGAAGGCTTATATGGATGGCCGTTCAAACGATTTCAAAACGGCGGCTGTCGATGTATCAAGCGATTGGACGCATTTTCCGCGCTATGGCTATACATCAGACTTTCCAAGCGAGACCGCCGAGGAGAGCGAAGCGAAGATCAAGCAGCTGTCTCAGGATTATTATTTGAACGGCTATCAGTTTTATGACTGGATGTGGCGGCATGACGTGTCCGTATACTCTCAAACGGATGCAAACGGAAAACCGCTAAAGGATGCGGACGGCAATTTTATTTCTGCTCCTTATGATGCAAGCACCTCCTACGCGGATCTGCTCGGCCGGCATCTGTACCCGATAGCGGTCAAGCAGCAGGTAGAAGCCGCTCAAAAATACGGCTCGGCCGCGATGGCTTACCAGATGAACTATGCGGCCCGGGAAAATTACGAGGATTTCGGCGTGAAACGGGAATGGGGATTATTCAATAAAAATGCAGTATTCCCGAATCCAGATCCGCTAAAATACCAGAACGGCTTTTATTTCGACTGGGTTCCTTCATCCTTGTATTTGCAGGACCCGGGCAACCCGGAGTGGCAGTCCTATATTACCGAAGAGTACAACCGCTCCGTCAATGAATTTGGATTTGACGGCATCCACTTGGACCAATGGGGCGCTGCGGACAATGATTTCCTGTACGATTATGAAGGAAACGAACGCTTTTACTCTAGAAGCTATGACGAGCTCGTTAATGCCGTTAAGGACTCTTTAACGGTAAACAACGCGAAGAAAAACCATGTTGCGTTCAACATGGTCGGCGGCAACGCGGGGTATTCCGAGGTTCCGGATCCGGATACGAAGACGGACTTTGATTACAGCGAGCTTTGGACGGATAAAGACAATTACCGCGATATCAAGAAGGTCATCGAGGATACGAGGGCAGCAAACGGCGGCAAGGCGATGGTCATCGCAGGCTATATGAACTACAAGCAGGCGGTGGGCGATACGGTTGCGGCTGCCGATATTCCGAATGTAGCTAAGACGGTAGAATTCCTATCCCGCCTGAATAAATCGGCAGGGTGGGTAGGTGATTTCGGCAAAAAAGACGAGGACCAAATCATTTGGACAATCAACGCCGAAACGGCGGGAAGCTATGATTTGACCTTGAAATACGGACATGATAACGGCTCTGGAAGCCCGATCGGCAGATTGACCGTTAACGGACAAACCGTGGAAACGCCGGTAAATTTCGACGAGAAGACGGGCTGGGGCAATCCGATCGCAGAGAAGACGGTGCAGGCTGATCTTCAGGCAGGCGAGAACAAAATCATGCTTCAGTTAAATACGAATGACTTGTGGCTGAACGTAGACAGCCTTACCGTAGCCGGGCAAGGAATCGAGAAGGAATACGAGGCGGAATACGCCGAGCTGATCAGCTCGAAGGTGGATAAGTACGGCCATGTCTATTTCTTTGAAACCGAAGGCGATTATGTCACGTTTCATGTGGAGGCCAAAGAAAGCGGGATTTATCCGATACAATTCGGTTACAGTGCCGGAACAGCGAATATTACAAGGGACTTAGTCGTTAACGGGGCACTCATTCGGGAAGACGCTGCTTTTGCAAAAACAGGAAATTGGGATTCGTTCAAGAGCAGCGGCGCTTTCGAAGTTCCTCTTCAAGCAGGAGACAATACGGTCACGCTCAAGCTTAACGGCGAGACGGATACGGGAATGAAGCTTGATTATTTGCAAGCAGGCGGCGAACGCTACGAAGCCGAGAAGGCGGAATTTGGCTGGAAGCCGGCAAAAGCCGCACAAATAGAAAGGCATGAGGGCAAGGCTGCCGGCGCTTATGTAACCCATCTTAATAATGCGCAGGATTCGGTAGAGTTCGAAGTGGATGCCGCTGAAGCGGGTATCCAAACGATTGTATTCCAATATGCGAGCGACAATTCGCCTGAAGCAGAGCTTTACGTTAACGATGTGCTGCAGCCTGCTCTAACGTTCCCGGACACGAATGGCTGGGGCATAGACGGCAAGTGGGCATGGCGCACGGCCTCGATTCCGGTAAACGCAGGAACGAATACCGTTCGGCTCGCGCTTGCCTCAAGCGGGCAATTTATGAATTTGGATGGAATGATGACGAGCAGCGATATGATCTTGATGGACGATGCTGAGAGGGTCGAACTCTCGGGCGGCATAACCGCAGGCGGCGCAGGCAATACCGTCAAAACAGATAATCATAACGGCGCTGCGGATAAGTCCGTGAAGGTAAAGGTGAACGCTCCATCAGCAGGCGATTATAAGCTGGGCTTATGGTACCGTTCCGGCACGGACAACACACACGCAGACATTACGGTCGGACAGACGGCATACAAGCTGGCGCTTTCGAATAATAACTGGTTTAACAATGACTGGTGGGGCTTAGCTGAAACCGAAGTCCATTTGGATGCGGGTGAGAATACGGTTACCGTTAAGCTCGATAACGAATCTACGTATATCAATTTACACGCGGTATCTTACGGCATGAAGCTGGAAGCGGAAGGCACCGAAACAAGAACGAACGGTGTGACCAAGGGAGCGCAGTGGCTCGATGATTTCGGCCAAGCTGGAGACAGCCTCTCCTGGAGCAATAGCCAAACGGGCGACCAAGAGGTACCGGTCACCATTACGTACCGTGCGGAGGAGGATTTAGCCTACGCGCTCAAGGTACACGGCATTGTGCATCCCATCGTATTTGAAGGCACATCGGGTGAATGGAAGCCGTATACGCTGAGCGTATCGCTTTTGTCTCGCGAGAACGAGTTCAAGCTGCTCCCGCTGATGAATCAAGATCATTCGATTCAGGTGGACCGCGTGAAAGTAGGAGCAGACGAGCGGGAAGCCGAGCACAGCTCGGTTCAGAAAGCAGGCTCCGCTTCCGTCGCTGCCGACAACGAGGAAATCGGCTACTTGGGCAGCTTTAAGCAAAAAGGCGATTTTTTAAAGCTGACGCTCGGTGCTGTCGCAGCAAGCAAGTCCTATGATATGAAAGTGTATTACCGCAATGCGGGCGAGGCAGCAGCTCGAAGCATTTATGTAAACGGGAAGAAAGCAGGTGCTTTTACGTTCTTAAACACGGGCGAGGAATGGTCGTTTATTACGGTACCAACCTATTTATCGAGCAGTCAGGCCGCAAACACGGTGCTCATGAAAATGGAACAGGAGACGGAGCCGGAAGGCATTGCAATCGACCGGGTCGAGCTGGACGGCGTTGCCTATGAAGCGGAAGCGGCAGAACTGGGCTGGGAGCCCGTCGTTGCAAAGACAGGCGGAGTAACCTATACATTAGGCAAAACCGACGATCACGGTAAAGCCGGCCAAACCGTCATTTTCAACGTAAACATGGAGCAAGCGGCCGAGGAGCTGGTCTTCAAGTATAGATCGGGTAATAATCCTGCCTTCGATATCCTTGTCGACGGTGAAGAGGTCGCGAGTGATATTGTATTTGGCGCTACGCCCGGGGGCTGGGACGGCGGCATGGCTGACAAAGCGATCGCGGCTCCGCTCTCAGCCGGCGAGCATACCATTGCGCTCGTCGTCGCCTCGGACGGACAATATATTAATTTGGATAGTCTCGCTGCCGGAGGCGTGGAGTATGAAGCAGAGGCGGCCGAGTATGCTCCGGCAGCCCATGGCATAAAGACGACAACCGGAACGGTGTCTGGCTTTGGCGATGAGAATGACTTCCTGACCTTTGATTTAAATCTGAAAGAAGCAAAGGAGCTGGCGCTTGAAATCAGCTATAAGAATGCAGCTGTTTCAAAGCAGTCCGCTGTAAGAGCTTTGTATATCAATGATGTAAAGCAAACGGAGCTTAACTTTGGCTATACCGGTGATACATGGTCAACGCTAGCTGTGCCGGCGGTTAACTTGGCTGAAGGCACGAACAAAATCAAGCTTGTGCTTGAGGAAAAAGACGACGAGGGAATTGAGCTGGATTACCTGCTTGCTGGCGACAGAAGGCTGGATGCGGAGAAAGCGGATTCGACGCCTGCTCTCGTTATTTATAAGGATTTACTGCTTAACTTCGGCCACACGGGCGACGAAGCGGCATTCCCGATCGAGGTGGAGCAAGCCGGCGAAACCTCATTGATTTTCACATATTCAAATGAGGGCTCTACGGCGACCAAGACGTTATACATTGACGATGAGCCCGTTCTTGATGAGAAGGGCAAGCCGGTTCAAATTCATTTTACGCCAACGTCCAATCGGGATACGTTCAACGAGGATGTATACTTTATCGTTCCTTATCTGAGCGAGGGTAAGCATACCGTCACGCTTAAGCATGAAGCGACGGATAAAGGCACGATCATCATGCGCAGCCTGACTTTAGGTTTTTTCAATGAACCGTCTGTTCGATTGATGGATGCAGCGCTTGCCGCGATGGGTGCGACGCATATTGAGCTTGGCACGGCGGAATCCATGGAAGAAGGGCCGAACATGCTGGCGCATGAATATTACCCGAATCGCAGTAAGAAGATGAAGGCTTCGCTGAAAGAGTCGATGAAGGAATATTACAAGTTTATTACGGCCTACGAGAACCTATTGTTTGACAGCAAAGAGGATGCTGGCAGGAAGATAACCATCACGGCAGCAAACGGCTCAGAAATCAAGACGAGCAAGGATGGGGCGGCGAATACGCTTATGGCGATCGCTCGCGATAACAGCGGGAACAAGGGCTTTGAGCAGTACGATACCATTCAATTGGTTAACCTGCTTAATAATGATGAGAACTGGAGAAATGCGGCTGCCGAGCCGGAACAGCTCAAGGCGCTCAAGGTTACCTATGGACTGGGGTTAAATCAATCGGATGCTCCGAATCTTAAAGTGTATTCGGCTACTCCCGACCGGAACGGCGGGATGTTCGAGGAATTAAGTTATACATGGAACGGTACGGATCTCATCATTTCAATACCGTCCATGACCTATTGGAATATGATTATTATTGATCAGGAGGGTAACGGCTCGAAGGAGGAGATTCCGTCCTCAGTCGGAGGCTCACTGCCTAGCGGCACGAACGAGAGAATCGTAACGGAGGCGGAGCTGACAGCCGAAGGCAAACAAGCGGCGGTTACACTTCAAGCCGGGGAGGATACAATTCTGCTGCCGGCCGATGCGATTGCGGGACTAGGTAAACGAACGCTTGAAATAACGAAAGGGACAGCGAAGCTGACCTTTCCGGCAGCGTTGCTCGCACAAGCGAAAGAGAAGGTTCCGGGAGGCCAAGCTAAGTATGTGGCTATTTCCATGAAGGAAGCAGCTGCTTCGGTGAAGCAGAAAATGACAGAAGCGCTTCAGAAGGTGAAGGGACTTGAGGCTAAAGCGGCTGGCAGCGTGTTCGCCTTCGAGATCGGGGTCATTCATTCGGAAGGAACAACCTATTTGAAGGAACACTTTAAGCAGCCTGTTAAGCTGGATATCGAGCTCGAGCAAGGCGCGGACGCAGAGCTCGCAGGTATTTATTACTATAATGAAGGTACATCGGAATGGATGTACATGGGTGGAACCATTGCAGGCAGTGGTCGCTCGCTGCATGCCGCATTATCCCATTTCAGTATCTACGCACCGCTTGTTTGGAATCAAGCCTATGAGGATGTTAATGCCGCACATTGGGCAAATCAGGCGATCAAGATGCTTACGGCAAAGCATATCGTTGGCGGAAAAGGCAACGGCAGATTCGAACCCTCCGCAGCGATAACTAGAGCGGAACTCGCAGCTTTGCTATCTCGCGCTTATGGGTTGAGTGCCTCCGCCGATGCTGGTTTTAAAGATGTGAAAGCATCGGAATGGTATGCGGAAGCAGTGAGCGCCGTATATGAGAAGGGCTGGATGGCCGGCAAAGGAGCAGGCACATTTGCTCCGCAAGCCGCGATCACACGAGAGGAGCTGGCGGTAATCGTTGCCCGCATCTTCTCGGAGGAAGAGGCATCGCAGCAAGGAAACGGCAGCCAATCATTCACGGATGCCGCGCAGACGGCTCCTTGGGCAAAGCAAGCCGTGGAGCATGTCATTGAAAATGGGTTTATGAATGGAATAGGCGATGGACGTTTTGCGCCAAAACGGACAACAAGCCGCGCGGAAACCGCGTTGCTGCTCTATCGGCTTTTGAAAGTATAACTAAGGTAACGGAAGTGATGCAGCGCAGCCGAGTCGGCTGCGCTGCTCGGCTTTCGAATTTGCTGGGCATTCTATTTAAAACACGATAAATTAGGTAAACTATTAGTATCTCTTCTAGCAAGGTGGGCAGCCTATGGCTCGTTTCGAAAAATGGACCAACCGTTTCGCATCAAAAATGATTTTAGCATTTCTATTGATCATCTTAATTCCGACCACTTTATCGGGGTTTTCTTTCTATTTGGAATCTTCTGCGCTTGTGAAACGGAATGTCAGAGCATCTGCCGTTCAGGTTACGAAACAAACCGCCGATGCGCTGTCTTCTATATTTAATGCCGGAAGCGATACCTCTGATTTGATATACAGCGATTTGAAGGTGCAGAAAGCGGCGATGCAGTACAGCACGAGCCCGCTTAACACACAAATTGAGATGTCGCAATCGCTCAGCACCCTGCTGAACAACGTCGTGTATTCCAGTTCGTTTGTCCGAATAGTTTATATCATTAAGAGCGGGGGAATCGGTTGGGGGAGCGGCACGTTCTCTACGCCCAAGCTTCGCAAGATTGATTTGAACCAGCAAAAATGGGTGGTCGATTCCAAAAAACAGGATGGGGGCCTCGTATGGCAAACCCTGCGCAAGGATCCTTTCAGCGGCGGCGGTGAAAATACCGATCTCGTGCTTCCGATCAGCCGGACGCTGAAAGATTTTGATTCGCTTCAGCAGATTGGACTGCTCGTCGTTAATTTAAACGGCAAGGCGATTATTAATACCATTAATCAGGTTAAGCTTGGCGAGACCGGCCGCTATATGGTCGTCAATCCGGAAGGCCAAATTATGATCGATGCGGATCTCTCGCAAATTGGCCGGGTTGTCGAGGATGCGAAGCTGCATGAGCTCATTGTGCATAACGATGCGGTTGAATTCGAATATTCCAATAATGGTATCCGTTATTATGGCGTAAAACAGCTGCTGAGCAATGGATGGCTTCTGGTTGGCACGGTGCCTACGGTCGAAATAACAGGTGTGCTGGATAAGCTTCATACGCGTATTTTGATCACCTCGGTTTGCTTCGCTTTACTCGCGGTGCTCATTGGCTTTCTTATCGCGAATCGGGTTACCAAACCGATTAAGCAGTTAACGCTGGAAATGAGGCGGGTGCAGCAGGGGGACTTATCTGTACGCACGGCATTGACCTCTTCCGATGAAATCGGGCTGATGAGCAAGCATTTTAATAAAATGCTGGATGAAATCGAACAGCTCATGGGACGGGTGGAGCAGGAGCAGAACGAGAAGCTGGAGGCCGAGGTGCGAGCGGTCACATATCGGATTCACCCGCATTTTCTCTATAATACGCTCAGTACGCTGCGGTGGCTTATTCGCGCAGGCGAGATGGAGCGGGCGGATCAAGGCCTAGCGGCGCTGACTCGGCTGCTCCAAGCCAATATGGGCAAGAACGGCCAGATGATTACGCTCGAGGAAGAGCTGGAAATTATTCAGAAATATATCGTTATCTTAGAAATGCGGTACGAGCAAAAATATGTCCTAACCATCGAGGCTCAGCCGGGTACGGACAAGGTGAAAGTTCCGAGAATGCTGCTTCAGCCGCTTGTGGAGAACGCGGTTTTCCATGGCTTTGTACCGCTTAATCGCGGAGGTGAGATTACGGTAAAGGTGACGGTGCACCAGAGTGAACTCCATATTCTGCTGCAGGATAATGGCCTCGGAATGACGGCCGAGAAGCTGGCGCAATTGAATGCCAAGGAGGGGAAGACCGGAACCGGTATTGGACTTCAGCATATCCATGATTCCTTAAGGCTTTATTTTGGAGCGGGCTCGAGCATGTCTGTAACAAGCGTAAGAGGGAGCGGAACGCAGATTCATATCGTCATACGTCTTCAAACCTGAACCCTGTCCAACTATAACTTGCTGCTCACTTCTTGAGGAGGGAATAACATGAACGACCATGTGTTGATCGTAGACGACGAGCCGATTATTCGAAATGGACTAAAAAACTTTATCGATTGGGAGAAGGTGGGACTCACCTTAGCGGGAGGCTGCGCAAATGGCGCAGAAGCCTTAGAGCTGCTGCGCTCCCGTCCGATTGACATTCTGATAACGGATATTAAAATGCCGGTGATGGATGGTTTGGAGCTTACGCGCCATGCCCTTCAGCTTAACCCGCAAATGAAGATCGTTCTAATTAGCAGCTACAATGAGTTTGAATATGTGCGCGAGGGCATGAAGAACGGGGCAGTCGATTATTTGCTCAAACCGTCGCTGGAAGCAGAGGAGCTCCTTGCCGTGTTAGCGAGATGCAAAGAAATGCTGGCGAACAGCCGAAGGCAAGCGCTGCAGAGAAAACAGTATGATCAGCAATTGACCATGATGGAACGCAGACGCTCCGAGCAGGAAATCATCCGGCTGCTCGCAGCCAGCCAGCCGGAGTTTACTTTTAATGATATTTTCGGCCGGCAAAATGAAAGGTATTTATGTGCCTTTATCGTATCGGACGGATTAAACGAATGGCAGGAGCAGTACGGGGATTTGCACATTAGTATTATGTACGAGGATATGCAGGCGATATTTTACGAGGAGTTTCAGGAGGGAAGCGCACCGATCTTATCACGAGACGGTCTCTTGCTCATCTATCCCTATGAGGAGGGCGGAGAAACGAAGCTTCAACGCTTTAAAGCTAGAATCGCTGCAGAATTGTCCATCTCCATTTCAATAGGCTACAGTATAGAGCAGGCAGCGGAGCGGGTTGAAACCGGACTGAAACGAAGCCAAGCAGCAGGGCAAAGGCGGTTTTTTGAAGGCACAGATAAGCTGTTTCCGTGGGATCAGCGCTCAAATTTGCATGATGGCGAGCCAGTATACGAGGAACAGAACATGCATGCCATGGTCGAATGGATACGAGCCGAGAACAGCACGAAGAAAGTCATCGATTCCTTTGTCTCGAAATGGTCGAAGGGCAGTATGAAACCCGAGCAGGTAAGGAGAGAGGCATATGAGCTGCTCTCTGCGCATGCGTATTTGAACGGAGATTCCAAAACGCTGTCGGATTACCGGGATCACATTTGGCGCTGCGATACGGTCGTTCAGCTTGAGGCGGCTTTACGTCATTTCTTTGAGGAGATGGAGCATCCTAATCAGCTTCGCCTGCAAGACAAGGGGCATGGCGGACAATTAATTACGAAAGCTATTTCGTACATTAAGCTTCATTTCCGTGAAGAGCTTACGCTGCAGGAAGTAGCGGACACCATTCATGTGAGCAAGAGTTATTTATCGAATTTATTCAAAAAACAGTCGGGCCAAAATTTTATTGATTATTTGATCGATTTGAGGCTGCATGAGGCCAAACGGATGCTGGTTCAGCATGAATATAAAATTTACGAGGTTGCGGAAAAATCGGGCTTTAACGACGTGAAATATTTTAGCAAGCTGTTCAAGAAAATGACGCAAATGACACCGGTCGAGTACCGGGAGAAGCATCAGCAATAGTTGACGGGGGAGGAGTGTATACTTGTGAAAAAGCTGCTGATGATCATAGGCTTGCTTCTCATCGCCACGGGCTGCGGACAGCAGTCCATTTTAACGAAAGACAGCAAGGTTGAGAAGATGAGCAATCCGGATGATTATGAGATCGAATTCTGGCATACGTACAGCGATGAGGAGACTCGGATTTTGGAAGATACCCTCATTCCGGCTTTTGAAGAAGCGTATCCCCATATTCATGTCGTCCCTGTTCGGCAAAGCAATAATGCGGAGCTGAAGTATACACTTATTTCCAAGTCATCCGCGAACAAAGCGCCTGATGTGGTCCGGATGGATATCGTATGGGTGCCGGAGTTTTCCCAGAGCGGGCTTTTGCTTCCTCTGAGCGATTACGAGGATTTCGATAAGGCCACGCAAAGGCTGCAGAGCAATACGGGCTCGGCAGGTTATTACGCGGGTGCCTATTATTCGCTGCCCGTGAATATGAACACGAAGGTTGCTATCTTTAGCCGCGCGCTGCTGAAGCAGGCCGGTTTATCGGAGCCGCCTGCCACCTTTCAGGAGGTCATTGCGCTTGCGAGGGAGCATCGCTTCAAGATTGGAATGGGCGGGCTGGAGTCTTGGGAAAGCCTGCCTTACATCTATGCGCTTGGCGGGCGCATGACGGATGAGGCGTATACGAGAGCTTCGGGTTATCTAGACGGCGAAGGGACAGTCAAAGCGGTAGAGCAGCTGTTTATGCTTTACAAGGAGCATCTGATCGACCGGACCTTGATTAACGGCGGCGCTGACAACTGGGAAGGCGTGAAATCCGGCAAAATTCTGGTGATGGACGACGGGCCTTGGTTTTACAGCGTCTTTCGAGGCAAGGAGCTAGAGAGAGCCATAAACACGACATGGGCGGTTCCTTTTCCGACTACTTATGGACCTGCATCGATCATGGGCGGAGAACATCTTGTCAGCATGAAGGGCTCCAAGCATCCGCTGCAGGCATGGACCTTCATGAAGTGGATGATCAATACAGAGTCGCAGGTGGCCATGTCGCAGACGGGCTTGATTCCGACTAATTTGGAAGCGAAGGAAATTAAGGTGCAGGGCGAGTCGTTTATTCATCCGTTTGCCGATGCGCTCGATCATACGTTCCTGCGCCCGCCAGTGAAAAACTACAGCCGAATCGATGCCATCTATGTTTCGTATATGATCAAAATTTTTCAAGAGGAGCTGTCCGTGCAAGAGGGCTTAACGGCAGCAGCCGCGCAGATTGATCATCTATTGAAGCCATAAATGCGTTTGTCCAGATGAAAAAAAAGCTGGCGACAGCCGCCAGCTTTTTTTTTGCTGCTAATGCCTTACGCGTTAAAACGTAATGCACACCTTTCCGAAATGCGCCCCCTTGGATAAGTAACGCAGCGCATCAACGGATTGTTCAAACGGGAATACGCGGTCAATGACCGGGTGCAGCGCATTTTGCGCTATGGCGCGGTTCATGGACTCGAACATGTCCCGGCTGCCCACATTAATGGCTTGCAGCCGCGCCTTTCGGAGAATGGCGGCAATAATATCGAAGTTCTCTACGCTGGCTCCCGACAAGATGCCAATGATACTAATTTGTCCGCCTACCCGAAGAGCCTGGAGCGATCGGTTCAGCGTAGCCGCTCCGCCGAGGTCGACAACCAGATCGGCGCCTCGGCCATGGGTAAGCTCAAGCGCCACTTTATCCCATTCCGGTGTCTTTTTGTAATTGATGACCTGATCGGCTCCCAGCGCTTTCGCGCGCTCAAGCTTATCGTCGCTGCTCGATGTTAAAATGACGTTAGCCCCGTGAAGCTTAGCGAATTGGAGGGCGAATAGGGAGACGCCGCCTGTACCTTGCACGAGCACCGTGTCGCCGGATTTGACTTTGCCTTCCTCTACGACGGCATGCCATGCCGTAACTCCGGCACAAGCAAGCGCGGCAGCTTCCTCATCGCTCAAATGATCAGGCACGTGAACCAGTCCCTGCTCGGGTAAGACGACATATTCAGCGAGAAGTCCATCCAGCGGATTGCCCAGCGTGCTTACCCAGCCTTCTTGCGTAGGTTCGCCGGAAATCCAGCTCTGCGTAAAGATGCCGCTCACCCGCTGACCCAGCTTGAAACGGGTCACGTTTTCCCCTAAACCGATCACCTCGCCAACCCCGTCGGATACGGGGATGAAAGGAAGCTTCAGATGGGGATTATAAAAGCCGTCAATAACTCCCAGGTCACGGGAGTTGAGTGAAACGGCACGCATTTTGATCAGCAGCTCGCCTGTGCCGGGAACCGGAATTTGCCTCTCCAATGGTCTTACATGATCCAATCCGAAACCGTTTTGTATTGCATATACTTTCATGGTCATCTCTCCTTTTAGTTGGTGTAGACATACATTAATGCATATACTAATATTTAGTAAGTAGGCACTTTATTGTTCGTTATGAACCTTTAGGTGCGTAAGGAGGAGGAGTGGGGATAGGTATGACCGATGACATTGAAAAGAAGCCAGCCGATATATCAATTGCCGAATGCAGCTACCGCAGGGTGCTTGAAATCATTTCGAGCAAATGGTCTGCGTTAGTCCTCTATGCCTTAGAGGACGGCAGCCTGCGGTACGGAGAAGTAAGGAGACGAATTGAGGGCATATCGCAAAAAATGCTGACCCAAACGTTGCGGCAGCTGGAGCGGGACGGCTTGGTCAGACGCGAAGTTACGCCGTCTGTACCTCCTGTAGTTGATTATTCGTTAACCCCGCTTGGTGAGACGCTCATCCAAACGATGCGGCATTTAAAGCTGTGGACGGCCGAATATTTTCCGCTAGTCGAGAAGGCTAGACAGGAATATGACCAAAAGAGCGGCGAGGATGTCATATAGCGCGCACATAAAAAAGCGGGAATCGATTCGATTCCCGCTTTGCTTATTGCTTACTCTGTACCTTGTATCGAGCTATTGAATCATTAGAATCTCGCGAATGTCTTGCTCGCTGAGGGAAGACAGTTCCTCTTGGCCAGGCTGGATGACCTCATCGATGAGATTTTTCTTTTTTTGCTGGAGCTCGTACATTTTATCCTCAACCGTTCCTTGCGTAACGAGACGGATGACCTGCACAACGTTTTTCTGGCCAATCCGGTGAGCGCGGTCCGCGGCTTGCTGCTCAACCGCAGGGTTCCACCATAAGTCATAAAGTATAACCGTATCGGCGCCCGTCAGGTTTAGCCCCGTACCGCCGGCCTTTAAGGAGAGCAGAAAAAGCTCGCGCTCGCCGTCATTGAATCGGTTGCAGAGCTCGACGCGCTCGGAGGCCTTCGTTTGCCCATCCAAATAGAAGTAGCTGATGCCCCGGTAACCAAGCTCGCGGCCGATTAAACCGAGCATTTCGGTAAACTGGGAAAAAATAAGCAGACGCTTGCCAGCGCTCTGGCATTCCTCGATAATCTCGAGGAGCTGCTCGAATTTGGCGGAGCTGCCCTTATAGTCCTCGACAAAGAGCACGGGATGGCAGCAGAGCTGGCGAAGCCTTGTAATGCCTGCCAAAATCCTGATCCGATTTTGATGGAAGCTTTCCTCGTTCAAATGCTTCACCGTTTCCTGCTGCAGCTTCGCCAAGAAGCCGACATACAGCTGCTTCTGCTCCGGCAGCAGCTCGGATGCCTGTATCGATTCGATTTTCTCTGGCAGCTCTTGCAGTACGTCGCTTTTCAGCCTGCGCAGCAGGAAGGGGCGGACACGCTTCGCGACAGTCTCCCGGGTAAGCTCGTTAAACGCTTGCCTGCTCGGGAATAACTCGGGAAATACGGCGCCAAATATCGACCAAAGCTCTTCCAGCTTATTTTCGACGGGCGTTCCAGTCAAAGCAAAGCGATATCCTGCTTCGAGAGACTTGACCGCTTGCGCGGTCTGGGTCGTATGATTTTTGAAATACTGCGCTTCGTCCATAATCAGCGTATGGAAGCTTTGCTTCGCATACTGCGTGATATCCCTTCGAAGCAAAGGGTAGGAGGTGATGATGACATCCGCCTCCAAGCCGCCCGCCAGCACGCCGCTGCGTTCCGCTTTGGTTCCGTCCGCAATTACGGCGCGAATTTCGGGAGCGAATTTTTTGATCTCGTTCAACCAGTTGTAGACGAGAGAAGCGGGAGAAACGATCAAAGCGGGCTGATCACGCTTTCGGATCTCGGGCAGAACAGAGACGATAAAAGCGATTGCCTGTACCGTTTTTCCAAGTCCCATATCGTCTGCGAGAATCCCGCCAAAATGATAATGCGCGAGTGTCTTCATCCATTGATAGCCGTATATCTGATAATCGCGAAGCACGGGGGCAAGGCTGCCAGGAAGCGAGAATTCCAGATTATCCGGGTTTCGCATATTTTCCAGCAGCCGCCGGAATGATTTGCCCAGCTTTATTGCTTTACTGTTCTCGCTCGAATCGATGAGATGCAGGCCGCGAACGGCAGGCACGCGGAATTCTGCGCCTTGGATATCACCTTTGCGAAGCCCTACATCATTTAAGAAGCGAATAATTTCCTGAAATTCGGCGCCTTCAAGCGGTAATAACGAGCCGTCCGGCAGACGGTGATATTTGCGCTTTACCTCCAGGGACTTTAAGAGATTGCGGATTTCAGATTCCGGAATACCGTCCATCGCGAATTTGAATTCAAGCCAATCGGTTCGCTCATCCACATTAACCGTCACGGTAGGAGGAGCGTGCTTGGTCACGATCCGTACCTTCACAGCGGAGGTAGCGTATACGGTCAGCAGCTTCTCGAGCAGCGGGATGACGTTGTGAAGAAATTCAAATTCGGTATCCTCGTCGTCCAGAAAATAACCAGCTTCAGTCTTCGCGAAGGGTACCAGCTCCATCAGCTCCAATATTTGACGCTCCTGTTCCCCGTCGCGCATCAGGATCCGGTCGGTGCCGCGGCTCTTATCGCTGCCTTCTAACGGATTAATTATGATATCGCCGTATTGGAATTCAAGACCGGCAACCAGCCGGTCTCTGATCCGATCCAGATAAAGCTTTGCTTTAAGCTGCGTATGCAGGACGCGGTCGGAGATGGTTTCCGCGATCCGTACGCTCCCAAGCTTCATTAAGCCGGGTATGACCCTCTCCATGAAAGGCTCCATTTGCTCAGGCGCAATTTGGATTTTGGGCTTGCGCGAGGTGTCCATCAGCTGCTTGAGCTCTGCAAGCCGTTTGCAGGAATCCGGTTTCAGCTGAAGCAGCTTGCCTTCTGTTATGACAAGCTCATACTCCTCCATTAAGGTCATCTGCTCGAGGCCTTGAATCTCCAATTGAAACCCTTCACCCGCCGCTTGATCGAACGCAAAGTGAAGCGGAATCGCTTCATCGCTTACCGTTATCCCATGAAAATTTTGATTGCCAATATGCAGCTGGACCGTTGGAGCGGCCATCAGCAGGGGGAGCAGCTCCCCCCAAGAAAATGGAGGAATAAGCAGCAGCCGTTCGCCGCCAGCAGGCGTTTCTGCTTGGTAGAACCGATTTGAGGATTGGCGAAACAGCATTTCATGACGATAGATTTGATAGAGCTGCCGAATAACGGCATCGGTCTCGAGTTGGAAGCTGTGAATGCTCGGGTCATACGTAAAATGCTTCGAAAAAACGTACGGCTCCCGGCGCTCCGCCTTCTCCAGAAACTCCCGGATTCGCTGAACGATATATAACCGCTTAGGCCCGATCCTCAGCTCGATGCCAAACATATACTTCCGGTAGCCGTAAGGGTGCAGCTTGCACGAAATCTCTACTTCAAGGGGAGTACGTGTGTCAAAAAGCGAACTTCTGCCGCTCGAGCGGGCAGGCCTGCCTCCGAATAGACCCAGCATGCTGGCGGCTAGACGAGTATCGGCTGCTTCGAGCCCTGCGGAATTAGCAAAGCGCGGTTGAAGCTGCAAGGAATCGGATTCCTCCGCGTCTTCGTCATCCTCGTAGGGCCTATCCTCCGGATGCAAGAGGGAGGGGTAGACGCGAGCGGGCTTGTCGCCTTGCTCCTGAGCATCAAGGATTTGGAGAAGCGCAGCAGCCACATGCATGCAATATTTATCGTAGCTGCTGAAAGCGAGGCAGGTGCATGCCGCTTCGACGTCTCCGTTACGGTCTACTTCAATGGTAACCTCATAGCGTTTATTGCCGTGTATGATAGCCGAATAGCTGCCCGCCTGCGGAGTGGAGCTTGTTAACGTTACATTTCCATCTCTATTGAATGCTTCCCCTCGCTCATAGAAGGAGTCGCCGCAAAGTAATTTAATGATTCGCCGGGACAAGTGAGTACTCATTACCTAATTCCTTTCCGCAAACGGAAACGTTTGTTCCGATTTTATAAGTTAGTCCTATCATATCAGAATTAATGGGCGAGGTCATAATCGAAAGCACATAAGCTGTATGTAACAGCCTTTTTTCTCCAGGTCATGGTCCCGATGACTTTTGGGGCAGTCCCTTTTACATTCATAGTTCGACTTGGGTAGGGATAAAGTCCAATTTTTGTTCAATCTATCCATTTTTATGTGTCTATGACAGAATTATCGGGTATGATTTGGGAAGTCGGAAAGCTGGTTTAAGGAGGGAACAATACGAATAAGATATGGCGGATCCGAAGTGAGGTCAGAGACTACGCTGAAGCAGCGTACCACTTTGTAAGGGAAGTACCCAAGCGCTATCCGTGGCTCAAAACCATTTACACGATATGGTGCTGGCTCTCGCTGCTGCTGTTTATTGTAGGCCTGTTCCTGTACCGGGATTCGAGAACGATGCTGGTGCAGTATTTGTGGTCGTTCTATGTGATGCTGCAGTTCTGGCTGTTATGCCGGAGTAAGACATTTACCTGGAAGCAGACCGCGATATTCATGCTGCTCGGCATCGTCCTCGTGATCCCGATTACGGCAGGGACTCTTATGGCGGTACACGGCTTGTTTGGCGGACGGACATCAGATACCTGGTCGATCGCGGTACTCACTCCGATCGTGGAGGAGGTGTGGAAGCTGCTTCCACTAGGGCTGTATCTGCTCTTCTCGCGCCGGGCATCGGCGATGAGCCTAGCTGACTATACGCTGGCGGGAGCAGCCGCAGGAGTCGGCTTCCAGCTCATGGAGGAGCTGAGCCGCAGGTGGCTGAACTCCGGTTTGATCGGGCGGACTTTCGGTTACAGCACGACGATGCTGGGAGGAGAGACGATCCACTGGGATTTCTGGACTTTATTTCCCGGGCGGTTCGAAGAGAGTTTTTTTCCTACCCTCATGACGGTCAGCCATCCCGTACACACGGCGTTGATCGCTTTGGGACTGGGGATGGCCGTACGCGGCCGCAGGAGGCTGACGAATGCTATCTTCGCCCTGCCTGCCCTGCTGCTGGCTTGGTCAATCCTGGACCATGCCGCTTATAACGGACAGAACTCTCTGCCGGACTGGATCATGAAGTTCCACGAATGGACCGGGAGCGGCTATCAGACGAAGAGTATCTTTCTCTGGATGTTAGTCGCGGGGCTCATCTTGGATTATATCGCACTTAACCGGGTAAGGAGCCAGCTCCCGAGGATGGGGGGCGAGCGGTTTATTGACCCGATCACGGAACTGAGGCATATGATGGCAGCTTTTCTGCAGAAGAGGGAGAGGTTCACAAGCGTAATGGCCTGGACGAGAGAGCGCCGGGAGATGGGTTTCTCTTTGCTGTACGGCAATGCCGAAGCGGCTTCTGTGCAGGATGATCTGAACGGCCGGATGAATTTGCATTACCGGCTGGCAGCTGGACTGATTGCGCTGCTGGTCGGGGCAGGTCTGCTTGCAGGATGCGCGGCGTATTGGCATTCTGCCGTTCATCCTGCCGACACCGCCTGCTTCTCCTGCATGTTCGACTCGCTCCAAAATTGGTGGGACCGTCTTAGCTTCGGGGAAAAGGGAGCAATCGTGCTCGGGGCGTTCGCACTCTCCCTGTTGTTCGTCGGCTTCTGGCCGGCGCTTGGAATCGCATTGACTGCGGCGAGCATTCCGGGCAGCGGACACGAGATCGCACAGAACATCCGGGATCCCAAGCGGCTGCTCACGCCTGAGAATGCCATCGCGGCTTTACTGGCTCTTGCGCTCAGCCGCGTACCGTTTGGGCGTTTGGCAGACCGGTTAGTCAAGAAAGGCGGAGACCGGCTTCAAGATTGGCTGGATAAGCTGCTCAAACGCCGGACCAAGCCGGATCCAGACGTACCCGATAAACCGGATCCAGTGGGTCCCCGCAAGCCGGATGGGGAGGAGCCCGGCAAGAAACCCGATGCCGAAGAGCAGGCCCCACCGAAGGAATCAGACGATTATGTACACTGGAGTCATGCGAAGTACAAAGGCGTAGAGCTTTACGACAGCCGTAATGGAGCACTTGGAGAGTTCGACGGTATCGATATCGAGAACGGTATTTTCTATGAAGCCAAGTCAGCTGAAGGATTGGATCGCATACATCCCAAAACCGGTAAGCCGCAGCAGACGCCGCAGCAGTTTACGGATAAACAGCTCTATCAGAAAACAAGGACGCGGATCAACAATCTGATGGAAAAGGCGGTGGGAACGCGGACGACGCCGGATGGAACAACGGAAATTCCGACCCTGGATGAGATCAAAGGGATTCGCGACTTCGAGTTCCAGCTGGATGGAGACTCGCCGGCGCTGCGCGCCGCGGCAGAGAATAGTCTAAACCGTCTGCGTCAGGAATTCCCGGATTATACATTTAAAATTCGATTTGGAGTGAAGTAAGATGTCGATTAGTGCCATTATCATAGATCCCGAAGATGAGTTCGAACGCTCATTCATGCTGCCGATCGCGACAGAGGCTTTCTATAAAAAGTATTGGGAGCCGGCGGTTGAGGAGCTGGGTCTCCAGTGGGCCGCTTTATTCCAAGGCGGTACGGATGTGGAGAAAGAGGATGCACCCGAAGTTCTGGAAGAGATTGCGAAATTGAAGGACTGGGTACGCGCCAACATGAGCGGTGACAATCAGGAGCATATGCTGCACAGGCTGGAGCTGCTGGAGAGCAAGCTGCCGAGCGCGTATCGGCGCGGGGGCGCGGTCGTTTATATCGGTTGACGCGGCACAAAGCGGCAGTCTAGGACTTTTTTCTCGTCCAAGGCTGCCGCTTTTATTACATAACAAGCGAGCGATAAATGGTTTACGGAGAGTGCTTGTCCAGTCGATTTATTATGGATGTGACATGATGGGGGGATGGTGTGGGCCTTTTCATCAGGTTTAGTTCGGGGCTGTAGCGATGTGAGGAGTAGGAGCTCTCTTTGGAGAAGTCGTTTGAAATAACGGTAAAATGTGGCGCTAATTTCATGAATAATCATAATTTTACCTATTTATCGGTAAAAAACGGCGTTATATCGGGCTGTGAGCTTGTTAATGCAAGTTAACGCGAGAAAATAGCTCCAAAAATTACTGTTAATTGGTTGGTGAGCCCGAAATCAACGAGATTAACGCCATATTTTACCGCTATTTGGTTAGTAAGTTCGAAACAGGATGATTAACGCCATGTTCTACCGCTGTTGTTTATCGGAATGTGAAATAGCAGCTGCATAAAAGAATAGAATAATAAGCGCTTGGAAGAAACGAAGGAGCGGTTTGGTGCTGATGGAGGGTTTTTGAACGGATGGAGCGGTTTGGTACTGGTGGAGCGGTATGGAGCTGGAGGAGCGACAGCGTTCGCCTTTGTCTCCCTATTTCTGCCGCAGGCAGCGGTATATTCAAAGAAATAGGGAGACAAGAACAGCGACTGGTAGTCCAAACCCTCTTCGTAGTGATGGCATTCGTTATATGCTACATTTTTAAGTTCGAATTCTACTGCTATAATATAGCTAATAAACATGATCATGATAGAAAGAAGGAGCTGAATGATATGCAATATCGCCGCCTTGGCAATAGCGGCCTCAAAGTGTCCGCGCTCGGTTTAGGCACCAATGCTTTCGGTAAAAGAGCCGATTATGAGGCTTCGAAGAAAATCATCGATTACGCGATAGATAGCGGAATTAACTTTATGGATACGGCTAATATTTATGCCGGGACGGAATCGGAGAAAATCATTGGACAGGCTTTGCAGGGGAAGCGCCAAAATGTTGTGTTAGCGACTAAGGCGGGATTAGTGCGTGGAGCAGGAGTGAACGAGCGGGGCTCATCCCGGTTTCATTTGCAGACGGAGCTGGAAAACAGTCTGAAGCGATTAAAAACCGACTATGTTGATCTTTATCAGATTCATACGTTTGATCCGGAAACGCCGCTGGAGGAAACGCTACGGACGCTTGAGGACATGGTGCGTTCAGGCAAGGTGCGCTATATAGGCGCTTCGAATTATTTTGCATGGGAGCTTATGAAGTCGCTTGGCATCAGTGATCGGTTAGGGCTAAACCGGTTCGTATCGACCCAAGTCAGCTATTCTTTGGCGGATCGGACGCCGGAGCAGGAGCTTATCCCGATGTGTTTGGATCAAGGCGTGGGCATCATCCCTTATTTCCCGCTGGCAGGTGGTATCTTGTCGGGGAAATACAGGTCAGCGGATTTGGCGCCGCAGGGCTCGCGCGCGCAGACCGATCCCAATTTCAAGAGATTTATTAATAGTCAAACGATTGCGTTAGGGGAAAAGGTAACCGATCTTGCGAGCCAGTTCGATACGACGCCAAGTGTGTTGTCGCTGTCTTGGCTGATCCAGCAGCCTGTCGTATCCACGGTGATCGTTGGCGCGACAAAGATGGAGCAGCTTGAAGAAAATCTGAAAAGCGTATCCCTCGAGCTTAACGCTGAAACCAAAAAGGAGCTGGACCTCATCAGCAGCCCCTATCGGTACGGAGAACCTTTCGCTTTATACCGACTGCCCGTTTAAGCACCCGTATTTCGCTCAAAAGCAACGATCCATTCGCCTTGGACAACAGCGAAGCCGGTATCGCCCTCTACGACCAAGCCGTATAAGTTTTTAACGTCGACATACTCCTTGCGCTCGCCGTTATCGAACTCAAGCGTGACGTAATAATAAGTGCGGGATGAAAAGTAGTTAAGTTTACTATTTATATGAATGAGCGGCTAGTGCTAAATGTAGATGCATGGAGGAGGCTGACAAATGACAGTGGGTTCAAAGAAGGACATAGACGGTCTGAAAGAGATTGGACGGATCGTCGCTTTGACGATGAATGAAATGAAGAGGCAAACAAAGGCGGGCATGACGACAAAGGAGCTTGACGAGCTAGGGGGACGTATATTGTCGAGCCATGGAGCGTTTTCTGCGCCTCATATCGCTTTTCAATTCCCTGGACATACATGCATCAGTGTCAATGACGAGGTTGCCCACGGCATTCCCGGCAATCGGGTATTAAAGCCTGGTGATTTAATCAATATCGATGTGTGCGCAGAAAAAGACGGCTTCGTAGCCGATACGGGCCACTCCTTTCAAATCGCTCCTTACAACGAGACCGTAACCCGGCTGTGCCGTTATACGCACTATACGATGATGAAGGTTATTTCCTCTTTGAAGCATGGCGTGAAAGTCAACGAGATCGGTAGGATCATTCAGAGCGAAGCGGAGCGGGGCGGATATAAGGTCATCAATGATTTATGCAGCCACGGCGTAGGCAGATCCGTTCATGAATGGCCGCAAATACCGCCAACGTATAATAAGCATGATAAACGTACGCTGAAGGAAGGCCTGGTTATTACGATTGAGCCGTTTCTCTCCATGGGCGCGGATTACGTTGTCGAGCAGCAGGATGGCTGGACGCTGCGCACGCCGGACAGAAGCTTCGCAGCTCAGCATGAGCATACGATTATTATAACGAAGGATAAGCCGATTATTTTGACGGTGGCTTAGGCACTTACTTATGTTTAGATGGGCCGAGAGGCGGCAGGAACAACGAACCTGCTGATTCTCGGCTCTTTTTGTATAGTGCAACGCTGGTGGGGAATAATGGAACCAACTGAAACAAGGTGGTTTCTTCATGTCGAACAGTACTTCAGGAGTAACGCAATCCGGAACATCCAGTTCAAGCGGAACAATGGCGATGAACAGTAATAATACGACTAACACGCCGGAAAAAGTCATTTCCGAACAGCTGCAGGAAAATCTTGATTATTTAGAAAAAACTTTTTCTAATAGCACGGATATTATTTTCAGGCATTGGAACTACGGTCCTGATCTGAAATATGCCGCATGTTCGGTATATTATGAATCGCTCGTTCAGGAAGATACCGTTAATTACATGAAAATTTCGCTGCAGGACCTAGCCACGCATGAGATTGGTCCAGGCATGGATGTTACGCCGCAGGATATCCGTACATTTTTTGAGCATGATGGCGTATCATCGAAAAAAGCAGTCGTTCTTAATGATTTGGAGCTGGTCGTTGAGGAGATCTCGAACGGCCGTCTCCTCATTTTGTTTGATCAATGGGATAAAGGGTTGGGCTTTAAAGCGGAATCCGTTGAGACGAGACAAGTCAATGAGTCAGTAAATGAATCCGTCGTACAGGGTCCAAGGGAAAGTACGGTAGAAAATTTACAGAAAAACCTAGGATTGCTGCGTCTGCGTCTAAAAACGCCAAAATTCAAATTGGAAAGAATTACTTCGGGCGGAGATACCAAAACGACAGTCGTCTATGGCTATATTGAAGATGCCGTCGATGCCGAAGTGCTGGCGGAGTTCAAAAAAAGGATCGAGCAAATCAAGGAGCTTGAAATATTGGAAACCTCCTATATCGAGCAGCTGATTGAAGACTCTACTTATTCGCCATTTCCGCAGCACCGCTACACGGAGAGGACCGATATGGCAGTAGCCGGTCTGCTCGCTGGAAAAATTGCGGTGCTCAGCCAAGGCACGGGAGGCATTTTGTTATGCCCGGGCCTATTTACCGAATTTTTTCAATCCAGCGAGGATTATTACCAGCGCACGCTCATTGCAACTTTGGTGCGCTGGCTTCGAATCGTGGCCTTCCTTATTGCCTTGACCCTGCCAAGCATCTATATTGCGCTTTCGACCTTTCATCCGGAGCTGATCCCTACGGTTTTGCTTCTGGCGGTTCTTAACGCACGTGAGGGCATACCTTTGCCTGCATTTTTTGAGGCGCTGCTCATGGAGTTTTTTTTCGAGCTGATGCGCGAGGCGGGCGTGAGGCTGCCTAAGCCGGTAGGTTCCGCCGTTAGTATCGTAGGTGCTCTTGTTATTGGGGATGCTGCGATTAGCGCAGGGATCGCTTCGCCGATTATGGTTGTCGTTGTGGCATTAACGGGCATTGCCTCCTTTGCAATTCCGCAATATAACATTGCGATCGCATTGCGAATTATGAGGTTTCCGCTCATGATAAGCGCGGCTCTCATGGGCGGGTTCGGCATGATGATTTGTTTATTGTTCCTTCTGCTCCATGTTTGCAAGCTGCGCTCGCTTGGGCAGCCTTACATGGCTCCGCTGGCGCCGTTCCGGTTAAAGGAGCTGAGGGATGTCATCATGAGAGCGCCGCTCAAGACGCTGCTTCGTAATCCTCGAAATCATCTTAAGCACAAACCGCTTTTTAACCAAAAGAATGAGGATTGAGGAAGCATGAAAAAAGGAATTCTTTGTCTAGCTTTGCTGCTTAGCTTATTCATGGTCTCCGGTTGCTGGAGTAAATTTGAGCTGACCGAACGGGGATTTGTAATGGGCGTCGCTCTCGACCAAGGCGAGGATGGAAAGATTGAATTAACGACACAAATTTACCGCCCAACCTCTATGCAGACGACGGTATCTTCTGTCACAACAAGCGCCTCCAGCATTAATATTAAAACCAGAGACGATTCGGTAATGGAAGCGATTCGCGATATTCCCATCCACTTGGGAAGGAAAGCGCAATGGAGCCATCTTCGTGTCATTATTGTGGGGGAGAAGCTGGCTAGGTCTAACCATCTCGGCCATCTTCTTGATCTGTTCTATCGGGATCATGAACCAAGAAGCAGTGTATCCCTCATGATCTCGAAGGGAGCTGCCGGCAAGCTATTTGAGAAGAAACCGTTAATCGAGCAGACTACTGCGCAGCAGGTTTTAAGAGCGAAAGAATCCTCATACATCACCTCAGCCAAAACGGTAGATTTTAATCTGCTGGATTTGATGCTCCAGCTGCGAAGCGCCAACGGCGATGCTATTGTTCCCTTTGTGTATGAGGACAAAAAATTTAAGGATATATTTTCAGCGGCAGGACTTGCCCTCTTAAAAGATGGGAAAATGAAGGCAGTTCTGCCTTCTACCAAAGTGGAAGGGCTGCTTATGCTTCGCAATTCTTATCAATCTGGTGTCATTGAGATCAAATGTCCCGGAAAGAAAGGAGAATATGAAACGGCGGAGGTTCTCTCGCTTAATGTAAAAACTAAGCCTCAAATGCAAGGGGATCAAATTTCAGTCAAAAGCACGCTGGTTGGCGATATCGCGATCGGAGAGCTTAAATGCAGCAAGATAATCGATGCCAAAGCTGAAATGGAATTCATTAAGAAAGTAGAGGATAAACTTTCGGAGCAGATTAAAAGCACGATTCAATTCCTTCAGTCGAACAAGATTGAAGTGCTTGGACTTGCAGATGCGATCTATCGCTCGAATCCTCGGAAATGGGAGCAGTTAAAACAGAATTGGGATACACAATTCTCTGAACTCCCGTTTACGGTTAAGGTGAAATTGAGACTCGTCACAAGCGGAACGTTATCCAGTAAACCGGCGGGTTAAATAGAGAAAGGTGAGTTGGCATGGCGGAGCGAATCACAGTCATCGTTGTAGCTTTTGGCGTTATGCTGCTGTACGACTTGTTGACTTTGAAAAAAGTCAACAAGCTTGAGAAAGGCATATATACCATTGCCTGCTTCATTTGCTTATACATGGGCATGGACTTCGCCGTAGGTAAGGATTGGTTTGATTATATCGATTTGATGATTCCTATTTATGATAATATATCCAAAGCAATTGATGATTTCTTAAATGTAAATGCATGACAGCGGATAAGGGAGGAGAAAGGCATCGATAAGCAAACGGTAAGTGCATACCAGATGGGCGTACTGTTTTTCGTATTTATGACTGGTTCTTCCATTATCAATATTCCAGGTCCGCTGATCAGCAAGGCAAATAACGGAGCTTGGCTCTCTCTGCTCCTATCCGGAGGCATAGGTTTTCTTATTTTAGTCTGTATTCTATTCTTGCACAGGCGATATCCAAAAATGACCTTTGTAGAATATAGCCGCCATTTAATAGGGACACCGCTTACGATCCTCTTTTCTGTTTTTACGGTATCCTTTCTCATTCAAATGCAATCGGCCATCGTAACCGACGTAGGCCTGTTTATGGTCAGCTCCATGTTAAGAGGAACACCGATGTATGCTTTTACTTTCCTCATATTCGCAATATCGGCTGTAACGGTACGCGCGGGACTTGAGGTCATGGCGAGAATGTTTACTTTGACGATGATTTTGACAGCCATAAGTATCCTTGCTGTACTAATCATTGCGATCCCAGACTATAATCCTTCTTTTTTGCTCCCGATCATGCCGAAAGGGATCAAGCCCGTGCTGCATGGGGCATTTTTCACCTTCGGCTTTCCCTATGTGGAAGTATTCTTGTTCTCCATGCTGCTGCCGTTTGTCAACGAAGGCCCGACCAAGAAGCTGGCGAAGACGATTCTGTTTGCGCTGGGTACTAATATTTTTGTGCTTTGTTTGTCTACCCTTTGCGCCATCATGATTTTTGGCAGCTTCGCTGGCGAGAAGCCTTATGTGCTTTTTTCGCTGGCTCGGATCGTTGAATTCCAGGAAATCATACAACGAATAGAGTCGATTATAGGGATGTCTCTGATTTTGGGCTCATTCATGAAAACAACCATAACGCTATATGTGCTTAATTTATATTTGAGTCAGCTGTTTCGTTTTCAAAATTATCAGACCTTAGTTATGCCTTTAGCATTGATCGGTTTCATCATGGGACTGGTAACCATTGATGGGGCGACGGAGTGGGGACGCGTCGTTACGACGATCCATCCCGTGTGGACGTTTGCGGCATTTGTAATTCCCTTGCTGCTGCTGACGGTTATTGCCTTATTCAAAAAAAAGGACAGCTAACAGCAAGCCGTCGGGCGGATGCATTAATGGCTAGTCAAAGGAAAGCTGCCGATAATCTCATACATGGGTGATGCATGCATATGGGTGCGCATGAGCACGAAACCATCAGCCTCCCAATTGTACACGGCGGGAGCGGAGGGCAGCGCTTCTATGTACTTGCCTTCTCCGCCGCCGGCGAAACCTCTGGCAAGGGTGATATGAGGCGAATAGGGACGATCTTCCGGTTCGAAGCCCGCTTTGCGGGTTTCCGCAATGATCATGCCGTAAAGCGCGGATAATCCTTCGAGATCTCCGGATACTGCACCCCAAAGCACGCGTGGAGATTTTGGGGGACCGAAGGTGCCTATGCCATCCCAAGCTAACGAAAGCGGCAGCGAACGGACTTCCTTCAATGTCGACTGCAGCTCTTGAAACTGGGCAGCGGTCGTTTCACCCAGAAATTGCAGCGTAATGTGATAATCACGCGGTTGGGTCCATTTTCGAAAGGGGAGCTTGTCCTTATGGGCCAAAGTCCATTTCTCCAGTTCCTCTGCAACGGGGCGAGGGACGGAGATGGCGACGAACAAGCGCATCGTATTTTCTTTTAATGATTGTTCCCTCATAGGAAGATCCTCCGTTCTTTTTCACAAATTCACAGACAATATAGCTTTAGCACAAAGCAGAATCTTATGCGATCCGATGTGAATGCTTAAGTAAACCATATGTCGCGGAACCGAACCCAGCCCAGCGATTCAAGCGCGATCCCCCGTACCGAAGGGTGGAATGCGGTTTTTAAATGCTTGCGGTAAAGGAAGATCAGGCTGCTCCTCGCTTTGAGCTCCGCTTCAATATCTTTGAATATGGCTGCCCGCAGCGTTCGACCCGGCTCGCTCAAAATCAATTGAATGCTGCGCTCCAGCATATCATGCACCTCTGGCAGCGCATGCTGCTGCATGCTTTTGTACAAGTCGATAAGCCTGAGCTCGCGGTGCTCATCCAGCATGACGGCGAAGAGCAGCAGATCGGCCGACATGCGCGCGGTCCCCTTGAATTGCTCGGCAGGGATAAGGCTGATTTGCAGTGAAATGCCGGATTTCTCACATACCTGCCGGATCATTTCCGCGTCGGACGCGTATTGCGGAATCGTAGCCAGCACAAGGGTTTCTCCTTGATAACCGGAGCGTGCAAGGCTGCTTTTGATGGCAGCCCAATCCGGCTCAGCTGACTCATCCTGCTGTGTAGCCTCCAAATCCGGCCAAAAGCTGTTCACGCCTTCTATAACATCCCCAGACAGCAGCTTCAGAAGCTCCGTCCGCTCGATGGCGAAATCAATGGCCGCTCTAATGGTTGGATTTCCAAGCAACCCTTCCTTTAGCTCGTTTACGGTAATGAACTTGCAGGTCATGCCTGATTGCCGGACCTGCTGCCACCGTTCGGCTGCCATATCGGAGAGTCTCGCATTGTGCATAATCTGGAACGATTGCAGCTCTGCATGATTCTCCTGCGTTGCCTCCTCCGCAAGTGTCCATACCTCGACCCGGTCCAGAAAGGCCCTGCCCTGAAAATAAGGCGCAAAAGCCTCTAAAATCCAAACCCCTTGCTCATTGCCGCCGAATCGAAACGGCCCGGTGCCTATCGGCTTCGTGCCAAAAAGCTCACCTGCCGAAGCGCAAGCATCTTGCGGGACGATGGAGGCGCGATTCGTCGTTAGAAAGGCGAGGAACGCTTCGTTAGGCTCGGATAATTGAATGCGGATCGTGGTGTCATCGGGTGTATCCATCGCGATGATATCGGAGTACACCCAGCTGTAGAGTCCTTGCGGCGCGAGCCGTTTGAGCCGCTCCAGCGAATATTTGACGTCGGAGGAATCCAGCTCCCGTCCATGATGAAAGAGAACGCCTTTACGCAAATAAAACGTCCAGCGCGTACGCGATTCATCAACCTCCCACGCATGCGCAAGCTGCGGCAAAATCTGCTCGCCCCTCGGGTCGATGCGGACAAGCCCGTCGAAGAGCTGATTGACGAGATGAGACTCCCCCGTATAATGGATCGCTGCCGGATCAAGCGAGTAGATCGTCTGCGGAAGCGGAAACCGTAAAATATCGGTGCGCCGTTTGCCCTGCACCTCGGAATGAAAGCCGAATTGGCCGGAGAGCCAATCCTGAAATTGATCGCGCAGCTGAGGGGACTCTTCGATCTGCTGCAGCAGCTCAAGCGCGGAATGCAAATCCTGCTTTTGCATCATTTCCTGTGCTTCCTGCAGCGCGATCTGCTCCTTGCTCACAAGGAAGGAGAGCGCGGAGCGATTACCGCGCCCTCGCTTCGGTTCCCAGATCAGCCATTCTTCTTGCTGCATTCGCTTAAGTAGAAGTACCATATTCCGATGTGTGCAATCCAGCAAATCTGCAAGCTCCTGCGTGGTCACTTCAAAGGGGATATTCTCTTGAATACTCGGGTAAGAGCGCCTAAGCGCTATATAATGCCGACGTATTTTCATGCAAAAGACTCCTTTTGTAAAACATGAAATTTTCCAATTATAACTTACACTTTTTGTTCTTGTTTTCTAGGTTACAATAAAAGGAGGAAATTAACAAATTAAGTTTGAAAATGGAGTGTGTAACATGGGAGATTCGGCGCCATGGCAAAAAAGGTATGAAAAAATGCTTATCCTTGCCCTTTTTTTCGGTCTAGTTAGTCAGTATTTGTTTGTAGGCGCGTCTGCCGGCATTTCGGTTATGGTGTTCGTGCTTGGTTTTTACGGCTTGTTTTTCTATTCCATTAAGGGGAGAATGGGCGGCTTTGAGAAATGGCAGGGGCAGGCAAGCTCGGGTTGGCTGTTGTTCATTCCTATTTTTCTGCTTACGCTAACCTATTCGTTGTATAATAACCAGCTGTTTCGGCAGCTTAATCTATTCGCGTTGTTTGCTTTAATCGTTTCTCAAACTGTGCTTATGACGAGCAGCAGCGTGAAGCCCTGGTATAGGGGAGTTTTTTACACAGAGTTGTTATTTCTAGCCCTCATTAAGCCTTTTGCATTTATAGGCGTGCCTTTCAGCCTGCTTAACGAGCGCTGGAAAGGGAAAGAGGATGGGGAAACCGGGACGAGTAGCAAGCTTCGCAAAATATCACTGGGGCTTTTGCTCTCGGCGCCCATCCTGATTGTCGTCATCGCTTTGCTGGCGTCAGCGGATGAAATTTTTCTGTCGTGGCTGCTTGAAATCCCAAATGTGATGGCACGGTTCTCCTTAGGAAACGGGCTCTGGCGGATTATCGTAGCTTTGTTTTTCGCTTTTTATGCTTTTTGCTACATATGGGGCTTGCTGTTCAATAAAGCCGCTGCCGCAATTAATAAGGGAGCCGAAGATTCGACTTCGACGCAGGGCACCACAGGCTCAATTCAGCCAAGAGGTCGAATTGAGCTTGATCCGATTACGGCAGGTACGCTGCTAATAAGCATTAATTTGGTTTACGTTCTTTTTGTCGTCATCCAGTTCTCGTATTTATTCGGTGCAGCGAACGGGCTGCTTCCGGACGGGGCTGCATATGCCGAATATGCGCGCAGAGGGTTTGCAGAGTTAATTATGGTTGCGCTTATCAATTTGGTATTGCTCATGTGCGGACTGCATCTGATTCGGCGATCCGGCGCAGCGGCGGAGCGGATTCGCAAGCTGTCGCTTACCGTGCTGATTGGCTGTACGATCGTCATGCTTGTGTCGGCGTATAGCAGGCTCTCATTATATGAAGAAGCCTACGGATTCACGCAAACGAGATTGCTGGTGCACGGGTTTATGCTGTACCTGGGCGTACTGCTCGTCATTGCGATGATTCGGATATGGAAAGATCGTTTCTCCATGGGCAAGGCTTATATCTGCGTCTCCATCATTGCATTCGTCCTCATGAACTACGTCAACTTGGATGCCCGGATTGCCGCAAACAACAGCGAACGGTACGAGCGGACGCGGAAAATCGATGTCGCTTACCTCGGCACGTTATCAACGGATGCGATGCCGGCGCTGCGCAAGCTGCACACGGAACATCCGAAGCTAGCGGGACTTCAAGAAGTGATTGAACAACTGCAGGATCAAGCGCACCGGCATACAAAGTGGCAATCCTGGAATTTATCGAAGCAGAGAGCGAAGTAAGTGGATGAAGAGAGGTCATTCATAATGATATGGCAGCTTAGCCAGCAGAAGCTGGTTCATTTGACCCGTCGCATGAATCAGATTATAGTCGAGGATAGATGGCATTCTATCCATATTCATGAGCCGGAGGCAGTCATTGCTGCCATTAAAAGTTTATTATCTAGAATAGAAGATCAATAGATGAACAGCAAGGAGCTATGAATTCATGCGTATGACCAAAAAACGATGGCTGATCCTTATACCGGTGATTATTTTAGCCGTCATTGCCTTCCTCTATTATGAGAACAACGCCATTGGCATTACGAGATATCAGCTGAGCTCGGATAAGCTGCCGGACGGATTTGACACCTACCGCATCGTTCAGTTAACGGATTTGCACAGCAAGTCCTTTGGCAAGGAGCAGAGCGTAATTACGCGTAAGGTCAAAAAGCTGAAGCCGGATCTTATCGTAATGACCGGCGATTTGGTTGACAGCAGAAGATACAACGCGGAAATCAGCCTTACGCTCATGCGCAAAATGACCGAGCTTGCGCCTGTGTATTACGTGACAGGAAATCATGAATGGGGCTCCAGGTTCCCGGCATTAGCGAAAGGGCTCAAGGAGCTAGGCGTCCATGTCATGCGCAACACAAGCGAGCTCGTGAAGCTCGGAGACGGGGAAATTCGCATCACAGGCGTAGACGATCCGACCTTTAATCATGAGGCGGATGGGGATGTGGAAAGAATAAATGAACATATCGGGGCTGCTCTTGAAGAGGCGGACCTTTCCAAAGAGCGGTATTCGATTTTATTGTCCCATCGTCCAGAGCTGTTTTCGGAATATGTCCGAAACCAATTCGATTTGACCTTCTCCGGCCATGCCCACGGCGGACAGGTTCGCCTGCCGTTCCTCGGGGGATTGGTTGCGCCGGGCCAAGGTTTCCTGCCGAGATATGACGGTGGCAAATATACAGAGGGCGAAACCACGATGATCGTTAGCCGCGGACTCGGCAATAGTATCATTCCGCAGCGGTTGTTTAACCGGCCGGAGGTTGTGCTGGTTGAGCTCACGGCTGCGAGAGGCGCTGCTTCTATTACCCAATAGATTGGTTTTAACTTGTCCGATGTGTTAAGATTTAGTCCTATATCGAAAGAGGACGTGAATGACAGTGATCAATATTACGATTCCGGAACCGGATGTAACCATTACCAAGCAGAGAAATCCCCAGCTAAGCCATATCTATGGTTTTACTGATTTTATCCTGATTTCCAGAGACAAAGGCGGTTTCTTTATGTTTTACAATGACAAGGACGAATTGCTCTTTGTCGGCAAAGCGAGAAAGCTGAGACCAAGAATCAAGAAACATTTTGAGGACAGCGTTTCGGTCATGAAGAACTACCGGGACGAGGTAGCCAAAATTGAGATTTATCTCAATGAGGATCCTGTCGAACGGGAGATTTACGAAACCTACATCATCAATAAATTCAGAGCGAAGTACAATGTGGAAAAGGTTTTATACAAATAACAAACAGCGGCAAAACAGAACATTCGTTGAGCGGTGAGGAAGCCTAGTGCCAAATTACCGCTCAACGAATGTTTTTTTTCGATATATAAGAATTTATATGTTTTCACATATAAATGTGCTTATATATCTCCGCGAAACGACTGCTTTTGCCACAGAGGACGGCGACAGCCGTTTACGCTTGTTATTTTGCATCAGATGATTTCATGTTCAACAATCCTTCGGTTGTGATATATTTTGGGGGTAAGCGGCGGCTAAGGAGGTGCAGGGATGAACAACAGATTAATTATTTTTATTCTCATTCTGGCAGGTGCCATGCTCCTGAACGGATGTACGGCAAAGATCGTTGATACGAATACGGAACAAAAAATATCTGAGCTGGAGAACCCTGACCCATCATACATAAAAGAAGAAATAAAAACAGACGGCATGCTGGCCGATATCGATTATGGCGGGCAGCATCCTTTTAGCATGGGAAATGAAGTAGAGGATTCCACATCCGCGAAAAATGATTCTATGGCTAAGCCGTTACAATTAAGCGAGGAGGAGTACTTTATTTTGGCGGATGTGCGCTGGAGAGGGTTTTATGACAGTCAATCGGAGTCGGCTGCATTTGTTAAAGATGAAATCGTCGGCAAAGTAGTTGGCTACGAGAAAAGTGAATAGGATGTGATTGGAATCGAGCATTTTTATGGGGACTATCTCATTAGCGATAATAAAGAACTTTTAAAGCTGGATACGATATGCGCTTTTCTTTCCCGCAGCTATTGGGCCAATCAAAGATCCGTAGAGACCATAGTTAAGTCCATTAATCATTCGGTTACCTATGGTGTTTATCATGGGGATAAGCAGATTGGCTATGCTCGTGCCGTAACGGATTGGGCAACGGTTTATTACTTATGCGATGTTTTTATAGATGAGGAATATCGGGGCACAGGCGTCGGGAAGAAGTTAATCCAATTAATAACCGAAGAATATGAAGGGATTTTGGGCTTGCTCGGCACGCTGGATGCTCACGGCTTGTATGAAAAATACGGCTTTAAGCATAATGCGGAGCGTTTTATGGTAAGAAGGCCGAATTAATATTGGAGTTTTAAATAAAAAAACCGCTGACATGTTTCAAATCGCAAGCAATATGAATTAAATAGCTCCTCATTAGATCAATCATGGTGTATTTTTGCGGCTAAAGCTCTGCCTTGTTCATCCTGTATTTTCGTTTCATAAAGCGCAAATGTCTTTTCATCGAATTTATAACGGTAATAGCTATGTACGGTAAAAACGGATGCTGGATGTGAAAAAGCGAAAACCCATTGTACCGTTTCAATTCCGCAGCCAATGTTTTCATAATGAATGGCATACTCAGAAATCGGATCGGTTTGAAATTTCATCTTGCTTAAACGTTCTTCAGAAAAGTGAAACCCAGACATATCAAGTACACCGGATAACCTTGTTCGTTTGTCATAAAAGCGGAGACTTCCGTGTCCGATATATTCGCTGCTAAATCGATCGTAATCATCATTTGCTAATGTTCTGCTTGGGTCGGTGAAAATGGGTATCCATTTATTTTTGACCAGACTGTAAACGTTAAGCCCCATGGCTCCTGCGCTTCCAGTTGAATATTGGTAAAAGAAAACCTCATCCATATGGTCTTCTGTCACATCACCAAGCATGATTCTGCTCGTCTCATATTGATTCTCATCCACTACCATACTATCGATTTTTAAGATTCTACCCCGTGGAAAACCGATGATAGGACCAAAGAGCTCTGCTTTATGCATTACTCTGGTATTTGGCGCAGTAAAGGCAATAGATTGAATTAAGGGGTAAGTTTCCCTCTGTGGCGACATCATTTCTGCGCTGCATGGCATTTGTATAATAATCATCATTGTCATAGTCAAAGAAGTAGCGATTGAAGTTCTTCTCATGTTGTACCTCCTTAGAGTTAACCCATCATATAGAGTTTTCCAAAGGATTCCACTTTCGATACAAACTCAGGATTTAAACTACGTCACACGGACATCGTTTTTTCGGACTGCGCCTCGGGACCTGCGGCCTTCGGCTCATTTTTGGCAATTTACACGAACTTATCACGACGAAAACATTTTAATAGATTTTAACGACTAAGATGGAATGGTGGTGAACAATTTTTTCGGGAGGTATTCATTTGAGCAGCGGTAATGAACAGAAGGGTATGAATCGAAAGGAATTTTTGAAAATCGGCGGATTGAGCGCGCTGGCATTAACGGCAGGAGCGGCAGGAGTTCCCGGGGATCTATTTACCGGAACAGTTTTCGCGAAAGAGAATGACAAACCGAATGCTAAGCCGAATGGAGAAGCCAAGCTTCATTTTAATTCTGACGGCACGTTCAAAATTGTTCAGTTCAACGACACGCAGGACGACGAGGATATCGACCCGCGCACGGTGCAGCTTATGGAACGGGTGCTGGATGAGGAAAAACCGGGGTTTGTCGTTTTAAACGGGGATAACATTACCGGCGGAACCGATACGCCAGCGGAAGTAAAGAAAGCGATTAATAATATAGCGGTGCCAATGGAGGAACGCGGAATCCCTTGGGCAATCACCTTTGGTAACCATGATGAGGATTCCACGCCAAACAGCGGCATAAATGAAGAAGCGATGCTTCAAATTTACCGCTCTTATAAATACAATCGGAATGAGATCGGAGAGAAAGGCCTCACCGGTACTGGGAATATGAATCTGCTGATCGGCGGACATGGCAGTAAAAAGCCCGTATTTAACATGTGGCTGCTGGACAGCGGCCGATACGCGCCGAAGGAAATCGCCGGTCAAGATTTTGAAGGATATCCAACTTGGGATTGGCTGAAACAAAACCAAGTCAACTGGTATTACGAAACGTCCGAGGCACTCGAGAAGCAGTACGGACGGAAGATTCCGTCACTCATGTTCATCCATATCCCGCTGTGGGAATACCGGTTTATGTGGTTTGCCAGCGTAGATGGCAGAACGGAAGCCGATCATGCCAGAGCCGTAGCCAAACATAGCATCGTAGGCGAGAGGAACGAGGAAGAGTGCCCGGGTCCGATTAACAGCGGCATGTTCTCCGCGATTCTCGAACGCGGCGACGTCAAAGGCGTATTTTGCGGACATGACCATGTCAATACGTATTCCGGCAATTATTACGGCGTTATGCTCGGTTACTGCGGAAGTACAGGTTTCGGTGCTTACGGACTTGAAGGGGCTGAGCGCAATAGACTGCGCGGTGCCCGGGTGTACAATTTGCAGGCTGCCGGTAACGATGTTAAGGTCGACACCCATTTGGTATTCGCGAAAGATTACGGCATTGATTTAACAGCGAATTAATACATGCATCGAATCTAGGAACTGCTTAGCTCGATCGAAACAATTAATTTATTTAGACCCGTCGGAGCATCGGCGGGTCTTATTTAGATCATTTTATTGAGCGGGTATATAGATATCAATTAGACCTTCTTCACTTTCTAGCGTATGAATATCGTTCCAATATTCGATATCAATCGGTCTGCCGCCATACGTATTATTTATAAAATTATAAGTAGCAGCAATCTGTGATTCTAAGCCTTTATGTACAATTTTGATGAAACGGCCGGGTGGTACGGTATGATTGATCATGCCAGTAGGAATTTTATCAATCGAGGACACTTCGAAGGCGATTACATGTTGAAAGGGCACATCGGGAGTCCATTGGCCGTCTTGCGGATAGATTTGAATTAAATAAATTCCTGTTCCTATCCTATTTTCTATTTCATTCAATCGCTGCGCCAAGCCTTCGCGTAAAGCTCCTACGATTTTCGATTGCAAAACATGGTTTAAACTTTCAATTATCGAAAAACCAATCAGCTTGAGCTCTTCTCTTTCTATTACAGCGGTTTGGTAAGCTTTCAAATTTATACGCCTCCTCGTTATATGGAAAATATACCCATGTTTATGATAGCGAATATATGTTCGCTTGTAAAGATATGATTTTTTAAATATTTCGCATGCCTTTCGGAACCCTGACATAATGCTGTCAGGGTGGATGCTTTATTATAAGAAATGTAGAGAAGAACAACGAAGCAACCCAAAATCGAGGAGGCTATTTAAATGACAACCTTTAAAACAAAACCATCCGCTAACGCTATAGATACAGAAATCCGCTCCTTTCGCATCGACATTCCGCAGACTGAGCTAGATGACCTGCAGTATCGCTTAAAGCATACCCGCTGGCCGGATGCGTTACAGGAAGCTGGCTGGAAATACGGGATATCTTCCGCATATGTGAAAGAGCTGACTAACTATTGGATAAACGAATATGACTGGCGCAAGCATGAAGCTCGCTTGAATGAATTCCCGCAGTTCGCAACGACCATTGACGGAGCTAATATTCATTTCATGCATGTTCGTTCACCTGAGCCCGATGCTTTTCCGCTTATACTTACGCATGGCTGGCCGAGCTCGATCGTAGAGTTCTGGGATCTCATTGGTCCGCTTACCGATCCGCGCGCTCACGGAGGCGATCCGGCAAACGCCTTTCATCTCGTCATTCCTTCTGTTCCGGGCTTCGGGTTCTCAGGCTCAGCGCTTGAGCCGGGCTGGAATATTAACCGCATCGCTAAAGCTTGGGCAGAGCTTATGAGCCGACTAGGCTATGACAAATACGGCGCCCACGGCAGCGATTGCGGCGCCCTGGTATCCCGTGAGATGGGCATTCAAAAGCCGGAGGGGCTTCTCGCTATTCAAGTGCTGCAATTGTTCTCCTTCCCGTCCGGCGATCCGGCAGAAATGGCAGACCTGTCTGAAGATGATCAAAGCCGTCTACAATTTCTAGCTAATTTCCATGAGCGCGCGGGCTTCAACGCCATACAGCAAACGCGCCCGCAGACGCTCTCTTACGGTCTTGCTGATTCCCCGACAGGCCAGCTCGCTTGGATTGCCGAGCTGTTTAATGGTTTCGGCGACCATATCGATCATATCGACCGTGATGCGCTGCTCACGAATGTGATGATTTACTGGCTGACCAATACGGCAGAATCCTCCGCCCGCCTCTATTATGAGAATGTCCATAATCAGGAGCAAGCTTCGCAAGACGTGAATGGGACGGCGACGGGAGTAGCGGTGTTTGGCCATGATTTTAAATCCATGAAGCGTTTTGCCAATCGTGATAACACGAATATTGTGCAGTGGTCGGAGTTTGAGCGCGGCACCCATTTTGCCGCTTTGGACGCACCGGATCTACTTGCTCCCGAGCTGCAAGCTTTTTTCCGCCGCTTCCGATAAGAATCAGCGAAAAAGGATTCAGACAGCTAAACGTAGAAAGTATTGGAATAAAGTTAAGAATATTTTGGCAGGGAGGAACCTCGACTGAAGCTGGATCGGCTGCTTTCCATTACCATGACATTACTGAATCAACCCCGCGTCAGTGCGACCGAGCTGGCCGAGCGCTTCGAGGTTTCCCTGCGAACCATCTATCGGGACATGGAATCGATCAACCAAGCAGGCATTCCGATCGTTTCGTTTCCCGGCTCAGACGGAGGGTATGAGATTATGTCGGGCTACCGCATAGACAAACAAATCTTATTCCTTGATGATTTTTCATCCATTATTACAGCGCTGAGGGGAGCACAATCGGCTACGGACAGCTCGGATATCAATGGGCTGCTGGAGCGAATAGGCGCTTTAATGCCAGCTTCGTCAAGTACAAACGGCACGGGGAATGTAGATTTGGACTTTACTCCCGTACCTAATGAAAAGGAAAAGATTGAACCGCTGCAAAAGGCGATTAAGGAACTGCATTTGGTTCGCTTTGAATATCTGGACAACAAGGGAAATGAAACAGAGCGGATGATTGAGCCGATGGGGCTTTTTCTAAAAGGTTATGTATGGTATCTATACGGCTATTGCCTTACCCGGTCCGACATTCGCGTGTTCAGGCTGTCGCGTATGGTCAATCTGGGCAGCTTGCCTCATACGTTTGTTAGACGCCCCTATACGCTGCAGGATGTCGAACAGCAGTTCATGGGGAAGGCTAATTTTACAAAGGTGAGGACAGTGCTGAATTTTGATCCAGAGGTGAAGACCAGGGTAAGAGATGAATTCGGCTATGACAAAGTGATTGATAATCCGGATGGCACCATGTCGGTCATCACTCATTATTCCTCAACGGAGCGGGCGATTCGAAATATTTTAAGCTATAGCAGCTTTGTCACGGTTATAGAGCCTTCCGATTTAATTGAAGAGCTGACCCGTCATATTAAAAATATGGCTAGGCTCTACGGCATAAAGTAACCGTCCATTTGGACAAAAAGAGACCCACAGCATTCGGTGCTGTGGGTCTTCATTATATATATTACAAAAGGGGGTTGTTTTTATTATAGGCGGTTTTCATTAAAACGAGATGAAAATTAGATTTCATGTTTATTACAAATGATTGGAAATGCCTGTAAAATTCGCATACATATCACGAACAGGCGCGGAATAGACTTATTATAAGCAGAAAACTTGTCCGAACATGTTTATCAGAGAGGATGAAGGATGACGATATGAAAAATTCACAATCGGGAATTGCGATTTTGGGAATAGGCACCGCGGTGCCGCCTTATTTGGTCGATCAAGCCGATACGGCGCGGAGACTGGTCGATGCGCTGAGCGATAAGCCGGATTCCGCCCGCTGGGGCAGAAGGATTTTTAAGCAATGCGGCGTGCAAAGCCGCTATACCTGTGAGCCGAACCTGCTGGCGGAAGCCGCCGAATGCCGCTATCTGCCAAGCGCTTCGACCGAGGCTGCTCCTTCGACGGCCGAACGAATGGGCGTCTATAAGCGGGAATCCGTTCCGCTCGGTCTGCATGCGGCGAGACAAGCTTTGTCTGATGGCGAGGTTGAGCCGGCTGACGTGACGCATCTCATAACGGTCAGCTGCACGGGACAGTTTTTGCCCGGAATGGATGCAGCGATTATCCGCGAATTGGGGTTATCACCTGTGATAACGCGTATACCGCTTAACTTTCTCGGCTGCGCTGCCGGTCTCAAAGCCATCGGCTTATCCCGCCAAATCGTGGCAAACGACAGCGCCGCCCATGTATTAATCGTTTGCGTCGAGCTGTGTACGCTGCATATCCAGCCTTCAGGCGACAGAGAGTCGTTATTTGCCGCCTCCTTCTTTGGAGACGGGGCATCTGCCTGTGTCATAGGGGCGTCCAAGCCTTTCCATAAGCCTATGTTCACCCTCGGGCAGGAACGGTCTGTCCTGCTGCCTGATTGTGCCGAAGAGATGGTATGGGAGGTAGGCAATCATGGCTTTGACCTCTATCTTTCTCCGAATATTCCGAAGCTGATCGGCGATTTTATTCCTGCCGAGGTGGAGCGGCTATGCAGCGAGGAAGAGTTGGAGCTGTGGGCGATTCATCCGGGCGGTAAGGGCATTATTGATATTTTGCAAAATAAATTCGGGCTTACGGATGAGCAAACGGCGCACAGCCTTGGGGTGCTGCGCGATTATGGCAACGTATCCTCGGCAACGATTCTTTTTGTGCTAAACGCCAT
Organism: Paenibacillus sp. LHD-38; assembly: GCF_031157315.1. GTDB lineage: Bacteria > Bacillota > Bacilli > Paenibacillales > Paenibacillaceae > Pristimantibacillus. The sequence goes on from NZ_JAVIFU010000006.1 coordinate 219,490, forward strand.
GAGGCTTCATCTTGAGGAGACAGGCTCAGGACCGGCCAGCGGCATCGCTTTGGCTTTTGGTCCTGGCCTTACGGCGGAGATGATCAAGATTGCTTACGTCCCCGCCGTTCTTGAGAAGGGGCAGGAGCAGGCTGCGGATGGGGCGTATGTCTAGCGGGCTGCGCAATAGGGCAGCGGATGCGGAATTAATGGATGATTTTTCGGAAGGAGGCCCAGAGCTTCGGGAAGCGCTGCGGCACCTTCGCCGGCTAAATCGAATATTTGCAGCTTCTGCACCGACGGTGCATGGCGTCAAGAAGTTATGGATACAAGCCGGTAAGCCGGGAGGCTTAACCATTTTGGATATCGGCGCCGGCTCCGGCGATGTGAATAAGCAGCTGTTAAAGTGGGCGGATGAGCAGCGGATTGAGCTCACGATTCGGCTCGTGGATATAACCGAGGAGGCCTGCGAGGAAGCGAGGCTCATTTTTCAGGATGAGCCGCGAGTACAGGTAAAGCGTGGAGACTTGTTCGGCATGCCGGGGGAAAGCTCGGATATCGTGACAGGAACGCAGTTTCTCCATCATTTTGACGAAGAGGAGCTGCCGATTGCCGTCCGAAGCATGCTGAATGCTTCGAGGCTGGGCATTGTCATTAATGATATCCATCGCCACTGGATCGCGTGGACGGCAGTGTGGCTGACGACTCGGCTGATTTCTTCCAATCGTTATATCTTAAATGACGGCCCGCTTTCGGTGGCCAAAGGATTTCGCGGGAAGGATTGGCAGAAACTTGGCCGTACGCTTGGAATTCCTGATCTTTCTTACAAGTGGAGGCCTTTGTTTCGTTATGCAGTCGTCATTAGCAAGGAGCAGGCAAACAGAGCCGATGGAGTTGAGCGGAATGACAACGATTCATGACGCAGCTGTACTCGGCGCGGGCTTGGCTGGGAGCAGCATAGCGAAGTCGCTCGCGGATAAGGGATGGGACACGCTGCTGCTTGACCGTCAGCATTTCCCAAGGCATAAAGTATGCGGCGAGTTTCTGTCTCCGGAGTCGCAAAGCACGCTGCAAGCGCTGGGCATAAGCGACTCTATTAAGGCATTGGGGCCCAGCAGCATAGAGCGGATACGGTTAATTTTTGAAAATGGGGCCGAGGTGGAAATACCGCTGCCCGGGAAAGCGTCGGGACTGAGCCGCTTCACCATGGATTCCGCTATTCACCTGGCTGCCCAGCAAGCAGGAGCGAGGCTGGAGACGGGGACAACGGTAACAGCAGTTCGTCCCGCAAAGCATGGATTTAGCATCGATATCAAGCAGAATGGGAAGATTGGCACGGTTGAGGCAAGGACTGTTATTGCTGCATGGGGAGCGAGCCAGCGGGCGGGGCTGCCTGGCTTTCGGCAAGCAAAATCGGCCAAGCCTTCATACATAGGGGTAAAAACCCATTTTCAGGGTTTGGTTATGGAGCCTGTCATTGAGCTGTATTTTTTTCGGGGCGGATATTTGGGGTTATGTCCGATCGAAGGAGGGCTGGTAAATGCGTCGGCGCTGCTGCAGCGGGATGCTTTTGTCAATGCGGGCAAAACGATTCTAATGATTATTCAAGCCGCGGCGAGGCGTAACCCGAAGCTGCAGCGGAAGCTGGCGCATGCGCAGCCTATATCAGGGTCGCAGGCAGCTGTCTCGCCGATCTATTTGAACCGCAAGCCGCTGGCATGGGATCAGCTGCCGCTGCTCGGCGACGCGGCTTCGATGATTCCGCCGCTTTGCGGGGATGGGATGTCGATGGCGCTGCGGTCGGCTGCCCTATGTGCGCCGCTTGTGGATCGCTTCCTGCGCGGGGAGCTGTCTATGACGGGGTGGCAGCAGGCTTACACGAAGCTGATTAATCGGGAGTTTGCTGGTGTGATGCGCTGGGGCGGCCTTTTGCAATGGCTGTTCAGCATGCCGAATGCAGAAAGCTGGATGCCGCATGCCGCAAGGCTTGCTCCCGGAATAGCGCAGGCGCTTGTACGCGCAACCAGACTAAAGCCATACCGTCAATAAAGGGACATGATCAACGCCGGAAGGAGCAGGTTTATGGGGATGCATCGCTTAGCGCTACTTTCCTTCCGGTTTCCGAAGGTAATCATTTTCATCTGGGCGGCCGTACTTTTGTTCATGGGCACTTATGCATTGAAGCTGGATGCTGTCGTTCAGGATCACGGCTTATATCCGCAGGGCGGCTCCTATGCGCAGGTGCAGCAGGTGCTGGCAGCTGACTTCAATATCCCCAATGCTCCCGTCCTGCTGCTCTTTGAGAAGGAAAACGGCATTTCTAAGTCTCGTTTTCTTCGGTTTATCGAGCAAGCGCTGCTGCGGGTTGAAGGGCTTGAAGGGCTAAAGGAGCTGGTGTCTCCGCTAGAGCAGCGCGGGATGCTGGAAGAAAACCATGCGTACGCGCTCCTTTCTTTCTCATATCCGGCTTATCGGATGAATGCCGTACTGAAGCAGCTGGAGGGGCGTCTACCGACATATAGCGGAATTTCAATCAAGATTACCGGAAAATCCGTCATCCAAGCGGATGTGAATGAAGCAAGCCATAAAGACCTGGCTAAAGCTGAGCTTGTCGGCATACCGCTGGCATTTCTGGTTTTGTGGTTCGTATTTCGAAGAATCGCGACAGCGCTGCTCCCTATTGCGATTGGAGTGACGGGCGTGCCCATTGCGATGGGGCTCCTATACGGAATGGGTACGAAGCTGGCATTATCTAACTTTGTCTTAAATGTCATTCCGATGGTAGGTCTCGCTTTGAGCATTGATTTTGCGATTATGCTTGTCAGCCGGTTCCGCTCGGAGCTGCAAGGAAACGCTGTCCCAGTCGAGGCGCTAACGGTAACGATGAAGACTGCGGGAAGGGCGGTTTTCGTATCGGCGGCCAGCGTGTTATTGGGTCTGCTTAGCTTCATCTGGATTCCGCTGCCGATGTTTTCTTCCATTGCGCTCAGCGCGATGACCGTGGTTGCCGTATCTCTGCTGCTGGCCTTTTCACTGCTGCCGGCTCTTTTTGCCGTAAGCCTGCCCGCTTTGTATAAAGTAAACAGAAGCAAGAGAAAATCCATCCAAATTGGATTTTGGGAGAGGGTTGCACGCTTTGTCATGAAACGGCCAGCTGTTACGGGCTTGTTTGCAGGAGGCTTGCTTATGTTATGCTTACTGCCTTTGAGCAGCATGAAGGTTTCTATTCCTGATGAGACCTCATTGCCTCAAAGCTACGATTCACGGTTGGCCGCGGAAGCCTACGCGGCCATCTTTGAGCAGCCGTCCCATTCGAGGGTATGGGTTGTCGTCGAGGGAAACGCTATGTTTCTGAAACAATCGGATTGGACGGAAGCCTTTGCCCTAACGGAAAGATTTCAGCGTGACCCGGAAGTGCTAAAGGTCAACTCTGTATTCTCGGAGCTTAAGCTCTCCCCGGAGCAGTTATCGACAATTGTCCAGAGGCCGCTGCAGAAGTGGAAATACGAAGCGGAGCTCCAGCCTTTTCTTAGCGGGAACCTGCTGCTGATGCAGGTTGTCCTTGCGGACGAGCCGTCCTCGGATGCAGCCATGAAGTGGGTGAGGGAATGGGAGCAAAGAGCGCCGTCATTACCGCTGGATTTTACGCTGGGCGGCGAAGCGAAATACCAGCAGGAGGTTAACGACCTTGTTTTTGGCAGCTTGGGCAACGTACTTCTATTTTTGCTGCTTTCAAATTTTATTGTCCTTTTCTTCGCCTTTCGTTCCGTGTTGATTGCGGTTAAGACGATTCTGCTGAATCTTCTAAGCATAGGGGCTTCCTTCGGTATATTGTCGTGGATTTTCACCAATGGACGATGGGGTATGGAGCCGAGCAGTATCGCGATTATGATTCCGGTGTTTATTTTTGGCTTAGTATTTGGCATCAGTATGGATTACGGCGTGTTCCTCTTCTCGCGGATTAGAGAGGAATATGACAGAACGGGCAGTAATGAACAGGCTGTTCGTAAGGGGCTGGCATCCGTAAGCAGCATTATTACAGCAGCCGCAGCCATTATGATTGCCGTTACCGCTCCCTTCGCATTCGGTGAGGTAGTTGGGGTGAAGCAGCTGGGTATCGGCATCGCAGCTGCTATCTTCATTGATGCTACCATTGTCCGAATGGTACTCGTGCCGTCCTTAATGATGCTGCTCGGAAAATGGAACTGGTGGGCGCCGAGGTGGTTGAAGTAGCAGCCTAGTGAAACATATAGGAAGAAACACCGTCTAATAGGTTATCTAACCTTAAGGCGGTGTTATTTTGCTCGTAGTCAGGTATTCGATCATGTGGATTCCCTTTATCCTTTTATTTACTGCTGCGGCATGGGGCTTGGAATTATGGGAGGGCAATAAAATAACGACAACCGAATATTACGGCCTCCGCAATTTAGGCTTTGCTTTCATTGCTATGATGTTTCTCGGCGCAACTTCTGTATACCCCATTGCGGTGGCGCCTTTTTCAATGCTTGTTTATAAATTTGTATCCTCTTTGCTTGTCCGCATTGTTATTTATTCCGTTGCTGGGGGAGCGAGCGGCATTTGGATTTTCCACCGTCTATATGATGATTACTTCGTCCGGGGGTACGGTCCTCAACTAAGCAGCTCAGTCCTGATCTTCGCGTCGGCCGGACTGCTCTATGCTCTGATTGATCATTTCTTTGATGTGAAAAAGGAGGCGGGCCGATGGAGAATAGGACGAGGGTAAAGAGAGTTATCATTGGAATAGCGATTGTTTTGGTGCTGTCATGCGCCTACATTTATGCATCGAAAAACGAAAAAAACCTTGAAACATCCAAAGAAGGCGATATTACTACCGAGGATCCAGGCATGGCTCTCTCGAATGTCAATCAACTAGACCGCTTTATCGATGATATAAATGCTAAGAGGGAGAGCGAGGTAAGAATGCTATCCAACACGGACGAGGGAGATCTCCTTATTACGGAGCTAATCTATGACGGCCATAAAATCATTCATCGCTACGATAATTCACGAGACGACTTAGCGGGCGGTTTTATGGGCGTGAGGGATACCGTTTGTACGGGATTCGGCAAAGAGGAATTAGAAACGGATATTCGCTATTATATCGAGGGCTGTAAATGGAAGGATGCAGGAACGGCGGGCACGGGGCAGAAGTATTACTTATTAGCCTTCCCGAAGAGCTGAGTAGAGTCGTTCTTGAAAGGGCTGATCATGATGGCAATAAAAGCGATACTCTTTGATTTAGACGGTACGTTGTTAGACCGGGATGCTTCACTTGCCTTATTTGTTAACGATCAATATGATCGTATTCCTCAGCTGCAAGCCGTAAGAAAAGAAATTTTTGTTCAGCGCTTTATCGAGCTCGATAATCACGGATATGTCTGGAAAGGCAAGGTTTACCAGCAGCTTATCGAAGAGTTTTCTATCACGGGACTGGAATGGCAGACGCTTTTGAGTGATTATTTGAATGGCTTCAAAAGGTTTTGTATCGGTTTTCCGAATTTAATGCGTATGCTTACAGAGCTAAAAAGCCGCGAACTAAAGATCGCGCTAATCTCCAACGGCTATGGACAATTTCAATTTGATAATTTCGAGTCGCTGGGCATCAACCATTTATTTGACGAGGTGCTGATATCGGAGTGGGAGGAGCTGCGAAAGCCCGACCCGGCGATTTTTTTGCGGGCCCTGTCCAGACTCGGAGTGGAAGCCGAAGAAGCTATTTTTGTTGGCGACCATCTGGATAACGACATCAAAGCCAGCCGTGCCGTAGGAATGAAAGCCGTATGGAAACGGAATTCGCCTGTTGATTCTTTTGATGCTGCTGTAGCAGATGGAATCATCGATGATTTAGGAGAACTTGCTAAAATTGCGTTAAGTTAACCGGATACGTCAATCCATCCGTGGCAGCAAATAACCGATGAAGGAGAACGAAAATGAACGATCTCATGCAAATCCGTCAAATGATTCAATCGGATGTTGAATTGGTTTTTCAGGCTCTTGAGGCGCACGGAATTGGAAAACCGCTGGAGTACATAAAGCGCTGCTGGGAGCAGAACATAACCGGTGAGCGAATTACGCTAATCGCTTTATACGATAGCCACTTTGCCGGTTGGCTGCATCTTTTATCCAAATCCAGCTATCCTTATTTTGCAGAACAGGCGATACCCGAGATTAACAATTTCGATGTTGTGCCTACGCTCCGCCGGCGCGGTATCGGAAACGCGCTGATGGATGCCGTGGAACAAATTGCGTTGGATAAGCATGGAATTGTCGGAATCGGTGTTGGGCTGTTTTATGATTACGGCAACGCGCAGCGGCTCTACGCGAAAAGGGGCTACATACCTGACGGTAGGGGAGTTATGTATGAGGATAAGCAGGCCGAGCCCGGCAGCTATGTACGGGTTGGTCATGATTTAGTTTTGTATTTGACGAAAGAGCGAGCGGAAAGTGACTAGGCCGTTGAACCGGTATTTGAACAGGGATGAGAAAGGTGTGTTTATGTTTTATGCCGCTGCCGATGGTACATATGTTTGTCACAGAGACCATGTTTAAAGAGAAGAATTTGGAAGTGAATGCTCATTTTTTGCTGGGGAGCATTTCTCCGGATGCCATTCATATGAGGGAAAACACGAATAGGGAAGATAAACGGAAGACTCACTTTCATTTGGAGGAGGATATGACTGTAGAGCATATTTTTCAAAGCAGGTTGCTTCCTTTTATCGAGAGCTGCCGTAATGACGCTGAAAGATACTGGTTTGCAAAAGGATATGCCGCCCATGTGCTAACCGACCTCATTTGGACTCAAACCGTGTACCAAGACTTCACAAGAAAAATAACCGAAGAGCAAATCGGAAATGCACGTCAGTTGTATTATTCCGATACGGATCAAATCGATTTTAATTTTTATAAAAATGAATCTTGGAGGCCGCAGTATTGGAAGCTTCTCGAGAATTCCAAATCCTTTGAAGTTCTAGAAATGATCCAAGCGGAAGAGACGGAAAAATGGAAAATAAGAATCCTCCATTGGTTTGGCGATAATGCCAAAGAACCAGGCATTGAACCTAGGTACATTACAGAAAAGCAGGTTCGTCAATTTGTTCAAGACACTTCATGCCGGCTCGTAAACTTGTATGAACATGCCTCATTCCTATAATAAGGCCATATCAGCTGCCTATGAACGTTAAAAGACCAGTCCACTGCGGCATGCCCGCGTCGGACTGGTCTTACTATTTTGGTGCGAAGAATCTTTAACCGGTCATTCGTTTATTCGGACGAAGCGACCGTTTGCAAGCGGCTGCTTGCAAATTCGCGTACGCTTTTCCACTCGGCCAAATGGCTCTCGAGCTGCTGGATTAATCCATTTACGCCTTGGATAAAAGGAACCTGTCCGCCCGCTTGTATTAAGGCAACGGATTGAAGTGTATCCGCTGTTAGCGCACTGTGAGCGGGAAGAGCGGCAGCGAGCCGATAAAGAGCATCCTCAACGGGAGTAGCTGGAGCGGCAGACGGGCTTGGCTTCTGCGTTTCGGCAGCTTCCGGCTTAGCTGGCTTCTCAACCTTTGGGGCAGCGGGTTTGGATTCAGCGGCTGGTTTGGCACGCTCTGCTTTGTTCTGCTCATGGGTCGACCAGGTCTCTATGAGTCCGCTTCCTGTTTTGAAGAGCAGCTTGTCCTTGGTGCTGTCAGAAATGGTTTTGTCTTTAAACAGTTTGGCTATTTTCTTCACGTCGCTTACAGGCAGCTCGTCCCGTGCTGCAATCAGGGCAAGCGGATCGCGATGCTCCATCGGCAGATCCTTCAGCGGAAGCAATTGATCCTCGGTCAGCTTATCTTTCTTAATCTCTGTGCCGCTGACAATCAGCTTCTTCACCGCATTGCTGAATTTCAACAACTCGCATTTGTTCTTGATATAGGATTCGGGCTTGCCCAGCTTTCCGGACAAAAATTTAGTTGAGCTTCTGAATTTCGAATCATTCAGCAGTTTATTGAATGCTTCGGCTTCCTCAATCGGCGAGAAGCCTTCGCGCGTCAAATTTTCCGCTATCTGCTCCAAATAAATCTCCATCTCGTCCGTCACGGTAGAGACAATACAGGGGATGGTCGGCTTTCCAAGCATTTTGCTAGCTTTATATCGGCGGTTGCCGTAAATGATTTTATATCGTCCGTTGCTCGTCGTTCTTACTTTAATGGGGGAGAGCAGGCCGATTTCGTCGATGCTTTTCATTAATTCCTGCAATGCTTCCTCGTCGAACTGATACCTGGGCTGATCGGTATCCTCGTCTATTAAATCCGTTACAATTTCAATAATATCCATATGATTTCTCCTTAAGGTTTTGCTGCATTTTCATTGTTCTAGGTCGGTTGCTGACTTCCTCTATTATATAGCAAGGGCGGAAATGAGGAAACGATTGGCGCAGGATGCGAAATGTTTTGCATTTTTAGAAGAGATTGAAACAAATGCTGGGCGCTAAACGTTTTTAGTAGTAATAAGGGGAGATGGAAAATGATACGAATGAGGAGAGCAGCGTTCATCCTTTTACTGACTGCTGAAATGCTTCTAACCGCCTGCAGCAATAAGCCGTACGGTCATTATCGGGATGATCAAATGATCGGTTTCATAGACACTTTGAACGAGCAGGAGCAGATAGTCGGCTTTAATATCTCGGAATGGTCGAAACGCGATGAACCGGGTCCGGATATAGCTGATTGGGGAGCGGGTTACGAGGCGCGCGTGCTCCCAAGCACGAAAATTACCAATGAAGCAGGCGAGAAGCTGAGCTGGGAAGATTTGAAGCAAGGGCAGAAGGTGCAAATCAATCCTTCGAAAACCGAGAAGAAAACGGAAACGCCGGATGAGCTCATTATTTTGACCATGCCGAACGAAGAGCTGCTTGCGAGAGCGGGATTGCTTGCCAGCAAAAATGGCAGCTACAAAACGACGGTTGTTTACGAGAAAGGCAAGCCTCAGCCTTACCCTGTGGAAGAGATCGAGAAGGATGCCAGTATTGTTCTTAATGGGGGCTACGGCTGGATGGAGCATAACCCGGGCTACGTGATGGATGTGAAAAAAGCTTTTAGTCTCGAAGCCCTCCCTGTCTTTCTCGTATTCGACACAGAGAAGCTTGTACTGAAGACGGAGCGTTTGGAAGAAGCAGCGGCGTTCATCAGCTCGATGGAAAAATAGTTCTGTTATAGTTGTCTATTGTACAAACGGCGGTGTAGAGTGTAGAGAAGCAGCCCCGGTTTGCAGGAGCGCCGATACCAGCCCATATTTGTGTGTTTTTCAATGCTGGCGCTCATGGTAGTTAAGCCCCTTAACTACCGCGTGTTCCGTGCTGCCGCTCCAGTTGTTAAGTCCCTTAACTACCATTATGTGTTCTGTGCTGTCGCTCCGGGTAGTTAAATCCATTAACTACCATTATGTGTTCCGTGCTGTCGCTCCAGATAGTTAAATCCTTTAACTACCATTCCGTGTTTCAAGTCTACGCTGCATATTGTACAACGGAAACCTTACATATGAGGTACAATGGTGGGCTAGATTGCAGTTTGTACAATGGGATAGCTCCATTAGCGCCGTAGGAGCCCACTAGCTGCTGATTCTATTGCACAAACTGCTGCGTAGCGCGGTACTTTTCACTCAATATGGCATTCTATTGCACAAACTGCAGTGTAGGATGAGGACAGCGGTTTTTATGATAAAATGATTTGTTAAACGGGTAGTTGAATCTATTAACTACCATTCCGTGTTTCAAGTCTACGCTGCATATTGTACAACAGAAACCTTACATATGAGGTCCAATGGTGGGCTAGATTGCAGTTTGTACAATGGGATAGCTCCATAAGCGCCGTCGGAGCCCATTAGCTGCTGATTCTATTGCACAAACTGCAGCGTAGCGCGGTACTTTTCACTCAATATGGCATTCTATTGTACAAACTGCAGTGTAGGATGAGGACAGCGGTTTTTATGATAAAATGATTTGTTAAACGAAATTTTAAATGATTGGTTAAACGAACTGTTAAATGAATGGTTAAACGATTAAGAACGAATATGAAGGTGTGATACATATGGAAGAAATTCAAGGAGAGCTTTGGACGTCCGAATCATTGAAGGAAGATTTCAAAAAGCTGGGCATCAAGCCAGAGATGACGGTCATCATGCACAGCTCGATGAAGTCGCTCGGCGGTTATGTTGCCGGAGGGCCGGTTGCCGTCATTTTGGCGATAGAAGAGTGTCTGGGCGAGAGCGGAACGCTCGTTATGCCGACCCATACGGGAGATTTATCCGACCCGGAGCACTGGCGCTATCCTCCCGTCCGGGAGTCATGGTGGCAACCCCTAAGAGATTCGATGCCGGCCTTTTCCGCGGACCTTACTCCGTGCAGAAGTATGGGGATTATAAACGAAAGCTTTAGAAAACAAAACGGGGTTGTGCGCAGCAACCATCCCCAAGTATCCTTTGCTGCTTGGGGTGCCAAAAAAGAGAGCATTACAGCCAATCATAGCCTGGCATACAGCCTGAGTGAACAATCTCCCATCGCTAGACTATATGAGGCGGAGGGCTGGGTACTCCTGCTCGGCGTGGGCCATAACCGCAATACATCCCTGCATTTGGCGGAGTATCGCGCGCAGTATGTGGGCAAGTCCGAAATGACAAACCATGCCCCTATACTTGAAGAAGGCGTGCGAAAATGGGCTGGTTTTCAAGACATTGATTTTAATTCGGATGATTTTGAACAGCTGGGCGAAGCATTTGAACGGGATACCGGAAAAGTACGGAGAGGTACGGTTGGCCATGCTGCCGCGCTGCTCATGCCGGTAAAGGAATTAGTCGATTACGCGGTAAGTTGGATGGAACGGCATAGAGGGCACAAAGGAGAGCATGATGATTGATACGTTAGTTTTCGAAGAAATTCAGGAACAGCATCTGCCTGCGATTATGCGCACCTACAATTATTACGTTGAACATACAACGATCTCTTTTCATACGGAGCCGCTAACCCTTGAGGAGATTAGGAACAATGTGATACATCAAAGTCCCAAATACAAATCCTTCGTTATTTTAGACGAGGGCATGTTCAAGGGGTATGTTCTCATCACCCAGCACAAAAATAAGCAAGCCTACGATGTCACCGCCGAGGTGACGATCTATTTGGACCCGGAACAGCTAGGTCACGGCATTGGAAGTAAGGCAATCGCTTTTCTCGAAAAACAAGGAAGAGCAAGCGGCTTTCGCGTATTGATCGCAACCGTATGCACCGAGAACGAAAGAAGCATCCGTTTGTTTGAGAGACACGGCTATACGAAATGTGCGCATTTCAAAGAGATTGGCTTTAAGTTCGGAAGAAGATTGGATATTGCCAGCTATCAGAAAATAATCGAATAACACATAAAAGGGGAGATGCCCGTTAGCTTGCGCTAACCTGGTGCATCTCCCTTTATAGTTAATCTAAAGCGAAAACCGCAGCTTCTTATCCAAATATTTCAGCGCTTTTTCAGTACATACCGCGCTTAGCTCCGCTTTGGCGACCGTTTTTGCTTCTGCTAAATGGCGTGGCGCTTCCGGTGCTTCGTTGAGTGTTTCATAAAGCCAATGGTCAGAGCTCTCAAAGCACATGCTGCTCCAGCCGCCCTCGAAATCACTCTCTTGCGCGCCGGTAATGACAATATCAGCGTAGTTTTGAAGGTCAACGAGCGCCCGCTCGTAATCCTTTTTTTGTTCCTTGGCCGTTAATTGGGATTCTTTGCGCAAGTTCCTCGAATCGATATTGCCGGCTTCCTTAATGATTCGATAAATGTTTCGAGCGTCCTGAGAAAGCAAACCGCTGCTGTATCTCTCTTCTACGCTTTTGCCTTGGGAAAGCAGCATCGGAATAAACGGAAACAAGTCTACATGAATGAAGGAAGCTTTGGTTCCGAAAAACTTCCCGTATGCCGCATGCTCATCCTTTACGATCTTGACGCGCCACAGCCAAGGGTCCAGCTCGGTATCGGTATGCCAGCTGTCGCTCGGCACGACGGAGGTAAGCGAAGGATGCTCGGGAATCAGATCGGAAAATGGAAAAATCTTATATTGATCAACAAGCTGTACGAACTCCGGATACGTTGTAATACTCATGCTTTCACTCCTAAAGTAGATTACTCTATTATTCTAGTAATTCCCATGATTATCCTGCTTTACACGAAAGATATGAAATAAACCGAGGCGAAACTTTTTTGTCAGGGATGACGTCTTATACGTGAGTATCACCATAATATATGGTTCTATTAGGAGAGGACTGGTGTGGTATTTGAAGAATGCAATCGCATTAGCGGCACTGGCAGCGCTTCTTCTCACTGGCTGCACTGCTGAAACGGCGAGGATCAAGGGTACGGGTGGACAGGAGTCAGTCGTAGTTCAAAATAATGGAGCACAAGAAATTTCCTTATCCAAAATTTCGGGTGAACGAAACGATGCCGTCGTATTTTCGGAAAATGAAAAGCTGGACATCATAGAACGCGCCATTCAAACGGCAGAAGCGCTGCCTGGATTATTGAACGTGACAGCGCCCCGCTACGAGCTTACTGTAAAGCGTCAGCTGCAAAAGCAAAATTTTCATCTTTGGATTGAACCCGGCAGTGAACATGGCATGATTATGGATGTTATGGACACTCATCAAGGGTATGCCCTTACACAGGCTGCAACAGCTGAGCTGCTGCAAATCATCGAGGCGGATGAACGCCTTCGTATCTCCGAGCCAAAGGAAAGAGAAATCGTTACGCACGGAACTCCACTCACCGAGATGGTCTACAAATGAGAAAATGGGGTTTTTTTCATGGGGAAAAGCGAGAATTCACAATAACATGCCATGATTAGGGAAGGGATTCATAATGAAAAAATGGATGAAAACGGCGGCGGCTGCATTAACCGTAGCAGGTGTACTTAGTGCGGGCACTGTGGTTATGGCTTCACCTATCTCACCGACACCTGTCAAAATATTTATTAACGGTTTATACCAGGACGATGTTTTAAATGTGAATGGCAGAACGATGGTCCAATTGAAAGCTTTTCATGATCCTGCTAAAATTAGCTATTCCTACGAGTCGGCTACGAAGAACATTATCATCAAAAATCCGGTTAACAATATAACGGTGCGTTTGAAGGACGGCTTGAAAACGGCCGATATCAATGGCAAGAAAATCGCATTAGATGCACCGGTTACGGTGAAGCGGGGGCGGACCTACGTGCCTGTCCGCTTTGTAACGGAGAGGCTTGGCGGTACGGTCGCCTATAGTAACGCTGGAAAGCAAGTTATTGTCCGGACACCTACGGGTGAAGAGCAGTTCAAAACGCTTATGAGCGGTGAACTCGATAAAGCGCGCGTCGCTGCACTCGGTCTTCCGGAGTTAAACTACGGAAAAGAAATTCAACCCTATGGGGAAGGCTTTACGACCATTTACACGTTCCCGATAGGAGAAGCACTCCGTTATATAATGGAATATAGAGGTTTAGTGACTTATGTCGAAGTCAACGAAAATGGCATAGCCGAGGTCAAATGGCAAAAGGATACGATAGGGAAAAATGGCGAAACGGGCCAAGAACCGAAAGCATTTGGCGAATCCGTTTATTTTATGAATAATCTAATGGCGGATATTCTGTCGTACGGAACGGTAGACAGCACCGGAAAAAGTACGGAGTTGGCTGCCATTGACCGCTATAATAATCCACAGTTTGCGTATGTTCTTATCATGCCGATTGAGGGCGAAGTGAGGACGGATGCAAAATTGACTGAATAAGCTCAGAAGGAAGCGTGTTTGCCATCATGATTGAAAAAATCGATATAACTGATCCGCGCATCGCGAAGGAAGTGCTTGGCATTCAAATACCTTCTTACAAGGTAGAGGCCGAGCTGATTCGTTTTGAGGAGCTGCCCCCTCTAAAAGATACCGTGGAAACGCTGCGCGATTGCGAAGAAACCTTCTACGGCTATTATTTAGGCGGTGAGCTATGCGGGGCCATAGCGATAATAAGGGAAGCGGGCACCATCGATATTCATCGCTTGATGGTTCACCCGAAGCATTTCCGAAAAGGAATGGCTAAGGAGCTGCTGCAATATGTAGAAGGCCTTGCGGGCAGCGGAGGTACAATTGTGGTTGCAACGGGATCACAAAACGCCCCGGCCGTAAGCTTTTATAAGCAAAGCGGTTTTGCGGAAACGGAAGTTTTTCTGGTGGAAGACCGCCTGTCGATTACTTCTTTCAATAAGATGATACGATAAGCTATATATTTACTTGGGCAGAAGGAGAACGAATCATTGCAGCTATTAGTGAAGGCAACCAGCGGCTCTCATGAGATTTCCGTGTACGAAGCCAATCAGTTATATGGGGAGATCGGGAAATATCGTTTCTTGCAATTTTCGGATCATGCGATTCAGGGGGCGATTGACTTGAAGAACCCCAAGCGAATCGTGCTGGAATATCCCAGGGCGGTTATACACTTGATGGAGAGGAACAATCCGGCCTTCGAAAATGTTTTTATGATCGGTCACGGAATCGGAACCATCCCCGCGAATGACCCGGATAAACGATTTATCGTAGCGGAAATCGACGAGAGGGTAGTCGAGCTAAGCAGAGCGTACTTCCATTACCAAATGGATAATGTTCGGATCGGAGACGGGCGCCGGCTGCTATGCGAGCAGGAGCGGAGTGAGTTTGATTTTATTATTTTGGACGCCTTCACGGAGGCAGGCACACCTTATCATTTAACGACCTTGGGTTTTTTCGAATTGGCCAAAGATAAGCTGAACGCCAAAGGCTCGATTATTTTGAATCTGATGGGCAAAGTGAAAAATGACAAAATAATGAATGCCATTTATACGACGCTGGGAGCAGCCTATGCTTATGCCAAAGTGTTTTCGCTGCCTGCTGAGCATATCGCGGATATAAGAAATATTATTATAGTAGGAAGCTGCAAAGCTATCGATTTTGATCATAAGGAAATGGCTGGCTTCTATGAAATTGAGCTGGAAGAAGGCCATATCCTGATGGACAAACGAGAAGAGTGAGCGGGACTGGGACGAATCGGCTATTGTTTCTGTTCTTGTATCACCCGGCGATATTCGCGAGGCGTCATACCGGCAATTCGTTTGAAATGGGTGAGAAAGGCATCGATATTCTTGTAACCTACCTCTTCCGCAATAGCGCTAATTTTCTGCTGCGAGCTTCTTAATAGCTCGCAGCTTTTTTTGATGCGCAGATGCTGAAGATACTGGAGAAAGGACTGTCCGGTATGCTGCTTGAACACGCGGCTGAAATGCCGCTCACTCCATTCGCACCGGGCAGCAAGCTGTCCTACTGTCATACTCTCGTGCGCATGCAGCTCCAATTCGCTGAGTATCTGTTGAAAGGGGACAGCAGCTTTTCCTTCTAATAAAGGTTTGTTCATTTCTCGCATCAAGCGATAGATAGATACGAGCAGCTGTACGAGCAGCGCCTGAAGATAAGCGGGCGATCCGTTTTGCGGCTGCTCATATTCGCGCAGCATGCTCCGAATCAAACTATCGATTTGGCCGTTGGAATCAAATACGGATTGAAACGCCGATGGCAGGGTCAGCTGTTTTTCGAGAAAATCGACAATCGGCGGCTCACCGCCAATCCATTCCTTCAGAGAGACGAGCAGAGACGGCAGGAAGATGCAATTATATACAATTAACGGAGGACTGGTTCGAGAAGGCGTTGAAGGCCGGAAGACATGCGAGACTCCGGGAGGCAAAATAAACAATAAGCCTTTGTATACCGGGACAACCTCTTCTCCGATATGATGGAAGCCTTTTCCCTCAGCTACATAGGCGAGTTCGATGAAATCATGATTATGCAGCGGAAGCTGAAAGTTTTCGGTGGCGCGGTTTACAAAGATAACGTCGTCGTTTTTTTGAAAATATTGCTCAACCTTGTGCAACTGCGTAGGCTTGCTCGGCATGATGTGATCGACCCTTTCACTGAATGTCGCTTTTCAGGGATTAAATGTCCGAAATAGGGGTAAATGAGTACCTTGATTTTACTATAATAAGAGATAGAATGCACGGGCAAGCACACTATAGCTGGCATAAAAGGAGCAGAATGACACATGGTGAATAACGATTGGAATGCGAGCTGGATTTGGGGCGGAGAAGCTGTAAGCCCTCGCAATGAATGGCGCTGCTTTAGGAAAAGCTTTGTTGTTGATCAATCGACTGACGGTATAACCTCGCCTTCGAATACGACTTTGCGAATCAGTGCGGATTCTCGTTACGTTCTTTATATCAACGGCAAGCAAGTTGGAAGAGGGCCTGTTCGTTCGTGGACCGTCGAGCAATTTTATGATGTGTATGAGGTGGGCCATCTGCTGGTGCCGGGTCAAGTAAACACGATTGCGGTGCTGGTGCTTCATTTTGGAGTATCTACCTTCTATTATCTACGCGGCCGCGGCGGCTTACTCGTTCAATTAGACAGCGGCAACGATACCGGTACGGAATCGAAAACGCTTCTAGCTACGGATGAAACCTGGAATACCTCCGTACATGAGGGATATCATACACGCTCGCCGCGTATGTCCTGTCAGCAAGGCTTCTCCGAATATGTGGATGCTGGCTTGTGGGGGGAAGACTGGATTGAAACCGCCTATCAAGATGCGCGATGGGAGAAGTCGAAGATCATAGGGCCTGTCGGTACGGGGCCGTGGACGACGTTATTAGAGCGGGATATTCCTCTTTTGGCTGAGTACCCTGTATATCCATCACGCATTTTAACCTTGAACAGCGTTCAATCCTTCACGTACTCTACAGCCATTGATATGCGGAATCAAATGGTTGAAGGCAGCGAGGAGCATGCCAATGTTGTAGGGTTTACCGGGTATGCGGCAACGGTTTTGTGTGTAAGTGAGGAGACAGAAATCATTCTCGGATTCCCAAATGCCGGAGAATGTGTTGGTTCAGTATCGTTGAACGGAGTTAAGCTGGGCGAGGATCGATTTACGGGTGTCCTGCCTGAGCGCTATGCGGCAGTTACGCTAAGCAGAGGCGACAATTTATTGTTAATCGATGTAAGCGGACAAATGCATACGGGCAAGCTGCATTTGGGTATTTTCAGCGATGTGCCAGTCGAGCTTCGAGCTCCGCTAATCGAAGCGGCTGAGCAGCAGGGGGCTTCTGCTTTCATTACGATTGGTCCCTTTGACAGCACCTTTTATTTGGATCATCAGCAGTCGAGAGAAATTGATTTTGAAGATCAACGATATAGAGAAGTGATAGACAAGGTAGCTTCAATTGATGACTTGATAGCGTATTCATCTTATATTCGTTCAATAGATGAAAGCTACGTGAGTGAAGCGGATGTATTCGGCCTGTCCATCTGGAAGAAAGAAAGTATCTCCCGCACGATTCCGACAGCTCTGCAAAACGCATTGATTCCAAATGCCTCGGCTGGCGTTATTCCGGTTTATCCGGGTCTCGATACTGAAATCGTCATCGATTTCAGCAAGGAGCTTACAGGCTATCTGTCCTTCGAGGTCGAGGCAGAAGCGGGAACGATTTTAGACTTTTACGGATTCGAGTATATGACGGAGGATTATCGTCAGGATACGTATGGACTGGATAATACGCTTCGTTATGTTTGCAAGGAAGGCAGACAGCGGTATGTGTCCCCTATTCGAAGAGGACTGCGTTATTTGATGCTTACTGTCCGCAATGCGGTGAAACCGGTTAAGCTGATCAACGTTCATTATATGGCAAATCATTATCCTGTTGCCGAAATCGGCAGGTTTCAATGCTCAGATCCGCTGCTTAATGATATTTGGGAGATCAGCCGTCATACGACGAAGCTCTGCATGGAGGATACGTTTGTGGATTGCCCGGCCTATGAGCAGGTATTCTGGGTGGGCGACAGCCGCAATGAGGCGCTGGTCAGCAATTATTTGTTCGGCGTAAATGATATCGTGAAGCGCTGCCTCCGTCTTGTGCCGGGTTCAAAGGATCAAACGCCGTTGTATGCCGACCAGGTTCCGAGCGGGTGGAGCAGCGTAATACCGAACTGGACGTTTTTCTGGGCGATAGCTTGCCGTGAGTATGTGGAGCAGACGGCGGATTTAAGCTTTGCCAAAGAAATGTATCCGCATATCCGCTTTACGCTGGAGCATTACTTAAAGGAGATCAATGAGGATGGCCTGCTGGCGATCAAAGGCTGGAACCTGCTCGATTGGTCGCCGATTGATCAGCCGAATGACGGCATTGTAACTCATCAGAACTGCTTTTTGGTGAAAACCTTGCGAGTCGCCTCCGAGATGGCGGTCTTCTCGGGCGATGCGGAAGGGCAGCGGAAGTTTGCGCAGGCGGCAGATGACCTTCAAGCTGCTATCAATGCGCATCTATGGTCAGAGGAGCAAACCGCTTATCTCGATTGTATTCATGTGGATAGCCGCAGGTCAGACATCTTCTCCGTGCAAACGCAGGTTGTCGCTTATTTGACTGGTGTTGCGCAAGGCGGGCGGAGAAGCGTGATGGAGCGTTATTTGCTGGATTCGCCTGCTCATTTTGTGCAAATCGGCAGTCCGTTCATGTCCTTCTTCTATTATGAAGCCTTGTCGGAGTCCGGGCAGGTCTCAACGATCGTCGATGACATCCGCCATAATTACGGGCAAATGATTGAGCATGATGCTACAACCTGCTGGGAGATGTATCCGAATTTCTCGGAGAACCGGGCGAACCCCAATATGCTGACGAGAAGTCATTGCCATGCCTGGTCCTCTGCGCCTGCCTATTTCCTCGGGCGTGAGGTGCTCGGGATTCGCAGTTCGGCAATCGGATGGAGCGAGGTGGACATCATGCCTAATCCATGTGGATTGACTTGGGCGAAGGGGAGCGTGCCGCTTTCGGATTCAGGACGAATCGATGTATCGTGGAAGCTCCTCGCAGAGCAAGTTATCGAAATTTCCGTTCACTACCCAGAATCAGTTAAAGTAAATATCAAGATACCGGAGGGGTATCAAGGGATTATTCGGGAAAAGAAAAGCGTGTAGCACAGGTGTAAAGGAATAGGATCATAGCCTGCTCTTTATTGAAGCAAAAAAATAAGCTCTCACTGTCCGCTGGCAGTGGAGAGCTTATTTGTATGTGCTGCGCATGCTGCTTTGCTTAGTACAGATCGAACATGTTGACGGCATAGCCTTGCATTTTCAAGTAAGTAAACAGCTGTGCGCGGTGGTGCTGGGCATGAGTTGTAATTTCAATCAACCATTTTGCCTGAACTGAACCCTGCTCCAAATAAAAGGGCTTTGTTTTCTTGTAAAGGAAATCTTCCTCATGGAGTCCTTCCATATACGCTTTTACTTCATTAAATCCCGCAGTCATCCATTCGATTAGACGTTCCTTGTCGCGATTAGCTGCAATATCAGCTTCGAGCTTGCGAATCACCGGTTCGCTATTTTCTTGAAGAATAAGCAAATCAGAGGATGGGACCGATACGAGATGCTCCACAAGCTCCAGCAATGACCTCATATTGTCATGGGGCTTGAAATCCCAGTGTTCCGGTGAAATTTTAAGAATGAGATTCGAGGATGTTTTGACGATATGCTCCAATTCCTCAAGAAGCAAATCCTTGACTTCGTTAACAGCAGGCATGTTTGTTCACTCCGTTCATCAAATGTAGTGATGTTGATTGCTTAATTAGGCTCAACAACAATTGTAGTCTATAATAGTGACAATAGTTGTCATAATTATAAAAAAGAATTGGAGCATAGAGATGTCTAAATCGAAGCGACTTATCGAATTGATGATGACAGTCAATAGAATGCGGAAGTTCACCGTTAGGGAGCTTGCCCATGAGTTTGGAGTATCAACACGAACGATATTGCGAGATTTACAGGAATTAAGTGAGCTTGGCGTTCCTTTATATTCCGAGGTCGGGCCTCACGGCGGCTATCAGGTACTGAAGGAAAGAATTTTACCGCCTATCGCTTTTACGGAGGAAGAGGCAGTAGCGATATTTTTTGCAAGCCATGCCCTCAGGCACTATTTATATCTTCCCTTTGAGACAGAAGCCTCTTCGGCACTCAGCAAGTTTTACTTTTATATGCCTGGCGATGTCCGCGATCGCATCGATCAAATGAAATACCGTGTTGATATTTTCACACCCGAGAGGCAATCAAAAGTATCTTATTTATCCATCCTGCTGGAAGCGTCTATTCATCAGAAAGTATTGCTCATTGAATATGAATCGCGGGAAGGCAAATCTAGCCGGCAAATTCAACCGATCGGCATATATGCCAGCAACGGTTTATGGTATTGTCCAGCTTACTGTTTTCTGCGGGCGGAGCTGCGGTTGTTCCGCTGTGACAGAATGAAATCGGCCGAGTATGATACATCCGATTTAAAGCCGATGGATTTGCGGGATGTGCATCTTGAAAATCGAGATGCGTTTTTTCAAACAAAGGAGGAGTATATCGGCATAAATGTGGATTTGAGCAGAGAAGGCGTTCAGCGCTGCGAATCTGAGCTGTGGCCAACGCCTAAGCTTCATATTTATGAGGACGGCACAGGCCGTTTGGATGGACAGGTTCGTAAGGTTGACCTGCCGTTTTTTTCAAAGTTCTTTATGGGATTAGGAGATGAAGCTACTGTTAAAGAGCCCACCGAGCTGATTGAACGTATGAAGCAGATTGTTGCTGCGATTATGGCTAAATACAAATAACAGGCAAGCTAAGAGATTTGAATGTTTGAAGGAATGTACATTCGGTTATTCTGATGAGGAATAGACGGGCGCAATCCCCTTTATTATGGGAGAAAGGAGTCTTATTGAAATTAATTTAAAAAAACACTTGCATTACTAGTCTTGTCCATGGTATATTCTTATTCCGGCCAAGAAATACACCGGAACGAAAGAAAAAAGATTGCTCTTTGAAAACTGAACAACGAGTAATAACTGCCTCGCAAATCCTTCGGGATAAGCGAAAAAGCGATAAAAAGTAATGAGCAAGTCAAACACATGAAGCTTTTCTTATCGACATCGCGTCGATGCGAAAACTTCCATTTGGAGAGTTTGATCCTGGCTCAGGACGAACGCTGGCGGCGTGCCTAATACATGCAAGTCGAGCGGATCTCGCGTTTTCTTCGGAAAACGCTTGGTTAGCGGCGGACGGGTGAGTAACACGTGGGTAACCTGCCTGTAAGACTGGGATAACATTCGGAAACGAATGCTAATACCGGATACGCAGCTTGGTCGCATGACCGAACTGGGAAAGATGGAGCAATCTATCACTTATAGATGGACCCGCGGCGCATTAGCTAGTTGGTGAGGTAACGGCTCACCAAGGCGACGATGCGTAGCCGACCTGAGAGGGTGATCGGCCAC
>NZ_JAVIFU010000007.1 GCF_031157315.1 Paenibacillus sp. LHD-38
AAATGGACACTAGCTACCTGAGCTAAAGGCCCCTTGAGTTTTTAGCCTTTGTCTACGAGTATTTATTTTCAGATAATTCAGATAAATATCCATGTTAGCGTTTATGCAACGCTACTGATGATTTATAAACACCTTTGACCGTTCAAGAGAAATGGGTCGCTACATGACAAAAATATATACGCTTAGGAAGCCGCATATTAGCGGCTTTTTTCATTATTTCGATATGTGTTTCTGGACGGCTCATGTGTTTAGGATAACGAACAGGATTCTCCAGAAAAGAAGGTAAACGGAACGCAGCCTATGCGGCTGCTTTTTTTGAATGTAGGGGTGAGTTATACTCCATTCGAATTGAAAGGCGGCCATTTTGGTCGGAAAACCATAAATATAAAGTCGTTATACCGAAAGCGGACGGAGGATGGAATTCGGTAAAATAAAATCGGGATATTAGACTGATTACGGCAAATGAAAGGGAGAATGTTGATATGGCAGAACTGAAGGTAACTCATCTAACCGCGGAATACCGCCGCCAACTGCTCGGGACGGATGTTACTCATCCGCGCATGAGCTGGCGTATTGAATCCGACCGTCAGGGGACCTCGCAAAAGGCTTATCGAATCCAGACGGCCGGGGAGAACGGGAATTTCGATGAACCGCTGTGGGATTCTGGCCTTTGCGAGTCGGACAAGAACGTTCTGGTTCCGTATGATGGGCCCTCACTTTCATCCTGTACCCGGTATCTGTACCGGGTGAAGGCATGGGACAATTTCGGGCGTGAGTCTGAATGGAGCGAGCCGGCGTGGTGGGAAACGGCGTTCTACGACTCGAAGGAATGGGTGGCGCAGTGGATTACGCCTTCTTCCGAATCGATTGATCCGCAGGCAGAGCCTGCATTCTTGCTTCGTAAGCCGTTCTCACTGAAGGGCACGGATATCGCTTCGGCGCGCATTTATGTAACCGCTGCCGGCGTGTACGAGCTTTACTTAAACGGGGAGAAGGTCGGAGACGACGAGCTTGCGCCAGGATGGACAAGCTATCGCTCCCGCCAAGCCTATCAGACCTACGATGTGTCGGCGCAGCTTCAGAAGGGTGACAACACGATCGGAATCATGGTAGCCAACGGCTGGTACAAAGGACGGCTGGGCTGGGAGAACAAGGCCAATCATTACGGCGATCGCCGTGCTGTTCTTGTACAGCTGTATGTTAGATATAACGACGGAACCGAAGAGGTGATGGGATCCGATCCAACTTGGAAAGCCTCGACGGGAGCGATACGCTTCTCTGAGATTTATGATGGAGAAACGTACGACGCCCGCATGGAGCAAAATGGATGGAGCGAGCCGGGATTCGACGATTTGTCTTGGGGCGCTGCCGAACGTCTGGAGCTGCCGCTCACGCATTTGGTCGCGCAAGAGAATGTTTCGACACGCTTGACGCAAACACTGAAGCCGCTGGCTGTAATCGTTACGCCATCCGGCGATACCCTGCTGGATATGGGACAGAACATGGTGGGTCGAATCCGCTTTAACGTCTCGGCGCCGGAGGGTACGGTAATTAAGCTGACCCATGCCGAAGTTTTGGACAAAGAAGGCAACTTCTACATGGGCAACATTCGCACCGCCAAACAGTTGGTCACATTCATTGCCAAAGGCGAAGGAACCGAAACCTATGCGCCGCATTTTACATTCCAAGGATTCCGATATGTCAAAGTGGAAGGCTACCCGGGTCAAGAGAAGGGATTGCCGCCAGAAGCATTTACCGGCGAAGTGATTCATTCCGATATGGATCAGACGGGAGCATTCGAATGCTCGGATGAAATGGTGAATCAACTGCAGCGGAACATCGTGTGGGGCCAGCGGGGTAACTTCCTCGACGTTCCAACAGACTGCCCGCAGCGCGACGAACGCCTTGGCTGGACAGGTGACGCGCAGGTATTCGCCGGTACGGCTTTGTTCAACTACAACGGCGGACCGTTCTTCACCAAATGGCTGCGTGATCTGAAGGCAGACCAACTGGCCGACGGCCAGGTTCCATTCGTCGTGCCAAACATTATTCAAGGGTATTCGTCAGCTGCTTGGGGCGACGCCGCGACAGTGATTCCATGGGCGATGTACACGAGCCTGGCTGATGAACAAATTCTCGCCGAGCAATACGACAGTATGAAGGGTTGGGTGGATTACATCCGCTCCCAGGGCGACACCGAGCATATCTGGAACACTGGCTTCCATTTCGGAGATTGGTTGGCCTTGGACGCCAAGGAAGGAAGCTATATGGGCGCCACTCCGAGCCACATGGTAACGGCGGCATATTTCGCACTTTCCACGCGAATTATACGGGATGCCGCCAAAGTGCTTGGCTTCGAGGAGGACGCCGCTTATTACGGGGCGTTGGCCGAGCGGATCGCTGCGGCGTACCGCGATGAATTCATCACGCCGAACGGGAGGGTCGCCGCTCGAACGCAAACCGCCCATGTGCTGGCTCTTGTCTTCGATCTTGCTGAGTCGAAGGACCGCGCAAGAATCGCGCGCGATCTGAACGAAATGATCGTGGAAAACAACTATCACCTGACCACCGGTTTCGTTGGTACGCCTTATCTTTGCTTCGCGCTCTCGGATAACGGATACCATGAAACGGCGGTTAAGCTTCTTCTACAGAAAACGTATCCTTCCTGGCTCTATTCCGTTTCCAAGGGAGCGACCACGATTTGGGAGCACTGGGACGGGATTAAGCCGGACGGCTCGTTCTGGAGCGATGACATGAATTCCTTCAACCACTACGCCTATGGGGCGGTGGGCGAATGGATGTACCGCAAAATAGCCGGTCTTTCGCCGGATGCGGAACAGCCGGGCTACAAGAAAGTCCGGATCGAGCCCGACTTCACAGGCGGAAGGCTGAGCCATGCACGGGCGTCGTATGAATCGATGTACGGGACTGTGGAAGCCGGATGGACGTTTCATGACGGGCAAATCCGTGTCGAGGCCGTCGTTCCAGCCAACGCAGCCGCGTCGATCCTGCTGCGCGGAGCGCATGCAGGCGAGGTAAAGGGCAGCATAAAGGACGAAGGAATATTGTCCATCACACAAGAAGCAGAAGGAGTCCGGGTAGAAACCGGATCGGGCCGTTACGTGTTCACATACGCTAGGACGGATTCTACTTACCGGATTTACACGCCTGACATGCGGCTAAGCGAAGTCGTTCAATGGGAAACGGCCAAACAAATCCTAGACCGCCATGCGCCGGGTTTTTCCGGTAATTTGAATCATTTTGCCAACCTGCCTCTAGCAGCGGCAGCGAATAGCCCCATGGGTACTGCCATATCTAAAGAGCAATATGAGGCCATCAGCCGTGAGCTCTCCCAGATCCGTGAGTAAAGGCGGAGACGTCTCCCATCCTTTGGCTTGTATCGCGAATGAAAAAGAAAAGATATAATACAAGGAAAGTCAACCGTAATAAAGGAGGAACGGCGGCATTGCTCAGGATCAAACCAGTAGTCAACTCACTCCGCTTCAAATTTTTTGCCGCCGTTCTCGTTATTTTCATTCCTCTGGTTACCGTTCTTATCGTCAATAATTACTATTCCGTCGACGTAGTCCGAAACCAGGTGGCGCAATCTAACAAAAATATGTTGAGTCTGTATAAGGACCAGATCGACCGCAATCTCGAAGAAGTGGACAAATACCTGGCTAATACGTTGGAGAGCGATTTGAACGTGCTTGATCTCGAATTTCCCAAAGAGATGGACGAGGATCGCTATAACATCGCAAAAATTACCCTATTTAATATGATTCGTGAAGATCTCGGCTACTATCCAATTCTGGATTCATTTTTCGTCTATTCCGAGATCAACCGCGACCTGATCGTGATTCAAAACTCGTTAGATACTTTTGAAGCACGCGAGTCGGCGCGGAACGAAATGCTGGAAATGATTAAACTTAACGCCAATTCAATCGATTACGCACGCTGGCATCTCTGGGAAGGCAAGAACGATTATTACTTGTTCCATCTATTGAAGTCCGGCAATGTGTATATGGGGGCATGGATGAGCAGCGATAAATTGATGGTGCCGCTCAATCTGATTGATCTGGGCAAATCCGGGGTTGCGCTTATTACGACGGACAACGACGAGCCTATCAGCCATAAGAACCTAATTCAGGATAAGGAAATCGACTTGGAATTCCCAGAAGAATCCTATACCATCACAGGGGAAGGCAAGGATCAGTATCTCGTGATGGGTGAGCCTTCCACGCAGGGCAAATTTAATTTAGTGGTTGCAGTGCCCGACAGCACGATTCTTCAGAAGCTTCCCTATCTGCAGCGGATCTCATCTTTCATCTCGCTGGCAGCCGTCCTATTTCTCTTTCTCTTCATCTTTATGATGAGAAGAGTATTCCTGAATCCGGTCAAGCGGATCGTCATTGCTATGCGGAAGCTTCGGGACGGCAACTGGGATTCCAGGATGGAGCAGGTGCCGACCTCAACGGAGTTCGAAATTGTAAACGAAACGTTCAACCGCATGATCACCGAGATTCACGATCTTAAAATTAACGTGTATGAGGAAAAATTAAACCATCAACGAGCGGAGCTGCGCCATCTGCAGCTTCAGATTAATCCTCACTTTTTTTTGAATTCGCTCAATATCATTTATAATCTGGCGACAGTAAGGGATTTTGCACTGATCCAGGAAATGACCAAATGTCTGGTGTCCTACTTCCGGTTCATGTTCCGAAGCAATTCCTATTTTGTGGCGCTTAGGGACGAGCTTGCCCACACGGCAAACTATCTGAGGATCCAGCAGCTTCGATTCCCGGATATCTTCCAATACCATGTCGAGATGCCCGATCATCTGCTCGATACGGATGTTCCGCCTTTGATCGTTCAGACCATGGTGGAGAACACAATCAAATACGCGGTCAACATGGAGGAGCTGATCCTTATATCGGTTGAAGTCTGCATAGAAGAGACCGGGGGAGATTCGCGCCTTGTCATTCACATTAAGGACACGGGTCCCGGGTTTCCGAAGGAGGTACTCCAGCGGCTTGCGTATGAGGGAGAACCAGTCAACGAGACAGGGGAACAGATCGGGATTTGGAACGCTAGGCGCAGGCTTCGCTTGCTGTATGAAGACCAGGCGGATATTGGTTTCTATAACGAGAACGAATCGGGAGCCGTTGTGCGGATTTCCATTCCCATAAAGACAAAAGATCCTTGAGGTGATGATTCATGTATCATGCGTTGCTTGTTGACGATGAAGTCCACGCGGTGAGAGGACTGCAGGCAGGCGTTCATTGGGACCGCCTGAATGTAGGATCTGTGTATACGGCGCATAGTTTGAAGCAGGCACAGGAAGTTTTCCGTTCCCAGTCCGTGCATTTGATGGTTTGTGATATCGAAATGCCTCAAGGGTCTGGATTGGAGTTGGCCGCTTGGGTCAAGGAGCATTATCCCGATACCGAGACCATTTTCCTGACTTGCCATTCGGATTTTCAATTCGCCAAACAAGCCATTCAACTCGACAGCTTCGATTACTTACTGAAGCCCGTTGATTATTCGGAGCTTGAATCGGTGATCGGCAAGGCGTTCGACAAGATGGCCAAAGCCAGGGAGCTGCGTTCCTTCGAGGAAACCCATCATCATTACAGGCAGCTATGGGAATCGCATCAGCCGGTCGTGGCAGAGCTTTTCTGGCAAGACCTGATTCAGCGGAAAATCCCTTCAAATCCGGAAGCGCTCTGCGGGCACTTGCGGAAAGCTGGACTCGCGTATTCCGAAAACATCCGTTTTCTGACCGTCTACACCCGCGTCCAGCGCTGGCACAAAGAGCTGTCCGAACGGGATCAGCGAATCATGGAATATGCCCTTCGCAACGTGCTGCAGGAAGCCATGGAAACAACACCCGGCGCGGCGGTCATTCCGGCAGCTAACGGTTCTTTTCTGACCGTGATTCCTTTGGAATTGCCTGTGAACGAGGCGGAAACACGTGAGCATTGCGATGCGTTCATCCGCAATTGCAATCAGTATTTGTATTGCGATATCAGCTGTTACGTCGGCGATCGCGTGCCGCTTTACGAATTGGTCGGCATGCTGCGCTCCCTTCAACAGCTTGACGAGAATAACGTGACCCAGATCAACCGGACGTTCATCCTTAGTGAGTCCAAGAAAAAAGGGTCAAGGCTGGATCCGGCACCTCTCGCCGGATGGGCGGAATGGATGAAGCAGGGTGCACGGGATAAGCTGTCGGAACAGGTGTCGAAGTATTTGGAGTCATGGAAAGCTTTCGACGGCTCTGTCGATGCGCAAGCCCTGCATGCCTTCTACCAGGACTTCCTCCAGATGATATTTTTCGTCCTTCAGTCGAAAGGTCTGCAGGCTAATCAGGTATTCGCGCAAAATCTGCTGACGGACAAGCCGGAATCCGTGCTTCGCTCGCTGGCATCCCTGCAGGAGTGGGTAAGGTATGTCATCGAAGTCGCGATGAACCACATTCATGCCATAGAAGAAAACTTATCCGTCGTGGACAAAGCTAAACGTTTTATTGCGGACCAGATCGGACAGCAGGACTTATCTCGGGAAGACATCGCTAGACATGTTTATCTCAATCCGGACTACTTGTCGCGAATCTTCAAGAAAGAGACGGGAATGTCGCTTTCGGACTTCCTTCAGCAAAGCAGGATCGAATATGCGAAGGAGCTGCTCGCCAATACCGGTCAATCGGTCAGCGACATAGCGGTCGCTTCCGGGTACTCGAATTTGTCCTACTTCTCGACGATCTTCAAGAAAGCAACAGGAGTGAACCCGGTGGATTATCGCAAGCGGACGCAGCAAAATTAAGCTTTGAGCCGATTCCGTACCAGCGGAATCGGCTTTTATCTTTTATGGACCCGGAGATGGTCGGAATTTTGAAAGTGGGAAGTCGTTTTTTTGGTAAGCGGCACGATGTCCTGTCCCTTAGAATGAGAATATAACAACAGCAAGAAAGAAGGGGACAGCAGATGGTACAAACAGGATGGACTCCGTTTTTCAAGAAGCTCAAGCGTTACCGGGCATTATTTTTGATGATGGTTCCAGGGATCGCTTACCTCATTATCAACAATTACCTGCCAATGTTCGGAGTCGTCATCGCCTTTAAGGACATCAACTATGCCAAGGGCATACTCGGCAGCGATTGGGTGGGGTTCAAAAACTTCGAGTATCTGTTCAAGACGGCAGATGCTTTCATCATCACCCGCAACACCATTCTTTATAACGTATCATTCATTATTCTTAATACGGTAATGGCCATCGCGGTTGCGATTCTGCTCAATGAGGTAAGAAGCAAGCTCTCGGCCCGTTTCTATCAAAGCGTCATTCTTCTTCCATTTCTGATTTCTATGGTTATCGTAGGTTATCTAGTACTCTCAATGCTAAGCGCTGAGAGCGGTTACCTGAACCTGAATCTGCTTCCGATGTTCGGAATCGAGCCGATATCCTGGTACTTCGAACCGAAATACTGGCCTTACATCCTAACCATCGTTCAGGTCTGGAAGTCTACCGGATACCTGTGCGTCATCTTCCTGGCAGCGATCATCGGCATCGACCACGAGTATTACGAAGCGGCGACGATCGACGGAGCGACGAAATGGCAGCAGATCCGCACCATTACGGTACCGCTCATTGCGCCTACCATTACGATCATGACGCTGCTGGCGATTGGGCGCATTTTCTACTCAGATTTCGGCTTGTTCTACCAAGTGCCGCTCAACTCCGGTCCGCTGCAGCCGGTTACGGACGTTATCGACACTTACGTTTACCGCGGCCTCATGACGCTCGGGGATATCGGAATGTCATCCGCAGCCGGTCTGTACCAATCCTTGGTCGGATTTATCCTGGTCCTGCTGTCCAACTACATCGTCAGCCGACACAACAAAGAAAACGCCTTGTTCTAAGCGGAAAGAGGGAAAATGACTATGAAAACCAACGATATGAACCAGACCGTCGTCCATGCGATATTCATCATTCTTGTAGTGCTGTGCCTGTTTCCATTCGTACTTCTTATCATGTCCTCGTTCACGGAGGAAAGCGCGATCGTAAGTAACGGATATTCGTTCTGGCCAAGCGAGTTCAGCCTGGATGCTTATTCGTACCTCTGGATACAGAAGGCGGCAATGTTCAACTCCTACGGGATCACTATCCTGATCACGATCATCGGCACTTTCGTAGGACTGCTGATCAGCGCCTTGCTTGCTTATCCGTTATCCCGGCGGGATTTGCCGATGCGCAGCATCCTAAGCTTTCTGGTGTTCTTCACGCTCCTGTTCAACGGAGGCCTTGTGCCGACGTACCTGATTTATACCGAAGTTTTCCACATGAAGAATACGCTGATGGCCCTGATTATTCCCGGACTGCTCACCAATGGTTTCTTCATTCTGCTGATTCGGACTTTTTTCGCCAATTCGATTCCGGTCCAGATTATCGAGTCGGCTTATATCGACGGAGCTACGGAGTTCAAGATTTTCTACCGGATGGTGCTGCCGCTGTCGCTGCCGATACTAGCGACGATCGGCCTCATGCTGACGATCAACTACTGGAACGACTGGTTCAACGGCCTCATCTATATCACGGAGCCAAAACTGTTCAGTATCCAGAACCTGCTCAACCGGATGCTGGTTAACATCCAATTCCTCCAGCAGAACAATCTGGGCGGACAACAGATGGCGGCCAACCCGCCGATGAACTCCGTGCGGATGGCAATGGCCGTTATCGGAATCCTGCCGCTGATCCTAATTTATCCGTTCTTCCAGAAATATTTCGTCAAAGGCCTCACCATCGGGGCGGTCAAGGGTTAATACCAGGATAAGCCAGTTCCGGGCCTTTGCGCCCGGTTGGTATAGATTACAGCTGCAGTGCCAACATAATCTAGGGGGAAAATACATGCCAAGAAAGTCAAAAGCCGTAACACTTCTGCTCTCTGTTCTGCTAATCCTGTCACTGCTCGTTTCCGCTTGCTCAGCATCGAACAATACGGGCAATAATGCCGGTTCTTCCGATCCGGCTGCCAATGACGGCGCAGCAGCCACTTCCTCATCTAACGAGAAAGAACTGGAGTTGACGATAGCGTTCATCGGACTCGGGAATATGAATGAAGTCGCTCTCGTTGAGGAACAAATCAGCAAAATTACTAAAGAAAAAATTAACGCAACGGTCAAATTGATGCCGATCGACATTGGCGCGTGGGTACAGCAAGTCAACCTGCTGCTTGCAGGCAATGAGCCTCTGGATCTTCTTGTTACTTCTTCTTTCTTCAACTTCAGCTCGCAGGTAGCCAAAGGACAGCTGCTGCCGATCGACGAGCTTGTGGAGAAACATGCTCCAACCATTAAAGATACGATGGAACTGGCTATTTTCAACGCAACGAAAGTCGGAGGCAAGAGCTATGGCGTGCCGAGCGTGCGTGATACGGCGGCCGACCACGGTTTCGTGGCCAGAAAAGACCTGATGGACAAGTATGGCCTGACGTTCGATAATGTAAAAACGTATGCGGATCTTGATCCGATCTTCCAGAAGATCAAAGAGAACGAGCCGGGGATGTATCCGCTGGTTCAGCGCTCCCAAACTTTGGGGATTGGGGCTGAAATCGTGCGCGGTTACATCGATACGCTCGGTGATACGCCAGGTGTCCTAATCGTCGACAATCAGGATCTGAAAGTCGTGAACCTCTACGAACAGCAAATGTATAAGGACGCACTGCAGCTTGCCCGCAAGTGGTATCAGGCTGGATACACCATGCCGGATGCCGCAACGACGCAGGAAGGCAATAATAGTCTGGTGAAAGCGGGCAAAGGCTTCAGCTACCTGTCCAACATGAAACCAGGCTTCGAATCCCAGGAGAAAACGATTAACGGATATGAAATGGTGGCTGCCCGATTCGTGCCCCCGATTTCCACTTCCGACTCCGGTACGGGATTCATGATGTCGATCCCCAAAAATACACAGGATCCGGATCGCGCAGCACAGCTGCTGAACCTGCTCTATACTGACAAGGACATCGCTAATCTGATCGCCAACGGCGTCGAAGGTAAGCATTACGTAGATGCCGGCAACGGACAGATCAAAGCGCCGGAAGGCGGAAGCAACTACGTCTTCAACCAATGGCAAGTAGGCAACAACGCGCTGGCTAAAGTATGGGAAGGCACGGCGCCGGATATTTGGGAGCAGACGAAGGCGTTCAACAATTCGTCAACCTTCTCCAAAGCGCTCGGCTTCTCGTTCGATTCTTCTCCTGTGAAGACCGAGATCGCTGCGGTAGCCAACGTAAACAACCAATACAAGGCTGGTCTGGAGTCGGGAACGATCGATCCCGCCAAGCTGGATGAATTCATCAGCAAGCTGAAATCTGCCGGCCTCGATAAGATCATAGCCGAGAAGCAGAAGCAGCTCGATCAGTGGGCGGTAGAAAACAACGTGCAATAACTGGATATAAGGATAGATATTTTTTTGAACGGCTAAGTGTAAACACCCCGCGATCAGAGGATCGCGGGGTGTTTTTTGTAAAGAATATTCTCTCCGGTGTCCCCCAAAAGTAATAACGAACGCAAGGCCTTCGTCACCTGTTGGGGGACATTGTTTATATTTTGATGCGGAGGATCGCGGCGGCGTACGGCGGCAGCGGATAAACGCCGTCATCGCATCTGAAATCCGATTCCTTGGGCGACACCGATTCAGGCCGGTCGATCGTATTCGCGTCATTCGGATTCCCGGAGGTCAGTACCGTTTGTATGCCTTGCACCGGAACGTTTCCCGCGCCGTGAATATGGATTTCCGTCTCCAATAGATAAGGAGACGGATTGACCAGCTTGATAATCAGTTCGCCTGCTGTACGGTCCAATGTCGAAACGGATGTCAGATACGGAATCGGCGCCGACTGGTACTCCTGGATGAGCTCGCCATTTAGGAAACATTTTACCGTGTCATTGACGATAGTCACCTGCATGTGCTGCCAATCCGCTTCCTGGACGGCGATCTTTCGGTTGGGCGCCAATTTGACGCGGGACCAGCCGACGATGCGGACCAGGCGGCTTTCTCCATCTGGATCCAATTCCCATAATAGATAATTCTGCTTGTCCCACGGCTGATGCCGGTCCAACAGGCGAAGCCGGATTCCTTCCGAACCTAGTATCGCTTTGACGGAAACGTCATACTGGCTCCAAGAAGGATCGCCGATCCACAGCGTGCCATGGAACTCCCTGCACTGCGGCTGACTGCCGGATAAGCGGTTCAGGTGCAGCAGGGTTTCGCTGCCGTTGCTTACGACGAGATCCTGAATCCGGTCAAGCGCCTTCTCCTCGACGCCCAAGCCTCCGTAAAGGTCGGCCGGACGGCTTTCTGTAGCGACATAGCTATCTACCACGTACTTTCCGCGATGCTTGCCGAACATCTTCTGAATGTGAAAGGAAGGCGTGCCGTACACTTTCGTTCCGTCGAAATAGATCAAGCTGGGATCCCATACGGTATGATGAATATTGGCGAATAGCGGAGCATACGACGACATGGTGACCAGATCCTGATTTCTTTCCATGCCCGTCATAAAAGCCGCCTCGCTGAGCGCTCCGAGCAGGGTGCCGCTCTTGTTGTCGACGATCATCGCATATTCCCCGACATAAATCTTGGGTCCATTGCGGTCATAATGGTCATACATGTCATGATATTGCTGATAGAAATCGTTATCCGCGTAGAAGTGCTCATCCATGATCTCAACCGGCAACCCCTTCGTCTCCGTCCCCACTTCCCAATGCGTGTTCCATATGGTCACGATTTCCGGATATTTCTCTTTTACGGCTTCATAGAAAACCCGGTATCTGAGGTTATACTCAGGTCCGAAATTTTCGTTGCCGATCTCCAGGTATTTCAGTCCAAAAGGTTCGGGATGGCCGTTCTTGGCACGCAAGGAACCCCAATAGCCGGCGACCGGCCCGTTCGCGTATTCGATGGCGTCAAGCATATCCTGCACCCATTCGGACAGATCCTCCATCGGGATCATTTCACCGGGCCTGCCCTGGCAGGTCAACCCGCAATTCACCACGAACATCATGTCCAATCCCATATCTTCGGCCATTTGTAGATACTCGTGATAGCCGAGGCCGTTCGTCGTGCGGTACTGCCACAACGTCCAATGAGAGGTCCTTTCGGATAGGTCTCCTATCGTTTTTTTCCACCTGTATGCGGTCTCGACTGAGAACCCTTCCACGAAGCAGCCTCCGGGGAACCGCAGGAAGGAAGGCTTAAGCTGCTGAAGCATGCCGACCAAATCGGGACGCAGCCCGTTCTTTCTATGAAGGAAGGTGGTCGCTGGGAACAAGGAAACGAGCTCCAGCCAGAACGTTCCCGCTGATCGGGTGGAGAACGCGAGTATCGCCTCGGCGTCATCCCGGTCGCTTTCCAGCGTCAATTCATACTTCCGCCATTCACCGGAGGTTAAAGTAACCGAGCCAGAGGCATAAATGTTTCCCGAACGGTCTTCCAGGGTGATCTCGAGATCTCCCTGAAATCCGTCGGCTTTCTTCCCATAAAATGAAAGGTTGTACGTCTCCCCGGACCGAACGGGAATGCCCCAAAACCCGGTATTGCAGACGGACACTCTGCCGTGCGGAACGGACGCCGCCTCAACCCTCAGGGAAAGCGGATTCGTTTCGTTCAGCGGAAGCGCGTCGTCGAGTTTGATTTCAGCTTCGCATCCTTCTGGAATCTGTGTATATCAGCCGGGAATGGGATCACTATGTTCAAAAGACGAGACCCAGCCGGCCGGAGAATGAAGCTTGCAATTTTCGACATGGCATCTGTCCGGAACCAACGTATCTTCGAAAGACCGGTTACGGATCAGCTCCGCGTAGATCCCTCCGTCTCCGGCATGGCTGATTTCTTCGAAAAATAAACCGTACAGGGTTGGGCTTACCGGAAAACGAATTCTATCTGCGTGAACAGTTACTTTTGCTGATTTACGCATGAGCAGGCACTCCTTTACGGATATCTAAAACTGCTACCATTATAAAACAGTACGTTCTTCAAAGCTTTCAATATGGCGACTATGAGTTTGTGTTTTGACGACTTGCCGAAATGCGGGAGGAAGTCAGATTATCGAAAGCGGAAAGTCGTATTATTGGTGGGTGTTCTGCCGGATAGTTCTTTAGAATGAGAATCAAAGCAATAGTATAGAAAATGATTATACACAGCAAGGCAAAAAACCAGAACAGTAGGGAGATCAATGAACATGACCTTTACCGAGAAGACCCGCATTGGCACGATCTACAAAAATGAAGCGGCCCGCGGGGTTATCATGCGCCGGATACCGGCGCTGCACACAGCTGCGCCGCATATCACGTCCCTCTTCAAGAGCCTGTCCCTGGATCAATACTACCAATTCAATCAAGAAGAGCTGTCGCAGCCGGATTGGATAGCAGAAACGCTGTCCGAGCTGGCTGATATACCTTATGAAGTGTTAACCCTAGAGCCGGAACCCGAAATGATTCCGACCGCAGATTACGAGCCTTCCGGTGTCCCGTCCGCTTCCGCTGTCGTTCAGGCGCCTGCCCGGGCCGAACAATGGGGCGTTTACGAAATCGAAATTAAGGGCCCGAGCCACGGCAATCCCTTCACGGAAGTTTCCCTTCATGCCGAGTTCAGTTCAGGCGGCACGACCGTCCGAATGGGGGGATTCTACGATGGAGACGGGATATACCGTATTCGCTTCATGCCGGATATCCATGGTGACTGGAAGTTCCGTACATCCAGCAATGCGCGGTCGCTCGATGGTATTGAAGGAGCCTTCCGGAGCGTGGAGCCTTCACCAGGCAACCACGGCCCTCTGCGTGTGAAGGATACTTTTCATTTTGCCTACGCAGACGGAACATCTTACATTCCTGTGGGGACAACCTGT
Organism: Paenibacillus sp. LHD-38; assembly: GCF_031157315.1. GTDB lineage: Bacteria > Bacillota > Bacilli > Paenibacillales > Paenibacillaceae > Pristimantibacillus. The sequence goes on from NZ_JAVIFU010000007.1 coordinate 13,904, forward strand.
TACGCCTGGACTCACCAAGGGGACGAATTGGAGGAACAGACGCTCGAAACGTTGAAAGCTTCCCCGTTCAATAAGATGAGGATGTGCGTGTTTCCAAAATCGTACCTGTTCAACGAGAACGAACCGGTCTATTATCCCTTCGAAGGATCCTTGGCGGAAGGCTGGGATTACACCCGACCCAATCCAGCATTCTTCGAGCACCTCGAGAAACGCATAGCCGATTTGGACATGCTGGGCATCGAGGCGGACCTCATTCTGTTTCATCCTTACGACCGCTGGGGCTATTCGGAAATGCCTCCAGCAGCGGACGACCGTTATCTTCGCTATATCACGGCAAGGCTTTCCGCATACCGCAACGTGTGGTGGTCGCTGGCAAATGAGTATGATCTTATGTGGTCCAAGGAGGAGGACGATTGGGAGCGGTTTGCAAAATTAATCAAAGAAAACGACCCGGCCAACCATCTCATTTCGAACCATAATTGCCTAAGCTTTTACGATTATAGCAAGCCCTGGGTTACGCATTGCAGTATCCAGCGCATCGACGTCTACAAAACCTCGGAGGCAACGAACGAATGGCGCGAAAAGTGGAAAAAGCCCATCGTGATCGACGAGTGTGCATACGAGGGGGATATCGATCAAGGCTGGGGCAACATCAGCGGAGAAGAGATGACCCGCCGTTTCTGGGAAGGCGCAGTTCGCGGGGGATACGTAGGCCATGGCGAAACCTATCTCAATGCGGAAGAAATTCTATGGTGGTCCAAAGGCGGTAAACTGACGGGAACGAGTCCGGATCGGATTGCTTTTCTTCGCGGAATTACGGAAGAAAGCCCCGGAGGCGTGCTCAATCCGCTGCCGTCCGACTGGGATGTGCCTTGCGCGGGAATCAAGGACGAATATTACTTGTATTATTTCGGATTCAACCAGCCTCGTTTCCGGAAATTCAACCGCAAGCCGGGAATCCGATACCAGGTCGAAGTGATCGATACTTGGATGATGTCCATAGAGAAGCTTCCGGGTACTTATGAGGGTTCTTTCCGAATCGAGCTTCCGGGGAGAGCGTACATGGCAGTGAGACTAACGAAGGTTGACACGAAACACGAATGAAAAGGAGAACCAAAATGAAACAAATCAAAGGTGTTAACCTAGGGAATTGGCTTGTCTTGGAAAAATGGATGAATCCCGTTATGTTCTCTGGAACAGAATGCGAAGATGAAACATGGCTATGCAGAACTTTGCCCCATGATATAAAAGTCGACAGATATACCCAACACAGAGCTACCTACATTACGGAACGTGACTTTGCTTATATTGCAAGCAAAGGATTAAACACTATACGTATCCCCGTTCCCTATTTTATCTTCGGGGATGTAGAACCATTTGTAGGTTGCGTAGAGTATCTAGACAAGGCATTCAACTGGGCAGAGAAATACCATCTTCAGATTCTGATCGACCTGCATACGGTTCCGGGGAGCCAGAATGGTTTTGACAACGGCGGAATTTGCGGAGTGTGCAAATGGAGCCAGAATCCGGAGGCAGTGGAGTTTGTGCTGACACTGCTGGAGCGTCTGGCGCAGCGCTATGGAACTAGGGAAGGATTATGGGGCATTGAGATCCTCAATGAGCCTATTTCTGAAGAAGTGTGGAATCTTGTCATCGATCGCTATCCGGCAGTCGATAAGGAAGAGGCGGAGGGTTCCGGTCCGGTACCGAGCGAGTTTCTGCGAAACTTCTATATTGAGGCCTACCAAAGAATGAGGAAGTATTTACCGGTAGATAAGGTTATTGTATTCCATGACGGGTTCCGGCTCCACGAGTGGAAGGACTTCATGAGACAAGAGGAGTTTGTAAATATTGTTCTCGATACGCATTTGTATCTGATGATAGCAGAAGTAATGGGCTGTGAGAAGAATTTGGATGCCTACATCCATTACATCGATAATAACTTCGCTAAAGATGTTACCGAGATGCAGGCCTATTTCCCGGTCATCGTTGGAGAGTGGTGCCTCTTTAACAATACCGAGGGCCTGAAAGAAATGAACGAAGAAGAGCGGAAGCGCCTCTATATGAAAATTGCTAACGCGCAACTGCAAGCTTGGGAGAAGGGGCAGGGTTGGTTTTACTGGAGCTACAAATTACTGTTGGATACGGTCGGCGATTCAGCGTCAGAAGGCTGGGACAGCTGGGATATGGGCAAGAGCATTGAGCAGGGGTGGCTGCCTGATCGGTATTGATGCGCAGAATTCCGGTATCCATTTAGCATGCCGAACGCCAATTTAGTTTCTGTAGAGAATAATGTAGGATATAGTACAGGTAGCGTAAGGACTGTAGAGAGATTCTCGGCAGTCTTTCTATTTACAGCCAAGCCGTGTGATAATCAGGATCTTCTCCTGATTGTCGCCCGGCTTTTTCGCGCTCTTTGTCCCAATAAACATATTTATGTTCCATTAAATCCGAATCTACTCCCGTGAATGGAAATTTTGCGTGAATCATCTGTTTAAGAGGGAGAGGGGCAGAGCCTCATCAGGTGGAAGGGCTGCTGAAAACGAACCTCTATTTCCGATATTTGAAATTCACCATTTTCACTACCGCAGTTGGTCTTATGAAGGATGGCAGCTTCAACCAGTGTGTACCAAAGCTACCGGAAATCGAGAGATAAAAGCGAGTGGAGAAGGCAGTCCCTCGTTTGTCACCTCCTTCGCTTAGCTGATGCCTGTTATTCAACTACAAGAATTCGAGGCGAAGCTTTCCGAATGACTTTGGATGATGCCCATGAGCCGAGCGCAGCTGACAGAATGCTTATGCAAGCCACGGCTATAATACCGCCCCAGTTTAGAATGACCTTTAATTGAACAATACCGTAGCTCGATAGAATAGTTTCTAATAGGACAGGGAGCAGGTAAACGCCTGCTACTATGCCTAGCAGGGCTCCTACGGCCGCTAGAGCGGTTATGCCTAGAGTGATGGACAATCGGATTCGGTTGGAGGTCATGCCTATCGATTTATAAATACCATAGGTTTTGCTCTCAATCCGAATATTAATGCGGCAGGTGCTGTAAATAATAATAAAGGTCACGAAAATAAAGAGCAGTCCCATCAGGCTCATCGGGTAGATTAGAATATTAGCGGCTTCCTTGAAGACGGAATCGAGAAGCGTCTGCTGCGTTACGACAGAGGTTGACTCCTTGAATCCGTCATTCAGATCGCGGACGACTGCATCGGCTTGCGATAGACTGTTCACGTTAATGAAGGCGACATCCATTTCGTTGTAGCCAGGGCTAACCGTTCTTACTCCCTCGATGGTCATTCGAGCGGAATTGGACATATTCGAGATCGCTTGATAAATGCCTGTGATGATCAGGGATTGTTTCTTGCCTTCGATATACACCTCGATAACATCGCCCAGTTTTTTGTCCAAGCTCCTCGCCACATTTACTCCAATAGCGATTTCGTTCTTTTGGCGAGGGTTATGGCCTGTCACCGTCGCGAAACCAAACTTCTCGTAGCTTCCATCCAATACGCTTAAATAGATGCTTAGGTTAGGAGCGTTAGTTTTCCCCATGTTCGGAGCGGGTTCCGAATTGACGATAGCGGTCAGATTGCCCTGCCACCCAAAGTCTTTAATTCGGGAATCGGAGGTCAAGGCCTTCTCGAATTCAGCACGCGGGAAGGTGGATTTATTGATAACCATGGCTGCAATGTTGGCTGAATCATAGCCCCATTTCGCCGCTGTTTGCTGGATCCCAATGATGCTGCTCAGCACCACATATCCTAGCACAAGCACCGAGGATGCCATCAGGGTCAATACAAGCATTAAAGCAGAGCCCTTCAGATTTTTAATCAGGTTTCTTAAACCGATTTTGCGCGCGCCGGTCGAATTCATCCTTGATTTTATTTTGTTGTTTTCCATCTCGGATATGCCGTAGCGTATCGCTTGTACCGGCTGCACGGAACGTGCTTTCTTGGCATATAAGACGACGCACAGTAGAACGAGTACAAATAAAAGCAGTCCGACGAGAAGGGCAGCGCCGATTCCTTGAATGTTGAGATCAGAATGGTCCGTTCGAAGTGAGGATACAGAAAGATTGATGATAACTTTGGACAGCATGGTACTTAGCGCCAATCCGGGAATTATCGCAATGACAGACAGGAAGCCATATTGAATGACATAGGTGCTGATCGTTCGACGAGAGGTCAGCCCTAATGATTTCAAAACGCCTACCGTTTTGTAATTGGCAAGAATCGCATCAGAAATCGTGAAGCCGATTGTGATTAGCGCAATAAGCATCATGACTAAACCAAGGAAAATCATGACAAAGCCTATAATCTGATTAATGATCAGATAGAAGGAGGATATGCCCTCGAATTCCATTTTGGATTCCAAGAAAGGAGTGCCAAGCTCGCTCGTGAAGCGATCCCAATAACCGGTGTTCGCGCTGTAATCATCAAAGCGCAATCCCATCATATAGTTGTCTTCACCCTCAAGTGCAGTGAACTTGCTCTGATAATCCTCGCTATTCATCCATACGCGTGCCGTGTTCGTAAACGGTGCTCCGTAGGGAACATCAATGACGATAGCGGATACCTTTAGCTCCAAAGGCGCCTTGCCGGTATTGAAACCAATGGTATCGCCGACGGCAATATTATTGGCGTAAGCCATGGAAGTCGGAACCCATACCGTGCCCTTCTCCGGTCTGGCACTTTGCTGGCCCTCTGCAAAAACAAGCTTATCAACGCCAATAGGAAGCTTCGGCATATCCATCATGAATAAATAAAGATTCGGAATATCTTGCTCTTGATGGGTAATCCCCGATAAGGTGCGGTAGCGCATGAGACTCGATACATCGACGCCTGTTTGTGATTCCCACCATTGATGGATAAGCTCGGGATTATGAAGCCCTTTCTCGAAGGTTAGGATTTGATGGGAGCCATTGGTCTGGTTGTGCATATCGGTAAACAGATTTCCAGTGTTTGAAATGATAATGGTTGCTGTAGCGACAAGCAGGGTGGATAACAGGATGAGCAGTGCAATGAACAGGTTCTGTATTTTGCTCTTTTTGAGGTATGACAAGCTAAGCGTCCAAACGGCAGACATCAAGATTACTCCTTCCCCGAAACGAAAGAAAAGATCATGGATTCTCTGTCCAGGGTATTCTTGTCGTCGAACTTCTCGAATTCAAGGATGCCGCCGATCTTGCCGTCTCTAATAAAGATCAGCCGGTCGGCCCGGCAAGCGGCCTTAATGTCATGGGTAACCATGACGACAGTCTGGCCTTGTCGGTTCATCTTGGTCAGAATATCAAGAACGGCTTTGCCGTGGTCGTAATTCAAGCTTCCGGTAGGCTCATCCGCGAAGATGATGTCGGGGGAATTAATTAACGCTCTGGCAATGGCGGCGCGCTGCTGCTGCCCGCCCGAGGTTTGAGAGGGAAGCCGGTTGTTTTGGCCTTCAATGCCCATGGCATTGATTAGCTCATGTGCTTTGGCCTTTACTTTATTTTTTTTGTTCCCGGCAATGTAACCAGGCAACGAAACATTGTCCAGGATCGAAAGATCCGGAACCAAGTTGATGCTTTGATAGATATAACCGATTTTCCTGGTGCGAAAGTCGGAAAGTTCTTTTTCGTTATATTGGTCAATGCGCTGATCGCGGAAATATACCTCGCCGGCTGTGACGTTATCGAGCCCGCTTAACAGATAGAGCAAGGTGGATTTACCCGATCCGGAATTCCCCATAATGACGGTGAACTCCCCTTCGTGAATCTCCAGATCAAGATTCCGAATCGCATGATACTGCTCATTGCCGGTGTTGTAGGTTTTGCAAAGATTTCTTGCATGAATAATCGCTTTCTTAGCCATTGGTTATCACTCCCAGTTTCTATGTAAGTAATAGTATAGATCCTCGATCTTTAAAAAAGCTTATCAAGTTATTAATAAACTATTACAGTGGAAACTTAGCATAACGGGAGTGTAAAATGGAATGTAGTTCCTTGTCCCTCCTTGCTCTTGAAGGAAATGGAACCCCCATGCGCCTCAATGATGGTCTTGCAAATTGAAAGGCCGAGTCCTGTGCCCTCTTGGGCGAAGGTATTGCCCTCTGTTTTCGCTTTTCCTCTGAAATAACGCTCGAATAGAAAAGGCATGTCCTGTGGCAAGATGCCTCTTCCTGAATCCGTAATGGTGAATTTCAGCTGTGCGGACGCAAGCTCTACGCCAATCCGGATGGTGTCGCCCCGCGAGGTGTGCTTTAGTGCATTGGATACAAGATTCGTAATGACCTGCTCTATGCGGACGGCGTCGATCGGGATGAGTACATTCGGTATGTCCTGGGACTCGATGTAGTTCACGCCGTTTGTGCGCACATAATGGCCAATCGGTTTTAAAATATCCTGAAGGACGTTCAAACTATACTGCTCCTTAGGATCTACTGAAATTTGGCCCAGCTCCTGCAAGGCATGAATGAGCAGGTCCTCTATGAGCCGGGCCATTTTGTCCGTGTTGCTCCGCATCACTTCGACATATTCCATCATCGTTTCTGTATCTGGACACACTCCCTCTAGTATCGCTTCAATATAGGCTTTTATGGTAGTAAGAGGTGTTTTGATCTCATGAGAGATATTTGTAATCAGCTCTTTCTGCGCTTTCAAATGTTTGACTCTCTGTGTGCTTAGATGCTTAATTTCCATTCTCATTTGGTCGAACGTGGCATATAGGTCGCCTAGCTCATCCATTCGGGCATAATTGGTTTTCTCCTCGTAATTTCCTTTTAAGATCGCTTCGGAATGGTGCTTAAGCGTATGAATGGGCGAGATAAGATGGTGCTTGATTTTGTTTCTTACCATAATCAGCATAATTGCTAATATTAGGGAAAATGAAATCGCGAGAAAAAATATAGCAAGAGGAATATGATTGGATTTTTGGCTATAAACCATGTCTTTAGGCAGGTAAAATAGGGCGTTTCCGGTTTGCGTTCGGGATACTTCGTCTATGACGGGAAAAGCAATTTTAAAGAGGTTGCCCTCTTGTTCCGCATCATGCAAATCATAGTGCAGAGAAGTACTCAGGTTCAAGCGGGGAGCCGGCATGGACTGAAAGGAGGTGAAGGCAACCGTTCCGTCCAATTCCGCATATATCATGTTCATTTCGTTGTGTGTAGACATCGTGTCCAAAGTCTCTTGTACCTTCTTGTTTCTGATATCTCCGCTGTTCTGCTCCAAATAGAGAAGGATGGGGTTCACCGCCAACCGTGCTTGGTTAATGACGTATTTTGGGTTGGATTCACTGTCATTATTAAAAATATAGAGAAGCAAGCAAGCAATGCATGCGGTCATGATGATAAGAATTACCGTAACGGCTGTTAACCATTTTTTTAACCAAAGGCTCAAAGACATGTGTCATCTCCAATCGTATGCTTAGTCCAGACTGAACTTATATCCTACGCCCCATACTGTCTTCAGATAGGCAGGATGGGATGGATCCGCTTCGATTTTCTCCCGCAGCCTGCGTATATAAACCGTAACCGAATTCTCGTCACCGTAAGAGTCATATCCCCAAACCGCATCTAGCAATTGGGTTTTGGAGAACACCTGGTTTTTATGGCTGGCCAAATGATAGAGCAGCTCAAACTCTTTCGCGGAGAGGGCAGCCTCTTTGCCGTCAACCGTTACTTTGTAAGCCTTTTTGTCGATAACGAGATTTCCCAGACTTAGCGAGTGAGGATCTTGCTGCGCGACAGCCATGCTTTCATATCGGCGGAAGTGGGCATTGATCCGGGCTAATAATTCGCTTAATGAGAAGGGCTTTGTCATATAGTCATCCGCACCGAAACCAAGGCCAAGGACTTTATCGGTATCACTCCCTCTGGCGCTTAAAATAAGGATAGGGACGTTGCTTTTCTCGCGAATTTCTCTGCAAAGATCTATGCCGTCTATATCCGGAAGCATTATATCGAGAATAATATAATCCGGCTGCAGAAGCTCCATCATGTGCAAGCCGTCTTTCCCATTTCCTGCGATAGCAGTCTCGAATTTGTTCTTAGTTAAATAGTCCCTTAGAATGCGCGAGATATCCTTCTCGTCTTCTATGATAAGTATAGTTTTTTGTCGATTCATCGTTATTCACCATTTTCAATGTTTGATTTGAGTAGCTAAACGAAAAAAAATAACTTTCAAAATTGGTTATATATCCATTTCTTTGAAGGTACTAAGTATGAAGTCGAATGCGGCTGATGCATGTAGGGCTTATATTATGCCGCAGGCATCGTTAACCTCTGCATAAACCTTGAAAGGCCGAGGTATACACACAGCTGGAGCTGCGCACAGAGCCATATTGAACCTAATTCATGGTCGGAATTCCCTTTTCATTCTACTTTATTTTCCATTTTTTTAATAGGCTGAGCAAAGCTCGTAGTATTGATAATGAATACATATGCACTTGAAGTCGCTTAAGAAAAGAACTTAGTCTTTGCATGATCCAATCGGCACGGACTATGAAGTCAATGAGATTACGCTGATCGATATCCTATCCTCGGTACCGAGGCAGATTTTATCGTGGATAAGGTGGGCACTGAGAATACAATTATTCACATGGACAAGAATGCCCCGTAAAAGGGGAACCGTATTTTATAATAGGTGAAATCATGGATCTTAAAAACTTTGGTCGACATCCATCATCATGGCGGGGATGAGCGGACGCAGAGCATATCACGCGGCAGCTGCTCATTATGTATCTAGATCACAAAAATGAAGAGGTCATTTCCATTATACTCCCCAAAAAAGAGTTGAATTTAGCCTTGATTTAGGTTCGAAATTCACGAAGCTCAGTGTATTTGGCCTTAAAAAATGACAACGCTTTCTTAAGAATGTTGTCTTTTAAACGCTAGAGCAGGAGAGTAAGATTAACACAAAGGAGGATAGCATATGAACTTTGAGACAGATTTGGCAACACCGTTTAAAGCAAAACGCCACCAGCAGATATGGAAGCGCTTCAAAAAACAAATTGTGCTTCAATTATTTGTGGGAATGGGCATGGTATTCCTGCTGATATTTTCCTTCACGCCGATGTTCGGGGTTGTGATGGCTTTCAAAGACTACTCGATCGTCACCGGCATAAAGGGGATTTTTACGAGCGATTGGGTGGGACTTAAATATTTTGACGAATTCGTCAATGATTATCGATTTGGTCAAATTGTTAGAAACACGCTCGTCCTAAGCTTCCTCAAAGTGATCTTCGCGTTTCCGGCACCTATTTTGTTCGCGATTTTACTGAATGAAGTAAGACACATGGCGTTCAAACGGTTTGTGCAAACGGTAAGCTATCTTCCGCATTTCATTTCGTGGGTCGTTGTGGTAGGCATCGCGTTCTCTTTTCTATCAGCCGATATCGGGATCATAAACAAGTTACTGGTCAAAATCGGTCTCATTGACATGCCGCTGGATATCCTCACAAACGCGAACTATTTCTGGGGACTAGCTGTCGGCAGCGCGGTGTGGAAGGAAATGGGCTGGTGGACGATTATTTTCCTGGCGGCGATAGCAGGCATCAATCCTGCGCTTTATGAGGCGGCTCAAATCGATGGCGCGGGAAGACTGTCCCGAATTCGACATGTTACGTTTCCTGGCATCAAAGGAACGATTGTTGTGGTGCTAATTCTGACAATTGGCAGTATTCTTGGCGGCGGACTGGTAGGATCCAACTTCGAACAAGCCTACTTGCTCGGCAACGATGTCAATAACCCGACGTCGGAAATCGTACAAACCTATGCATTCAAGGTCGGGTTGGCGGATGGCAGATTCTCCTACGCTGCCGCAATCGATCTGATCCAGTCGATTATTTCCGTTTTGCTGATCTTCTCCAGCAATTACATTGCGAAGAGAGTTTCGGGCTCGAGTCTATTTTGAAGTCAAGGAGGGCAGTCATTTGCTGACAACTCAGAAACAGAAGGATATGCTGCTGGACAGCGTCATTTACGTTTTATTGTTCTGCATCATGATCGCAACTTTATATCCATTTTATTACGTACTGGTCATTTCGTTCAATCAAGGCAAGGACTCCTTGCTAGGCGGCATCTATTTATGGCCCAGAAGCTTTTCATTGGAGAACTATGCCACATTCCTTACGGATTCCAATTGGTATAATTCACTGCTCATTACCGTTGCCCGTACCGGAGTAGGAACGCTGCTCGGCGTGTTGTTCACCTCTCTAGTCGCTTACGGATTGTCGCATAAGGACCTTCTGTTTAGCAAAGGTTACTTTGCCGTAATCATTTTTGCCATGTACTTCTCGGGCGGACTGATCCCTTATTACGTCGTACTGCGATCGGTCGGACTTCTGAATACGTTCGGTGTTTATGTTATTCCATCGATGCTTAGTACCTTCTTTTTGCTGATCGCAATATCTTTTTTTCGGGAAATACCCCTTGAGCTAAAAGAATCTGCATATATAGACGGGGCTAATGAATTCGTAATTTTCTTTAAAATTATTCTTCCGGTTTCAACCCCTCTTCTTGCGACCATGTCGCTATTTCTCGGGGTGGGACAATGGAACTCGTGGCTGGATTCGGCATATTTCGTGCAATCGGACTCTCTGAGGACGCTGACCTTCAGGATGATGGAAATTATCAACAAGAGCAACATCCCGATTGAGTCTGTAGGTGCCGCGGCCAGCGCGTCCGGCGTCACTAATTATTCGCTGCAGGTTACATCCATGGTGGTTTCGATCGCCCCCATCGTTTGTGTTTATCCTTTTTTGCAAAAGTATTTCGTTAAAGGCATCATGCTGGGGTCGGTAAAAGGTTAGTCGATCGTCAATATCGTTATTAAAGCACCCGCTTTGATAATATAAACAACAAAACATGGAGGGGTTTTCTTGATGCGAGGTCAACGAACAAAACGGTTGGTACTGTCGCTGTCCATTATCATGTTGCTGACTATTTTGTCCGCATGCAGCGGAGGTAACTCGGGAGAAGGCAGCAATAAGGGCAACAACAAGGGCAACAACAAGGGCGCCAATGTTTCGGCCGAGGAGCCAGGCGCCGACAATTCGGACACCGAAACGGCTGCCGGCAATCAGGATGTCGAAGAATTGACGTTATTCATTAACCACAGTTGGTACCCTATAAAAGAATGGAAAGGATCGGTGGCTGATAAAATCACTGAGAAAACCGGCGTTAAGCTCAAGGTTACAGTAGCTACGGATGACAAACAGCTGCCGCTTATGATCGCATCCGGCGATTTGCCCGATCTGATTTTCACAGCCTCCGATATTGACAGGCTCTCTAATTCGAACATTTCGCATCCATGGAATGAACTGGTCGAGAAGTATGCACCGAATTTTGAAATCGATCCCACGCGGATCGCGATTAATACGATGGAAGACGGCAATTTCTATACCATACGTAATGCGTTTGCGACTGAGCAGGAATGGGAGACCAACAAGTATGCGCTAGGCAATGACGGCAACCCGGGTATAGCCGTGCGCGAGGACATTATGAACGAACTTGGCAACCCGGAATTGAAAACACTGGACGACTTTGTAAAGCTTCTGGGCATGGTGAAGGAGAAACATCCCGAGTTGGTTCCCCTCGTCATGGATAAAAACTGGATCGAATCTTATTTCATGACACAGTTTGGCATCGAAGCCGGCTTTGGATCCTGGTACGAAAAAGAAGGGAAAGCAGAGTATTACCTTAAACATCCCAAAATGCTTGAATTCTTCAAGTTTATGAACAGCCTATACCGCAACGGATATATTCTGGCGGAAAATTTCGCGCACGCCAACGATCAAATTGATGATGAATACGCGGTCAGCGGAAAAGCCTTCGCGCATAGCCATACGGTCAGCATTGCGGAACGCGACAACATCTCCACCAAGCAGAACGGTGCGGCTTATACGTTTAAGATGATCCCGAGCGCGCTATCGGAAGAAGCCGTGCGCGTGAATACCGGGGTGGGCTGGTCCGGCACTTTCATTACGAAAAACAACAAAAATCCTGAGAAATCAATCAAACTGCTGCAGTTCCTCGCCAGTGACGAAGGAAAGAAACTTACCATGTTCGGCATCGAAGGCGAACATTGGACATGGAACGAAGAGGGGTATCCGAATCTAAAATACAATACAGCTGACTCCGATTTCGTCAACAGTAACGGCATTAAATGGTGGTTCCTTTATTCGGATGCCATTGTAGAGGGACTTTGGGGGTATGTACCGGGTACCCAAACAACCCAGGCTTTGCTGGAGACGAAGGCGATTACTACGTACAAACCGGAGGTCGGAATGATTCAGGTCAAAGCCGATTCTGAAGAAAAAACGATCAAAACAAAGATCGACGAGATGGTTACTAATGAGAAAGTGAAGATCTATCTCGCGAAATCCGAAGAAGAGGCCGTTCGGAGCTATGAAACGATGATGAAAACCGCCGAGAAGATCGGGCTGCAAAAGCTTGACGCTTGGGCCAACAAAACGTTCGAGGAGAAACAATCTTTGTTTAAATAACGCGAATAATCCGGTAGGGGCCTTCGAAGCCTCTACCGGATTTTGCGGGCTCATGATACCCTGAAAAGGAACAGATGAGGAATGATGCAGGGGGGAGCGGTCATGAGCATTGTCAGGAAGATCATTCTAGGATATGTCGTCATCATTTTCATCCCCGTGATTGTATTCGGGATCTATTACTACAACCAAATCTACGGAAACTTAACGCATCAGCTCGTCGACGGGCGGCAAAAGATTCTCGAACAAGCCTATTCCAACTTGCGGGCGGATATGGTCCGAATTGAATCGATACACAGGCTGCTTCAGTACAATCCTTACGTAACCGATTATTTGGACGGGATGTATGAAAGCGAATCTGAAAGCGTATACGCCTATCTTAGATACATAAGTCCATTGTTTACCCAATCGATGTTCGTCAACAGCGAAATCGAATCCATCATGATCTATAAACGAAAGGATGAGGTCTTCCCGATTGCAAAGCAATTTCTGGATAAAGATGACATTGATCCAGCATTGCGGCCAGTCATCGATCATTTGAAGCCGGGAAGCGGGATATGGATTCGGCAGGCGGACGGACAATCCGAGCCTTCATTTATATACTATCAGGATATTTATAATAACTATATTACTGAGAAAATAGGCTTGCTCGAAATCAGGATCAGCCACGAAATGATTCGGAAGTTTTATGAGGCGGCAGGCGCCGGAAACCATTGGAGCGCCTTGTTGTTCTCGGAGGAAGGCGATTTGTTATTCTCTACAGGCCGGCATTCGACTGCCGATAACCGTGCGTTGATGGAATTGATCGCAGGCCGGGATGCCGACGGCTATTTCATTACCCGCAAGTCGATTGTCAATCAATTGTACATCGAGGATTTGGGCGTTCGAGTCGTGGTTACCGGTCAGGTCGAAGACGTATTTCAAACGGTGAGACGGAAGGAAATGTTCCTAATCGCAGCGATTGTCGTTCTTCTCGTCGTTCTATCGGTTATCTATTATTTCCTCGCATCGACGATTGCCAAACGTATCCTGCGATTGGCGCGGCATATGCGGACGATTCGCGACGATAACCTAAAAGTAATGATCAACCGTCAGGACAACCAAGACGAGATTGGGTTTCTTACTTCAACCTATAATGCGATGATTCAGCGCATGGATGAACTCATTAACAATGTCCACCGTGCCGAAATCCTAAACAAGGAAGCGGCGTATAAGGTGCTTCAGGCGCAGATCAAGCCGCATTTTCTATATAACACGCTCGAAACGATCCGGATGCTGGCGGAAGCCAACAATGATAAAGAAGTCGCTGACATTTCGTATTGGTTCGGGCGACTTATGCGGTATAGTTTGTCTTCTCAGAAAGACGATACTGTGCTCAGGAGCGAGATCGAAACGGTCATGTTTTATTTGAACATTCACAAGATGCGGGTCCGGGACCGGCTCGACTATCAGTTCGAGATTGTTGCGCAGGCCGACAAGATACAATGCCCCCGGTTTATGCTGCAGCCTCTTGTCGAGAATAGCGTCATCCATGGATTATCTGTCCTTCGGCCGGTCCAGATCAAGCTGCTCGTCGAGGAGATCGACGGGTATGTCCGCATCGTCATTGCCGACAACGGAGCAGGCATTCCAATGGATAAGCTCGAAGGAATACAAACGCTCTTGACGCGCGGACTCGATGCAAAAGCGATTCAATCTGATGAGGGAGGCTTAGGGCTGTACAACGTGAGTGAGCGAATCAAGGCATTCTACGGCGGGGAGTCTCGTCTTGAGATCGAGAGTGAGCGGGGGAAAGGCACGACATTGACGTTATTTCTATTGAAAAAGGCGGTATCTGTTACATGAAAATATTGATTGTGGATGACGAACCTTTAATCCTGCAGGGACTCGTCAAAATCGTCAAAGAGGCCGCCCCCGACCAAACGGAGGTCATTGCTGGCAACAACGCATACGAAGCGCTGGAGTTAATGAAGAATAATAAGCCTGATGTTACCTTAACTGATCTCAATATGCCTGAGATAGATGGATTCGAATTGATCCACGAAGCTAAGCAGCACGATCTATGTCAACGGTTTATTATTTTGACCGGTTATGATGAATTCGAATATGCGCGCAAGGCGATACGCGCAGGCGTCGTAGACTACTTGCTCAAACCGATCAACAAGGATGAGATTGCCGTATTGCTGCATCAGATATTCAAAGAGCTTCCCATTGATGCCGATTCCGATTATCGACACCATGCAGCCAAAATTCTCTCTTACATCGACAGGAATTACTCGCAGGAACTTTCGCTGGATATGCTCGCCGAATATATGAATCTGCACCCGAACTATATCTGCAGCCTATTTAAAAAAGAAACCGGGGCGACGTTTATCCATTATTTGAATACCTTGCGTATCAACGAAGCGAAAAAACTTTTGGTAGAGATCCACCAGATTCCGGTCAATATGATCGGCAGCAAGGTAGGCTATGAAAATCGGCATTACTTCAATAAAGTGTTTAAGAAGTATACAGGAGTTACGCCGGGCAAATATCGTGAGGACAGATCTAACAATTAACGGAGCAGGAGTGATTAACGTTGAAGTTATTTTATCAAACGCCGGCGGCCAGATGGACGGAAGCACTGCCGCTCGGAAACGGACGGCTTGGAGCCATGGTTTTCGGGGGAATCGAGACGGAGCGGTTGCAATTAAACGAGGATTCTCTCTGGTCCGGTGAGCCGAAAGACGGGACAAATCCAGGTGCGCTAAAGGTAATTCCGGAAATTAGACGTTTAATAAATGAAGGATTGTATGTTGAAGCAGATGAGCTCAGCAAAGAAGCGATGGGGCCGTATACGCAGTCTTATATGCCTTTGGGGGATTTGGGCCTTCATTTCTATCACGGCAATCTAGCAGATGATTACACCCGCGAATTGGATCTAGAGACGGCAGCTACAATAGTTCGATATAGGATCGGCGATGTTATCTATAAGCGAACTAGTTTTATATCTAATCCGGACCAGACATTAATTATCCGTTTGGAGTCGAGCACGCCAGGCATGTTGAATTTTACGGCGAAATTATGGAGTCCTCTCCAGCATCATACGGACTGGAAGACCGATCGTATTCTGATGAAAGGAAATGCACCGGTACATGTTGACCCGAATTATTACCGCACAAGCACTCCGATCGTTTATGGAGAAGATGTAGGTATTCATTTTGACGGAAGGCTTGGCATTAAACTCGAGGATGGAAGCTTATCTACAGATCACGATGGTATGCATGTGAAATCCGCAACAAACGTGACGCTCGTATTCAGCGCTGCGACCAGCTTTAATGGATTCGATCGTAATCCCGTCACAGACGGGGTGGACCCTGAAGCTATCGCAGAGAAATTTTTAACTGCTGCGCTTGAGAAAAGCTATTCCCATTTATACGACTCGCATCTTAAAGATTATCTTCATTTATATCAACGCGTATCACTAGATTTGGGAGAGTCCAATACAGATGCGGACAAGCCGACGGACATTCGAATATCGCAGTATGGATCAAAGGATAAGAAGCTCGTAGAACTATTATTTCAATTTGGCCGTTATTTGTTGATTTCCAGCTCTAGAAGTGGAACACAGGCTGCTAATTTACAAGGAATATGGAACAAGGATGTAAGGCCGCCATGGAGCAGCAACTATACGTTAAATATCAATGCGGAAATGAATTACTGGCTTGCCGAGACTTGTAACTTATCCGAGTGTCACGAACCACTGCTCACATTTACGAGAAACCTGTCACAGACGGGAGCGGATACGGCACGTATAAATTACGGAGCGCGAGGATGGGTTGCCCATCATAACAGCGATATCTGGTGTCAATCGACGCCGGTTGGTGATTTCGGAGAAGGGGATCCCTCTTGGGCAAGCTGGTTTATGGCCGCACCTTGGTTATGCCAGCATCTATGGGAGCATTATGCGTTTGGCAGAGATATTGCTTATCTGCGGGAAAAGGCTTATCCGGTTATGAAAGAAGCAGCGCTCTTCTGCCTCGACTGGCTGCAGGAGGAGCCTGATGGAAGTTTGGCAACCTCGCCTTCGACATCACCTGAACATAAATTTATTACGGAAGAGGGTTCAATGGCCGCTGTGAGCAAAGGCGCAACGATGGATCATGCCTTAATCTATGAATTATTTACGAACTGCATCGAAGCTGCAGGTGTACTGGAAACGGATGATGCTCTGCAGAAAGAACTTGCCCATGCAAGAGCAAGGTTAACCCCGTACAAGATCGGGAAGCATGGTCAGCTTCAGGAGTGGCTTCATGATTTCGATGATCAAGATATTTATCATCGTCATGTTTCACACTTGTATGGCGTCTATCCCGGTTGTCAGTTGACTCCCGATTCGGAGCTTGAAATGTTCAAAGCAGCACAACGCTCACTAGAGAGACGAAGCGATATCGGTACAGGATGGAGCCTTGCATGGAAGCTGAGCCTATGGGCTCGTTTCGGGGACGGGAACCGCGCACACGGTTTAATTGACAACGTGTTGAATTTGGTGCGGGAAGATAAGGCTGGCGTTACAGGAGGAGGCGTTTATCCGAACCTGTTCGGTGCTCATCCGCCATTCCAAATCGATGGTAATTTCGGATTTACCGCAGGTGTTGCTGAAATGCTGATGCAATCGCATACGGGTTCCATTCATCTGCTTCCCGCGCTGCCAGATACCTGGGAGTCCGGATCAGTAAAAGGCTTGCGTGCAAGAGGCGGTTTCGAGGTAGATATGGCTTGGAGCAACGGTGTGCTTATTAAAGCCATCATTACGTCGTTAAACGGTGGTGTTTGCCGCGTTAAGGCAGCATTACCTATTGAAGTGGAAACCGACAACTTGTCAATATCATTTCAAGATGCCGGGAATGGCGTCATTATTTTTGATACGTTGCCTGGAATGACCTATACGATTAAGCAAGCATGATAGAAATTCTCTAAGTATGAAGAAGAGGGAATAAAGACGATATCTGCTCATAAAGCAGAAGGAGCATGAAGAAGAAACCGAGGGCATATCATTCTATTAGAGCATAAAGCGTAATAAAAGCAACGGTCGAGCCTGAAGTAGACAGCCATTCCGTGTCCAGTGATTAGAAGCCGATACCTTACCCAGGGTATTGGCTTTTTTAATTACTCAGAGAAAGGCAGGTGCCAACATGTTGCCAATGGACGAAAATGCGCTGTCCGTTGACGGCGGTACGATGACCCTTGAACAAGTGATCCGGGTAGCCCGCTATAAGGAGCGGGTGCAAATCAGTCAAAGCTGCCTTGATCAAATGGCGATTAGCCGGGCGTACGTCGAGAAGTTGCTTCGCGAGAAGCGGGTGGTATATGGGCTGACGACCGGTTTTGGCAAATTCAGTGATACTTATATTTCGGCGGAAGACACGAAGCGGATGCAGCTGAATCTCATTCGAAGCCATGCCTGCGGGATTGGACCGCCGCTGACGGAGGAAGCGGTAAGAGCGACCATGCTGCTGCGCGTAAATGCTTTATCGCTGGGCTATTCCGGCATCCGGCCGGGGGTTGTTCAACTGCTGGTTGATATGTTGAATGCCGGAGTGACGCCGGTCATCCCGGAGCAAGGATCGCTTGGGGCAAGCGGGGATTTAGCGCCGTTGTCGCATCTGGCGCTCGTGCTGGTCGGCGAAGGAGAAGCCTGCTTTCTCGGCGATCGGCTGCCTGGCAACGAGGCGATGGCCCAAGCCGGCTTAAAGCCTATCGCGCTGGAGGCCAAGGAAGGTCTCGCCTTGATTAACGGGACGCAGGTGATGACGGGGATCGGGGCGCTCGCTTGTTATGACGCCGTCAATTTAGCTGGTTGGGCGGATTGTGCGGCGGCGTTAACGGCTGAGGCGCTTCGCGGCATTCGCGACGCTTTCGAACCGTTTACCCACGCGCTTCGCCCGCATCCCGGACAGGGACAATCCGCCGCGAATATTCAGCGTTTGACGCAGGGCAGCCGGTTGATGACGGGGCAGGGAGAGTTGCGCGTGCAGGACGCTTATTCGATCCGCTGCGCGCCGCAGGTTCATGGCGCCAGCCGGGACGCGCTGCGATATATCCAGGAGAAGCTGGAGATCGAAATGAATGCGGCAACGGACAATCCGCTTATTTTCGCTGCAGAGAATCGTGTCATTTCCGGAGGTAATTTCCACGGTCAGCCGATCGCCTTAGCGATGGATCATCTTGCCATCAGTGCTTCCGAGCTCGCCAGCATCTCGGAACGCCGTATCGAAAGACTCGTCAATCCGTCTTTGAACGAGAAGCTTCCTCCTTTTCTGGCGAAGGACGGGGGCGTCCAGTCCGGCTTTATGATCGCCCAATATACGGCTGCCGCGGTAGTGTCCGAGAATAAGTCGCTTGCGCATCCGGCAAGCGTAGACTCGATCCCCTCGTCGGGGAACCAGGAGGATCACGTCAGCATGGGGACGATCGCGGCCCGCAAGGCGAATCAGATTGTGTTAAACGCCTATTCGGTGCTAGCTATCGAGCTGCTGTGCGCAGCTCAAGCCGCCGATTTTCGCGGTCAGGAGAATCTGGGTAAGGGAACGAAATGGATTTATGACCAGTGCCGCGAGTATGTGAGCTTCATGGATGAAGACCGCGTGTTGTCAGGCGATATTCGCGTCATGGCGGAATGGATGAGAAAGACCAATGTGCGGGAAGCCATCGCGTCCGTCGTCCGGATTGAATAATTGGATTGGAGGTTTGACGCTATGAAGGAACGAGTCGTTCGTGCGCCGCGCGGCGCTGTGCTGAATACGAAGGGCTGGGTCCAAGAAGCGGCGCTGCGCATGCTGATGAACAATCTGGATCCGGAGGTGGCCGAATATCCGGGAAAGCTCGTCGTCTACGGGGGAATTGGTAAAGCCGCGCGAAATTGGGAGAGCTTCGATGCTATCATCGATACGCTGAAGCAGCTGGAGGACAACGAGACGATGCTGGTGCAATCCGGTAAGCCGGTCGCGGTCTTCCAGACCCACCGGGACGCGCCGCGCGTGCTGCTCGCCAACTCGAACCTGGTGCCGGCATGGGCGAATTGGGATACTTTTCACGAGCTGGACAGGAAGGGGCTTATGATGTACGGCCAGATGACGGCAGGCAGCTGGATTTATATTGGCAGTCAAGGCATCGTTCAGGGCACTTATGAGACGTTCGCTGAATGCGCCAGGCAGCACTTCGGCGGTACTTTGAAAGGAACGATTACCGTAACGGCCGGCCTCGGCGGAATGGGAGGTGCTCAGCCGTTAGCCGTCACCATGAACGAAGGCGTACTGATCGGGATCGACGTTGACAAGACACGAATCGAGAAGCGAATTCATTCGAGTTATTGTGATTGCGTACTGGAAAGCCTGGATGACGCGATCTCACTTGCGGTCGAGGCTAGGGCGGAGGGGCGGGCGTTATCCATCGGTCTGGTCGGCAATGCGGCTGAGGTACTGCCGGAAATGCTGCGCCGCGGATTCATCCCGGATATTATAACGGATCAAACCTCGGCTCACGATCCGCTGAATGGTTATTTGCCGGCGGGCTTATCATTGGCGGAGGGCAGCAAGCAACGCGGGGAAGATCCGGCGACTTATGTCAGGAAGGCAAAAGAGAGCATGGCTGTGCATGTGAACGCGATGCTCGAGATGAAGCGGCTCGGTGCCATCGCCTTCGACTACGGAAACAATATTCGCCAGGTTGCTTACGATGAAGGTGTGGAGGACGCCTTTTCTTTTCCGGGTTTTGTCCCCGAATACATCCGTCCGCAGTTTTGCGAAGGGCGGGGTCCGTTCCGCTGGGCGGCGTTATCTGGCGATCCAGAGGATATATACAAGACCGATGAAGTGATCCTGAAGACGTTCGCCCACAATGAACGTTTATGTAAATGGATCCGAATGGCGCAGGCCAAAATCGCCTTCCAGGGCCTGCCGTCCCGGATCTGCTGGCTTGGCTACGGCGAGCGGGCGTTGTTCGGCCAAATCATTAACGATATGGTCGCTTCCGGGGAGCTGTCGGCTCCGATCGTGATTGGGCGCGACCATCTTGACGCAGGCTCCGTGGCATCGCCAAATCGCGAGACGGAGGCGATGCGTGACGGCAGCGATGCGGTCGCGGATTGGCCGATTCTGAACGCGCTCCTCAATACGGCGGCCGGCGCAAGCTGGGTATCGCTGCATCAAGGCGGCGGCGTAGGTATGGGTTATTCCATTCACGCCGGCATGGTTGTCGTCGCGGACGGCTCGAAGGAGGCGGAGGCGCGATTGGAACGCGTTTTGACGACCGATCCGGGCATGGGCATAGTCCGCCATGCGGATGCCGGCTATGATCTGGCAATCGATACCGTTAAGAAGATGGGAATTCGGATGCCGATGGCGGACAGACAGGTGACCGGAAAGGAGTGATACTACCCGTATGCTGTATATCAAGAACGCGGCGCAAGTCGCCACCATAAGCGGGGGCAGCCATGCGCCGAAGACAGGAATAGAGATGGAGAGGCTGAACATCATCGAGAACGGCGGTGTCGTTGTGGATGGTGAACGCATTGTCTTCGTTGGAGCCGACCAAGAGGCTGTGGAGTATGTCTCGCGCCATGGAGGCGAAGACGTCAACGTTATTTTGGCTGAAGGAAAGACCGTCACCCCGGGTCTGATCGACCCGCATACGCATGTGGTGTTCGCCGGGTCGCGGGAGCATGAGCTGACACTTCGCCTCCGCGGCGCCACCTATATGGAAATCCTGCAAGCAGGCGGCGGTATTCTGAATTCTACGAACAAAACCCGCGCCGCATCGGAAGCGCAGTTAATCGGGGAGACTCGGAAGCGGCTTGACCGTTTCCTTGCCCACGGCGTCACAACGATCGAGGCGAAGAGCGGCTACGGGCTGCGGCTTGCGGATGAATTGAAACAGCTGCGGGCGGCCCGTTTTCTTCATGACGAGCATCCCGTCGATCTCGTCTCGACCTTCATGGGAGCCCATGCGGTTCCTCCTGAGTACAAGTCGGATCCGGATGCCTTCGTTACAATCTTGACGGAGGAAATGATACCTGCTGTCGCCAAAGAAGGGCTGGCTGAGTACTGTGACGTCTTCTGCGAGGAGGGCGTGTTCACTCCCAAGCAATCGAGGACAATTCTGGAAGCCGGCCTGAAATGGGGGCTGAAGCCGAAAATTCATGCCGACGAAATCGTCCCTTACGGGGGAGCTGAGCTGGCTGCCGAGATCGGAGCCGTATCGGCCGAGCATCTGCTGCGGGCGTCGGACGCCGGCATTCGGGCAATGGCAGAGAAAGGCGTCATTGCGGTGCTTCTACCCGGCACGGCCTTCTTCCTCATGACGAAGCCGGCCGATGCGCGGAAAATGATCGAAGCGGGCGTGCCGGTCGCCTTGTCGACCGACCGGAATCCGGGCTCCAGTCCGACGGAGTCGCTTCTTTTTATGATGAACCTGGCTTGCTTAACGATGCGGATGACGCCTGCCGAAGCGCTGACCGCCTGTACGATCAATGCGGCTCATGCGATCGGACGCGCGGACCGGATCGGCAGCATCGAGGCCGGGAAGCAGGCGGATTTGGTTATTTTCGATGCCCCGAATATCGAGTATATGCAGTACCATTATGCCGTTAATTTAACGGAGACGGTTATCAAGAATGGCATTCCTGTCATTGTAAATGGCCAAAGGAACTACGCATGAAGCGGCTGGCGATTAATGCAGCTAGATTGGAGAAAGCCATTCATGAACTCGGCCGAATCGGCGTGAATGAGCAGGGCGGCTTGGACCGGACGACGTTTACGCCTGCGGAGTTAGCAGCCCGGGACTGGGTAAAAGCGAGAGCGGCGGACCTCGGCTTGGACGTTCGCGTCGACGAAGCGGCCAATATTTGGGCTGTCCGGCGCAGCAAGCACAACGCGCTTCCGGCTATAGTATTCGGTTCCCACGTCGATACAGTGCCGAACGGAGGCAAGTACGACGGAGCGCTCGGTGTCTTGTTAGCTTTGGAGGTTATGCTTGTGCTGAATGAACAGGGCATTCGGACCCGGCATCCACTCGAACTTGTTTCCTTTAGCGCGGAAGAACCGAATCCGTTCGGTTTATCGACATTCGGCAGCCGGTCGGTTGCCGGCAAGCTGACAAGGCAGGACTTGGAAGGCGTCCGGGACGACACCGGAAGGCTGCTGAATGATGCGCTGCGTCAAGCGGGCGGGGATCCGGAGCTTTACGAGCAGGCGCGACGAAAGCCGGAAGAACTCGCTGCTTTTCTAGAAGTGCACATCGAACAGGGGAAGAGACTGCTGAATCGAGGCATTCCGGTCGGCATTGTAACGGCGATCACGGGAATTTATCGTGAGGAAGTGACGGTAATTGGCGTGCCGAATCATGCGGGAACGACACTTATGCAGGATCGGACCGACGCGTTATTGGGGGCGGCCGAAGCGATGCTCGCGCTGGAGCGGGTATGCCTTACGCATCCATCCGATGAAACTGTAGGGACGGTCGGGAAGATCTCGAACGAACCGAATGCGGCCAATATTATTCCCGGCAAGGTGCATTTTCACATGGAGATCCGCGGGAAAACGAGAGCCGACATCCAGGAAGCGATCGAGAAATGGGAAGTGCATGCGGCTCTTATTTGCTCCAGAAGAGGGGTTCGAATCGAGCGTCGTCTGCTGCTGGACCAGCAACCGGTTGCTATGGATCCGCTCGTTGCCGGGACTTGCGCTTTGCAGTCGGAGAAGCTCGGATATTTGCATGCACCGCTTGGCAGTATGGCCGGACATGACGCGGCGCATATGGCGTCGCTCACCCATTCGGGGATGCTCTTCGTCCCCAGCCTGGACGGAAAAAGCCATTGTCCGGAGGAGGAGAGCCGGATCGAAGATATCGAGAAGGCGGGCAACGTTCTTCTTCATGCCATTTTGGCGCTGGATGAGAAATTGGATGTGTTTAAGGAGGGTTAGCGTGAGCAAACGGAAGCTGTATGCAGCGGAATATGTCTATGCAAACGGAGCGTTTCAGAAAGATTTTGCAATCGTGGTGGAGAACGGCGTCATCGCGGAGGTTGGACCTTCGCTAAAGGTATCCGCTGCGTTTCCTGATGCCGAGCTTGTCCGCTGGGAAGGGAAAGCGATCGTGCCGGGCACGGTCAATGCGCATAATCATTCTTTTCAAAGCTTGCTGCGCGGCATCGCCATCGATAAATCGTTTATGGAATGGAGGGATCAAGCGTTGTACCGGTACACTCCGCTTCTTGATGAAGAAGCGGTCTATGCGGGAGCGCTGCTGGCTTTCGGGGAAATGATCAGGTATGGCGTCACGACCGTCAGCGACTTTTTCTATGTTCATAACGGCGGCACGGCCTATGACGAGGCGGTCATTCGAGCCGCGAAGGACGTAGGCATCCGGCTTGTTTTTGCCCGGACGATGTACGATTGGAGCGGCGCTCCCGCGGCGTACAGGGAGACAGTGGAAGAAGCCGTGGAACGGACTCGTTCTCTTGCTGTCAAATACCAGGGTGACCCGATGGTCACGGTCCATCCGGCGCCACACAGCCCGCACGCGGCTTCGCCGGAAATGATTAAGGCCGGACATCGGCTTGCGATCGAGCTGGATACCCCTTTCCATATCCATGTCGCGGAAGAAATGTTTGAGGTCGAGGAGACATTAAGGTATTACGGTCTTAGGCCGCTTCATTATTTGGACTCATTAGGCGTATTGGATGAACGGATGATCGCCATTCATTTGGTATGGTTGGACGATTCGGAAGTCGAGCTGATTGGCAGCCGTGGCGGCTCGCTGGCTTATTGTCCCTCCAGCAATATGTTTCTCGCAGACGGCGTCACCCGAATCCCTGACCTCTTGAAATCAGGCGTAAAAGTTTCCTTGGGAACGGACGGGGGCTGCAGCAACAACCGGATCAGCGTATTTGAAGAAATGCGGATGTGCGCTTTGCTGCAAAAGGTTTCCCGGTTGGATGGGACCTGCATCACCGCGAATGACGTGTTCCGGATGGGAACTGCGAGCGGCGCCGAAATGTTAAGACTGCAGACCGGTACGATCGAGGCCGGCAAAGCGGCGGACTTCACCGCGGTGAACATTCACGATTTGTCGTTGGCGCCAAAACGCGAATTGTTCGCAAATGTTGTATATGCCATGCAGCCGACCGCGATTGCCCATGTCGTCATCGACGGCAAACTCGTCTTCAGCAAAGGCGGATTATTAACCGTAGCCGAGCAAGAAATTAGTTCGCGGGTGAATCGGTTATTCGAGAAGTGGGGCGGCGCATGAATGACCTAATCGGATAGGCGGCGTGTATGATCCGTCAGCTAGTTCTTAGCTGTTGTACTGAGAATGCAAATTATTATGGAGGAGAAAGACTCAGAAAAGCTCACTATAAAAAAGTTTTTAGTGTTTAACGGAAATGACCTGTTACCAACTGGTGATATATCTTTTGACTATGATGTAGGTGACATCGTTGGGAGTGGTGGTAAGGTTGCCGACATGAAGCGGCTGCCTTCTCCTCGCTCTTTGAGAGGCACAACATTAAAGGACGAATTTGAGACGAACTCTGTCTCCAACCATCGGAACCGGTCCGATTATATCCTAATGGGAGTTGTAGAAACCCTGGTAGGACAAGGTCTCGGCAGATAATATCGGATTACCGAGGATAGCTGTTCCATCACTGGCAGAGATAAGGCCTAGTTTGGTTTTTACATCGGGTTGTGTCCACAACGTCAAAAAATTCGACAATACTGGGGAGGATCTCGAGGACCTGATCTCGATCGGAATGATCGGATTAATCAAGGCAATCGAGAACTTCCAAACCAGGAAAGGCACGAAGCTCGCGACGTTCGCGGCTCGTAGTATCGAGAATGAAATACTTATGCATCTGCGGTCTTTGAAGAAGACGCGGAAGGACGTGTCTCTTCATTATCCGATTGGCACGGACAAGGAAGGCGACGAAATTACGTTGATCGATATCCTCGGCACGGAGGCTGATGATATCGTGGAAAAGGTGCAGTTGAAGATTGAGAAATCGAAGATCTATAAAAACCTCGATATACTCGATGACCGCGAGAAGGAAGTTGTTATTGGCCGCTTTGGTTTAGAGCATGGCGGGGATGAGCGGACGCAGCGGGAGATTGCGAAGGAGCTTGGGATCTCGCGGAGTTATGTGTCGCGGATTGAGAAGAGGGCGCTCATGAAGCTTTATCATGAGTTTTATAAGGCGAAGAGGTAACATTGTGGGAAGACAAGATCTCATTACTGGCAGCGATGAGGTCAGGGGTTCGATCCCCTAGGCTACACCTTAAAGAAAACATTGAAGTCTACGATTAATTTCGTGGACTTTCTTATTTTGATGGATTGTCTAGGGGAGATGAACATTTATGGGTAAACAAAATTTGCATTGTCCCATAATGTAACACTAATTAAATAGAGTTACAGCCAAGCCGAGTGATATTCAGGATCTTCTCCTGACTGACGCTCGGCTTTTTCTCGCTCTTTGTCCCGATAAACATATTTTATGTTCCATTAAATCCGAATCCACTATCATGAAAGGAAATTTTGTGTGAATCATCTGTTTAAGAGGGAGGAATATGATAGCCTTTCCGTGAATACAACATAAAATGGAAAAAATGAGAAAAGGAAGAATGAATATGACGGATTACAATAAAGCGGCAGAGCCTTATCAGGTGGAAGGGCTGCTGAAAACGAAGCTCTATTTGCCCGATAGTTCCCCATCTCACATAACGCGGAGCAGGCTGAATCAACAGCTCGAACGTTCACTGGACGCTCGTCTCACAACGGTTGTCGCGCCGCCCGGATTCGGCAAGTCGACGCTTGTAAGCGGTTGGATTCGGCAAGCAGGGCTGAAAAGCGGCTGGGTGTCCCTTGATGCCAGGGAGAATGATCCACTGCGATTTTGGCGTTATTTGCGAGGCTCGGTCGAGCAAGCGCTCCATGTAAATCTTTATGCGGAAGCCGGCCTTGGCGGGTTCGAATCCGCCGAGAGGCTATCGGCACAGCTGCTGCATACCTTGATCGAATTATCGCATCAAGGCGAGCCTTTGATGCTTGTCCTCGATGATTATCATGTGATTGCAACGGAATCTATACACGAAGCGCTCTATGACTGGCTGGGCAAATTGCCTTCGACGATTCACCTTACGCTAATCAGCCGGCATGAAATCCCGATTCCGTTAGGGGCCTTGCGGGCCAATGGAAGGCTGAATGAGCTCAGCTTGTCCGATCTGCGTTTCACTGATGTAGAAATTGATTCTTATTGGCACAAACAGACCGGAGCTCCTCCGGATGGCAAGACCCTTCGTCATCTCGTTCGCAATACGGAAGGATGGGCTGCTATGCTGCAGTTATCAGCGTTATCCTATTCTGCCGGACAATTCAATGACGTTATCAAGCCGCTGACCGGACGCAATCGGCATGTGGCTGATTATTTGATGGAAGAGGTATACAGTCATATGGCTGAAGAAACCAAGCGCTTCATGTTCCAGACCTCGATTCTTGATCGATTATGCCCTTCTTTGTGCAGCGCGGTTATGAATGAGTCCGATGCAGGAGGTAGAATTCAAGAGCTCGTACGCCGGGGATTGTTCCTGATTCCGCTTGATGATGAACGAGAGTGGTATCGGTATCATCATCTGTTTGCGGATTTTCTGCGCGTCAAGCTCCAGGACGAAGAACAAGCAGAGACCGCCATGTTGCATGGCCGAGCGGCTAAATGGTACGAACGCCACGGCTTCCTGGAGGAAGCCATTGAGCATGCGCTATTCGCTGGAGACGAGCGCAGGGCGGCAACATGGATGCAGCAGCATGCCCATAACTGGTTGAAGGTCAGAGAGACGGTGATGCTTCGCCGCTGGCTCGAGCGATTGTCTGTGCATACCGTGAACGAAACAGGCAACCTGCTGCTCTTGCTCTGGATTGATCTGATGGATGGACAGACAGGATTGGCCGATGTGCTGCTCCGCAAGCTGAATACAGCGCTTGAGAGTATGAAAGTCGAGCCGCAGGCCTCGGGATTCTTCCGTATGCGGGAAGAGGTCCGGATTATTGAGAATTTTCATTCCGTCATGAGCGGAAACTTCGATCGTGCGCTTGCGCTTATTCAAGAGTACGGTGAGAGAGAGGACTTGCCTGATCCTGAGACACCGCTGCTGCTTAGCCTGGGACTTGAGCTTAATGAGGGAACGATTCCGTTTATTCGCGGGACCTTCGGCTTTAACGGCCGGATTGATAATGCCGAGAGCTATCACCGCGCATACGGAGAATTTATCGAGAAGAACGGTCTGCATGAGAGTGCTTATACTTCCTACCAGCAGACCGCAATGGCAGAGGTTTGTTATTTGCGCAACAAGCTGTCCCTCGCGCGAAGCTATGCGGAAGAAGGACTCCGGTTAGGCAGGAAATTCGGTACGATCGGCTCTTACGTACCGGCAGTACTCCTATTATCGAATATTCTAATCGCGGAACGGCGAATTCACGCATCGTTAGAGGTCATGGAGGAGGCGATGAGGCATATGCGGCACCATCATCAGCATACGTCAGCCTGGTACAGCAAGCTTGCGGCAAGCACGGTACTGCGTCAGCTTCAATTAGGGAATCCGTTGACTGCGCGCGAATGGGCGGATGAGCGCAAACGGATGGCTGCGGAACGGACAACCTCAAGGAGTGTCTTGTTTCCTAACGATGAAGATTTCATCTATATCCAGATCTTAATGGGGATAGGGGAATGGGAAGAGGCCTGCGAGAGAGCGCTTGATGCACTGACTATCGCAGAGACACGGGGGAATCAATTAAGCGAGCTCCAGGCGCTCCTCCTGCTTAGTGAGATCTATGCGAACAGGAATAATTCTGTCGAGAGCGGACGCCTGCTGCTTACAGCGGTACGGGTTGGATGTCAGCAGGGATGCATCCGGCCATTCCTGGATGCGGGACCTGCTGTTATGGAGCGTCTGGGCAAATACGAGTCGGCTTCTTCCCACTCCTCTGTGTGGTCCGAACAAGAGCTGGTCTTTATCCAAATGTTGGGCCATCATTCGGAAAATGCTGTTGCGGGGGATGTCCAGGCAGTTGCATTGTCCTCCAGAGGCTCCATGGATGCCCTGACTGCAAGAGAAAGGGAGGTATTGATCCTTATGGCGCAAGGGTTATCGAATAAAGCCATTGCAGCCGAGCTTGTCCTGACGGAAGGAACCGTGAAGCTTCATCTCCATCGGGTGTATAGCAAGCTGCAGGCGCAGGGCCGGGTACAGGCTATTCGAATTGCGGAGAACAGCGGACTGCTAGGAAAGTTATAACCTTCTTCTATATCTTTCGATAGACGCTGCCCGGCCTCATGCAGAGGTAAGATGGGGGCATAACGAAAGAGAGGAGGAGAAATAACGGTGAGAACGGACTACGATGTCATTATTGTCGGGGCTCGAATAGCAGGCGCAACGCTTGCCTATGAGCTGGGGCGAGCCGGTTATGAGGTGCTGCTCGTCGATAAAGGGCGTTTTCCCAGTGACGTGCTGTCCACCCATAATTTATTCAATAATTCGCTGGCGATGTTGAGAGAGATGGGCGTATTGGATAGGCTGCTCGCAACGGGAACACCCACTTATAAGCGGGCCTATGTACAGTTCGAGGATGCAATCATTGAAGGGATATTTCCCGAGGTGAATGGAGAATCCGAATGCCTGTGCATTCGCCGGATCTATCTGGACCGCATTTTATTCGAACACGCCTGTTCGCTGGAACATGTCCATACTCTGCAACATTTTCGGGTGACCGGTCTGCTGCGCGAAGAAGAGGTTGTTACGGGAGTCGAGGGGGTACAATCCGGCGGAGAAGCCGTGCAATATACAGCCAAGCTTGTTGTTGGAGCGGATGGCAGACGGTCAACGATACGCTCATTGGCAGGAAGCAAATGTCTGACGTCAATGCCAACCGACTTTGCTTCTTATGTGGGTTACTTCAAAGGTTTTCGCCAAGAACATGAGCCTTGTTCGGAATTTTATAAGCGCGGGGAATTTATCGCGATCGTGTTCCCGACCAGTGATCAGCTTCATGTTGTCGGACTCATGTATCCGTTGACTAACACGGACTTGATCAGCCGAATGAAACCGAACGCGGAGACGGGCTTTCGGGAAGCTATTCAATCCGGCTTCGGAGAAACATCATTTACCTTGAGGCTTCAGGAAGCGGAAGCGGCTGGTCCGATTCGCGGTCTGCTGGGCTATGACAACGATTGGCATGAAGCAATGGGCAAAGGGTGGGCCTTGATTGGCGATGCTCTGTCTTTCAAGGATCCTGCGTTCGGGCAGGGCATGCATGATGCCATGTATAGCGCCAGGCTGCTGAAGGAGGTACTTGGCCGGCATGGATTGGAGAACTTCCAGTGGGAGAAGATGGCGGCGCATTATGAAAGCGAGCTGACTAACAAGTTTCAGCCTCTGTTTCGATTAGCCTGCGAGATGACTCGCAATGTGCCGTATACACCGGAGCAAATAGCGGTCAATCACCTCATTGCCGTTCATCCGCAGGCAACAAGCGCCTTTCTCGGCATGTATAATCATGCGAACGAGCCTGGGAAGCTGGGGAGGTTAATCGGTGAAATTCTATCTAATTCAATTATTCAGGAGGAAATCTAATGTCCAAAGAACCGATGATTAAGCTTCAGCCGGGGGGCCAAGCGCCTATATTAAGCTACAATGTTCCGGAAGGGACTACTTATAGCGGCAGAAATTTTATTGATTTGCAGTTTTCAGAGAGCTATTTCAAGCCCAGCACCGCTGGGGCAGCATCGCTTGTTGTTGAGCCTGCACTTGATCAAAACGGCGCGTATTCGCAACATGACTTGAAAACGCTTGGAATTGATGCAGCGGAAGTCGAACGGATGGAGCTCCAGGGCAAGAAGCTTAACCTTTATCGTTCCTTATCCGGAAACTTGACCTATAACTTTCTCGATAACGAGGTGAATAAGGAAAATCCTTTAGTATCCAGTACTTCCGGACTTCGTCCGCTTGCGGGCGGCGATCCAATCGTTGCGATGAGGCCAATCGAAGATCCGGACCCGGAACCAGACCCGGATCCAATCCCAATCGACTTGTCGGTGGAAATCACATCGCCGGCTGCGGGCGCTACGATCAATGGTCCATTTACCGGTGCGTCCTTTAATATCACGGGCACAGCTGTCGTATCCTCCGGCGGCGGAACGATCAAGAAAGTTGAGGTGCAGGTTGGGAACGGGGCCTTCCAGACGGCTGCTGTAACCGGCGGAACCTGGACGCTTGCGAACGTCGTAGTGACTACAGCGGGAGCACTCAAGCTTGCAGCCAGGGCGACACATAGCGGTGGAACCACAAGCTTGCGGCAGATCAATGTGAATGTGGCCCTCGCACCGCAGCCGGACACACAATTGCCTACTGTTCAGATTGTATCTCCTGCAGCCGGCCAAATGCTCCCCGGTACAGGAAGCACCGTCTCGTTCAAGGTAGAAGGAACGGCATCGGATAATAAGCTGCTCACCAAAGTGGAGTTATCCGTCGATGGTCAAGCGCTTATGTTGACAGAGACAGGCAATGGATGGGCGAATTGGTCCAAAACCATTACGCTCGCTGCTGGCACACATACACTCGTTGCCAAAGCTACCGACGGCAATAACAATACGAATAATCACAGCTTGACGGTCAGCGTGGATACGACAGCTCCCAGAATCACCATTTCCAAGCCGCTTGGCAATACCGAAATAACAGGCAGCGAGCTCCAGGGTGCAATGATCGAGGTTACCGGAACCGCACAAGACGAGAATGGCATTCGGAAGGTCGAGCTTTCCTTGGGCTTAAGCCCAGTATTGATAGAAGCTCAACCCAAGGCGCCGGGAGACTGGTCAGAATGGAAGGGGTTTCTATTAGTCAAGGAACCTGGACTTCAGACTATTCATGCTATAACAACCGATAAGGCCGGCAATACGGCGGCGACAACAGTGGCCGTAAGGGTTGTCATCATGCCGGAAGTCGTCTCCAGACTGAAGCGCCTTATTATTGTTGAGCAGTACCGGCTCTCTTCTTATCTTGGCAATTATGGAGCGGGCCGGACGCTAAAAACGTTCTCGCTACTGCCAGGGGAAAAGTCCAAGATCAGCGTGCGAAGCTACACCCAGAGCGAGACAACATCCAAGAGTGCCTCCAGTGTAGTGGATTCATTCACGGATGAGAGCGCGATTGATCTGGAGAAATCGATGGCTAACGAACAATCCAATAGAAAAGGTTACGAAGAAAGCTTCAAATACAAGGTGAGTGCAGAGGCCAAGGCGAGTTGGGGCTTCGGAAGCGCTTCAATCAACGGAGAAGTAAGCGGAGGCACGAATGGCGCAAGGGAGGAATTTGCGAAAAATATGTCGAATGCCGTTCAGAAGCATGTGGCGAAAGCATCATCCAACCGTGACATGCAGGTTAACACAAGCTATGAGACAAAGACATCTTCCTCTGAAGAAACGGCTATCGTTAGAGAGATTGAGAATATCAATGTCGGCCGGACACTTAACTTCGTGTTCCGCCAAATGAATCAGGAGTTTATTACGCTCCTTCATCTGACTGATATCCGAATTGGATTTTTCAGCGTAGATATGGTTAATGGGAAGGAAGTGCCCGCCTATCGTGAAGTGACGCTGCCTCAGCTTGACGCTCTGCTGAACGACACGATTGTACCTGATAAACGGGCGGTTGTCCGCAAGTCGATTCTGCATCAGCTGGTTAATGTGTTCGATTATAAGGATCGGCATCATACCTTTGTTGAGGATATCGTTATGAAGGATACGGAAGGAAAAGATATCCCCTATTCCAACTATTTGCGCGTGAAAAAGGACTATACGTCAACCTACAAGGATGAAGCATCAGGGACGGAAATACAGGTGGCGGGCATCATAACAGCGGCGAATAAGCATGTGCTTCGCACGGAAGGAATGATTGTGGAGGCGCTGCTTGGACAGGGGAATGCGCTTGACGAATATTCGGAGAACTTGCAAAAAGAAACAATTCGCGCCAAAAAGCTGGAAAACGATCTGTTGCGGGAGCGCCAGCAGCGGGAGGACCATGCACAGCAAATCTTGAATAATCGTGACAGTGCGACTGCAGCTATTTATGCGAAGCTGTTCTACCCGCCGGTAAGCAAGGAAGAGACTGCAGAGGTTAAATCCGATGAGTGATCTCGTCCCAAAAGCACTGGGAAAGAGCAGCAGTGTAGCTGCAACTACGCCTTTGGCCAATAGTGACAAGGTGACGGGCACTTCGGCAGCAAGCGTTCCTGCTGCACAGCCAGCCAAGCCTGTATTAAAGCTTCATGACAAAGTGCCGAATAAAAGCGAGTCGGATGCAGTGGGCGTCATTACAGCTAAGGTGGTTCGGGGCACGCCGGAGTTCTCGGCACTTGTAAAGAACACGAATGTGGACATTGTGTTTAAGGACGAAGAAGCTACAGAAGCGGATAAGATGATGACTCCCCGCATGGAGGAGAAGCTGAACGAGCTCGCTGCGCTGGTCAAGGCGGAGTGGCCTGGTAAGAAGGTCCGGGTGACGGAATGCTGGGATGAAAGCAATGAGCATAGTGAGACCAGCACGCATTATGAGGGCCGTGGAGTCGACATCACCATCAGCGACTTGGATGGAGGCAAGCTTGGGAGGCTTGGGCAGCTCGCGGTTGATGCCGGATTCGATTGGGTGTTCTATGAGGACAACAAGCATATCCACGCCTCAGTTAAGAAGTAGTGTTGCGTGGGAATAAGGGGAAATGCTGCCGTTAGCCATGATCGGCAGCATTCTCCTTTTATTTACATTCCAGTACTTTTTGGTGCTAGATGAAGAATCAATGGAGGGGATTTTTTTTTCGAGCACTTGAAGGCGAGAACAAACAACTGAAGTAGGGGTGCCCCTAAAGCCTATGGCTTTTGGGGCACCCTCTTTTTTCCGCTATTTCCTTAACACACAAAATCCCATCTCTCACTGGCAGCGATGAGGTCAGGGGTTCGATCCCCCTAGGGGCGACGGCCCCCGGACTCCGTGCGGACGGAACGAATGCGTAGGAAGGCGTCTGCATCTATCGGTAAAAGTCCTCGTCGAGTAAGCTTTGTAGCTATTCAATCAAAGATTGGGGTATCTCAAGATGGATAAGCGAGCTTATCTCGCACAAACAAAACGAAGCAGTGAAACGAACTTAACGTCCTCGCGTTTTCGAACCAGTAACTGTCTTGTTTGTTCTTTTCTCGGTGAAAAAATAAACCAGTGCTAAGAGCGGCAAGATGGTTCCAATGAGAGATGTGAGCTTCCAGCCCCCATGGGTATAAGACCAACCGCCCAAGGATGATCCGATGGCTCCGCCTACAAATAATATAGACATGAATAGTCCGTTTAGGCGATGGACACGGAATGTATAACAAAGGGGGATATAAATGCAGGGGAAAAGAGGACGTCCGCGCAATATTGAAACGCAAAACTCGATCCTTTCCGCTTCCTATGATTTAGGACCCGATATATACAGCCTCGCCGGTTGGAGGTTCATGGAATTATGGAACAGGGGGTTCGGCGCGGAGAGCTGAAGAAGAATCTCGATATCGCATTATGCACAGATCTCATTTACGGGCCGATTTTCTACCGTTTATTAGTTACGGGGGATATGCTTGACGATAACTATGTAAGGCATTTGGTAACCCAGGTCTTTGAAGGAATCCGCTCGACTTAAAGCCGCATTTCGAACGACTTACGCCGGTCCATAATAGAAGGTAATTTGCGGTTATAGTTTCATTGCAATAAGCACATAACTAATTAGAATCCAATGTAAAGGAGAATC
The DNA here is from genome assembly GCF_031157315.1 of Paenibacillus sp. LHD-38. Taxonomy (GTDB): domain Bacteria; phylum Bacillota; class Bacilli; order Paenibacillales; family Paenibacillaceae; genus Pristimantibacillus. The sequence continues at coordinate 48,236 of NZ_JAVIFU010000007.1, forward strand.
CATTATGAGCGATCAAAACAAACCTAACAGTCAACATGCCGCACCAAAATCAAGCGATCCGAAAAAACAGGGAAGATCTGCAGCACAGAAAAAATCGAAATAAAATATGAGTTGTAATTTGGTACTGAACGTCGGATTATTTGGTTAATGCTTTGCTTTTGATCCAAGAACGGTCCGGGTCGTTCTGAAATTCTCAGGTTCGATCCGGACCGGCAATGACATTTAATCTGCTTAAATAGTGAGCATCGGAATTGGCGGAGAAAATCAGGTGCATTTTGTGATGCTATTCGCGCCAATATTTCGGAGTAAGTACAACCTGATTGGATATTTATCTGTATTCACACTTAGAAACTTGAAAAATAGCACTCATATCTAGTATAAATGATGTATGACAGGAAAACTGGAGTGAAACCATGTATAAGGTGCTCTTGGTGGATGACGAATTTATTATACTAGACGGTATTGCCTCGGTCGTAGACTGGGAAGCGTGCGGCACGCAATTGATCGGAACGGCGCAAAACGGCGTGGAAGCATTCGAAAAAGTGAAGCGCGATCCGCCCGATATTATTATTAGCGACATACGCATGCCGGGGATGGACGGACTGCAGCTCGTAGCAGCGGTACGGGAGCTTTATCCGGATATATCGTTTATATTACTTACGGGCTTTTCCGAATTCGATTATGCGAAGACCGCAATGCATCACGGAGTCAATCACTATTTGCTGAAGCCGTGCAGCGAAGAGGCGCTTATGGAAGCGCTGTCGGAAGTCGTGCAGCGAAGGCGGGAGAAGGACGACAACGACCATTTCGTGCAATCGATCAAGTACGGCCTTGAACGCGTGCTGCCGCATGCGAAGGAGCAATTTCTGAAAGAGCTCGTCACGAACAAAACGTACGGCGTCATGGAATGGCAATATTTTGGCCGGTTGTTCGGGCTTCAGTTTCAAACCCAGCGCGTCCGGCTGCTGCTTGCGGAAATTGAGGGTGAGCACGAGTACGAGCATTTGTTTGCGGTCAAAAACATTGCCGAGGACGTGTTTCAAAATCCGATCCTAAGCTCGACGGTCGGAAGCCATGTGCTGCTATTGATGGAGGACGAGCTCAGCGAGGAGCAATTGTTCGAAAAAATCGACGCGATCCGCTCCACGTTTATGAAGTATTACCGTTTGGATCTGACGGCCGCGCTGAGCGAGCCCGGCGAGCTCGCGCATGTGAGGCGGCTGTACACGCATACGATTGCTTGCTTGAATCACCGGTTCTATCTTGGGGAGGGCAGCTTAATTACGGAGCGCGATATTTCTGTTCCGGAGGAAGCAGAGAAGCGGGACTTCGAATACGACCCGGAGCGGCTGGCAATGCCGATCAAGGCGGGCCACTGGGCGGACACGGAGCTTGAGCTGAAACGCATGTTCCAAGAGCTGTCCGAGCTTAGATATGAGATCGAGGAAACGAAATCGTATCTTATTCAAATTTTTATGGAAATTATTCGTATATGCTCACCCGCACAGATGAAAGGTTATATGGACAAGCTGCCGGGTCTGATCGCGGGCAGCACTCTGCAGTCGTTCCAGCTGTTTGTCATGACGATCGCCCGCGAAATTACACTGGACCGTTATGAGCGCAACCGCCGCAAGCAGTCGCAAATGGTGCAAAGCGTTATGCAGATCGTGCAGGAACGATACAGCGACGAAACGTTGACGCTGCAGACGATCGCCGCCGAAATTTACATGAATCCCGATTACATAGGCAAAATGTTCAAAAAGGAAACCGGCGAAAAGTTTACGAATTACGTTATGAACATTCGGATCGAGAAGGCGCTGGAGCATATCGAGCGCGGCGGCGACTTTACGTTCGGGTCGCTGGCGGAAGCGTCCGGCTTCGGTGATAACTATTCGTATTTCAGCAAAATATTCAAAAAATATACCGGCTTTTCTCCTTCCGAATACCGGAAATCGCCTTCATAAATGATTCGAATAGACACACCCTGCATCCGTATTTAGACGGAATGCGGGGTGTTTTTTGTTTGGCTTACGAACCCATGTCGGATTTTTTTCATCGGATTTTTAGCAACGGTTTTGAACAAAAAGGCATCGGAAATGAACATGGGCATCGTAAGTCGAAGACGGTATATTAGTAAGCGTAATCATTAATTAATTAACACGAAGGATGGAGGTTTACCCGATGGAACTGGAACAAGAGCTGGCTGCCAAGAGCGCAAAGGCGAAGTCAAGCACATTATCCTTCATCAAAAAGGAACTTATTCGGAATAAATATGTGTACCTCATGTTGATTCCGGTTGTCGCCTACTATTTGATTTTCAGCTATGCACCGATGTACGGCCTCCTGATGGCGTTTCAAAAGTCTTACAGTCCGATTAAAGGCATCATGGAAGGCAAATGGATCGGCTTCGACAACTTTACGATGTTTTTCGAAAGCTATTACTTTTGGCGGATTATTAAAAATACGCTCATCCTCAGCTTTTATAGTATTGTGTTCGGCTTTCCGGCCCCCATCGTACTAGCGCTGCTGCTTAACGAGGTTAGATTGAAATGGTTCAAGAGCACGGTGCAGACGGTCAGCTATATGCCGCACTTCATATCGGTCGTTGTCGTAGTCGGTATGTTGAAAACGTTCTCAGCTCTTGACGGAGGCTTGTTCAACGTCATTCGCAGCTTCTTCGATCTTCAGCCGATCATGTTTCTGGCAGAGGCGGATATGTTCAGGCCAATGTACATCTTATCGAACATCTGGCAGGGAGCGGGCTGGGCGTCGATCATCTTCCTGGCGGCGCTGAGCGGCATCGATCCGCAGCTGTACGAAGCGGCGAAGATGGACGGAGCGGGGCGCTGGAAGCAATTGATGCACATTACGCTTCCGGGTATATTGCCGACCATTGTCGTCATGCTGATTCTTCGTCTTGGCGCGGTTATGAATTCCGATTTTCAAAAAATATTGCTTATGCAAACAGCGCCTACTTATGAGACATCCGACGTGATATCCACCTTCGTCTATCGGTCAGGCATCCTGGAAGGCAATTACACATACTCGACGGCTATCGGACTCATTAACGGTGTCATTAACTTCTCGCTGCTTTTGCTCGCGAACCACATTAGCCGCAAGGTGAATTCCACAAGTCTCTGGTAAATAGGAGGAGCCAATGAAACGCTCAACAGGCGAATATATTTTCGATACAGTCAACTTGCTGCTGCTATGTCTCGTCATAGCGGTGTGCTTCTACCCAATGCTGTACGTGCTTAACTCATCGGTCAGCGATCCGGATCAAATGCTTCGATCGCGTTCGCTTATGCTGCTGCCGGAAGGCTTCCAGCTTGAAGCTTACAAATTTGTGTTCAATTATCCGAAGATCTACACGGGATATCTTAATACGCTCATATACGTTGTGGCGGGAACGGCGATCAACCTGCTCATGACCTCGCTCGCCGCTTACGGGCTTTCCCGTATGGATTTGATGGGCAGAAAGACGCTCATGAAAATGATTACGTTCACGATGTTTTTCGGCGGGGGCATGATCCCGACATTTCTGCTCGTGCAAAATCTCGGCCTTGTCGACACGAGATGGGCGATTCTTATTCCAGGCGCAATCAGCACCTTCTACTTCCTTATTATGAAGACGAGCTTTGAGTCGATTCCGATCAGCCTGATCGAATCGGCCAAGCTGGACGGCGCCAACGATTTCCTTATTTTGTTCCGTATCGTGCTTCCGCTGTCCAAATCGATTCTTGCGGTTATGATGCTTTATTACGCGGTTGATCATTGGAACGACTATGTTGGCCCGATGCTTTATCTACGAAGTCAAGAGCTATACCCGATCCAGATCGTGATGCGCGATATTCTAATTAGCAGCAGCACAGAAGCAATGGGAGCGGGAGCGGACACTGGCTTTGCGATCGGGGAAAACATCAAGTACGCGACGATCATTATTTCGACGCTGCCGATTATGATCGTTTACCCGTTCATCCAACGATTTTTTGTTCAAGGCGCTTTAATCGGTGCCGTGAAACAATAAATAATTAAACCTATCTTGGAGGCGATTCACTGTGAAGAAAAAAGCGGGGTTAATTCTTGTGAGCTCCATGCTGCTGATTAGCATCTTGTCGGCTTGCTCGGAGAACAACGGGTCAAACACAGGCAATACCGGCAACACCGGCAATACGCCGGCGGGAACAGAAGCGCCAAAAGGCGAAGAAGCGATATCTGTTATTCCGCTTCCGATTACGAACGAATCGTTCACGATCGATTACTGGCGTGCTAACGACGGCAAGTTAACGGCTTCTTTGCAAAATTTCGGTGAAATGGCCAGCTATAAAAAGAAAGAAGAGCTGACCGGTATCAAAGCGAACTTTACGCATCCGCCGCTTGGACAGCAAAAGGATCAGTTCAACCTGCTGATCGCCACGAAAGATTTGCCGGACGTTATTTACTATAACTGGGCAGATGCTGTCGGCGGACCCGAGAAAATGATCGAAGACGGCCGCATTATCCGCTTGAACGAACTGATCGATCAATATGCGCCTAACCTCAAAAAAATTATCGAATCCGATCCGGACGTGAAGAAGCAAATCGCGCTTGACGACGGCACAATCTACATGTTCCCGCTGCTTAAGCTTGACGCGGTGAAGCTGAACGCGACTTCCGGTCTCGTTATGCGGAAAGACTGGCTCGATAAGCTGAGCCTGAAATCGCCGACAACGATTGGCGAGTGGTACACGGTGTTGAAAGCGTTCAAAGAGAAGGATCCGAACGGCAACGGCAAAGCGGATGAGCTCCCGTTTACCGGAAACTGGGGTCCGGGCAACCTGACGAAGCTGCATGACTTCTCACCGGCATTCGGCGTCATCGGCGGCTTCCAAATGCAAGACGGAAAAGTAGCATATGGTCCGATCCTGCCTGGATACAAAGATTTCCTTGCAGAAATGGCGAAATGGTACCAAGAAGGACTGGTCGATCCTGAAATTATGACGAACGACGGCAAAGCGTTCGACTATAAAGTGACGAATAACTTAGCTGGATCTTACCAAGGCGGTGTATTCAGCGGCATGGGCAAATTTTTTAACCTGATGAGAGACACCGATCCGAACTTCAACCTGACGGGCGTAGCATCTCCGCTTGCGTCGGACGGTAAATCTTACGCAGCGTTTAACCTGAACAATAAAGTATTGACTTACGGCGAAGCGATTACAGCCAGCGCGGACGAAGATAAGCTGAAATATATTGTTCAATGGATGGACTACAACTACAGCCCGGAAGGCAGTGATTTGTTCAATTTCGGTATCGAAGGCGAGAGCTACACGAAAGAAGGCGAAACGTACAAATTTACCGACACGATTACGAAAAACCCGAACGGCCTGACGTACGACCAAGCGCTTGCATCCTACGCGCTTTCGATTATGGACGGTCCGATTAACCAAGACAGCAAATATTTGGACGCGCTGCTGTTTGACCAAGGTCAAAAAGACGCGAACACGGAATGGATGAAGCAGTCCTCAGATCTGACGCTTCCTCCGCTTCGCTTGACGATCGACGAAGCTAGCCAAGTGACTTCTATCATGAGCCAAGTTAATACGTACTTGAACGAAACGATGTCTGCAATCATTAACGGCTCGAAGCCGGTTTCGGAGTATGACAAAATGGTAGAAACGATCAAAGGCATGGGCATTGAAGAAGCGGTTAAGCTTCATCAAGCGGCTTACGAACGTTATATGAGCAAATAATAGGTCGTATAGAGACTGTTTACCGGGGCGGCTAAAAGCCTTGGCAAGCAGTCTCTTCTTCCAGCTTCGATCACGCGAATTTGAATTTAGAGTGCGCAGATTGCTCCTGAATATGTTATATCTAGTATATGAACGTTGCTAAGGAGGCACTCTCTCTTGATCAAAGCCTATCGGAATTTGAGTATAAAGCTGAAAATATTTTTTATCATTGCGTTAATTATGGTCCTAATCATAACGCTTGCGTTCAGCTCGCTCTATTACGCTTATTCGATTTACGATAAGCAGCTGTATGATAAATCGCACAGACTATTGAATTTATCGTCATCTTCGATTGATATGGAGCTTAAGAAACTGGAATCGATGTCATTAAGCATCATTTCGGACACGGTCATTCAACAAAGCTTAAAGGAACTGCTCGTTGACGACTCGGAATATTCCGGTTATATCATCCGCAAAAGAATAACCGATCGTCTATGGGCGCATATTAGCACGTCCGAGAGATATGTGCAGTCGGTTCATTTGGTCGATACGAAGGAAAGGGTAAGCAAATACGGCGGTTCTGTAGAGCTAGTGGGCGAGAAGTATAAGCGTATAAGTGAAATGGCGGCGGCCGGAAAAGGATCCGCGAGCTGGTTGTATCCGGATCGTTCCGATCCGATGCTGATTCTCGTAAGGCAAGTGCGAACTTACGAGCCTCTGACGCTTGAGCCGATCGGTTTCCTCATATTGCGTATTAATATTGAACGGATCGTTGAGGATTACGCGGGCATTGCTTCAGAGAACAGTGATGTGATAGTGAAGTCCGGACAAAGTGTCGTCTATCCATTCCGCAATCTTTCGCCTGAAATTGCTCAAACCGCGCAGCCCTTAAATCAGGCTGACGGTTATGAGATTAAGGATTTGAACGGGGAAGCGGTATTTTTGTCCCAGAAAAAATCATCGTATACGGGCTGGACGTATTACAATGTTGTTCCTTACAATCATATTTTCGAAAAAATCGTTTGGCTTAAAAATACGTTGATTATTGTGTTTACGGCAACGGTTGTCATTGTAATCATAATCGGAATGCTATTCGCCCGAAGCTTAACGAAGCCGATTCGTTTGCTTATCACCCAGATGAAGGAAGTGCAATACGGGGACCTGGATAATATGGGTGTCAGCTTGCACGGCGCAGTTATTCAGCAAATGGACGAGGTTGGACTGCTTCAGCGAACATTCCGGTTAATGATTGCCCGGATTAATACATTAATCAAAGAAAATTACGCGAATCAGCTCATTATTAAGGAAACCGAGTTTAAGGCGCTGCAAGCTCAGATCAATCCGCATTTTCTGTACAATTCGCTTGATTCGATCCATTGGCTGGCGAAGAAAAACGATCAAGGACAAATATCAAGCATGGTCGTGTCGCTCGGATATTTGCTTCGTTCGTCGATCAGCCTGAAACGTAACGTTATTACGATCGCGGAAGAGCTCGAAATCGTACAGCATTACATCACGATCCAAAAGTATCGTTTCCAGCATCGACTCGATTTCCACATGGACGTAGAAGAGCGCTATATGAACGTGCTGATCCCGAAGCTAACGCTTCAGCCTCTATTGGAAAACGCGATTCAATACGGACTCGAGCCGCAGATCGAGCCTTGCACCATTCGCATTTACGCGCAGGAAAGCGGGGACCGGCTTGCCATTATCGTCGAGGATCAGGGTCCCGGCATGGATGAACAGTATTTGCGCAAAGTGCTTAGCGGCGAAGTTGAAACAAGAGGTTCGGGTATCGGTCTTAAGAATATTCAAGATCGGATGAGGCTCGCATTCGGAGAAAGCTACGGCATGCAGCTGGAAAGCACGGTGGGGAGCGGCACAAAAGTAATGGTTATGCTGCCGCTGACTCAGGAGGTACAAGCAGGATGAGAGTGACGATACGGGTATGGATGCTGCTAGGAATGGTTGCGATATTGTTCGGCTGCGGCAAGGCGGAGTCTCATGATCCAGTTCGTTCCGCTGAAGAGAAAATTACGCTTCGGGTGTTCTGGTGGGGCGGAGACTTTAGAAATAACGCGACGATTCAAGCGATCGAAATGTACGAAAAGCAAAATCCGAATGTGAACATTGAGTTCGAATATACTGGCTTTAACGAATATTGGAAGAAGCTTGCTCCATATGCCGCAGGCAACGCGCTGCCTGACATCATGCAGATGGATGTTTCCTATTTGGCGCAATATGGAACTTTGGATTTACTCGAGGACTTAACGCCTTATATTCAGAAGGGATTTATCGACGCAAGTCATATTAGCCACAACAATTTATCGGGAGGCAAGCTTGGCGATCGTTTATTCGGCTTAAACTTGGGCGTCAACGCGCTGTACAGCGTCTATGATCCGGAAGTATTCAAGCTGCATGACATTGCGCCGCCGACCGAGGATTGGACATGGTCCGATTTTGAAGCGATGGGCGAGCAGTTGAAAGGCAAAGGTGTTTATGTCGGAACAGACCTTACGCCTGAGCAATATTTTGCCTACTACCTCAGACAGTACGGACGCACGCTGTTTGCCGCTGACGGCACGAAGCTCGGGTATGAGGATGATGAGTTGTTTGTGGACTATTTTGGCCGGATGCAGAGAATGGCGAAGGATCGTCTCATTTTCTCGCCGGATATATGGTATTCCGATGTTCGGTTATCGGATTCGGATCCGTTTTATACGGGAGGAGCGCTGCTTGGCTGGGGGTATTCCAATCATTTTATTACGACGGTTGAGAAATACGGCAAACCGCTGCAGTTAGCGCCGATTCCCGGTCCGAACAGAAATCAAGGTATGTTTCTGAAACCGGGCATGTTTTTTTCCGTAGCGAAAAACTCGAAGTATAAGGAAGAGGCGGCTAAGTTCATCAGCTTCTTCGTCAACGATCTGGAAGCGAATAAAGTAATGAAGGCGGAACGAGGCGTGCCTGTGTCAGCGAAGGTGAAAGACGATCTGAAGCCTTTCCTGGAACCGGAGCAGCTGCAAGTATTCGAATATGTGGAATGGGTGGAGCAGCACAGCAGCACGATCGATCCGCCGGATCCGGTCGGAACCGGGGAAGTGACGGCGGTGCTTCGCAATCTTTATGATTTGCTGCTGTTCGACAAAATAACGCCGCAATCAGCGGCCGTGGAATTTAGATTGAAAGCGAACGCGATTTTAGCGCGAAATATGAAATAAGGGGATAAAAAAATGAACATTAACGCAAAAGCAAGCGATTTGAAGCAAGTCGTAGGACGCGTGGCGGAGTACACATTCGGCATGGACCTGACATGGGATTGGCCTGGCGGAGTCGCCTACTATGGCGTCGGCCGGGCGTTTGAGGTAACGGGTGAGCAAGCCTATTTGGACCGGATGGTTGCCTGGGTGGATGAATATATCGAAGCGGGACTTCCGGGATGGACGGTCAACACATGCGCGATGGGGCATATGCTGCTCACTTTATACGAGCATACGAAGGATGAGAGGTATGCCGAGCTTATTTTCAGCAAGATCGACTACCTGGAGAATAATGCACTGCGTTTCAGTGACCGGGTGCTTCAGCATACGGTGTCGGCCAAAAACGATTTTCCGGAACAATGCTGGGCGGATACGCTGTTCATGGCGGCGTATTTCATGCTGCGCGCAGGCATCATGTTCGACAAAAAACAACTCGTGGAAGATGCCTTGCATCAATTTTTCTGGCATATCAACTATTTGCAGGACGAGAACGACTCGCTATGGTATCACGGCTACAACCATATCAAGAAGGACCATATGTCCGGCATGTACTGGGCGCGCGCCAATGCTTGGGCGGCCTATACGATGTCCCGCGCGGCAAGGATATTACCGGAAGGTTATCTGTATCCTCCGATGATGCATATATGGAGTTCATTGCGCGATCAATTGGCCGCTATCAAGAAGTTACAGAAGGAAGATGGTCTTTGGGGCACCGTGCTCGATTACCCGGAAGCTTACGGCGAAGTGTCGGCCACGGCGGGCATCGCGGCGGCAATGGTTACCCAAGGCAATCCTCTGCACGGGAAGTATGTGAAGAAGGCGCTTGACGGCTTACTGACGAACATCGCGGACAACGGCCGCGTGCTGAACGTATCGGGCGGTACCGCGGTCATGAACGACATCGCCGGCTACCTCGGCATCGATAGGAAATGGGCCCAAGGTTGGGGGCAGGGGTTGGCGCTCGCGTTCTTGGCTTCTGTCATAGAGAATGAGAAATCCTGATTTCGGAAACAAAGTGAATTGAAACGAGGTACCACATTTAAGGGAGGCTAAACCATGTTGTTGGAACCAAAATCGAAATTGGTCATGATCGGCGACTCCATTACGGATTGCGATCGGGCTAGGCCTTACGGGGAAGGGCTCTTCGGGGCTATCGGCAAAGGCTATGTTTCGCTTGTGGATGCGCTGCTGACGGCAGCATATCCGGAGTGCGGAATTAGGGTTGTGAACATGGGAACAAGCGGCAATACGGTTCGTGATCTGAAGGAGCGCTGGCAGACGGACGTGCTGGATCTGAAGCCGGACTGGCTGTCGATCATGATCGGCATTAACGATGTCTGGCGGCAATATGATCTGCCGGCCCAGACCGAGCAGCATGTCTATATCGACGAATATGAAGAAACGCTGGAGGCGCTTGTAAAGCGTACGAGGCCGCAGCTGCAAGGGCTTGTATTAATGACACCGTTCTATATCGAGCCGAATGAGGCAGATCCAATGCGCAGGACGATGGATCAGTACGGCGAGGTCGTAAAGAAGTTGGCGTTCAAGAATGATGCTCGGTTTGTCGATACCCAGGCAGCATTTAATCAGGTTCTAGCCCATATTTATCCGGGCACGCTCGCCTGGGACCGCGTACACCCGAACATGGGCGGACATGCGGTAATCGCTCGAGCTTTTCTGCAAGCGATCGGATACGACTATAAATGCGGTTTATAATACGCTTTATTGTTTATGGAAAAAACAATTAGAAAACCCTTGCGGCGCAAGGGTTTTTTTGTGCTTGAATTTTCTACCATTTGACTCATTTAAGAACTGCAAGGATGTTGTTGACGAATTGTTGATGGGAATTACATTGTCCATTCATGTCTGAATCTGTATTTCTTCCGCAAAGTAGCGGTATTTTTACGCAATATCAAGACACAATCCTAAGGTTGTTCTTGTTACGATAAAAGCAACAAATTAATTGGAGGTTGTGAGATGCTGAAGGTTGCTATTATCGGCGCAGGGGCAATTTCTACCGCGCATATCGAGTCGTACTTAAAGTTTCCAGGCCGTTGTAAGATCGTGGCAATTAGCGACAGTTATGAAGAAAAAGCATGGGCCCAAATCGAGAAGTTCGGACTTGAGGCTAAAGGTTATAAGGATTATCAAGATTTATTGGCGGAAGATATCGATCTCGTTTCAATCTGCACACCTCCTTATACACATGCTTCTCTGACAGTTGAATTTTTGCAAGCGAATAAGCATGTACTCGTAGAAAAACCGATGGCTTCCTCCTTGGAGGAATGCGATTTAATGAATGATGCTGCCCGCAGAACCAGGAAACTGTTGTCGGTCATTGCGCAGAACCGTTTCAGAGCACCTATGATGAAATTGAAATCAGTTCTCGACAGCAAGCTGATGGGAGAAATCGTACATGTTCAAGTAGACTCCTTCTGGTGGCGGGGGCATTGCTATTATGATTTGTGGTGGAGAGGCACGTGGGAAAAAGAGGGCGGAGGGCCGACACTAAATCATGCGGTGCATCATATCGACGCGATGCTGTGGATGACAGGCAGACCAAATCAAGTACAGGCTTTCATGAGTAACGTATCTCATGACAATGCAGAAGTGGAGGATCTGTCTATCAGCATGCTAAAGTTCGATAACGGGGCATTGGGTCAAATTACGAGTTCCGTCGTCCACCATGGTGAAGAACAGCAGTTAATATTCCAAGGGGCCAAAGCTAGAGTTTCTGTCCCATGGAAAGTAACAGCATCGACGTCGCGCTCGAATGGATTCCCCGAGACCGATACTGATTTGGAGAAGCAGCTCCATGACTATTATGAGAGTTTGCCTGAAGTCGTGCACGAAGGGCATGCCGGACAAATTGACGATGTTCTTACAGCTATTGAAAAGCAAACAGCTCCGTTGATTGATGGAATTAGTGGTAGACAGACTTTAGAGATGATAACAGCTATCTATAAATCGGCAAGCACAGGTCAACTTGTTCAACTGCCGTTACAACCAGAAGATGCCTTTTATTCAAGAGAAGGCATGCAGGCTAATGCAACTCATTTCTTTGAAAAAAGTAAATCTATTGAAAACTTTCAAGCGATTTCGATAACGACCGGTAGCGACTACAAAGCATAGGAGAGAATAGAACCACCATATTAGGAACGGATGGTTACATTGAATTGCGCACGGAGAACGCCATGACCCAAGAGCATGCCTTCAAGGCGGCTGAGCTCAGCTTGATCGCGCAACGAGATGCGATTCGAATTATTTGACATGATCCTGCCATTGCCTTCGGTATTGGTAAGGCGTCGATCCGAAATGTTTTTTGAATAACATGCAAAAGTGAGAACTGTTCGTAATGCCCACTTCCTCAGCAATTCGGGAAACGGCATAATCGCTCGATTGAAGAAGAATGACGGCTTGCTGCATTCGCTTAGCGTATAGATACTCCGATATCGTGCTGCCCGTGCAATCCTTAAATAAGTGTGACAAGTGATAAGGTGAAAGATGCAAATCCTTGCTCAACTTCTCCAGGCGCAATGGTTGCTTGTAATGGCTCTCAAGCCACTCCATGATCTTCTCGGCTTGGTGCAATTGACGTGATTGCTGCTCCATTGATGAATTCGAGCGCCGACTTTCGTAAAGAGGTCTGAAAGAACGGAAAAAAGCGATCAGGAATAGCGAGAACTCCTCGAGATATTGATCCTTGGACAAACTCGCTATCGATTCTTGCAGGCTTAGCAGGATATTCGAGAGCCGCTCCATCTCCTTAGGTTCGTAGTATTGGGGAGACGGAGGCTTTCCTTTGTGAAATTGCTTGAAGAAAGCATGAAGAGCAGGCCAATTCTCAAAGAAAGCTTCATATAGTGAGGGTTCGTAATGAATGACGGAGCGCACGAACGGCGTTTGCTCTCCGATTACGGTTTGAACATGATGCAATTGGAAGGGTTGGAACACGCAGATCATGCCTGGCTTGATCTCGTAGTTCCGCTGATTGACGATCAGCGAGCCCTGGCCTTCATGGACCATCAGGATTTCGACGCCTAGATGGGCATGAAATACGCCTTGGTATTGTTCATCGTAGTTGCTTTTACGTTTATATGCAAAGTACAGAGGTACTTTACGAAGGTCGATTGGAATACGGGTCACTCGGATATCTCCCTTGTACCACTTTTTTAGCATCTATCCATAGTTTAATTGTATTATCCCGAAAAGCAAGATTTCTTTGCTTGGTATAAACATTATCTCATGCCGGAAACGGAGAAATATATCTTGATCAATCTAGTTATATGTTGCGATGTCGGAACTCTCGGGGCGACAAGCCGGTCTTTAGCTCTATGATCCTAAGAACAAACGATTGTCTCCATATGGAAGCAACTTAATCAACAGCTATTGCCATGCTTGGAGTTGTACGCCAACCTACTTCATTCGTAAATATTTCAGCTAAAAGGATTTTTCTTATCTATAATGATCTTAATGATAATGCCAAAAAATAGATAAGAAATCTAGATGAAATGAAATAGAATGATGATTTTTTTGGCGTTATAATCTAAGAAAACTGTACGTTCCTTAACCAGGATCGTACAGTTTTCTTATTCATTTGAGACGGCAAGGACGTTATCCGATATGGGCATTAAAAAGAGAATTACATCGCAGCGTCTATTTCCAAAGCTGGTCATTACCTTCCTCCTAGTTATTCGGGATTCCGAATAGTATTGAAGCAGATGTTCAGATTCAACGGGAAAACGGGCTTGCTGCAGATTATTTCGATGTCACATTGCGGTATAATGATAATCTCAAGGTCATTCTCAAATCTTCCCGTTTTGTGCGGGAACCGGGTCCTTGATATATGCTGCACGGCTCGAAAGGTTCATTCACCAAATATGGGAGCGACCCTCAGGAGCCGGCACTGATTGCTGGTGGCACTCCTGATTCCGTGCGGAATTGGGGAAAAGAAGCAAAGGAGTTCTGGGGTAAGCTAAACGCTTCCATAGGCGGGCTTCATGTCGAGGGCAGAATCGAGACTCTTCCTGGCAATTATGCAGATTTCTATCGGAATGTAAATGAACATATTGCCGGTAATGAGGAGCTCGAGGTAAAGCCGGAAGAAGCAAGAACGGCGGTTTGGTTAATGGAATTGGCGTTAAAGATTCATAAAGAAGGCAGATCAATACCCGTTACATATTAGCGAGAGGGAGATGAATATGTTTCCATTCAAAACGGCATTAAACGCTTCTACTTTATTCCCATTTCAATTGGATGTTGAACAGCAAATTCAGGTGGCAGCTGTGGCGGGTTACGAGGGCATTGAGTTATGGGTAGGCGATATTCAAAACTACATAAAAAAAGGGGGGACCACAGCGCAGCTGCGTTCGAAGATGAATGAATCCGGCATTCGGCTTGTAAATGCCATCGCCTTTTTTAAATGGGCGGATTCGGACGATGATATTCGGGCTCAGGGCTTCATGCAAGCCGAAGAGGAGATGCGCCTTCTTGCGGAGCTTGGCTGCGAGGCCGTCGCTGCTCCTCCATTCGGCAATGTGGAAGACGTAACGCTTGATCAATTTGCGTATTACTTCTCCAAGCTTTCTGATATGGGCCATAAAATCGGGGTTGAACCTTACTTGGAATTTTGGGGCAGGGCAAAGAAACTTTCAACCCTTTCAGAGGCCTATCAGATTTTGGCTAAAAGCGGACTTAAAGATGCGAAACTTTTACTGGATCCTTTTCATATGTATACTGGCGGTAGCGATTTTGAATTATTGAAAGAGATAAACGGATCCCATATTGGAATATTCCATGTGAACGATTATCCTGAGAGTCCGTCCTCTGATGTCATTCAAGATAAGGAAAGAGTGTTTCCGGGGGAAGGCATAGCGCCCTCAGCTAGACTCGCAGAACTTTTATTTGACGCAGGTTACAGAGGTTTCTTGTCCTTGGAACTCTTCCAAGAGAACTATGGACAACGAGATGCATTAGAAGTAGCAGCGTATGGCCTGAAGAAAATGAAATCAGCATACAGCGTATGATTGCTGACATTAAAAAATTATTTTGAGTAACGCTTGAACATCAAAAAAGAACCCCTCCAATCGGCGAGCCTACGCCAATTGAAGGAGTTCTTTTTGTGCTTAGGATCTATTGCTGATATAAATTAATCTCTGCAAAGGACCACCATTGACCGGCGGTGCCCGTTTGGTTGATATTGAAGTATCTTGCATTAACGGTTGCGAACTTGACCCGCTGAACCGGTCCTGTACCGTCGCTGCTCGCTATCGGTGTCCAGTTCACGCCATCGTTCGAGACATAGAGGGTGAAACTTCTTGACAGAGGATCCGAATACGGAGCATTTCTCGCCGCCTGTAACCACTCATCGATTGCGACGCCAGGATTTCCTCCCGTCTCGGTATGCGAAGCAGAAGCCGTCCAACCGGTATGACTAATCTTTGTTCCGGCAGCCGAAGCAGATTCGACACCAAGTACGTTGACTTCAGCAATGGATCACCAATTGGCAGCTGATCCGGTTTGTGTCACGACGCGCTGCCAGTTGGTACCGTCAATCGATAGGTCTACGGCATAACCGCGCGGATAGTCGCCGGTAAAGGAAGCCGCATTTAATGTAACGCTGGAAATGGATTGGATCTTGCCCATATCGACTTGGAACCATTGTCCGTTAGCCTGTGAATAGCCATTCGTCCAGCGAGTAGAGAGACTGCCGTCCAGAGTGTCGCTAGCTGTCGTTCCGCTTCCGGAGGCGGAGCCGGTTGCGCTCCAGCCGGAACGATTTAACAGGGAGGGCGCTGC
The DNA here is from genome assembly GCF_031157315.1 of Paenibacillus sp. LHD-38. Classification (GTDB taxonomy): domain Bacteria; phylum Bacillota; class Bacilli; order Paenibacillales; family Paenibacillaceae; genus Pristimantibacillus. The sequence continues at coordinate 64,005 of NZ_JAVIFU010000007.1, forward strand.
GTTGTAGACGCGGAACTCGGCAATGGACCACCAGTTAGAAGCTGAGCCTGTCTGAATGAAACGAAACCTCTTCATTTATAAAGCGCTTACAAAGTATAGCTTCATTTGTTGAATTCATTATAAATCGGCTGGTTCGCGCATTATATCTCTCTTTGTTTAGTTCTCTTATCTTTTATTTGCAAGATGGAGAGGAGGCTAATAACTAAATCGAGAATAGGGAGTGCATCGCTTTTTGCCAGAACGCCATAGATGTTGGAGTGCTCTGCAAGATGATCAAAAATCATGATCGAATTCACTGTCAGAAGAAAATAAAGTCTTAGACTTCCTGAATATAGCAATAGAAAAGAAATTACATTATTTGCTGTATGTTAATATGGAGTATATATGCGGATAAGTAGGTGTGGCTAATTGAATTATACCGAGCTAATTGAGTCATACAAAAGCGATTTGCAGCGTTATTCCTTGGATCAGTTAAGGTATGTATTCGAGCTAGGGGTTTGGTCTTTAGGACAAATGTATGATCACTTGATACTAGCTGCGCTCGATTACCTTGACAAAGTGAAAATATGTGCATCTTTAAATGAGGAGCAATCTCAAGGGAAAACGGAGGGCGGTGTGCAATTGTTTGATATCGGCGCATTCCCTCCGATCAAAATCAAATTGCCGGATTTCCCCGGAAATAATCCGAGTAATTCGGAAAGTAAAGAGGACCTATTGAGTGGACTCGACTTAGTACTAAAGAGAATGTCTAAATGTGAAGAGAAACTAAATACGATAAACCCAAATTATAAAGTCAGACATGACGGCTTTGGGTGGCTCAACGCGCGAGAGTGGCACGTTTTGGTAGGTATGCATTTTCGTCATCACCTGCGCCAAAAGGTCGAACTGGAACAAAAGCTTGTGTTTTAATTTAATTTGAATGTGAAGAGGTGTTCGTATGAAGACTTTAGGGTCCATGAATGTTGATGAGAATCTGGATCTCGTTTCCAGTTTACCATTCGTGTGGATGATGTGGGTGCAGTATGTAATGAATTGAATACACGAGGCGTTGCTCTACTTAATGGTCCAGTGGACCGTCCGTGGGGAGTACGCACTGCTACCTTTGCAGATCCGGCAGGACATATCTGGGAGCTTGCGCAGCAATTGACATAGATTTAAAGTTTGTGCATTGAACTAACGAGGAACGATAGTTGAAAACTACTAATGGATGAGCAGACACTGTGGTGGACTGCTCATTTTATTAAGTAAACGGGCAGTAATATTTAGTTATAGCTATAATTGACGTTAATCAACATTTGGCCAACTGGTAAAATAGGTGTAAATGCAATTGAACATTGGGGTGAGATTATGAATAATTGGATTGAAATTCGTCAAATGACAGGATCAGACGTAGAACTTGTTTATAGGGTTTTCACTGAACACGGTATTGGAAAACCTAGGGATTACATCTTGAGATGTTGGGAACAGAACGAAGAAGGAGAAAGAATAACTTTACTAGCCTTTTACCAAGGACAGTTTGCGGGAAGCTTACATCTACTTGCTACATCTCATTATCCTTACTTTGTTGAAAATGGCATACCTGAAATTAATGATTTTAATGTCATTCCTCCAGTTCGAAAGTTAGGAATTGGCAATGCATTAATGGGAGCCGTTGAGAAAATCGCATTTGAGAAATACTGTAGAGTGGGAATTGGTGTTGGACTCTATCAAAGCTATGGTAATGCACAGCGATTATACGCTAAAAGGGGATACATTCCAGATGGCAGGGGAGTGATGTATCAAGCACAACCAGTCAACCCTGGTACCATAGTTTGTGTTGATGACGATTTAAATCTGTATTTTACCAAAAGTAGACCATAACATTAAGCTAACGGGCAGGAGAGCTTAAACACCAGAAGTTAATTAAGCATTACAAAAAAACATAGTTTAATATAATGAGCAATATACTATCAAGACATGGGGTGAGATCAAGATCATGAAAAGTGATATGGCTTTGTTAGTAATTGATGTTCAAAACGGTATGTTTCAGGAAGAATACCCAGTATACGACGGCGATGGTTTACTTGAGCGCATAAGCGGACTTATAAAAAAAGCTAGAGCATATGATACTCCCATTATATATGTCCAACATAATGAAGATGAAGGTTTGGTAACCAATAGTCCAGATTGGAACATACACCCCGTGATAACTCCTGTTGGTGGAGACATCATCATTCAAAAGCATATGCCAGACTCGTTCCATGATACTAATCTCCATTCGGAATTGGTGGCGCTCGGGATTAGAAAAGTTGTTTTGGTTGGGCTTCAAACAGATATGTGTATCGATGATAGAGCACTACAACGATCAATTTCGATCTTTCGCGGAAAATCTTGAATCGTCGAATATTGAATTCAGCTAGGTGACAAAGAATGGATAAAAGCCCTCTCAATGAGGGCTTTTATATTTTTCAAATGGTGGCGGGTAGCGACACCGTAATTTGTGTAGACAACATCTGATTCTGATCCCATGTGACATCTGATGCAAGCGATTTGGAAACAAAACTGATTGGGTCGTACAGATCTGTGCATTGTTGTCCCAGTATGGAATAAAATAAGAATAGGGATCCGTCGGCGAATATAATGCCAAAAAAACAAGGAGAAGATGGTTATGATTTCAGATTGGAAACATGCTGAGGAAGCATTGAGGGATATTGAGGTCGTTGGTCATGAAAACAATAAGCCTGTTTCCGTCATCGGTTTTGCGGAAGCTTTGCGTTGCATCGGCATCGGAACGGATGCCGCGGTCTTTTATTACCCGGACACCCCAAATTACGCTTATAAAGTGTATTCCGCTCAGGCATTAGAGAAAAAGGAAGTTGAAGAAGGTATATACAAACGCTTAAAAGGATCGCAGTATTTCCCCCAATGTTATGGATCCGGACCTAACTATTTGGTTTTAAGTTTTGAACAAGGAGTTACCTTATATGATTGTCTTCTACAAGGTGTCCGTGTTCCAGAGCAAGTGATCCAAGACGTTGAGGAGGCTCGCGAGTTTGTCCGAAGTCAGGGGCTGAACCCAAGGGATATTCATCTAAAAAATGTTCTTTTGCAAGAGGGAAGAGGAAAAGTTCTTGATGTATCGGAATATATCAAGGAAGGAAACGATAGTCGATGGGAACACTTGGTATGGGCATACAAACATTTTTATCCACTGATATGCGAGGTACAGGTACCTTTATGGATATTGGAAACCGTATCGAACTGGTATAACCGGATCGATACGGCAGGTTTTGGAATAGAAGACTTCTCTAAACGAGTGAGTCGGCTTTTCTTTGGGGAACGCAAATGAACGGGGAGAAGATTACCCTTTCATCGATAGAGACAGTGCTGCCAAATAGCTTGCTGAAGATGATTCGCTGGATAACCCGTCCCAACACTCGTCTACATTTTTGACCATTCGAATATATTCGTAGAGAGAAGGCAGATGTAGAATGAAGGAGGAAAGGTGCAAATGGAGAGTTTTTCTACCGCTACTAACATACATACAGGCAGCACGCCAAGCATGCAAAAGGTTGATGACTTTATCGATTTTATCCGTGAAGTAAATGAACTTCTTCAAAAAGAAGAAGATCTTTCTCCTGCCAATCAACGGGCGACGAACATGATTGGGCGCCTTTTAAAGCAATTGCGCTCCTACTACTCGTCCGAGGAAGTCAAGGCCGTTCTAAGCAATGAATATATTGTAATGAACCAGCGAATGTTGCAGGATAAGTTGTCTGAAGCCGAATTCCTTGTAGAACTAGGTGATTCTCGTCACATTTGCAAATCTGAGGGTTCCGTCATGGATATCGTTACAAGGCTGCCTACCTGGAACATATACATGGCCTTAGTTAGTCAGGAACTGTCCACTCTTCGTCGGTTCATTCGACAGGATAGTCACACAGAGAAGTCGCCGATTGTCTTTGTTGGTAGTGGGCCGATGCCGCTAAGTCCTATTATTTTGCATCTATTCGGCGATGTGGAGGTAATCTGTCTGGAAATGGATTCTGTGGCCTATGATGCATCAAGCTCTTTACTCGAGCACATGGGCTTAGGGTCTAAAGTGACTGTCGTAATGGAGAATGGGTCAAATTTCGATTATAGCACTTATAACCGAATCTTTGTGGCTAGTCTCGTGAGAAATAAGCGAGCGGTGCTTGAACAAATTAGTCGTACTTCTCCAGATCCTCTCATAGCTATTCGCACAGCTGAGGGGATGAGGCAAATCATGTACGAAGCGATTGATGAATCGCAGTTGAATAAGCAGGGGTGGCGGATTCTGGGACGAACTTGTCCTGAAGATAATCTGGTCATCAATTCGACTTTGTTTCTAGATCGCTTTACTACTCCTACCATATCGGATTGACTAGGGTCGTGCGAAGCGTTGAAATTAAGCATCATCATTGACAACGAAGAGGTCAGTGATTGACCCCTCATATGAAACTAAAAAACCACTTCCTCTGGAAGTGGTTTTTTAGTTGGTGCTTTCTACAGGGTGTTGAGTCTGGGATTTGCAGACGTATGATAGTATGCAAACTGCTCCTATATAGATTAATTATAATGCAGTAGTTTCATTAATCGTAATTATAACTATTTACGACTACAAACGGATGTGCTAATCTTAATCGTAATGCATACGAAATACATGCGAAGTACATACGAAAAAATGGAGGTAAAAAGATGTTTAAGGGATACAAGTTATTATTAATTTTCATTTTATCCGTTTTTATTTTGGCAGCTTGTTCTTCTGTGCCTGTTGAAAAACAAGCTGAGGGAAGTAAAAAGGTAAATCTGCTCTTTAATTTTGCGACTAGCTCGCTTGATCCTAATGTGGATACAAGTTATGTCTCCGTTCGTGCAGGAATAACGGAAACTTTGGTACATCTCAATGATACGGACTTGACCATCGAGCCTTGGCTTGCAGAAAGCTGGGATAGTCAAGATGGTCAATTATGGACAATTGAGCTAAAAAAAGACGTGACCTTTCAGAACGGTAAACCTATGGATGGAGCAGCTGTTAAAGCCTCTCTCGAACGGGCAATGAAAGATAGCCTCGCGATAAAGAATGCCTTGCGTATTGAAACAATAGAAGCCAAGGCCAATACGTTGACGATTAAAACAGAAGTTCCATTTCCTGAATTTCCATCTGAACTGGTACATCCAAACACTTCAATTATTGACGTAACGGAAGCAGACTTTGTTAACAAACCGATAGGCACAGGACCATTTGCTGTATCTTTTTTTACACCGGGTACGGCTGTGGATCTTGTGCGTTATGAGGGTTACTGGAACGGGGCTGCAAAACTGCAATCAGCGAAATTCTCATTTAATGAAGACGCCAATGCCCGGTCTCTTGCGCTTCAATCAGGAACCGCCGATATTGTTTTCCGTCCTGAAGTAGAAACACTCACTAATTTAGAAGCTTCACCAGGAGTAAAAGTGGAGTCCACATCTACGTTCCGAGTGCATCAAATGACGATGAACCTAGAACGGAAGCCGCTGCGAGACATCCTTGTTCGTAAGGCTGTTGATGCATTAATTAATCGGCAAGCTATCGTGGACACCATTTTAAGAGGACATGCTGAAATTGCGACTGGACCTTTCCCATCCACCTTTTCGTTTGCACCGGACTATCCTGAGAAAAAGACGGGTATGGACGCTGCTAGAGCCTATCTTCATGATGCCGGGTATACAGAAGTGAATGGGGTTATGCAAAAAAACGGCGAACCGCTCACATTTAAACTCCTAACTTACAGTGCGCGTGCTGACTTGCCCTTGATTGCACAAGTGTTTCAGTCGGATGCAGGCCAGCTCGGAATAGAGGTTCAAATCCAGCAGATCGAAATTCCAGAAGAGTACATGGCAGCCAATCGCGATTGGGACCTGACTACATACAGCAATTTAACTGCACCTCGAGGGGATGCTGGTTACTATTTGAATGCAACGTATCATCCAAAAGGCGCTTTGAATTTCAGCGGAGCGGATGATAATCATTTAACCGCTCTAATTGATGAATTAAACGCAAGCGTTGGTCAAGACAAGCGTTCGGTTAAAGCTGAACAAGTTGCCTTGTATGTCGATGAGCAAGTCTATAATTCTTTTATTCTGCATCCGAACACACTCATTGCATATAAGTCTGATAAAGTTCTGAACTGGGTAACATCCCGAAGTGAATATTACATGTTAACGAATGAATTGGATGTGAAGTAAATGTTTCAGATTCTAAGCAGGCGATTAATCGAGGTTGTAATCTTTCTTCTGGTCATTACGTTCATAAGTTTTCTATTCGTGCGTCTCGCTCCGGGTGATCCGGTTCTTTCCATGCTTAGAGTCGATGATGTATCGGTTACAACTGAACAAGTGGAAGCACTTCGTGAACAATTAGGATTTAATGATCCTTTACTCGTGCAGTATGGTCGATGGTTGGCTGACTTTGTAAGATTAGATTTTGGTAACTCCTATATAACGAATCAACCTGTGATGGAAATGATTCTACGCGGATTACCTGCAACACTCGAACTGTCTTTCGGTGCACTCATTGTCATGCTAAGCGTGGCTATTCCTCTTGGCTCACTCGCTGCTCTATATCGGGGAAGCTGGATAGACCAATTAAGCCGGGGAGTATCGTTACTCGGCGCTGCCATCCCGAGTTTTTGGCTGGCACTCATTTTTATTGATTTATTTGCGGTGCGGTGGGGCATTCTCCCTCCGATGGGGAGGGACGGCATTATTTCTGCGGTCCTTCCATCCATTACTTTAGGACTTGCCATAACAAGCGTTTACGTTCGCTTATTGCGTTCAAGTTTGCTTGACTCTCTCAGCAATGAATTTATATGGGCGGCACGATCTAGAGGATTATCGGAAATGCGTATTTTTTTCGGCCATGCATTTCGTTATAGTTTGCCGCCTGTTATTACCGTGTTCGGTATTAGTTTAGGCAGCTTGATCGGTGGGGTTGTCGTTATTGAAGTTATTTTTGCCTATCCCGGTATCGGCAAGATGGTTGTTGACTCGATTCGATCACGGGATTACGCCGTCATCCAAGGATATATTTTTGTGATGGCGATTATCGTATTTTTCGTGAACAGCGCTGTTGATTTATCTTATCGATATTTAAACCCAGAACTGCGGATCAAGGAAAGGAAGAACAGCTCATGGAGTTAGTGGTTACAAGAAAACGCAAGAATATTCAAAAACGCTGGAACGTTGCCCTAATGCTCTCTATGGTAACTTTGTTACCAGTTGTGATTGCTTACACCTTCCTTGTGCTGAATCATGACCCATCATTAGTTAAGCTTACCGAACGATTGTTGCCAATGAGTCTAAAACACCCGCTTGGAACAGATCATCTGGGGCGTGACGTATTAACACGTTTGCTGCTGGGCTCACAGCTGACAGTTGGTTATGGTCTCATATCATTGTTAATTGCAGTTATCATTGGTGTGCCGTTCGGTTTGTTGGCTGGCTTTAAAGGTCGTGTAGTTGATCGGATTTTCATGCGTATAGCAGACGTTTTTTTGTCATTTCCGGATACGATAGTGGCGATTGTGTTGAGTAGTTTACTAGGTGCCGGCATTGAAAATCTGCTTTTTGCCATTGTTCTGGTGAAATGGGTTAGTTATTCCCGTCTTGTTCGAAGTACGGTATTAACTGAACGGCAAAAAGACTATGTCATTATAGCTAAAATTAATGGTCTTAGTTCGGGGCGTATTATGATCAAACATATATTGCCGCATGTTATTGGAAACGTACTCGTGCTTGCCAGCCTCGATTTAGGGAAAATCATTCTGCTCATTTCTGCTCTTTCCTATATAGGACTCGGTGCGCAGCCTCCAGCACCGGAATGGGGGGCAATGCTCAATGACGCTCGTCCGCATTTTCAATCCAATCCGCAGCTCATGATTTATCCGGGACTCGCGATTGTATTTATCGTTCTCCTGTCAAACTTATTCGGTGATTACTTGCGAGATAAATTTGACGTCAAAAAGGAGGTTGGAAATTGAACGTTATAACCGTTAACCATCTGTCTGTGACGGGTAAACAAAATAGGATCGTTAATGATATTTCGTTTAAAATTCAAGAGGGGGAATGGTTTGCCCTAGTTGGGCAAAGCGGCAGCGGAAAGAGCATGACTGCTTCGGCAATCGGACAATTATTATCTCCGAACCTTCAAGCAACAGGCGAAATAAAATATGCAGGCAGCAATTTATTAGCGCTTACCCCTTCAGAAATGCGTAAAATTCGCGGTAAACATCTTTCTTATATTTTTCAAGATTACCAAGGCTCGTTTACACCGTTTCTTACCATCGGGCGACATTTCGAGGAATATCAACAGCGACATTTAGATTTATCCAAAACCGCAAGAAAACAGCAAGCCAAGCAAGCACTTGTTTCCGTGGGTCTGTCTGAAGATATTTATACTAGATACCCAGTCCAATTAAGCGGTGGCCAGCTGCAGCGGGTATCCATTGCGATTGCTCTACTCCTTAAGCCAGATTTATTGATAGCGGACGAGCCAACTGCGGCATTAGACAGCGTCACTTCTTTTAAAGTTTTGGAACTATTATCTCAGTTGCAGGCGGAAACCGGTTGTGCGATTTTGTTTATTACTCATGATTTACGTCACGTAAGAAAATATGCTGATCGCATAGCTGTAATGAAAGACGGAGTAATTATTGAAACGGGTAATAAAGACCAGATACTCAATCATCCAAAAAATCCTTATACAGAGCTGCTTATCAATTCATCGCCATCACTTAGGACCATGCTCTCACTTTCGATTGAAGGAGTGATACGATGAGCTTATTAGAAGTGAAGAATGTTTATAAGAAATACGATAATGGTGAGGCTGTGCTCCGGGATGGGAGTTTTACAATAGAGAAGGGGCAATGCTTAGGTCTTGTAGGCGAAAGCGGCTGCGGTAAAAGCACACTTGCGCGCTGCCTTTTGCGCATTGAGCCAATTGATGAGGGAAGTATTTTGTTCGAGGGTATACCTCTCCATAACAAAAACGAACGTCGTTTAAAACCCTATCGAAAACATATCCAAACGGTTCTACAAAATCCTTCTGCAGCGTTGAATCCCAAGCTTAGGATAAAAGATTCCCTAATGGATCCCTATTTGCAATTTGGCAGCCAGGCAGCGATGAAACATTTTCATTATATGAATCATAAAGACTTTGTCGCACAACTGTTAGACGCTGTAGAGCTTCCAGCAAGTCTAGCTGATCGATATCCTCATGAACTGAGCGGTGGGCAGAAGCAGAGGGTAACTATTGCTCGCGCAATTAGCATTGAACCTGATATTATTATTTTGGATGAACCCACTTCGAGTCTTGACGTTCTATCTCAAGCTGCCGTTCTACGTTTGCTGGATGATTTGCGGGTGCAGTTAGGCACCTCTTATCTATTCATTTCACACGATCTCTCAGCAGTGTATACAATGAGTAAAACAATAATGGTCATGCGCGATGGCGTTATTGTGGACAGTTTTGAGAAGGAGGGGCTATTTTCTAAGGTACGTCATCCATATACTCAAGAGCTTGTAGCCATGTTTGATTAATGAACATGCGTAGGGAGAGGTATTTTTGAATCATCGATCTTATCTTGCACTAGCTATTCCACTCATTATCTCAACCTTAACTACCCCATTACTTGGTGCTGTAGACACAGCAGTCGTCGGTCATTTGCCTGACCCTGCTTATATAGGTGGAGTAGCTGTAGGGAACATTATTTTTAATACGATGTATTGGTTATTTGGGTTTTTACGAGTCAGTACTTCGGGTTTTACTGCCCAGGCACATGGAGCTAATAATGAAGTTCAAGGGGTTTTGGCTCTTACAAGGCCGTTTATTATTGCTGTGGTGGTCGGAATAAGCTTTATTCTCCTTCAGGGACCGATGGAGCATTTGTTTTTAGCTTTGATGAGTCCGGAAGCTGACGTTCGAAATGTCGCGTCTGATTATTTCAGCATTCGCATATGGGGCGCCCCGTTTACTTTGTTGAATTACGTGATCCTTGGATGGTTAATGGGAATGTCTAAAATAAAAGTTTCTTTGATCATACAAATTGTTATGAATCTTATGAATATCGTTCTTGCCTTGTTGTTTGTGAGCGTGTTTGCTTGGGGGGTATCCGGCGTCGCAATAGCAACCCTAATATCAGAAGTAACAGCCTTTGTCATTGGAATGTTTTTTATACGGAAGGTTTCTCCTTTCGAATTTAAGCTGCCTCCTTTAAAAGAGATCGTTGATTCCGCCTCATTAGGAAAAATGATGTCCGTCAACCGGGACCTGTTTATCAGAACCCTTTGTTTATTAGCCGTATTTAATCTCTTCACGGCGCAGGGGGCTTCTTTTGGAACGGAAGTCTTGGCAGCGAATGCGGTTCTCATCCAAATTCATTACATTATGGCATACTTCTTTGATGGATTTGCCAATGCTTCAAGTATACTAGTTGGAAAAGCCATAGGATCGGGGGATCAGCGGCTTTATAAGAAGACACTTATGCTATCATGCCAATGGGCTGTCCTCTCGTCTCTTTTTATCGCAGGTACTTACTATCTGTTTAGTGATTACATCATTCATTTATTTACACGCATACCTCATGTCATCGAATTGGCTAACGCCTACGGCATGTGGATTGTCCTGTTTCCGCTTACGGCAAGCTTCGGTATTATTCTCTATGGTGTATTTACTGGGGCGACCGAAGCTTCATCCATACGGAACTCGATGATTTTGGCATTGATGGTTTATCTGATTGCATTTTTCACATTGGTGCCCAACTTTAATAACCATGGCTTATGGCTAGCTTTCATTATATTTAGTATAGGGCGGTCGGCGTTTTTAGCAATTTTTATTCCTAAATTGAACCGGAAGCTGTTCACTAAATGATTCCCAGAAGGAAGACAAACTGGTACATATACTTATTGGTGACTATAATTTTGCAGCTCTGACTAAGTAACTTGGAAATGTTCAAGAAGCCGGATTATAAACCCTTGTTAAACGTACGGGCAGTTAAACTCAATACAGAAGAAAGTTGGGAGGGCTTATTAATATGTTTAAACTTATATTAGGTGTGGGAGTTTATTTTTTTGCGACTTTGCTTATGGGTTATTACTTTATAGGGGTTAGTTTTATAAAGTCTATACAGTTAGCATCTCTTATTACAATAATACATCTTTTGATTCGTTTTATAGATAAGCTCTACAAGAGGGAAACTAATTATAATGGAGAAGGATAGTTGGGCAAAATCATAGGGCAGCGCTACGGCAACTGCACCCTTTATTTGTTAAGCTCCCTTGGTACGATATCAGCGGCGGAAGGTTTTCCAGCCATGTTCTTCCAGTGCCGACATTGGTCAAAAGCACGTGAGCTGGGAGATAATGGCATCCGCTACGCATCTAATTCAAGCACTTTATGAAGCTTGTTGAGAACACCTTGTTGTGTGAGAGGCCCATGTAATTGCGCATGGGCCTACTCGATGCCATCATTTCATATTACTCCATCGGCAGTCTGAGAATGGCGCCCGCATCCTTGTCTCAGAAACCGGCACTAGATGTACAAGGATAAACCCTTGAATTAAAATAGAGATGCCTTCACCTTGACAACTGCTTTTCGGATACTCGATGGAACCGAATCATACAGACCAGAGCGATGGATGTCGCTTGGAAAAAAGACAATAAAATCGCCGGTATGTAGACTTACTTGCCATTCTCCGCTAACCTCTTTATAAATCGTGGAATCGTTTTTCGGATCATAGGCTTTCGTTGGTATATCCCCTTCTTGTTGAATCGCCCAACCGAACGTTTCGCTGCCATCCAGAAGATAATGAATGTCTACAAAACGCTCATGCTTTTCTGCAGATACATCCTCGGTAGGTTTTGTGTTTTTCTGCATCAGGAGCACGTAAAGATCCTCCCCAACAATGGGGTATGTTCCGTCAGTTAATACGGAAAAATCGGTTTCACTAAGATAATCTAAGGTAGCGGGAAATCCCATGAATGACTCATATGCGGGTATTGAATGGCATGAAACAAACCCAATTTTGAACACCCTGATTACTTCAGGGGGTGAACTGACGCTTAGCCCGCTTTAGCCGGGAATTGAGGCGGATGTGGTTAAGATCACGCAGGGGGAGAAGTATTTTGTGCTGAAGGTGTGTAACAAACACTCGAAACCTGACGTCCTGCGCCAATATCGCCTTTTGGAAGCTCTTCATCGGCAGGGAATCCGCGTATCTGAGCAGATCGGCTATGGGCGAACCGAAACTGGGGACGCTGTGCTGCTGACCCGCTATCAAAGGCAACCTCAATGAGCGAACGGGCAGCATTGAATAACTCTAATTGTGATAAATGATGTTTGATGCCTTTCCACGAATAACTGAATAGCTGGCCTTTCATGAACCTAGCCTAGGGAATTTTAAAACAATGTCTGTTAACCGAGTCCATTTCGAAGGGGAAATTCACATGTCATGCTTTATTTGTGATAAGCATCTTGGTTATTCGAATCAACCACCTGATGGATATATTTACGAAGATGAACACTGGAAAGTCTGCCATTTTCCAGCACAGCAATCCATTTTAGGTCGAATTGTTTTGGAATCGAGGCGCCACTTTCTCGACTTTTCGGAGATGACAGAGAAAGAAGCTGGGTCATACGGAGTTGTGACTTAGAATTTGTACTCAGCACTCAAACAGGTCACTGGTGCAGAACGAGTGAACTCACTTATAACTATTGATGGTGTTCCACATTTTCATGCACATTTCATTCCCCGGGGAAGTGATAGCCTGACAAAAGGGATGGATTTCTTAAAACAAGATTGGTCTTGCAATGAAATAGATGCCTCTGATGTGGCACGGAAACTACAGGCTATTCTCAACTCGAATTAGAAATAGACTGGTTACGCCATTGAGCTAACTTGTACGATAGTTAAATGGAATACGTGAGAGCAGCCGGTCAGAACGATCGGCTGCTTTCTTCATTGAAATAACTGGAAGAATGACGTGGTGAATACCAGACTTCTTCCTGTGCCCTTATCTTAAGCAACCCAAAAAAGTTATTGCGAGTAGTTGGCCCAATACCAGCGAAGCTGTCACAGCCCGCAAAGTAAGGACATAGAAAGTTCCTCTAATTGCTGATATTGGAACTTATTCTTCGACTTATTGCCCTTTATCCGCTGAATTTCATGAAGTTTACTGCTGATAGGGATCGTAATTCCAATACCAGAATAAAATCGGAACTTTTGACTGATCTGCAGCTTTATAATCACCATGTATTAACATGTGCATTGCGGGTGGTGTCACGTTCGCTGGTACTGCCCCGTTTAGACGGACGGAGATTTTAGGGAAGGCTTCTTGCTGCGGAATATGGCCTGCGAGTGATTCCGGATCCAAGGAACGACCCAATAATCTCCGCCGAAGCGGCCAGCGTTCATACCGGCTGCCAGGAGGAAAAATTGCATAAGGATCAAGTTCGGATTCGAGCTGATTGCACCGGCGAACAAAAAGTTGAAGTTCATGAAGATTCCCATCAATGCCGCGAACGTTGAAAGAGTGCCCGTAATCAAGGCAAGCCCGACGAGAAATTCTCCCCATGGAACAAGGAAGTTAAATACATCCACATTCGGCAGTGCCAAGCCTTGCAGGAAGTCCCCGTACCATTGCTGAACGTCGGGCCTCTCCCCGGTGGTCTTGGCAATCGCCCCTTTCATGAATCCGGAAGCGTCGAACGGCTTGCCGCCCGATAATTTTCCCCATCCGGCCGTAAGGAACTTCCAGCCGACGTACAATCTCAGCACGGTCATGCATACGGCCGCTGTCTTGCTGCTTTGTAACCAATTCATCATCTAAAATCCCTCCAATATAAGTCTTAAAGCCCAAATCCGTTACGTTCAGCTCATCTTATTGAGAATCCCTCCCTGTATTTTTCCCTTGAGTAAAACTTTAGCCCTAAGAACACTTTGTTGCTCTAGGGAAACTTTTGGTGACTTTAATATAATCCGACGGAAGAATTTTGTAAACCGTTTTTTTTAAGACGGTATAACCGTAATAATCGCGAATACGAATCGTATGATAGAAGAAAATGCTGAAAGGGATTGATCCCCATTATTGAATTATCGGCCTAGGAAGATGAGTCTCCAGTAATCGGCTTCGATAACTATCAGGTCCTGAGTACGCAGCTCGCACAAGCTGTGTTCTTTGCAACAGAATCATCATTACTTGAGTGGGTTCAAAATGGGTTTGTTTTGACTAGCGAGTAAGAGGAAATATGGGTTCTGAAATGTAACAAAATATATATAAGGATGGTTGCACTAACGGGCACGATAGCTCAATAAACATTAAGAACAAATATAAGGCTGCCGGCGAACGGCAGCCTTCATGATCCGCAAGATCAGGTCTTTCCAACTAATCAGCAATATTTCGGGTATAGTATTCAATTATATCTTTGCGACGAATAATACCGAGGAAGACGCGATCGGCGTCTACGACCGGAACGAAGTTCTGATCGGCCGCCAGCGCCAGCATATCGTCCAAATCGGCGCTGATCGCGACGCATTCGACCTTCATCCGTTTTTTGATGGAGACGACAGGAATTTCGTGCATCGTATCGAAGCAGAGGCCGGGTGTCGTTTTCAGTTTCCATAACAAATCGCCCTCGGATAACGTTCCGAAATATAAGCCATTGTCGTCCAAGATCGGAATGGCCGTATAATGGCTCGCCTCCAATTTATCCATGGCTTCTTTCATATTAGAGGATGTCATGAGGTAAGAGACCTCGTTCTTGGGATATAGAAATGATTTGATGTCCATTGAATCACGCTCCTTTGGTATATTAAAACATATTTCGTCGCGGGGCGCATGTGGAAGTGACTGGGGCATGCCTAACATTATCGAATAAAGGATGCAAAAAGTTATGTCGAAAGACAAGAACATAGTCCGAATTAAGTCCGTGCAAATAGCGGGCTTTTACTTGGCTGTCGCGCTAACCGGCTGCGGCATGAAAACTCACGAACAAGCGAAGGAACAAACGCCGGAGTTGGGCACTGTCCAGACCGGACGCCAAGCCGGCGAGGAATCCGGCGGCGGGATCGTGATCCCGCGAATCGATCTGCCGGATCGGCAGCCCGAGAGCGCAGATATGATCGGTCTTGTCGTTTACCAAGGCCGGATCTACACGCAGACGGATACTAAGATAGCGCCGGAGGACGCGGTGCCGCTCGTAGGCGACAAGCTTGGCCAGACGATCGGAACGATCGACGAGTGGAGCAAGCAGGACGCCTTCGCCACCGAATTCGCTTCGAACATCGGGCAGATCGATATGTACACCGTAACGGGGTACGACCCGAAGTTTCGCATTATGTCGTATAAACAATTGGACAATGGCGACGTCATCTCGGAGTTCTATGAATGCCTGAACGGCATTCGCGTCTACAGCGGAAAGGACATCTTTGGATTGCTTCGGATTGATGGACGGATTCAATCGGCCGCATGGGAATCATTTGGCAGCTGGAATTACGGTAAAGAAGAGAAGCAGGCACTACAATCATCGGATACTCCGGAAATCTCCGCCTTTCTGGCGGCGGTCGGCGAAGCCAAGCCGATCAAGCAGGAGGTGCTGCAGAACGAAGGCATTTTCGATGAACCCGATCAACGGTTCCTCCACCTGCGGCTTACGGATCAGAGCGTTGTCACGCTCAGGCTGTTCCAAAATGGATATGTCTGGTATTCGACCGCCCATCTGTTCTTGCAGGTGGAGCAGAAATCGATCGATCGGCTGTGGCAGCTGATGCCGGACGAGGCGTCTAACGAAAAATGAAGAAGCCCGGGCATCCCGCCTGGGCTGGGGCAACGCGGTTTCGTTTTGTTACGCTTTACAACGAATTTACCAGTCAGCGATTTTGATTTTCTTGAAAACAATGAATAGAAAAAATTAAATAGCCCTCCTAGTCTCTTTATGAGATTGAGGAGGGCTATTTTTTAGAATTTTCTGGCTCCTGAGCTAAGGGATTGTTCTGCAATTTGAATTAATGCTCTTGTGATGTTTCCACCAATAGTACCTGCATCACGAGTAGTCATATTCCCATTGTAACCATCTGGAGACCATTGAATTCCAAACTGTTGTGCTACCTCATATTTCAAGTGGTCTAATGCTGCTTGTGCTTGTGGAACAACTAAACTTTTTCTGCTCATGTATGTTCACTCCTTAATTGGATGTAAAGTTATTTTGTGGATTGTTTGGCTTTTTATACATCATTTTTGGAATTAGAAGTGAAATAAATGCAATGTACTTTAAACTGCCTTTTGCTTCGCTAATTGCGACTAAACCTTCTGCTGAAATTTATGATATTCTATTGAAAGTATGAAGTGAGAGATCAAGGAAAGGCGGACAAATGTCATGAAGCTTATATTTCCACACGTGAATACAGCGGAAGAAATCGCTGAGGTTGCTCGGTTGGCGGCAGAAATATGGCGCGAATATTATGTATCCATTATTACAATAGACCAGATTGAATACATGATTGGCAAATTCCAATCGATTCCAGCGATTAAGGATCAGATCCATCATCAGGGATACGAATATTACTTCATCCATCAGGATGGATCTGCGGTCGGATATATGTCGGTCAGACAAGAAGAGGGAAAGCTTTTTCTGAGCAAGTTTTATATAGGCAAGGAGCACCGGGGACGCGGCTATGCCAGCCAAGCGTCGGCATTCCTTGAACAGCTGTGCAAAGACCGAAATCTAAGCCATATTTGGCTGACTGTTAATCGTCATAACGAATCCACTATTGCGGTTTATGAGAAAAAAGGGTTCCAGACCGTACGAGAACAAATTGCGGATATCGGGAATGGATTCGTCATGGATGATTTTATCATGGAAAAAGAAATTCCGGTTTCATAAGTGAAAGAGATTTATACGCGAATACGAGGAACCGCTCTGGAGACAGGGCGGTTTTTTGTTTAAAGATCCGCAAGGGTCATACCTTGCCCGGCATATAACGCCTTACAAGAAGGATGAGCAGAATTCTGAAGGGAAATATACTGCCCCATCTTTTAGAAAATAGTAGGGGTAGCTTTTAGAAAAATATTTTCTATAGCGCTTTGAAGCTTTTCTTAGCCGCTTGCGTGCTGTCCTCAATTGACATTAATAGAACGTTAACTTAAGATTTACTTTAAGGTTAACCTATCGGATAGGTAGTAAGGTGAGGAGTGGGAAGCGGGCTATGGCGAAAATTCAAAAAATACTTGTGCATGAATTGGTATCCCAGGAAATTCAAAATTATATTCAAGAGAAGGATCTTCAAGAAGGGGACAAGCTTCCGTCCGTTGAGGAAATGACGCAAATGTTCGGCGTCGGCCGTTCCTCGCTGCGGGAAGCTTTGCGATACTTGGAGGCAATTGATATCGTTCGCGTGGAAAACGGCAAGGGCATTTTTGTCCGGGATGTCGACACGTTCCGCTTTACGGGGAAAGTTAAAATCGAGCGGGAGCGCCAATACTTGCTGAACACGCTTGACATCCGCAGAGCGCTGGAAGGCAAGGCGGTGGAGCTGGCATCTAAGAACATTACGGTGGCCCAAATCAAGGAATTGGAGCTATGCCTTGAGCGGTACCAGGCTTTGAAGGAGAGCAGCAAGGATACGTCCCAGATTGATCTTGCTTTCCACCGTTACATTATCAAGGCCGCCCACAACCCGATTCTCGAGACCGTGATGGATTCCATCTCTGGATTATACGAGAAGTTTTTCAATGAGCCGTTAGGCGAAAAACAGCTTTTCGACGAGACGTACCCCTATCATCGCACGATGTTCGATGCTGTTGCCGCCCATGATACGGAAAGGGCGCTTGAGGAGTTTAACAAAATGATGGATTGCATCGAAGAAAAGATCAAAAGCTTTTAACGAGGAGCGCTTTATTATGTGTTGACAAGGTAAAGCGCTTTCAATATAATCAACCTATCAGACAGGATGACTGTATGATACATGTGATTTAAAGGGGGATTTTAATCGATGAGAACGCGCAATAAAGTGTTGGCTTCGCTGTTATGTGCCGTATTGACGATCGGTCTATTGGCGGGATGCGGCAGTAAGAACGAAGATGAAGGCGGAAACGCTGGCGGCGAGAAGATCACGCTTCGCATGATTGAAAGTTTGACAAGTCCCAAGAGAACCGAATTGATTCAAGCAATGGTCACCAAATTCGAGGAGGCCAATCCGAACATTAAAGTAGAATTCATCTCGCCGCCATTTGATCAGGCGGACAACAAAATCAGAACGATGCTCGCATCCAACGAACAGATTGACGTTCTAGAAGCACGGGATTTGAACGTTGCCGAATACGTGAACAACGAGTATCTCGAACCGCTTAACGCTTACACTGACAAATGGAGCGACTTCGCTACGGTGAGCGCCGTATCCAAGTCGGTCGGCTCGATAGGTGACAAACTGTATTTTGTGCCTAACGGCCTCTATGAAAGACAAATGTTCTACCGTACGGACTGGCTGAAAGAAGCGGGTCTAAATCCTCCGACAACTTGGGAGGAACTGTACGAGGTTTCGAAAAAATTAACGGATCCTGCCAAAAACCGTTTCGGTTTCTCGTTCCGTGGCGGCGCTGGCTCCACGGGTACTACGGACGCTATCATTCTCGCATACAACGGAGACAAAGTGAACCTGGACGATTCCATGTTTACGAAAGACGGCTCAACTGTTTATTCCACGCCTGAAGCGAAAGCAGGCATGGAGCTGTACCTGAAGCTCTACAAGGACGCTTCGCCTCCGGATTCAATCAACTGGGGCTTCCAAGAGCAAGTACAAGCATTCACTTCAGGCGTAACCGGCATTCTGCTGCAGGATCCGGACGTTATCCAATCCTTGCAGGAGAAGATGACCGAAGGCACTTGGGCAACGGCTCCACTCGTAACCGGGCCGACTGGTAAAGCGCTGTTCGCAGCTGGCGGAGCCGGATGGGGAATCGCATCCCAATCCAAGCATAAGGAAGAGGCTTGGAAGCTGATTGAATTCCTATCAAGCCCTGACGCAAACACAGCGTTCTCCAAGGATTACGGATTGATTCCGATCCATACCAATGCTACGGATGACGAGTTTTTCAAAACCGGCCCGTACAAAACGCTCATTGATATGTCCAACAATCCAGATGTGTTCGTAAACTTCAAGCCGGCATTCCAATATCCGGGCAACGCACAATGGGGCCAAGTTGCGATGGAGTCTGGACAATCGCTGCTGCTCGGCAGTTCAAACCTTGACGATACGCTTAAGAAATGGGACGAATACTGGGTTGATCAGAAAGCGAAATTAAAATAATAAGGGTGTGTAATTATGATGGGTGGCGAAATAGTTGCTGCCCATCATCCTTTATCCACGAAAGGCGGTGCGGAAATGAAAGAACAAAGGGTGTTTATTCTATCTGGGTTGATTCCCGCCTTACTGCTTGTGCTGGCGTTCACCTATTACCCCTTTCTCAAAGGGATCGTTATGGCTTTCCAGGATTACAAGCTTTTCGATTTGAGAAATGTCCACTTCATTGGGCTGGACAACTTTAAAAATGCCTTTAACGACCCAAAATTATTAATGGCTATGCAGAATAGCGCCTACTGGGTGTTCTTCTCGCTCATTTTTCAATTTTTATTCGGGTTTACGCTTGCGCTTCTGCTCAAGAAGCCGTTCAAGGGGCGGGGGATTTACCAAGGCTTCGTGTTTTATTCTTGGGCGTTGTCCGGTTTCCTGATCGGGATGATATGGAAGTGGATGTTCAATTCTCAGATCGGCGTCATTAACGACATTTTGCTCCAACTAGGCATCATCCATGAGCGAATCGGCTTTCTGTCGGACCCGAATTGGGCGATGACATCCGTCATTATCGCCAACGTATGGTATGGCGTAGCGTTCTTCGCCATCATGCTTTTGGCAGCTTTGCAATCCGTGCCTTCTGAACTTTATGAAGCGGCGGTTATGGACGGCGCAAGCAGCTTCCGCAAGCTGTGGAATGTCACGCTGCCTTATATTATGCCGACGATCATCGCGACCACGCTGCTAAGGGCGATTTGGATTTTCAACGATCCGACGATTATATACGGATTGACGAACGGGGGACCTGCAGGCAGCACGCATATTCTCTCTTCTCTGATGCTGGATAAGATTATTTACGCAGGAGATTACGGAGCGGCCTCTGCCATCGGCATCATTATGATCGTTATTTTGCTGCTCTACACGATCTTCTTCCTATCAGTCACCAAGGCGGAGAAAGCGGGGGATTTCTAATGAAGCTGCGACTATTTGGAGTGTCCAAAGTCATTTATCTGGCCATCTATTTGCTGGTCATGGTTTTCCCGCTGTATTGGATCGTCATCACATCGCTCAAGCCGCAGAAGGATATATTCTCATATCCGTTGAAATATTGGCCTGAACGATTTACGCTGGACAATTACATTCATATTTTCAAAATATCAAAGTTCCACATTTACATCGGCAACAGTTTGCTAGTAGCCATTACTTCGGCGGTAATCGTACTCGTTATCGCTACATTAAGCGCATATGTGCTCGCCCGCTTTAAGTTTCGGGGACATAGGCAAATCATGCTCGCATTCTTTGCAACGCAAATGCTGCCCGGCTTTGTTGCCCTTGCACCGCTGTATTTGATGATGAGCAATATGGGGTTAATCAATAACCGGATTTCGCTCGTTCTTATGTACACCGTTGGCCTCATCCCTTTCTCGACCATCATGCTGCGCGGTTTCTTCGAGCGGATCCCGTCGAGTCTGGAAGAAGCAGCGATGATCGACGGATGCTCGAGGTGGACGGCATTGGTGAGAATCATTATTCCGGTCATGCTGCCGGGGATCGCTTCGACATTTATATTCGCTTTCGTTCAAAACTGGAATGAGCTGTTTCTGGCGGTCATGTTCATCGATAACGACGCGCTTAAGACACTGCCGGTAGCGATGAACTCATTTATCCTGAAATTTGACGTGGATTGGGGCGCGATGTCGGCTGGGGCGGTATTATCGATCATTCCAACAATTTTATTGTTTGCTTTCGCACAACGATTCATTGTGGAAGGTTTGACGCAAGGAGCGGAAAAAGGATGAGCAAACTAGAGAATAAGTTCACCAAAGCAGCTTATGATCCGCTGGATGCCAGACATCATGGCGCTATACATGTACCGATTTATCAGAACAGCCTGTTTGCCTTTCCGAGCTACGAACAGTTCGACGAAGCGATGAAAGCGCAGCAAAGCCATCACATCTACTCGCGCGGGAACAACCCGACGGTTCAATATTTGGAGATGAAACTGGCGGATTTGGAAGAAGCCGAGTCCGCCAAATGTTTTGCTTCGGGAATGGCTGCCATTTCCTCGGCGATTATGTCAGTCGTCTCGCAAGGCGACCATGTCATTTGCGTTAATCAGGCGTACGGCCCGACAAAGGAGTTTCTACGCTCTTATATGAGCCGGTTTGGCGTGGAAACCTCGTTTATCGACGGCAGCTCGAATGAAGAGTGGCGCAGTGCCGTGCGTCCCAATACGAAGCTGTTCTATTTGGAAAGTCCTACGACGATGTATTTTGAGCTGCAGGACCTAAAGCAATGCGCGGAGCTGGCCCATAGCATAGGCGCCGTTACGATCATCGACAATACTTGGGCGACACCATGCTTTCAAAACCCGACAACGATGGGAATTGATCTGGTGGTGCATTCCATCACTAAATATATCGGCGGGCACAGCGATTGTATCGGCGGCGTCGTGCTGGGCTCGAATGAGCTTGTAGATCGGATTGCGAATAATGAGTATATGCTGCTTGGCGGCATTATGACTCCGCAAACGGCGGCGCTCATAGCGAAAGGCCTTCGGACGCTGCCATTGCGCATGCAGCGGCATGAAGAGAGCGGACTTTATGTGGCTGAGCATATCGCAAAGCTAAGCTTTGTCTCCCGCGTCAACCATCCGGGCTTGCCCTCCCACCCACAGTATGAGCTGGGGCAGCGCCAGATGTCGGGGTCCGGGAGTTTGTTCTCCTTTCTGTTGAATGAGCCTGCCGAACGAATGAAGGAATGGGCAAACCAGCTGAAGTTTTTCAAAATCGGTGTAAGCTGGGGCGGATTTGAAAGCCTAATAACGGTTAATCGCCATATGATCGACGAGAAAGCCGGAGATGAGCCGGTCGCGATCGTTAGATTGTATGTCGGCATAGAAGATCCGCGGGAGCTCGTTGCGGATATCGAACAGGCTTGGGAGCAAGTGAAAGGATAGAAACAGTATAGGCTCACTCTAGCATTAATCAGCGGCTTTTTTGAGGTAACTATAGTTGAATAACATAATGGGATGAGCAGGCACTGCGGTGGCCTGTTCATTTTATTAAGCAAACGGGCAGAAGTGTATAAATGTTTTTTGCGTGCACATTGGAACAAATCTATGTTAATATACGTTTGATTGAAGGGGGCTTATGAGAGATTTGAAGGCTTAGTGCATTTTAATGGCGGAATAAAACCCTAAAAGGCTTATGGGACAACGCTTTTGTTAAAATAAGGTTATGCCTTTTTGTACATGGTTATAATGATTTTATCATTACAAATCTTTTAAATAAACAATTCTTATATGAATACTAGGATAAAAGGGTTGACACAAAACCACCTGCGTTATAATATTCATGTAGTCAACATGTCCATACATTACAGATAAGAATAGCGAGGGGTAATAACATGAAGAGATTAAGCACACTAACACTGTTGATAGTACTTACCGTATTGCTTCTGGCAGCTTGCGGCGCCAAAAAAGACAATAGCAATGGAGGCACCCAGGAGCCAGCGGTAAGCCCAACTGCGGAGGCAGCACCGGGACAAGCGGCTTGGGATGCGATTAAAGAGAGCGGCAAGCTCCGTATCGGTACGGAGGGCACATACGCGCCATTTACATTTCATGATGAGTCAGGCAAGCTCACCGGGTTCGATGTCGAGATCGCAGAAGAGATTACTAAGCGGCTTGGCTTGAAGGCTGAATTCATTGAGACTTCGTGGGATTCCATTATCGCTGGCCTTGATGCTGAGCGCTTTGATACTATTTTCAACCAAGTGGGCATTACGGATGAACGGAAAGAGAAATATGATTTCTCTGATGATTATATCGTTTCCAAAGCAGTATTGATCGTTGCTGAAGATAACATGGATATTAAAACGTTCGCGGACCTGAAAGGCAAAAAAGCAGGACAGTCGTTAACAAGCAACCTCGCTGATATTGCTCGCGAGAATGGGGCAGAGATTGTAACGACGGATGGTTTCAACCAAGCGATCGATCTGCTTGCTTCGGGGCGTATCGATGCTACCGTAAATGACGGAATATCTTTCTTGGATTTAAAGAAACAAAAGCCTGACCTGCCGCTTAAAATTGTTGCTGAAGCACCGGATGCAGCCAAGAACGCCGCTCTTTTCAGAAAAGGAAATGAAGCTTTGATTGAGGCGGTAAACGGCGCGCTTGCCGAGATGAAGAGCGATGGCACTTACTTAAAAATCTCCGAGAAATATTTTGGAGCAGACGTCTCCAAATAATGAATGCTGCCATGCTGACTAACAGCTCACAGGCGTAAAGGATGCTTATAATATGACTGATCGTCAAATAGAGATTCTTATAGATTCACTGCTGCCCCTGCTTAAAGCAGGGGTACTTTTTACGATTCCGCTAGCTTTAGTTTCATTTACTCTTGGTCTCATTTTAGCTGTTGCTACTGCTCTTGCAAGACTATCCACCATAAGAGTACTGCGGCTTGTTGCACGCTTCTATGTATGGATCATTCGCGGAACTCCGCTGCTTGTCCAATTGTTTATTATCTTCTATGGTCTTCCTTATGTGGGGGTTATATTAGATCCGTTTACTGCATCTGTCATCGGCTTCACGCTCAGTGTAGGCGCCTACGGCTCCGAGATCGTACGTGCAGCGATTCAGTCGATCCAGAAAGGCCAATGGGAAGCAGCATATTCACTAGGTATGACGAGGTGGCAGGCGCTTCGGCGAGTCATTTTACCGCAGGCGGCTCGCGTGTCGATTCCGCCGCTTGGCAGCTCGTTCATTAGCTTAGTAAAGGATACGTCTCTTGCAGCTACCATTACTTATGTGGAGATGTTCCGTGTAGCGCAACAAATTAACGCAGCTAAGTACGAGCCTCTTCTGATTTATTGCACCGCTGGGGCCATCTATCTTTTGTTCTGCTCAGTACTGTCATGGCTGCAGAATGTTACCGAGAAACGATTGGCGCGGTATTCCGCAAGCTAAGGGAGAGAGTATAGATGATTGAAATTCGCAATTTGCATAAGTCCTTCGGATCATTGGAAGTTCTGAAAGGAATTGATATGACGTTGGAGAGGGGCAAAGTGCTCGCGATAATAGGCCCCTCAGGTTCCGGCAAGACGACGCTGCTTCGATGCTTCAATCTTCTAGAAGTGCCTGATCGAGGCATATTAACGGTCGGTAAGCAAACGTTGGATTTTGAGGCGGGGAAGAAAGTTCGGGAGAAGGAAGCCGTAGCCCTACGCAAGCAAACGGGTATGGTGTTCCAGTCGTTTAATCTTTTTCCACATAAAACAGCTATTGAGAATATTATGGAAGCGCAAGTGACTGTGCAGAAGAAGAGCAAGTCAGACTCTCGGCAACGCGCCGCAGAGCTGCTGGCTAAGGTTGGCTTGGCCGATAAGGCTGAATTTTACCCGCATCAATTGTCAGGTGGACAACAACAGCGGATTGGCATTGCCAGAGCAATGGCTACTGATCCCGAGGTGCTGCTGTTCGATGAGCCGACATCAGCGCTGGATCCTGAATTGGTTGGCGAGGTGCTCAAGGTTATTAAGCAGCTTGCAGCAGATGGGATGACGATGATAATCGTCACTCACGAGATGAAGTTCGCAGCGGATGTAGCGGATCGCGTCATTCTTATGGTTGACGGAGTTATTATTGAAGAAGGGCCGCCGGAGAAAGTTTTGGAAAATCCTCAGAGCGCACGTGCCATTCAATTTTTAAATCGATTAGCCAGTTATGAAATCTAGTAGAAGAACATACGATAGAGGGGATGCTGCCAGGTTGGCAGCATCCCCTTTTTAACGATTGATAGAAAAACAGAAACACTGACATACCCTTGTCAGTAACGGTAGCTTATAATCGTAATAGAGACCAGTACTAAAATGATCTTAGGAGGAAATTGAATATGAGCAAATTACAAACATTGCGAGGATTTGCGACTATCAGTTATTGGGCGGATGATATGGAGGCGGCAAAGGCGTGGTATTCAGAGCTGCTGGGCAGTGCACCTTACTTCGAACGCTCAGGACCAGATGGTCAACTAGTGTATGCCGAGTTTCGCCTTGGTGACTACCAGCACGAACTGGGTCTGATCGATCGCCGTTTTGCTCCTCCGCGTGGAACGGCTGGCCCCGGTGGTGCCATCATGTATTGGCATGTTGATGATATAGAAGCTGCACTTAGCAATTTGAAGGCCATGGGAGCGGAAGAGTACGAACCGCTAGTACACCGTGGGGAGGGATTCATCACGGCTTCCGTCACTGATCCATTTGGTAACGTGCTGGGTATTATGTACAACTCCCACTATTTAGAGATACTGAATTCCAGAATTCAAGGGTGAGCAATAGATTAAATAGTACAAGTTCACACTCAACAAGAATAGCGAAAATGGCTAAGTAACAATCACAGTACTAAAGATTATTGTTGGTTAATAAAGAAAAAGAGGGAACTTAATGATTATTCGAGTTTTGGATGAGCAAGATGCTGGATTGTATCAGGATCTGCGATTAAATGCCCTAAAAAACAATCCTGAGGCTTTTGGCTCGACGTATGAGAGAGAAGAAAAATTTTCACTGGAGACTGTAATAGAGCGAATAAAACCCACCAAGGACAAGTTTGTTCTGGGAGCTTTTGATGATGGTTGTTCGCTCGTTGGAAGCGTTGGATTTGTTCGGGAGAATGGTCTAAAAACTTCTCATAAAGGTAATGTTTTTGGGATGTATGTAGCACCTGAAGGAAGAGGGCAAGGGGTAGGGAAATCCCTAATGCTTGAACTAAGTAGAAAGGCAAAAGTTTGTGATGGACTAGAGCAAATAAACTTAGCAGTCATTTCTGAAAACCACGCTGCAAAAAAACTTTACACCTCCATAGGGTTTAAGGTATACGGTGTGGAACAAAACGCCTTAAAGTATAAAGGGCAGTATTTTGATGAGGATTATATGGTTCTAAAAACTCAATGAAGAACTCTAGACAAACGATGAAGGAGCTGCCGCGGCAGCTCCTTTTTACAACTTCACAAAATATAGGTTATTGTACAAATATACTGCTGGGCATTGAGTTAACGGGAAGGATAACGCAGTAGTAGTGATTGTTAATTTCCATTGTACTGAGAACGTATGTTTGGTAAAATTATACACATACTGAGTTATTGGGGGCTGCCAATGGATATCGTTGCACACATTAGAGGTGCGGTACACTCTCGAATTGAAACAATCCTCTTAGATATTCCCGACACAAGAGATAGCGAGAAGGAATTTGAAAAAGGTCTAGAAATGTCAAAAGAACAAGCCATAATAATGACCAGGGATGCTTTAAATATCTTGAATGTCTCAAATCTAGCCCGGAGTTATTGATGTCACAACCCTTTCTTAATTTACCGCCTCTTACATACAGCCAAGTAAATAACGAGACGATAGCTCTTAATCTTATGATAGCGATGGTGAGAGAAATCCATTATCATACAGGGCAAATCATCTATGCAGCAAAAGTCAGAAAGGGACAGCTTGTGTGGCAATACGAAGTAAATATGGGAGGTTTTTGAGATGGAAAGAAAAAACACTTTTAACGAAATTGCAAGGGAATACGATAAGTACAGACCTAGTTATCCGGATCAGTTGTTTACTGACATCTTGGAGTTCACGGCTATCAAGGAAGGCGATTCCATACTTGAAATCGGCAGTGGCACAGGTCTGGCAACGAAAGGTTTTGTAGATTTAGGGTTTGATAATGTGACTTGTATTGAATTAGGTCAAAATTTAGCGGAACTTACTCGTGAAAAATTTAAAAACAGACCCAATGTTAACATAATCAATTCCCCATTTGAAACTTGGCAGAGTGAAAAGAGTAACTTTGACCTGGCTATATCCGGTACAGCTTTTCATTTTATTCAGCCACAAGAAGTTGGCTATCGCAAGGTCTTCGACCTGCTCAGCGAGGAAGGCTCTATAGCATTCTTTTGGACCGTCCATGTCCCGTCTTTTGATGATGTCTCTAATCGAATTCGGGAAAGTTATAAGAGATATGCCCCTCAACTAGATGATTCAAAAAATCCAACCATTGAACAAATTATTGATGAAAGGTCAGTTTTAACTCTAAAGGAGGGGTTATTTAAGGAATTAAAAGTAAAGCAATACATATGTAATCACACCTATACAGCTAATGAATATATCTCTTTATTAAACACTAATTCCAGACATAGACTAATTTCCGACAATGTGCGATTTGAATTGTTTGGGGAAATTAAAGAAGCGATTGAAGAACATGGTGGAAATCTTATTAAACCTCAAGCTGTTGTATTGTTTCATGCCAAAAAAAATCTAAAGTAAGCGATTTTTTTCGCTCTAGCTGCTTTTTCCACTTATACAGCGTCGTTTCAGATAGTCAGCTATCCCTTGCGATCTGACTTGCGGACTCATTGTTGGGCGGTATAATTCGTTGCATTAGGGTACGACAACTATTCTGACAGAGGGAGTACCACAAAAGCTCTGAAGATGCTGTCGAAATAAGTATGTCGAAAATAATAAACATGATACTTGAAAATGACACGAAGCCGAGTAACAAACTACAATAGAAATCGCGGATATGTCGCAATTCCGTAGCAAATGTTCCGAATAATGGAGTTATAATGGGGCTATTTCCGATTTTTTTTCCTCCTTTGATTTTGTCGATAATTATTTTTTAGTTACACCAGCTTATGACATGCTTCGTAACGATCATCTGGTACTATTTTTTGAGTTACTCTTTTTGGCTTAGGAGAGTATACAACACCAATAGAGGAGATGATCCGTATAACACAGAAGAAATGTATTGCTATGTTACTTGCAGGTGGAGAAGGAAAGCGGCTTGCTCCGCTAACCCAGAAGCTAGCTAAGCCGGCGGTGCCATTCGGTGGCCAATATCGCATTATTGATTTTCCGCTCAGCAATTGTTTGAATTCAGGAATTGACACGATTGGGGTATTGACCCAGTACAAGGCGGAGACCTTGCATATGCATATTAAAGACGGTGGATTTTGTTTGAATGACAATGAAACCGAAATTACGCTTCTTGATGCCAGTCGTCAGGCTAATGGCCTCTATACGGGAACGGCTGATGCCATCTACAAAAATTTGGATTACATACAGCGGAATAATCCGGAGCACGTACTATTGCTCTCTGGGGATCATATTTATAAGATGGATTATAACGCCATGATTCAGTTCCATGAGGAAAGCGGAGCAGAAGCTACGATCTCGGTAAAGCAGGTTCCGTGGAAAGACGCACATCAATTCGGCATTATGAATGTAGACGATTCGTATAAAGTAACTAACTTTATCGAAAAGCCATCCCAGCCTGAAAGCAATCTTGCTTCAATGGGCATTTACATATTCCGGTGGTCGTTCCTAAAGCGTTATTTGCTCCAGGATGCTGAGAATGAGCTTTCTTCTCATGACTTCGGAAAGGACCTCATCCCTCAGATGCTGGCGGCAGGGTCGAATGTGTATGCTTATCCTTTTCAGGGATACTGGCGTGATGTGGGCACGGTGGAGAGCCTTTGGGAGGCACATATGGAGGTGCTCGGCGGTGAGATCGTTCTTGATGACGGACAATGGCCGATGTACACAAATAAGCGTCTTCAACCATCGCCAACGAATCTCTACAAGGCTGCTGAATCTCATAAATCGTTGATTAATCCTGATAGTATAATTGAAGGAGAGTTAGTAAGATCGGTCGTATTTAGCGGCGTACATATCGGCCCAGGATGCGAAATCCGGGAAAGCATCATTATGCCGGACGTCAAAATCGGACGCAATGTCCAAATCTATAAAGCTATTCTTGGCGAAGGAAGTGTGATAGAAGATGGGGCAGTTATAGGGAATCCAAATGGAGAAATTACCGTGATCGGAAAGGACGAATTCATATCAGCCGACTCTCCAGCTGTTCTTGACATTATTATTGCTTAAATGGGTTGTTGAAAAAAGCTTATCCGTCTAAAAAAGCTGGAACATGAGAGAATCATGTTCTAACTCAGGCTGTCGAGAAACCTCGACAGCCATTTTTCCGTCCATTATTACGCCTGGCAATGTTCATGATTCAATGCCTAACAACGACTAACTGATCTCATTCTTTGGAGTGCTCTAGTTTCCGATAGGCGCGGGGTGAGAGGCCTGACAGCATTTTAAACACTTTTCCAAAGTGGGAAAAGTTCTCAAAGCCGCAGTGTTCTGACACCTGAGTTACACTCCAGTCCGTTTCTCGCAGGAGGAGTTCGGCCTCTTTTACCCGGGTGATGTTGATGTACTGGGTAAAACCGAAGCCGGTGACTTCCTTGAAGACGCGGCACAGGTGGCCCTTGCTAATAAAAAACTGCTTGGCAAGCATGTCCAGATGAAGAGGCTCCTTGTAATGCAGATTAATGTGGCGGATGATATCCGTTACCTTCCGCTGGATCGGAGTAAGCTCAACATCCGGCAGAGCCTTACGTTTCAGAATGTGACGAGCTGTGAACAGCAGCAATTCAATAGCCATGTTCCGGATGTGCAGTTGATAGCCTGGAGGGCATTCACTTAGTTCGCTTAGCAGAGAGCCAAGGAGCTCTTCCACATGCATCCGTTCTTTAAGGTTCAGCCTGACGAGCGGTTGGGCTTCGGCGAACGGGGCCAGTAGCAGATCCCTATCCTCCTGCGAATATTCCTTAAAGAATGATTGAGCAAAATGTAGAACGATCCGTTCATGATTGGGTTCGCTCCGCTCGGACGTTTTGTGAACGGCGTTGGAGTCGATGAGCACCATATCACCCGCGTGGACAGGATAGAAGGAGTCTCTGATAAAGTAGTTCCTTTCCCCGCGAAACAGATAATAAATTTCATACGCCATATGGTAGTGGGTATGATTCATTGAATAATGGCCGATTCTCCGGTCGTATTCGATCCACAACGGATCGCTCATTGAGCCTAAGCTAAGCTTGCCAGGGAGTGATTGAACGGTCATGGAGGGCTCCTTTCTCATAAACTTCGAACACCTATTATATCAATATATACGGTGTTTAAGGTATATTTGTGCATAAATGCGGAGAAATCATTCCTATTTTCATGATAATCTTGAAGCAAGAGAATCATTTTTGGCACAGTATAATGAAAACTATTAGTTTCATCGTGCAGAGTATACGGAGGAATAAATATGCGAAAATTTGAATACGACGAAAACGAAGTAAAAGAGCTTATAGACCGGGTAGTCCGCAGAACAATGAATATGGATTTCACTTGGAACTGGTCATGCGGAGTGGCTTATTACGGGATTTGCAAAGCGTGGGAAGTGACGGGAAATCAAGAATACATCGATTTTCTGGTCAAATGGGTGGACGAGTACCTGGAGCTCGGGCTGCCGCCTATGATGGTCAACGCTTGTGCCATGGGGCATACGATGCTGACCCTGCATGAAGCCACAGGCGACTCCAAATACCTTGATCTGGCGCTTTTGAAAGCCGAATATTTGCGAAAAGACGCCATCCGATTCGGAGAAGGCGTGTTCCAGCATACGGTATCCTCCGAAAATGACTTTCCTGAGCAGGCTTGGGCGGATACGTTGTTTATGGCCGCCTATTTCCTGCTGCGGCTTGGATTTAAGCTTGACAAAAAGGAATACATTGAAGATGCGCTCAATCAATTTTACTGGCATGAAGAATACCTTCAGGACACGAAGACGAATTTGTTCTATCACGCATGGGATAATGTCAAGCAAGATCATTTGTCCGCTATTTACTGGGGCAGAGCCAATGCATGGGCCGCGTATACGATGGCTCAGGCCTATAAAATGCTGAATCCCTTTATGCCTATGTGGATGCAGATTGGAGGGGCTCTCGGTGATCAATTAAGCGCTCTGGTCAGGCTGCAATCACCGAATGGACTGTGGCGTACGGTCTTGAATGATGAAACTTCCTATGAAGAAACCTCCGCCTCCGCCGGTATTGCCGCTTCACTAGTAACCTATGCACATCCGCTGCATCAGAATTATATGGCCAAAGCTTATGAAGGCATCTTGGCTAACATCGATGAAGACGGTTCGGTCCGGAATGTATCTGCAGGAACGGCAGTGATGTATTCTGCAGATGACTACAAGGTGATTTCCAAGAAGAGAGTACAAGGATGGGGCCAAGGATTGACTTTGGCTTTTCTTGTAGCTCTGCTTCAAAATAAGGAAGTAGTAAGTAAAATCTAAGTAGGCGACTATGACTGTTGGTACAAGCAAGCGACCAGAAAATAATCAACAACGGATGGAGGCATCAATCGATGCCTCCATTTTTCAACCTGCATTTCATGCGCCTCAAATTGAAGAACGATTGAAAGGGGATATCGTTATGAGTATGAAAACGCTGAAGGAGAGAGGCCTCGTCATCGATCCGCGAACTAGAGCTTATCTCGAGCCTACGCGTCTTCTGTGGACCACGAATTCTGGTGCCGACTCCGAGGTGATCAATCCGGAAGGACTGCTTTGCTCGAACGGCGGCCAGGTGACGAAAGAAGCGCCAAACGCGTGCATTCTTAGCCATAAAGGGGAAGCGCCGGGCATACTGCTGGACTTCGGAATGGAGCTGCATGGAGGCATTAGGATATCGGTTGTTGAAGGACGCTTCCCGTCGAGGAACGTTAGGGTACGTGTCCGATTAGGCGAATCCGCCATGGAAGCGATGAGTGATCTGGGAGGTCCGGGCAATGCGACCAATGACCATGTGGCACGCGACAGTATCGTGGACGTCGGACTCCTCGGGACAACCGAGTTCGGTACGACGGGATTTCGTTTTGCGCGGATCGATCTATTAGATGAAGGCACACTTGAGCTGCAGAGCGTACAAGCCGTGTTCCTGTACCGGGATATCGAGTACAAGGGTAGTTTTAGAAGCAGCGATTCGCTGTTGAATCAGATATGGGAGACGGGCGCCTATACGGTTCATCTGAATATGCAGGATTACCTGTGGGACGGGATCAAGCGGGACCGGATGGTATGGACAGGCGACATGCATCCCGAAGTCGCCACAATCTGCGCCGTTTTTGGAGAATACGAGATTGTGCCGTCCAGTCTGGATTTCAAGAGGGATCGTTCCCCGTTGCCCATGTTTATGGACATGCCGACCTACTCGATTTGGTGGCTGCTCGTTCAACATGATTGGTACATGCAGCACGGGAACGAGGGGTATTTGCAGGAACAACGCACATACTTGACTGGGCTGCTTCGTGAGCTGGCGGGGAAAGTAATGGCGGATGGAACGATCGATGTGTACCGACCGTTCTTGGATTGGCCCGCATCATCCAATCCGGCCGGCGTTACGGCCGGTGTTCATGCGCTTTTTGTGCTTGCGATGCAAGCAGGCGCACGGCTTTGTAGGCTGCTTGGCGAGGATGAGATCGTCAAGCTCTGCGAGTCTCTCGAACGGCAGCTGCGCGAAATTGCGCCTCATCATGCTTTCAGCAAGCAAGCGGCAGCGCTGCAAGGGCTTACCGGACTGTTGGATCTTTCTGAAGCGAACCGCGAGGTCATTGCGCCGAACGCCCCGAAAGGCTATTCGACATTTTATGGCTACTATATGCTCCGTGCCCGCGCTGAAGCCGGCGACATCGCCGGTTGCTTTGACAGTATCCGCGCTTATTGGGGAGGCATGTTGGAACTCGGCGCGACGACGTTCTGGGAAGACTTCGACATCGCTTGGATGGACAATGCATCACGAATCGATGAACTGACGCCACCAGGGAAAATCGATGTGCACGGTACATATGGCGGTTATTGCTACAAGGGATATCGCCATAGTTTATGCCACGGTTGGGCATCCGGGCCTACCGCTTGGCTGTCAGAGTACGTGCTCGGCATTACGCCGGTGGAGCCGGGCTTTCGCAAGGTGAGGATCAAGCCGAATTTACATGATTTGGATTGGGTTGAGGGTAAGTATCCGACGCCGCACGGCATCATTCATGTCAGGCACGAACGGGAGAAAGACGGAAGCGTACGAACGGAATATCAGGTGCCGTCAGGGGTTCAGGTAATTGATTAAAAGCTTAATGGAGAATAGTGAGTTTCTCCTAAGCATTGTATTTTCCTCTAGTCATGAAAAAAGCTCCTCTCACAGTAGCAGGTTTTATTATTTCACCTGTCTACTGTAAGGGGAGCATATCAGGTCCTAGACTGCCGCTGGTTTATTATCTAACGTCTCCCGTATAGTTCAATACGGGAGATTGTTCATTTATTCCTTGATTGTCTCGTCACTTTTGTATTCTAAAATATCTCCAGGCTGACAATCTAAAGCCTTACAAATCGCCTCTAAAGTGGATAATCGAATCGCTTTTGCCTTTCCGTTTTTCAATATAGAAAGATTAGCCATCGTGATTCCAACCCTGTCCGAAAGCTCTGTTACGCTCATTTTCCTTTTAGCCAACATCACATCAATATTGATTATTATCGCCATGTTATTCACCTCAGACTATTAAGTCATTTTCTGATTTTATATCAATAGCCTCTTTTAAAAGCCTTTGGAGAACGGCAGCAAAAACGGCAATAACCATGGAGGCAAAAATCAAGACTAGCCCGATTACAATGATACCTGGGGCATCGTCTTTCTCCGCTATGAGATAGAAGAGCGGCATGCCTAACACAAACAAGCTGCTGATTGTGATTGCACAGTATTTTATATTCTTTAAAGCTCGTACAGATAATTCTGAGAAAGCTTCGTTCTTGTCAATATAGCTCAAAAGTTTAAAAGCTTGATACAGAGCAAAGTAAAAAGGGATCGCCGCCGCATAGAAATCAATAAAAAAGAGATATTTCAAATAAGCACTATCTGGATACAACTCTGCTGCAAAATTCCCTATCTCAGGCACCAAAAATATGCACAAAGCAAGAACTGGGATTCCAATAAGAATAACAGATATCTTTAAAAAGAGTGTCGTTCCACGTTTCATAAAAAGCACCTCACTTGTTATTATTGAATTGACTTTAACACAAAATTTATCGTTTTACAATATGTTTTGATTGTTATGCAATGCATTGTTATTGTCTTGTACTAGATGGATCTAAGCTTCAGGCTGTCGAGACTTTACATCAGCCTGCAAACCATTTCTTAGGAAGTGGTTTTTTTA
This sequence comes from Paenibacillus sp. LHD-38, assembly GCF_031157315.1. Taxonomy (GTDB): domain Bacteria; phylum Bacillota; class Bacilli; order Paenibacillales; family Paenibacillaceae; genus Pristimantibacillus. The sequence continues at coordinate 98,423 of NZ_JAVIFU010000007.1, forward strand.
TTTTTTAGTGGAGTTCAACATAGAGACAAACCCGGGGTTATTCCGGTAACGGAAAAAGCTCTTGATGTCCTCCTCTTTGTAACTCGAAGCACAATACCTCAATGCGGTCGAAGATCGGAAATATCCATGAATGAAATTTCCTCCTTAAAATTATGATTGATTTGCGCAGCGTATATATGTATTATTTAGATTAAGCGCTTTACCTATTGTCTTATTATGAACTATTATTGTTAAGTAAGCGGTGACATAAAAAGCGCTTAACCTAGTAATCAAGGAGGATACTATGAGTACAATCCGGTTAACAATGGCACAGGCCTTATTAAAATTTCTCGATCAACAGTACATTTCCATTGACGGTGTAAAGACGAAGTTCGTAGCAGGGGTAATGGGCATTTTCGGCCATGGAAACGTGACGGGAATCGGCGAAGCGTTGGAACGAAGCCCGGGCAACCTAGTTTTCGTGCAAGGAAAAAACGAACAAGGAATGGCGCACGCGGCGACCGCGTACGCCAAGCAATTGAACCGCACAAGTATTTACGCTTGTACGACATCGATTGGTCCCGGCGCTTTGAATATGGTAACCGCAGCCGGAACGGCGACGGTTAACCGTATCCCGCTGCTGCTTCTTCCGGGAGACAACTTTGCATCCAGACAGCCTGATCCAGTGCTTCAGCAATTGGAAGCCGGACATGATTATACGATTGCGGCGACTGACTGCTTCAAGCCGGTGAGCAAATATTGGGATCGCATCGTGCGTCCTGAGCAATTGATGAGCGCTGCGCTTCAAGCGATGCGGGTGTTGACGGATCCGGCGGATACCGGAACGGTGACGCTTGCCTTACCGCAGGATGTGCAGGCGGAAGCTTACGATTACCCGGTATCCTTCTTTGAGAAACGGGTACATGTCGTGGATCGCCAACAGCCTTCGACTGACGCGATAAAACGAGCGGTCGAGCTCGTTGCCTCGAAGCGCAAACCGCTTATCGTAGCAGGTGGAGGCGTTCAATATTCCTTCGCGACGGAGGCACTAGCTGCATTCGCCGAAAAATTCGGCATTCCAGTCGCCGAGACGCAAGCGGGCAAAGGCTCTTTGCCTTGGGATCATCCGTTGAACGTCGGGGGCATTGGCGTAACCGGCGGATTGGCTGCAAACAAGCTGGCCAAAGAAGCAGATCTGATCATTGGCGTAGGGACACGGTACTCCGACTTTACGACGTCCTCCAAGTCTGCCTTCCCACATCAGGACGTCCAATTTCTGAATATTAATATCAACCGCATGGATGCGGCAAAGCTGGAAGGCACGGCATTGGCAGGGGATGCGAAGGAAGTTATCCGTATGTTGGCGGAAGGGCTTGCGGAAGCGGGATATGCATCCGCCTATAAAGACGGCGAGATTGCTGATGTCAATATGGAGTGGAATGCTGAAATTGACCGGCTGTATACGTTGGAGCGGGAAGATGGCTTTGCCCAAACGCAGGCACTCGGCGTCATCAATGAAACGATTGATGAAGATGCCGTGATTGTCTGCGCAGCAGGCAGCCTGCCAGGCGATCTTCAACGGTTGTGGCGGGTTGGCTCGCCGGGCGGCTATCACATGGAGTACGGATTCTCCTGTATGGGATATGAGGTGAGCGGCGCGTTTGGCGCTGCGCTGGCTGAGCCCGAACGGGAAGTTTATGCCCTCGTAGGAGATGGAAGCTATTTGATGCTTCACTCCGAGCTGGTGACGAGCTTGCAGGAAGGAAGAAAACTAACGGTACTGTTGTTCGATAATCACGGCTATCAATGCATTCATAACTTGCAGCGCGGCCATGGCAGCGACGGCTTTGGCAATGAATTCCGCTACCGCGAGTCTGATACTGGCCGTTATACCGGCCAACCACTGCCAATCGACTTTGCGGCTCATGCCCGCAGTCTGGGTCTTGCCTCGTACAAAGCGTCTAATGCGGAGGAACTACGCCAAGCGCTGAAGCAAGCGAAGGCGGAAACGCGCACGACGTTAATAGAAATTCCCGTTCTAGCCGGAACAAATACGGACGGCTATGAGTCGTGGTGGAACGTTGGTGTCCCGGCCGTATCGGAGAGTACGAAGGTCGTTGCTGCGCATGACGAAATGAACAAAAAACTGGCACAGGCAAAAGCCTACTAGGAGGCGAAAAAGATGGCGTTGTTTCCTTTTCAATTAGGAATTCATCCGATCAATTGGGTCGGCGAAGACGTAAAGGAGCATGGCGAGCATACAACTTATGAGCAAATTATGGACGACATTCAAGCACTCGGCTTGACCGGAACGGAGATGGGGAGAAAGTTTCCGACCGATATCGAATTGCTTAAGCGGGAGCTTTCGAAACGAAACATTCAGCTCGTCTCTCAATGGAAATCGGTGCTGTTCTCCGATCCCGCTTACCGTGAATCGGAACTGGAAGCATTCCGCAAGCATGCCGAGTTTTTGCAGCAGATGGGAAGCAAGGTCATCAGTACCTGTGAAGTTGGAGGATCACTGCATTTCGATCCCCGTCGTACACCGAACGAGACCGAAGTGATCCGTCTGGACGAAGCCGGCTGGGAGAGCTTGGCCGAAGGCTTAAATGCCGCCGGTAAAATCGCGCTGGAATACGGGTTGAAGCTGACGTACCACCATCATGGCGGGACTGCGGTCGAAAGTCCGGAGGAAATCGACAAGCTGATGGCATTGACCGATCCAGAAGCCGTGTTCCTGCTGTTTGATTCAGGCCATGCGTTGTACGGCGGGGCGGAACCAGCGGAGCTGCTTCGCAAGCATTATGATCGAGTCGCTTATATTCATCTGAAGGATGTGCGCGTAAATCGGCTTAAGGAAGCGAAAGTGTTGAATGTGGATTTTGTCACATGCATCCGCAATGGCGTGTTTACCGTTCCAGGAGACGGGAATATAGATTTCCGTCCGATCTTGAATGAGCTTCTTGATCGGAAATACGACGGCTGGGCTTTGCTAGAGGGAGAGCAGGATCCGGGCGAGCATCCAGCACGCGAGTATGCGGCTAGAGCTATCGAGTACCTTGGCTCCCTAAAAGGTGAGAAGGAGAGTGAGTAAGTTGTCTACCATTTCTTTCCCTTCCGATAGGAAGTTTGATTTTACGGCAATTGGCCGTCTATGCATCGATCTCAATGCCAACGAGATTAACCGACCGATGGAGCAGACAATGACGTTTACGAAATACGTAGGCGGTTCACCGGCGAATATCGCAATCGGGATGAGCAGGCTGGGCAACAAAACGGCGTTCATCGGCAAAATCGCGGACGATCAGATGGGCAGATTTATCCGAAATTACCTCGACAATGAGGGTATCGACACAAGCAATGTCGTGACTGACAAGACAGGGGCTGTTACGGGCCTTGCTTTTACCGAGATCAAAAGCCCGTCGGAATGCAGCATCCTTATGTACCGGGATAACGCTGCCGATTTGCTGCTGAATCCGCTGGAGGTCAGTGAGTCGCTCATCGCAGACAGCAAAGCGCTGCTCGTTTCCGGTACGGCGCTGGCGGCAAGTCCTTCACGAGAGGCAGTGCTTCTGGCACTGGATTATGCCCGTAAGCACGGCACCACCGTTATTTTCGATATCGATTTCCGCCCTTATTCCTGGGTGTCTCCCGAAGAAACAGCCGTATATTACAACTTGGCGGCGGAAAAAAGCGACATTATCGTTGGAACGCGTGAAGAGTTTGACAGCATGGAGCGGTTCGAGCAAAACGTGGAACACAGCGACCGGTTCACCGCTTCCAAATGGTTCAACCATTTCGCTAAAATCGTCATTATCAAGCATGGCAAAGAAGGTTCGATCGCCTATACGACGGACGGTTTGGAGCATCGAGCGAAATCGTACCCGGCCAAAGTCGTCAAAACCTTCGGGGCAGGAGATTCCTACGCGGCTGGCTTCATTTACGGGGTCATGTCGGGATTGACGCTTGAGAAGAGCATGGAGTTCGGAAGCGCAGCGGCATGTATCGTCATCTCCAGCCATAGTTGCTCGGATGCGATGCCAACGGTAGAACAAGTCAAGGATTACATCGAACGCTGCAATCGTGGTGAAATTACTGCAAGTTAGGTTTCCGGATTCATACCTTACAAGCTTACAACTTGAAGAAACGAGGGATTAACATGACGACTACTCTTAAAAACTGGATTGGCGGACAATGGGTCGAGGCCTCTGCCGAAAAGTATGACAATGTATATAATCCTGCAACTGAGGAAATTTTAGCGCAAGTTCCGCTCTCTTCCGAAGCAGACGTGGACGCGGCCGTTCAAACGGCAAGAAATGCATTCGAGACCTGGAGCAGGACGCCGGTTCCAAAACGTGCCCGCGTATTGTTTAAATACCAGCAACTGCTTGTTGACCATTGGGAAGAGCTTGCGCGCCTCATTACGACAGAGAACGGCAAAAGCTATGCCGAAGCGCACGGTGAAGTGCTTCGCGGCATCGAATGCGTCGAATTCGCAGCAGGCGCACCGGCGCTTATGATGGGCAAGCAGCTGCCAGATATCGCAACAAATTTGGAATCCGGGATGTTCCGCTATCCGATCGGTGTCGTAGGAGGCATCTCGCCATTCAACTTCCCGATGATGGTTCCTTGCTGGATGTTTCCGCTCGCGATTGCTTGCGGCAACACCTTCGTATTGAAGCCTTCGGAGCGTACGCCGCTGCTGGCTAACCGCCTTGCCGAGCTATTCCACGAAGCGGGATTGCCTGCTGGCGTGCTCAATGTCGTCCACGGGGCGCATGATGTGGTTAACGGCATTTTGAAGCATCCGAACGTTCAGGCTATTTCTTTCGTCGGCTCACAACCGGTTGCCGAATATGTATACAAAACGGGCACTTCTTACGGTAAACGGGTTCAAGCGCTAGCCGGCGCCAAAAACCATTCTATCGTAATGCCAGACGCGGATCTTAAGCTCACGGTTAAAGAAATCGTCAGCGCGGCATTTGGTTCGGCGGGTGAGCGCTGCATGGCCTGCGCCGTCGTTATTGCAGTCGGCGAAGTTGGCGATGAGCTGGTACGAAGATTGTCCGAAGCAGCGGACAACATTACGATCGGCAACGGACTGGAAGAAGGAACGTTCCTAGGTCCTGTTATTCGCAAGCCGCATAAGGAAAGAACGATCGGCTATATAGAGTCCGGCGAGACCGAAGGCGGCTTGCTCGTGCGTGATGGCCGCAAAGACGCTGCCGTTGAAAATACAGGTTATTTTGTAGGACCGACCATTTTCGATCAAGTTAGCTGCGAGATGAAAATTTGGAAAGATGAGATCTTCGCTCCCGTCCTCTCCGTCATGAGAGCAGAAACGCTGGAAGAGGCGATTGCTATCGCAAACCGATCGGAATTCGCAAACGGCGCTTGCCTGTTCACAAGCAATGGCAGCAGCGTACGGCAGTTCCGGGAGACGATTGATGCAGGCATGCTTGGCGTTAACCTGGGTGTACCTGCTCCAATGGCATTTTTCCCGTTCTCGGGCTGGAAAAAATCGTTCTACGGCGACCTTCATGCCAACGGCACGGACGGCGTAGAGTTCTATACCCGCAAAAAAATGGTAACCGCTCGCTGGTAATCGCAGCATTATTTACATCCGGCGCGCGAAGCGACCGAGGCTGCTGTCCGCGACAAAATGCGGCTATTCGGCAGCTCGGAACAATAGAAAGGCGGACGAGTATGAAGAAAATTAAAATTGGCATTATCGGAGCAGGTCGAATCGGCAAAATCCATGCCGACAATTTAAGAAGACACCCGCAAGCGGAAATCGTTGCGATCAGCGATCTGTTTGGCGGTCCAGAGCTGGCAAAGTGGGCGCTGGAAAGAGGAATTCCCATCGTAACGAACGACAGCGACGAGCTGCTGGCGAATCCGGATATAGACGCCGTTTTCATTTGCTCTTCAACGGATACGCATGTTCCGCTCATTAAGCGTGCGGCGCAGCATGGCAAGCATATTTTTTGCGAAAAACCGGTAAGCATGGACATCCGGCAGACGGAGGAAGCGCTGGAAGAGGTTCGAAAGGCAGGAGTCCAGCTCCAAGTAGGCTTCAACCGCCGCTTCGATCATAACTTCAAGCGGATCCGCGAGCATGTACAAGCTGGAGCTATCGGCGAAACGCATCTGATCAAGATTACCTCCCGAGATCCCGAACCTCCACAGGAAGCTTACATTAAAGTGTCGGGCGGCATCTTCATGGATATGATGATCCATGATTTCGACATGGCTCGCTTCCTCTCGGGTAGCGAGGTAGAAGAAGTATACGCACAAGGCAGCGTGCTTATTGATCCGGTATTCGGCAAACATGGCGACGTCGATACCGCGATTGTAACGCTCCGTTTCGCAAACGGCGCGCTTGGCGTTATTGATTGCAGCCGCAAAGCGGTTTACGGTTATGACCAACGGGCTGAAGTATTTGGGTCGAAGGGCTCCGTAGCAGCAACGAACGATCATCCTAACACGGCCGTGCTAAGCACGGAAGAAGGCGTCATCAGTGAAAAGCCGCTTCATTTCTTCCTGGAGCGCTACAATTCGGCTTATATCGAAGAGACCGAGCAGTTTATCAATGTTTTGCTTCAAGGCGGCGACGTTTCGGTCAGCGGAGCGGATGCCTGTCAGGCAGAGAGAATCGCGTTGGCTGCAAAGCTGTCGCTGCGCGACAACCGCAGCGTGAAGCTGTCGGAGCTTAAGGAATTGAAAGAGGAGGTGTGATCGAATGAGCAAACTGATTGTGAGACCGGAGCGTCAACCTTCGGGAATTACTCCCATACTTTCGATTACTCCGGAATCGGCAGGCTGGAGCTATGTCGGTTTCGAAGTTTACCAATTGAATCCGGGGGAAAAGTTAAGCCGAGTAACCGCGGACAACGAAGTATGCTTGGTGCTGCTCAGCGGATTGGCTAACGTGACGACGGCAAAATCCTCATGGATGAATATTGGTCAAAGAATGAACGTCTTCGAGCAGACGCCGCCTTATTCTGTCTATGTTCCGAATGACGACAGGTACGAGGTTGAGGCGCTTACGAAGGTGGAGCTGGCTGTATGTGAAGCACCGGGCAAAGGCAATCATCCTGCACGCCTGATCGCGCCGGGAGACGTCGGCGTCGAGGAAAGGGGAGCGGGAACAACGCAGCGGTTCATTCACAATATTTTGCCCGAGCAAGAGCCTGCTGACAGCCTGCTTGTCGTGGAAGTGTTTACGCCGGAAGGACATTGGTCCAGCTATCCGCCCCATAAGCATGATCGCGACGCGCTTCCCGAGGAGTCGCTGCTGGAGGAAACTTATTATTACCATGTGAAGCCTGAGCAGGGCTTCGCCATCCAACGCGTCTATACGGATGACCGCTCGCTGAATGAGACTTTGGCGGTCGCAGACGGTGAAGCGGTGCTTGTTCCGCAAGGGTATCATCCCGTTTCGGCGCCTCCGGGCTATCAGGTCTACTATCTCAACGTTATGGCGGGGCCGAACCGCATCTGGAAGTTCCATAACGATCCGGATCATGCATGGATTGCGACAAGGCAGCAACCGTAATCTTCTTTTTGTTTGCAAATTGTTTGCAATTCGAGCGGATAAATCGGATAATATCCGGGTAAGGGGGGCTTTTTGCCTGTCCTTAACATCCGACGATAATGAGGTTGGGTATGAAATCGACCACGATATATGATATTGCCAAGGAGGCGGGCGTTTCCATCGCGACCGTCTCCAATACCATAAACGGCAAGGGAAAAGTAAGCAAAAAAAAGCGCGATGAAATATTTAAGGTAATGGAACGTCTGCAGTACCAACCGAGCGTGATCGCTTCGGCCTTGATGGGCAAGAAGACGTACACAATCGGGCTGCTCATTCCCGATGTATCCAACCCCTTTTTCTCAGAGATTGCCCGTTCTGTAGAGGATTTGGCTCATTCCGAAGGGTATAGCGTCATCGTCTGCAGTACGGACAACAAAGATGACAGGGTAGAGAAATATATTCGGCTTTTGGAGCAAAAAAGCGTAGACGGCATTTTGATAGGGACCGGCGTGGAAAATACAGATATTTTGAGTCAGCTGGCGGAAAAATCGCTGTCTATCGTCATGATCGCAAGGGAAGCCGTCGCGATGCCGGTTCACAGTGTACTGACGGACGACTTCAAGGGCGGGGCACTTGCCGCAGAGCATTTGCTTGGCAGAGGCCACCGCCGGATTGCAGTGTTGTCTGAAAATTTCAAGGTAACCAGCAGCTTCGAGCGGATCCGAGGTTTTCGATTCGCGTTGTTCGAAGCGGGAATTGCCCTAGACGAAGCGGGCATTATCTCGTGCGATTCCAGCATTAGAGATGGAAAACGGGCGGCCGCGGAGCTACTTCACGGGGAAAACCGTCCATCGGCGATATTTTGCTGTAACGATTTGCTTGCGATCGGTGCATTGCAAGCCGCGAAGGAAGCAGGGGTACGAGTACCCGAGCAGTTGTCGATTATCGGCTTTGATGATACGATTCTCTCTACTGTGACGAATCCGGAGCTTACGACGATCGCCCAGCCGATGGACCAAATGGTCAAGCTGGCATTCGATTTGTTGATCCGCAGCGTGGAGAATACGGATGAAATCAAGCAAAGGATCGTTATGCAGCCGAAGCTGATTGTCAGGGAATCGACAAGCTCGCCGGCAAATTAATCGGAGTAAAGGTTGATTAACATATGGAGAAAAGATTGATTGTATTTCTGGACAGCGGCGACACTATTATCGATGAATCAACGGAAGTAAGGGACGATGAGGGAATCGTCCTGTGCGCAGAGCTGATTCCGGGCGCAGACGTCATGGTGAAGACGTTGTTCGACAAAGGATATACACTTGCGCTGGTCGCTGACGGCGACGCGCAATCGTTCAAGAACGTGTTTAAGCAGCACGGGCTTTACGATTATTTTACGACCATGATTTATTCCGAAACCGTGAAAGCAAGCAAACCAAGTCCCCGTATGTTCAAAGCTGCTGTAGGCGCTTTGGATCTGTCCGAGGCGGATTTCCCGCGAATTGTCATGATCGGCAACAATCTGAGCCGCGACATGAAGGGCGCCAATGCGCTGGGCATTACGAGCATATTCCAAAGCTGGACGACTCGCTATCCGCACACGCCTGCAGACGAGTCGGAGCATCCGACTTATACGGTGCGCGAACCGCTGGAGCTGGTGGAGCTGATAGAGCGGCTGAATGCCGAGCTTTCCTATTAAGCGCAACGAAACTATCGGTCTTATCCATATAAAATAAAGAACAGCCCTTCAGGCAGCCTGAAGGGCTATTCTTCTGTGATACTATCGCAAATAATAAAGTTAACAGAAGAAAAGGGCTCTATATTGTTCAGTTTTGTCGGAGCTTGTAATCACAACGTTTCTCAGGCTAAGGAAATTGCTCTTAAGTCTCTTCAATACATTGATCATGCATTGGTTGAGCAAGTAAAAGGTATCGCGTATTTGCACAATCTTCTTGACGTTGTTTCAAACAAAGAAGGTCAATAATTAATATGTATATGATTATTTTCGAAGAGCTCAGAGAAAAAATTATTACAGGGGAGTATCCGCCTGATTATCAGCTGCCGACAGAAGTGGAATTAGCGGCACAGTCGGGTGTAACATTGCTGACGGTGCTCAGCGGGTAAAGAATGATGCCGCTCGAACCGTTCTTAGGCACCCTGATCAGCAGCTCCTTCTCTTTTTCCTTGCTCCAGTTACTATTATGAATACCTAAATAATAGCCTCTTGAGTCCAAGTAATCCGATGCACCTTTAATATATTCCAGCTCGCTTGATGCCATATAAGGCAATACCATCGAAATGATGCGGTTAGCATTCACGGTGCCTGTATTGGGACCAAGCTGTGTTTCTTGCTTTCGAAAAATGAACTTGGCGATTGCCGCATGCAGATTTACCATGGAGGTGGGACATCCCCTTTTTCTTGGAAATTTGGTCTGGTAACCGTAATTTCGCTAAGAAGATTGGATGTCCTCTTTTAGTTTGTCTAGAATGACAAATGTTCTGTTCATTCGAGCGGAAACTACAAGACTTTATGCGACATGTTTTTTGCAAGAGTCAAGTTATTAACTCAAATTGCCGGAGAAATTCAATTCCGCAAAAAATTGGAGACAAGGTTGCACCTCGGTTTTTCAGCATTCAAGGATCAAACCTTTAATCTGTGGGTGCAGGGCCGGCTGCAGGATGAACGGGTGGTGGAGCACCTCAGCCTTTTGAATATGGAGGTAAAGGAATACTCCTGCTACTGCTGTATTCTGGTCGAGATGGATTTCCATGAAACCGTGGATGCACAGATGAACGAACAGGATATCGAGACCGCCCGTTTCGCGGTACGCAATATTATGGAGGAGCTTCTGAACGGACATGGAGTGCTGTTTGAAGTATCGAAAGAGAGGTGCGGAATCCTGGAATATCGTCATTCCGTGCATGAGGAACCACAGATAATGGCGGCAGAGATTCGGGAATGTGTGCTGAAGTATGCCAAGATTTTCTTTAACGATCGGGGTCGGGCCGGTCGTGAACTCGATCAAGGATGTGGAGCATTCCTTTTACTCGGCTCAGCTGGCGCTGGATCGCAGATTTTTGCTGGGAACGTCTCCGATTATGAACGGCGTGGATGTGCCAGCAGATTTGAATGCATGTGATATGATCAAAATCAGGGACGCGAAGCTTCAATACGAGGAGCTGGTACAGCAGGGAGATCTTTCACAAATCGTACCGCTGCTGGAATATCAGATGGAATATTTTATTTCCCAATCGGTTCCAAAGTCAGTGGTCCAGATCGTGATTCTGGACCTTTTCTCCAGTATATTCCGGCTGGAACGCAGGCGAGTCAGCCAGTTGGACAACGACCTGCGACTGCCTCCAGAGGAGTATGCTGAAGTTATGCGTGCTTCAACGATCCGGGAGTTGTTTCAGTACGCCAAAGAGAAATGTCTGGACATCAGCCGTTGGATAGAACATAGCCAGAATTCCTTATCTTCAAATGCAATCGAACAAGTCAAGTTGATCGCCAAGACCGAATATGCGAACAATATCAGCCTGAAAAATATCGCAGAGAAAATATTTATGAATCCGGTTTACCTGGGGCATCTGTTCAAATCGGTTGAAGGCATTTCCTTCAGTGATTATTTACTGAAGATACGTCTGGAGGAGGCGAAGCAGAAACTCATATATACAGATATGAAGGTATATCAGATTGCGCATAATATCGGGTATCGTCAGCTGGATTGGTTTTACCGGAAGTTTAAGGAATACACCGGGCTTAGTGCAAGCGAGTTCCGATCCAGGTACGGGAACCAAAACGATAAAGGGGATATGTAAGATGAAGCTGAGTTTTATAGGGGATTTGGAATCGTTAAGACAAGGGATTCAGGAGCTGCAGACGCAGTTATCTTTTGAATGGGATCCTCAAGGAGCAGAGGTTGAGGTTGTACAAGCTGAAGGGGAATTGGTGGTATCACTTCAGCAGGGACACGGTCTAATCCAGTATGATCAGCTTGTCCACTTTTTCCGGGGTCTGGGGTTATTCATTGAGCATGCGAAACAGTCCAATTCATTTACACGACGCGAGAGTCCGAAATTCGACTTTAACGGCCCTATGCTGGATATGTCCTGAAACGCTGTATTGACTGTACATTCTGTGCAGCAGATGATTCGTTATCTGGCCGTCATGGGATTGAACAGACTCCTGCTTTATACCGAGGATACGTATGAAATTAAATCCCGTCCCTATTTCGGCTACATGCGGGGACGCTATTCACATGATGAGCTGAAAAAAATCGATGACTATGCATTCATGTTCGGGGTGGAAGTGGTTCCGTGCATACAGACTCTCGCCCATTTGCAGCAGGCTTTAAAATGGTCTAGCGCTTCAGAACTGAGGGATACAGCCGACATTCTTCTGGTCGGGGAGCCTCAAACCTATCAATTCATTGAGGATATGATTACTGCAGCAAGCGCCCCGTTCCGCTCGAGCAGGATTCATATTGGAATGGATGAAGCCTTCGCCGTGGGCCTTGGCCAATATCTGGCAAAGAACGGTTACCGTACCCGCTTTGACATTATGATCAGCCATTTGGAGCGGGTACTGGAAATAACCTGGAAGCTTGGGCTGAAGCCTATGATATGGAGTGACATGATTTTTCACTTTCTGTCAAATGATGCTCAAGGATTCCATTATCCGCTGGATGTGGATTTTTCACAGGAGATGCTGAGCCGGCTCCCCGCCGACCTTCAGTATGTATATTGGTGCTACGGCACGACGGGTCAATTGAAATATGAGATCATCATGGAAAAGCATAAAGAGCTTGGCTCGACATCGGTCTTTGCAGGAGGTATACACTGCTGGGGTGGGTTTAGCCCAAATTACGGGAAGACATGGAACATCTCTCATCCCGCGCTGCGGGCTTGCGTAGCCCAGGGGGTCCGCGAGGTGATCGCGACTTCATGGGGCGACAACGGGCAGGAAACCAATCATTTTACATACTGCCGGGCCTGCAGCTGTTTACGGAGTACGGGTATGCCGATGATGTGACCGATGAGCAATTAAGCAGACGTTTTGAAGCTTGTACAGGAATGGATCTCTTCCATGAGATCGTGGACCTGAAGTATATGGATGAGACACCTGGGATCGAGGAAGGAAACCACTGGATGGCGAGACCTTCCAAATACATTCTTTATCAGGACGTGCTGCTTGGATTGTTTGACAAGCATCTCGAGGGAGGACCGGATCTTGCCGGGCACTATTCCGAGATGGGAAGAAAGTGGCATGCTGTCAGAGCGAAAACAGAAGAGCCATTCAGCACCATGTTTGAGTTTTTCGAATGTTTGAGCATGGTGGCTGCGGTGAAAGGACCGCTTGGATTAGAAATAACCCGCCTGTACAAGGGGCGGAATATGGAGGAGCTGACCACGCTCGTCCAGCACCGCCTTCCCTCTCTGATCACTCAAGTGAATGAACTCAGACGGGTGCACCGCCGATTGTGGATGCTGACGAATAAGGCACAAGGCTGGGAGGACCAGGATATCCGTTACGGCGGCATCATGGCCAGACTTCATACGGCTGCGGAGAGGTTAGAGGATTTTCTCGAGGGAAGAGTGGATTTGTTAGAGGAATTGGAACAGCAACGGCTAATGTTTGAGCCACAACTGCCCGATGGCCAAGGACCATTGACGATTGATTCGAATTCGTATCAGCGAATTGCAGGGTTGTTGATAAAATGGGTTGAGGACAACATCCTCCACCCATTTTTCCGGGCGTCACAATAGGAGATAATTCCGTTATCGCAGCTAAGAGCACCGTTAATAAGAATGTTCCTACCAATGTTTTGGCTGGAGGAAGACCTGCAAAGGTGATTCGCGATCTAATAATAGAGGATGGAGTTAAGGATTAATGACTAACTGTTCATACCCTCGATAATTTGGTATACTCTTTTTTATGAGGAACAAAGTAGAAAAGAGGCTGACTATGTCGCAAGATGCCAGACCACTTTATAGCAGGATATATAAGGAATTAAAAAATAAGATAGAATCCGGGGATTACAAGGTAGACCAACAGATTCCTACTGAAATTGAACTTGCTGAAATGCACGGAGTAAGCAGAATTACATCAAAACGTGCACTAATCGAGTTGGAGCGGGAGGGATTGATATATCGAAAAAGGGGAAGCGGCAGCTTTGTGAAAAAGCTCGATAACCGCTCTCTCTCGTCGATCTCGGAGGGCAAGATTATATCGATGATTTTGCCTTATGTAGCGGCTAACGGATTATTAGGTTATATTCATGGCGCGACGGACTACTTGGACGATAAGGGGTACTATCTCGCTATCCATTCGAGCAATTGGAGCAAGGATAAAGAAAAAGAGTTGATATATAGTCTGCCCCGGCGCGGGGTATCAGGCATTCTCCTCTACCCGGTCAGTACATTAAAGAACCTCGACGCGGTATATTCGCTATATATGAACCGACACCCGATTGTGACGATCGACCAGTATTATGACAATGTGCCAGTGGGAAGCGTAACTTCTGACAACTTCAATGGCGGTTACACGGCTGCGTCTAAGCTTATTGAATTGGGCCATCGGAATATTGCCTTTGTGTCAAGCATTAATCTGCAATACAGAAGCTCTGTCAGGGATCGATTCTACGGTTATTGCAAAGCGCTGCAGGATGCAGCTATTTCAGTCGATGGAGATATTATCGTTGACGATTTTATAGATAAATACGAATCCTCAGAAAAACCGGAATTCGTTCAATCGTTAATCGATCGTTTATTGGAGAAGGGTGTTACCGCGATTCAAGCAGAGCACGATCATTTGGCCGTAGACCTTGTGCGTGCGGCTGTGGAACGAAACGTAATGGTACCGGAAGATCTATCAATTGTAGGTTTCGATAACCACGAGATTTCCGCAAACATCGAAATACCTGTTACGACGATAAACCAAAATTTTTATGAAATCGGCAAGCAGGCTGCCGCGATGCTTGTGGATCAGATCGAGCAGGGAATCGTGCGACAGCAAAACAAAGTAGAAATTGAAGTGGAATGGGTCGGCCGGCAATCAACAGGGCTTGCCAATTAGGACGGAGAGGATTTGTGAATGGGGAAAGGGTGATGGGTAACGTGACGGAACAGCATCATGCACATCCGAACGTTGGAGCGATGCCCCGCTGGCGGGTGACGTACGAGCAAGCGGAGGCGGAGAAAGGTGCGGGCATGAACGGACAAGCGCTCCATTTCAGCGGAGCCGCCGTTGTGCGCAAAGCGGTTTCGGAGCCTAACCCGCTGCAGGAGCACCCGGGCGATTTCACTGTGAGCGTATGGGTGAAAGGCGAGCCGGAAAGCGGTTACGGCAGATCTTACGAGGTTCTGTCCGCAGTCACGGGTATAGGCGAACGGGAGTATGGCTGGAAAATGGGTGTGAATCCGAGCGGAGCCTGGTACTGGAAGGCATCTGGGGAAGAGGTGTATACATACGAGCCGACTTTTGCGCGCCAGCCGATCAGGGATGGACGGTGGCATCAGCTCGTATTTACGTATGCTGCCGCGCAGCCGGAAGTACGCTTGTATTATGACGGCGTGAATGTGGCCATTTACAGCGTGCCGATGCTTGCGCCGCATATCGGTTTGGAGGCGCGGGAAGCCGCGGCAGCAGGCATTAAGCTGTCACCGCCTGCGTGGCTCCGTGCGGATACGCTTTGGATTGGCGGCGAACCGCAGGGCGATACGGAGCGGGAGACGTTTCCCGGTTGGATCGATAAGCTGTGGATCGATGACCGGGCATTAACGGCAGACGAAATAGGCCGGCGTTACGGTATGCACCGCACGCCGGCTCTTCCGCCGCAGCTGGACGGCGATGAGCTCACGTTGAGCATCATGACGTTCAACATTTGGAACGGCGGACGTGAAACGGGTGCGGAAATCGGCGTGAAGCGTATCATCGATGTCATCCGCGATAGCGGCGCGGACATCGTCGCGATGCAGGAAACGTACGGCTCGGGACCGATTATTGCGGATGCGCTCGGTTATTACTTTTACTTGAGAAGCTCGAACTTGTCCATCATGAGTCGCTTCCCGATCGAGGAGACCTATCCGTTTTATCAGCCGTTCCACTGCGGGGGTGCGCGGTTGAAGCTGAACGATGGCCTGCGCGTAAACGTGTTCTCGATCTGGCTGCATTATTTGGCGGATTATTGGGGAGAGCTGTACCGGGAGTCCGGCCGGAGTTTGGAGCAGCTTCTCGAAGGTGAACGGGGGCGAATGAAGGAGCTGGCAGAGATCATGCGTGCGCTGGAGCCGCTGGCTGCCCGTTCCGAGCAAGAGCCGCTGCTATTGTGCGGCGATTTCAACAGCGGTTCGCATGTGGATTGGATTGAAGCGACCCGGCAGATGCACAACGGGTACACGTTCCCGTTTCCCCAGTCGATTGCGCTGGAGCGGGCGGGGTATCGCGATACGTACCGGGAAGTCCATCCGGATCCGTCAGCCGATCCGTCCGTCACTTGGCCGGCGTGGGAGCAGGAAGGATGCATCGGAGACCGAATCGATTTTATTTACGCGCACGGCTCGAAGCTTCGTCCGGAGAAAGCCAGCAAGATCAATGCGCATTCCGTCCGCTATCCGTCCGATCATGCGGCCGTAGTCGTAGAGATACATATGAATCGCTGAGCCAGCCTGAAGAAGAAGGGGATGCCGACAATGAACAGGCAATTGAAATTTCGTGACGACGGTACGTTCGTCATCGTGCAATTTTCCGATGTTGAATTTCTCGATGAATTTGATTACGATCCTGAAACGCCGAAGGATGACGCGGAGACGAGAGCGCTTATGGAACGGATCATTGAAGCGGAAAAGCCCGATCTCATTGTGTTCGCCGGCGACGTGATCGCGAGCAACCGGGCGAGAGATCCGATTCATTCGTTCCGCCAAGCGGTAGCTGCGGCAGAGCAAAGCCGTATTCCATGGGCGGCCATATTCGGCAATCACGACTCGGAGGGCGAAGTGCCGAGAAAGACGATGCATGAGCTGCAGCTGCAACATGAATATTGCGTGGCAAAACCGGATCCGGAGGGCGTTAACGGGGCAGGGAACTTTTTGTTGACCGTGGCGGACAAACACAATCACGCGGCAGCCGTGCTTTATTTTTTGGATAGCGGCGATTACTCTCCGATAGGTCATCGGGTCGGCGGATATGATTGGATTCGCAGAAATCAAATCGAATGGTATGTCGGAGCGTCGCGAGAGCTGACGAAGGGAAATGGCGACCAGCCGCTGCCGGCACTCGCCTTCTTCCATATTCCGATACCGGAGTACAATGACGTTTGGGATTTTCACATCTGCTACGGACATCGCCATGATTCCTGCTGTTCCTCTCCGGTGATTAATTCGGGAATGTTTGCGGCAATGGTGGATATGGGCGATGTGATGGGGACGTTAGTCGGTCACGACCATGGCAACGATTTTTGGGGTACGCTTCATGGCATCCGTCTTTGCTACGGACGCTCGACGAGATATGTAAGCTTCGTGGACGGTGTGCGCAACGACCTGCTGCCGACGGGGGCGAGAGTCATTCGATTAAAGGAGGGGGAGCGTCGGTTCGATACGTGGATCCGCCAGAATGACGGGACAGTGGTGTACGAGCAGCCGGAGCATCAGCCCGAAGGAAGAAAAGTCTGGTACTGATGGTTTCCGAAATGGAGTGAAACGAACATGAATACTGTTGATAAAGTTACGTTGATGACACTGAACACCTGGCACGGCGGGATGAAAGTGAATGACGGAATGAATAAGCTTGTGAAAGCGGTTCAATTGTCCGGCGCAGATATTGTCGGCATTCAAGAAGTACCCGATCCCGGCAAGGAAATCGCGGACAAGCTCGGGTGGTACTGTTATCAGAGACAAGCCCCTCTCAGCGGATATTTAGACTGCAGCGTGATTAGCAAATACCCGATTGTCGAAGCGTTCGATATCGAAGGCGTAAGCGCCGTTGCAGTCGTTATCATCCTTCTTTCCGGGCAAAAGATTCTGGTCGCCGACACCCACTTGCACTACGATCCCTACGGTCCATACTGGGCCTGCATAGACGAGAAACCGGTCGCCGACATTATTGCCATGGAAGAAGAAAAGCGCGGGGCGGAGATCGCTCTAATCCTTGACGCGATCAAGCCTTTCCTCGATTCCGGGATGCCGGTCTTCCTTATGGGCGACTTTAATGCGCCTTCTCATCTGGACTGGGGGGCGGATATGAAGCATCGTCATAACGGCTACACCGTGGAGTGGCCGATATCCAAAAAAGCGGAGCTGGCGGGGATGATCGATTCATATCGGGCGGTGCATCCCGATCCTGCCGTATCGCCGGGGTTCACATGGTCGCCGGTTCATACCGAGTCCCACCCTTGGGGGACTAATCCGCGCGAGCCACAGGACCGGATCGATTTTATTTATGGCAAAGGCTATGAAAAGGTGATTCAATCGGAAGTTTTTATTATAGGCAGCCCGCAGGGCTTTGGCAGTCATGAAGACAACGAATGGCCGACCGACCATGGCGCCGTTGTATCCACGTTTACGATTTGACTCTGTACACAGTCATTCATCCCCCGCCTGAAGAGGAAGGGGATGAATGTTTTTTTTTGTTAAAGATATAACCATTTTTTTAAAATTAAAAATATGTCATACCAACATGTTTACAATAAGCATCAAAAAGAATATAATGGGAACAAATCCCTTGCAATTGTTATACTCAATTTTTCTAGGGACTGCAATTTAACTTTTCAATGCGCATAAGACGGGAAGAATTCGACAACTTGAATGCGCTTACACTAATTGGGGAGGTGAACCGAGAAAGGCGAGAAAAGGGCAGGTCATTTGAAGTGCATTCTAAATTACATTCAAAGGGGTAATCGTATGTCAAAATTGAAAGCGCTTAACTTGGTTTCCATCATCCTTGCTTTTGTATTTATTTTCTCGATTGTAGGCTGCAGCAGCGGTAACGGCGCAGGTGGAGAAACACCTGCGGAAACCGCAACGGAAACGCCGACTGAAGCAACAAAAGCACCTGCGGAAGAACCGGCCGAAGAAGTAATTGACATGCAAGGCAAGCCGATCAAGATTGCGGCATGGTGGAGTGCTGATCCGCGTGCAGTTGCCGAAGCGGAGCGCGACGCTTATACTCAAAAATCGATTGAAGTGATCGAGCAGGTTGAAAAGAAGTACAATACGAAAATTGAGTTTGTGACACTCGACTACAACCAATTCGTGGAGCAATTCACGACGACGTCCTTGGCCGGCGAGCCGGTTGCAGACATCGTTCGCTTGGAATTGTTCTGGATGTTCCCGAAGCTTGTAAAGGACGGCTTCGTAGCTCCGCTTGAAGATTATATTGCGATTGACCAGGCGAAGGTTCCGGCATGGATGATCAAGGGCGGCACGTATGAAGGAAAACAATACGGGCTCGTAGATAGCGCTCCTTCCGGTTTTGGCGTCTGGTATAACAAAACATTGTTCCAAAAGCTGGGTCTTGAAGATCCTTACCAGCTGCAGCAAAAAGGTGAATGGACTTGGGATAAATTCGTAGAAATCGCAAAGAGCGCAACGAAAGATTCGGACGGCGACGGCAAAGTGGACACAGTTGGTTTGAGCGCCGGCGCTAGAGATCTATTTAATATGTTCGTCTATACAAACAACTCGTCGGTTGATGTAGCGGAAGACGGATCTCCAAAGTTCTCGTTGGACAGCCCGAACGCGATGGAAGCTGCACAAGCTTTCTATGATTTGTACAATACGCACAAAGTTGTTGATACAGCTGGACAAAATTTTGTTGATGGCAAGGTGGCAATGACGCTTCACTTTACGTGGCAAGTGGGCGACTACAAGCAGAACATGACGGACGAGCTTGGCTTCGTGTTCTTCCCGAAAGGCCCGAAAGCGGAAAAATACACGACCCATACACCGTTCGGCAATATGTGGGCTGTTTCGAAAATGTCCAAAAACGCGGAAGTTGCAGCGAAGGTATTGGACGAAATAACATTGTGGACAACCGTTTATCAGGATGTTCAGGATATGGTGAACGAATCGCGGCAAGCGACATATCCTTCTGCTGAGATTATCGACACAGTAAAACAGATGAGCGATAACGTGGAGTACATCAACTACACGGTATATCCAGAAGCTACCGGCATTCTCGATGAAGCTACAAAGAACATGGCCGAAGGAAAAGAAACGCCTGCTACGGCAATTGAGAAGATCAAGCCGCTGTTGGAATCTTCGATGAAGCAAATTTTGGAGTAATTTTGAGGTAAGCATCATTTAACGATCTCTTGCGATGCACCTCCATGCCATCACGCTGGAGGTGCACGTGTAAGAGGAAGGGGAGCTTCGATTGCGCCAGTCATCTAACATCAAAAAATTTGTAGCGGCTTGCTGCTCTGCAGCGCTCGCCGCAGGGTTGTTGGCGATTGCGCCAGGCATTTCGGCAGAAGAGAAGTCGGCCGAGACGGGGGAATCATCATTGGCAATCGAGCCGGCGTTTAAAGCGAACGGATACGACCGTTATCTCGACCGGTATAAAGATGAGGCCAAGCCAAAGCAGGTCATTCGATTCGAAGCTGAGCATTACGAGTCCGTTGAAGGGATGAAAGCCGTCCGATTCGAGGACGAAAACGGGAAGAGCGGCGGTGCCGTGCTTGCCGATGAAACAGGCACTATTCACTGGAAGTTCGAAGTAAAGAACGCTGGGCTTTACAATATCAAACTCCGCTATTTCAATACACCTGGGAAAAATTCAGATATTGAACGTGAGCTTCGTATTGATGGGCAAATCCCGTTCGCAGAAGCGAACAGCATTTTTTTGCAACGGACTTGGAAGAGTGAACGGAGTAAAGTTGAACGAGATGATCGCGGCAACGATATTCGGCCGAATCATACGGAAGAGTCGGTTTGGCAAGAGGTTGCGCTTCGGGACATAACTGGATATTATGAAGAGCCTTATTTTATTTATTTTAGCGAGGGGATTCATACCCTATCATTAACCTCATTAAAAGAGCCGGCAGTTATTGATTGGATCGAATTATTCCAGACAGAAAAAATGATTGATTACAAGGATCAATTGGACGTATATAAGCAGAACGGTTATGCGGAAGCTTCCAATGCTTTCGTTAAATTGCAGGCTGAAGACGCCGTATTGAAGTCGAGCTCGACATTGTATCCGATCATGGACCGCACTCCTGCCACAGAGCCGTATCACGTCTCGAAAATGCGCATGAATGCGATCGGCGGCTGGAATTGGAGAATGCCCGGGCAGTGGATTGAGTGGGAGATCGAGGTGCCGTCAAGCGGTTTATACCAAATTGCGCTGAAAAGCAAACAAACTGCCAATAGAGGGCTGTCATCAACAAGGGCGCTATACGTTGACGGGAAAACTCCATTTAAAGAAGCAGGCAGGCTTTCATTTGAATACAGCGGCGATTGGCAAATGAAAGTGCTGGGCTCGGAAGCCAAGGAGCCTTATATGTTCTATTTAACGGAAGGGAAACATCGTCTGCGGCTGGAAGTCACGCTCGGGGAGCTTGCTCCGATATTGCGGACCGTGGAATCCAGTGTATTAGAGCTGAATTCGCTTTACCGGAAAATCATTAGCTTTACCGGCGTGGTGCCGGATCCATTCCGCGATTATCAATTAGAGAAACGGATCCCGGAGTTAATAGAAGGGTTACTTCTACAGAGTGAGACGATCGATGGAGTTGCTGCCTTGCTCGAGGGTTACGACGGAAAAACGAGCGAACGGACAGCGCTGCTTCAAACCTTATCCTATCAGTTGAAGGATATGGCTAAACGTCCTGAAACGATTCCGTCCCGTCTGGAGCCCTTCAAGACGAATGTAGGCGCGCTCGGCACATGGATGATGCAGGTGAAGGAACAGCCCCTGGCCGTCGACTATTTGTTAGTGACATCGCCTGGCGCAGATTTGCCGAGAGCGAAAGCGACCTTCTTCGAAAAGTTTGTCCATGAAAACGCCTCGTTCCTTGCTTCTTTCTTCGAGGACTACGCCAGCGTCGGTACGGTTGAAAATGAAGATGAAGCTGTTTCTGTATGGGTGCTGACAGGACGAGACCAAGCTCAAACGTTAAAGAAAATGATCGATAATGATTTCACCTCCGAAACGGGCATCCCGATTAATCTTCAGCTTGTTTCCGCTAACGTACTGCTTTCCGCAACGCTTGCGGGTAAAGGTCCGGACGTGGCGATACAGGTTGGGAACGATGTTCCGGTTAATTTTGCGATGCGCGGCGCGCTTCAGGATTTATCCGAATTTGAAGACTTCGATGAAGTGATCAAGCGGTTCCAGCCGAGCGCGATGGTTCCATACGAATATTTGGGCAAATATTATGCGCTGCCGGAGCAGCAAATATTTCCGGTGCTCTTCTATCGGGAAGATATACTCCACGAGCTCGGGCTAAGCGTTCCGGAAACGTGGGAAGATGTTTACCAGATGATCCCGGTGCTGCAAAAGAACAACCTGCAATTCGGTCTGCCTCAGGCAACGCTCGATGCATCGGCGGTAACGGATCAGATGCCGCCAAATCCGGCATACACCATGATGTTGTATCAGAGTGACGGTGAGTTATACCAGAAGGACGGCAAATCCAGTGCCCTTGATACGGAAGTGTCGATCCAAGCGTTTCAAAAGTGGACAGAATTGTATGCGAACTATAAGCTGCCCATCACGTTTGACTTTCCAAACCGATTCAGAACCGGTGAAATGCCGATTGGGATTGCAGATTATTCGACGTACAACCATTTAAGCGTCAGTGCGCCGGAAATCCGGGGCTTGTGGGACTTTGCGCCGGTGCCGGGCACTCGTTTGGATAACGGAGATGTACGCCGTGAAGCTCCAGGACGCGGATTCGGCGTTGTCATGTTTAAAGATGCTGAGCATAAGCAAGCTGCGTGGGAATTTACGAAATGGTGGACCGCGAAAGAGGCTCAGGTCGATTTCGGCCTTGAGATGGAAGGGCTGATGGGCATTGCCGCTCGCTACCCTACAGCAAATATTGAGGCGCTTCAAGAGCTGCCTTGGCCAACAGCAGACTTAACGAAGCTGATGGGACAATGGCAGTGGGTAAAAGGAATTCCGGAGGTTCCAGGGGGTTACTTTACGGGCAGACATCTGGACAATGCGTTCCGAAGAGTTGTTTTACAGGGGGATGACGCAAGGGAGACGATTGATCTCTACGTCCGATATGTGAATGAAGAAATGACGATCAAACGAAAAGAATTCGGGCTTCCAATAGAGAAATGAGGGGATTCTTATCCAAAGCACAGCTCGTGAACGTTCCGTAGTGAACGTGCAGCCCCAGTCAAAGACGACGAAATTAAATACCTTGGTTCAAGATATGAAGTTAAATAAGCATTCGTATATATTGTTGGCGCCGTTTTTTATCATTTTTTTCCTGTTTACTGTGCTTCCCGTCATGATGTCTCTGGCGCTTAGCTTTACGAATTTCAACATGCTTGAATTTCCTCGGTGGACCGGATGGGACAATTATGTACGGTTATTCGTGAAGGATGATGTTTTTTTAATCGCATTAAAAAACACGTTTTTATTCGCCGCGGTTACTGGTCCTATCAGTTATTTAGCTTGCTTTATTTTCGCATGGCTCATCAATGAGCTGCCTCCGAAAATTAGGGCATTCATTACATTAATCTTATACGCACCCTCCATTGCGGGCAGCGCGTTTATGATTTGGCAAATTATGTTTAATGGTGACTCATACGGGTACTTCAATTCATTCTTAATGCAGTGGGGCTTTATATCGGAGCCGATCCTTTGGCTTCAAGACCCTAAGTACATGCTTGGTATTGTTATGGTTGTGCAGCTTTGGTTAAGCTTGGGGACAGCGTTCCTAGCGTTTATCGCCGGTCTCCAGGGCATTGATCAGACGCTGTTTGAAGCGGGGGCCATGGACGGGATCCGGAACCGTTGGCAGGAGCTTTGGTTTATTACGCTTCCATCTATGCGGCCGCAGCTTATGTTTGGTGCGGTAATCCAATTGACGACTTCGTTTGCGGTTGCCGAGGTTAGTATTTCATTGACGGGCTTCCCGAGTACGGATTATGCCGCGCATACGATCGTCACTCACCTTATGGACTACGGAACCATTCGTTTTGAAATGGGATACGCATCGGCAATAGCAACTGTGTTGTTCGGACTTATGCTTGGAATGAATCTTGTGACACAGCGGCTTTTAAAGAAAGTGGGGGAATAAGCGCAATGATTCTTCGGTGGTTGTTGCCTAAGCGCCTGAACCGTTCGATCAGTGTAGACATTTTGCTGTTTATAATGATCGGCTGCGTAGCTGCATTCATGGCCTTGCCGCTCGTCTTTGCCATTAGCAACGCGTTTAAGCCTATGGATGAAATTTTCGTGTTTCCGCCTCGGTTTTTTGTTAGAAATCCGACGCTGGATAACTTTTTTGACTTGCTGTATCTGTTTACTGATTCTTGGATCCCGTTTTCAAGGTATGTGTTCAACACGGTATTCGTTGCAGTCGTAGGGACGGCGGGCCATGTCATTCTGGCTTCGGCTGCGGCTTATCCGCTCGCGAAGCATCATTTCCCCGGTAAACAATTATTGTTCGGCATGGTCGTTCTTTCCCTCATGTTCTCGCCGCACGTTACGGCGATTCCGAACTACATGACGATGTCATGGGTGGGGCTCATCGACAACTATGGCGCGTTAATATTGCCTGCTTTCGGATTTTCGTTAGGCTTGTACTTGATGAAGCAATTTATGGATCAAATTCCAGATGTGTTGCTTGAGGCTGCGAAAATCGATGGCGCAACCGAGTACCGGATTTTCTGGACGATCGTTATGCCGATGGTCAAGCCGGCTTGGCTTACGCTCATTTTGTTTTCGTTCCAACGTTTGTGGGCCGCAAATGCCGGCGCACAAACGTTTATCTACAGCGAACAGCTGAAGACGATGGATTACGCATTCAGCCAAATCGTTCAGGGCGGGATCGCCAGAACGGGAGTTTTCGCAGCAGTAACGTTTCTGATGATGATGGTCCCGATCGCTGTATTTATTTTGACGCAAAGCAATGTAATGCAAACCATGTCGACCTCGGGCATGAAGGAATAAAGAGGGAGGGGCAACGTTTTGAAAATCAAAGGCATCCTAGGGGTCCTCATTGCCATGCTGCTGTATTTAGCTATTCCGGCGGAAGCATTCGCTTCCAATTATCCGGGGTACATCTATTCTTATGACAAAGAGGCTCACCCTTCCCCCCTGCCGTACGCTTCGTCCAGAACGTTCGACGGAAAGCAGTTGAAAGTGGGGGCGTTTCGTTCGCCTAACGATATTTTTATCGATAAGGACGGGGCTTTGTATATTGCTGATACGGGTAACCACCGAATCATCATCATTGATCAGGAAACGGAGCAGGCCAGGGTAATCGATTCTTTCCAAAATAACGGCACGGAGGACCATTTCAACGAGCCGCAAGGAGTGTTTGTGGACCCGGAGAATGGACACATTTTTGTAGCAGACACGTTAAATCGGCGTATCGTCGAATTGACGAAGGACGGGAGTCTCGTCAATACGGTTGAAGAGCCAAAGTCATCGCTTATCCGGACCAACTTTCAATTCGCGCCTATTAAGCTTGTGCTGGATAAGGCAAAGCGAATGTATGTTGTCAGCAAGGGAGCGTACGAAGGACTTATGGAATTTGACGGGGACGGTAAGTTTGTAGGGTTTATCGGGACAAACCGGGTGAAGTTCAACCCTGTCGACCTCCTCTGGAAACGGATCTCAACGGAAGAACAGCGGGAACAAATGGTTCTGTTCGTTCCGTTGGAGTTTAACAATGTTGATATTGATGAACATGGTTTTATGTACACAACGACATCAGAAGTCGGTTCGAACGAGCTGGTGAAACGATTGAATCCGTCCGGGGTCGACATTTTGCGGCGCGAGGGGTTTCATCCTCCGAAAGGCGATATACAAATTACGCAAACCGGAAGTGTTAAGGGGGGCTCCACATTCATCGATGTAGTGTCCGAACGGGCAGGGATTTATAACGCTCTCGATTTTAAGAGAGGCCGTATTTTCTCATACGATAAAGATGGTCACTTATTGTACCAGTTTGGCGGAATCGGCAGTCAGCTGGGGAGATTTAAAGCTCCGTCAGCACTTGACTCGTTCGAAGACAACATCTATGTCTCGGACCGAATGCTTGGAACCATCACTGTGTTTGAACCGACGGTTTACGGTAAAGCCGTCCGCAAAGCTGTGACATCCCATTACGACGGAAACATGGAGCAGGCTGCAGAAGCATGGAACGAAACGCTTCGACTGAATCGAAATAATGAGATCGCCTATATCGGTTTAGGGAAAGCGTTGTTAAAGCAAGACCGCTACGCAGAAGCGATGGCCCACTTCGAATTGGGAAACAATCGCAGCTATTATTCGGAGGCTTTCAAACGGAACCGTGAGCTGTGGCTGGAAAGAAATTTCGGATATATGGCAGGAGCCATTGCGCTTGCGGCCGCTGCTTACATGTTTGTCAGAAAAAGGTTCAGAACGGCAACCGCGGTCCATTATACGGAAATGGGAATATGGAAAAATCCGTTCTACACCGCTATCCATCCTTTTAACGGATTTTGGGAAATGAAATATGAGCAAAAGGGCAAGGTCGGAATTGCCTTCGGCATTCTGCTCGGACTTTTTGTTGCGATCATTTTAAAGCGGCAGTTCAGCGGATTTATAGTGAACTACAACGATGTTTCTGAATTTAATAGCTTTAATGAACTGAAATTCGTTGTCATCCCGTTCCTTCTTTGGTGTGTGGCCAACTGGTCGTTAACGACACTGATGGAAGGCGAGGGTTCCTTCAAGGATATCATCATGGCAACCGGTTATGCTCTTCTTCCTTTAATTATCGTTTATTTGCCGCAGCTTGCATTGAGTCATGTCGTGACCGCGGAAGAAAGCTCCTTCTATTACTTGCTAAATACAGTTGCCGTATTATGGTCGCTATGGCTATTATTTGTGGGCACGATGACGGTCCATCAATATACGCCGGGTAAAACGATTGTCACGATGCTGCTTACGATTGTAATGATCGGTATTATTCTGTTCTTATCCTTGCTGTTGTTCAGTGTAATGCAGCAAATGCTTTCCTTCGCAATATCCATATACAACGAAATTATTTTCCGCATGTGAAAGGAGGGGATAGCGTGAAAAAAACCGGAATTATGCTACTAGCCGTCTGTGTCCTTGCGCTCGGGGCAGTCAGCTGGGGATATGTGAAGCGGCAAAACGCCGGTTCTAATCATCAAGAAACCCTTGCCGTTTCAGCGAATGCGGAAGGTAACGCAGTAACAAACGTGATCCCCTTATCCGGCTCGGCTTCGGAGAATGGTATGATCGAAGCGGCAAGCAATGAAGCTCTCTCCTTATACATTCATCCGGCAACGACCGAAATTGCCGTGCTTGATCGGGCATCGGGCGAAATGTGGTACTCGAATCCCCAAGATTTGAAGTCCAATGAGAAGCTTACTCCACTTTATCAATCCTTGTTATCGTCGCAGGTGAAGCTTTCCTATTATAACGAAAAGGGACAAGTCAGCACTTTTAACAGTTTTGACGACAGCGTTAAAAAAAACCAATTTGAAATCGGGAAAGTGGACCAAGGCGTGAAAGTCACTTATACGCTTGGCAACGTAGTCAAAGGACTCGATATCATTCCGCTCGCGATTAGCGAGCAGCGGTTTCAAGAGGAAATTATTAAAAAAATCGAAGACGAAAAGGCTCAGAAAAGTGTCGCGTATAAATTTGCATTCGATAAAAATAATAAGGTCTACACGCCTAGACCGATGCAGCCTTTCGTGGTAGAGGAAGTCGCGGGGATCTTAGAGTCTATAGGGTATACAAGCGAAGACGCTGCCTACGACAATAAGGAGAATGGGATGGAATCCGTCTCATCAGCGAAATCGATTCAATTCAAGGTTTCGGTCATCTACACCTTGGAAGGGGAGCGTCTCTTCGTATCCGTTCCAACTAACGAAATCAAGTATCCTGAAAAATTTCCAATTCTTTCCCTTCATGTATTGGAATATTTCGGCGCCGCAGGCTTGAAAGATCAAGGCTATATGTTCGTCCCGGATGGGTCCGGTGCGCTTATTCACCTGAATAACGGGAAAACGGCGACAGATCCATATAGAGCGCCTGTTTACGGTGAAGATGCTGCGGTCGTTCAAAAAGAGAAGATTCAAACGAACATGCCGATCCGCATGCCCGTCTTCGGGATCGTTAAAGGACGTCATGCTATGATGGGAGTCATTGAAGAGGCGGAGGCGTTTGCAAGCATAACGGCAGATATAAGCGGCCGGAATCACACCTATAATTATGTGTCGCCTCAATTTGATCTTATGGCAGCGGACCAAATCTCGCTGTCCTCCGGAGAACAGAAAAGCGCGATTCCTGTATTTCAATCCCGCATTTACGAGGGAGATCTTAAGATCAGTTACAGCTTTCTGAACGGAACGTCAGCCTCTTACTCAGGCATGGCGAAGCTTTACAGGGAAAGACTTGCGGATCAATACGGCTGGGAGCGAATCTCGGAGAACACAGAGCTTCCTTTTGTATTGCAAGTTGAAGGGGCGTTTCCTCGGAAACAGTCGCTTCTCGGCGTTCCGTACGAAAGCCTTGAGCCTTTGACGAAATACAAGGAAGCGATTGAAATCTCTGAGCTTTTGCTGCAAGAGGGAATATCGAATATTCATCTTCGCTACTCAGGATGGTTTAACGGAGGCATTCGGCATGAGTCTCCGAAAGACATTCATTTGGAGTCAAAGCTGGGCGGAGCCCGCGACTTTGAAGAGTTAAAGGAATTTTCGAATAAAAACGGAATTGCGTTGTACCCTGATGTCGCTTTTCTAAGAAAGCATAAAGGCTCATCGGAGGCGGCAATGTTTTTAAACAAAAAGAAAGCTAAGGTCTATGAATATAGTCCGGTTTATTATCTGGAGGACAAAAGCCGGTTCTTGCATTACGTGCTCTCGCCTTCGGCGCTTGAGCCTACTGTTGAAGCTTTCGCAAAGCGGTATAAGAATCTCGGGGTAACAGGATTGTCGTTACGCGATCTTGCGTCTGACGTCAATTCCGACTTTAAGACGGAAGCGATGGTGGATCGGCAGCAGGCGAGAAACTTTGCGGAGCAGCAGACGGATAAATTAGGATCGAGCGTGGATCGAATCATGGTCTCGGGAGGAAACGTATATGCGGCTTCTTATGCCGATATCGTCGTCGAAGCGCCGCTTCAAAGCAGCCGGTATACGATTCTTGATGAGGATGTTCCGTTCTACTCGATGGTGCTGCATGGATATGTCGATGCGGCAGGAAAAGCATGGAATACGGATTTGCAAGCAGGACGCCAAAAGCTGCTGAAAGCGCTGGAGACGGGTTCAGCTGTTTATTATGATTGGTTTTATGCGGATCCTGCAGTTGTTAAAGATACAAAGTACGATTACTTATTCTCTTCCTATTATAAGGATTGGTTGAACGAAGCTTCAGAGTTGTATGCGGAAGCGAATCGGGTTTTACAAAAGGTAAGGGGACAAACCATTCAATCGCATGAGAAGCTTGCAGAAGAAGTGTATCGAACGACTTACGAGAATGGATTTGAGATTATCGTGAACTATGGAAATCAAGCAGCTGCGATTGACGGTATTCAAATTGACGCTGAAGGCTACTGGGCGGGGGGTGACTAAATTGTTAAAGAAAAGGACATCGCTGGAGCAAAGAAAAGCATGGTACGGCGTGTTGTTTGCGGCCCCGTGGATGATGGGGTTTGCGTTTCTGTTCCTAATTCCGCTGTTCCAGTCTTTCCGGTTCAGTATTAGCACATTAAAATTAGCAACAGGCGGTTTTATAACCGAATACGAAGGACTTGCGAACTTTAAAACTTTACTGTTTACTCACCCGACGTTCAACCGAACGCTGGTGGAAGCGGTAAGCAAGATGTTGGTCAATGTGCCGATCATTATTATTTTCAGTTTGTTCGCAGCCGTTCTCCTCAATCAGAGGTTTAAAGGACGTACGTTGGCCCGCGCGATCTTCTTTCTCCCGGTAATTATAGCTTCATCAGCTATAGCGGGTTTGGAAACGAACAATTTTATTGCCAACGTTATGCAATCTACGAGCGGGTCGGCCGAAGAAGGCGGCAATTTCCTGCAAAGTTTCGAGCTGGAGAAGATGCTGTTGGAATCGGGCATGGCCAAAGGCTTCGTCTTTTATTTAACAGGCGCGGTGGATCGAATTTATGAAATTATTGGTTCATCCGGCGTGCAAATCTTGATCTTCCTGGCGGCTCTTCAGTCCATCTCTCCCTCTTTGTACGAATCTGCGAAGATGGAGGGCGCAACGGGGTACGAAATTTTTTGGAAGATTACGTTTCCGATGATGACTCCGTTAATTTTGACAAACACCATTTATTCCGTTATCGATTCATTTAATAACAATTCCATGAGCGGATTGATCTCTAAGACCGCTTTTGCACAATTCGAATTCGGTCAAAGCGCAGCAATGTCATGGATCTATTTCTCAATCATCTCCTTGCTATTGCTCATCATTGGCTGGGTCATCTCTAAGAGAGTATTTTACTACGACTAGTTCGACAGGGAGGTGCGGGCTGTGCAAACAAGATTGCTAACGATTCGAAAATCGATCAAGCATTTGAATCCATTGGAAACCGTCAAGCGGTGGGGCTGGATCGCATTTCGGGCGCTGCTTGTCACAGGCTTGTGTTTTATTATTCTGTATCCGCTGATCCAGAAATTGTCCGTTGTGTTCCGTAACAGGAGCGACATGTATGACCCGACGGTATTATGGATTCCTAAAAGCTTCACATTGGACAATGTGATAAAAGCGATGGATGCCATGAATTATTGGATTGCTTTTAAGAATACCCTTTTCATCTCCGCGGGTACGACTCTCCTGCAGGTGCTGTCATGCGCTCTGGCGGCGTATGCGTTCGCCCGCTTGCGCTTTTGGGGAAGCGAGGTTCTGTTTTTCCTAGTCATCTTTACGATCGTTGTTCCGCCGCAAACCTTGATGATCCCTACGTATTTAACGTATCGTTACTTTGATTTCTTCGGGATTCTCGGGTGGTTCGGGCAGGACGGCATCAATTTGATTGATACCGTGTGGCCGTTTATTATGTCGTCATCTTTAGCCGCCGGATTGAAAAATGGTCTTTACATCTTTATTTTCCGCCAATTTTTCCGAGCGATTCCGAAGGAGCTGGAAGAAGCGGCTTATGTGGATGGCTGCGGAATAGGGGCCACATTTTTTCGCATCATTTTACCGAATGCCATACCGGCGTTCATTACAGTCATCCTATTCTCTTTCGTATGGCAATGGAATGACAGCTACTTCGTTTCGCTTTTCTTTAATAAGGAGCAGGTGCTTTCGACACAAGTATCTGCCTTAACAGCGCAAATCTATCAAACGATTACGAACGATCCGCTGTATGTTTCGATGATCTTAAATACAGGAACGCTGCTTGTCATGGCGCCATTGATCATTATGTATATGTTCGTACAAAGATATTTCGTGGAAAGTGTAGAACGAACCGGTATTGTCGGTTAAAACTTCAATGTATGGAGAGAGGTGGTCAATATGCCGCAGGATTTTCATGAAATCAAGCAGCTGCTTCATGAAAATCGCAGCACGATTTGGATATTTACCGGAGATAGCATTACCCATGGGGCTCAGCATACCAATGGTTTTAGAAGCTATGTCGAGCATTTCCAAGAAAGATTGCGTTGGGAGCTCCGCCAGTTCCATGATGTTGTGATCAATACAGGAATAAGCGGCCATACCGCGAGTGATCTATTGGAAACGTTTGATGAAAGGATAACGAGGTTTTCCCCTGCCGTAGTTTTTGTGATGATCGGTATGAACGATTGTACGCGGGGACAGTCGGGGTGCCTTTTATTCAAAAATAATTTGGCCCAAATCATTCATCGTATCCGGGAAATAGGGGCTATCCCCGTTTTGCAAACGCCGAACCCGATTGATATCAAGAATGATCGGACAAGAGCGGAGCTAGCCGGGTACGTCGAAATCATTCGCGAGGAAGCTTTGGCAAAGAATCTGGTTTTGATCGACCATTATGCGTATTGGCAAAGTCAGAAGCCGAATCAAGGGGATGTAAGAGGAGATTGGTTAAACGACACTATACATCCAAACCAATATGGGCATATGGAGATGACTCGCAAAATATTTACGGATTTAGGAATATTTTATTCTGAAAGTCCGACTTGCCAGTTGGGATTACCGCATCAGAAAGTATAAGTTTTCGAACTTGAAAACGGGATGATGGGAAAGTAGTTTCGTATGATTAGGTCGACCTGAATTTTAGGTTGGCCTTTTTTCTTTTGGTCGTTTTATGATGACGGCAGCTGGGATAAATAAAATATATCAACCATTTACACTTAGAAAAATAGAATATATAATTATATCTAGTTAACATATATTAGATATACCAAATTGCCGTTTGATGTTTCGCATTCATGTCCAACGTTAGATCAATGACTTTGAGGAGGGTCCGTCATGGCGGAACGGTTGGTGGAGGAATATAGAGGACAAATACTTGAAAATATTCATTACGGACATATTTGTGGAATCGATGATACCGGTAAAGTCATCTTGAGTGCGGGTAATCCTGAGTGGGTTTCGTATATGCGATCGGCTGCAAAACCGTTTCAGGCTATTCCGGCTTTTGTGCACGGAATCGGCTCGGCATTCGGCTTGACGGATCAGGAGATGACGTTGATGACCGCTTCGCACCGCGCAGAATCCATTCATGTAGAAGCGTTGGAGTCGATGCTTCGCAAAATCGGAGTATCCGAGGAAAGCTTGGTATGCTCGAATACGTATCCTTTAAGCATGCAGGCCCGAGATGAGCTAATGCTCGGAAGGAAGCCGGGTAGACGTATTTATCACAATTGCTCCGGCAAGCATCTTGGTGTATTGGCATTGTGCAAGGCTTTGGGTTACGGAACGGAAGGGTATGAGGATCCCGCGCATCCTGCGCAAAGGGAGATCATGAGAGCTGTATCCCTCTTCTCCGGGTGTAAGGAAGACGAAATAAAAATCGGAACGGACGGCTGCGGTTTTCCCGTGTTTGCCTTGCCTTTAAACAAAATCGCTATGATGTTCTTGAAGCTGGCTTGTCCGGATTTGATCGAAAATCAGGAGGTTAGAAACGCCGCTTCCGACATCTCACGCATCATGAACGCACATCATGACATGGTTTCGGCTCCATGGTTCATCTGTTCCAATCTGTTGAAGGATCCGAATATCGCAGCGAAAGGCGGTGCCAAAGGGATTTACGGATTTGCCCTGCGCAAGGAACGGATTGCGTTTGCTTTGAAGGTGCTCGATGGTTCGGAGGATGAGTGGCCGCTCATTATCGCCTCCATTCTTGAGCAAATAAATTACGGCAACAAGGAAACGATCGAACGGATGTACGGATTGGCCTCGCGGGAAATCAAAAACGACAGCAATCTTGTCGTTGGGAGCAATAAAGCGGTTTTCCGCTTGAAGAGCCAATCACGACCGGATACAGGGGGCGACTTGAATGCATCGTAAGACAGCGCATATTATTTCTCACACACACTGGGATCGGGAATGGTACCTGCCGTTTGAGAAGCATCGTTTCAGACTGGTGCGGCTCATGGATGAGCTGATGGAGGTTTTGGAAAACAACACCGAATTCCGAACCTATCACCTCGATGGACAGACGATCCTGTTGGAGGATTACTTGGAGGTTCGTCCAGACCGGCGCGCGCAGCTCGAGAAGCTGATTAGGGACGGGCGGATTCATATCGGTCCTTGGTATATTCTGCAAGATGAGTTTCTAACGAGCAGCGAAGCCAACATTCGAAATCTATTATATGGGCACAAGGATGCAGCGCGGTATGGGAACATATCCAAGCTAGGCTATTTCCCCGACTCCTTCGGAAACATGGGACAGGCTGCGCAAATCTTAACGCAAGCCGATATCCTGACGGCGGTATTCGGAAGAGGTGTAACCCCGACGGGGTTCAACAACACCGTGGATCATCAATCGAATTACGAATCGCCGTATTCCGAGATGATCTGGCAGTCTCCTGACGGCTCGGAAGTACTGGGTATCCTGTTTGCGAATTGGTATAGCAACGGGAACGAGGTTCCGAAGGATGAGGCAGCGGCGAAATCGTACTGGGAGTCCCGGTTAGCCGCTGCCCAAGCATTCGCATCGACCCCTCACCTGTTGTTCATGAACGGGTGCGATCACCAACCGGTCCAGAGGGATCTTCCGGATGCAGTGGCTGTTGCGAAACAGCTGTTTCCAGACATTGAATTCGTGCATTCGAATTTCGATGATTATATCGCCGCTGTTAAGGAGAACCTCCCTGAGGAGCTGCAAGTCGTGAAGGGCGAGCTTAGAAGCCAACGTACGAACGGGTGGGGCACGCTTGTAAACACGGCTTCCTCCCGGATCTACTTGAAGCAGGCGAACGAAAGAGGACAGACCTGGCTGGAGAAGGTGGCCGAACCGCTGGCCGCGATGGCTTATACGGCAGGCAAAGCCTATCCTCATCATTGGTTTGAATACGGGTGGAAGACGTTGATGAAAAACCATCCACATGACAGTATTTGCGGCTGCAGCATCGACGAGGTTCACCGGGAAATGACGGCTCGCTTCGAGAAAAGCCTCCACGTGGCGGAATCGATTGTGGAGCAAAGCGCCGAATATCTTGAAAAACAAATCGATACCCGGTTATACGAGCCGTATGGCGCATCCGCATTGCCGATTGTCGTTTGGAATACGACCGGATGGGGGCGAAGCGGTGTCGTTCGGGTAAAGGTCGACGTAGATCGCGTGTATTTCCGCGAAGGCATCAGCTTTGACGAGATGCGTCGAAGCATGAAGCAATTGCCGCTCGGACAAAGAAAATTGGTTGATCCGCAAGGGAAGACGATCCCTGCTTCGGTCAAAGATTTGGGGATTCAGTTCGGCTACGATCTTCCGGACGACCAGTTCCGTCAGCCGTATTTCGCAAGATCGGTAGAGCTGGAATTCGAGGCGGTAAATGTTCAGGCCCTTGGTCACCTCGTTTACGCATGGGTGGAAGGCTCCGGAAGCGAAGGTGAAGGGAACGCCCCATTATTGGTCACGGGAGAACGGACGATGGAGAACGATTACGTTCGAATTGTTATCGCGAATAACGGAACGTGGGAATTGACGGAGAAACAAAGCGGTCATACGTTTAAAGGACTCGGGGTATACGAAAACACAGGGGATATCGGCAATGAGTACATGTACAAACAGGCGGACGGGGACGTTGCCCTCACGACGGAACATCTCGCCGCGGACATTCGGCTCGTCGAGAATACTCCTTACCGTGCGTCGTTTGAAACGGTTCATGTGATTCAAGTACCCGAACAGGCTGATGAACTTCTGCAGCAAGAGCGGGAGGAGTTGGTTTGGTTTACTCAACGAAAAGCGCGCCGCTCGCAGAAATTAGTTCCAATGGAAATTAAGACCAAGATTACGTTAGATAAACACGCGCGAGGGGTGCTCGTGAGAACGACATTCGACAATACCTCCAAGGACCACAGGCTTCGGGTGTTGTTTCCTTCCGACTTACATAGTGCGACGCATTATGCGGATTCGATCTTCGAAATTGCGGAACGAGATAACGAACCCGCGCCCGAATGGAAAAACCCGAGTAACTGCCACCATCAACATGCATTCGCAAGTGTTTACGACGGGCAGATGGGATTAACGGTAGCGAATAAGGGTCTGAATGAGTACGAGATTCTGAGGGACGGCAGAAACACCCTTGCTATTACGTTGCTTAGAGCAGTTGCCGAATTGGGCGATTGGGGCGTATTCCCAACGCCGGAGGCCCAATGCCAAGGTACGCATACGGCGGAATATATCATCTTCCCTCATAGCGGCGATCCGAAGCAGACAGGGGTATACGCTGAGGCATATCAATTCCAAGTCCCTTGGACAGCGTTACAATCCGGGGTACATGGCGGCACAATCCCGCCCGTGCATTCTTGGATGCCATGGAGCGGCGAGACGCTTGCCTTCTCATCGTTGAAGGTTTCGGAGATGACAGGCGACATCGTTGCAAGATGGTATCACCTGGGGGCAAATCAAGAAAATTTATGGGTACAGCCTCAATTCCCATGCGGGAAGTTGCACACCAGCGATGTCCTCGAAAGAAGGAAGGAAGCCGTTCTTGCCAATGCAGACGGAAATTATATGCTGCCTGTCAAAAAATATGAAATCATAACCCTAAGTATGGAAATAAAAGGAAAATGATAAATATCCCTTGCTCACCGAATGGAGAGCAAGGGATATTCTAGTTTAGATTGATTTATTCTGGTCTTATGCGCCGCTATGAATCTCCTCGGGACGCATAGCCTTCAGTTGTAACTCATAAAGCTTACGGTACAATCCTCCTTCTGCCAAAAGCTGTCTATGGCTGCCTCTCTGTACAATTTCACCGCCGTCCACAACCAAGATTTGATCCGCTCGGACGACCGTAGCCAGTCGATGGGCGATAATGAAGGTGGTCCTGTCTTTCATTAAACGTTCCAATGCTTCCGTTACTAAAGCTTCCGATTCCGAATCGAGCGCCGAGGTCGCCTCATCGAGAATTAGAATTTTTGGATTTTTCAATAACGCTCTTGCGATCGCTAGCCGTTGTTTTTGGCCGCCGGACAACCGCATGCCTCTCTCGCCGATGATCGTTTCGTATCCATCCTTGAAATCAGCAATAAACTCATGAGCATTAGCGGCTTTCGAGGCCGTAACGATTTCCTCCATCGTCACGTTTTCGCGTCCGTATATCATATTGTCCTTGATTGTGCCGGAGAATAGGACATTGTCTTGCAGTACGATGGCGATATGCTTCCTAAGCTCCTCCAACTTGTAATCGCGTGCATCCTTACCATCAATGAATACCGCGCCGTCAACAGGATCATAAAACCTTGGGATTAAATTGATCAATGTGGACTTTCCGGCACCGCTGGGTCCTACCAAGGCGATCACTTCACCGGACTTGGCTTTAAAGGTAATGTCTCTGATCCCAGTCCGTTTTTCGATTTCGACTTCCGGAAGTTTCGGAGGAAGATGCGTGGGAATCCAGTAAAATTTTTTCGGCGGCCGCTCTCTCTCTATGAGGTCAGGATTTGCCCGTTGGTTATGGTTATCATTATAAATTAAATTTAGTGTGAGATACGTGTAGGTAACGTCACGAAATTCGACTTCCCCCTTGCATTCCGGCATAGGATACGCGTTAGAACGCTCTACGATATCCGGTTTTTCATCGAACACTTCGAAGATCCGCTCGATGTTCGTGACGGAATTTTGGATCGTTACGTTCACGTCGGCGAACCGTTGAATGGGACCGTACAGGTTGCCTAGAAGCATCTGAAACGCGATGATTTCTCCGGCGCTCATTTCACCTTTCAGCACCAACCCTCCGCCGATAAACCAAATGACGATGCCGCCGACATGAGACAACGATTCGCTAAGTCTCCCGAGAATGTTCGAAAACAAATGAGCGGTGACCGTGTGGTGAAAGTGCTGCTCAGTTTGCTTGTTAAACCTGATCTTTTCTTGCTTCTCTCCGTTAAAGGCTTGAACGATGCGAATTCCGCCCATTCGCTCCACCAAGGTACCCGAAACCCGTTCCATCTGCCGGTGTACGGATCTCCAGGCCAGACGGATCCAAACATTCATATTCGTGAAGGACAAGTAATAAAAGGGAAGCACACATAGTGAAATCAAGGCAAGCGTTACATTCATTCGAAACAGGAGAAAACCGGCGAACAGGACCATACATAAATCAAGTACTAAATTGATGATTCCGCCGCCAATAAGGTTTTGCGCTCCTCCGACATCATGAATCACCCTTGATGCGACGCCGCCAACCTGTCTCTGGTCATAATAGCTCACCGACATCCGCTGCAGATGGTCATACAATTGTTCTCGCAAATGCATCATCATTTTATTGCCGAGTATGGCCGAGATATAGTTTCTTAAGAAATTCAGAAGCACTCCGAAAAACAAAATGAAGGCCATGAGCAGCACGGTGTTCGTTAACCGCGAGTAATCATCGCCAATCAATACATCGTCGACAAGGAGTTGGGTGAAAACAGGCGTGGACAGCGGCGCCGTAAACTGTAAAATGCCGACCGCGATGATAATGCAAATCATCCACCAATAGGGTTTGGCCCATAGGATATAACGTTTGATTGGACTCATAAGTATCACTTCGCTTTTGATATATTTTTTTGAAAGACTTTATCATCTTAGCGCAAAATGAAAGGGGATACAATAAACGTAAAGTATAACAATTGGAAGGGATTGGAGAGGAAAGGGCGAAAAGGGTAGGATATCAATAGGTTTCAAGGTTTAGCACGAGAATTCCCATGATAATCGGCTAGTTTAGGACAATTTCCATTTTACTTTGCAGAATAAATAGCGTTAAATAGATATGTTCAGATGAAAATTGGTTATAACCTTTAGGCTGTTCAATGGATTTGGAATATTAACTACTTTATGAACAACGCGAACGAATCGAATATCGGCGCGCTTAGAGCCGACGGCACCCAGAAGCCGGAGGCGGACGTTTCCTACGATTTCGGCGGATTCATGGGCGAGATCAGCGGACTGTTCGAGGGACGTGTGCTGGAAGATGTGGCGGTCGTGTATCCGTATTCCAACGATTTCTCAAGCCGCAAGCACGCTTTCCAATCCACCGCGCAGGCAATTAGGGTACTCACTTACGGGATGAACATACACCCTCGAGGCATCGGGGAGTACCAATTGGAGGATCTGGAGCGGGAGCCTGCCAAGCTGATTATCGTGCCAAGCCCGCAAAACTTCAGCGACGATGCTTTCAATCGGTTGGTTGAGCTCGCGAAGTGAGGGAGTACGGTGCTCTGGACCGGTCCGCTTCGCAGAGACGCCTACTGGGGGCCGGCAAATGAGCGGCTCCAGGCTGAAATCGGCGAGACGGTACACGGCAACGTATTGCGTGAGGAAGCGCTGCTATTGAACGGGAAGCTGTACGCAGCATCATTCGGGAATCGTAAAATAGGCACGGTTGCCATTGATATTCCGGTTAGCGGCGGAAACGCGGCAAACGATAGTGGAGTACTCCTTCCAATCACAGCGGAGCTCGGGACGGGCCGCTTCATCTGGTGTCCGCTTCCGCTTGAGCTGAATGACCGCTGGGAACCGCTGCAAGCGTTGTACACGGAAGCGCTGCGCATAGCCGGCGCCGCATATGAGCTTGAATGGTTGAGCGGCGGGGAGCTTCCGGGAGTATACGGGCGAAAGCTTCAATTTGCGGAAGGATTTCTTTACATTTTCGTATCCGAATACAGCAGCGATACCGATATTCAAGTACGCGACCCGCTGACAGGGGCCGATTATGCGTTTACGCTGGATAGCGAAAGAACAGTCATGTTTGCCGCCGACCGTGAAGGACGATTGCTGTCCGTATACCGGCCGGATCAGGTTAGCGTTCGATGCAGCGGCGCCAACTCTGCTGTCTAAGCAGACAATGTAAGAAATAAACGATAAAGACGCTTCGGTTCTCGTATGCAGTATCGGAGCAATTGCAGGAGGAGCTATGTCAAATGGAACAATTTAAGCTGCCGAAGGTAAGCATCCCTCGAATGGAGCTTCCGGAAGCAATAAAGCAAGTGCTGGACGAGGCGGAGGAAAAGCTGGCCCGCCGTCCCAAGCTGTTGCACCAGTTTCGGAACTGTTTTCCGAATACGCTCGAAACAACAACGAAGCTGATGGACGATGGCACGACCTTCGTCATTACGGGGGATATTCCCGCGATGTGGCTTCGCGATTCGGTCGAGCAAATCATTCACTATGTACCGTTCGCGAAGGATGATGCGGGGCTGCAGCGAATCATTTCGGGGTTGATCAAGCGTCACTCCATGTATATCAGTATCGATCCTTACGCGAACGCCTTTAACGAAACGGCCAACCACTGGCATTGGGACGCAAATGATGAAACCAAGATGTCCCCTTGGGTTTGGGAACGTAAATTTGAATTGGATTCGCTTTGCTTTACGGTTCGTCTGGCCTATATGTATTGGAAAGAAACCGGTCTAACCGATATTTTCGACGAGCAGTTCAAACAGGTGCTGCGCTCCATTGTCGACGTATGGAAAACGGAACAGCGCCATTTCGAAAAATCGGAATACCGATTTATGCGGTACAACTGCCCGGCTATAGATACGCTGCGCAACGATGGATACGGGATGCCCGTCAATTACACGGGAATGGTATGGTCGGGCTTCCGTCCGAGCGACGATGCTTGCGACCTGCATTTCAATATTCCATCCAACATGTTTGCCGCTGTTTCGCTCTCCCAAATGCAGGAGATGGCGAAATGGGTGTACCGCGATGAAGCGTTTGTTCAGGAGATGAAGCTTCTGGAGGAAGACATTCGTCACGGCATCCAGCTTTACGGGGTGTACAACCACCCGACATTCGGGAAGATTTACGCTTTTGAGACGGACGGGTACGGCAACTACTGCCTGATGGATGATGCGGGCACGCCAAGTCTGCTGTCGATCCCGTATATCGGTTACACGGACGTTAATGACCCCATTTACCAAAACACGCGCCGGTTTATTTTAAGCAAAGAGAATCCGTTCTACTTTGAAGGGAAAGCTGCGAAAGGGATCGGCAGTCCCCATACGCCGCCGGGATATATCTGGCACATGGCGTTAGCCATGCAAGGCATAACCGCCGCGACAGATGAGGAAATGCGGGAGATGATCGATCTGTTGGAAGCGACCGATGCCGATACCGGCTTTATGCATGAGGGCTTCCATGCCGATGATCCGAAACGGTTTACCCGTCCATGGTTTGCATGGTCGAACAGTCTCTTTTCGCAGCTCATTTACCACGCGATGGTGAAGGGGATTTTGTAACTATCAAATTTGAAATAGGCGGGGTGGAAGCAATGAAAATTGGTCTTAGTACGTATAGTTTGTTAAACGCTTTGAAGTCCGGGGAGATGACAGTCCTGGATGTTATCCAATGGATCGCTGACAACGGCGGCGAGCATATGGAGATGGTTCCTTACGGTTATACGGTCGAAGACAATCCTGACTTGGCGGATGCAATCCGCGAAAAAGCTAAATCGGCAGGCATTGAATTGTCCAACTACTCTATGCCCGCTAACTTCGTACAGGAAACGGAGGAAGCCTTTGACGAAGAAATGGCCCGCGTCAAGAGACATGTCGATGTCGTGCATCGGATGGGCGTCAAGCATATGCGCCATGACGTTACGGCCTTTACTCTGCCGAAGGAAAAGATGACGATCGCGTGGTTTGAGGAAAGCTTGCCGCTGATCGTCAAAGGCAGCCGGATCATTGCCGATTACGCCGCGCAGTCCGGAATTACGACCACGATCGAGAACCACGGCTTCAGCGTGCAGGCGAGCGATCGCGTCCAACGAGTCCTGCAGGCGGTAGACCGCCCGAACTTCAAGACGACGCTTGATATCGGCAACTTCATGTGCGTGGATGAAAACCCGATTATCGGGGTAATGAAAAATTTGCCGTATGCGTCACTCGTTCACTTCAAGGATTTTTATTTCCGCCCGTACGACGAACATCCTGGCAACGGGGAATGGTTCACCACGGCGCATGGAAATTTCCTGCGCGGTGCGATCGTTGGGCACGGGGACATCCCGATCAGGAAAATCGTGAAATTGATTAAGCAATCAG
The DNA here is from genome assembly GCF_031157315.1 of Paenibacillus sp. LHD-38. Lineage (GTDB taxonomy): Bacteria > Bacillota > Bacilli > Paenibacillales > Paenibacillaceae > Pristimantibacillus. The sequence goes on from NZ_JAVIFU010000007.1 coordinate 139,768, forward strand.
GATACGACGGCAATATTACAGTCGAGTTCGAAGGCATGGAGGAATGCAGGACCGCTTCCAGGATAGCCATGGACAATTTACGCCGCTTCTGGGAGGAGGCTTGAAAGTGAGGTCATCTACACTGGGCAGAAGACTAAATATTAACGATAATTGGCGTTTTCAAAGGGAGTTCAACGGCACGCTTGCAGGGGCGCAGCAGCCCGGTTTTGATGACTCAACATGGCGGCAGGTAAATCTGCCCCACGACTGGAGCATCGAGTTGGATTTCAACCCGGAATCCCCTTCTACTCATGAAGGAGGCTATTTGGACGGTGGTGTCGGATGGTACCGCAAAGCGTTTACCTTACCCTCAACTTTGGAAAATAAGCAGCTTTCAATAGACTTTGATGGTGTGTACATGAACAGTACAACCTATTTGAATGGGCAGATGCTCGGTACTTATCCTTTCGGTTATAATGCCTTTACTTATGACATTACCGGTAAGGTTTATACGGATGGCAGGGAAAACGTGCTCGTGGTCAAGGTGAACAATACCCAACCGAGCAGCCGTTGGTATTCCGGCAGCGGTATATACAGAAACGTATATCTCACAGTAAAGAATGCCATTCATGTGGAGAGATACGGCACATTTGTGACAACACCTAGTTTGGAAAGCGATATGAAGGCAAATAGAGCGGGCGTAAACATCAGGACGAAGGTTAAAAATGTATCAGGCGAGCCGGCGGAAATTTCGGTTAAGTCGCTCATTTATGATGCTGACGGGGCTGTCGTTGGATCCGCAGTATCGGGCGAACAAACGATAGATACGGGCAAGGCTGTCATTTTTGAGGATTATACCGTTATTTCAAATCCAAAGCTGTGGAGTACTGACGCCGCATATAGATATAAGTTAGTGACAGAGGTAATGGCAGGCGGACAGTTGATGGACACCTATGAAACAGCCTTTGGACTTCGATATTTTGTATTTGACCCCAATGAAGGATTTTCGCTGAATGGGCAACATATGAAGCTTCATGGGGTATGCATGCATCATGATCTGGGAGCACTGGGCGCAGCTACGAACGCTCGCGCCGTTGAGCGGCAAATGCAGATCATGAAAGATATGGGTGTAAACGCAATTCGGGTAACGCATAATCCCGCATCCCCGGAGCTGATAGAGGCCTGCAATAGCTTGGGATTACTCGTTGTGGAGGAGGCTTTTGACACTTGGAATCAGTCCAAAAAGACTTATGACTTTGGCTCATTCTTCTCCACATGGGCTGAGCATGATATTAAGGAAATGGTAGACAATCATAAAAACGAGCCCTCGATCATTATGTGGTCGATTGGCAATGAAATTTATGATACGACTAGCCCAAGCGGAGTCGAAACGGTCCGTCATTTAGTAAGATGGGTAAAAGAAATAGACACAACGAGACCGACCACCATTGGCGAGGACAAAACAAGAGGCGATAAGGTGAATGTCACCTCTCTTGATGAAAATATTGAAGCGATATTCAATGAAGTAGATGTGATAGGTCTTAACTATTCCGAAAATAATTATTACGGATACCATCAACGAAACGCTAAATGGAAACTTTACGGCTCTGAAACCTCGTCGGCTACGCGTTCTAGAGGCGTGTATACCCATCCCTATGACTATAATCAGAGTATGATTTATGCTGATCACCAGCAATCTTCTTATGACAATGACTATGTAGGCTGGGGAAGAACGGCTGAGGATGCATGGAAATGGGATAGGGATTTAAAACATATCGCAGGACAGTTCATATGGACAGGGTTTGATTATATAGGCGAGCCTACGCCTTACTATCATTCATTCCCTTCGAAGAGCTCTTATTTCGGTGCAGTAGATACCGCTGGATTTCCAAAGGATATATTTTATTATTATCAAAGCCAATGGGGGAAGAAACCGATGGTACACATCCTGCCCCACTGGAATTGGAAGGACGGAGACTCCATCCGGGTGTTGGTATACACGAACGCTCAGAAGGCAGAGCTGCTGCTGAATGGCACGTCTTTGGGAGAGCGAAGATTTGAAACCAAAACAACCTCATGGGGCGCTTCTTATAAAGAAACCACGGATGGCAAGACCTATCTCGATTGGACGGTTCTCTATAAGGAAGGTACATTAGAGGCCGTGGCAATGGACGAGAATGACAATATTATCTGCAGGGATAAGGTGGAAACCGCAGGAGACCCGGCAGCTGTAAGACTTACCGCCGACAGGCAGGTGATCGTGTCAGACGGCAGAGACTTATCCTTTATTACGGCGGACATCGTAGACAATGCTGGTAGAATTGTGCCTACAGCCAACAATCTTATTCATTTCAGCGTTGAGGGCAATGGCGAGCTGGCAGGTGTTGATAATGGAAACGCCGCAAGTATCGAGAGATATAAGGACAATAAGCGCAAGGCTTTCAACGGTAAAGCGTTAGCTGTTATACAATCCAACAAACAATCGGGCGAGATCGTCGTAAACACAACCTCTGCGGGACTTATTGGCGATTCCATCAATCTAACAACGCTGCCGCCTTCTGAGCGCAACAGGCTGGTATCAGCCAAACTCCTCGTTGATTACACGAATCTTGTAGAGGACGACATTTTAGACCTGGAACTTACCGGAATGCTCGAAAGCGGAGAAGTTATTGAGTTGTCCGGTTTTGAGCCAGCTTATACGATGGATCGCAACATCATTACGATTAAAAACAATAAGTTATATGCTCTTAACGAAGGTCAGGTAACGGTAACAGCGACAGTGATGTACGAGGGTGTTGCTGTAACAACATCAGAGCTTAGTCTAAATATTCTAAAGAATACGGTTGAAAGGCATATTGTGAGCATCGAACCGGTAACCCTAATCGTGGACAAAGGCGCAGAACCTAAGCTTCCTGCAACTGTAACGGCAAATTATAACATCGGAATCCCTGCCGGCCGTTCTGTAACATGGGAGAAGGTTGATCAGATCCTCCACGATAAGCTCGGAGAATTTATCGTTATGGGTGCCGTCGAGGAGACGACGATTAAAGCCATGGCAAGGGTGTTCGTCAAGGGCGCAATAGCCGTTGAAACTATAAGTATGGCTGTATTGAAACATCGATTGCCTAAATTACCGCAAGCCTTAACGGTATATTACAATGACGGAACAGAGGAAGAGAAGGCAGTCAGGTGGGGGAATATTCACGCTGAAAGCATGAGCAGAGCAACCGAATTTGACGTGGAAGGCCTGATTGCGGGTATTGAAATCAAAGCAATAGCGCACATCAGGGTGACCGATGAAATAGGCTTGGTGCACAATATAAGCAGGTCTAAGAACGGCTATGACTACCCCAAAGCAGAAGCTTCCTTTACGAACAGAGAGCCAGGTTCCAAAGATGCCATCGAGGTCATTAATGACGGTGTAATATCTTATGGGGAAGATCCGCATAACCGTTGGACAAATTGGCAAAGCGAACCCCGTTTGAGCGATTGGGTATCTGTCACTTTTGGTGATTTTGGGCCTGAGGAATACGACGTAGACAACTTGGAGGTCCATTGGTTTGAGGACAACCAATCATCTTTCCCTGCTTCTTTTAAAATACAGTATAAGCATAACTATGCTTGGGTTGATGTGACCAACATGCAGAGTCTTCCCGAATTTACTGCGCTGCATCAGGCCAATTACTATTCATTTGACCGGGTAAAAACCTCGGCATTGAGGATGGTTATGCTCGCAAAACCAGGCAAGAGCTTAGCCATTTCCGAGATCAAAATATTTGACAAGCAGCCCAAAGCCAATAGTGAACCAAAGGTTAGGGATATCCTGCTAGACGGCGAAAGCATAATTAACGACTTTGTTCATACAGGAAGCAGCTATGAATGCAGCGCTACGATTAGCAGTGCTTCTAATATCCCGCAAATTACCGGAATCGGTGAGGACAACACGAGTATTACGGTGATTCCAAAGGCCGCACTATCCAAAGCAACGTTGATAGCCAAATCGGAAGACGGTAAGAAGACTGCCGTATACAATGTTACATTTGATCCGAATCCTCACGGCAAGATTTAGAAATGGAGGCCTGCTAGAATGATATTACATTTGTATGGGGATCTCGATCTTGTGGAGGCCGGCATTCAGGAGTTAGCAAGCATCGTCAAGATTGAGCAGAGCGAGAATGGCATTCCCGTTCAAATCGTGAAACGCAGCGGTTCGCTTCGTGTTTCGCTTGAGAATGGACAGGGGTATATCGCGTTCGCTGAACAACATCATTTTTTTCGTGCGCTTGGTCTGTTTGTGGAGTATGCCCAAGAGATGGGACGGTTTGATCGGACGGAAGAGCCGCGGTTTGACTTTAACGGTCCGATGTTGGATGTTTCCCGCAATGCCGTGTTGAAGCTCGAGACAATTAAACAGATGATCCGCTATATGGCTTTGATGGGCTTGAACGGATTGATGCTTTATACGGAGGACACCTACGAAATTCCGAACCGTCCATACTTCGGGTATATGAGGGGACGTTATACGACGGATGAATTAAAGGAGTTGGACGATTATGCGGCGCAATTCGGCATCGAGATCGTTCCATGCATTCAAACGCTAGCCCATCTGGCATCGGCGCTGAAATGGCCGTTTGCCTCTGCAATGAGAGATACCAACGATATCCTTCTTGTCGATGAACCCCAGACATATACGTTTATTGAAGAGATGATTTCGGCGGCAACCGCCCCTTTCCGTTCGAAGCGCATTCATATCGGAATGGACGAGGCTTTTGGTCTCGGTCTTGGCCGCTATCTGGAGCGTAACGGTTACCGGGAACGGTTTTCGATCATGAACGACCATGTGAGCAAGGTTCTGGACATTACTCAAAAATACGGCTTGAAACCTATGATTTGGAGTGATATGTACTTTCATTTTCTATCGAATGATCAGCATGCGTTCCATTATAATTTGAATGTCGATTTTTCGCAGGAAAGGCTTGAACAAATCCCGAAGGACGTCCAGTTTGTATACTGGGATTACGGCAACCGGGATCAGAGCGTTCATGAGCGTATTATGAACAGGCATAAGGAATTCGGTTCGGTTCCTTTATTCGCCGGAGGTATTCATATATGGGGAAGCATGAGTCCGAATTACGGAAAAACTTGGATGAGTACCCATCCAGCACTGCTTGCTTGCAAGAGTGAGGGCATCAGAGAGGTGTTGGCAACCGCTTGGGGAGATAATGGCCAGGAAACGAATCATCTCGTCATGCTGCCGGGATTACAGCTCTTCGCTGAGCATGGCTACTCGGATGATGTAACCGACGCTGTATTGCGCACACGATTCGCAGCTTGTACGGGGATGGATTTATTCGATGATATCGTCGGTCTCAAAGAGATGGATGAAGTTCCGGGCGTCGAGCAGGGCAACCATTACATGGCCAAACCTTCCAAATATTTGCTGTGGCAGGACATCCTGCTTGGACTGTTTGACAAGCATGTCGAGGGAGATGCGGAGAACACGCTGCCAGAGCATTACGCGAAGCTGGGGAACTGGTGGCGGACGTCTAAAGAGAAAGCAGCCGCCCCGTTTGATGCTATATTCGGTGTGTATGAAAAGCTGAGCGGCGTTCTCGCTAGCAAAGCAACCATCGGTATTGAAATTATGAGGCTGTATCGTGATGATCGTAAAGAAGATCTGCGGAAGATCGCCGAATTCCGACTGCCAGCTCTTCATAAGCAGGTCGATGAATTGAGAAAGGCACACAGTCGACTTTGGATGCTGACCAACAAGCCGTACGGATGGGAGGTGCTTGATACCCGTTACGGCGGACTGTTAGCGCGTATATCATCCGCTTGTCAGCGTCTTCTGGATTATACGGAAGGGCGCGAAGGCAGGCTGGAGGAATTGGAATGCGAGCGGCTCCCATTCGATACTGAGTTTTCGGATCGTCCGCTCACGTTGAACGTGTCAGGTTACCATCGGATCGTCAGCGCATCGTCGATCATTTAATGCTCAAGCAGGTTCCTAACGAAACAAGCCTTCAACCGGGATTTCATATCCGGTTAACCATAATTTAAATGCTGGGGGTTAATTAATCATGCCAAATATTGAAACGCAAGCCGTTTTTTATCCGAATTTAGCTGGTTCAAGAGCCTATCGAATTCCATCGATGATTACAACCAGCAAAGGAACAGTGATAGCAGGGATTGATGCAAGGATTGTGGATCAGACAGACAATCCTAACCAGATCGATGCCACAATCAGGCGAAGCGAAGATCATGGACAAACGTGGGGCCCAGTTCAAAAGCTTGTTGCTTTTGCTGGGGAAGGCTTAGATGGTGCAGCAGCTATTGATACGTCACTTTTGGAAGATGAAGAAACAGGTACTATTTTTATGCTTTATATGCATACACCTGGTGGAATTGGTCTTTGGGCAAGTGAGCCTGTAATTGGTTTTGATTCAGATGGACGCAGGAAGTTATATGATCAAGAAGGTAATATATATTTACTTGCCGAAGATGGAGAAGTTACTGATTCTGAAGGTAATGGGACAAGTTATACCGTTGATGAAAAAGGGTATGTGTTCAAAGGCGGAGAGGCCCGAGGAAATATTTATTATAAAAAAGGCATCGATCCAAATGAGAGTTTGCTAGAAGCAAGAACGTCATTTTTGCAAATGATTCAAAGTGAAGATGATGGGCTTACCTGGTCCAAGCCAAGAGAATTAAACCCAATGGTTAAAGAGGAATGGATGCGCTTTATTGGATCCGGGCCCGGCTGCGGAATTCAATTAAAGCATAGTGAAAAAGCAGGTCGCTTAGTATTCCCGATTTATTTTTCAAATGAATCAGGCCATTTATCCTGTACTTGTATATATAGTGACGATCACGGGGCTACTTGGCAGCGTGGAGAATCTCCGAACGACGGAAGAGAATTGGACGGCGAAGTTCTGTCTGCGAAGACCATCTCTGAAGGGAAGCAGTATTTGACAGAATCACAGGTCATTGAATTGCCGGCAGGTGAACTGAAATATTATTTGAGAAATCATTACGGACTTCAAAGAACAGCTGTTACAACGAGCACAGATGGCGGGAAAACATGGGGTGAAGTTACGTTTGATATGGCACTAGTGGATCCAATTTGCCAATCAAGTGTCGTACTGTATCCTGATCAGGGGGATGGGAAGGTACGAGTCTTATTCTCAAATCCGGATGATGAGAAAACAAGGATAAAGGGAACTGTACGCCTCAGTGAGGATGGCGGAAAAACTTGGCCATACAGCAAAGTGGTTGAAGACGGATATTATGGTTATTCCTGCTTAACCGTACTTAAAAATGGTGATATTGGTGTTCTGTATGAAAAGGTATATGATTACTCCGATTGGAATAACATGGATATTCAATTTGGAACGTTTACGTTGGAATGGCTGAAATCATGAGGGAGCAGAATATGACAAACACCGACATTATCGAATCGCTATAGGGAAAACTTATCGTTTCATGTCAAGCGTTAGAAGATGAGTTCTAAATGGAACAGGAGATATTGTAAAGGAAGTTGCAGAAGCTTGTCGCAGGGGCGGCATTAAATTCGGAGTCTACCTGTCTCCGTGGGATCGGCATGAGCAAACCTATGGCGATTCGCCTATGTATAACGAATACTTTAAAAATCAATTAAGAGAGCTGCTGACGGGTTACGGGGATATTTTCTGCGTCTGGTTTGACGGTGCCTGCGGGGAAGGCCCGAACGGGAAGCGCCAACAATATGATTGGGAATCGTATTATGCGATCATTCGTGAGTTGTAGCCCAATGCCGTCATATCGGTTTGCGGTCCTGATATTCGTTGGTGCGGGAACGAAGCGGGCCATTGCCGAGAGTCAGAATGGAGCGTCGTGCCAGCATCTCTTAGATTGAATGAGAGTATACAAGAAAAATCGCAGCAAGCGGATGATCGGGAATTTGCAAAAAGATACGATCCTCAAGAAGATGATCTTGGAAGCAGAGAAGTGATTCAGCATGAGAGCGAATTGGTCTGGTATCCTGCCGAAGTCAATACATCGATTCGTCCAGGCTGGTTTTATCATGCTTCAGAGGACGAAAAGGTCCGATCGCTTGATGAGCTGTTGAACATCTATTACAATTCGGTTGGTGGAAATGCGACGTTTCTGCTGAATCTCCCGCCGGATTCTCGAGGACTGATTCACGAGAATGATATGAAGCGTTTGAAGGAGCTTGGGGACGTGATTCGCCATACGTTCAAAACCAATTTGGCGTCCATTGCAATCGCCAAAACCTCTGAGGCGATGAACTGCTGTGATGCGGCCAATATGTTGGATGGGAACCGGGATACATTCTGGTCTCCTGAAGAAGGTACAGAGCAAGCATTTATTGAAGTCGATTTGCAAAGTGAACTAATGTTTGACCATGTTGTGCTTCAGGAACACCGATACGGACAACGAATTGAACGATTCGAGCTGGAGTATAAAGAGGGTGAGAAGTGGGTTCCGTTATACAAAGGCACGGTTGTCGGCTACAAGCATATATGTCGGTTTGATGCGGTTGTATCGCGATTCATTCGACTGAAGATCATAGAATCGAGATGGTGTCCGACGATTTCCTCTTTTGAAGTTTATAGGAGCAAATAGGCATCGAAATTTTACTCATTATTAATTCTCTATTTTGTTATTTCAAAGATAAGTATGAGTAATGAGCAAATTAATATTTGCAATTGAAGAGCCGGAACTTTATTTACATCGCTCCTATCCAGCGGATAGGGGCCTTTTTCATGTAAACGTATACATGTCGATTTTGTTTTTCTCTATTTTCCCCTATAAATGAACCTTTACGAAAAAGAAAAAAAGGATTGCTAACTCTAGATTGTTCACATACTGGAGTTACGTATAAATCTGCTGAAGCTGAGATGCTTAGCCTAAAGCACTCTTCGTATGGATATGATGTGCTTGCTCTCGTTGGCGAATTGCGCTTTAAGCAGCATCGAACCGTTAAAGAAATTGCCGATGCGTTGAACGAACGTGGAATTCCAACGAGTGAACGGCATGCTCAGAATCTGTACGAACGCTACCAGACACTGCTTTCTGAAAGTCTAGATGACCATGTAAACAAAGTGCTCGCAGAAACGACTGAACAAAATGGCGGTATCATTCTATCCATGGATGGCGTCCAACCTGAAAAGGGAAATGAAACTCTTTATGTGCTGCGCGAAGTCTTCAGCGGAACCGTTCTCGCTGCACAAAACATGAAGAGCGGGACGGCAGAAGAATTGATAACACTTATCGAACCCATCATGAAGCTGGGCTATCCCATTGTAGGTATTGTAAGTGACGGACAAAAATCCATCCGGCTGGCATTTGAAACACTGTTACCGGATGTACCTTACCAATACTGTCAGTACCACTATCTGAAAGACATCGCCAAACCCATTGTCGACGCCGGTCGCAAGTTAAAAATGGAACTCAAAAAAAGCATGCGTGGGATTCGGGACATCGAACGAAAAATAGAGCAAGCTGAGATCCAAGCATCTGAGAAGGAGCAAACGGACCAGTCAGATTCGGAAACGGCTGAGGTCACTGAAGCACAGATTGCCAAGGGATATGTGGCGGCAGTTCGAGCCTTGCTCCTTGAAGACGGAGATCCACCACTGGAGCTTCCCGGATTACTGATTTATGATCGTGCCCAAGCCATTCAGGCTTCTTTACAAAGATGCTTGAGTAAAAAAAGAGCCTAGTTTGCTTCAAAGTGTTGTCAGAATATTCAGTAAAACAGATGGAATGACGAATGTTTATGAAGCGGTATCTCGGCTCATGAAACCGTTGGATCATATAGCCGCTATCCTTACCCCTGGTGAAGATAAAAGTAGCGAGACGGCCCAGTGGGAGATGTCGATGCTTCTGGATTGGGTGAAACAAACCTATACGCTTGAGGGTGACAAGCTCATGGTTGATAATGTACTCAACTATTCCAAAGGGTTTTGGAAGGGACTCTTCACTTGTTATGATCACTATTACATCCCAAGAACCAATAATGATTTGGAACAATTCTTTAGACGGACAAAGGCTTGTCATCGCCGGATTACGGGACTCCGCAATTGGAACAGCTAAATTGTACGCAATGGTGAAATGATCGTTTTGGTGGATGACGCGCTTCGTCAAGAGCATGTAATTTCCCGTCTTCGTTCTGTTTCCTTTGGTGACTACAAGAAACGGAAAGCTCAGTGGGACCAACGTTTATCCGGCGTAATATTACGTAAAAAGTTTAATCGCAATACCGAAGGCTACCTCAACGACTTAGAACAAATGTGGGATCAATTAAACAGTTAGTTAATTGTACTGTCGTGGCTTTTTTTATTCCCCACCAAATATTAACTACCACAACCTACGATGAGAACAATTATTTTGAATAGATGGAAAAGTATTTGTGTTTTGCACTTTATGAGACTTTTCAAATGCCGCGTCATACGCGGCTTTTTCTATTTGATAGGGATCTCGTTATAATGAGAAGAGCGATTACAGAAAGGAGTGGAATCATCGTGAGGGTAATTGTCATTGGAGCGGGAATTGCTGGAGCATCAACCGCATACCAATTGGCTAAGCAGGGAGCAGAAGTCTTCATCATCGATCGGAAAGATGAAGGACAGGCTACGGATGCAGCTGCCGGCATTATTTGTCCCTGGCTTTCGCAGCGGCGCAATAAGACTTGGTATAGGCTTGCGAAAGCCGGAGCGAGTTATTACCCTGTGCTAATTGAAGAGCTTGAAAGCGAAGGGGAAACCGAAACCGGCTATGCCAGGGTCGGGGCCCTCAGCATACATATGGATCCGGAGAAGATCGACAAAATGGAAGAGAGAGCTTACAAGCGTATGGAAGACGCGACAGAAATCGGTGAGATAACCCGGCTTGATGAACAGAGGACCCGAAAGCTCTTCCCGCTGCTTGCAGAAGGATATTCATCCATTCATATTAGCGGGGCTGCCCGTGTCGATGGCCGGGCGCTGCGTGATGCTTTGCTTCGATCTGCACAAAGGAACGGGGCTGAGCTTATATATGGGGATGCTAAACTGGAATTTCAATACAACCGTGTAACGGGCGTAACAGTTGGGGCTAATCGCTACCCGGCTGACATCGTTATCGTTTGTGCCGGGGCTTGGGCGCGACCGTTGCTGCAACCTCTAGGCATTGATTTTAATGTAAGTTATCAGAAAGCTCAAATCATGCACTTGCAGGTTCCAGACGCAATACAAAATACTGGAAACTGGCCGGTTGTTATGCCGCCTTCCGATCAATACCTGCTCGCCTTTGAACAGCAGAAAATCGTGATAGGGGCAACTCATGAAAATAATATTGAAGGCTATGATACGAGAATCACGCCTGGCGGAATGCATGAGATTTTAAGCAAATGTCTTACATTCGCACCTGATCTGACAGATAGCACGTTCCAGGAAGTAAGGGTGGGCTTTCGCCCTTTTACAGCTGATTTTCTTCCGGTTATAGGAGCCATTCCAGATTGGGAAGGACTTCTTGCCGTAAACGGTCTCGGGGCCTCCGGATTGACGATGGGTCCTTATATCGGAGTCCAGTTGGCTAAGTTAGCACTAGGAATGGAATTAGATATCGATCTAGCCGATTATGACATTCGAAAAGCCATCAGCTGACCTTTTGGTTTATCACGAATAAGGCTGTAAGAGGGTACAAAAACATACGTATATTGAATTCCGCTTTTTTTAAAGCGGATTTTTTTTATGCAAATAACATCTTGTACAAAGGTCATGGCAAGAACATAAGCTCATTTTCGTGGAGCTAATACAAATTAAATTCAATGGCAGCTTATTGAACTAACTGGCAGATTAGCCTAATAATACACTCAATATACAAACGCCAGGGTAACTAAAGATAATAGGTAACGGCTAGTGACAATCTGAAAAACTGGTACATATCGTATTATGATACTGATATGAGGAAGGGTGAACTAAAAACATGATTCATCCAGAAACAGAACTCCGATTTGTAAGTGAAGAGGTAGGTGTCGGTGTATTTGCTACGAAATTCATCCCAAAAGGAACGATTGTCTGGATTTCAGATGATTTAGATATGATGCTTAAGGAGGATTATGTAGATTCCCTCGATGAAATTCGGAAAGAGATGGTGATTAAATACTCTTACCAAGAAAATAATGGCGATTATATTCTTCATTGGGATCACTCAAGGTACATGAATCACAGTTTCCAACCCAATTGTATTGATACAGCTTATGAATTTCAATTAGCTGCAAAAGACATTAATCTTGGTGAACAATTAACATGTGATTATGGAATACTGGGTGATGATGAAAAATTTGAATGTGTACCTGAAGAAGGAGCGTCTCGAACAAGAGTCAAAGCAGATGATTATTTAAACTATTATCAGGAATGGGATGATATGGCTAGGGAGGCGTTTAAGTATTTCAATGATGTTGAACAACCGCTAAAATATTTAATTAAAAAGGAATTTGTTGATAAAGTTAATGCGGTTGCTTGTGGACGTGAACCATTAGATTCGATTCTCATTACTTTCGAAACTTAGTTGTACCGATATAGGAAACTTTAATCATCTTGATATCTGGAATATCGCTGCCCGGCAAAAGAAAGACCCGAATCATTTTCGCATGATCGGGTCTTTAAACTAATCATCCGTTTTTATTCCCCCACTAATGGGCAGGAATAGTCGGGGTATATTCAATTATAATAATGAAATACACGTCATAAGGAATTTGTTGTTATAGGAGAAGGCGAGGTACTGATTTGAAGAATAATATTATTGAATACTGTTTAAAGAAGAAAGGAGCGGCTAAGGATTACCCTTTTGGACCCGATCCATTGGTGATCAAAATTGCTGGCAAAATGTATGCGCTTATTTTTGAGAACAAAGGGGATTATTCTTATTTAAACTTAAAATGTGACCCGGTGATCGCGGAAAATATGAGAGAGCAACATGAGAACGTTCGACCAGGCTACCATATGAACAAAAAACACTGGAATACGATTACAATGGATGGCTCCTTACCAGAGTCGGATGTTTTTGTAATGATTGACCACTCTTACGATATGGTTGTCAAAAACCTTCCAAAGAACCTCCGAGAATCTATATTGGAAATGAACTAACGGTATAACAACCGATCAGAACGACAAGATTTTAAGGGAAATAAACGCCAAGCCGATAATGATTCATGGCTTGGCGTTTATCTATAATGGACAGCGACACTAGTGCGGGAGCTCGGTCTTTCAAGATCGACTTGATTTTAATCGAATGATCGTTTATTATATTTGCATGAGACATAAAGATGAAAATAAAAACGAAAGCATTTTTAATGCAGCGATCCAGCTGATAAATGAACATGGTTTAGCGGAAACTTCGATGTCCAAGATCGCGAAAAAAGCCGGTGTATCTGCTTCAACGATTTACGTCTATTTTGAAAACAAGGAGGATATGCTGAACAAGTTGTATTTGAGTATTAAAAAGAAGATGAGTCTAGAAGTGTTTTATGAGTACGATGACTCTTTCTCGTTACAATCAGCTTTTGAACATGCGTTGAGAAAGTTTTTAACTTTTATTTTGACCAATAAAGATGAATTTTTATTTATTGTGCAATTTTCAAACTCACCTCTCCTTCATAAGTTATCTCTAAAAGAAGGAACAGAATTGTTTGAGCCGCTCTTTAACTTATTTGAAAAAGGCAAGAGTCAAAATGTTTTCAAACAAGTGGACACGAACCTGCTCCATATGTTCATGTTTAGCCCAGCCATGGAATATGCTAAGCAGTATTTTGGCAGTCAAACAGAGTTGAAACAGGAAAGCTTGAACGAATTAATTCAAATGAGCTGGGATGCTTTAAAGGCTTAATATGCCACTTTCAGAGGGAAAAAATTCTAGAAATCAATCCCTCTGATTTAAAACGCTTGTTTTTAATCGAATGATCGTTTATTATAAAAATTCAAACGAATAATAAAGAAGTAACGGTTAATTTTTTTATATAAAAAGTTCGAAATCCGCACATCGGACATGAAAAGAAACTTTTTCCAATGAAATCACCCTAAAAATGCATATTATTTAACGAATACATCCAAAATAATTTGAATTTAAAAATAGAATGGAGGTCAGATCCTTATGAAACAAGATCAGCTAAGCAACTCCAATATTAAGAAGCAGCCGGTTGCCTTTACCAATTTAAATCACTCGGGAACAAGCTATGCGCAGAATGCGATAGAGCATGTACCGGCGGAGAACTCCATTAACGAAGAAGCGTCAGAAAATTTGGTAAAACAGGTTATGCAAAATAAAGATAATATTGAAAAATGAAAGGTGATTAGAAATCCCAATGGTTTTAATGAAATTTTTCAATGTTCTGAGTCAGAGCTGCATGAGCAAAAGCCCGGTTATAAACCGGGCTTTTAGCTTTTATTCAGCTCCCAGAGGCGAACGGCAGCTTCCCGTTCCCATTCCCAATTGATTGTAATATTCTTTTATATTCACAATAGTTTGACCGTGTGTGACCTGGGCAATCATCTGAGAGATTTCTTCAACATTTACGGTTCTGTTCTCTAGAAGAGTATCAAACGTTTGCTTAATTTCTTTAGGAAAAACATTTCCGGCCATACTGGACAAGCCATTACATCCACCTAAAACAATATTGGATACTAGGTTTACATCACCTGCTGCGAACCGAACAAACGATTCAGGAAACACCGTGTCTCTATGACGATGAATGTCTCCTGCTTCCTTAAAACCCAAGATGTTTTTATGTCTTCTTATTAAATCGTGTAAAAACTCTGGATTCAAATCAAAACCTGTTCGGGAAGGATTGTTGTAAAGAATCACATCTTTGGTTGTGTGTGTGAGTAACTCATCCACATATAAGATTGCTTGTTGCTGGGTCGGTTTAATATAAGGAGGGAATCCGATCATTACCATATCAAATACCGATCCTTCAAGTGCTTCGATTAATCTTACCCCGTCTCGGGTTCTAGTAGATGCAACGCCAAAAATCAATTCTATATCTTGAAAATGCTTCTGATTGAAATAGTCTATGATATGCAGACGTTCCTCGATGCTCAATGAATGCTGTTCCCCTGTTGAGCCTGATACAAACAGAGAGTCAATTCCGTTTTCTTTCAAATAATTGACTATTGGCTCGAATCCCTCCAAATATAAGCTTTCATCTTCCCGAAATGGAGTAGGTAAGGCAATATGGAAATTTTTCATGTAGATTAATATCCTCCCAGTCAAAAAATTATAGTGTTGCTTTGAAGACATTACGTTAGAGGGGCCACTCTTTTAATGGTCATACCAACTACAGGATTGGTATTAAAAACGACTAGCAGAGCGAGTTGACGTTGAAAACTATTTTGATGCGAATCGCCGTGCGTTCGCAACGCACAGTACGACACCGATATTTACTATAAAGATAGGCCAACCAATTGATTCGTGCAAAACGAGAGCCGAAAGTAGCAGGCCGAAGAACGGCTGTAGGAGTTGTAACTGCCCGATCGCTGCTATACCTCCCTGGGCTAGACCGCGATACCAGAACACAAAGCCGATGAGCATGCTGAACAGGGAGACATAAGCAAGGCTCAAGAGTGCGGAAGTACTTACACCCGCCCATGAAAGCGGCATGTAATAAAACGAGAGCAGTGACATAACGGGAAGTGACAGAACGAGTGCCCAGGAGATCACCTGCCAGCCCCCTAGCCTCCGTGAGAGTCGTGCCCCTTCCGCATAACCGTAACCGCACACGATGATAGAAGCCAACATTAACGAATCACCGACCGGCGAAGAGGTAGCCCCTTGAGTTAGGGTGAATCCTGCCACAATGGAGCTGCCTAGAGCTGATATGATCCAAAAGGTTGGTCGCGGGCGTTCACCGCCCCGCAGTACGCCGAAGATCGCCGTCGAAAGCGGCAGAAGGCCAATGTAAATAATTGCATGCGCGGATGTGACGTACTGAAGCGCTAAGGCTGTCAGCAATGGGAAACCTACTACCACGCAAAGTGCTACCAACGATAACGGAACGATGTCGCCTAGGACTGGTCGTCGTTGCCGGAAGATGAGGAGAAGCACTCCTGCTAACACCCCTGCAATTGCGGCACGGCATACGGTGAGGAATAACGGATCAAAATCCATCACAGCCAACCGTGTTGCGGGTAGCGAGCCGCTGAAGATGAGCACGCCCAGGAAACCATTGATCCAGCCGCTTGTCGTTTTGTTAATTACAATCACCTCAAAAAAATTTATACAAAAATGCACTCGACATAGTGAGATTTCAAGGAACAAAAATATTTATAAAATACATTTCTGTATGATTGTTTGTATTATAATAGATACAAAATACGATGTATATTGACGATTTATCGATCTGTATGGGTACAGATGGTTGGCTGGATTATTCGAGTTGGAGGCATATTTATGAAAAATAAAAAGGATTCCATTCAGCAAATCATCCGTTCGGACATTGTCAATGGTCTCATCAAACCTGGTCAGAAGTTACCTTCCATCCGTATGCAGAGTCAAAGATTCGGTTGTAGTCTCAACACGATTATTGGTGTTTATCAGGAACTCGAAAATCAATATCTCATTTATTCACGTCCGAAGAGTGGTTATTTCGTCGTAGCGAGGGAAGCGCTTCTTCCTCTGCTGCAAACAAAACGAATCGATTTTGCATCAGCGGCTCCCGATCCCACTTCGATATCGCAAATCGACTTTCGTCAATGCTTGAACAAAGCGATGGAATTATTTGAGACGTCCATATTCACTTATCCCGATCCACAGGGTTTGCTTTCTCTTCGCCAGGAGATCGTGAAGCTTTTTCAGCAGCAACAGGTTTTCCCTTCGGCACAGCAAGTTTTTATATTTTCAGGAGCTCAGCAAGCTCTTCATCTTCTAGCCGGGATGCCTTTCCCAAATGGAAAAACCAACATTCTGGTCGAGCAACCAACGTATTGGGGAATGCTTGCTGCAATTAAAACACAAAGACAAACCGTAATTGGTATAGAAAGAACTCCTGATGGTATTGATTGGGTAACTTTGGAGCGCCACTTTCAAAGTAATAATATAAAGTTTTTTTATACAATCCCGCGATTCCATAATCCCTTAGGCACTTCTTACACGGCGGAAGACAAGCAGCGACTGGCAGAACTCGCCAAAGCTAATGACGTTTACATCGTTGAGGATGATTTTCTTGCTGATTTGGAAACAAACAGTAAAGCAGATCCAATTCACGCTTATAAGGGAGCCGGTCATGTCATTTATCTCAGAAGTTTTTCCAAAGTGATGCTGCCCGGATTAAGGATTGCCGCGGCCGCAGTACCAGATTCGTTTATTCCTATACTCCAATGGCATAAACATACGGCGGATCTGAGCACCTCAGTGCTTTCTCAAGGTGTGCTTGAGATTTATATGAAGTCTGGGATGTATGCTCATCATGCAAAGCGAATGAAATCCTTGTACAATCATCGCATTAAACATCTAAGGGAAGTTTCACAGCGATTATTGCCCAAAGAGTGCTTATATACCATTCAATCTTGCGGAGGGCTCTTTGCTTCAATACAGCTTCCGGACTCCATTGATACAGAGGATTTGGTCAAACGATTGGAGAATCGTGGCGTAGATGTACTAGCTGCCGATAAGCAGTTCCTCTCATCTTTTCCTAAGCTTAATTTACTGCGCCTTAGCATCATTCGATCCGATGAGCAAGCTATTGAAGAGGGCATCCGCATCATTGCCGAAGAAATGGAGCGTGTTCAACATACAAACAACTTCCCTAAGCCATTCTTTCGGTTGTGAATAAGTTAGCTTGTTCAAGATGTGAGTGAAGATAGTACAAAAAAGCACAAACAACGGTAACCGTACATTCGGAAGCTCAACTTGCAATCAACTTGAGTGGTTTCGGTCCCGATATTTCTTAGGCGTTACTCCTGCGTGTTTCTTAAATACCTTAATGAAATGGGTTTGATCATAGAAGGTGAGCCGTGCACCAATCCTTGAAATCGTGTCGCCCGAATGATCGAGCAGCTTCTTAGCCTCTTCTACTCGTTCCCTCTGGATATAGTTCATCAAAGTCAAACCGGTCTCCTTTTTGAATAGCTGCGACAAATAGTTAGGGTTGAGTCCGGACACATTTGAAAGCTGCTGTAACGTCATTTCTTCGAACAGATGAAGGTAAATGTATTCTTTGCTTACCTGGACCGGTTTGGTAGAGCTGTTTTTGCGGCTCTGGCCGACACGATCAGCAAAATCCACAATTGCTCTGATAACGGCAGCCTCTACCAATGCCAGTTCGTTCAGTTCTTCGATATGTTGAATATGCAAATCGCTCAGCGTGATGGCTAATTCCTCATTCAACCCTCCTTCCAAGGCAGCATTGCTGCTCAAGGCTATTCCGCATATCGCGAGGTTTTTCACGCTTCGAAGGTGGCTTCGTTTTGAGAGCACCCCGATTTGGTCGTCGCTGTTAGTAGTTTTGGCCAACATCTTCATTAACTCGGTCTTATCACCGCTTCGAATTAAGGCAAGCATCTGTTGCGCACCTGAGATTCCTTCGTGGAAGACGGAATATTCTCGGAGATCTGCAAGTGCAAGCTCACTCTCCTTCAGTTGATTAGACAATCCATATTGCAAACTGGTTTGAAGCACGTCCGTGATTTCCAGTGCCTCTTGATTAATCATCAAGTTTGCCGACACGCAGATATGCAATAATCGCAGGCGGTTCATGATCGGAAGGTTATGCCAATACTCCATCCATTTCGTCCGCTCCTGGATCGGAATTCCATAATCGTTCAAGAGTTTTGTGAATATCTCGCCGTTCGGCTTTTGCCTGGTGACTGGGCCGATGACGATGATGGCTTGACACTGGTCTTTTCGTCTTACCGGCACAACGGCAAACTGCTCCAAATAGTTGGATTCATGAATAGCCGGTCCATTTAAGACTGTTCCTTGACTGGCAGCCAAACGGAAAAGCTCAGCCGGGTCAGAATGCGAAGGGGAGGGAGACAGGCTATCACTCCAGATGTATTCCTCTTGTGGATCAACATTCGATTTGCAGAAAACCGGAAGCTGCAGACTTTCATGAATCAATTTACCCAAATAGGCCAAATCGGGAAAATCACTAGATGTGAACATCACAAGAACCTCAATTTCATACTTTTTTTCTATATAACATACCATATTTCGATTTTAATGTATGTCATAATGCATCTGTAAGTGTTTTCAAAAACTAATGTGTTGGAAGTGAGATGAGATTAATATGGTTTGATCTAACAGAGGAGAAACAGGCTCAAATAGCCAGAGACCTTGCAAAAAGAAGGATAAATGCCAACGCGGACGACAGCATTAAAGTACCAGAACCGATAAAAAAATAATGAAGTCACAATAGGAAGCAGGAGGAAGATAGGATGCCAAACCATGAAACGGAAAAGGGAAATACCATAAAATCGCTGTACGACGGGGTGCAAGACCCACAGTTTCAAAATCCATATGTGGACATCGATGAATGGCGGAATGAGCCTGCTCACCATCGGTACATTCATGGCGGATTCGAGGGGACCGATACCAGATTTTCGTTCTACTTCCCGCCAGCTGAAGTCTATGAGGGACGCTTCTTTCAACCTGTCTACCCTGTTCAGGGAAGCGAAAACGCAGCCCAAAGCCATATTGACGGCGTGGACAATAAAATTGGCTTTGCCATTTCCAGCGGCGCCTATTTAGTAGAAAGCAATATGGGCGGAGCATCCTCTGACGTTACACTTGTATATCGCGCAAGCGCCGCAGTAGCGCTATACTCCCGGGTCAAAGCGGCGGAATTGTTCGGCCCGCACCGTCCTTACGGTTATATTTACGGCGGCAGCGGCGGCGGATTCAAAACGATAAGCTTCATCGAGAATACAACAGGCGTTTGGGATGGCGCAGTGCCATTTGTCATCGGAACACCAATGGCGATTCCAAATGTCTTCACGGTACGCGTCCACGCGATGCGAATTCTCAAGGATAAGTTCCCTGCAATCCTTGACGCGATTGAGCCCGGCGGCAGCGGCGATATGTATGCAGGATTGAACGAAGAAGAAAGACATGCACTTCAAGAAGTGACCAGAATGGGGTTCCCGCCTAAGGCGTGGTTTGCCTACAAAGAAATTGGTGATGGAGCGCTTACGGTACTGACTCCTGCCGTCATGAATATGGACCCCTCTTATTTCGAGGATTTCTGGAACGTTCCAGGATACCTTGGAGCCGATCCCGAAAGTTCCGCTTCGCGTGCGCGCCTTCAACATAAGACTGTCGTAACGGGGGTCATCCGGCCCGGAAAGAAAGAGGTCATGGATTCCGATGGAGCGGTAAAAATGGGAGTCGATGACGCCTGGAAAATGCTTACGGAGGATAAGGAGTCATTACCTTCCTTTAAGTTGGAAGATGTCCCGGAGGGGGATGTATATCTGGATGGAGCATTTGTCCGGTTTACCAGCGGCGAGGCCGCCGGTCTGAAAATCCCTTTTGGCCAGATCAACGGAAACGTCGTTACGGTCGGTTCGGCATTCGGATTTTTCACATCCGTTCAAAGCTTAGATAAAGTGAAGCCAGGCGACGAGGTCGTTCTGGACAACTCGGACTATATCGCCATTCAAACCTATCACCGGCATCAGGTACCGACTGCCGAATATTCCGTGTGGGATCAGTATCGGGACGACAACGGCGAGCCGTTGTATCCGCAGCGTCCAATTCTAGTGGGGCCTGCCGTTGCCTATGGAGGGGCAGGCTCGGTACAAAGAGGCTGTTTCGAAGGGAAAATGATTGTCGTGCAAACGCTGATGGACGAAAGTGCGTTCCCTTGGCAGGCCGATTGGTATCGAAGCAAAGTCAAAGAATACCTGGGAGAGCAGCTCGATGATCGTTTTAGACTTTGGTTCGTGGATCACGCTTTGCACGCCGACACGAGTTCGAACAATGTTCTAGACGGACTCCATATTGTAACCTACATTCCCGCTCTGCATCAGGCGCTTCTCGATTTGAGTACTTGGGTAGAAAGAGGGGTTATCCCTCCAGCCAGCACCAACTACGAAGTTGTCGAAGGGCAAGTTATTGTTTCGTCCAAAGCTGCAGAACGTAGAGGTATACAGCCAGTCATTTCCCTCAAAGCCAATGATGGTGAGCGGGCCGAAGTTTCGGTGGGCGAAACGGTCTTCTTTATGGCAGAGATCGAAGTTCCGCCGAATACAGGTAAAATCGTGTCTGCAGAATGGGATTTTGAAGGGGAAGCAACCTTTTCGATTAATGCGACCGTCAATCACACCAATGAAGAGGGATCATCAGCGGTTGTGAAGACAACATATGCATTCTCCAAACCGGGAACCTTTTTCCCAGTATTGCGAGCTTCGTCAAACAGGGAAGGTAATTGCAGCGACTTGTATACTCAAGTGGTGAATCTACACAGAGTTCGAGTCGTGGTGCAAGAAAACGACATTTAAAAAGATCACCGCAAACCGTTGACTAGGGTCCAATACGAAGGGCAGGATAACAACAACAGCATAATGCTGTTGTTGTTACGCATGCAAGTTGAGTTAATAATGGGGCAACCTAGAAAGTACTAACATTACTTGTATCCGGACACCAGCGGGAAGAGCGGTAAAAACGGATCAAGATATCGACTGCTTCCTCCGTTCTGAAATGGGTGAGTGCTTCCGATGCATAAGCTCTGACGTAACGGTCCTTGCTGTAAAGCGCTCGCTCCAAGGAGCGGATAGCTTCCTTCATATCGCCAGCATTACCGATACGCAGCAGTGAAAGTGCCGCAGTATATCCGATCTTATTGATAATGTATGGCTGATGGCTTGCATACGACTTTATGGCTTCCGTATTAATCGATTCTGAAGTATCGTCAGTTTCGCTTAGAAGAGAATCTTTCAATACTTTCGCCAAAGCCGAAACAATTTGTTCTCCAGCATTCTTGATCATACCTAATGATTCAACTGCATTTCGGCGAACCCATTCGCTCTGATCCTGCAAGCTTGAGATAAGCGAGGGTACCACTTCACCTTCAGAAGATCCTATCATACCAAGAACGAAAACCGCCAACGCTCTGCGCTTCTCATCCTTATGCTTCATAACACGAAGAAGCTCAGGAATCGCCTCAATGCCAGCTCCTTGCAATCCATATGCTGCCCTTTCCGCTGTCAGTCTCGACCCCTCCGTAATGTGACTAATCAGCGTTTCAATCCCTTCTGTTCCAAGCTGCCCAAGCGCATAGGCTGCATTCAAAGCGGTCGTTTCCACCTGATCGTTTAATAGAAGCCCTAACGAGGGAGCGCATGAAGCTGCCGCTGTTCCGATCCGTCCCAATTCGTCGGCCGCCCGCCCGCGGTTGGTAGCATTCTCTGCCCCAAGCTCTTGCCGTAATGCCAACAATCGCTCCTCGACCGTTGTCGTGTAACCCTGCTTTACCGTATGTTCTCCGCGGAGCCAATCCCATACGTCCTGCCATAAATTCATATGGATAGCGGGCGTTCCTTCAGGCACAATCATCTCTTTGCTTCGATGATTCCAGCTCGGAAACTCCGGTGCGCTCAATCTGAGAAATTGAAACTTAAGCATATAACGATCTAGTTCTGACACATTAAGCGAGGCTTTATGCCACAAGTCGAAATGCACTAGCACCATAGTACCTGCCTTGCCTGTGGGCAGCAGAGGCTCCCCTCGGTCGCCGAGGAATTTTTCGTAATATTGGGTGCCTGGCATAATCGCAGTAGGCCCTAAATCTTCGGTAATATCGTGGGTGTAATAGAAAATCATTGCCCACCACGGACGATGGCTGCGCATGGAAGACCAATAGCCGTCTTTGTGCCATTTTCCGCCACCCGGCGTCGAATTTCCGGGTTGGTTGTAATGACAGTGGCGATGTGGATGCATGTAATAATCCGAACCAAGTACACTGCTCAAGGCTCCCTTGACGACTGGCGTATCGAACAACTGCTGAATGTCTGGAACACGGGGCAGAATGTTGTTTCCAGGATTTCCTTCATTATGCATAACGTGATTGATCTGATTCATGATGCTCAGATGAAGTTGATGAGGCATGTCGTTCTTAAGTACAAGATAGCCTTTGGTAATAAATTGTATCATTTGTTCATCTGTCAACAAGTAGTTGCTTTCTAACATGTGAACTCCTCCTAAGAAATCTTCGTCTTCACATAGAAATTTTATAATATTTAATTTATTTTGTATTTGCAAAATCGTCAGTTATGTGTACAATCGTCATATCAATTGCTATTTAGTTTTCAGTATAAGGTGGTGTTCGAGGATGGATTTTGCTAACTTACATCCTTACGTGTACTATGCAACCCGGTATCCATTCTCCAAAGGACAGACTAGCAACAATCGGATCAGTTATGCCTCCTCACTATATTTGATCAGTGAAGGAAAAGGTGTAGTTCACACATGTGGCCGCACTCATGAAACGGCATCCGGTTCTCTAGTGTACATACCAGCAGGACAGCTCCACCATTGGGTTGCCGACAGCCAAGACCCGATGGTCCACGTTTGCTGTTATTTTGATTGGTCATACATAGATCGTCGGGCTGAGTTCGCCCACCCCAGCAAGATCTGTTTTGATGCAGCCACTCTGGTTCCTGCTCTGATCGGACCAGCATTTCCTTATTATTTACCGGAGCATGTGAAAGTGGAGAAGCTTCGGGTATGGATGGATTTTTTCGAGAGGTTTTATACAGAAAATCACTATACAAATGAGCGGAGTTATGTTCGCAGCTTAAAGATTCAGAGCAGCTTTCAGCAGTTTATCGAGTTTTTTCTAACATTTGCCCTGAAAGAGGATCATATGCCCAATCCCCGCATGTCCAAGCTGCTAGAGCGACTAGATCAGGATCTAGTACAAGGCAATCTTAAGCCTTTCGAAAACTATTACAGAGAGTTATGTATAAGCCGTGGTTACTTTTTTGATTTATTCAAACATGCAACCGGATTGCCGCCTACACAGTATGTCATTCAATTCAGGATCAATCGGGCGAAAGATGACCTTCTCTTTACGAATCTGAGCATTACAGAGATCGCAGAAAAGCATGGATTTTCATCTTTACATTATTTTTCGAAGATATTCCGAAAGTTAAATGGCCTATCACCACGGGAATACAGAGAAGGGAACAGGGTAGGTCTGTGAAGATACGGCAGCCTCGTTGGACTAACGGGCAGATCAGCCAACATTGAGCAGCATTATGAATTGACTTTTTATGATACGGGTTACCGTAATATAGCTAAACACAAAGTATTATTTGACCATAAGTTATACATTCATATATAAAGACAAAGCCACTCCATTACTAGGAGCGGCTTTTTGACGGGACTTTTCTTATTTAAAAATTCCATTTTAAAAAGTTATAATTTCTTGTTTAATATATCCATTTGAAGCTTTACAGTTTTAAGCAAATGATCATGATACCTACCCCAAGTTCTCTTGCAGATAATTCCCAACCTTCTGACCCCAATCCATAATGCCCAGAGGTCAATTTCTATTTGGTCATCATACGAGAGGTCTCTTACTTCGTTATATCCTTTTGCTAAGGAAGTATAGCCCCAATAACGCTGTTCATGCTGTCCATCATGCAATTTAAAATGCCCTAAATCATATAGTGGACTATTTCCTTGAATCTCCCCAAAGTCAATAATGCCCGTAAAGTTTCCATTATGAGCGAAAATATGTGAATCATCAAAATCCCCATGGATTAAACAAGATGGATGTCTTAACATTAATGCTGTTCCAGTATTTAATGTGCTTCTGATTTGGGATGTAACATCCTTATGAAAAACATTCTCTGATAATAAAAATAGATCTTCATCTAAATATTCATAAATGTTATCGTGTAATGAATCTTTTTCACCTTGTAGAATATTTCCACATTCTTCGTTACCTCTTTTAATCCAGCCAAAACCATCAACTCGTACTTGATTTATAACCGCAATTTGTTTTCCAGCATTAAAAAGTATGTTCTCGTATTCGTCTATTGGAGGATAAGCTTCAATATTGGAACCAAGGATTTCTTTAACAAGCATCATTGACATCCCTAATGCTTCATTATGATGTTCAAAGTATATAACTTCTGGAACTTGAACTTTTTTTTGTCTTAGTAATGAATGTACATGTACTTCTATAGCAAAACTCATATCTTGTTCTGGAAGAACCCGAAGATAAAAGGTATTCTCACCTAATAGAACACGATACACATAAGTAGAAACGCCACTTAATACTCTTTCTAATTTAAAGTCTCTTGAATTAAGGTGATCACTTACTATTTGTGTTACTAAATCAATATTAGGAGCATCTTTTTTTATCAATAGCTTAGTCCTCTCTAATGTAAATTCATAAGTAAAATATATATGAAGTTTATCTAACTAATCACTAAAAAGTTTTTTTATAATTAAACATTACCAACATTTGAAGATATTCGTCTAGCTCAGTCTCTTGTACAAGTTCATACATATGTTAAGTAAAGTCATCGTCGGTTACGAAAATGAAGATGTCGGAAACGTTCATATAATCCGAATGGGCTGCCTGGCAACTCATTCTCGTACTAAACAAGCCCCTTGGCCCCATTAGCCCAAGGGGCTTGTTGTTTGCTCCTGACCCGCGGACTGTTGCCGTTTTTGGCAGATGGACATACTGATAGGAATCGCAGTATTCCTAAATAACGGTCTCCTCAATTGTATTACTAATGAAAGGGGGACATCAGGTGAACGATTCATATGAACTCAATGAATCCGTCCGCAAAGCCGTTGTCAACTATTCCGACAGCCTGGTCAAGATATTATCATTGGATAAAAAATATCGGGTCCCGATCCATCTGCATTATTACGAGGGTTACTCATTGGAAGAAATAGCTGACATTCTTCATGCCAAACCCGCGACGGTAGGGACTTGGCTTGCTCGCGGGCGTAATAAGCTTAAAGAAGTTATAGGCGGTGATTTGTGAAGATGAAGAAATCAAGTTATAAATCGGCCATGTCCAAATTGAAAACGAGCGAAGACTTTCAATAACGAACGCTTGAACGCTTAATTCAGGAAAGACACAAACAAATCGATAACGATAAATGAAATGGAGAGATTCCTATGAGAACAACTAATCCGGCAGTAAAGAAAAATAAGGTGGTCATCTGGGAAGCAAGCATTGCGGCTTGCGCTGTATTGATTTTGGGCATCTATGCGGTTAACCAGAACGGAAGCGGTACATCCCCTAATCCGGTCACGAATAACCCAAGCGGCGGCGTCGTTGAAAATAACGGTCCGGGACCAGCCATTTCAGCAAAGCATCGGGTCAACATTGACGGTGTCATTGATGAGGTAAGCGCCGACGGCCAAAGCTTCCGAATCGGAGAGTTGTGGGTGACGGTAACGGAAAAAACGACTTACGGAATAACGGGCCCGACGGCTCCTGATCCTTCCGAGCAACTGGTAAGCAAGGAGTTCAAAGTCGGCAACACGGTATCCGGCTTTACCTCGGAAGACGTCACGAGCGGGAAGGTAACGGCTGACGTTATTTACAACAATTTTTAAGAGAGCTGCTACCAGACTAACCGCATTCTCATATGGATGCGTTTTTTTTTGCTGGCTGCAGGCAGATTTGATTAAACGATCATAAATCAAAGAAAATCAGCGGCCGGCATAAATGCCTGGTGACGCTGATTTTTTGTTATACGAAAGAGAAGAGATAAAGCTATTGGGTTTATCTCTATCTTGGTCTATAATGAAACAAGTTTACTCGATCACCATGATTCATCACTTTGAAATAGTTTAGGAGAAGATCAAACGATGTCTGCAACAAAAAATTATGATCGCCTAAGATTAGTATTGCTATTAGGCGCTTTTTCAGCACTTGGCCCACTTACGATTGACATGTACTTGCCGTCATTCCCGCAAATTACCGCTGATTTTGGAACCCAGGCTTCACTTGTTCAGCTTAGTTTGACAGCATGCCTCATTGGCTTAGGTTTGGGTCAAATTATTATGGGACCATTAAGTGACGTTCATGGGAGACGCAAGCCGATTATTATTTCACTTATTTTCTATCTGGTTGCTTCGTTTGTCTGTGCGATATCCCCAAATATTTATTGGTTTATAGCTGCGCGCTTTGTTCAGGGTTTCGCTGCCTCTGCGGGAATTGTTATCTCCAGAGCAATCGTACGCGATCTTTACAGCGGAACAGAATTAACGAAGTTTTTCTCAATGCTCATGCTTGTAAATAATCTGTTTCCTATGATTGCGCCTATGGCTGGCAGCGGTGTGATCTCCTTTACAACGTGGGTAGGTGTGTTTTTCGTCCTGAGCATTGTTGGTTTGCTACTCGTTATTTTGGCAACGATGAACTTAAAAGAGACCCTGCCAGCCCAGAATCGGGTATCGGGTAACTTCGGAGAGCTGTTAGCCGGTATCCAAGCTTTGATTAAAGATCGACAGTTTATCGGCTATGCGCTTGCACAAGGCATTATGATCGGGGGCGTTTTTGCCTACGTATCGGGGACTCCATTTGTTTATCAAAATATTTACGGAGCTTCTCCACAACTGTTCGCACTGTTATTCGCATCCAATGGAATAAGCTTAATTATTGGTTCGCAGGTTGTTGGAAGGTTCAGCAAAGCGTTCTCGGAACGCAATTTCGTTATTCTTGGTTTACTGTTGTCTTGTACGGCCAGTTTTGCAGCCTTGCTCGTAATTTTATTGCACGGTCCTTTACTGGCATTGGTTATACCGTTGTTCTTCTTTGTGGCGTCAATCGGTATGACGGCAACTGCTTCTTTTGTTCTGGCGATGGGTTCGCAAAGTCAAAGGGCAGGAAGTGCATCCGCACTGCTTGGCTTGTTGCCTTTTGTGATTGGAGCATGTACTTCACCACTAGTCGGCGTTGCCGGAGAGAATTCCGCGGTTCCGATGGGGATCATCATTTTGTCCACTAGCCTTCTTGCTCTTATAGCCTTCTTTGGACTTGCACAGAAGCCGCAAATTAAGCTTGCCAATAACCCTATTTCATCAAAGGTTTCTCAATAGGGAAATAGAATAGTAAGCTTAAGCCACCCTTGTCGGTGGCTTTTTTCTTATTTCTTGCCGTTTTTTATTCTGATTAGCCGACTACATATTTCTTCAAGTGAGGCGATCTCAAGAATGAAACAGTTAGTGGTTGACGATAGGGCGATAACCTCGAAACGTTTCGAGGTTTCTCCCGCCATTACAGATATAGAGTAGAAATAATGACTAAAATAGGCTCACGCATATGGAATAGATGCGACTTATTGACCATATGGTCGAATAGGGCGATCTGTAAGCGGATATATTTCGAAAAAAAATGATTGATTTCGATGCAACCATGTTGTAATATTTGCTTTAAGAGAAACGTTTCGATATACAATTATGGAATTGAAAGTGCTAACATGAGTTTTATATGGCGGATGACGTGTATATCCACCGTATTCCGCGAAAATCAATCATTATTTTACTTCTAAATCGAAACGTTTCAAAAAAATGCAGCGTATATCTCATCAATGAGGGGGAGATTATGTTTCAAGTCAAATGAAAGCGCATTCAAAACAACGGTTTTATTAGAAGAACCATAACAGGAGTTGGGCTAAATGTATGTCATAACAAGACTTAAGGTTCATGGCGGGAATATGCTGCGGGAGATTTTGAAGAACAAGGTTCTGTTTTTTATGCTTTCACCCGTCATCCTATACTTTATAATCTTTCACTATTTAGTCATGCCAGGGGCATACGTAGCGTTTGTTGATTTCAATATCAGCAAAGGAATTTTCGGAAGTAAATTTCTAGGTTTAGAAAATTTTGAGTTTTTAGTTAAGACTGGCGATCTTTGGAATATCACCAAAAATACTTTGCTTTACAATTTTGCTTTTCTAGCCGTAGGGAACATCATTCAAATTGTTTTTGCCATTATGCTTTCTGAAATTTCCGGCAAGTGGTTTAAAAAGATTTCTCAATCCGTGCTTTTACTGCCGCATTTCATTTCAATGGTTATTGTCGGTGTGTTTGCCTACAATATGTTCAATTTTAATTCCGGCTTTATTAATACGATGATTACCTCATTTGGTCTGGAGCGCTACGAGTTTTATTCTGATCCTGATATTTGGAAGTACATCATCGTGGCTTTTAAAATATGGAGCGCAACCGGTTATGGCATGATCGTCTACCTAGCGACTATTACAGGCATTAGCAATGATCTTTATGAAGCGGCTTATATGGATGGGGCCAGCAGATGGCAAAGAATTCGCCACATGACCTTGCCTATGCTTAAACCAACGTTTATCTTGCTGCTGCTGTTTGGACTTGGCGGAATTCTCAAGGGCTCGTTTGACCTGTTCTATAATCTGATAGGCACAAACTCGGTGCTCTATCCGCAAACAGACATCATTGATACGTATGTCTTCCGCAGTCTGGTGGGGCAGTTCAACTTCTCCATGGGCGCAGCAGTGGGCTTCTATCAATCCTTATTCGGTTTAATCCTAGTGTTAACGGTTAATCTGATCGTTCGTAAAATCGAACCGGACAGCGCCTTGTTTTAAAATGGGAGGTGGATAATATGGGGAATAAAAAGAAAGAAAAAGAAGATTACGGCAGTATATTCATAAAACTAATCAGCTATTTGTGCATCACCTGCTTCGCCTTGGTTTGCCTGTTTCCTTTTGTCCTGATGATCTCCTCTTCCTTGATGAATGAGCAGGAAATCATTCGCGAAGGGTACAAGCTGATTCCGAGCGATTTTTCCATCAAGGCTTACGAAGTGCTGATCAGTAACTCGACAGCGTTATCCAAAGCTTATGGCGTAACGATATTTATTACGGTTGTCGGCACCGCTTTAGGATTGTTTATGATGTCGATGGCAGGTTTTGTTCTTAACCGGAAGGATTTTAAGTATCGTAATTTCTTCTCCTTCATGATCTACTTTACGACGCTTTTTGCCGGCGGTTTAATTCCAAGTTATATCCTGATGGTCAAATATTTGCATCTGAAGGATAGCTTGTTCGCTATGATTTTGCCCGGCGTTGTCGGCGCATGGTCGATTTTCCTTATGCGGAATTTCATGAAAGCGATTCCTGATTCCTTGTACGAGTCAGCTACGATTGACGGCGCGGGCGATTTCCGCATCTATTGGCAAATATTTATTCCTCTGGCGATTCCGTCACTCGCTACCGTTGGCCTTTTTGCGGCACTCGGTTTTTGGAACGAATGGTATAATGGCATGCTTTACATCCAGTCTCCTGACAAATTTCCTTTGCAATACTTTTTGCAGCGTATGATCAACCAGACCAATATCCAAGCACTTATTAATCAGGGCGTGGTCATCGATACGGCTGAGTTACCGACACAATCCATTAAGATGGCTACTGCCGTATTGGCAACGGGTCCGATTATCCTGTTATATCCGTTTGCACAGCGCTATTTTGTATCGGGTCTTACCATTGGTGCGGTTAAAGGTTAATAAATACCCCTTACTAAGGGTGTATCTATTATAGAAGTAAGATTTGTAACTAAAAAAGGGAGGCAATATCATGAAAGGTAAAACATTTTCGATTTTGATACTGGCTGTTATTATGCTGAGCAGCCTATTGGCTGGCTGTACGTCATCAAAGGAAGAGAACACGCCATCAACTGAGCCGGCAGCGTCTACTAACTCGAGCGGTGTTGACATTTCTAAAGAGGTCAAGCTGGTTTATTATTTATGGGGTTCTGAAGGCGTTGCCAATAAGGACATTCTGGCTGAGATCAACAAATTGCTTAAACGCGATATTAATGCGACGCTGGAGGTCAAGTATATTGACTGGCCGGATATTGCTACTAAGTATCCGTTGCTGTTCGCCTCTGGCGAGAAGTTCGATATGGCTCATGCGTCACCAGGTGCCGCGGTGTCCTATTATTCGCTGGCCGGGCAGGATGCGCTTGTAGATATCACGGATATGCTGGATAAGGTTGCCCCAACTCTGAAGGCAGCTATACCTGAAGAAACCTGGGCAGGTTCTAAGTTCGACGGCAAAATCTACGGCGTGCCTTCTTTGTACAGTGAATACACGCCCGCTGGTTTTGGCTACCGCTCCGATCTGCTGAAGAAGTATGGCATGGAGAAAATCAGCACCATTGAAGACATGGAGAAATACATGGACAATGTATTGGCGAACGAGTCCTATCCGCCAATCAACGGCAATGCAAACGACGCTTTTAACATGTTTAGAATGCTGGTCGATACGACGGGTGAGTGGCAGAACGCGCCTGGTATATCTCTAACGGAGCTTAATCTTGTTACGAAGAGTCCGAAAGATTATAAAACCGTTTTCCACCCGGCCTTCACCCAAGAGTTTGAAGATTGGGCTGTGAAAATGCGCGAGTGGTCGGATAAAGGATACTGGCCAAAGGACATCCTGTCCTCGCAAGTCGATGCCGGGACTAACTTTAGAGCGGCTAACTCAGCGGGTTACCTTACTCATGCACAGGATTGGATTGGCAAGTATGGATCGGACATGAAAGCACAGCCGGAATCGGATCCTTATTTCTATACGTTTGCTGAAGCAGGGAAGAAGATTAAACGTAAAATGGGCGTAGAGAACTCCACTGTTATCAGCTCGAATTCTGCAAATCCGGAACGTGCACTGATGGCAATTGAAAAGTTTATGACCGATCCGGAATATTACAATTTGATACAATATGGCATCGAAGGCCGTCAGTACATCGTTGAAGACGGCGTTAAGAAAACGCCGGCAGGTTTTGATGATAAAGTCGACGGCGGTGGTTTCGCGACATGGTCCTTACGGAATGATAAATATAATTTGCGCATGGATACGGAAAACCCGGTTCGTAACACGTTGTACGCAGAATGGGATACTTTCGCCATCAACGATCCGTACATGGGATTCAGCTTCGATCCATCGAAAGTGACGACGGAGATTGCAGCTATTTCTAACGTAAATTCACAACTGGGCATGCAGCTTATGCTTGGCAAAACAAGCAAAGATCCGAAAGAAGCGGTGGCTGAGTACAGAAAACAGCTGCAAGCAGCGGGTGTTGACAAGGTCATTGCAGAAGTCCAAGCACAGCTTGCCGATTTTGTATCTGGCAACTGACGTATATTGAGAAGTCGTAAGGGAGCTATGTTCATAGCTCCCTTATCCTTAAATTCTAAGAATATATATTTTACACGTATTTGGGCTTAGAATTCACCATGAAACGATAGCTTATTCTACAAGAAATACGGTAAGGGCCGTTTACGTTTGACAAAGTAAAACATTGGTTTCGGACGAGGGATTTCCCTGATTCGGATGTGTGGGGAGACAAGACAGAATGGCTACGATTAAAGATGTCGCTAAAATGGCAGGTGTATCGATATCGACGGTCTCGTACGCCTTGAATAATAACTCTAAAGTAAGCAAACATACGAAACAAAAAATTTTAGAAGCCGCTCGTGAATTGAATTATCAGAAAAACGGAATCGCTTCCGATTTAAAAAGAAACAGCACGCGTACGATCGCGCTTATCGTGACGGATTTGGCGGGCCCGCATTATTCGGAATTGGTGAAAGGCATTCAGGAAGTTACATTGTCCAAAGGCTATGACTTGCTGGCTTGCAGCTCGATGGGAGAGGAATCGTCCACCGCAGTCAAATTTTTGACAGAGAAGCGGGTCGATGGAGCCATCGTATTGGCCTACAATATTAGCGAAGACATTATTATGCAATCAGCCAGAAAAGAGTTTCCAATCATACTGCTTGATCGGCGAGTAGATAACGAATTTGTTGTCAGCATCGAAGTCGATAACGAAGAAGGCTGCTACATGGCGGCGGAATATTTTATTGAACAAGGACACCGGGATATTGCTTATATAGGCGGTAACGCGTTAGACCGTCTTCATACGATGCGTGTTAACGGATATGAAAGCGCATTGCGCAAGCATGGATTGGATTCGGATGGTAAACTGCATCAATTTGGGGTTTTTACACGGGATAACGGCTATAGTATGACCAAAATGCTTATCGCGCAAGGGAAATTGCCAACGAGCATTATGTATGCCAACGACGAAATGGCAATCGGCGGAATGAAAGCGTTCAAGGAGCATGGCATAAAAGTGCCGTCCGATGTCTCGGTCATTGGCTTTGACGATATTGAATTGGCGCAGTATGTCCGGCCTTCTCTCACGACAGTAATGCAGCCTAAATACGAACGCGGTGCATTGGCCGCCCATGTGTTATTTCAAATTCTTGAAGGTAAAGAGGTTGATCAGTTTTATAAATTCCCGACACAATTGGTAATACGCGATTCCGTCCAGAAAAGACAAGAAAAAGAATAATAGAAGCTGCTGTCTCAAAAGTATATAGATTGAAGGGGAGGATTTAGGGTGAACACACAAACCAAACGGGTAGCTTTTATCGGCTGCGGCAAACGTGCGCATGAACACGCGATCGGCGTACAAGACGACAACAGGTGTGAGGTTGTCGCTTTGTCCGATATCTCAACTGCATCGGCTGAAATGCTGAATGCCGAATTTGGTTTTCAAGCAAAGATCTACACTGACCACAAGGAAATGCTGGCGAAGGAGAAGCCTGACGTAGTTCTAATCTGTTTATGGACTCCACTGCATTTATCGGTATTTCGTGATTGTGCGGAAGCCGGCGTCAAAGCCGTACTGTGTGAGAAACCGATGTCGGCGACCTGGGGAGAATGCCAAGAGATGGGCCTGATCGCTGATGAGACGGGCTGTCAGCTGACCTTCTCTCTTCAACGACGTTTTGCAAAGGGAAATCAAACCGTAAGGCGCCTAATAAAGGAAGGGAAAATCGGACAAGTGCTCCGAATGGATCTATATTCCCCGCCCAATTTGCTGGATTGCGGCATCCACACTTTTGACCAGGCGATAAGCTATCTTGATGAAACCTCAGCGAAATGGGTGCTTGGAGCGGTCGATACCACCGAAATATTTAACTGGTTCAACGTTGCTTCAGAATGCGGGGCGTCAGGGCAGATCGTATTTGCTAACGGTGTCCAAGCCAATCTCTATTCCGGCTCCATCGATACATGGGAACCGAGTCAGGATATGGCGAAGATTTGGGCTGGAGTTCGGGTGATCGGCGCCGAGGGCTTTATCGAAGTAATGTGGGACGGGCAAATTGTCAGAGGTGTCAACTATGAGGATCCGACTTGGAAACCTGAGATGGAATTATCCTCGATGTCCGATCAGATGAAGGGTTATGTCCGCCACGCGATCGACTGTTTAGAGACAGGCGAAGAACCAGAGGTTTCGCATCGAAAGGCGCTTCGCGCCTCGGAAATTATTTTTGCTGTTTATGAGTCGGTACGCCGAAATGCACGCGTAGAGCTGAAGCTAACCGGCGTAACTGACAGTCCATTTATCACGATGTTAGAGAACGGCCAATTTACTAAATAAGGAGCGCGAACCTTACAATGTCGAGACCTAAACTTGGTTTAATCGGAATCGTTAACGAAGAAGCGAAGCAGGATTTCTGGGGTACCATGCAGCGTGTAGCTGAGATCGGATATGAGGGGATCGAAGGTGGAGCTGAGCTGCTCAAAGGAGATGTAAAGGCTAATGTAGCGCGGTTCCACGGATTGGGACTCCAAGTTGCTACGCACAGCGTCAACAAGGAACAGCTGCGCGACGAGAAGGAGCTCGATAAAGTAATTAGAGAGGCCCACGCGTTACAAACGAAGGATGTCACCTTCTGGTGGGACGTTGTAGATACACGGGAGCAGCTGCTTCGCGATGCTGAATTATACAATGCAGCAGGCGCTCGTTTTACAGCGGAGGGGCTGAGATTTTGCTACCATAATCATGCCCATGAGTTCCAAAGAACATTCAACGGCGTTTACTCATTGGATATTTTAGCAGAGCATACGGATCCTCGAAATCTCTTCTTCCGTCTGGATGTCGCGTGGATTACGGTTGGCGGCGCCGATCCGGCACACATCCTTCACAAGATGGCGGGCCGCGTACCGGCCATCCATTTGAAAGACATCTACGGCATCGACGAGATCGGAAAGTGGACTGCGGTCGGTACGGGTATAGTGAAAATTAAGGAATCCATTGATGCAGCAAAGGAAATCGGAGTTGAATGGATGACTGTCGAGCAGGACCAGCTCCGCAATCTTACGGGGATCGAGACTGCGACAGTCAGCTATCTGAACTTGAAAGAGAAGGGCTTGCTTTAATTTGCCGCTCACGTTTGCATCCTAATATACTTCTGAAACGATGCAGAGGCTGTCCTCAAAGGTCAATAAAGACCTTGTAGGACAGCCCCTGCTGTTACTACTTAATGCCTGAAATGGCGTAGTTCTCGATAATATGCTTCTGGAAGAAGATGAATATAATGATAATCGGCACAACCATAAATGTAGAGCCGGCCATTTGAAGCGCATAGTTTCCGCCGTATTGCCCTTTAAGCAACGATAAGCCGACGGAGAGGGTGTACAGCTTCTCATCATTCGCGATAATGAGCGGCCATAGGAAACTGTTCCACCCGCCAATGAAGGCGAGAATGCCTTGTACCGCGAGTATGGGCTTCGAGATCGGAAGCACGATCTGCAGGAAGGTGCGGAATTCACTTGCACCGTCAAGACGGGTCGCCTCAAGCAGCTCATCCGGAATGGTGGACATAAACTGACGGAACAGGAATATGCCGAACGCTCCAACAAGACCAGGAAGCACGACGCCGATCATCGTATTCGTTAGATGCATCTCATTCAGGATCAGGTAGACCGGAATCATTGTAACCTGACCAGGAATCATCATCGTAGCGAGCACGATGTAGAACATGTTATTGCTGCCCTTGAATTTATATTTCGCAAAACCGAATCCAGCCATCGCATTCATGAATAAGCCGATAAAGGAGAAGATGACGATAATAAGCGTATTTTTCAAATAGACGCCAAAGTTCATATTCTCGAACAAGTTTTTAAAGTTTTCTGTCGTGAACCGCTCAGGCAGCAGGGTGGGCGGGATATTCTGAATCTCGCCCTCCGGCTTGAAGGCAGATAGGATCATCCATACGAAAGGAAGGATGACCAATACCCCGCCGACCGCGAGGCAAATGCCCAGTATCCACTTGAGCGCTTTTTCGCCGCTTGAGGCGCTTGACGCTTTTGTTTGCGAACTCATCCATTACACCTCCGTTTGATTATAGATCCGTTTCTTTGCTTTGGAATCTGAATTGAACTAGCGTAATAATAATGATTGCGATAAACAGGACAAACGATCCCGCTGCCGCGTATCCGAAGTTGCTAAGCTGGAATCCGTTGCGGTAAATGAACAACGCTACGGATGTCGTACTGTCGAGCGGGCCGCCGTTTGTCATAATGAATGGCTCCTCGAAAAATTGCAGCCAGCCGATCATCGTCGTGATCGATACGAAGAAGATCGCGAAGCGAAGCATTGGAATTGTAATATGGATAAGCTGCTTCCATGTGCTTGCGCCATCGAGCTGAGCTGCCTCGTAGTAAGATTTCGGAATGCCTTGCAGAGCAGCGATAAAGATGATCATATTTAGACCGATCCCTCTCCATACCGCCATCAGAATAAGCGATACCTTGGCCATAATCGGATCTTGAAGCCAAGGGACGGCAGGCAGGTTGATCGAATCGAGGACATAATTGAGTAGACCAAATGCAGGGTTGTAGAGAAAACCCCATACGACCGCAACTGCAACAACGTTCGTAACCGAAGGCATGTAATAAATAACGCGGAAAGCTTTGAACACACGGTTCGCGCCGAAATTAATCATGATCGCAATAGCGAGCGAGCATAAGATGACGAGGGGAACCCCGATAATAACGTAAAACAACGTATTCAAAATGGCTTTTACAAAAACAGGATCAGCCAGCACGTCTACATAGTTTTTGAATCCGACGAATGAAATATTGGACCAATCAGCGAGGCCCGCCAAGTCCATATTCGTAAAGCTTATTATCAAAGCCACGAGGATCGGCAATAACGAGAATAAGGTAAGTAAAATAAGCGTTGGAGCGATAAAGAAATACGGTGCCTTGCTCTGGGAGATCCCTTTCATATACGACCCTTCCTTTGCTATGAGCGCAAGCTTCATCCATTCCTAATGGAACCGGCAGCGGCTCCGTTTCAGGTGCGCTGCCGACACTAGCGATCATTATTTATTCAAAATTTGCTCGGATTTAGCGTTGAAGCTGTCCAGTTCCTCTTGTACTTCTGCCTTGCCGCGATAGATTTTCTCGAACGTGGAAAGAACGTTTTGTGCGATTTCTTCCCACGCCTTAATTACCGGCATTGGCTCCGAGTTATTCATTTGCTCTCCAATGACTTTCAAGTTAGGGTCAGTCGTCAAAGCTTCGTCTTCCCAAGCTTTCTTCGTGGAAGGAAGGGAGTTCGACAGCTCCAGCCATTTCAACTGCGTCTCAGGCTTGCTCATGTAAGCTAGAAATTTCAAAGCTTCTTCTTTGTGCTCTGTATATTGGAATACGGACAAGTTAGAGCCGCCTAGGGAAGATAAGTTGTTCACTTTTTTAGGAAGCACGGCTGTAGCCCATTTGCCTTTAAGTTCAGGAGCTTGGTCGTTGATTAGTTTAATCATCCATGGGCCGCTTATGAACATGGGCAGAATGCCATCGCCCTTGAACGCAGGGATGATGTCCATGCCAAGATCAATCGGTGCAGAGCCGTCTTTGAAGAAGCTGTTCAAGTAGTTGACCGCTTCAACGAACTCCGGTTGGTTGAATAACGGCTTATTATTCTCGATAAGCTTCGAGCCGTTTTGACGCGCAAACATGAATAGAAGCGATTGCTCGTTTACATCAAGGCTGATGCCGTACTTGTTTTTACCGCGAGCTTTAAGCTTGGTCGCTGCATCCTTAAGCTCGTCCCACGTTTGCGGCGCTTGATCATAGCCGGCTTCCTTCAGCAGGTCTGTACGGTAGTAAAGTACGCGAGTGTCGATATACCAAGGCACGCCGACAGTAGTATTTTCGTATTTGGTCGTTGAAATCGATCCGGGAAAGAAATTCTCTTCAGCTAGCTCTGGATATTGCTCGACGTAAGGAGTCAGGTCCATAAGCGCCTTGGCGGAGCCGAATTCAGGTATCCAAGTCGTACCCATTTGAAGCACATCCGGTCCTTTCTTGGAAGCGACCGCCGTCAAAAGCTTATCATGCGCCGTATCCCAAGGAAGTGCCTGTACATTGACTTTAATGTTAGGATTCTCGCTTTCGAATTGCTCAGCAATTTTCGGCAAAGCTTTTGCTTCTTCACCCATGCCCCATACGTTGATCGTTACTTTGCTGTCAGCGGCTTTGTCGTTGCCGTTGCCTCCGCACGCAGTGAGTGCTCCGATAAGCAGCATAGAGCTGGCTAGTACGGTTGCTACCGATTTTTTAAACATAAAATATTCCTCCCGAGTAAATGATTCTAATAAGTACTATGCAGTGAATATGTGCAAGTTATGCACGAAATCGGTTGTCGTTTCAGCCATATTGCTGAATAGGACAAGCAGGATACTGCTTAAGCACCTCCTAAAGCAAAAACGTTCGCCACATGTATTTCGAATTTCTTTTTGATGTGGTGAAACGTTTCTATGATCGAAATAATTCCCCATGAATAGCTTGCAATCCAGTCGATAATTGAGTTTCGAAACGTTTCGACATCATTATAGATCAAACTGTAATCGTATTCAACCCCTTTTTATTTAACGGAAATAGTCATTTAATGGTAAAAATCGATATGAATCAGTCATTGACGACTCTTTTTTAATTGTTTATAATCCAGATTAGGTTTCAATAGAAACGTTTCGATTGTATTGATGATTGGGTATTACACGTTTTTTGTTGTAAAGACAGCAGGACCTGCAAACATTAAAGATAAGAATGATAGATATGATCGGATACAACGAGGGAGGAACACGGATATGGTGAAGCAACCTGCGGAACTTCTAGAGCTCATGACGTTTGAGGAGAAGGTTGGACAGCTGCTGCAGCTGGCGGCTCCTTTCTTTCAAGGTGCGGATGGACAAATAACAGGGCCGATGGCGGAGATGGGCATAACGGAGGATACGGTACGCAATACGGGCTCGGTGCTCGGCTTAACTGGGGCTGATGATGTCATTAATGTCCAGAAACAGCATTTGGCGACCAATCGCCTGGGTATACCTCTGCTCGTAATGGCAGATATCGTACACGGCTACAAAACGATCTTCCCTGTTCCGCTGGCGATCGGCTGCTCATGGGATTTGGAGCTGGCTGAGCAAAGCGCGGAGATTGCTGCCAAGGAAGCGGCGGCGGCTGGCGTACATGTCACGTTCGCTCCGATGGTCGATCTCGTGCGCGACCCAAGATGGGGCAGAGTGATGGAATCGACCGGTGAGGACCCTTATTTGAACAGCGAGTTTGCGAGAGCATTCGTAAGAGGCTTCCAAGGGAAGGATCTTGTAAATGATGTCAGCCGCGTCGCTGCCTGCGTGAAGCACTTTGCTGCATATGGAGCTGCGGAGGGCGGACGCGATTATAACACGGTCGATCTTTCCGAGCGTCAGCTTCGCGAGTTTTATTTGCCTTCCTATAAAGCGGCGCTGGATGAAGGCTGTGAGATGGTCATGACGGCATTCAATACAGTGGACGGCATACCGGCTACAGGTAACAAATGGCTCATGCGTGATCTGCTTCGCGGGGAATGGGCGTTTGACGGCGTCATGATCTCCGATTGGGGCGCGGTAAAAGAGTTGATCCCGCATGGCGTTGCGGCGGATGAGGCTGAAGCGGCGATGAAAGCGCTCAGAGCGGGCGTAGATATCGAGATGATGACAACCTGTTACGCCGATCATCTAAAGCATCTTGTTGAGTCGAACGAGATTGACGAAGCGCTGATCGATGAAGCTGTGCTGCGTATTCTGGAGCTTAAACAAAAGCTTGGTTTATTCGAACAGCCATTCCGCGGCGCGAATGCGGAGTTTGAGCAGGAAATCGTTGGCTCGGCAGCCCACCTGAAGGCTTCGCACGAGCTGGCGCTTAAATCATGTGTGCTCTTGAAAAATGATGCCTTACTCCCGCTTGGACGTGAACAGAAAATCGCATTAATCGGCCCGTTTGCGGCTAACGGCGATATTCTTGGTCCTTGGTCTTGGCTTGGCTCCAAAGACGAGGCTATTCAGCTTGCAGCAGGTATCGGGAGCAAGATAGATGCGTCACTGTTGTCTGTGGCAGAGGGCTGCGGCATCGAAACGGCGACAGATGAGCAGTGGCAAGCGGCGCTTGCAGCGGCAGGTAATGCGGATGTCCTTGTGCTGGCACTGGGCGAGCATTCCGATATGAGCGGGGAAGCGGGAAGCAGGTCCAATATCCAGCTGCCGCAGGTTCAGCTTGAGCTGGTTGCTAAGCTGAAGCAGTTCGGCAAGCCGATGGTCGCTGTCTTATTCAACGGGCGTCCACTTGATCTGCACAGCGTTATCGATCAAGCAGACGCGGTGCTGGAAGCTTGGTTCCCAGGAACAGAAGGGGGCGCAGCTATTGCGGAGCTGCTGTTCGGTGAATCTGAGCCAACCGGAAGGCTAACGATGTCATTTCCTTATTCCGTCGGCCAAGTGCCGGTCTATTATAACCGATTCAATACCGGCCGCCCGCAGGGCGCTCCGGATGCGCAGGTGAGATACGTATCGCAATATTTGGACATTCCGAATGAGCCGATGTTGCCGTTTGGCTACGGGCTAGGGTATACGACATTTGAATACAGCGAAGCGGTGATGGCTGTGGATACGATGAGTACTTCGGAACCATTGCATGTAAACATAACCGTAACGAACACGGGGGATCGCGCTGGCGAGGATACCGTGCAGCTGTACGTACGGGACATGGCGGGCGATGTCGTTCGTCCGCTGCAGGAGCTGAAAACATTCCGCAAGGTTATGCTGCAGCCGGGCGAGAGCAAAGAAATCTCCTTCACGCTGGAGGAGAAGCAGCTGCGCTATTATCATGCTGATCTTACCTTTGCCAGCGATCCTGGCGATTTTGAACTTTATATCGGTCCTAATAGCCGGGATGTAACGGCGCTTAAATTCAAACTAAGCAAATAGAAAGGCAGTGAGAAGCATGAAAGCTCTAATCGATACGCATAAGGCGATGGATTTGGTACAGATAAAAGCGGGAGAGCTAACGTTTGATTTTCTAAGCAGCGGGGATCTCTCGAGAGCCGTTCATCAAGGAACGATGCTTAATCAAGTGGTATCGAATTCTGTTGACGGATCGCTTAACAACATATATTTACGCATGCATAGCGCAGAAGGCATTTCTTACAAGCCGTTGCTTGGCATTCGTTCATCGAGCCGGATGTCGACTGCGGGCGGACGCCTGTTATTTGAGGGGACAGCGTTTGGCGGCATCTCCTACCGCGTTGTATTCACAGCGACAAAGCATGGCATCTGGTTCTGGGATGTAACGGTTGATTCGCATGGAAGAGAAGCGAAGATCGATATCATTTATGGTCAGGATATTGGTCTCGCAGATATCGGCGCGGTACGGACAAACGAGGCTTATATGTCGCAGTATGTCGATCATAAGGCGTTTAAAGACGAGGAACAAGGCTATGTGCTGTGCTTCCGTCAGAATCAGCCGATGCAAGGCGGCGCATTTCCTTATATGCAGCATGGCTCGCTTACGGGTGCGGATGGCTATTCGACGGATGGATTCCAATTCTTCGGCATCAGCTATAAGGAAACGGATGTGCCTGAAGCTCTTGGCAAGCCTAAGCTAGCGAATGAAGTATACCAATACGAATTCGGATATGCGGCGCTGCAATCGGAACTTACCCAGCTTAAGGGGGAAGCGCGCTTCGTATTTTACGGCTTGTTCAAGGCGAATCATCCTTCTGCTGTCGATTCGTTGGCATTCGGCTCGGAAGTTCGGAGCGCTTGGGAAGAGGTTGAACGCACCAAAGAAGCTGATCTTGCAGTTGCTTCTGAGCCTGCAGTTAAA
Organism: Paenibacillus sp. LHD-38; assembly: GCF_031157315.1. Taxonomy (GTDB): domain Bacteria; phylum Bacillota; class Bacilli; order Paenibacillales; family Paenibacillaceae; genus Pristimantibacillus. The sequence continues at coordinate 181,744 of NZ_JAVIFU010000007.1, forward strand.
GTTGAGTTCGCAGCATCCATCGGTTCACCGTTACATACGGCATCGATGACTACAGCGGAGATTGACGCCTATTTCCCTCTCCGTCATCAAGAGGAATGGCAGGATGGCAAGCTGCTTTCCTTCTTCACCGACAGCCATGAGCATGTCGTGCTGAAGGAGAAGGAGCTGCTAGTGGAGCGTCCGCATGGTCATATTCTGATGTCCGGCGGCAACGACAAGTTGACTGAGAACGTAATGACTACAACTTCATATATGTATGGTATTTTTAACTCGCAGCTGTTAACAGGAAATACGAACTTCCATAAGATGCTTACAAATGCCCGCAGCGCTCTGAATACGCTCAAGACATCGGGTCAGCGCATCTATGTTGAGCTGGAAGGAACGTACCGCCTGCTCACGATGCCTTCGATGTTCGAGATCGGGTTCAACTATGCCCGTTGGTATTACAAAATGGCAGACGATACGCTTATGATTACGAATTTTACGACAGTCGATACGCCTGAGGTACGTCTCCATTTGCGTTCGGTTAACGGGAAAGCTTATCGCTGCCTCGTTACGAACCAAGTGTCGATGAACAACAATGAATATGAGCTTCCATTCCATATGGAGCAAGCAGATGGCGTGCTTACGTTTAAGGCAAACCATGAATCGATCAGTTCATCCGTCTTCCCTGATCTGCAATACCGGATGACTGTTGACGGAGCGGACATGACAACAGGCGATGAAAGCTTGCTTATCAGCGGCGTTAAGCCTCGGGCAGCTTCATTAGTGGTTCTTTTGCTCGGCGCGAGCGCAGAATGGACGATTACCATGCAAGGACTCTTGCATGGTGAGGATCTGCCGTTCACAGAACGGAAATCGGAGCTGGAAATCGAGCGTTACCGTGAATTTTTCCGGAATGTAATGAACGGCTTCCGCTTATCAGGGGAGGGAACTGCTGAAGCTGCGGCTGAGCTTGACAAAGTGAACGCGTTGGCATGGTGGTACACGCACAATATGCTCGTCCATTATTCCGTTCCGCACGGATTGGAACAATACGGCGGCGCAGCGTGGGGAACGCGTGACGTCTGTCAGGGGCCGACGGAATATTTCATGGCGATGCGCAAATACGAACAGGTTGCGGAAATTCTTAAGACCGTTTATTCGCATCAATATGAGGATGACGGCAATTGGCCGCAATGGTTCATGTTCGACCGGTACTTCCGCATTCAGCAGGAAGAGAGTCATGGCGATATTATTGTCTGGCCGCTTAAGGTGCTGGGCGATTACCTCGCTGCGACGAAGGATTACAGCATTTTGCAGGAACGCGTTCCTTATACGGTACGCCACAAGGGTGAATTTACGACGGAATCGGCAACGCTGCTTGAGCATGCGCTGAAGGAAATTGCTTATATGAAGGATCACTTCCTGCATGACACGCATTTGTCTTCATATGGCGACGGCGATTGGGATGACACACTTCAACCGGCAAATGCGCAGTTGAAGCAATATATGGTCAGCAGCTGGACCGTAGCGCTGACGTATCAGGTTATTGCGCAGTTTGGACGAGTGATGGAGTCCGTAGATGAGGTGCAGGCAGCCGAGCTTACGGAGCTGGCATCCGCGATCAAAGAAGATTTCAACCGGTATATGCTTCAGCAAGATGTTATTCCAGGCTTTGTTTATATGGAGAAGCCGGGCGATGCGAAGCTGATGCTTCACCCTACGGATACGACTACAGGCATTCAATACCGACTGCTCCCAATGACGCGCAGCATGATCAGCGAGCTGCTGACAGAGGAGCAAGCGGCGGAGCATTACCGCATTATTAAAGAGCAGCTGTATTGCCCGGATGGCGTGCGGCTCATGGATCGCCCTGCGCAGTATGCGGGTGGCGTAAGCACGAACTTCAAGCGAGCGGAGCAGGCAGCGAACTTCGGCCGGGAGGTTGGTTTGCAATACGTGCATGCTCATATACGTTATGTAGAGGCAATGGCGAAGCTGGGCAAGACCGATGAAGTGTGGCAAAGCCTACTGATGATTAATCCAGTCGGCCTGCGCGATGTCGTGCCAAATGCAGAGCTGCGCCAAAGCAACTCGTATTTCAGCAGCTCGGATGGTAAATTCAATAACCGTTATGAGGCGCAGGAGCGCTTCGGCGAGCTGCGTGAAGGTACAGTGCCGGTTAAGGGCGGCTGGCGGATTTATTCAAGCGGCCCCGGCATTTATATGAACCAATTGATTTCGAATGCACTCGGCATTCGTCAATCAGAGGGCGAGATGGTCATCGATCCGATTCTGCCTGCCAAGCTTGATGGCATGCAATTCGAATTCATGTGGAACGGCTTGCCGATTACCTTCGTCTATCGCCTCAGCGATGCGAAGCAGATAACAAAAATAACGATTAACGGCAGGGAGATGCCGCTAATACCGTCAGCTAACCGCTATCGTACAGGCGGTATTCAAATTCCAGGCGAGCAATTGAAAGAAAGCCTAGCTGCAGCATCGAACCGGATAGAAATATTTATGTAAGAAGCAGACTGGCGGTATCCAAGAACCGCCAGTCTTTGTGATATAATGATTGAACAATGATAGATAGGAGCGAGTGCTGTGGTTAGTATTAAAGATATCGCTAAACAAGCGAGGGTCTCGATCTCGACCGTATCTTATGCGCTTAACGGCAGCCCCAAGGTGACAGACGAGACGACGGCAAGAATACTTGCTATTGCCAAGGAATTGAATTATGTCCCGAACGCTGCTGCAAGATCGCTCAAGACGAGGGAAACGAAAATTATCGGTGTCTTTCTTACCGACTTCAGCGGCGCGTTCTATGGCGATCTCTTGCAAGGAACAAAGGAGATTTTGACGCAAAAGGGCTACGACCTTATTGTATGCAGCGGCAAGCAGTCCCATCGGATGTTGCCTGAGCGCATGATCGACGGAGCCATTGTATTGGACGAGACATTCGGCAGCGAAGAGCTGATGAGCTATGCAAATCGCGGGCATAAGCTCGTTGTGCTGGATCGAGAGCTTTCGCATCCGAATATCAATCAGGTTCTGCTCGACAACAAAGCGGGAGCTATGCTGGCAGCGGAATATCTTATCGAGCAAGGGCACCGAACGCTTTACGTCGTAACGGGACCTAACGGCTCGTATGATTCGAAGCAGCGGCTGCAAGCAGTCACGCAAGCGGTAGAGCGGACAGCTGGCGTTAAGCTTACCATCATCGAAGGCGACTTCAATAAGTCGGCGGGGGAGCGGGCAGCCGCGAGAATAATGGCGGAAAGCAGCGGCAGTTCAGTCTCCACAGCAGTGTTTTGCTTTAATGATGAGATGGCGATCGGCATGTTTAATTATTTGGCGGGGAACCATCCGAACATTCGGATCGGGGAACAAATTCATATCGTTGGCTTCGATAACATGGAGCTGGCTTCGTATACGCAGCCGCGCCTATCTACGATTGATTATTCGAAGCGCAAATGGGGCGCGCTTGCTGCCGAGCAGCTGATCAAGCTTATAAACGGCGATTCGGTGGAGAATGAACGGATATATGTTACGCTGATCAAAGGAAATTCAGTCAAAGCGGCTAAGTAAAACAAAAAAGCAGTAAATGAACGAAGAGACTCTCTATCCTTAAGATAGGGAATCTCTATTTTTGTTTATATATAAGAATTTATAAGTTTTCACATTATAAATGTGCTTATATATCTCCGCGAAACGATAGCTTTTGCCACTGAGGACGGCGACAGCCGTTTACGCTTGATTCGCTTAGAGCTATTTTCAATGTCCGAGTTTCGCTTTTCTATCCGTTGCTATCCGTGCTTATGAATCTCGAAGATGGTAACCGTTGACAATGTTTACAAAGTAGTTCTATACTTTAAGTTCCATTTATGAAACCCATTTCATAAATGGAAGATGGGTGCAATGCATTACATAACATGTCTGATTTTGCTATAATAATCCGAGACATGAAAGTAGGAAGGAAGCGTTTAGCTTGAGACAGGTCACCATATATGACATTGCCAAGGAGGCAAATGTATCGATTTCGACTGTTTCCCGGGTATTGAACGATACCGCTCCGGTAAAAGGTTCTACCCGTGCCAAGATTGAAGAGCTTATTCAAAAATACAATTTTCAGCCTAATGCAATGGCCAGAGGCCTTCTTAAAAATGAAACCGGAATTATTGGCGTAATCGTACCCGATCTGACCAATCCCTTTTTCCCTGAAGTGCTCGCCGGAGTCGAGCATGAGGCAATGCAGTCGGGACATACCTTCCTGCTTAGCAACACGATCGGCGATTATGCTAAGGAATCGGAATATCTCAGCATCATGCGGGAGAAACGTGTAGACGGTATTATTTTTATGGGAGGCAGGATCAATTTAAAGCACTGCGAGGAACATCTGGCACAGGAGCTCGTACAGTGCGCTAGCGTCATCCCGACCGTGCTGGTAAACGGAGGGTTGCGGGGCACCGACTTGATTAGGGTTGCTACGGACGAGTCGGCGGGCACCGCTCTAGCGGTCCAGCATTTAATCGACCTGGGGCATACGGAAATCGGCTTTATTGGCGGAGAAATCCATATGACGACGACTTCCAACAAACTGCGTGTATTTCGAAAGACGCTGAAAGATAAGGGACAGAAGATACGGGAAGAATGGCTGCTCCCGGACAGCTTCTCTATCGATTCGGGCAAAAATCAAATGCTTAAGCTGCTTGCCATGAAGGAGAGGCCAACTGCCGTGTTCTGCGTCAACGATTATACGGCGATCGGAGCGATTAAGGCTGCGACGGAGGCCGGACTGACCATTCCGGATGATATGTCCGTCGTCGGGTTTGACGATATTCCGCTGGCGCATCATTTTATCCCCGAGCTGACTACGGTTTCCCAGCAGGCGCACGAGCTTGGGAAGACGGCCGTTAAAGTTCTTAAAGCGATGATGAACAAAGAAAAAGTCAAAAAGCTTACCTCGCTCGAGCCTCAGCTTATCATTCGACAAAGTTCACGGAGAAAATAATGCCTCACTGGCGATAAAAAATAAAGAGCTTCCTTCAAGAGCAGCAATCAGATTTATCTGGTTTGCTGCTCTTTTTTATTTATGGGTTTGCTAAAGCCAAGGTTGTTGTAATTATCATTCGCAAGGCATTGTTGGAAAAATAAAACTTTATTATTGACCAAAGATTGGAACCGGGATATACTGAAAGGGCTTTCATGAAACCCATTGCATAAAATTAGAGGTATCAGAAAAGTCTGTTTCCCGCAATCAAATTTTTCCTGAATTCTTATATAATGGCAACCGCCACTATATACAATTTTATTTAGGGAGGGGAGAGTCGATTTTTATTTAACTAAACTGCCTGTCTTGCTTCTATTTGTTTAATCATTCATTAAAGGGGAGTGTGCTAAACAATGAAACAGTTGAAAAAGATGAAACCAATGTTGATTATTTTTTTAATAGCTGTGTTGACGATTATATCTGCATGCAGTGGCAACAACGGAGGAAATACACCTGCCACCGAGGCACCTGCCACCGAGGCACCAGCTGCAACGGAAGCTCCGACCGAGGAACCTGAACCGCCTGCCGCTGATTTGGGAGGCAGAGAAATTCGCATTTCGCATTGGTGGGATGCAACCCCTGTCGGAGATTCGGAAGCGGACGAACTGGCCCGCGAAAGAATCAAAAAGGTGGAAGAAAAATATAACGTCAAAATTAAGTATTTGAATACGGAATACTGGTCGACTTCGGAGAAGCTTTCTTCCTCTGTCATGGCTAACGATCCTTTCGCAGAAATCGTCCGCATACCCGACGGATTCATTTGGGGACTTATGCACGGAGGATTCCTAACGCCATTGGATGATGCCCTCAATAATACGCGCATTGCGCCGGACGTAGTCGAAGCGATGCGTTTTGGCGGCGAGAATGTATTCGGATTGGAGAGCTGGTTCAACGCGAACGACTCCGGTATGTATTACAATAAACGGATTTTCAAGGAAGCTGGCTTGAAAGATCCGCAACAGCTGATGGATGAGGACAACTGGAATTGGACGACAATGCTTGATGCTGCGAAGAAACTGACCGTTGACAATAACGGTGACGGAAAAGTTGACCAATACGGTCTTGCCGGCGCGCATTATATTTTCTCGGAGCAGCTGATTACCAGCAACGGCGGCCTTATCTACGATGAAGCGAGCAAAAAAGCAAGCTTTGATTCTCCTGCCGCAATGGATGGGCTTAATTTCTTGTACGAGCTGTATAACACACATAAGGTCGTGAAGGCGAACGAAGGAAACGACTGGGAGGATCCGGCGAAATATTTCGCGGAAGGCAACATTGCTATGTATCCGGGCGGACTATGGGAAATCGAGGGACGCCTTCAAGACAAGATGAAGGATGAATGGGGATACGTTTACTTCCCTAAAGCACCTAATGCGTCATCCTATACAGATCCGCTTGGACAAACCGCTGCCTATGTCATTCCAAAGGGTGTCAAGGACGCGGAAGCCATTGTGAAGATCTGGGAAGAATTGCAAGATTTCGACAACTGGGAAGCAAACCGCAAGCTGTGGCTTGAAAATGTGCTGCCGGATGAAACTTCCATCGCTAATGCTATGAATGAAGCTGGCAAGGTACAGCGGGTGATCGGCGGACGATTCGGAGGTCTCGGCGTTAAGGATCAGCTTGACTCTGTGACAGGTAAGTTTGTTAAAGGCGAAATTACTCCTTCGACGGGCGTCGCTCAAGTTATCGGACCAGCGCAAGCTGCTGCTGAAAAAGTGCTGAGCGGTGAGATAGAAGAGAAGAAAGAGTAGATATTCGGAAAGAATTATAGGTGAACAAGCAGACTGCCCGGTTTTCCGATTATGGAAGACTGGGCGGTTGCTGACAAAACAAGATTCCGCTAGTTTGCTAAAGGGGGGGATGAGGTGAAAATCGCCTTTTCCAGAATGACCGTCGCTTGGCTGATTGTCATCGCTATGCTGATCTCGATATTGGTTTTCCCTGCATATCAGTCCGACGCATCCGGTACTAAAGCCGCGACAAATATAGAAGCCGATTCAAAGAGCGGCCAGAACTCCTTGACGAACGTATCAGAGAACAGCTACGAGCATTATTTGCAGCAGTACGAAGATGAAGAACGGCCAAATGAGGAGATCGTGATTCGAGGGGCGGACTTTACAAGCGCTAATGAAATGAACCCCGAAATCGGAGGCGAGCTGGGTGGAATATCGGGCGACTTCGTCAAGACGGCGGAGAGCGGTTCGATCGGGTGGGAACTTGAGGTACCGACACCCGGTTTATATCATATCGCCATTAACTATTTTCCGATCGAAGGCAAAAGCTCTGCAATCGAAAGGGAGCTGTTGATCGACGGAGAGCTTCCGTTCACCAGCGCCAGAAACCTGATTTTTAACCGTGTATGGAAAAACGAAAGCGATCAAATCATGCAAGATAATCGGGGCAACGAGCTGCGGCCGCGCCAGGTCGAATCGCCTATGTGGCAGGAGACGCTGCTTAGAGATACAGAGGGATATTTCGAAGAACCGTATCTCTTCTATTTCACAGCTGGCAAGCACACGTTGACACTGGTGTCTTCCAGAGAGCCGATGGCAATCGACTATATCAAATTGTATCGCTACGATGGGCCTGATGCTTACGAAGAGGTGAAGGCAGACTACGCATCTAAGGGTTATAACGAGACCAGCGGGCACCTGATCAAAGTGCAGGGTGAGAACGCCGCTTACAAGTCATCGCCGACTTTATATCCCATTCCCGACCGTTCGAGTCCGTCTACAGAGCCTTATGACGTATCGAAGATCAGAATGAACACAATCGGTGGCAACAACTGGCGGGTGCCGGGCCAATGGATCGGATGGGAAATTGAAGCACCGGAGGACGGATTATACCGCATTGCCATTAAGAACAGGCAAGAATTGCTAAGGGGCATTTATTCTACACGCTCGCTATGGATTGACGGGAAAATCCCGTTTCAGGAAATGACGCAAATTCCGTTTTATTACGACTCGGATTGGCAGATGAATGTGCTCGGCAGCGAGGAAGAGCCTTATTTATTCTATTTGACTAAAGGGAAGCATGAGCTGAAGCTTGAGATCAGTCTGGGCGCGATCGCACCTCTGATACGCCAAGTAGAAGCAAGTCTGCTCGAAATTAATGCCATGTATCGAAAAATCTTGATGATTACCGGTAACGTGCCAGATCCATACCGTGATTATCAATTAGATAAACAAATTCCCGACATGGTAGAAGTGTTCCAGAAACAAAGCGACATTTTGTATGCCGTGTCGGAAGAGCTAGTACGCCTGACGGGCGAAAAAAGCGACAAAACCGCCGTGTTGAACAAAACGGCTTATCAGCTGGCAGATTTGGCAAAAAAACCGGAGTCGGTTCAGAAGCGATTGGCTCAATTCAAAATCAATGTAGGCAGCGTAGGCGCCTGGATTCTCCAGGTCAGAGAGCAGCCGCTCGAAATCGATTACTTAGTCCTTGCATCGTCTGACGTAAAGCTGCCTAAAGCGAATGCTTCCTTTGGCAAAAAAACCGTTCACGAGGTATCATCCTTCTTCCATTCCTTCATTGAAGATTACGATACGATCGGAAACACGGCTGACGATAAGCAGTCCATAACGGTATGGGTAGGAACGGGGCGCGATCAGGCGCAAGTGCTGAAAGCGATGATTGACGATACGTTTACGCCGCTTACCGGAATTGGCGTAAATCTTAAGCTTGTCAATCAGGATGTGCTGCTTCGCGCGTCGCTCGCGGGTGAAGGCCCCGATGTGGCCATGCAGGTCGGAAACGATGTGCCGGTCAATTTCGGTATGCGGAATGCAGCGGAGGATTTGACGAAATTCCCGGACTACGAGGCGGTCGTGAAGCAATTCAGAGATAGCGCGACTGTTCCTTACAAGTTTGAGAATCAAGTATTTGGTCTGCCAGAGCAGCAAATCTTCAATATGCTCTTTTACCGGAAGGACATTCTGGAGGAGCTGAATTTGGACCCGCCGCAAACTTGGGAGGATGTATATGCGATGATTCCGGTTCTGCAGAAGAACCACATGGATTTCGCTCTTCCGATTGCCCAGGCGACGGGTGTCCCCGTGCTGGAAGCGAACCGTGCTTATGCGATGCTGTTATACCAGATGAATGGATCGTTCTACTTGAAAAACGGGGCCAAGAGCGGTCTGGATACCGAGACTGGTCTAGGCGCATTCAAGAAATGGACCGATTTTTATACCAGCTACAAGCTACCGTTGATCTTTGATTTTCCGATGCGGTTCCGGACGGGTGAAATGCCGGTGGGCATTCAGGATTATACCTTCTACAACTATTTGACCGTTTCAGCGCCGGAAATCAAAGGGTTATGGGAGTTCGTTCCGGTTCCGGGAATGGTGCAGCCGGACGGCACAATTCGCCGGGACGTAGCCAGCAGCGGAACAGCCGCCATCATGCTCAAGCAGGCCAAGGACAAGGATGCGGCCTGGGAGTTCATGAAATGGTGGGTAAGCAAGGATGCGCAGGTACGCTTCGGCAGAGAGATGGAAGGGCTGATGGGCGCCGCGGCGCGTTATCCGACGGCCAATATCGAAGCGCTCAAAGAGCTGCCTTGGCCGGCGCGCGACTATCTCAATCTCGAAGAGCAATGGCAATGGGTTCAGGGTGTGCCAGAGGTGCCGGGCGGTTATTTCACGGGAAGGCATCTCGACAACGCGCTTCGCGAGGTTATCAACAACGGCACGAACACGGCCGACGCCTTGTATGACTATGTACAGGAGATCGACTATGAGATAGCGGAAAAACGTAACGAGTTCAATTTGGACGGAAAGGACTAGGGAGGGACTCTTTTGCAAAAAACGAAAATCGCGGCCGAGATTATGATACAGCCGAAGGGCCGCTCTGCCGGCTTGCAAGGGAAATGGGAGTTGTTCATCAAGGACGTGAAGCGGGATCGGCATTTATACGTCCTGCTGGCTCCATATGTGTTGTTGTTCCTGTTATTTACCGTGCTCCCGGTTGTCATATCCATTTTCTTCAGTTTTACGCATTTCAATATGTTGGAGGCTCCGCGCTGGATTGGCTGGGAGAACTATTCCAAGCTGTTGTGGAACGATGACGTATTCCTGATCGGGCTTAAAAATACGATGATCTTTGCCGTTATTACCGGACCTGTCAGCTATATCGCCTGTTTCGTCTTTGCCTGGCTCATCAATGAGCTTAATCCGAAGGTCAGGGCATTCATGACGCTCGTGTTTTTCGCGCCATCGATATCGGGCAACGTTTTCTTTATATGGCAATTTATTTTTTCCGGCGATTCGTACGGTATCATGAACGGATTCCTGATGAAGATCGGGATCATTTACGAGCCGATCCTATGGCTGCAGAATCCAAAATACATGCTCACGATCATCATTGTCGTTCAATTGTGGCTGAGTCTGGGCACCAGCTTTCTAGCTTTCATTGCCGGCTTGCAGACGGTTGACCGCACGCTGTACGAGGCGGGAGCGGTGGACGGAGTCAAAAACCGCTGGCAGGAGCTTTGGTTTATAACCCTTCCTTCGATGCGGCCTCAACTAATGTTCGGCGCCGTCATCCAGATCACGTCCTCCCTTGCGGTAGCGGACGTCGCAATGGCTCTAGCGGGCTTTCCGAGCGTGCAGTACGGAGCTCATACGGTCGTTACGCACTTAGTGGATTACGGCACGATTCGGTTCGAAATGGGTTATGCGTCGGCCATTGCAACCGTGCTGTTTATTCTGATGCTGGGCACGAATCTGGTCGTTCAAAAGTTGCTGAAGAGGGTGGGGGAATAGGCGAGATGAAGCTGGCCATACGTCTCAATAAAAAAGTGAACCGCTCTTGGCAGGTGGATATCATGCTGCTTCTTTTGCTGGGCGTGTTCGGTGCCTTTATGGCAGTACCGTTGATTTATGTCATTAATAATGCGTTTAAACCGCTGGATGAGCTGTTCATATTCCCGCCTACGCTGTTCGTTAGGAATGCGACGTTCGAAAACTTCGCGGATTTGTTTCAAGTTATGAAAAACTCCTGGGTGCCATTTTCCAGATATATTTTCAATACGTTTTTTATTACGGCGGCAGGAACCGCAGGTCATATTCTACTAGCCTCGGCGGCGGCTTACCCGCTGGCCAAGCACAAATTTCGCGGTCATAAAGTATTGTTCACGGTCATTGTCCTTTCGCTAATGTTTTCTCCGCATGTGACGGCCATTCCGAACTATATGATCATGTCTGTCTTGGGATGGATTGATTCGTATCAGGCTGTAATCGTTCCGGCGTTCGCTTTTCCGCTCGGCCTGTATTTGATGAAGCAATTCATGGAGCAAATACCGGACGCGCTGCTGGAAGCCGCGAAGATTGACGGCGCCAGCGAATACCGCATTTTCTGGCAGGTCGTCATGCCGCTCGTCAAGCCTGCCTGGTTGACGCTGCTGATCCTGATGATGCAAATGCTGTGGGGAACGGATGGAGGAAGCTTTATCTACAGCGAGCAGCTTAAGACGATGCATTACGCCATGGGGCAAATCGTTCAGGGCGGTATAGCCCGCGCAGGGGTGGGAGCCGCAGTTGCGGTTATTATGATGACGGTGCCGATCGTAACTTTTGTTTTGTCTCAAAGCAATGTGATTCAAACGATGGCTTCGTCCGGCATGAAGGACTAAAGCGATGGAGGCGTATAGGTTTGATAATAAAGCGATCGATTCTGATCCTGGCGGCTGTGATGATTATCGCGAGCCTAAGTCCTAAGCCGGCTCACGCATCGCCGTACGAGGGATATACCTATTCATATTGGGGAAATGCCGTTCAATCGCCGATCGCTTATCTTCCTTCCAGGACGATAACAGGTCAGGAAATAGGCATTGGACCAATGGCGACGCCGAGCGATATGTTCGCGGCGTCTGACGGCAATCTGTACGTTCTGGATTCTGGTAACGGGCGAATTGTGGTGCTTAACAGCGAGTGGAAGGCGATCCGCCAAATTCAAGGCTTCGATAATAACGGCAAGCAGGATAGCTTCAATAAACCGGAAGGCATCTACGTCAGCGGGGCAGGTCATATTTATGTGGCGGATACCGAAAATAGGCGCGTAGTCGTACTGGACGGGAGCGGAGCGTTCATCAGAGAAATCGGCGCTCCGAAGTCGGAGGTGCTTAGCGACAATTTCGAATATTTCCCGCGCAAGGTCATTGTCGATAAAGCCGGCCGAATCTATGTTGTCGCGAGAGGCGTCTTTGACGGCATTATCGAATTCGACAGCGTTGGCGACTTTACCGGTTTTATAGGTACGAATCCTGTGCAATTCGATCCGGTTGATTTGTTCTGGAAAACGGTATCGACAAAAGAACAGCGGGAAAAAATGATCCGATTTGTCCCGATTGAATTTAACAATGTGGACGTAGATGCAGACGGATTTATCTTTACGACTACGGCTGACAAGCAAACTTCAGTTCCCGTCAAAAGGCTGAACCCGTCCGGCATCGATGTGCTTCGCGTAAACGGGGCATGGGGTCCGATAGGCGATTTCAGTAGAGAGCGATCGGCTTTCATCGACATCGATGTCAGCGGCAATGGCGTGTACCGGACGCTTGATTCGACTCGGGGGCGGATTTTCACTTATAACGAGGACGGCAATTTATTGTACGTAATCGGTCAGCACGGCAATCAACTCGGCACGTTCAAAACTCCGGTCGCGATTGAAAGTTTCGGCAATCGAATTTTTGTTCTGGATAGTGATCTGGGAATGATTACCGAGTTTGCCGCGACTAAATTCGGAAGCCTGGTTAACGAAGCGAACGGTTTGTACAGTATAGGGAAGCACGATGACGCGGCAAAGCTGTGGGAACAAGTGCTCAAGCTGGATGCGAATTACGAAATGGCCTATGTCGGAATCGGCAAGTCGATGCTGCGTCGAGGCGAATACAAGCAAGCTATGACTTATTTAAAGCTGGGCAACGACAGGGAATATTATTCCAAAGCGTTAACGAAATTCCGCAGGGAATATATGCGCGAGTATTTCGGGACCTACATGACGATTGTGGTCGCGCTGATAGTGGTCATAATGGCCGTGCGCCGTGGCATGAGGCTAAGAAAGGAGGGCATGAAACAGGATGCAGTTTCTCAAGGACGCTAAGTACACACTGCATGTCGCTTTTCATCCCTTTGACGGTTTTTGGGATCTGAAATACGAGAACAAAGGAAAGCTTAGAATCGCGCTTACCATCTTGTTCGGCGTGACGGTAATGATGATACTGAAACGCCAGTATGCCGGTTATGTAGTCAACTTTAATTACCCGCTGGATTTAAACAGCATTGACGAGTTGAAATACATTGTCCTCCCTTTCCTGCTCTGGTGCGTCGCGAACTGGTCGTTGACTACACTGATGGACGGGGAAGGGAAATTCAAAGAAATTGTCATCGCCACAGGCTACGCGATGCTCCCTTTAATTCTAATCTATCTGCCCAATATATTGCTCAGCAATGTCATTACGCTGCGCGAGGCTTCATTCTATTATTTGCTGGAATCCGCGGCTGCGCTATGGTTTGTTTGGCTGCTGTTTATAGGAACGATGACGGTTCATCAATATACGGTTATGAAGACGATCATGACGATGCTGTTGACCGTCGTGGTCATGGGTGTCATCATCTTTTTGGGTCTGCTGTTCTTCAGCCTGATTCAACAAATCGTTGCTTTTGTTTACACGATCTATCAGGAACTTTCATTGCGAGCATAAGAAAGGGGGCCAAGCGGTGAAGCGGAGGCTTGCGATCATCATGACAGCAGTTATTATCGGCTGCTTGCTTATATCCCAAGGCACCAATTTCGCGGAACCTGCATCCGGGGCGGTGGCAGGTTCAGAGGCTGGGGCAGCGTCCGCGTCCGCGCCGGTCGACGAGCAGACTGCCGAGTCTACGGTTGCGAGCGGCGATTCCGGCAAGGCGGCGAGTATAGCCGAAGGTATGGATAAGGCGGCCGAGAATGAATTTTTGATTTTGTACGTCAACAATACAACGACGGAAATCGCGGTTCAGGACAAGCGAAGTGGGGCGATCTGGTATTCCAATCCGCAAGATCGTGAACAAGATCCGATCGCCACAGGCTATAACAAAGCAAAGCTGAACGTGCAGGTCGAGATTTCTTATTTGGACGCTGCGGGAAATTCGGTAAAGTATGACAATTATACGCACAGCGTTCAGAGCGGCCAATATGTCATTGAGAAGGTAAGCGACGGCTTGAACATCGTTTATACGCTAGGGGAAGTTAAAAGCGATATCGACACGATCCCTAAATATATAAGCGAGGAAAGATTTCAAACTCTCATCCTGGACAAGATCGAAGATTCGGGAGACAAAAGAGAAGTTGAAAAGCGTTTTAAGCATAACGAGCAAGAGAAGCGTTACGAAAGAAGGGACTCCTCTTTAAAGGGAGTCGGATTAAAGAAGGTAACCGAAGTTTTCGAACAGATCGGATATGACGAGGAGCAGAAAGCGATCGATAACGCTGCGTCTGGCGAAGCGGCTGCCAGCGATCTTAATGTCAAGATCCCTCTCCATTATCGGCTTGACGGAGAGCAGTTGAAGGTTACGGTTGATTCGGGCGGGGTCGAATACCCGGAATCGATGAAAATTCAAACGCTATCCCTGCTGCCGTTTTTTGGTGCAAGCGGACTCGAGGATGAAGGCTATACGCTCGTCCCGGACGGTTCGGGTTCACTGATCCGCTTTAACAATGAAAAAACGTATGCCACGCCATTCCGTAAAGAACTATACGGGACTGATTCGGCCATTCGTCAGCAAATCCGAATTCAGAATGATGAAGCTGCGCGATTGCCTGTATTCGGAATGAAATACGAGGACCGGGCATTCGTCGGAATCATTGAAGAAGGGGATGCGGTCGCAGCAGTCGAGGCTGACATAAGCGGCAGGCTTAACGTCTATAACACGGTGTCCCCTAGCTTTAAGCTCCGTAACCTGGAGGAGGTTACGCTGACGAACGGGTGGCGCTCCAGCACGGTTAAGAAATTTCAAGCAGCGCCTTTCCAGGGCAATATTAGCGTTCGATACGGGTTTCTCGGCGCCGAGGATGCCAGCTACTCCGGCATGGCCACGGAATACCGCAATTACTTGATCAAGCAAGCGGGTCTAACTAGGCTGACGGATGAAGAAGGCGTTCCGTTCTATGCCGAGCTTATAGGCGGCATACCGAAAAAGAAATTTTTCCTGGGCATTCCTTATAACGCTTATGAGCCGCTTACGACCTTCGATCAGGCCGAATCCGTATTGGGTCAAATGCTGGATCTGGGAATCGGTAATATCAAGCTGCGTTATACGGGTTGGTTCAACGGCGGCATAATCCATGACCTCGCGAAATCCATTACCGTCGATAAGAAGCTAGGCGGAAGCAAAGGATTGAACGAACTGAAAGCTTATGCTGATGCCAACCACATCTCGCTGTTTCCTGACGCAACCTTTCTTGAAGCAGCTCCGAACGCGGACGGTTTCAAAAAATCGCAGGCTTCCCGGTTTATTAATGGCAAGCTGGCGCATATTTATCCGTACAGCGCTGCCAACTTCAGGGAAGAAGACGAACAGGAGCCCGGTTATGTGCTTAGTCCGAATTCGCTGCCCCAAATTGTAAACGGATTTATTGACGATTACGAGAAGCTGCAGCTGAGCGGTGTGTCGCTGCGCGATCTTGGCAGCATGCTGAATTCCGACTTTAACCGTTCCAATGTCATCGATCGCGAAGAAGCGAAGGAGATCGTGAGTGGACAGCTGCAACAAATAAGCGGCTCCGTCAAGGAAATATTGGTGGAAGGCGGAAACGCCTATGCGGCTGCCTATGCGCGGCATATCGTAGATGCGCCGATGACAAGCAGCGGATTTATCATTACCGATGAAACCGTTCCTTTTTTTCAGTCGGTGTTTCACGGTTACATTAATTACGCCGGAACGGCCTGGAACATGGCGGACGATCAGGATTCTACGTACAACTTCCTGAAGGCGCTCGAAACGGGCTCCGCTATGCATTTTACATGGTTTAATGCTGATTCGTCGGCGATCAAGATGACAGAGTTCGATCACTTGTATTCTGCCGATTACCGGCTATGGATCGATGAAGCTTCACAAAGATATCGCGAGCTAAACGATGTTCTCCATGATGTGCAGTCCCAAATAATTGCCGATCATCGAATGCTGGCCGACGGCGTGTATCAAACGACGTTCGAAAAAGGCAAAACGATTATCGTCAATTATAACGATACAGAATCGAATGTGGACGGAATTATAGTGGGGGCAAAGGATTATTGGGTTGGAGGTGAAACGCAGCGATGAGGTTCAAGAAGCTTTCGCTTGAACAAAAAAACAGATATTACGGACTTTATTTCATACTTCCCTGGTTTGTAGGCTTCTTGTTCCTGTTTATGATTCCGCTCTTGTCCTCGTTCCGGTACAGTTTAAGCAATCTGCAAGTTACGGATGATGGCTTCAGCCTGGAGTTTATCGGATTGTCGAACTATCGGGAGGCGCTGCTGTCGCACGAATCGTATGTCAGGATATTGACGGAATCCGTGATGAATATTGGGGTTAACACGCCGCTCATTATTATTTTCAGTTTATTTTTTGCAGTTCTTCTCAATCAGAAGTTTAGAGGACGAGTGCTCGCCCGGGCTATCTTCTTCCTTCCGGTTATACTGGCATCGGGAATTATCGCTAGTATCGAGAACGGAGATTTGATGCAGTCCGTCGTCCAAAGCGCGAACGATACAACCGGCGGCGGTTTGTCCGTTATGAAAAATTTGGAGCTCACCGTCATCCTCGTCGAATCAGGGATAAATATTACTTTTGTCGAGTACTTGACGGGGGCTGTCAGCCGAATCTATGAGATCGTCAGTCAATCCGGCGTCCAAATTTTAATTTTCCTTGCAGGGCTTCAGTCGATCTCTCCCTCTTTATACGAGGCTGCCAAGATCGAAGGCTCGACCGGCTACGAGTCTTTTTGGAAAATTACGTTTCCTATGATCAGCCCGTTGATACTGACAAATCTGGTCTACACGATAATCGATAGCTTCATCAGCGATGAAACAAGCCGGCTAGTGGTAGATACGGCATTCAAAAGCTTCGATTTTGGTCTCAGCGCCGCGATGGCCTGGATGTACTTTGCCGTCATTGCGCTTGTGCTGTGGATCACGACGTCGATTGTGTCGCGCAAGGTCTTTTACCAAGATTAGCGGTTTAGGCTAATGCTTACGAAGTATGTTTGCTCTGCAAACATTGAAGGCGAATGCTTACGATGTATGTTTGCTCTGCAAACATTGAAGGAGAGATTACATGAAGACGGAAACCGCAGTACAACAACGGTCAACGAAAGAAGAGCGGATGCACCGCATGCATCGTATGGCATCCGCTGCCTATTGGGTTGAATTTGCAAAGAAATGGTTATGGGTCATCGTCCGATTCGTACTTATTTTCGGCATATCATTTGTCATCGTCTACCCGATTTTGTTGAAGTTATCGATTGCATTCAAAAGTATGGATGATTTATACGATTCTGCGGTCATTTGGGTGCCGAGGGCGTTAACGCTCGATAACTTCAAGCTCGTGTTCCAAGCGATGAACTATCCGCGCGTGCTGCTCAATACGTTATTTCTCTCTTCCGCGGTTATGCTGCTCCAAACGATAACCTGCGTGCTGGCCGGATACGGTTTTGCGAGAGTGAGGTTTAAGGGAAGCGGCCTTTTGTTCGCGGCAGTTATTTTTACAATTTTAGTGCCGTCCAATACGATTATGATTCCGCTCTATTTACATTTTAAAAATTTTGATCTGTTCGGATTGATTGAGCTAATCAAGGGCGAGCCAGCCAATCTGATCAACACCTACTGGCCGTTTATCATTTCTGCGGTACTCGGCATGGGCGTGAAAACCGGGTTGTACGTTTATATTTTTCGCCAGTTTTTTAAAGGGATTCCAAGAGAAATTGAAGAAGCCGCTTACGTTGACGGCGCCGGCTATTTTTCAACCTTCAGAAGAGTTATTTTGCCCAATGCAATTCCTTCGATGGTGACGGTCATGCTGTTCTCGTTCGTATGGCAATGGAACGATTCCTTCTTTACGAATATGTATTTGAATGAACCGAAGGTCATGTCTTCGATGATGGCTTCTTCCGGGTATGCAATCGCGACTTTCCTTAGCGGAGGGGAACAGGCGGCAACAGCATCCTATGTTCAGGATCCGTTCTTTATGTCCATGATGATGAATACCAGTGTCCTGATGGCCATACTTCCGCTTATTATTTTATATTTGTTCGTGCAAAGACATTTTGTAGAAAGCGTTGAACGCTCAGGATTAGTAGGTTAGGAGAGGCGGATGAAAAGAAAATTGATAGTCATCACACTTGTTGCTTTTACTTCAGTTCTCGGCTTGTATTTCGGATTCACATCGGGAGGTTCTGACAGTCCTAGCAGTTCCAACAGCTCCAATAGCGTGAAAGAGACAGTGGAACCCGTGCAGCAGTCGAAACCGCCGGACGCTTATGTATCGATAGACGAATCAGTCCGCTATCAAACGATTGATAACTTCGGTGCGTCTGATGCATGGTCTATGGATCCTCTAGGCAAGCAATGGACGGAAGAAAATAAAAATCGAGTTGCAGACCTGCTTTTTTCGAGGGAGAAAGGGATCGGGCTGTCGGCATGGCGTTTCAATATCGGTGCAGGCTCGAGTGAAACGGACCAGACGATTATTCCCGATCCATGGCGGCGGGCAGAAGCGTTCAAGATGTCGGAGACCGGCGATTACGATTGGAACAAGCAGTCGGGCCAGCAGTGGTTTCTACAGGCAGCCAAGGATCGCGGCGTAGATTCTTTGATCGCATTCGTGAACAGCCCTCCAGTCTGGATGACGAAGAACGGACACGCCCAACCGGACCCGGATGTCGGCTCCACCAACTTGAAAGAGGGCTATGAGGATGAATTTGCGGCATACTTAATCGATGTATTGGAGCACTTTAGAAAAGAAGGTCTGACGTTTGAATATATCAGTCCCATTAACGAGCCGACCTGGGATTGGAACCGTGCGCAGCAGGAAGGGAACCGCTATAACAATGAAGACCTGAAGCGCGTCATTCTCGAATTGCACCGTCAGTTAAAGAAAAGCAGCCTCGATGCGCAAATCAGCGCTGTAGACGGCGTGGAAATTACTTCGCTGCTGGATGACGAATATTATCAAATGTTTGCGGGCGGCGGGCAATATACAAGCGGGGCCAATAGCCTGGGAGCAGGAAAATACCGGGAGTATATTAAGGATTTTCTCGGCGACCCCGAACTGGGGGAAGCGATCGGCAATAAAATTGCTTCGCATTCCTATTGGTCCGATTACAGCAAACCGGGAGACGACCGGCTCGGCAAGCTGAGAGAATTGCTGGATGCCAATATGAAGAAATACGACGCTGAGGCTAAATATTGGATGTCGGAATATTGTATTCTTGGCGATTACGGTCCCGGCCGCGACCTCGGCATTGATCCCGCTTTGTATGTGGCCAGAACGATTCATTTTGATTTGACGAAGGCGAATGCGGCCGCTTGGCAGTGGTGGACGGCGGTGTCCAAGGTCAATTACAAGGACGGTCTAATTTATACCGACTTTAATGAAGCAGGAGACGAGCAAAATATTTTGACATCCAAAATATTATGGGCTCTTGGCAACTACAGCAAATTTATACGTCCCGGCGCGGAGCGCATTGCGCTTACGGGGCTGGACGAGGGAGCTGAGAGCGAGCTGCTCGGCTCGGCTTACGTACATGAAGGAGAACAGACGGTTACGGCTGTGTTCGTCAACGACAGCGAAGAGGATAAGCGTATTCAGCTTTCGTTGAAAGGCATAGACAAGAGCCGTTCCATTGGGGTTATGGAATCGTACATTACGTCAGCTGGCCACGATCTTGCCCAGGGTGAAGACGTTCCGGTTCAGGACGATCATAACTTCGAAGCGGTTATTCCCGCGAAGTCTGTCGTTACCTTAACGGGGAGAGGGGCAGACGATGCAAGGATATAGCAGAAGCGATGAAGATACGGTTCGACTAGACCAAGAAGCGCTGACGGTATACAATATCGAAAATGTGCGGGGCCACTTGACTTTGC
This sequence comes from Paenibacillus sp. LHD-38, assembly GCF_031157315.1. Classification (GTDB taxonomy): domain Bacteria; phylum Bacillota; class Bacilli; order Paenibacillales; family Paenibacillaceae; genus Pristimantibacillus. The sequence goes on from NZ_JAVIFU010000007.1 coordinate 201,891, forward strand.
CTGTCAAAGGAGCGAACGGAACGACGATAACTTGGCAATCCGGAAGCCCTGAGATCATTGCGGCGTCCGGAGAAGTGACCCGTCCCCAGTTCGGCAGTGGAAATCAATCGGTGAAGCTAACGGCAACCATCACCCGAAATGGTGTAACTGCGGAGAAAGTGTTTGAGGCAACGGTCAAAACGGGTCCTGCAAAGGAAGATTATGCGGGTTACCTCTTCTCTTACTTTACAGGAGAAGGGACGCCGGACGCAGAGCAAGTCTATTTCGCGCTTAGTGAAGGGAACGACCCGCTTCGCTGGAAAGAGCTGAATGGCGGGAGGCCGGTACTTACGTCCACTATGGGCGAGAAAGGGGTGAGGGATCCCTTTCTCATCCGATCCCCCGAAGGCGATAAGTTTTATATGATTGCTACTGATCTGAAAATAAACGGAGACTGGAACTGGGACCGGGCTCAAAGTCAGGGGAGCCGATCCATCATGGTATGGGAATCGAGCGATCTTCTGAATTGGACCGAACCAAGAATGGTCGGGGTTTCGCCACCAGAGGCAGGCAACACGTGGGCTCCCGAAGTTTTTTATGATGAAGCAACGGGCGAGTATATCGTGTTCTGGGCCTCCAAGCTGTTCACTGATGAAAGTCATGCCGGCAATGCCTATCAAAAAATAATGTATAGCAAAACCCGGGATTTCTATGTCTTTACTGAACCGCAGGTGTACTTGGATTTCGGGTATTCCATTATCGATACGACTATGATCTCCCATAAGGGGAAGATCTACAGGTTTACGAAAGACGAAAGAGACAATCAGCCGTTATCACCTTACGGAAAAATGGTATTTCAGGATGTATTGGGCTCCGTATTCGATCCCGGCTGCCAAATGATTAAAGAAGGCGTCGGCAGCGTTAAAGGCGTCGAAGGTCCAACCGTGTTTAAATCCAATACAGAAGAAAAATGGTATTTGTTCGTCGACGAATTCGGTTCCAGAGGTTATTTGCCGCTAGAAACGACTGATCTGGACTCAGGCGTATGGACGCTTTCTACCGATTACGATTTACCCGGCAGCCCCCGTCACGGAACGGTTATACCGATAACGAAAACCGAGTACGATGCCATTTACGCCAAATACTTGAGTCACCGTTGACAGTTCAAGAAAAACGGGTCTTGCATGAAAAAAATACGCTTAGTAAGCCGCATATTTGCGGCTTTTTCATTTTAACGATATGCGCTCTAGGATCGGTCAAAGGCTAAACTTATCGGTAAAAACATCACGTTGCGGGAGATCGATATTTGCGGCGATACTGGGTCGGCGTCAAGTGCACGCTCTTCTTGAACTGTCTCATAAAGTGGACCTCGTTGTCATACCCGCAAAGCTCTGCGATCGTCTTAACATCGTGATCGGAATTTTCTAGTTGATGCAGAGCATATTCGAGCCGATTGTGAATGACGTCATTAATGACGGACACGCCGAATATTTCCTTGTACAGCTGTTGAAAATGCGATCGGCTCATATTCATGCTTGCCGCCAGCTCATCGATCGAGTACGAAATCGAAGGCGTATTGTAGATCACGTTACGAAGATTAATAAATTGATCATAATGCTTGCTAATGTGATGGTTGGAATCGATGCGGCTGCGCATTTCGCTTAGTTTCATGAGCAGACAACGTACGGTAGCGTCCATAATCTCGCGCTTATAGGGGCCGTTATGGACATGCTCGCTTTGGAGCTCGCTTACTTTTCTAGAAACATAAAAAGGGTCATGAGCCGTCATGACCGTATCGAGCGGCAGTTGAAGCTGCTGACAAAACATGTCTATTTCATCGGAATCGAAATGAAACCAATCATGCATCATAGGCTGCTCGATGGCTCTATAATATTGCTTACTGCTTTTGCCATACAGGATATAGCTGTTTTGCTCCGTGACGATTAATTTTCCTTGCGATTCAACTTCCATTTTGCTGCGGAACAGCAGAAACAAGTAGTCGCCGGATCCTTCCGGCCGGTCGACGATGAACCCTTCTTCATGCGTGACATTGTAGCCGCATCTCTTGATTTGAATCATTGTTATCCCTCCGCTATTTTCTGGACAATAAATCAGTTAATACCTATCATACATCATTTACGATTGTATAATAAAGTTGGAAAATAGGGTGGGATAATGCTTTTATTATGGATTATATTTCAGCTATGAGGATGAGTGAAACCAATGGTTGCTAACTTGGAGCAGTATGCGGGGTATTTGTTTGCTTATTTCAAGGGCGAGCGATACGAGGATGGGGAGCAAGTATATTTTGCGCTTAGTGAAGGCAATAACGCTCTCTCTTGGAGAGAGCTGAACGGAGGACGGCCTGTTCTTGTTTCTACGATGGGGGAGAAGGGCGTACGGGACCCTTATATCGTCCGATCTCCGCTAGGCGATTCGTTCTATTTGGTTGCGACCGACCTGCGGATACACAGCAACGGGGATTGGAATCGGGCAGTCACGGCGGGAAGCCGCTCGATTATGATTTGGAACTCTTCGAATCTCGTTGATTGGTCAAATCAATCGATGGTGGAGCTAGCGCCGGAGGGGGCAGGCTGCACGTGGGCACCAGAAGTATTCCGCGATAGCAGCTCGGACGTATATTACTTGTTTTGGGCTTCTATGCTGGACGGCAGTCTTCCGGATACCGATCGATACCATCGTATGATGGTAGCCGAAACAAAGGATTTTGTAACGTTCAGCAAGCCGAAAGTATACATGGATTACGGGTATTCGGTCATCGACACGACGATGATTGAAGCCCAGGGCAGCGTGTATCGGATTAGCAAAGGGCAAAACATCATGTTGGAATCAGGCAGCTCTTTCTACGATCCGAGCTTTAAGCTTATAAATGGCAGCGTTGAACAGCCCTATTTACGCCAAGGTGAAGGGCCGATTATTTTCAAGTCAAACACAGAAGACAAGTGGTACGCATTTATCGATGAATACGTGGATCGTGGCTACATTCCACTCGAAACGACGGATTTGAGCTCCGGCATATGGTCGTTGCCCGAGCATTACTCCTTGCCCGCTTCGCCGCGCCATGGCTCGGTCATACCCGTTACCAAGCTGGAATACGATAGATTGCTAGAACGATATGGAGGATGATTTTATGGAGAAGAAGTTGCAACAGCCGACCTTGATCGGCGAATGGGCTGATCCGTTCCTGTTTCAAGACGGAGAAAACTATTATTTGTATCCGACGAAGGACAGCGATGGATGGCTATACGAGAAGTTCCATGTTTTCCACAGCAAGGACTTGATTCACTGGGAAGGGCCGTACTTGGCGCTGGACTTGACCGAGGTCAGCTGGGCGAAGACAAGAGCATGGGCTCCCGGTATTAACAAGTATAAAGGCAAGTATTACATGTACTTCTCTGCGGAGGCGCAGATCGGCGTTGCCGTATCCGATTCGCCGCTTGGGCCGTTCAAGGATTTGCTTGGCAGGCCATTAATCGAGAAGAACGAATACGATTGTCAGAGCATCGACGCCGACCTGTTCGTTGACGAAGACAATCAGCCTTACTTGTTATGGGGTCAAGGAAAGTGCTGGATCGTTCCACTTGAGGACGACATGATTTCATTTAAAACGAAGCCAGTCTTGTTGTCCAATCAGCTGTATGAGCTTCGCGGCAAAGATCCGGACGTGTTCGATAACGGCATATATAACGAAGGGCCGCATATGCAAAAGGTAGACGGGAAATATATGCTGACCTGGAGTAACTACGATACCCGCGATCCGAGATACCAAATCTGTTACGCTACGAGTGACCACATTTACGGGCCTTATGATTCGCCTGAGGATAACCGCGTAACGCGGCACTCCGACCTTTACACCGGAACGGGCCATGCATCCATGGCGAAGTATGAAGGCGACTGGTATTTATGCTATCACCGGCTTATCGACCCTTCGAGTACTGTATTGCGCGAAACTTGCATTAGTAAAATCGATTTCAACGATGGCAAGCCAAGCGTTGGTGTAGACCACTGGATATCGGTTGATGGAGGAAATTTCAAATGAGTGAGGCACAAGGAAAGCTTACGATACATACGAAGCAACGGGGTGCTGAACTTGGCGATTTGTTCGGCATTTTCTTCGAGGATTTGAACCATGCGGCAGACGGCGGGCTCTATGCGGAGCTAGTTCGCAACCGTTCGTTCGAGTTTGATCCGATCGATCACCCGGACTTCCATGCGTTGACCAATTGGGAGAAGGTTGAACGAGGCGGCGGACAGGCTGAACTCAGGATTGAGGACTCACAGCCGATGAATGAACGTAACAGGCATTACGCCGTTATTACTATTCGTATGGCAGGCGATGGAGTGGGAATCGCGAATTCGGGCTTTAATTCGGGAATTCCAGTTAGGGTGGGGGAAGACTATCGATTCTCCTTCTACGCGAGGCGCAATGAGAGCTTCAGTGAGCCGGTGCGCATAGCGATTGAAAGTAAGGCAGGAGTTGTTCACGGGGAAACGACTGTTGTGGTGGACTCGTCCGAATGGAGAAAATACGAGGCTGTTATATCTGTGGATGAAACCAATTACAGCAGCAGGCTGACGATTACGACAGGCGGCTCGGGCAGCCTGTATGTAGACATGGTCTCGTTGTTCCCGCTTAGGACGTTCCTAGGACGTACGAACGGGCTGCGGGAAGATATTGCAACTTTGCTGGCTGAGCTGAAGCCGAAGTTCATGCGCTTTCCAGGTGGATGCCTCGTTCATGACGGCTCGCTTAACCCGGATGATCGCAACTCGATGTACCGTTGGAAGAACACAATCGGTCCGGTTGAACAGCGTCCTTCGAGACGGAACAATTGGCGATATAATCAGACGCTTGGATTAGGCTATTACGAATACTTCCAATTCTGCCAAGACATCGGCGCGAAGCCGATTCCTATCTTGCCAGGCGGGTATGACCCGCATCATAAACGGATCGTTCCGATTGACGAACTAGGCCCGTGGATCGACGATGCGCTTGATCTGATCGAATTTGCGAATGGCGATCTCTCGACGGAATGGGGAGCTATCCGCGCCGAGCTTGGTCATCCAGAGCCGTTCGGACTCGAATATATCGGCATTGGCAACGAGGAGGTCGGTGAACCGTTCTTCGAGCGGTACAGTTATTTCCACCAAGCGATCAAGGCTAAGTACCCGACGATGAAAATCATAAATTCCAGCGGTCCGTTCGCGGCCGGGGGTGAATATGAGCGAGGCTGGCAGTCGGCGAGAGAGAATGGCTCCGATCTAGTGGACGAGCATTACTATCAATCTCCGGAGTGGTTTCTTGCCAACTTCGATCGGTATGACGGGTTCAAGGCTGATGAACCAAAGGTGTTTCTGGGAGAATACGCCTCGTGGGGCAACACCTATTATAATGCGCTCGCAGAAGCGGCATTCATGATCGGCTTGGAGCGTAATGCCCATGCGGTTGGACTAGCTTGCTATGCGCCTATGCTCTGCAACGTCGATTATGTGAACTGGAAGCCTGACCTTATCTGGTTCAACAACCATGAGGTGTTTGGAACGGCGAATTATTACGTACAGAAGTTGTTCATGCATCATCAAGGCGACCGTTTGCTTCGCATCGAAGCGAGCGGCTTCGAGAAGCCGCAAGGCATCGAGGCGAAGCCGATAAATGGCGCTATCGAGCTGGGCACGGACGCCAGCAGCGTTATATATTCGAATGTCAGGATCGTGAATAACGATTCAGGCGAGGAGCGAACGTTTACGGGCTGGACGGCCGAACTGTCGGATACGGAGAAAGCTCGCCTTGCAGGCACAGCCAAGCAGTCGGCACATCTCTGCGTAACGGATTGGACCAATTATACGTTATCCATGACGGCTAAGAGAACGGACGGACCAAGAGGATTCGTGATATCGTTCGGCTGTGCGGACGATGATAACCGGTTGTTCTGGGAAATTAGCGGCTGGCAAAATCAAGATTCCATGATTAGCTCCCGAGTCAACGGTCGCAATTCCTGCTTAACCCAAAGCTTGTTCACCGTCGAGAATGACGTCACCTATGAGCTCGCGCTCGAAGTATCGGGAAGACAGATTCGCAGCTACATTAATGGTAAGCTCATTCATGATACGGAGGATAAGCTGCCCCTTATCCAGCCGATCTACTGTTCCTCAAGCGTAGATGACAATTTTGGCGACACAATCGTCAAAGTCGTCAATATGCAGGACGTCGCCGTATATGCGGACATCGCGTTTGAAGATTTGCCGGAGGCAGGCGGACGCCGCGTTGAAAGCTACGAATTGTCGGGTCATTCGCTCAAGGATGAGAACAGCTTCGAGCAGCCTCAGAAGATTGTGCCGGTTCAGCGCGACTTCTCGTTCGAAGGCAGCAGCTTCTTACATGAGTTTCCAGCGCACTCCGTTACCGTATTCAGAGTCAAAATGCCAGTGGTATAAGCTGTCTGAACCGATATAACGTCTATGGAGCTTATGAGCAGAAGTAACCGGCCACGCAAAGTAGGCCGGTTACTTTTTTTGTGAAAATGGAAATTCCGGAAATCACTCATTCTCATGATAAATATGAAACGTCTCAGACGAGGTGCCCGCGCTTGCTGGCACCATTTTGCCACGCCATTTTCAGGAGCTGACCTCAGCCAGGTTTAGACCCGAAAGGCGAAGCACTAATGACTTCATTCTCTCTATCTCTTTCTAGAAGGCTAGTTGCATCTAGCATTTTATCATTGAAAGCACTTTCCAAAATTGTGATATAATGAACTGCAATTTATAAATCATTTCTATAGAGGAGATGACATCATGTTTAATGTTCTTATCGTTGACGATGAACAAATAGAACGGGAAGGCATAAAAAATTTGATCGCTCAGTACAAATTTCCTTTCAATGTGCTGGAAGCTGAGAATGGTCTAGTTGCCGAAGGCATTCTAAATAGGAAATCAATAGATATCCTGATTACGGATGTAAAGATGCCAATGATGAATGGCTTGGAATTAAGCAAGATTGCCAAGAAAACGCAGGAAAATCTGAAAATCGTGATATGCAGCGGATATGATGAGTTTGAGTATGCTAAAAGTGCGATCAAATTAGGGGTAGTGAACTACTTGTTAAAGCCTTTGGCAGTTGATGAATTCCTGGAGGCGATGGAAGATATTACACAATTTAGTCCATGCAAGGATAATCCTGAGCATGAAACGCAGGAATCGAAGGTTATCAAGCAAGTGAAGGAAATAGTGAAGGATAACTTCCAGAGAGATCTCTCATTATCGGATGTAGCTAAGGAAGTATACCTTTCTCCGGGTTATTTAAGCATTTTGTTTAAGAAAGAAACGGGTGTGAATTTCTCGAAGTATTTAACGGATTATCGGCTGCGCAAGGCAAACTATATGTTAATCCACTCCAATATGAAAATAAATGATATCGCGGTTTTTGTAGGAATTGAAAATACTTCTTATTTCTGCAGATTATTTAAAGCTAAATATAATGTCAGTCCATTACAATATAGAGAGAACGGTATCGCTTATGATCAATCTGATAAAGAAAAAGTTCAATGATATCAGATTCCGCAACAAGTTATTGCTTTCTCACCTCATTATCGCGTTGATTCCAATTATTTTATTGGGGCTAATTTCCTTTATCCAATCGTATAGAACGCAGATCAAAGAATTAAAAAGTGAAGCGGCTTCAAGCTTAAACCAGATATCCAACATCCTTGATTATAAAATTAACCGATATAATACGCTATGCGAGTTCATGGTGCTCAATCGAGAGTTTTCGAATGTATTTATCAATAATTACGAAGAAAATTATTTTGATATGTACCTCGATTTTAGGGACAAAGTGGATCCCATGATTTCGCATATCAAATTAATGGATGATGATATCGAGGAAATCACTTTTTATACGTCAGGAGACTTACTTGGCATCCGTGAAAATATTTTGCCGCTAAGCGAGTTGAAAAATAAGCCCTGGTACGACGGGTTTAGAGGTAGACAATGGGTCGTATATGACGGAAGTGTATATTTGGTCCAAGAGCTGATCAGTAATTTCAAAGACAGCAATTTTATGGTGATTTCAATTAATTATGATAGTATTTTTTCAGATCTGGATAAGCTGTCGGAATATATATTTGTGAATATCGTGAACGATAAAGAGCAAATTGTTTTTAGTGAAAAAAAACCAGAGCAACTCTCAGCTCCGGCCGCTTTATCTGATTATCCCTTGAAAATAAGCGGTAATTTGAAAAATATCGAATGGACGATCCATTATTATCTCTCGAACGCTAACGCTTATATTAATGCATTTGCCATTTTTAAAATTACCGTATTTGTTATTTTGCTCAGTCTAATTATCACTTTCTTTCTCATCTACATATTTTCAAACAATTTCACGAGACGGATTATCCATTTGAAAAATAAAGTAGATAAAGTTGAACAAAACAATCTAGATGTGATTATTCAAAGTGCGTCCAAGGATGAATTTGGGGGACTCACGAATGGAATCGGAAAAATGCTGGAGCGGATTAACAGTCTTATTTTTCAAGTGTATCAGGCCGAAATCGCCAAAAAGGAAAGTGATTATAACAAGCTCATAAGCCAGATCAACCCTCACTTTTTATATAATACCCTCTCTTTTATTCATTGGCGGGCGTTAAAAAAGAAAGATATAGAAACGAGTTATATGGTCACCACGTTGGCGAAGTTCTATAGATCAACCTTAAATAAAGGCAGAAATATGGTTACGATTGAAAATGAGATTAAGCATATTCAAGCCTATCTGGATTTGCAGTACATCATGAATGATGGAACATTTGAAGTGGACTACAGAATAGACGAATCGATTCTAAATCTATCGATCATTCATTTCATATTACAGCCTATCGTGGAAAATGCCATTATACACGGATTCGCCGAACCGAATTCTCAGGGTAATCAGATTATCATTTCAGTGTATCCCGAGAATGAGGAGATCAAAATGATTGTAAGCGATAATGGCGCGGGCATGTCCCTGCAGCAACAAAAGCAGCAATTAACAGCGGATAACGGCGGCTGCGGCGTAAGGAATGTTAATGACCGTATCAAGCTGTATTATGGCAACGAATACGGGATGGAAATTGAAAGTGAGCCCAATAGGGGAACAACAGTCACACTAACGATTCCGCTTTCTTGATGCAGGAGATTGCTCATCCCGAAAACCGAGGTACTTCGCGTACAGCGGTTTTTTTGTATTGTCGATAAAGGAAGATGGAACACTAGAAAGTGCTACAGAAAAGAAAAATGTTGCATATACGCTATTCGTGATAGCGCATACAATTTAATTATAAATAAGCAAAGGAGCTAATAAACATGGGGAAAAGCAAGAAATTCGCAGTGATATTGATAACTTGTGTAAGTTTGCTAGTGGCCAGTGGTTGTAATAGTGCAAAGAATGGGGGCAATGAAACAGTAAATCCGGTCAATGAAAATGATTATAATCCTTACGGGAAATATGAAACGCCTGTCGAATTTACGATTGGCCGACATACAAATCATGTGAATAATTTGCCGGAGGGGGATACCATCGAGGATAACCTAGCTACAAGATATGTGGAAAGCAGGGTGAATGTAAAAGCGAAGGTCGCCTGGGAGACAGATGATATGGGTCAGAAATTATCCCTTTCGATGACTACCGGTGATTTGCCTGATGTTATGTTGGTCAACCGGGAAATTTTCAATCAATTGGTAGATAATGATCTGATTGCCGATTTGACTGAGGTCTATGAAAAAACAGCATCCGATGGAATTAAGAAAATTTATGATTCTTATAGCAGTTTATTATTGGATCAAGTGAAGGTCGACGGCAAAATCATGGGACTTCCAATGACGAATATTGGGAATCAGCATCAACTATTGTGGGTGAGAAAAGATTGGATTGATAAAGTTGGAGCTGAAATACCAAAAAGCTTGGATGATGTCTGGAATTTGGCAAAAACCTTTGTAGAAAAAGACGCTTCAGGAACGGGGAAAACAGTAGGATTTGTCATGGATCAGAATGCCATGAATTTCACGCCTGTTTTTGCAGCACATCAAGCATTTCCTGCGCAATGGATTACGGGTAAAGATGGACAAGTCGTATACGGGTCAGTTCAGCCGGAAATGAAAGCAGCGTTAGCAGATTTGAGTGAGCATTACAAAGAGGGAATTATAGATAAACAATTTGCAGTAAGATCGAACGAAGAAAAAGAAGCTCTGGTGATTAACGGTCAAGTAGGCATGCTATTTAATCCTTGGTGGATCGGTTATACAAACTATAAGGATTTCATTAAAAAAGATCCGAATGCCGAGTGGGTAGCGGTTTCTGCTCCTGTTGATGCCAATGGGAAATTTAAGACGATTCGCCAAGACCCAATTGGCGGCGGGATCGTCGTCGTGAAAAAAGGATTTAAGCATCCGGAAGCGATTATGAAATCTATTAATTTAACAACAGACTTCTTATATTCCATGACCGATGATGCCGTGCAATACAAAAAAGAGCATTCGGATGAATTGTTAACAGATAAAAGCAGATGGAATAACGATCCTACTCAAATTCCTATGCAAGTCGATTATGACGATGTATTAAAGCGTTACTATGAAGACATTATGGAAACAGATAAATCTGGAGATGAAACCGCGATCCAGGAAGATCGAATTGTGTCCTATCGTGCTTATCAGGAGTTTAAAGAAAAGGGAAATAGTATTGATGTAAATACTTACGGAGAATATCTATCCCGTATTGAGGGCCAGCGAGAAGCAAATAATGAGAACCTTGAAGTAATTCCTGGCGGTTTTTATGGAACAACCGAAACGATGAAAATGAAGTGGGCTAATCTTCAAAAAATGGAAGAAGAAGTGATTCTAAAAATTATTATGGGTGAAGCGAAGATAGAAGAGTTTGATAAGTTTGTTGAGACGTGGCATCGCACAGGCGGAGATGAAATTGCCAAAGAGATAAATCAATAGGAAGCAGCATCAGGTGGAGTCATCCTCCACCTGAACATTTTCGTTTAGCTGAAGCAAGCAAGTTCACTATTTTAGATATAAGGATGTGATGCGAAAATGGCGCAAGTGGATATGAGTGTAACTAGAGAGAGAAAGACCCTCAAAAACACACCTAAAAAACGGAACTGGTCTAACGGTATCGTCTATCATTTCATGCTGTTGCCCGGAATGGTCATGCTGTTTATTTTTTCGATTGTTCCCATGTTTGGAGCCGTAATGGCCTTTCAAAGATTCATTCCCGCGAAAGGGATATGGGGTTCCGATTGGGTGGGCATTGCCAATTTCACCTATATGTTTCAACTGCCGGACAGTAAGCAAATTTTTATTAATACGATTGTAATTGCGATAGGAAAAATTTTACTAGGCTTACTGGTACCTATTGTTTTTGCCCTGTTATTGAATGAAGTAAGGCTTAAAGTCTTCAAGAGTACGGTTCAAACCATTGTATATTTACCGCATTTTATGTCATGGGTTGTCTTAGGCACCATGTTGTCCATGATTTTTTCATACGATGGCATGGTAAACGGTTTACTTGATTTTTTAGGTCTGGAACGAGTTATGTTTTTGGCAAGCAATACATGGTTTAGACCCCTGCTTATTTTAACGGATACGTGGAAGGAGTTTGGTTACGGGACTATTATTTATTTGGCTGCCTTAACGGCAATTAATCCGGCTTTATATGAATCGGCGGCGCTTGACGGCGCTAATCGCTGGAAACAGATAAGAAGCATAACGCTGCCAGGCATCTTTCCAACCATCGTTTTACTAGGCACCTTGAGTCTGGGAAATGTATTGAATGCAGGGTTTGACCAGGTATTCAATCTATATAATCCGTTGGTATATGAAACAGGGGATATCATCGATACCTTTGTATACCGTATGGGTCTGATCAATATGCAGTATTCGTTTGCCACAGCCATTGGATTAATGAAATCTGTCATCAGTTTTGTTTTAATTATTCTCTCCTATAAGTTAGCTGCAAAATACGCCGGGTATAAGATTTTTTAGGAGGTAAACATGGTACAATCCAAAGCCCTGGGGTCCAGGTTTGTAAATATATTGATCATAACAGCATTGTTAATGATCACTTTTCTTTCAGTCGTTCCGTTGGTTAATACGATCGTGATTTCGATCAGCAGCAGTACAGCCGTGAATGCAGGAGAGGTTTATTTTCTCCCCGTAGATATTAATTTCTCCTCCTACGAAAAGATATTAAATGATACGAAATTTTGGAAGGCATTTCTCGTCTCGGTTGAGCGGGTTGTTCTTGGAGTCAGCCTGAATATGATTCTGACCATATTAATGGCATATCCGCTATCCAGAAGTATCAAGCATTTCAAATCCAGAAATATATACATGTGGGTTATCCTATTTACGATGTTATTTAGCGGCGGTATTGTTCCTTGGTTTATGGTCATAAGTAACCTGGGGTTGATTAATTCCATCTGGGCTTTAGTATTACCCGGAGCCGTCCCCGTATTTAATGTCATATTGCTGATGAATTTTTTTAAAGGAATTCCTAAGGAGCTGGAAGAGGCCGCATTTATGGATGGAGCGGGCCCGCTCAAAATATTAACTCATATTTATCTTCCTGTTTCATTGCCAAGCTTAGCTACCATTGCCTTATTTTCCATTGTAGGCCATTGGAATAATTTCTTTGACGGAATTATTTTAATAAACGATAGTGAGAAAATTCCTCTGCAGACCTATCTTCAGCAGCTCAGCCTGACGCGGGACCAAATACAGAATCTTACGGTCGAGCAGCTTAAGGAGTTTAATAAGGTATCTAATGTCACCTTGAACTCGGCAAAAATTCTAGTGTCTATGATTCCTATTTTATTAATCTATCCTTTCTTGCAGCGGTATCTTATTCACGGAATCGTCTTAGGATCGGTAAAGGAATAGTTAAAAACGAAGTTACAAAAGCCTCAATAATACATTTCAGGAGAATGATAATGCAAAACAATACGGAAGAAAAGATTATTCAATACGTTAGCGAAAGAATGTCCGACCGGCCTAAAATCATTCAGATGTTCAAAAGCTGCTATCAGAATACGCTGGAAACGACCATTCGCCGGCATGATGAGGATGGGACGGTATTCATGCTGACCGGAGATATTCCGGCCATGTGGCTGAGAGATTCTGTGAACCAGCTTAGGCCTTATTTAATGCTGGCGGCACAGGATACCGACCTGAAGAAAATAATCGAAGGGGTATTGAAAACCCAATATCAATCGATTTTAAGAGATCCATATGCCAATGCGTTTAATGAGTATGATAATGCTAAAGGGCATCAAAATGATAAGACTGAAATGTCAGGATGGATCTGGGAAAGAAAATATGAAATAGATTCATTGTGTTATCCTATTCAATTAGCTTATTTATATTGGAAAAACACAGGCGAAACGGGACACTTTACTCCCGATTTTGAAACAGCGGTTCGGTTAGTTTTGAAAGTCTGGCGGACCGAGCAATATCATATGGAACATTCAACCTACACCTTTGAACGAGAAAATTGTCCTGCCACGGACACTTTGGATAGAAATGGAAAGGGGAGTGAGGTGGCGTATACAGGGATGACCTGGTCGGGATTCCGGCCAAGTGATGATGCCTGCAAGTATGGTTATTTGGTGCCTTCGAATATGTTCGCCGTGGTGGTGTTGAAGTACTTGGAGGAAATTAATGATTTGTTCATTCATGATCAGAGCCTGGGTCAAGAGATCATGTCCATTCGAAAAGATATCGAGCAAGGCATCGAACATTTTGCTGTCGTTAACGATGAAGAATTCGGCCCGGTTTATGCCTACGAGGTCGATGGATTAGGACAGGTCAACATCATGGACGATGCGAATGTACCAAGTTTGCTTTCACTCCCATATCTTGATTACTGCAAAAAAGACGATTCGATTTATCTAAATACAAGAAAGATGATTCTCAGCCAAAGAAACCCTTATTATTATGAAGGCAAGTATGCCAAGGGGATCGGCAGCCCGCACACACCGGAACATTACATTTGGCATATCGCTCTATCCATCCAAGGAATGACCGCTATCGATGAATCAGAGCAGAACGAAATACTGGATATGTTTGAACGTACAGACGCGGGCACAGGTTTGGTTCATGAAGGATTTCATAAAGATAATCCGGGCGAATTTACAAGAGAATGGTTTTCTTGGTCTAATGCCATGTTCGTTGAATTTATATTAAGTGTATGCGGGCTGGAAATCAGAAAGTCATAATTAAATGATATGTTAATATATCAATTGGCTTCGAAATTGTATATTGACATTAGATTAGTATGAATATTATAGTGTTAATGAAAGCGCTTTATAGCGAATATGCTCGCTGCGGTCATACGGAGAGACTTGGCTTGTAAGCTCCGCGTGATTTGGTGCAAAACGGAGCTGGAACGGGGATGATGTACGAAGGTTCTCAGTAGGACGATCACCCGGCATTCCATATTCTTATTCAACAAGTACATTTCTTGACGCGTTGGGCAGTGTATATCGAACCGACCTGATAAAACTCATATTGAAATGGAGGTAATATTACGATTATGGCACTGAAAAAAACGAAACCATCTGCGTTATTAGTGTTATCTTTGGCATTTTCCTTAATTTTCGCTTCACTGTCTTCCATTGGAAGTACAAAAGCATATGCATTTACTTCATCGGATGCGGACACTGCTATGGAGGCATTTAACGCAAAGTTTTGGGATAGCGAGTCAAAGTATTTTTGGACAAATTCCAACCATGGCGACAGCTATCAAGGCTTCTGGGTGGAAGCAGAGCTTTGGGAGATGGTAATGGATGCATATGTTCATACTTCAAATCCTACCTTGAAAGCAAAGCTTAGAACTCAGATTGACGATATATTCGATGGTACAGTAGCTAAGTATGGAGATGACTGGACAAACAATCATTTTAATGATGACATCATGTGGTGGGCAATGGCGTCCGCAAGAGCTTATGAAATAACGAAAGATCAAAAATATTTGGATAAAGCTAAATATTATTTTGATTTTGTATACGATACGCAATGGGATGACAACTTTGCAAACGGCGGCATCTGGTGGATGAATAGTGAGCATAACACAAAAAATTCCTGCATTAATTTCCCGGCAGCACAAGCAGCTGTTTTTATGTATAACATTACTGGGGATGACCATTATCTAGATGCAGCTACCCGTATTTACAAATGGGGCAAGACGATGCTTACGGATGGCAATGGCAAAGTATTTGACCGTATAGAGCTTGAAAGAGGTGCTGTCCCTGATGCCACGCATTACAACCAGGGTACTTTCATTGGTGCAGCAGTAGGATTGTATCAAATAACAGGAAGTACCGTTTATCTTGATGATGCAGTGAAAGCCGCTAATTTCACCAAAAATCATTTAGTTGACGCAAACCAGTTGTTGAACTATGAAGGGCCGAACGGGGATTTAAAGGGCGGTAAAACGATACTAATCCGTAATATGGCTTATCTTCAAGATGCTTTAAATGAGAGAAGCGAAAGTGCATATAAGCAGGTTAGTGAACAATTAAACTACTGGCTTGCCTTCAATGCGCAAATGGCATGGAACAATAGAAATGCTGACAATATCATAGATGGAAACTGGGCAGGGCAGCTGCATGCCGGAACCTATGATTCTTGGTCAGCATCCAGTGCTGTTGAAGCGCTGACTGTTCTAGAATCACAAGATGTGGCTATCCAATATGCGGTTAAAGATCCTTACAAAAAAATAGAAGCGGAAAAGTATAATATCGGTACGGGATTCGTTATGGAGGACAGCACGGAGGGATCCAAGCAATTGGGAGGCATTCAGCCCGGAATGTATGCGGCTTATAAGAATGTCGATTTTGGATCTACCGGTGCAGTTGGATTTATTGCTAGAGCTGCAAGCGGAACAGGCGGGGGGAATATCGAAGTAAGGCTCGATTCCCTGGATGGCCCTAAAGTCGGCACCTTGAACGTACAAGGAACAGGCGGATGGAATAATTATACGGATGCCGTTACGGTTCTTAAGGATGATCAAGGAAACCCAAGTGTTGTAACAGGAAGACATGATGTATATCTGTCCTTCACAAAAACAAACGATCAATATTTATTTAACTTAAACTGGTTTAAATTCACCGCAACCGATCCAACGAAAACAGATGCATACGCAAGACTTAAGGCTGGAAATTTCGACAGCAGTTCAGGCTTAAGTAAAAATGAGGAAGGCGGATTTTTAGAAGGCATTCATAACAACGCTTATGCCTCTTATAAAGGAATTGACTTTGGAACAGGCGCCGCTGGTGTGACCGTTCATGTAACAAGCGGTAATCAAGGCGGCACGATTGAAGTTAAGCTGGACAGTCTGGACGGACCAACGGTAGGCACAATTGGAATTCCGGCTTTAGGAGATTCGGATAACTGGGTGGACATCATGTCTAACATAGATGATACCAAAGCAGTAGGTATCCATGATCTATATCTCGTTTTCCGCGGGGCGAATGAAAGCGACTTGCCTATATATTTGGATTGGTTCACTTTTTCAACAGTGAAAGGGCAAGCAAAGGACGCTTATGGCAAGCTTGAGGCTGAGAATAATACGAACGGTGTAGGATTCGGTACAGAAAATGGCGGAGGCCAAACCTACCTGGCGGGAATATATGGTCCTAATAAACCATATGCCATGTATAATTATATTGACTTTGGAAGCACAAGCCCATCTAAATTTACCGTTAATGCAGCAACAGACACAGGTGGAGGAACGATTGAAGTAAGAATTGACAGCATGAATGGCCCTGTTATAGCTACAAGTACGGTTTCAGGAACAGGCGGTTGGCAGAACTTCAAGGTTGTCTCGGCAGATGTTACAACTCCTGTAACGGGTAAGCATATTGTTTTCCTACTATTTAAAGGAGGAGACTGGTTATATAACTTTGATAAATTCACTTTCGGTGATCCTGCCGTATTTACAAAACCTACTCCCCCTCCTGTACCTGAAGAGGACCATGTTGCTCCAGGAGAGGTTGAAAATGTTCAGATTATTCGTGGCGATGACAATATGAAATTGTATTGGGATGGTCCATATGCTATCGATGGTCAAAAGGTGCAAATCTCTTTATTAAACAATGGACAACAGGTTGGAGACGTAAAAGAAGTTAATAGAGGCATACAAACAGCTGTTATATCAGGAATTGAAAAGAATACAAGCTACACAATCTTAATAAAGACTGTAGATAAGTCAGGAAATGTTTCACAGGGGATAATGATTGATGATAAGGACTTACCTTCATTTTCACTTTCTGCAAACGAAAAGGTTTTAAAAGAGGGCGAATCTTTTGAAGATTATATGGCTTTAAACTTCAAAATAAGAGAAAGCTTAGCAGCTATAAAATCTGCAAAAATCACAATTGACGGAAAGCAATATACGATTGATCCTCAGAAAAAGGACAGTATAGCTATCGATATGGCCGGGAATTTAGGCGATAAGACGGCTACTGTTGCAATAGAGGATTACTCAGGCAACAGGCTTCAGCATACATTTAAATTTAATGTTGCAACTAGTGTAAATTCCATGAAACAATTAATAGCTCGTTTCAAGGATTCAGGAGAAATAAGTGGAGCGATGACACCACAGCTTATCAATGCTCTTGCTCAGGTTCAACATCAACTTGATAGTGGGAAACGGAATAATGCGATTAAACATATGAAGGATTTTATTAAGCACTTAAATAATAAAGCCTTAAGTCATAACGTTAAAGACGGTGCCAAAGCGATTCTGAATTCGGATGCTCAATCACTAATAGATATTTGGCAAAATAGCAGTTCAGAATAGATCTATTTATATGAAACAACCTCGCAGCTACTAAAACTGTGAGGTTGTTTTATATATTTCAAGATCAGTACCATTCAAGGAAATGTCCTTTTAGTGAAGACACAACATGGCGGTTGGGTGTTTCCTGGCGGCAAGAATCGCTTGACTTGGAGTTAACTCCAAGAAGTAAACTACTTCTGAAGGAAACAATATCTATTTGAAAGAGAGGAACAATGAAATGGAATATGTGAAACTCGGAAATACAGGCTTGGATGTATCCCGGCTTTGTCTTGGCTGTATGAGCTTTGGTGTGGCGGAGCGTTGGACTCATCCTTGGGTACTTGATGAAGAGAGCAGCCGCCCAATTATAAAAAAAGCACTGGAGCTTGGTATCAATTTTTTTGATACGGCGAATATCTATTCAGACGGAACAAGCGAAGAAATTGTTGGTCGGGCTTTAAAAGAGTATGCCAATCGAGATGAAATTGTCCTCGCGACAAAGGTTCACTTTCGTATGCATCAAGGTCCGAATGGTGCTGGACTTTCCCGAAAGGCAATCATGAGTGAAATTGATAAGAGCCTTAAGAGACTGGGAACTGATTATGTAGACCTTTATCAAATCCATCGCTGGGATTATAATACGCCCATTGAAGAAACGATGGAAGCATTGCATGATGTTGTGAAGGCTGGGAAGGCAAGATACATTGGTGCTTCAGCTATGTACGCATGGCAGTTCCTAAAGGCTTTACATGTAGCCGAAAAAAATGGATGGACACGATTTGTATCCATGCAGAATCATTTAAACCTCATCTACCGTGAAGAAGAAAGAGAGATGATGCCGCTCTGTAAGGAAGAAAAAATCGGCGTGATTCCTTATAGCCCGCTCGCATCAGGAAGATTAGCGCGTGATTGGTCGGAAACAACGCATCGTTCCGAAACCGACCAAGCTCAAAAATCTAAATACGATGCGACTGCAAATACTGACCAATTGATTGTAGAGCGGGTTGCAGCAATCGCGGAAAAACGCGGCGTTCCCCGCGCTCAAATAGCACTTGCGTGGTTGTTGCAGAAAGAACCAGTAACAGCTCCGATTTTCGGCGCTACGAAATTGTCCCATCTCGAAGATGCAGCAGCAGCTCTTTCAATAACGTTAACACCAGAAGAAATCGCGTCGCTGGAAGAGACGTATGTTCCTCATCCGGTCGTTGGTGCTATTATGCTGCGATGATCGTTTAAATCTAATGGATTTGACATTATTAGGTTGAATAAATAAGCCAAGTCAAAGAAGCCTGGGCTTCAAATGACTTGGTTTATTCTTATTTCTACTTCTTTTCCACGCGGTTCATGGGCTATCGGAGTAGTCGCTTGCATTTATCGAGTACTACTGAATTTACTCTACATTAACCTTAACATTCTCTCATTTAAGTTAGAGCTCAGCTGGACTATAATGAAAACGCATTCATGAATTCAAAGGAGTGAGAGGAATGAAGGGCAAAATGAAACGCTGGACGGCGATGCTACTGACAGGTGTGATCGTAATGACGTATGCACCTGTTGGCATGCATGCTGCGAGTATAGCACCGGACGCTGGTGTCAGAACCACCGCCGTACCGATTTACAGTTGGGGTTTCGAGAATAATGAGGTTGAAGGTTCAACCGTTGCGAACAGCGTCTATCCTCATAATAGCGAGGGCAACGCTGAACTGCATGCGGGCGCTTCTGTCGTTCAGGATGAAGAACGGGGACGTGTTCTTTCACTTCCTGGCGGACAGGCAGGCAGCGGAGGCTGGTTATCACTCCCGGATGATCTTTACAGTCAGGTCACGGATGAATTGACAGTGGCAATGTGGGTAAACGTAGCATCTGACGCAGGCGCGTACCATCGTTTGTTTTCATCTACAATCAAGGAGAAGAGTCTTTCCTTCAGCGGAATAAACTCATGGAACGATCCCGAGTTTTCATTCGTAACGGGAGGCGATACTTACGAACATCGGATTTTTACGGGAACGAATCCTGCTGCGGTGGCGAATTACAAAGGTGATATGAGCTGGAATACCGCTATTTCAAAAGGAAAATGGCAGCATGTTGTCGTTTCGATGACAAAAGCAGGAGCATATAACGTATTCCTTGACGGAGTTCCGTCAGGAGACAGCGCGCTCTACGCCGGCAACAGCACGGCTGGAGCAACGGTGTCGTCCGTCATGCAGGCTTTTTTTGAACGAAGCCATTTAGACGCACTCCAATACAACGGCTTCGGACGATCATTGTATACGTCTGATGCTGACGTTAAGGGGAAGTTTGACGATATCCAGCTTTATAACGTCGCTCTATCCTCGGATGAAGTTAAAGCGGTGTACGATCGTTACTTCTTGCCGGAAATGGATAATGACATAAGCTATTATTATTCATTTGATCAGGTTGAGGGCAAGACCGTACAAAATGGAGTCGAAGGCGGGTCAAATGCGGAAATGGGCGCTGCGGCTGCCGTTGTCCCGGATGTCGAAAGAGGCGGAGCGGTATTGAGTTTGCCAGGCGGGGGGGCGGTTGCTGGAAGCTGGTTAACGCTGCCTCAGGATTTATTTAGCGGTGTGAACGGCGATGATGGATTCGCGATGTCTTTGTGGCTCAATGTGCCGGCTGATGGAGCTAGCTACTCCCGGCTGTTCTCTGCCAGTCCTTATCCACTCGGCCAAACGAATGCCGGCAACAATTGGTGGACAGATCCCGAGTTTGCTGTCGTCCGCGGCGGAGGGGATTATCATGCGCGCCTGTTTAACGGTGTTGCCGCGAACTCAGCGGCCGAGGACGGCGTAGATATTGCATTCGACCGCGGTTTTGAAGCCGATACATGGCAAATCTTCATTGTAACGGTGAAAAACGATGCTTTTGACGTTTATCTCGACGGGCAAAAAATCGCTGATATCGATAACGGCATTATTAAAAGGTTTGCGGCTGCTAACCTATCAGAGGCGCTGCCTTCGTTTTTCGATCCCGATTATTTGACGTCGCTTGTCCATAGCGCTCTAGGGCGTTCTTTATATACGTCCGATAATAACTTTACGGGGAAAATTGATGATTTTGCTTTCTATACCAGGTATTTAACGGCGGAGGATGCAGCCAGCATCAGCGGTGTCGGCGATTCGGCAGCGCTTCATGATCTACTCGAAGAGGCCAAACTCATCGAACAAGGCAATTATACGACCCAGTCCTATCAATTTATGCAAAATGTTATCGCAGAAACAACCGCTCTGCTCGCGGAAGGAAGTCATCCGCAAGGGGTTATTAACGAAGCGCTTAATCGTCTTCAAGGGGCAATAAATAGTCTGAAAGAAGAACTGCCTTCAGGCATTCATCCGGATTACTACTATACCTTCGATTCTGCAGCGGATGCGAATGGCAATGTTTTGAACGATGCTGAGGGCGGTACGCATGACGCTTCGCTGAAAGTAGGCGCACAGATCAAAACCGATGCCGAACGGGGACAAGTATTGAATCTTCCCGGCGGGTCAAACGGCTCCGGGGGCTCCCTAAGCTTGCCAGCCGGTTTGTTCGAGGGCGTAACCGCCGAGGGCGGCTTTACGGTCGCCATGTGGGCGAAACTGAATTCGAGCGTACATGGCTGGTCGAGGTTATTCGATGCAAGCCCGACGGATTACGGATCGGGTACGCCGCCATTCTTTTACGTTTCCGCTTTGAACGGCAGCGAAGTGAACACAGGAACCGGAAAAGAATACATGAGCGGTTACGCAACAGCAAAGGGCGAATGGACGCATGTGGCGTATTCCGTCAAAGGCAATCAACAAATCATTTATGTGAACGGTGCTGCGGTCAAAGCGCAAAATGCTGACAGCGCCATATTCGATCTGGTGGAAAACTTTACGAAGAATTCTATAGGGCGTTCGAGATTTAGCGCCGATCCCGACTTAAAAGCTCAAATCGATGATGTTATGTTTTTCAAAAACGCTTTAAGCGCGGATGAGATCACGACTATCGTAGGCAGCGGCTATAATGCGGCATTAAAGAGTATCACGATTGGTGACCACACCATTGCGGTCAAGCCTGGACAATCGACGTATCAATACCCGATTGATCGTGTAAGCGACGTTCCTGCTTTAGACGAAATCATCCTTGAAAAGTCAAATCCCGAATCGAAAGCTGCAATAAAAAAGTTAAAAACATTCTCGTATCTTATAACGGTTACTTCTCCGAACGGGAAAGTATCGGTCGAATATAAGCTTGAATTTATTCATCCAACAAAGGGTGCGACAGCAAGCTTTTTCATGAATCAAACGAATGGCGAAATCATGCATGGAGCGAGCGGTTTTCTGTACGGTTTAAGCGAGCCTAACGTGCCAACCATAGATTTGCTCTCACCGCTAAAGCCAAAAGTGGTCGTACAAAAAGCGCCCGGCGGCCTTCAGCATCCTTCAGGCGACGGCGTCAGACTATCCGATGCGCTGATCGAATCCGGCGTAGAGCAAATCCAAATCTATATTCAGGACATGTATTACCAATGGCCGTATGAATATAATGGGCTCGACCAATACGAGCAATTGGCAGTGGAAACGGTCAGGAAGGCTAAGAGCAATAAAAATAGCGGGAAATTCGTCTATGTTATTTTTAATGAGCCCGATGGCATTTGGTTTAACGGGCAAATGAATGAAGCAGGCTTCTTCGCTGCATTTAAGAGAATATACGATGCAGTAAAGGCGGAAGATCCTAATGCAAGAGTGGCGGGACCCAATTTGGCTGGCTATAATAAATCCGTCATGGAAAAATTTATGGACTACTGCGTGGTTAACGACTGTATTCCGGATGTGATGACATGGCATGAACTAGGTAATGACGGCGGTTCATTTGAA
This sequence comes from Paenibacillus sp. LHD-38, assembly GCF_031157315.1. Classification (GTDB taxonomy): domain Bacteria; phylum Bacillota; class Bacilli; order Paenibacillales; family Paenibacillaceae; genus Pristimantibacillus. The sequence goes on from NZ_JAVIFU010000007.1 coordinate 224,568, forward strand.
GCTAGATGGGAAGACAACTATAACCATTACCGCAGCCTTGAGGCTAAACACAATATTCCGAAAAGACAAATCGTCATTAATGAGTACTCATGGTTTGAAGATCCCGGTGCTGCCGGCAGTCTGATTCAATGGATGGCGCGATTTGAAACCCAGAAGGTGTACGGCTCAATTGCCTACTGGCATTTGGCGAATTCGCTTAATGAGCTTGCGGCAGACGCCAATAAACCGAACGGCGCATGGTGGCTTTACAAATGGTATGCGGACATGACCGGAGAAACGGTAGCATTGGAAACCTATAATGCGGTGCCGGACGGCATGTACGGACTTGCGTCGATTGATAACGAGAAACGTACTGCTTACACCATTTTTGGCGGGCAAGACGGCGTCTTGACTGCATCGATGCATGATCTTGCGGATAGCGCTGCATTTGAAGGTGCGGATTCGGTTCATGTTAAGCTTTACAGATCCAAATTCACTGGTTATTACGGGACGCTAGAGGCACCGCGCGTAGAGTTCGAAGGCAACGTCGCCCTTACGGACGGAACTCTGAATATTACGGTACCGGACGCAAACGGCAAGGACGGTTTCTTTGCCATCGTAACGCCTGCTTCGAATAATCAGATAACGGAGTACAGCGACTATGAACGTATCTGGACAACGATATATGAAGCAGAGAATGCTGCGCTAGGCGGCGTCTCCATTGCTAATCAAGATGCAAGCCCTGCCTCCGGCGGGCGATATGTAAGCAGCATCCCGTCTGGCGGCAGCGTAACATTTACCGTAAATGTTCCGCAAGATGGAGTCTATAAGTTGGAAGTTTATTATGGAAATAATGCGCTGACTACGAACGGAAGAAACCGTGCGCAAGGAGATCTTGCGAAGCAGCTTCTCAAGATTGACGGCGACAACCACGCTGAGCTTACTTATGATTCAACGATTTTTAACGACTATTTTGCAAGTAAGACACTGTATGTGAATTTGAAGGCAGGTACGCATACGCTCCATTTTAGCAAAAGCGGGGGCTTAGACGCGTCACTCGACAAAGTGGATTTAACCTATGCAGGCGCTTTGGGATCTAAGATCGCTGAACCCTATCTTCTGGAAGCCGAGGAAGCTGACTACGGCAGCGGCTTCGATAAAGCGTCGACGTTGCAGAGCCCAAGCTCAGGAACTTATATTGCGGGAAGCGGGGAGGTTTCGTTCACGGTTGTCGTCAAGGAAAACGGGTATTATGATTTGAAGTTAGGCTATGCATCCGAAGCTGCAGGCGAGATCGATCTGTATAAAAAGATCGTTAAACATGCGCCTGATGCTACGCCGGATACGACATTGACTACTTCTTGGAGCTCTATCGGCAGTTATGCTTTGCAAGCCGGGACGGCCTTTGCCTCTGTATCCGGAAATCGGGTATATCTGAGCGCCGGCGCCAATACGATCAAGATCGCAAGCGAACAGCCGGTTTCTCTGGATTATCTGCAAGCGACTTATGACGCGGAAGCAAGCGAGAAGGAAAAGATTGTTTTGGAAGCGGAGACTGGACATTTATTTGGAACAGCAAAGGCTGTGGAGAGTGACAATTTCTCCAGCGGAGAGTATGTCGCAGGTATAGGAGAAAGCAAAGAGAATGGAGTATCCGTCAACGTTACTGTAAAAGAAGCAGGAGCATACAAGCTTTCCATCGATTACAGCAATAACGAACCGGCTCCGGCTATCGTAACGGCTGCACATCCGAACGGATATATTCATCCCTATAATACCGACCTCGTTGAGCGGTATGCCCAAATCGTCGTGAACGGCGGAACTCCTCAGACCGTGTATTTTATTAATACGCTGGCTTGGAATTCCGTACGCAATACCGTTGTCGACATAGAGCTTCAAGCAGGAGAGAACACGATAACGTTTTATAATGATAATTCTTATAGGTTCAGTAACGTGATACAGTACGCGCCATACTTCGATAAGTTCGAAATCGCGAAAGCGACTCTTGAGGCAGATGAGGAAACCAACGAGAATTCTGGCAACAATGGCAGCAATACGAATCCGAACGAAAGCCAAATTGATATTATGACAGACGGCGAGAATAAAAACATTCGGGCAACCGTTCTTTTGTCAGAAACGGAATTTGGAAAGTCTGCACTCGTACAATTAGATAACAACATGCTTATTGACCAATTGAACAAAGCTGCATTTAAGCTGCTTACCATTCCTGTCCATATCGATGCAAGGGAAGTCATTGGAGAACTCAACGGGCAGCTGCTTAAAGCGATGGAGAACAAGGGTACAGCATTGGAGTTGAAGACGGACCATGCTTCGTATCTGCTCCCGTCTTCCGAGATCAAGATTGATGATATTTCAAAGAAATTAGGCACTCAAATCGCGTTGCAAGACCTCAAAATCCGCATCAAGATTGCCGAATTAACAGCGGAACAGGCAGAGCGGTTTATTGAGGCTTCCGATGGAAAATTGAACATTATCGCGACACCTGTAGAGTTCAAGGCCGAGGTTGTTTACAAGGGGCATGTTGTTGAAGTGAAGCAGTTTGACAATTATGTTACCCGTATGATCACTATACCTGCTGGCGTAGATCCGAACCGCATTACGACAGGCATGGTGCAGAACGAAGATGGAACGGTATCGCATGTTCCAACAAAGATCGTACAGAAGAACGGGATCTATTATGCGGTCATTAACAGCATGACCAATAGCGTATATACGGTTATCTCTAATCCGGTTTCATTCGCAGACATCGAGACGCATTGGAGCCGGAATGAAGTCAATGATATGGCTTCGCGTCTTATTATCAAAGGAGTGAATGCAACTTCATTCATGCCTGACAAGAGCATCACAAGGGCAGAGTTTGCCGCCGTTATGGTGAGAGCGCTCGGATTGCGCGAAGCTCGGAGCGAAGGGATTCCGTCATTCAGTGACATGCCGTTAAATGCATGGTACAAAGAAACGGTAGCGATTGCTGCTTCCTATGGGTTAATCGACGGCTACCAAGACAGTACGTTCCGTCCGGACCATACGATTTCAAGAGCGGAAGCGATGGTCATTATTGAAAGAGCATTAAAATTAACTCTTGGTGACAGCACAATGGAAAACGGCGATATCAGTCAAACGCTCGCCGTATTCGAAGACGCTGCGCTAATTAGCGATTGGGCATTGGCAGCTTCGGCATTGGCCGTTCGGGAGGGTATCGTTCAAGGGCATGACGGCAAGCTAGCTCCAGGCGACAATTTAACCAGAGCCCAAGCAGCGGTAATGATTAGAAGGATGCTAGAAAAGTCGGCATTAATCGGAAAATAACGAGAAAGCAGCCAAGCAAGGCTTCCTTGCTTGGCTGCTGCCATTACCGTGAAGATTGTCCAACCAATTAAAGAGAGAATCAGAACCGGATAGGAATGAGCGTCAGCAAAGTAGGGATTACGCAGATGATGTCGAAATCAATCCTATCTGTATTACATGACTTGGACAAGGGGGCAGGCTTATGAGGTTTAAACGAATCCGCATGAAGATTTTTTTAGCTATGATCGTGGCAACCGCGCTGCCGCTGGCTATTACTTGCGGAATTATTTTATATCAGGTTTCGCAAAATATCGAGGAAGATCGCATGTTTGCCAAAAACCGCGTGGAGGAGGATCTGAAATCCAGAATCGAAGAGTATGGAGAGGCTCTTAATGAAACCGCTTACCAAATTTATTCGAATGCCAGCCTGATTGAAAGTATCGCATTGGACAAAGAGTTTTTGACAGATAGCAGAACCTACGACACGGTAAGAGATATAAGGGAATTTTTTTTCAGCGTTTATTATCAATCTCGTCTAACGGATATTATGGGGATGTATTTGATCCGCTCGGATGGAGAGCAGATGGGGGCTTTTTATCCCGGGTTACATCCTCATTATAAGCCGGAATATGCTCAGAGCTTGCTTGAAATGATGGAGCGGTCGGGCAACAAGCCGTTTATTACCTTTAATTATCATACGGAATACGGAGAGCCGGTCATGCAGTTTTTATATCCTGTTCGATATATGGGCAATCCTGTGGGGCTATTGGTCATCGACCTGAGAGAAAAGGGCTTTCGAACGCTGGTTGAACGGTATAATGACTTTTATCATGGGCGCATCGTTCTGACGGATTCAACGGAACGAATCATATACGATACCGCTCCTGAAGCGGTCGATAGCAGCTTTGATTCTGATTCGTACGACGACAAGGCTGTTCGATTAACCGTTCCGCTGAATGATTCGACATGGACATTGCGATATTTCTATGAGAATGATCCAAAGCTTCAATTTTACAGCACGGCGGCATATTCCATGGTTGGATTCGTTTGTTTGCTGGCAGTATTGTTCTCCTATGCTCTAAGCTTTAGTTTGACGAAACCAATCGTACATCTCCATCGAAAGATGGGTCGCATTCAAATCGGGGATTACGATGCTAGGGTAGATGTGGAGTCTCAGGATGAGATCGGATATTTGGGCAAGCAGTTCAATCAAATGGCGGAGACGATTCAGCAGTTGATCGAGCATGACTTGAAGCTGCGGTTAATGAACCAGGAGTCGCAAATTAAGGCGCTGCAAGCGCAAATATCGCCTCATTTTTTATTTAATACGCTTCAATTGATGTCCGGCATTGCGGAAGTGAATAAGGTGCCCGACTTAAAGCTGATTTGCAAAAGTCTTAGCCATATGTACCGCTACAATATGAAGATCGAAAATGAATGGGTCACCGTGCGGGATGAGCTTATACATATTAGAAATTACTTGGTTATTATCAACAAGCGTTACTCCGGTCTTATCCGCTCGAGGATCGTGATTGAACCGAGCATTCGTGAGCTATATATACCGAAGCTTGTTCTTCAACCGATCGTAGAAAACGCCGTGGAGCATGGATTGATCCCAAGCAAAGGTACCAAAAAGTTGCTGAGAATTTCCGGAAGGGTGTTTAAGGAGCGGGATGCTATTTATTTGTATGTTACGGATAATGGCGCTGGGATGACGGAGGAGGAGTCCGTATATGTGGGAGACCTGCTTGACAGGAATAATCGAATTCACCAATTTCATCGAGATTCTATCGGGCTCTCTAACGTAAATGTGCGGATCGGGCTTATATGCGGCGAAAATTACGGCATAGTGGTGAGAAGCAGAAAGAACATGGGAACATACGTCATTTACAAATTGCCGCTTAAGGGAGCGATACCGGGATGAAAGTGCTAATAGTCGATGATGAAGCATCCGTGCATGAACAGATGAAAAATGTGATTCCGTGGGAAGCACTTGGATGGACAATTATTGGACATGCCGTAAACGGCGAGGAAGCTTGTCGTCTGGCGGCCGCTTTACGTCCCCAGCTCATTTTAACGGATATCAAAATGCCTTTGATGGATGGGCTAAGCTTTATGGAATGGTTAAAACAATCCGATATCCATGCAGAAGTTATTGTGCTGAGCGGCTACGGCGATTTCGAATATTCTCGTCCGGCATTTCTGCATGGTGCCTTTGATTATTTGCTAAAGCCGCTTAATGAAGCGGATCTGCTGCAGGTTCTGAGCAAAGCGGTTGAAAAGATTCGTAAAGATTCTAATGCCAAAGTGGTGCAAATCAATGAAAAAGCGGTGCTGCAAAATGGGTTTACCGTTCTTCAGGATGAATTTTTAACCAGTACGGCTGATGCCTCTGAAGCAGATGAAAACGAGCTTATCGTACAAGCTGCCGAATTATCCGTTCTGCTTCCTGAATCGGGTTTCTACGCGGTGGTCGTAAAGCTGTTTGATTTTGATGAACGGGTTAATGAACGCTACGGGGGAGATCGAAATGTTTTTTACTTTGCCGCACGCAACATTATAAAGGAAACCATCGATTATTACTCCCCTTCCGTTGTTTTCCGGCATCTTTCTAAATCCAATGAATTCATTATTTTATTCAACAGCCCCATGCGCAATGATGACAAACTTCAGTCTCTGGTCAATAAGCTTCATCGATCTCTTGTGCATTTTATGCGCGTGAATGTAAAGCTGGGTTTAAGCTCGTTCAAGAACCGCATATCGAAGCTTCCGGAGGCTTATCGGGAGGGTGCGCATGCCATTGAATCCATGCTGCTCAGCGAACAAGAATCGGTAGGCACCTTCAGTCGCGGGGAGAAGACGCTGCAATCAACGTCGTCGTCTCTGTCTCAAATGTCAGTGTGGAAAGAAATCACTTTGTTATTTGATCTTCTTCTGGAATGCGGAACGCTTAGAGACGGAGAGCAATTGAAGATTAAGCTAGAGGAAGCATTCGGTGAAAATAATCTTTCCAAGATAAGCGGATTCGAGCTCAAGCTTGCGATCTCTGCGATCTTGGACAAAATTGAACTTAAAGCGAAAAATCGCGATATTGCCTTAATGGTTGGAGAAGGAAAGAGTAAGCTGTCCGAATTGAAGATTCAGCAGATGAAAGCGCTTCTGCAGCGCATGGTCACTTATATGCTCGATCTTTCTTTCTCCGAAACAAGGACGAAGAGCGGAAAGCAGCTTATCGAGGTGATCCGCAATTACGTGCAGGAGCAGTATCGAACGGTGAATTTGGAACATATTTCGCAAACTTTTTTTATCAATAAAAATTATTTCTGTTCTCTTTTTAAGAGCGTCACAGGGGAAAGCTTTATGGACTATCTAACTGCAGTACGCATAGACCAGGCAAAGCGGCTGCTGCTTGAAAGCGAGTTAAAAGCTTATGAAATCGCAGAGCAGGTCGGCTATAAAGATCAGCGTTATTTCAGCCAGGTTTTTAAAAAAGCGACAGGCGTTCAGCCTACGCAATATAGGCAGCAAACAACTGACCGAACTTAATATATTCAACATAGTAGTGAACATAGCGGCATACTCAAGGGTTCGCGTCCCCCTTAAAATAAGAGATGTAAGTACCAATTACCGAGAGGGGATTCAACGCATGACAACAAAAACGAGAAAAAGCCTGACCTTCTTTCTCAGCTTAGTGCTGCTTGTAGCGCTTGCGGCAGGCTGCGGCAGCAATAACGGAGGGAATACGAAGACCGAAGATAATACGAGCCCGACTTCGAATGCAGCCGAAGGCAATAACACCCAAGAGAACGGGAAACCGGTTACCTTAGACTTTTGGGCAGCGCTTGATCCAAGCACGGATGAAGGGAAAGCGATTCAAGCAAAGGTTAAGGAGTTCGATGATGCGAACGAAAACATCAACGTGAATCTTCAAGTGATCACTTACGATGTCCTGCATGATAAATTAGTAGCGGCAATCAATGCCGGCGATGCACCGGATTTAAGCTGGGGGCTTGCGGAATGGTTTGGCGAGTTTAATAAATTCGATGCATTGGCGGATCTGACTGCTTATGTAGATAAGTGGGAGGACAAAGATAAAATCTATGGGAATGTATGGGATGCTCTTAAAATTGACGGCAAAGTAAAGGCGCTTCCTAACTATCTTGGTATTCGTGCCCTACTCTATCATGAGCAAATTTTGAAGGATGCAGGCTACGACGCACCGCCAAAAACATGGGATGAGCTGCTTGCTATGGGAGATACGATAAAGACAAAAACAGGCAAGGATGCTTTCGGTATCGCAGGTGCAGGCGTACGTTCTCCGCAAGAGCTGATTATGTATTTGGCACAAAATGATGTGAAGCTTGCTGAACAGCAAGCCGACGGAAAATACAAAAATACATGGCAAGATAATCCAGATCAATTGGCTAAAGCTACGGAAGTGTTCCAGTTCTATCAAGAATTGCTTTCGAAAAAAGTAATAGCTTCTGACGCCAAGACATGGGGCTGGGAAGAGGAAGACCAAAACTTCGTGCTCGGACAATATGCGATGGTGGTTAACGGTCCTTGGATTGAAGGACGCAGCACTGAAAATCCTGAAGGCATGAAGGACGTTAAGGTCGCTGCGCCGATTTATAAAAGCAGTCCTGCGACATTCATGGAAATTGCGCCGCTCTATGTTTACAAGTCGGATAATCTGGACGAGTCGTGGGAATTCGCTTCTTTCCTCGTCGGCAGCGATTATCAAACAGCGGTTAACCCGTCGAAAGCTCCCCGCAGTGACGTTGTGAGCGAAGCGGGTTGGGGTAAAGAGTTTATGGCGTTAGCATCCCAAGGCATCGTATTCCCGACAGTTTCGCTTGGCGGCATTACGAAAGCGATGGAAGACTCACTTGCAAGAGTTATGCTGAAAAACGACAAGCCGGAAGATGTGGCGAAGTGGTTGTCGCAGGCCATTAATGAAAGCCTGAAGGCAACGGGAGAGTTTAGCGGAAATTAAGGAAATTAAACTAATGCATTGATATAACCAGACAAACGTTAAATATGAATCCTTCTTAAGATAGGGTAAGCGTGGGGCAGGGGCATGGACCGCAATGTTCGCTCCCAACTATGCTTGCTCTTTCTATTCCAAAAAAATGTGGTGAGAGAGATGGCAAACCAAACTGAAATGCTGAATAAGGCCGCAAACGGGCCTGCCCCTATCAAATCAAAAATTAAAAGAACCATTTCCCTATCCCTAAGAGAGAAACGAATCCGAAGTCTTGCGTATTGGTTTATTTTACCGGCCATGTTGTTTTTTATTCTCATGAACGCCTATCCGCTTGTAACGGTTCTGTGGGACAGCTTTCAATTCAAAAATTTAATGAATAAAGCGATATCAGGTTTTGCCGGTTTAAATAACTTCAAAGAAGTCATCAATAATGAATATTTCCGGAGCTCACTTAGGAATACGGCCGTCTGGACGGTGCTTTCCGTAGCTGGAGAGTTTGTGCTTGGTCTTATATCTGCGATCGCATTAAATCAGAAGGTCCGGGGCAGGCTCGTATTCCGTTCCATCATTATCATTCCATGGGTTGTTCCCATCGTCATTGCAGGGTTAACCTGGACTTGGATGTTGACGCCTGACTATGGCATCATTAATCTTTGGCTAACGAAACTCGGGATAATTGACGAGCCTTATTATTGGTTGGGAGAGCTGAATACCGCGCTTTTAACGGTTGTTTTCGTCAATATTTGGAGAAGCTTTCCGTTTTACACGATCAGCCTGCTTGCAGGTCTGCAGTCGATATCGCGTGATATGCTTGAGGCAGCGGCTATTGATGGAGCTGGCATCCGTATGCGCTTCTTCCGGATTGTTTTGCCGCAGCTCAAAACGGTATCGCTTACCATTATTTTTATTCACGTCATTTGGACGGCGATCAATTTCGATTTCATTTGGGTAATGACGGAAGGCGGACCGCTGCACGCATCGGAAACGCTGCCGATCATGATTTATAACTATGCAATGAAATCATACAATTTCGGAAACGCCTCCGCGCTTGCTTCTATGATGCTGGTATTTATGATTAGCGGATTTATTCTATATTACTTTGCAACAATCAGAAAAAGTCGGGGCTAGTACAGCCTGGATCGGAGTGTGAAAAGCATGTTAATAAGCCGTCGAAAGCAAAGGCTGCTGAATGTCTTAACCTACGCGGTTTTGTTAGGTTTCTCGTTTTATTGTTTGTTTCCTTTTCTGTGGATGCTCGTCACGTCCTTGAAGCCCAGCACTGAAATTCGTACGCTTAATCCTACTTTTCTAATTAGCGCGCCAACCTTAGAGCACTTTAAAAATGTGCTTACAGGTTCTGCCTTCCTTACTTTTTTCAAAAATAGTGTTTTCATCGCTACGGTAACAACGTTTGCTTCCCTGTTCATATCCATCTTCGCAGGCTATGCCTTAAGCCGATATTTTAGATTTCGGGAAGTAAAGATATTCGGCATCGCTATGCTGTTGTCACAAATGATTCCGGGGGTTCTCTTATTAATTCCACTCTACTTGGTCATGAAAAATATCAATCTGATTAATACGTACATGTCCCTTATTTTAGCCTATACAACGTTTACAGTACCGCTTTGCACATTCATGCTGAAGGGCTTCTTTGACTCCATTCCGCTCGAAATGGAAGAGTCTGCTGAGATCGACGGCTGCACTAGAGTGGGTATCATATTCAGGATCTTGCTTCCCGTTTCGCTTCCTAGCTTGGTAGCAACCTCTTTATATGCTTTCCTGAATGCATGGAATGAGTTCATGTTTGGTTTTGTTTTCATTAATGATGAATCGCATCGTACGCTAACGCCGGGTATCAGCTTGTTTAAAGGACTGTATCAAACCGATTGGGGCAGCATGATGGCTGCTTCCGTACTTAGCGTATTGCCTGTCGTTATTATTTTCATCTTCCTGCAGCGGTTCTTAATTGAAGGTATGACTGCCGGCGCTGTGAAAGGCTAGGTGTGAGTGCAAAAAAATAGACGACCACAGTTCCCAGATATCGGGTAGAGTGGTCGTCTTTTCGCTATGCTCCATCATACCCGTGCCTGGCGTTGAACTAAATATCATTTTTTTATTGTTTTAATTTAAGTGACATTTTGGTGCTTGACGGGCGATGGTTTAGAATTTTGACAAGCTGCTCTTGCATATAAGAAGGAGAATGGACAAACCCGCTATCGATCCAATGAAAGATCAGCCCAAGCAGCGCATGAAGAGAATAGATGGCAAGAAGCTCTTGATCAACATCGGTATCTTCGAAAATTAACTCTTCCCTTAATATTTGTTTTAAGGAAACAAACATTTTTTCTCTAAGGATAGGGAGTGCTTCGCTTCTTGCCAGAACGCTGTAGATGTTTGAGTGCTGGGCAATATGTTCAAAAATCATGATTGAGTTCGCATGCAGCTCATGCGGGAAAAACTCGGTTGCTTTTTCATAGGGCGCGCGGAAGGAATGAAGCAAATCTTTGATCAATTCGGTAATCATATCTCCCAGGAGTTCCTCTTTGTTCGCATAATTGGCATAGAATGTGCCTCTGTTATAACTTGCTTGTTTGACAATATCGGTTATCGAAATGGAGGCAAACGATTTTTGGGCCATAAGATGAAGCAAAGCTTCCCTTAAGGCTGTTTTACTGCGAATGATTCTGGGATCTGTATTTGTGACGGGTTTGTGCACGTCGATCATCCTCCTATACATCTGATTTACAATTCCATTCCTGTTTGTTGTTTAGTCATCATTTGCATGTTTTTTGATGATTGCTAACATTTTCAGTGAACTTTATACTAAATCTAACAGATGTTCGTTAGTCAACATGTGTTTATTCTAACACAAAATACGGAGGTATGACGGATGAAGCTTTTCGGAAAAGTCGCGGTTGTGACAGGGGCAGCGTCGGGTATGGGGAAGGCGATCGCAGAGCTCTTCGCTGAAGAAGGAGCAAAAGTAATCCTTTCGGATATCAATCTGGAGAATGCCAAAAAAGTTGTTCAGGGAATCGAAGAAAAAGGCGGCAGCGCAATCGCGGTTGCTGCCAATGTTGCCGTAGAAGAGGATGTTCAGCGACTGATTGATAGTGCAGTGGGCGAATTCGGAACGGTGGATATCTTGGTAAACAACGCGGGTATTATGGATAATTTCGTTCCTGCCGGAGATCTAACTGATGAGCTTTGGGAAAAGGTATTTGCCGTCAATACGACTGGTCCTATGCGAACCACACGCAAGGTGCTTCCAATCTTTACGGAAAAGAAGGAAGGCGTCATTGTGAATATTGCCTCTAATGGAGGATTGTTCGGTTCTCGTGCGGGTGCGGCCTATACTGCATCGAAGCATGCCGTCATCGGATTCACGAAAAATGTCGGCTTTCAGTATGCCAAACTGGGTATTCGATGCAACGCCATCGCGCCTGGTGCCGTGAAAACGAATATTGCCGCATCCATAACGGAGCCGAATCCTTTCGGCGCGGAACGTTCGTCGAGCGGAATGGGGATTAACCCGCGTTTGGGTGAGCCCGAAGAGGTCGCGAAAGTTGCTTTGTTCTTGGCCTCCGATGAGTCAAGCTTTGTCAACGGCACTACGATTGTCGCAGATGCTGGCTGGTCGTCCTACTAATTCAAGAAATCAAATCAGCCTCTTATCCCGACAGTGGAGGATTCAAAAATAAGACTACTCACCTTTTAGGATAAGGTGAGTAGTCTTATTTTTTGTATAGCTTTGGCTTTGAAGCTGAAGATAATCAAAAATTCTTCATCAGGCTTCTTTCGGGATGGCTATTTTCAACTTTGCTTTGGATTCTTCCGGGGAGGTTTGTTCTACCCGTTTGATAAAGAAGGAAAGCAGCAAACCGACTATGCCAATCCCAACGATAACGAGATAGGCGTCATTTATACCTTGGATGGAAGCTTCCATAATCATTTGCTTTTGTGTTGCGCCCTCTGTCCCGCCAGACGCCATGATATCCTTAAGATGAGTTGTGGTGCGATTCGTCATCACAGTCACAAGGAGAGAGGTGCCTACGGCGCCGGCAACTTGTTTAATGGTATTGGAGATAGCCGTACCATGCGCATTAAGTCTGGCAGGTAATTGATTTAAACCTGCTGTGGTGATCGGCATCAGGAGCATGGCCATGCCGAAGCGTCGACCCGTAGACATGAGAACCAGATAGGTATAGCTAGTCGTGTCTGTCAAGTTAATAAAGCCGAAGGTTGTTACGATCGTAATAGCCATGCCAATGATGGAAAGCCATTTTGCTCCGAACCGATCGAACAGCCGTCCAGTGATCGGCATCATAACGCCCATCAGGAGCGAGCCAGGGAACATCAATAAGCCGGACTCCAGGGCTGTAAAGCCTCGAGAGTTCTGTAGATAAAGAGGAAGCAGCATCATATCCGCATACATCACGATGGTAACCGCGATATTTATGATGGTGGTTAAAGAAAACATGCTGTATTTGAAAGCGCGGAGATCAAGGAGCGGATTTTGGGAAACCAGCTGCCGCCAAGTAAACAGGACGAGGGAAAGGATCCCCGCAATAAGCGACACGAGCACCTCCGCGTTAGACCACCCTTCGCTGCCAGCTCGGCTGAAGCCGTACATCATAGCGCCGAACCCGACGGTGGAAAGGGCCACACTCAGAAAGTCAATTTTTGCTTGGATTCGCTCTGACACATTCTTCAGATAAATAAACCCGCAGATGATAACAATGACAACTAACGGAATCATGCCGTAAAACATTGTTTCCCATGGATAATTTTCCAAGATGTATCCGGCAAGTGTTGGCCCGATCGCCGGGGCGAAAATAATGGCGAACCCGACCATACCCATGGCGGCTCCTCTTTTATTTGGGGGGAATAGCGTTAGAATGACATGCATGAGCAGAGGCATGATAATACCGGCACCGGCTGCCTGAATCAAACGTCCTGTCAGCAGGACGGGAAAGCTCGTTGCGACCGCCGATACGATCGTTCCCACAAGAAAAATAAACATCGAAGTTTGAAAAAGCTCACGCGTGGTAAATCGCTGCATCAAATAGGCGGTGATCGGGATCAGAACTCCGTTAACCAACATATACCCTGTTGTCAGCCACTGGGCAGTTGCGGCCGAAATGTTAAAATCAATCATTAATTCCGGAACAGCAACGCTCATGACGGTTTGATTCAGTGTCGCAAGAAAGGCACCCAATATCATAATGAATAAGATCGGTCCCTTTTTTACCGAACTGCTGTTTATTGCCATACTTTTACTCAACCTACTCCATCCTTTCAATTCTTCTATCTATACTTAATTTACACTGTGTTATATAATCAACAATGTATTAATTAGATTATATGCAGAATTAATGTGCTGACAAGCGACAGAAACTGAAAGAAGTGTTAAGTAGTTTACAATAAAAGTTTTTTTGTCGTTTATCTTCTAGATGTTCTACGAAATTCATGAAATTGTAGCTTACAATGTAAAAGGAATGGAGAAGGATATGGAGAATACATCGCAGCGAACAGATCCTCGAATACTTCGAACACGTCAATTGCTTAGAGACGCCTTTATCGAGCTGCTTCAGGAAATGGAATTCGAGAAAATATCGGTAAATCGCCTTGCAGAACGCGCCACCATCAACCGCGTTACTTTTTATCTGCATTATCGGGACATTCCGGATATGCTGGAAAAGATGGCGAATGATATGATCGATGACATTCACCAGGTTTTGGACAATACGCCGCTGCAGCCGAATTCGGCAGAAGAAGATGATTGGCCGATGCTGGTGAATCTGCTCGAGCACATTTCCAAACATGCGAAATTTTATAAAGTCATTCTCGCGACGAATCGAACGACGATCTTTTCTGATCATCTTTTAAAGCTGCTTGCGAAATTGGTTACCGAAAGGCTGGAAAGAATGGAGAGCGAAACCCACATGGTAAAAGCAAATATTCAAAAGGACATTGCCATATGGTACGGTTCTTCAGCCTTGATCGGTACAATCATTGCTTGGCTTCGAAATGACATGCCATATACGCCGCTTTTTCTAGCCAAACAATTTACTTTGCTGCGGTCATTACCACGATAAGGTGTGTTTAAAGTCATGCCGGTGTATTCAATCAGGCGTTACGGATAGACTAAAGTCATGCTGGATTTAAAATGCATGAAGTAAATAAAGCATACGAATAACACCTGAGAGGATGCGTAAAGATGGAACGAGAAAAAAAGACTGATAACGAGCACAGGTTATCGGACAAGACGGAGATTGAGCAAGCCAACATTCGGATGGATCGTGAATTTTACGGGGATGATGAAATCGAGCATACGGAAGAGACGACGGCTGCTTTTATTAACCGCAATCAGAGCTAAGGCTGTATAAGCTTCAGCAAACGTAAAAAGGCTTACTCTTCAATACGGAGTAAGCCTTCTATTTTTTGTTATAATTTAGCTCCGAAAAACCCCTTGCTTTAGCTATGGGGATGTAAGGTGCTTCGGGTGAAGGGAGGCTAAAGCCGCCTTAATCACCCGACATTAGATCTACTGTTTTATGGTATAATTTTCTTGGAATGAATCGATATCACAGCGAGTAGTAGAAAGTAATCACAATGTAACATTTGACTGTAAGTACCATGTTGTATTTTGTCCAAAATATAGACGCAAAGTTTTAATACCTCCTATTGATGCAAGATTAAAAGAACTGTTCCAGCTTAAATCAGAAGAACTCCGAGCTGAGATTGTGGAAATGGAAATCATGCCTGATCACGTCCATCTACTCATCAAGTGCGACCCGCAGTTCGGCATCCACCGTGTAGTTAAACACTTGAAAGGGTTCACTTCGCGCATTCTGAGAGGGGAATACCGACAACTAACTTCACGGCTCCCATCACTATGGACAAATTCCTATTTTGTAGCCACAGTCGGAAGCGTATCGCTCGAGACGGTTAAACAGTACATAGAAACTCAAAAGGAAAGGTAGGCAGACCCTAATGCCTGTTGCCTTCAAATATCGTTTGTATCCAACAAGTGAACAGAAGCGAGCCATTCAAATTGTGCTTGAACGATGCAGATTGCTATACAATCGACTGCTGGAAGAGCGGATACTAGCTTACAAAGCGGAAGGCAAAAGCCTGAACTACTACGATCAAGCCAATACGTTCAACGAACGAAAACAACATATACTTGCTTTAAAACAGGTCCATTCCCAAGTGTTACAGGATGTCGCCAAGCGGCTCGACAAAGC
>NZ_JAVIFU010000008.1 GCF_031157315.1 Paenibacillus sp. LHD-38
TCGTAAGCTTTCTTCCAACGGTCCGCACACTGCTCCACTCGTTTTATCCCGAGCACATCCACATTAAATCCATTGGTTTCGAAAATCTCTCGAGGTAAACAACCTAATAGGTATTGCTCGATAAACAGACGTTTGAACTCATCTGAGTAAGTAATCGATTTATCACTTACCCGTACGATAAACGGATTGTTTTCTAATTGTTCCTGCTCGTTTTTATTGAAGTGTTTTTTACTCATAAGCTCGCTCCCAACTGTTCATTCCAGTATACAAAAAAGGACCCATACGCTAAACACTTTTTTCTAAGTGTCCAGTGTATGGGTACCAGTTTACTTGCATTCCTTTTTTATTAATTTAAAGCTACATTTTCATTACGCCGCCAGTGCTGGCAGAAGTAACAAGATGAGCATAACGGGCCAAGTAGCCGCGCTTGATTTTGAGTTCGAAGCCTTTCCATTCGGAACGGCGTTTTTCAAATTCTTCATCGCTGATCAGCAGATCCATCGTACGGTTGTTCATGTCGATCTCGATGATATCGCCTTCTTGAACAAATGCGATTGGACCGCCTTCGGCTGCTTCTGGTGAAGCATGGCCGATGCTTATGCCGCGGGAGGCGCCAGAGAAACGTCCGTCAGTGATAAGGGCTACCTTAGCGCCAAGTCCCATCCCAACGATTTGTGAGGTTGGTGCCAGCATTTCCGGCATGCCTGGGCCGCCGCGCGGTCCTTCATAACGAATGACAACTACATGGCCTTCTTTAATTTTTCCGTTAGCGATGCCGTGAAGCGCATCATCTTGGGAATCGAAGCAGATAGCAGGACCTTTGTGGTAGCCGCCAACCGACTTGTCCACCGCACCTGTTTTGATAATTGCGCCGTTAGGAGCCAGGTTACCGAACAATACGGCTAGGCCGCCGCGTTCGGTATGCGGGTTATCAATGGTGTGGATAATATCCGTATCTTGGATTTCGCATCCCATTACATTTTCGCGAAGAGTTTTGCCTGTAACGGTAATGCAGTCTCCATTCAAAGCGCCTTCCTTCTTAAACAGCTCATTTAGAACCGCGCTTACGCCGCCTGCATTGTGAACGTCTTCGATGTGATAATCGGATGCCGGAGCGATTTTCGCCAGATGCGGAACGCGCTCAGCCACTTCGTTGATACGTTCAATCGGGTACTCGATACCTGCTTCATGCGCGATAGCAAGCGTATGAAGAACCGTATTTGTGGAGCCGCCCATTGCCATATCAAGCGCGAATGCATTGTCGATTGTATCTTTTGTAACGATATCACGCGGTTTAATGCCAAGCTCAATGATCTTCATAAGCTGGCGAGCCGCGTCTTTAACGAATTCTTTGCGCTCTGGAGAAACGGCAAGAATCGTACCGTTGCCTGGCATAGCAAGTCCCATGCCTTCTGCCAAGCAGTTCATCGAGTTAGCTGTAAACATACCCGAACATGAACCGCAAGTCGGACAGCCGAATTGTTCCAGCTCCATCAGCTGATCGTCATTAATTTTACCGGCTTGGTGAGCGCCTACGCCTTCAAATACGCTGGAAAGCGAGATCGAACGACCATCGGAAGTTTTACCTGCTTTCATTGGTCCGCCGCTGACAAGCATCGTCGGGATGTTGACGCGAAGAGCGCCCATGATCATACCAGGTGTAATTTTGTCGCAGTTTGGAATGCAGACCATGCCGTCAAACCAGTGAGCATTAACAACCGTTTCAATCGAATCGGCAATAATCTCACGGCTGGCAAGGGAGTAACGCATACCGATGTGGCCCATCGCGATGCCGTCATCTACGCCGATTGTGTTAAATTCAAAAGGAACGCCGCCAGCTTCGCGAATGGCTTCCTTAACAAGCTTTCCGAACTCCTGCAAATGAACGTGACCTGGAATAATATCAATATACGAGTTGCAAACCGCAATAAACGGCTTGTCGAAATCCTCCTCTTTTACGCCTGCGGCACGCAGCAAGCTGCGATGCGGTGCGCGGTCGAAACCTTTTTTGATCATGTCTGAACGCATTCTTTTGGCCGCCATGTAAATGCCCCCTATGTGCATAATAAAATATCAATACTCTCGATTTTATCACAACGGACAAGCGTTGGCTATAACGCCTAGCAGTTACGGAAACGAAGCATTCATTAAGAAACCATTAAAAAATACTTAAACATTGTGATATTGCGCCAAACGACAGGACATGCCTGAGGATATTCATGTATAGTATGCTCAATGGAAACAATGAGAACAACAATCGGGAGCTTAAAGGAGTGTGCTTTATTATGGAAAGACGAGTATTAATTGTAGATGACGAGCGTGAAATCGCTGATCTTATAGAAATTTATTTGAAAAACGAAGGGTTTGCTACGGAAAAGGCCTATGACGGCGAGCAGGCATTGCAGGCTTATGGGCAAAAACCGTTTGATCTGGTCATTTTGGATATTATGATGCCCAATATGGACGGTCTAGAGGCGACTCGCCGATTAAGGCGCGTCTGCTAAAGCGGATACGGTGATGACGGCCAAGGATACGGCATCGCTTGCCGCCTATCTATTGAAGAAGTATCCTGAAGTACTGGAGGTTTCGAGCCGCAGCAGCGTAAAGCTAACCAGCACGTCGCAGAAGCTGAAAACGACAAATCTCATGTTAAACGGAATGCCTTATGCCTTTCCTGGCAATGATGGCTTGAAGACGGGATATACAGTGCAAGCTGGTTATTGCTTTACGGGTACAGCTAAGCAGGATGGACGGCGGTTAGTATCTGTTATTATGGGAGCCCATTCGCCGGAGCAGCGATTTACGGAAACGAGTTTATTGTTTGATTACGGATTCAAGACGGATGGTTTGGCGAGTTTAATCGGACATATACAAAGTAAAAGTAAACTGGGGATTCAGGCGGGTTAAAAGCAAGTGCGCTGCCGATTAAATCGATTTTCGTCGAAAAATGGCGATTATACCAAGTGGATTAATAGTGTAAGCATCGTGTTAAATCTAGGAAGAGCGAATGTCGCTTTTTCTAGATTTTTTGTTTATATATAAGAATTTATAAGTTTTCACTTATAAATGTGCTTATATATCTCCGCGAAACGATAGCTTTTGCCACTGAAGACGGCGACAGCCGTTTACGATTGTAATGTCACAAAATCTAACGCAATGAGATTTACTATCCATAATTTGCTGTCTATAATGGAATTATTACGGATGAAGAGGTGAAAACATGCAGTTGACTGAACGTGAAAAAGAGAAGCTGCTTATTACGATCGCAGCTGATTTGGCAAGGCGGCGTATGAACCGCGGCGTAAAGCTTAATTATCCTGAGAGCGTTGCGCTTATCACCTCTGAAATTATGGAAGGCGCGCGTGACGGGATGACGGTTGCGCAATTAATGGAGTTTGGAACGCAAATATTAAAGGCGGAGCAGGTTATGCCCGGTATACCGCAAATGATACATGAGGTTCAAGTGGAAGCAACTTTTCCAGATGGGACGAAGCTTGTCACGATACATGATCCGATTACACATTAGGCGATTGATACATAGTAGAGAGGGGAGCTTTGCCAAATGATTCCTGGTGAATACCGAACGGCTTTAGGCGAGATAGCATTAAATGCCGGGCGCCAAACCAAGCAGCTTATCGTTGTAAATACAGGTGACCGACCTGTTCAAGTGGGCTCTCATTTTCATTTTTTTGAAGTGAATCGCGCTTTAAAGTTCGACCGGGAAGCAGCGTTTGGCATGCGGCTTCATATTGCCGCGGGAATGGCGGTCCGCTTCGAGCCGGGCGAAGAGAAGCCTGTCTCGGTCGTAGAGCTTGGAGGATCGAAGCTTTCCTATGGACTGAATGGCCTGAGCCAAGGAAAAGCAGAAGCGGGTGCTATGCCTGATGCCGTTCGGGAACGTTTGAAAGTATGGGAGGGCGGCGGCGCATGACGAAGATGGATCGACGAAGCTATGCTGCTATGTTCGGACCAACTACAGGAGATGCAGTAAGACTTGCGGACACGGAGCTTTGGGCCGAAATTGAGCATGATTTTACGGTGTACGGCGATGAATGTAAATTCGGCGGCGGCAAGGTTATCCGGGACGGCATGGGACAATCGAGCGGCGCACTGCGTGATGAGGGTGTGCTCGATACGCTCATTACGAATGCTGTCATCATCGATCATTCCGGAATCGTGAAAGCGGACATTGGCATCAAAGACGGCTTTATCGTTGGAATTGGCAAAGCGGGTAATCCGGATATTATGGACGGCGTTCATCCGAAAATGATCGTTGGCGCAAGTACCGAGGTAATCGCTGGAGAAGGGAAAATCGTAACGGCCGGAGCCATCGATTCGCATATCCATTTTATTTGTCCGCAGCAGATTGAGACAGCGTTATCCTCAGGCGTCACGACGTTGATCGGCGGCGGAACGGGACCTGCGACGGGCACCAATGCGACAACGGTTACGCCGGGCGCGTGGCATATGCGACGGATGCTGGAAGCGGCGGAGCATTTTCCGATGAATATCGGTTATACAGGAAAGGGCAACGCCTCGTTTACTGCCCCGCTCATTGAGCAAATCGAAGCGGGCGCGATCGGACTGAAGCTGCATGAGGATTGGGGAACGACGCCAGCGGCGATCGATGCCTGCCTGCAGGCCGCAGATCAGTACGATGTGCAAGTCGCGATCCATAGCGATACTTTAAATGAGGCAGGATTTGTACAGGATACCTTAGCGGCTATCGGCGGCCGGACGATCCATACCTACCATACGGAAGGTGCTGGAGGCGGTCATGCGCCGGATATCATTATCGCGGCAGGTGAGTTGAACGTGCTGCCGTCTTCAACGAATCCGACCCGCCCTTTTACAATCAATACAATAGAAGAGCATTTGGACATGCTGATGGTTTGCCATCATCTCGACAGCAGCATACCGGAGGATGTGGCGTTCGCGGATTCACGGATTAGGCCGGAGACGATAGCTGCCGAGGATATTTTGCATGATATGGGCGTATTCAGCATGATCAGCTCCGATTCCCAGGCGATGGGACGTGTTGGAGAAGTCATCATTCGCACCTGGCAAACGGCTGACAAAATGAAAAAGCAGCGCGGTCCGCTGCTGCCGGATAACGAGCAGAATGATAACTTCCGCATCAAGCGTTATATTGCGAAATATACAATCAATCCAGCGATAACGCATGGCGTTTCGCATTTGGTAGGTTCACTTGAAGCAGGTAAATTCGCTGACCTTGTCATATGGAATCCCATGTTCTTCGGGGTTAAGCCGGATCTTGTACTCAAGGGCGGAAGCATTGCATTTGCACAAATGGGAGATCCAAACGCCTCGATTCCGACGCCGCAGCCGGTATTCGGCCGTCCTATGTTTGCATCCTTCGGCAAGCTGGTATTCAACAGCTCCATAACGTTTGTATCTCAGGCAGCTTATGACCGGGGAATAGCAGAGGAGCTTGGCCTTCAGAAGCGTATCGAACCGGTGAAAGGCTGCCGCACGGTTACGAAGAAGGACATGATCCATAATGATGCGACACCGAAGCTGGAAGTAGACGCGGAGACCTACCATGTGCTGGTAGATGGCGAGCACGTAACCTGCGAGCCGGCAGAGGTGCTTCCGATGGCTCAGCGTTATTTCTTATTTTAAAGGATATATAATGCCTCAGGGGCTGGGAGGAGGCAATCGAAGATGAACGATAGTATCAGATGGCTGGCCATGCAGCAGCTGCTGGATTCGGCCCTGCCGATCGGCGGTTTCTCGCATTCGTTCGGCTTGGAGACGATGGTTCAGGAAGGCAGGATGAATCGTTCCAATCAGCTCTTCGCTTATGCCGCAGCGATGCTGCTGCAAAGCTGGGCGAGCTCGGATGCCATGGTCATCAAAGCCGTATACCGCGATGCACCCCAAGCGGATTGGGAGCGGCTGTGGTCGGTTGAACGGCTCGTGCATTTGCAACGGGTCGCTTCCGAGACACGCAGCGGCGTGGAGAAAATGGGCAGGCGGCTGCTTCAGCTCGCATCGGCGATTCATCCGCAGCTGGACTGGGCCCCGCTTTCTGAGGCGATGCGGGCCGGCAAATGTTTTGCTTCGCATCCGCTTTCGCATGGCTATGCGTGCTGGCTGCTTGGCGTATCGGAGGAGCGGGCAATACAGGGTTATTTTTACAGCTGCATCGTAACCTGCGTCAACAGCGCGCTGCGACTCATGTCGATGGGACAGACAGAGGGGCAATTTTTGATTGCAAGGCTGACTCCATTGACAGAGCAAGCGATGTCGGTAGCGAGGGCGCTTGAACCGGAGGAGGCTTACTCAAATATGCCAATGGCGGAGATAGCGATGATGCGGCATGAGCGCTTGTATTCACGATTATTTATGTCTTAACGACTATCTATACGAAAATGGAGGAATAACAAATGTGCCAAGGACAAGGACATACTCATCAGGAATGGGAAAGCCCGGCGATCGACAGCTCAAGACCGATTCGGATCGGAATAGGCGGACCGGTAGGGTCCGGCAAGACGGCGCTTGTGGAGAGGCTGACGCGCGAGCTTCATACGAAATATAGCGTGGCCGTGATCACAAACGATATTTATACAAAAGAAGATGCCAGAATCCTTTTCAATACAGGCGTGCTGCCAGAGGAACGCATCATTGGCGTGGAAACAGGCGGATGCCCGCATACGGCCATTCGTGAGGATGCATCGATGAATTTTGAAGCGATTGAAGAGCTGGAGCGTCGTTTTGATCATTTGGATCTTATCTTTATCGAGAGCGGCGGAGACAATCTGGCGGCTGCGTTCAGTCCCGAGCTGGTGGATCGTTTTATTTATATTATCGACGTGGCCCAGGGAGAGAAAATTCCTCGCAAAGGCGGCCCTGGCATCATGCGTTCCGATTTGCTTGTCATTAATAAAATCGATCTGGCACCTTATGTAGGCGCAAGTCTCGAGGTCATGGAGGCTGATACCGTGAAAATGCGCGGTGATCGCCCATTCGTGTTCTCCAACTTGTTCGGAGGCGACGGCGTTGACGAGATCGTGAGCTGGCTGACGCATGAAGTTGCCCATGCGCGGGGGACGGAGCATTCCCATGTGATCCAACTGACCAATATACCTTCTGAGCATCGGCATACTGCTTCCTAAATGGAACTTGTAAATCAATTGGGACAGCATGACGGCACGGTGGGCGAGCCGCGCATCCGGACGTCCGTGCTGCGCGCAGCCTTTGTAAATCGGCGGGGCCGGACGTTCGTCGAAAATAAGTTTCATACCGCGCCTATAAAAATTGCGAAGGCATTTCCGCTGGATGACCAGTTAGGCGTCATCGTCATGGATGTGTCGCCCGGTTTGCTCAGCGGCGACACATATGAGCTGGATTGGTTTTCTGGCCAAGACTCTCATGTCATGATTACCAATCAATCATACACGAAAGTGCATCCGAGTCAGCCAGCCGCTGACTCTTCGATGCTGCAGGTGTTCGCTCTTGAAGAGAATGCCGTCGTCGAGCATATGCCTGAGCCTGTGATGCTGTATAAGGACGCGGCGTTTCGAAACGAGACTAAAGTTAAATTGAAGGCGGGTTCGGTTTGGATGCAGGCGGATGTGCTTTGTCCCGGCCGCACCCTGCGGGGTGAGCGGTTCGATTACCGATCCTATCGCAACTCGCTGTCCGTTTATTACGGGGAAGAGCTTATTTTCTCCCAGCGTCAGCGGATCGAGCCGGCGAAGCAAGACATAACGGCGCCTGGCTGCTGGGATGAAATGACTCACACCGCAACCTTTTATCTGTTTTCCGATCGCATGAACAGCTCGCATTTAGAGCAGCTGCAGGAAAAATTGGATAGTTTTGCTTCGCCTGAGGGCCATTTGATCGTTGCAGGTGCGTCGCTGACACATCGGTTCGGGGTAGCGGTCTCAGCAGCTTCGACAGCAGCTTGGCCTTTGCAGCAGCTAATGCGGGAGTTGTGGCAGACAGCGCGCAAAGGTTTGCTTGATAAGCCTCCGCTGCGCTTTTTGCAGGGATAATTGCGTAAGGTTATGTTTTCGAATTGTTTCCAAGTGTAAGCAAAAAGGCCAGCCGTCGTTTCTTTTGGTTGGCTTTTTTGCGCTTCTGTTAAGAAAATCGTATATTTCTGTAAAAGAGGATTAGTTAATCTCATAAAGGAACGTTATAATATGAACAGCTGATTGCTTTTTATGAAATATAGGATAGGTTGGTGATCGATTGGAAGCTTCAAATACAGAAAGGCTCGAATTAATGAGAAAACTAGACGAATCCTTTCGTCAAGTCCGCAGGCAAATCAATACGGAATGGAATAGCTATAATGTGCATGGGCTTGGATTGACCCATGGCAGGATGCTCATCATCCTGTCGCAGTCAGGCGCGCAGAAGGTATCGGCATTAGCGGAGCAGCTCATGATTACGAGCGGGGGAGTAACGGGGATCGCGGACCGATTGATAGAGCTGGGTTATGTGAAGCGGGAGCGGGGAGAGAAGGATCGTCGCGTGGTCATGCTTGACCTGACAGACGAAGGCTTAAAAATCGTCAACCTTATCGAAACCGTCCGCTCAAAATTGATGCATAAGCTTTTTGAAGGCATGTCGGTAACGGACATGGAGAAGGGCGTCCAGCTTTTTGAACATATGAGCAGGAATATGGAATCGGATGTTACAAATTCGTGACTATTTACATATTTCATTATTAATACACGGTAAATTGGTGTAGAATAAACTAGAAATTTGTCGAAATCAAATAGGTTGACAAATTCCGATAAAATAACTAGGGTTAAAAGGAATTAATACATTCAATTGTTTAGGGGAGATTACGATGAAAAAGGCATTAGCATTAGCGGTTTCGTTGCTTCTAATGGTTGCGATTGTCGCAGCTTGCGGAGCAAACAAAAATGATGCAGGAAACGCGGCGAATAACGGCGCAGCGACGAATAACACGGCTGGCGACAAAGCGGAGAAGAAAAAAATCGCGCTCGTGCTGCCTGAAAAAATCGGCGTGAACAAATTTTTTGTATTGATGGATGAAGGCTTCAAAAAAGCCGGCGATGAATTCGGCGCTGAAGTAAAAACAATCGAGTCCACTGACCCTGCAGGTTTCGAACAGAACCTTCGCGCAACCGTTGCCGAAGATTATGATCTGATCATTACCGCAACTTTCCAAGCAGAGGATGCATTGAAGAAGGTTGCTGCTGAAAACCCGGACAAGTCATTCGCTGTCATTGATACAGTCGTTGATCTTCCAAACGTGCGCAGCGTTAACTTCCGCGAGCATGAAGCATCTTACCTGATGGGCGCGCTTGCTGGCCTTTCCACTAAAACAAATATCGTAGGCGCTGTCGTCGCAATGGACGCTCCGCTCCTTAGCAAATATACATCAGGATTTGAGCAAGGCTTGAAAAGCACGAATCCAGATGCGCAATTCCTTATCAACTATGTAGGCAGCTTCACGGATCCGGTTAAAGGTAAAGAGCTTGCTTTGCTGCAACAATCCAAAGGCGCTGACTTTATCGCAGGTATGGCTGCTGTTGGCGACAACGGCGTATTCGAAGCAGCGAAGGAAAAAGGCTTCTTTACATCAGGCCAAGATACAGACCGTACCGAAGAAGATCCAGAGCATATCGTTCTTTCGCAATTGAAGGGTACAGATGCGGTTGCTTACGAAACGGTAAAAAGCTTCGTAGATGGAAGCTTCGCTTTCGGCGTAGCAGACTACGGCTTGAAAGAAGACGGCGTAGGCCTTACGTTCGTAACCAGAGACAGCAAATCTACGCTGAGCGCGTTCATCGGCCAAGAAAATGTAGATAAAGTTAAAGTGATTGCTGAAGATATCAAATCTGGTAAAATCGTAGTAGTAAACCCGCTAGCTCAATAGAATGACATGCCGGCTGCTACCCATGCAGCCGGTTTGCTTGTTGCTTGGAAGCTTCTTCCTATATGGAGGAAGTGGTTTTTTTTGTTTAAACGGTACGGCATGGAATGGGGAGGAGCATTTGTATGTTGCTGCAAATGGACAGCATTACGAAATCATATGGGAGCGTAACCGCAAATAACAATGTTCAGTTTTCGCTGCAAAGAGGTGAAATTCATGCCTTGGTTGGTGAAAACGGTGCTGGGAAGACAACACTGATGCGCATATTGTACGGAATGGAAAGTCCGACAAGCGGTGAAATCCTTATGGATGGAAAACCGGTTTCGTTTGCCAGTCCTGCTGATGCGATCAAGCATAAAATAGGTATGGTCCACCAGCATTTCATGCTGTTCCCGACGTTTACGATAGCCGAAAATATTGTAATCGGGCGCGAGCCCTCTAAGGGAGTAGGTTTTGATCGAAGGGCCGCTGCCGCCGAAACGGAACGAATCGGCAAGCTTTATGGCATGCCGGTAGATCCTTGGAAGAAGGTTGCGGATTGCTCGCTTGGCATGCAGCAGCGCGTAGAAATTTTGAAGGTGCTTTATCAAGGAGCGGAAGTCATTATTTTGGATGAGCCTACGGGCGTTTTAACCCCTCTTGAAGTAAAGGAACTGCTGATTGCGATAAAAGGATTAGCTGCGCAAGGTAAAAGCTTTATTCTGATCAGCCACAAGCTGCAGGAAATTATGGAAGTCGCCGATCGGGTAACCGTTCTGCGGGATGGCAAGGTTAGCGGAACGGTTGACGCAAAGGATACAAGCGCGGAACAATTGTCACGGCTTATGGTCGGTAGGGATTTGATACATATATCACGCAATGAGGCCAGCAGAGGCAAGAAGGTGCTGGAGGTATCAAACGTTTCCCTCAAGGGATTGAAGACAAAGCCGCTGCTCACGAATGTGAACCTTTATGTAGATGAAGGAGAGATAGTCGGCATTGCAGGTATATCAGGCAATGGCCAATCGGAACTCATTCAAACGATATCCGGCCTTATAAAACCTGATGGCGGTGAAATAAAGCTGCTAGGACAGAACGTGACCGGTTCACCGGCGGGTGTTATTCGTGAGCGGGGGCTTGCTCACATTCCGGAAGACCGTTACCAATGGGGCGTTGCGAAGGATGCAACCGTTACGGAGAACGGCTTGATGGGTCATACAGGCAAGCATCAGAAATACGGCATGTTAGACGGTGCCGGAATTCGTCAGATGGTAAGTGAATGGGTTACGCGCTTTGGCATTAAAACAGGCTCGTTATCTACCAAGGCGCAGTTCCTGTCCGGAGGCAATCTACAAAAGCTTATTGTTGCTAGGGAGCTTGCCCAGAAAACTCCGTTCCTCATTGCGGCTGAACCCACGCGCGGCGTGGATGTCGGCGCTATGGAGATCATCCATGGAGAGCTTCTCAAGAAGCGAGACGAAAGAGGGGCAATCCTGCTCATTTCCTCTGAATTAACCGAAATATTGAAGCTGTCTGATCGGATTTTGGTGATGTATGAGGGGCAGATCGTAGGCGAGCTGGATGCGGATACGGCTACCGAGGAGCAAATTAGTTTGTTAATGGCAGGAGGAAAAGCGGTTGGATAAGCTGGTACAAATCGGACGCTCGCTGCTGCAGCCGCTTTTGGCGGTTCTTGTCGGCTTGGCAGCAGGCGCAATTGCCATCGTCATCGTCGGGGGCTCCGTTACGGAAACCTACGCTGAAATGTGGAAGGGCGCATTCGGCAGTTTCTACTTTTTTACGAATACATTAAGCCGCGCGACACCGATCATATTGATCGGGCTGGGAGTTGCGTTAGCCTTTCGTGCTGGATTTTTTAATATGGGCTCAGAAGGTCAAATGGTGCTGGGTGCGCTAAGCGCAGCAGTAACGGCCATCTACCTGCCTGGACCCGGTTGGTTCAAGCTTATTGCTGCAATTATAGCCGGTATTATTTCCGGGGGAATATGGTCGGCATTCGCAGGCTGGTTGGATGCCAGATTCCGAATGAATCTGCTGATTACCACTTTATTGCTTAATTATATTGCTACTCTCTTTGCAGGTTATATCGTATCTTATCCCTTGAAGGATCGCACGGGATCGGCAGCAATGGCTCAAACCGTTATGATCGATCAAAGCGTATGGCTGCCAAAGCTTTTTAAAGGCATGAGCCTGCATGCCGGATTCCTTATTGCTGCAGTCGGGGCCATATTGTTGTTCCTGTTTATGCGTTATACGGTTAAAGGCTATGAAATACGCATGCTGGGCGGCAATCCGCTATTTGCAAGCTATGGCGGCATCAAGCGGGGGAAAATGATGCTGATCAGCATGTTTGTCAGCGGAGGTTTGGCCGGTCTAGCGGGCTCCGTTGAGGTGCTGGGTACACAGTATCGTTATTTGGACGGGGCATTAACCTCGCCAGGATACGCCTGGTCAGGGATAATGGCAACGCTGCTTGCAAGCTCGCATCCGCTGGGAACAGCCGTAGCCGCGATATTGCTTGCCGCCTTGCAGACAGGCGGAATGGGCATGGAGCGTAACACGGAGGTGCCGCTCGAGGTATCAAGCATCATTCAAGCGGTCCTTATCTTATTCGTTTCTGCGAAATTCACTTATTCGTTTATAAAACGCAAGAAGGCGAGGTCATAATATGGATTTTTTATTAGATGCCTCCTTGTTTGCCTCGACACTTCGTATGGTTACGCCAATACTGCTTGCGGCACTCGGCGGCGCCATATGCGCGCGAGTCGGTTTGTTTAACGTAGGTCTTGAAGGCTTAGTGCTGATCGGTGCCTTTTCTGCGATCGTGGGCAACCATTTTACGGGGAATGTATTTGCTGCAGTGCTGTTTGCGGTATTATGCTCGCTTTTATTTTCGATATTGTTTGGGTATATGAGTATACAGCTTAAGGCGAACGTCATTGTAGTCGGGATAGCCCTTAACTTTTTGGCGCTGGGGCTGACGACGTTCTCCTTGCGTGCGATCTTTGATGTGAAAGGCGCATACTACAATAAGGATATGGTGGGCCTGCCTAAATGGGATATACCGGTTCTTAAGGAAATTCCATGGCTTGGGGATGTATTATCCGGGCATTCACCGCTCGTTTATTTGTCGATTCTGCTTGTCATTGCCCTGCAGCTATTTTTGTTCAAGACGGTAACAGGCTTTCGATTGCTTGCCGCAGGCGAGAATCCGACTGCAGCCAAGAGTCTGGGCATTAAAGTATCACGGATCCAATATGGCGCAGTGCTGATGTGCGGCGTGTTGTGCGGGCTTGCAGGCGCCCAGTTGTCGCTTGGGAATGTAACGATGTTTACGGAAGGCATGACATCCGGACGGGGTTTCATCGCGCTCGTTGCGACGATGCTTGGCCAATCGAATCCAATCGGCGTAGCTGCATCGAGCCTGCTGTTTGGCTTCATGGATGCACTTAGCATCAGGCTGCAGGGCTTTGCCCTGCCGACGCATTTTACGATGATGCTGCCTTATATCGTCACGATCATTGCTATGTTATTCTTTAAAGACAAAGGCTACATGCAGGAAGCGCGCAAATCGAATGAAAGCTCTCGGTAAATTGAACAGTGCAAGTAGACTGCTCGATTAGTCATATAAGTAAGCAAATAGGACAAGTATGGAGGTAAAACGATGCATAAAAAAGCAGATCGGCTCAAAAAAGTGACGGCAATCAGACAATCGGAGGTTGCGCCGGAGATTGCCCATCGGGTGCCCCCAGGTCAAACGGTTACGGAACGGTTTCCAATCCTGCATGAAGGGGAAGTTCCCGTCTATGATTTAAAAAACTGGAAGCTTCGCGTATTTGGCGAGGTCGCTGAGGAACGGACTTTCAGCTTCGAAGAGCTGCTTGCACTTCCGCAAACGAAGACCTTATGCGATATTCACTGCGTCACTAGATGGTCGAAGCTGGATACCGAGTGGGAGGGCGTGAAATTTAAGGATTTGCTGCCCCTGCTCGGCGTGAAGCCGGATGCCAAATACGTCATGATCCATGCAGATGAGGATTATGATACGAATGTTCCGTTAGCGGATTTGCTGCATGAAAATGTAATGCTGGCGCACCGCTTTGACGGCGAGCCTCTGACCGATAAGCATGGCTGGCCGATGCGCTTGCTTGTTCCTCATTTGTATTTCTGGAAAAGCGCAAAATGGATTACGGGAATTGAATTTATGAACGAGGACCGCGAGGGCTTCTGGGAGCGCAACGGCTTCCACAACTATGCAGATCCGTTCCAGGAACAGCGTTTTAGCAGCGACGAGAACGCAATGCCTGAGGATGAATGGATGAAAAAGGAGTTTGATTGAGCAGATGCTTCCTATATTACTAGTTAATCCGGAGGATTTGCCGGCTTACGCTATCGTTTGCGGCGATCCGCGGCGTGCCGAGCTTATTTCGCAAAAGCTGGTTAATGTTAAAGAGCTTGCGTTTGCGCGGGAATACCGTACTTTCGTAGGGGATTATGAGGGTGTGCGGCTTGCTGTCGTAAGTCATGGCGTAGGCTCGCCAGGAGCGGCTGTCTGCTTCGAGGAGCTGATTCGGGGCGGCGTAAAAACACTAATACGTGTCGGTACGGCAGGTTCGTATTCGGCGGATCATCCTGCAGGCAGTCTGGTCGTAAGTACGGCTGCCGTCCGGGCTGAAGGCCTAACGCATCAGCTGGTGCCGGCAGGTTTCCCTGCTGTTGCTGACAGCGGGGTGACAGAAGCTCTTTATGCGTCGGCGCTGGAGAGCGAAGGAATCGTAAAGAAAGGCATTACCGTTACGCTCGACGTGTTCTTCTCCGGTGTTGTGGACATTCCACATCGTCAATACAAGCAAGCGGGAGCAATTGCCGTTGAGATGGAAATTGCTGCGCTGTATGTCATTGCAACGCTTCGCGGAGCGCGTGCCGGTGCGATCTTGGCATTGGACGGTTACGCGGATTCCGATTTGGCTGGCGAGTACGATCCGCATACGGATGTCGTAGCAAAAGCGGTTGAGCGGGAGATCGAAACGGCGCTGCGGGCTGTTGCCAAGCTTGCGGCCGTGTAAATGACTTGTTAGCTTAGCAAGGGGGAAACGTCTCGTGGGAAGAACATTGTTTAAGCGCGAGTGGATGGATGGCGATTTGTATCCGTATGTGTTTGCTTATTATTTCAAGCAATGGTCCGATTATTCCATGACCTATCACTCGCATGACGCAATCGAAATCATGTATGTTATATCCGGGGCGTGCGTCATCGAGCTTGAAGCGGCGGCGGAAGCGAATGCTTGTGCAATGACGCTCAAGAAGGGTGATTTTATTATATTGGATGCGAATGTTCCGCACCGGCTTATCGTCGACGAACGCGGACCGTGCCGCATGCTTAATGTTGAATTTGACTTCAGGGTGCGCCGTGCGGCGTTTCCCTCTATGCGTCAGCTGGCTTTGGAGGACGAGGATGTGGCTGCATTGTTCACAGCGCCGTCCTCTTATTTGTTTTTGCGTGATGCAAGCGAAGTTTACCAGGTACTGAAGAGCTTGGTGCTGGAGCTGGACAGCATGGGCAAGAGCATCAATATGAAAGCGGAGATTTTGTTCGCGCAGCTTCTGCTTGCGATTGCAAGACTGCACATGGAGACGGGCACAAAGGGCGTTAATCCAGCGGATCTTTACGTGAAGCAAGCGATTGAGTATATGCACCACAACTATGACCGTGATATTCAAGTAAAGGATATTGCTGCGGCTGTCAGCCTGCATCCCGGTTATTTGCACCGTGTTTTCCGGACGCAGCTGGGCAAAACGTTAACAGGTTACTTGACGGAGCTGCGAATGGAGAAGGCGAAAATGCTGCTGATGGAGACGGATATCGCCATTGCGGATATTTGCGATTACGTCGGTGTAGGAAGCAGGCAATATTTCCACGCCATGTTCAAAAAATACACGAGCCTGACGCCGATTGCTTACCGGAATTCAGTAGATACCCAAATATTAGATATTCGCGGACAAAACACACCATCATAAAAGTTAGGATTTCTGACACTAATAAACACAGATGGTCACTATTTTGATAACGCTTCCGAAATATCGTTGCTAAAATATAGAGGAGATTAAACGAATCTATTAGACGATAATTGGAGGCTGATTGGCATGTCTGCTATTAAAATTACATTTATAGGCGCGGGCTCGATTGGATTCACGCGCGGCTTGCTGCGAGATTTGCTTGCTGTTCCTGAATTCCAAAACATCGAGGTTGCGTTTACCGATATCAATGCGCATAACCTTGAAATGGTTACGGCGCTTTGCCAGCGCGATATTCACGAGAACGGTCTTTCGATAGCGATCCAATCGACTACGGATCGCCGCGAGGCATTGAAGGATGCGAAGTACGTAATTTGTACAATCCGCGTCGGGGGTCTTGAGGCATTTGCAACAGACGTGGATATTCCCCTCAAATACGGCGTTGACCAGTGCGTAGGCGATACGCTGAGTGCCGGCGGCATTATGTACGGCCAGCGGGGTATTGCGGAGATGATGAACATTTGCCGCGATATTCGCGAGGTGGCGGCGGACGATGTACTCCTGCTCAACTATGCTAACCCTATGGCGATGATGACATGGGCTTGCAATAAATATGGCAACGTGCGAACGATTGGTTTATGTCATGGGGTACAGGGCGGACATTGGCAAATTGCCGAGGCCTTTGGTCTTAAGCAGGAGGAAGTCGATATTATTTGCGCGGGTATCAACCACCAAACCTGGTATATCCAAATCAAGCACAAAGGCGAAGATTTGACAGGCAAGCTGCTGGAAGCATTCGAGAAGCATCCGGACTTTAGCCGCACTGAGAAGGTGCGTATCGATATGCTTCGCCGCTTCGGTTATTACAGCACCGAATCAAACGGCCATTTGAGCGAATATGTGCCGTGGTACCGCAAGCGTCCGGAAGAGATTAACGATTGGATCGATATGAGCTCTTGGATTAACGGCGAGACAGGCGGATATTTGCGTGTATGCACGGAAGGAAGAAATTGGTTTGAGACGGATTTCCCTAACTGGATGAAGGATCCGGCAAATGAATTCAAAAGCGAGCTCCGCAGTCATGAGCACGGCTCTTACATTATCGAAGGTTTGGAAACGGGACGAGTTTACCGCGGTCATTTTAACGTTGAGAACCAGGGAGTCATCGCGAATCTGCCTAATGATGCCATCATCGAGGCGCCAGGCTATGTGGATCGCAACGGGATCTCCATGCCGACGGTAGGCGAGCTGCCGCTTGGAGCTGCAGCTGTGTGCAACGTTAGCATATCTGTTCAACGCCTAGCGGTTGAAGCGGCGATCCACGGCGACGATAAGCTGTTGCGTCAAGCTTTTATGATGGATCCGCTTGTCGGTGCCGTTTGCAATCCGAATGAAATTTGGCAAATGGTCGATGAAATGCTTGTGGCGCAGGAGCAGTGGCTGCCGCAATATACTGATTCTATCGCAGCAGCTAAAAAGCGCCTAACGGAAGGGCCTCTGCTTCCTACGCGTGAATACGAAGGCGCAGCGCGTCTGAAGGTGAAGACGGTTGAGGAAATGCAGCAGGACCGGGAGGCTGCGAATAAGAATGCAGGCGAATCGGATAAAGGGAAGGAACGCGTTTAACGCGGGGCATATTTCAGTTCAATAGGTTCGAGAACGGCGCCGGGAGGACTCCATGCAGGCGGTCCGAACTTCTTAAGGTAACCAAGCGTGTTCATATAGTCTTCAACTGGCTGCTCTTCGTCCATCTTGCGGAATATTTCCCAGCAGGCGATGACATCATTTAAAGCTCTATGGCCGCCGATGAGCGGGATGCCGTATCGATCCGACATATCCTTAAGGGTGTGAGGATAAACATGGCGTGCACGGCTGATGGTCAGCGTGTCGATGAAGCTGTTCGAAAAAGACCTGCCAGCGATCCGAAGCAGGGAATGATGCAGGAATCCGAGATCGAAGGCGGCATTGTGGGCGATCAGAACGTTGTCCCCGAGCATGCGGTTCAAAATACGAAATGCGGTATCCTCATCCATTCCGGTAGCCGTCATTTCATCGGTGATACCGGTCAGTTCGGTTATTTTGGCCGAAAGCTTGCCGTCATATCGAACCAGCGTGCTGAATTCACTTGCAATTTCGCCGTTGACGCAGCGGATAGCCGCCATCTCTATGACACGGTCCTTCTTCGGATCAAGTCCGCTCGTTTCAAAATCAATGACGGTATAAGAATGTGCAGTCATAGCTGTTTCACCACTTTTTCTAGTAATAAGTTAGAGTTCCTTATGCTTATTATTCGCTAAAGGTGATAAATAACCTTTTATTTCGCGCTTGAAAAAAGAGACTGGTTCCGGAAATGGCTGTATGCCTTTCGCCGAACCAGTCTCTTTTTTACTGAAGTTAAGGAATGGACTTATGCAAAACAGTGCCATTTATATTGGCGCTATGCAGCAGTTAAATATACATTCGAACACAAGCTCAAGCTGCTTTTCTATGCCGAAACCTAAGTAAAATCATCTAAAATGAAGAGAACCTATTGCTGCGCTGTAGTTTTTACAATCTAAACCCTGCTCGAGAGTAAATTTTCTGGTTACATTGCAGTTTCTGCAATAGATTTCGCGGAATCAGTTAATTTCTCCGTCTAGGAGGGTATTTCTGATGTATTTTCTGCAATGTAGGTCTTTGAACTGAATGTCATGTAAGCTTTCTATTGTAGAAAGTGCAGTAGACCTCATGCGATTCAAGAGCAACAACGCTACAGCAGTCTTAAGAGACGGCACAGTTAGGTGAAAAGCCTTCCTGGCCGTCTCTTTGGCATATGGACTTATCCTTAAACTGCGGCGTTAGTGGTTGTTGCCAGAAGCGTTTCCTTTTTTATCGGATGTTTTTGTCGTTGTGTTTTTTGTAGCATGACCTTGCTGCTTTGCCATTGTGAATTCCCTCCTTTTCGATGCAGTAGCTGTAGTGTGTGATTAATGAATCGGTTGCTATTCGAAAAGAGGTGTCTGAAGGCCGGTGAAAATCCTGCCAATCCAATGGCTTCATTTATTTCAACTTTGATTCGAGGTACCGAACAAATCCAATCCTAATTGTCTTAGTACATCCATTTGTTAATTTTTGTTGGCTTTATGCACGAATTTCGTTTCGTCCAGCGTTTTCAAGTCGAGGCTGTAACCTTAATCGCGAGAACAATGAACTAAAACAAAGAATAGGTTTCCTAGAGCTTCCCATATGGGAGGCTAGTGACTATTTTGAGGAAGAGAGCGCTTTCTTGCTGAAAGGGAATACTGTATCGATATGATAAAATGAATAAAAAGAAAGCGTTATCGAGTTGATGTACAACGGGGGATGCAGCAAATGCGGAATGGGACGAGTTTTTGGACCAGATTAAACCTTTTTAAAGGTGCGCCGCTTTCTCCTGAAAGCAAACTCAGCAAGGATGCCGTTACGGCACTGCTCATTCATTGCTGCTTTCAGTTCGGCGCATCCATGTCAGGCTTGTTTCTAAATTTATATTTATGGCGGTTAACGCAGGATTTGATGGTCAACGGGATTTATAACATTATCGTATTCCTGCTGACGCCGCCGGCATTTGCGCTGGGAGGCTGGATTGCCAAGCGCCGTGACCGAATGGTTACCTACCGGTTAGGAATCGTAATGATTGCCATCTTTTATTTGATGGTCGTTATTGCCCAGGAGCATGTCGCGCAATATTACATAATGTTTGCTATTTTCAACGGGATTGCCGCGGGGCTGTATTGGACCGGCTACTTAGTTATTCAATACGATGTCTCAACTGAAGCGAACCGCATACGTTTTCTTGCAATCAACATGATCGTATTTAACGCGTCCGGGCTTGCCGGGCCGGCACTTGCGGGGTTCATCATTCAGCGCAGCGAGGGTCTGACGGGCTACGTATTTATTTTCATGCTGGCGTTTATCATGTTCTTGATCGCCGCGATTGTCAGCTTCCGTATACCGATGATTCCATCTCATCACAAAGCGTATTATTTAAAATTTATGGGGCTTGTCATGAACAAGAACCGACGCTGGATGAAGGCGTTGTTTAGTTTTTTTGTGCTCGGCCTATTCCAAGGCATTATGCTGTTTTTGCCTAATATCATGCTTTATCAAACGGTTGGCCGCGAGGATTGGGTCGGATATTTGGGTGTGTTTTTCTCCTCTCTGACCGTTGCTACCGGTTATGTCATCTCAAGGAAAGCGCAAAAAGAGCAGGTTCGCAAATACGTGCTGCTTTCTACAACGGGCGTCGCGTTAGGATCGTCATTGCTGCTTATCCAAGTGGATTTTTGGTCTGTCGCCTTATTTATGATCTTGTTCTCGATTTGCAATCCGCTTGCAGTCAATACGCTTACCTCTTATTATTACCGATTGATCGGCACACTGCCGCTCAAAGGCCAGCTGCGCGTAGAATCCGTCGTCATGCGGGAACTTTTTCTTAACGCGGGAAGGGTGCTCTCCATTAGCTTGCTTATCTTTCTTGCTAAGGATTTGGAATCGGTATGGATGCCGGTTGTGCTGTTCAGCATGGCCGTGCTGCAATATGTATCGGTGCTGTTAATTAATGAGAAACAGAGCGCGGAGCAAGAGCAATTAAAATCATAATGGGTTAACCTCAGCCATGTGGAATAAGGGCTGAGGTTTTTTTTTTGCGTTTGCAGCAAGAGACCAGAGAATATTTAAACTTAAATACAGAAAAAATTATAAGTACTCATGCTGTAGAATCTGTTATTCTGAATGGATGAATACTTGCGGACGAATGTAAAAAAGCAAAGGGGAGTTTATCCGTGCAGAGGAAATATCATACCATCTATCTCATGATTACGCTAGGAATGCTGCTGTTGACGGGCTGTATGAGAGGCGGCGGAGACCCTTCTATTCATGAAGAGGCTGACCATGCTGAAATTACAAAAACGGTAACGCTTACTTTTTGGAGAAATTCCGGAAACAAAGCGGAAAATGCCGCTTATGATCAATTGATTGCAGCGTTCATGGAGAAGAATCCTTCGATTCGAATACAAATGATGCCATTCCCCTATAGCGATTATGATACGAAGCTTCGAACCTCTGTAGCCGCCGGTAACCCGCCGGACATAATGGCCATCGATGCTCCGAACCTTGCTTCCTATGCCGAGGCAGGCGCACTTTTGCCCTTAACGGATCGTTTTCAGCGTGACGGTCATATCGAGGATATCCCGCAAACGACAATAGACGGCTACACTTATCGGCAAAATATTTATTTGGCTCCAATGACAGAATCATCGATCGCGATGTTTTATAATAAAAAAATGTTCGAGGCTGCCGGAATCCCGCTGCCCTCGCGTAATCCAGATGAGGCTTGGACCTGGGAGCAGGTGCTGGGCGCTGCCAAAAAAATCAATGACCCCAGCCGGGGGATTTATGGCATCGACCCTGCACAGGGCTTTCAAAATGCTGGAGCAACCGCTTATTTCAAATATCCGATCATTTGGCAGTTCGGCGGAGAGGTGATGAATCCGGAAGGAACCTCGGCGAAAGGCTATCTGGACTCACCGGAAACGAAGCAGGCATTGCTGTTCTATACGGAGCTGTTCACCAAATACAAAGTGGCTTCTTTTGAATATCCTGTCGATGCGTTTCCGAACCGCAAGCTAGGCATTACCATCGACGGAACATGGTCTCTCGCGCATTTAGCTGAAAATTTCCCGGATTTTAAACTCGGCGTGGACTATGACGTTGCCCCGCTGCCGAAGGGAACGAGGCAAGCTGTAGCAAATGGCAGCTGGGGACTTGGAATTTCATCGAAAAGCAAATATCCGGAGGAAGCTTGGATGTTTGTGAATTGGATGACAAGCTATGATGGCTTGAAGCTGTATACCAGCATTACAAGGGATATTCCAGCGAGATATTCTGTTGCCAAGGAGTTTACGGAGCTGAACGAGTATCCGAAAAATATTTTTGTCATCCAAAACCAAAAGTACGGCAGGCCTCGCCCGATTACGCCGGTGTTTCCGCAGGTTTCTGAGGCAGTCAAAAATTTATTCGAGCAAGTAACGCTCGAGAAGCGTGATCTGGACGAGGCGATCCAAGCCGCGATCGGCACGATCGATAAGGCTTATGCCGATTCAATTGCGCTATCGAAATAATGATGCCAGTAAAATATGAGGGGGCTGCCAATGTTTTTCTCGCTTAGAAGCCGGCTGATGGCGGCTTTCTCCTTACTTCTTATTGTTCCGTTTATAACGCTTGTGTTCGTTCTAAGCGAAGAATCGACCAAGCTTATCAAGCAGTCTATTGAAACCTCGACGTCGCAGACGATTGAACAATTTGGATCGCATGTCAATACCTCGATGACACAGGTTGAAGAAATCGGCAATCAAGTCATGAGCAACCGCGTGACGCAGGAATGGATTACGGCTCAAATGAGTCCTGACAGCAGCGTAGAGGAACGTCTTCTTGCGAAACAGAGGCTTATGGAATATGTTTCGTCTTATTCGATAAACAATTCCAGCGGAATATCAATCGGTGTTTTTTCTGATTTCGGAGGCGGCGTATGGACGCAGGATCGAACGTATTTGGAACAGGATTGGTATACTCGCTTTCTAGAGGAGGACAAGCGCTGGACGGAAGCGCATTCCGATCCTGATCAAGCAGATACCATTATGAAAGCCAGACTGGTGAACAGCTATATGCTTCCTTTGGTACAGCTGCAATCTTTTACGAAATCAGGTTTTGTGAAAATCAATTACCCGACCTCGGTACTGCGTGATGCAATCGTGAAAATTAAATTCGGCAAAACGGGCAGAGCTTTTTTGCTCACTTCTGATGGCACCAGCGTGCTGGATCAACAGCTTCCGGAGGATAGCCTGATGATATTATCGTCGGGTCTTGCGGAGATTAAAGCAGCAAAGGGTTATGATACAAGCGGCGTTTTTCCGATTAGGAGAGACGCAGAAACGTATTTGCTATTTTATCGTTATTTCGAAGAGCAGGACTGGTATGTTATCGGAGAGGTTCCCGAGAAGGAGCTTTTCGTGAAGATCGAGCAAATTCGCCGTACGATGCTTTTTATAAGCCTGATATTGCTGCTGCTTATTATTCTTGTCGCCTATTGGCTCTCTTCGGGGATTACACGGCCGCTTACATCGATGGCTAGAGCAATGAAGCATGTCGAGCGGGGAGAATTCGCGCAGGCCTTCAGCATGATGCCGGCGGTCCGTACAGGGCACAGCGAGGTTGGTTATGTAACCAGAGTGTTCGAGAATATGACGACGCGTTTGCGTTTTCTAATCGAGACGGAGTTCGAGACTAATCTCCGGCGCAAAAATGCGGAATACAAAGCGCTGCTCCTGCAAATCAATCCGCATTTTTTTAATAACACTTTAGAAATTATTAGCGGCCTAGCTGCCATGAAAAAAAATGATGTATTGATGGATGCGACGGAAGCTCTCGGCCAAATGATGCGTTACTCTTTAAATTTAAACAGTGATTTGGTTAAAGTAAAAGAAGAGATGAACTATATTCGCGATTATCTGTTTATTCTCCAGCTGCGTTACGAGGAAAGGCTTCATGTAGAGATTGAAGAAGATTTGGCTTCCAATACGCTGCTTATCGCAAAGTTTATATTACAGCCGATTGTGGAGAATGCTGTTAAATACAGCTTGGAGGAAAGCGGCGTAGCGAAAATTTCCCTTCGCGTCAAAACCGAAGAGGACAGGCTGCACATGGTCGTGGCAGATAACGGGATCGGAATGGACGCTGAATTAGTTGACCATTTGATGAGAGAGCTGATCAGCACCGATTCCGTAGACATTCTGAACAGCGGCGGGGACAGCATCGGGCTGAGGAATGTATTATCGCGCTGTAGATTGTATTATGGGGAACAGCTAAAGGTCAGCATTAATTCAAAACGCGGAGAAGGAACGGAGATCCGAATCAGCATTCCCGCAGTAAAGGGGTGAGAGACGTGTACAGCATAATGATCGTTGATGATGAAGCAGGTGTTAGGAACAGCATAAAAGCAAAAATTGATTGGCAGGCATCAGGATTCCATATCGCGGCTGAAGCGTCGAACGGCGAGGAGGCTTTGAGCCTCTTGCAGGGAAGACGTCTTCCTGATGTACTCCTGACTGATATAAGGATGCCGCAGATGGATGGTATCGGACTCATTAATGCTTGTAAACAATTATATCCGTCTCTCAAAATTGTCGTCTTATCCGGTTATTCGGATTACACCTATATGCAGGCAGCGATACAGGCCGGCGTCAAAGACTATCTGCTTAAGCCAGTGGGCCGCAGAGAGCTGGTTACTCTGCTCGAGAAGCTCTCTACTGAAATTGCTGCTCAGCAAACAGACGAGCAGCTGCAGCATGCCGAGCAGCGGCAGAGAAAAGAACAACTGCTCGTCATGCAGGAGCAAATGCTGCTTCGGATGGTCAAAGAGGATTTCTACAGCCTGCTGATCATAAAAGAACGGCTGGAGCAGCTGCAGCTGTCAGCATTTATCGATGAGCGGCTTCACGTCCGTTTTGTGGCTGTAGAAATGCGGGTGCCGGCCGGCAGGCTGGGCGAAGAGCGGGATCATATCGATCTGCTCCATATGGCGTTCCAAATGCTTTGCAGAGAAACGGCGAGCATGTATACGGGCGTATATCCTTTCTACGACGCGAGCCATCCTTCCATGATGCATTTTCTGGTGGAAGCTTCCTCCCGAGGAATTGACGGATCTGATTTAACGGATCGTCTGGTTCGCCAAATCAGAACGAATATCCAAAAGTATTTGAGGCTCGACTCTGTTATTGGAGTAGGGGAAACGGTTATTGGAATCCGTCAATTTAAAAATGGATATTCCTCAAGTATGCTTTCATGGAGCCAAAGCACCATTCATGGAACGAATAGACCGGGCAATCAGCAGGTGCAGGATTTGATCGCCGCATTCTCGCCGGAGCTGGAGAGGCAGCTGGTCGTGTCCATCGAAAATGGTGATTTCAAAGCCTATTCGGCGCTGATCGAGCGCGTTGTTCCGCGCGGGGTCGATTTCCCGATGTTTTCCTTTACCTTTATCGCATCGCGCATATTGCTTCTCTTTCATTCGATTGCGAAGAAGTATGAGGCAGGAGAAGCGGTGCTCCAGAAGCGGCTCTGGGATTGCCAGATGACAATCGGTGATTTCCATTCCCGGGAGCAAATATTGGAGCAGCTGGAGGAGCTTGCGCGGCTGGTTATGAATGAAGCGCTAAAGACCCGGAGCTCCAGCGGGCAGTCTATTGTTAAGACCATTCAAAAATACGTAGATGATAATTTCGCCTATGAGCTTACATTGGCTTCGCTCGCGGGGATGTTCCATCTCAATGAAACGTATTTGTCCGGGCTGTTCAAGCAGCATGTCGGCGTGACGTTCAGTGAGTATGTAACAAGCTTGCGCATGAAAAAAGCAGGTGAGCTGCTCGCGCAAAGCGATCTTAAATTGACCGATATTGCCATGCTAGTCGGAATTTCAAGCTCGAGCTATTTCAGTACGTCCTTCAAAAAGTATTATGGCCTCAGCCCAAAGGAATATCGGGAACGTCATCATACGAAAGCTTGAAACTGATCACGTTCGGAATTTCATGGCGCATGATTAGCAAGGTTAGTGTTAGGTCTCAATGCGAGCGATGAAATTCAGCAGCAAAAGACGCAGCCCGGCTGGATCACTAAGCATGGGCAAATGTCCGGTATCCAGGCTTTGCACCGACTGCGGTGCAAAATGCGAGATCATTTTATTTTGCAAGGAGGGACTGAGCTCTTTATCCTTGCTTAGCTTCACGTACAGCTTCGGCACAGCTGGAGCAGGCGCATCAGCCCGATCCGTATAGACACGAACGGACTCGGGTTTGAACGTAATTACAATCTTGGACGCCTGCTCATCTGTGAGGTCATTGCATAATCCTGTACGGATGGCAGACTCGGGAGGCTTCGTTCCCATTTTGCGCAGAATCAGAGACATCAGTATTCGCTTTGGCAGGGGGAGAACAGATAAGAAGGAGCCGCCTTTCTTTGGAATGACCGCTCCAACAGCGACAAAGCCTGCCAAACGATCGTTCAGCTCGGCTGCCAGTTTAAGCGAAAGTACACCGCCTAAGGAATGTGCCACGATAATAACCCTCCGTGTCCCCCATTCATCGATTTGTTTTTTTATGTGCATGACGTAATCCGCTAAAGCAAGCTCTCCCCGTTGTTCTTCCCGGTTCGGAAAATCAATCAATAAATAAGGATGCCCGAAGCCTTCTAGCACTTTGCTCCAGATTTCTCTATTCAAACCAGCTCCATGGATAAATACAAAACCTGTTTTTTCTTGCGCATAGGCATGATTGTTCATGTTTTATTCCCCCAATATGATTATTCCTGATTGGATCGCAAATTTAGCTTATCATTTAAACAAGACAATTATTGTCTTATTTAAAAGATAAGCTAAAATAAAGCTACAGAGAGAGGTGATGCTCTTGCAAAAATCACAGCGACTTTTCCAATTAATGATGATGGTCAATGCGAGAAAAGCTTTTACCGTGCAGGAGCTTGCCGATGAATTAGGCGTTTCCAGCCGCACGATTACAAGGGATTTGCTGGAGCTCAGCGAGCTTGGGGTTCCCGTCTATTCGGTTCAAGGAAGAGGCGGTGGCTACAGGCTGCTGCAAGAGAGAATGCTTCCGCCGATCAGCTTTACGGAAGGCGAGGCGGTCGCGATTTTTTTTGCGTGCCAATCCTTGGAGTATTTCGGCTCCTTGCCGTTTGGAGATGGAGCTAGCTCTGCGCTTCATAAATTTTTTCACTATTTGCCAGCCGATGTGAAATGTCGAATCGAACGGTTGAAAAATAGGATAGCGATCTACAGCCCGTACCGCCAGATGTCGCCTGACATTCTCCAGACGCTTCTGCATGCGATAATGGATCGCAGCATTGTGACGATCCGATATCGCTCGAGCAAAGGAGTGCAGGAGCGAAATATTCAACCCGTCGGGCTTTACGCAAGCTCGGGTTACTGGTATTGTCCGGCGTATTGTTTTCTGCGGAAGGAAATGAGACAGTTCAGGGCTGACCGGATGCTTTCGGCAATCATAAATCCAGCGATGGAAAGCCGGGAGGATATCGAACGGCAGACGCTGCTAGATAAGCCTGAAAAGGATCAGCTGGAGCAAACCGTGCTCCTGCTGGAGTTAACGGAAAAAGGAATATGGCAGCTGGATACCAATACACGGTTTGCGCCATTTATAAAACGCAATGAAGATGGCACAGGCACGGCTGCTGTTCAGATTGCCGCGGAGGATCTGCATTTTTATGTAGAGTTGATCTGGGCGCTCGGGGAGGACGTCAGAATTATGGGGCCGACTGAGGCAGTTGCGCAGATCAAACAAAAAATGAAAGCAATGCATTTGCTGTATGAGCAATCAAGATGAAAGCAATGCATGCGAAACTTAAAATAGGAGTGATGAAATGTAAGCGGCAGTCTCTCTTGGTAATGAATTTCAATTAAGTGTAACTAAATGGTAAAATTCGCATCTAAAAATGGGAAGCGTAAAAAAACCCACTAGAGTTTCGATTAGTTAATGCAATAAAATAAATGAAAAATAAATGATGATCCAGTATAATCAAAGAAATTAGTTATTTTCTGTAAAAGTTGGTGTTCTGCATGACAATGTTTCTAGACATGAAGACGGTTATGATTTTAATTGTATTAGGCCATCTATTTTCAGTCTTGCTTATTAGCGCTTACTGGCGTACGCAAACCAAAGATCATATCTTGAGCAGGTTCTTGTTGGCTAAATGTACCCAAGGCTTTGCTTGGATGTTGATCGTTGTACGCAATGGAGTTCCGGATGTGTACACGATGTCGATAGCCAATTCCTTGCTATTTATTGGATTTGCGCTTGAAACGGTCGCGATGCTGAAGCTGCAGCAGGCGTTTCATCGCTCTACAAAAATGCTTTATGCTGCCTTGATCCTTGGCGCGATCGTCGGTTACCATCTTGTTATTATTTTTAATAATCACGAAAATATTAGAATCGCGGCAGCCTCGATTGGAACAGCGCTCTTTATGGTCGTTCCGGCATACTTAATGATTCGATCCAAAGCTGCATCCTATATTATGAAGATCATGGGTCTGCTCTATATCTCTACGATTGTTTCACTTATTGGGAGAGCGATCGTCGCCTTGCTGTCCGACCAAACCATTGGCATGTTTACGCCGGGCATGTATCAGACGTTTTCCTTCCTAGCGCTTTTTTTGATCATGTTTATCGGCAATATCGGTTTTGTGCTGCTTTT
The DNA here is from genome assembly GCF_031157315.1 of Paenibacillus sp. LHD-38. Lineage (GTDB taxonomy): Bacteria > Bacillota > Bacilli > Paenibacillales > Paenibacillaceae > Pristimantibacillus. The sequence continues at coordinate 28,187 of NZ_JAVIFU010000008.1, forward strand.
GAAGGAACAGGTCGATCAAGAGCTCGTACGGCTGGCGAACTACGATGATTTGACTGGTGTTTTAAATCGGAGAACTTTCGTGTCGTTGTCCAAGCAAGTTATAGCCGAGCACGCCAAAAAACAAAAGCATCTTTCCTTGGTGTTGTTCGACATCGATCATTTCAAAAAAATCAACGATACCTACGGACATCACATCGGAGACCGAGCCTTGCAGCAGCTGGCGAAGCATATCGGTTCTCAGCTAAGAGGAACAGATTCCTTCAGCAGGTATGGCGGCGACGAGTTTGCTATATTGCTGCCAGGGGCGAATGAGAGCGAGGCAGACCGTCTGGTGGAGTCTTTTAGACAGACGACCATGCAGATTCACATACCGGGAATGACAAGCTCGCTTTCCATTAGTCTTGGTGTAGTAACCCTTATTCCGAACGAGCAAACAAAGCTTGAGGCGCTTTACAAGGTGTGCGACAGAGCCTTGTATGATGCGAAGGACAATGGCCGCAACGGTGCCGCACGGATACAGGCCACATTGCTGGGCTGATTGGTTATGATCTTAATTTAATAACACTTGAAACCGACGTTAGCGAGATACGCTGAAGTCGGTTTTTTTGTGCGTGCGCATAACTTGTTCTCAATGTTAAGGAAAACTTTAAGAAACCTTTAGTGTTACATTACGTTACGCCAGGGAGGATCTTGAAGGCAATAGGCCGCTTATTCAATCCATACAAGGCCAAAAATACGGGGATCAACTCGTTCGAATTAACGAGATGCTGCCAACAGGGAGCAGAGATACAGCAACAGCGTACAGTCAGGAGTGGGAATCCTTCATATGGCAGATTACGCCGAATCAGCAGCAGGATTATAAAATCTTAGATGAAAACCAGTTCACTGCCCTTTCAGCAAAAGAGCAAAAAATCGTCATTGGAAAAACGAGCGATTTTCTGGCACATCGTTCGTCATGGGAGGCGCTGGACAATTTGGTTGCAGGCAGCAGCGAAGACGCCTATCTGTCGTGGAGTAAATGGCAGTATTACTAGAATGCGCTCGGCGATGCAAGCGGGACGCTATTTATGGGCTTTTTCCTCGGAATTGGGTTTCTAGCCATGATGGCGAATGTTCAAAATCCTATCCGGTGCAGCCAAGGAAGTACAACGGTATGAAATGTTAGATAAGATAGGCGTAAGAAAGGAAAAGCTGACGCGTTCGATTTACCATTGTTTGCCGCTATCTATTCCGTCTATTATCTCTTAACGGTAAGGCTGTATCGGAATATCGTATTGCCAGGCCGAAATAAGGCAGCAAGGCATTTAAAATAGTCGAACCATCTATTATGCAACTTCTTCCTCCCATTTGCGTCTCTATTTTGACGAAGAAATATTTGGGAGGCAGAAGAATGAAGCGAATAGGCACAATATTATTCGTATTTCTTTTTATCATAGTTGGATGCGGCTCGGAACCTGAAATGAATGCAGCAACCCAAATCGAACAGCCGGAAAACGAAACCGTCAAGCAGCAAAACAAAATGTCTAAGGAAATGCCCGGCAACTTTGATTTTATGGTGCGTTTCGGCTATGGTACGGTAAATAAAAATGAAATTAATACCTTTCAAGATACAGTAACCAAAGATTTGATCATGAATGGGACGGCAACGGCGCAAATCACGTTGACCAAGGAAGAGATGCGAAGCATTTACAATCAAATGAGAGAAATAAACATCATGGACGTAAAAGAGCTGGCTGCAGCCAATCAAACCTGTGAACGCGTTCCATATAGCGAAGATATATGGGAAATCAATATTAACGGAGAAACAAAAACATTAACGTGGACAGATAGGTATTGCACTCAAACCAGTGATATGGAGCAATTGCTGGAACTGCGAAATTTCGTGGATCAGATCGTAAAGACCAAAGAGGAGTATAAAAAATTGCCTGAATCAGAAGGTGGCTACGATTGATTACAGGGGTTAGATGAAGCGTCCCATCGCATTGGACATTAGGAGGGAATCTGCTTCATCTAACCTCACGTATTTATGGTGTTTCTACAAGCCCTACAAACAGCAGAACACCGCTTTGCAAGTCTTGGATAGCGAAAAGAAACGGCCGGTTGACCTTCATTTCGAAGTTAACGCTGGGCTCAGCACTTCCTCCATCCATTCCAACTAAGGTTACAGCAGCCGCCTCAGTGCCTTGTTCAGAAACGTCGATAACGGTCTTATGCAAAATACGGTTGATAAAGAGCCATTGATCGCCGTTTTTGTCAGCTAATTCGCTGAAGTCCGCTTGTCCTGCATCGAATGGCAGGCGCATTCCCATTGCACTTAAGGTGTCGATAAGCTCACGCTGGCCTTCTATACGAAATTTCGGCAGCGTTAATTTGCCATTCACTTCGTTAAATGGTTTGGTCCAAAATTCGGTATCCGCGAGCAGCTTCGCGGTGAATGTCTCTTGGTCCATACGTTGGCTCGGGAGAACGACGAGCATGCCCATTTGACCATCGCCGTATGGCAAACGGATGGCTTGGTAATCCTCCGTTTCGTCATATTCGTAAGTGCCTCCCTGATTCATGAAAGGGATGCGCTGTATTTCTCCGTCCGATTTTGTGAATTCATCTTCTTTTGTTGCTTTTGGCTCAAAGGGCGTCTTCCAAGTCCCGTCAAAATATAGGGCGTTTAACAGCATGAATTTCGTCATCTCTGATATAGGCTTATCCAATATTGTTGGAATAAGACCGTTTGTCTGTTTGTTGACCCATTTGTTCATTTCCTTCAGCACGGCAGGGTCGACCAGATTTCGTTCGTTTAATTGAGCGTCGTAGGCATCCTTTACCCGGTCGAGATAAAGCTTTCGGAAAGGCCAGCCCTTTTGCAGCCAGAGCGAGTTTGCCATGGACAGCTTGATACCGGGTCCTGGTTGCAGCAGAAGCTCTCTCAGCTTTTGCTGCCCCTCATTCAGCACTTCCACTGACAGTCCCTCTACATGCAATATCTTCGCGATCTGGTCGCGTGTTTGGCCGGCGGCTCCATTCAGCGTCATCGACAACGCCTGTACGATGCTGACAGGTGAGACAATAACGTTTTCCCCTTGATGTTCAATGATCATTTTCTCCGCAAGTTCAAGCCCGAACGTATTCGTTGCCTTTGCCATTTGGGGGTCAAGCTTCTCAGCTAACCGAGCTCGTTCCGGCATTGTAATCGTCTTTTCCTCTGGCTGTCCGCATGCTGTTAACAGCAATACAGCAGTCATGGCGATGAAAATGGTTTTGCGCAGCAAGTCATTCCCTCCCATTTTTGCATGCATTATCCATATCGACGGTCTATGAGGAGCAAAGGTTGCTGGAATGCCCTTATGACGGAACCTTATTTAATATAATTTACATTAATGAACAAATGGTAAGTTATTGACTAAAGATGGATAAAGCAGAGAGATCGCCAGTCAACATTATGTTAGGCGATGTTACATTTCAGCTTCAGGAACCCCATGAGTTCAAGTGGATCCTGTCTCACTGTCATGTATTCCGTGTATTTGACGTGCAAGATTCGGGTAATATTTATTATTGCGTTGAGATCTTCTACGATGTAGTTTCTGCAATGTAGGGTTATGAAAATAGTTGAACCGGAGCGTACAATGCAGTTTCTGCAATGGGAGCGCCTATTTTCGAACGGTTAGTAACGGTTGGCGCCCATTCTGTTGTAGTAAATGCATTGTAGCTAAAATAAAGAAGTGTATTTAACTATTCTGCTGTAGTAACTGCAGTGTAACAAACTGGCTGACGGCAAGAGGATGCTCTAGTCTTGCGAGGCTAAGAGTAATAAAAGTTCGTGCTGTGTACTACAGTGTAGTTTCTGCAATGTATCGATAAAAAACTAGTTGAATCGAGGTGTACAATTTCGGGGAATTCTGCTGATGCGGTTAGACGTTTAACTGAAGCCATTCCTTTATACGAGGTTTTGAAGCATTCGCATCTCATCAAGCTTTTGGACCACTTTGAAGCGGCAGGCGGGATTGCAGCGGTTTTTGATTGGTTTGAAGGTGAATGCCTGCATTCTAATGTTCTTTTCCGCCGCCTGCAAAATACGAAGACCCGGCATCCCCGTTTTATCGGTACAGACATATGCCGATTGCAAAGCGGATGGAGTCGCTGGATGCCATTTTTTCTTTTCATGAGTACGTGGAATCAAAAGGGTATGTCGCTGTGGATTTTTATGACGGGAGTATCTTATATGATTTCTCCAGCCAAATAACCATGATATGTGATATCGATTTTTACAGGTCATCGCCCTCGTCAAATGATATGGGCGATGATTTCTGGGGAGCCAAACGCTCTAAATCCCCTGAGGAGTTCGTGATGGGCGCTCCAATCGACGCGAGAACGAATGTATTTACGATGGGTGCCATTGCATTTGGCCTATTAGGCGGGGAAATGGATCGCTCCTTCAACTTATGGGAGGCAGGACAAGAGCTTTATGCGATCGCACTACAAGCGGTCAGCCCTAAACGGGAACAACGATATTCGGATGTAAAGAAGTTCAAGAAAGCTTGGGATAAAGCTAGACATACGATTTGAAGAACGGACGGTCATCCTCTCAGGGATGGCCGTTCGTTTTTTTAATAGCTTCAGCGGGTCGGTAATCATTAGTTATAATTGAATATTAATACGCGGCTTGAGAACGGATCGTTTAAGATGAATAGGAAAGGAGTGATGCGGTATGAAAAATAACCTAAGTCCAATCATTTTCAAATCAGAGAGGCTTATCCATTAGGAAAAACCAGAAATGGATTTTCCTAAAATACTAGGAGGAATCCAGAAATGATTACGTTAAAAGCATTAGACAAGAGCAACTGGGAACAATGTACTCAACTTAAACCGAAACCAGAGCAAGCAGGGCTTATTGCCTCTAACTTTTATTCCATCGCAGAGGCGCAATTTTTAGAAGGATTTAAAGCTAAAGCCATATACAATGATGACATAATGATTGGTTTTACGCTGTTCGGGCTTGATCCGGATGATGGGAATTACTGGATTTACCGATTTATGATTGACGGCATGTATCAAGCGCAAGGTCATGGTTACCATGCGATGTTATTGGTTGTTGATGAAATAAGAGGCGCTGGTGACAGGACTGATGTTATCATGCTTGGTTATAAACCGGATAATGAACAAGCTGGAAAGCTTTATGCAAAAATAGGTTTCAGAGAAGCAGGGTTAGCTCCTTGGGGAGAAATGCTCGCGAAATATCATTTTGCGTAGGTTTCCGCCAAATATGAAATGTAATCCTATACTAACGTCAAGGCAGCCGACAACAGCGGCTGCCTTTTCTCGACGAGCGGCTCTTGGCTTTTCGGATTAACGGTTGTAACAAATTGAATTCGTTCAGCGTCTAGAAGAGTGGAGGTGAACCCATGATTGCTTTTAAAATGATGATCACACTGTTTTGTACCGCTTTTCTCATTGCTGGCTGTTCGACCGCTGGCCCTACAGCCCCGCAGGCCATAGGCTTTCCTGCTGTCGAGAGACCATATTCCCCTGAAAAAGCGGCCGAAAACGGGGATATTGTCCATGTACATGGTCGTTATTCCAACATGGACAGCTGGCAGCGTTTCTTGAAAAACGTAGAAAGCAAACAACCGGATAACGCGCGTATTACGCAATACACCGTTGAAGGAGATCCCCTGTTTTACGAATTTGTTTTTAACGGGGAAGAACTTCAGTATCTATATGATAATTCCATGGATGCTTTTGGCGGTCAAGGAAACGGCAAACGGACCACAAGCTGTCAAAGTATTCGAAGTGAAAAACAGGATGAATTGGAACACGGGACACGGTATCGCTTAATTGGATGTGAATCCGAAGAAATTGGAAGTACCTTCGTTTTTATTGTAGAACCGAATACAAAATAATAAACACTTGTCTGCAAGCTAACATGCTGTATATAATATAGTAAATATTTGGTATGTGCGACTGGCGCAGCGTGGAGTACCACGAGGGAGCACATATTTATACGCCGTACGCCTGGGCAAAGTATTTGATCTGTGATCAGATGCTTTTTTTTGTTTGTCAGAGGAACAAAATTCGATGCTGAGGTGAGTACAATGAAAAGGTTTAAAGAGCCATTGTTTAATCGACCGTATCCAGGAAGAACGTTGATGATCGGCATGGATCCATCCGGTAAACATTACGTACAGGTCTATTGGATTATGGGACGGAGCTTGAACAGCCGTAACCGGATTTTTGAGCGGGAGCAATCATTTGTCAGAAACACTGCATTTGATCCATCGAAGATGGAGGATCCTTCCTTGATTATCTATTATCCGATTAAGGATACAAATGGATTTCACATGATTTCGAACGGTGATCAGACGGAGACCCTATACGATGGATTCCGGCAAGGAGGTTCGTTTGAAGATGCATTGAAACGCAAGGCGTTCGAACCCGATGCCCCTCATTATACTCCCCGCATTTCCGGAATAACCGATACGAGATCAGGCTCATATGCTTTATCAATTTTGAAGACGAGAAACAATGATCCCTCTATTTGCATAAGAAATTTCTATCATTATGATGCCTGCGTAAAGGGGATGGGGCATTGCATTCATACCTATCAAGGCGAGGAAGACGGCGTTCTTCGACCATTGACCGGTGAGCCTTTGGAAGTGCCGATCTTTGATTCTATGGAAGAAACCGCGAATTTCTACTGGAATAACTTAAATAAGGATAACCGAATTTCACTGCTTGTGAAGTTCATACGTTTGGAAGACAATAATGTGCAATTCAAAATCGTGAACAAAAATGAATGATGATCTATAGTAAGGTCCATCTCTACAAAGATGGCTCCAATCCATGGAGTCGTCTTTTTTTATGCCCGTTTTTGACCTCGAACTCCTCCTCCTCTTTATGATGAGTACCAAAAACTTTGAAAGTACGAACCCGAGCATTGTGAAATAAGTGTGGATTTCTTTTTGATATATTGTAAATGCAGCAGCAATTCAGAGTGCTTTCAACTAGCTCAGGCTGGAGCGGGAGAGCAGAAAAAACGAATTCGGGGGTTGGCCGTGAATAAAAATTGGATCTTTTACACCGTGATGTTCTTGCTTCTCATTGTAACGACAGGCGCGGCGGCAGTGTTCTCTTATTCTGAGGAAGAAACCGCTGATGCGGTATCATACAAGCTTGCAGATGCGGAGCGGCGGGCAGGCGGCATTCTTCTAAGCGCCGACAGCATGAGTGTGGATAAGGCGAACGCAATTATCCTTCCCGAATGGAAGGGGCGGAAGCAAATTGCGGAGTGGAAGGAAGGCGAGACGCTTGAATGGTCCATCGATGTGACAGAGCAAGCCGATTATGAGCTGTCACTCGGCTATTATCCGCTGAAAGGAAACGGACAGCCGATCGAGTTTTTGCTTTACGTAGACGGAAAACCGATATCCGATCCCTACGCGCCCTTCGAGCTTAACCGCCTGTATTACGACGAGCCAGGCAAGCTCAAGAGGAGCGGAGGGAACGAGCTTCGTCCAAAGCAGCTTGAAGGAGAGGTTTGGCTCGATACGATAGTGGCGGCAGCAGGAGAGATGGAGGACGGCCCGCTGCAGCTCTCGCTTACAAAGGGCAAGCATGTCATAAGGCTTGAGAATGTGAGAGAAAGCGCAGCCGTTGATTACATCAGGCTGGAAAAAGCAGTGACGGCGAAGGCTTATGAAAACTATAAAGCATCGCAGGCAGCAGAGGCTTCCAAAAGCGGCGACGAGGCTTTCATTACGATTCAAGCGGAGCATGCCTATGCCAAATCGGATTCCGGCTTGTTCCCAACGACGGATCGGACATCGCCGCTCACGACGCCTTACAGCCCGACCCTGCTTCGAATCAATACGATCGGGGGCAGCAACTGGGATGTTCCAGGCCAGTGGATCAGCTATAAATTCGATGTGCCGGCGGACGGATGGTATAAAATAGGAGCCCGTTATCATCAGAACGAAGTGAAAGGCTCCTTCGTATCAAGGAAGCTTGCGCTTGACGGTCAAGTGCCTTTTCAGGAAATGAAAGCGGTTCGTTTTCCTTATGCATTAAAATGGGACATTTTGGAGCTGGGAGAAGAAACGGGCGAGCCGTATCAGTTCTACCTCACGAAGGGTGAGCATGAGCTGAAGCTGGAGGTTACGCTTGGCGATGTCGCGCCAGCAGTGCAAAGTGTTCAGCAAATGGTATATGACCTCAATCAGATTTACCGAAAGATCGTGATGATTACAGGCGTTAATCCAGACGTTTACCGCGATTACGAAATTGAGAAAAGCGTGCCGGGTCTTATCCAGCAGTTCCAGAAACTTTCGGCCCAAATGACGGAGGAAGCCGCCAAGCTGGATGAAATGTCGGGTCAGGCTAACGCAGGATCCAGAACATTGAAATTGCTGGCGCTTCAGCTTAACGGATTTATCGATCGGCCGGACCAAATACCGAAGCGATTGGAAAATTACAAAACAAATATCACGGCACTGGCAGATTGGATGCTCAGCGCAATGAAGCAGCCGCTAGAGCTTGATTATTTGTATCTGGCTTCCTTAAATCATGAACAGCCAAAGGCAGAGGCTGGTTTGTTCGCGCAGGGCGTACATGAAATCCGGGCGTTTGCGGGATCATTTTTTCAAAATTACGATTCCATGGAAGGCAACGAGCAGGCGGATCGCTCCATACAGGTATGGACCGGACTTGGCCGTGACCAAGCCTACGTACTCAAGCGCTTAATCGATGAGTCGTTTATTCCTGAAAGCGGAATTAGCGTCAATTTGAATCTGGTGGGCACATCGCTCGTGACCGCGGTCATGGCGGGTGAAGGGCCGGATGTCAATCTCTTTACGAGCCGCGGCGATACGATGAATCTAGCTGTTCGCGGCGCGTTAACGCCGCTCGACCAGTACGGTGAGTTCGCAGCCATGAAGCAGGAATATATGGACACGGCATTCATTCCTTATCAATACAAAGGAAGCACCTTCGCCATTCCGGATGATCAGGAGTTTTTCATGCTGTTTTACCGGAAGGATGTTTTACAAGAGCTTGGCATCGAGCCTCCGCAAACTTGGGAGGAGCTGCTGAAGATTGCGCCGGTATTGCAGAACAACAACATGCAGATTGGCTTGCCTTACGAGAACCTGGATGCCTTTCAACTGCTGACAAAGGGAATCGGAGCGCTCAATCTGTTCCCGACGCTTCTTATGCAAAACGGCAGCGGCATCTATAACGCGAAGGAAGATGGTACTCGCTTCGATGAGCCTGAGGCCTATAACGCTTTCAAGCAATGGACGGATTTCTACAACCTCTATGATTATCCGCTTTATAAGGATGATTTCAACCGGTTCCGTACCGGAGAGATGCCGATTGTTGTCTCAACCTATAAGCTTTACACCCGCTTAGCTGCGGCAGCGCCTGAAATTACGGGGACATGGGACATGGTTCCGATCCCAGGCAAGCAGCGCAAGGACGGAACGATTGATCGCTCGACAGGCGCAACCGGAACGGCATCGATTATTTTGAAGGATGCCAAAAAAAAAGAAGATGCGTGGGCTTTCCTTCAATGGTTCAATCGACCGGAAATTCAAAGCCAGTTCGTCAGCGAGCTGGAAAATGAAATGGGTGTGCTCGGAAGAAGGGTGCCGGCGAATCTTATCTCGTTCGAATCGACGAATTGGAGCCGGGCCGAGCAAGCAAAGCTTACCGAGCAATGGAAGCAGGTTAATGAAATTCCTGAGCTGCCGGGCGGCTACTATACGTCAAGAAACATCGATAACGCGTTCCGTGAGGTCGTGTTCCAGATGGGCAACGCCAGAGAAAGCCTCTTCTATTGGAACAAAGACATTAACGAAGAAATTAAACGAAAAAGGTATGAATTCGGGGTGGAGCAATGAAAAAATCGATAACCCAAACGATCGGCAGACATAAGGAAAGCTACTTGCTGATGACGCCGTACATGATTTTCTTTTTGCTCTTTACCATCCTTCCCGTCGTGCTGTCGATCGTGCTTGGATTTACTTATTACAACATGATCGAGCCGCCGCGTTTCATTGGCTGGTACAACTATATCCGGCTTTTCCTGGATGATGATATCTTTATCGTCTCTGTCAAAAATACGTTGTTTTTTGCTTTCGTCACCGGACCAGTGAGTTATATGCTCAGCTTTTTGGTCGCTTGGATGATTAATGATTTATCCAAAACGCTGCGCTCCATTGCGACGACCGTGTTTTATATCCCGACCATTATCGGAATCTCGGTGTTCCCGATGTGGCGGCTTATTTTCAGCCCGGATGCTTACGGTTATTTGAATGGCATGCTTATGGGACTCGGAATTATAAGTGATCCGGTCGCTTGGCTGCTGGATAAAGAGTACATTTTGCTTATTCTGATCGTCGTGCAGCTGTGGATGAGCCTAGGGATCAGCTTTCTGGCCTTTGTCGCAGGACTGCAAACTGTGGATCGCAGCTTATATGAAGCGGGTGTTATGGACGGGATCAAAAACAGGTTCCAAGAGCTGTGGTATATCACATTGCCATCCATGATTCCGCAGCTGATTTTTGGAGCAGTTATGCAAATTGTTATTTCCTTTAGCGTAGCAGACGTTTCCATTCAGCTTGCCGGTTTCCCGAGTACGGAATATGCCGGTGAGACCTTGGTTACCCACATCATGGATTACGGCAGCATCCGTTACGAGATGGGTTATGCATCCGCAATGGCAGTCGTCTTGTTCTTTATGATGGTATTCACGAACCGGCTCGTGACGAAAATATTGCAGAAGGTCGGAATTTGATCGCAGGAGGACATCCATGTTCACGATAACTACCAAAAAATCCGGCATAAAAGCAAGACGCTCGCTTGCCGGCAACATCGCGATATTCGGATTCGTGGCGCTTCTCGGTCTATTCTCAGCGTTTCCGTTTATCTTCGCGGTCATTACATCGTTGAAGCCGATTGACGAGCTGCTTCAATTTCCGCCTCGCTTGATTGTAATGAGGCCTACACTCAATAACTTTACGGATTTATTCCAGCTGGCCTCCAATATGTGGGTTCCGCTGTCACGGTACATTTTCAACACGGCGCTTATTTCCATCGTGGGAACGGTGCTGCATGTGCTGTTCGCGGCGATGGCGGCATACCCGCTTGCGAAGCATAAGTTTCCAGGCAAAAACCTATTGTTCTCGATCATCGTGATGGCGCTTATGTTCGTGCCTCAGGTGACGTTCATCCCGCAGTTCGTTCTCATGTCTGAGATGAATATCGTGAACACGTACGCGGCATTGATTCTGCCGTGGATCGGGGCTTCACTAGGGCTTTTCTTAATGAAGCAATTTATCGAGCAGCTGCCTGACGCTATCTTGGAGGCAGCGCGGATTGACGGCGCAAGCGAATATAAAACCTTTTTCTCGATTATTTGGCCCAATTCGACGCCTGCCATTATGACGGTCGTTATCTTTCAATTTATTAATCTGTGGAACTACGCGCCGAAGGAGCTTATCTTTGGGGAATCGCTCAAGGTGTTCCGGATGGCGCTCGAGCAAATCGTAGCAGGCGACCCTATAGCAAGGATGGGGGCAGGCTCCGCAGCTGCCGTCATTCTGATGATCCCGCCGATTATCGTATTTGTTTTGCTGCAGCGGAAGGTTGTAGAAACAATGACCTTTGCGGGGATCAAATGATGGAGGTTAGAGGTGGAGTCATGAAAATGAAATGGATGCTGGCTGCAGTGCTGCTTCTCCCCATTTTGGCCGCAGCGCCGTTAACGGTCTCGGCGGAAGCGCCTTACCAGTCCTACGTGTACAACGAATGGGATAAATCGAAAGCGGCTCCAGCGAGCTATTTGCCGGAACGCACCTACACAGGAAATCAGCTCGGAGCGGGAGCCTTCAGCGATCCTCAGGATCTATTCGTGGATAAGAGCGGTGCTATCTATATCGCGGACACAGGCAACAAACGAATCGTAAAGCTGAATGAACGTTTTGAAACGGTAGAGATTATCGACAAGCTCAGCGATAACGGCAAAGAAATGACGCTGGCAGCCCCAATGGGACTTTTCGTTACCGATGAAGGCACGATGTATATCGCGGACAAGGATAACGGCCGTATTATTCGGGCTGGCGCCGATCGCAAGGTAGAGCTGATCATCGAGAAGCCTGCCGACCCGCTTATTCCCGAAGGCTTCCAATTCAAGCCGACGAAAGTGGCGGTGGATAACGCGGGACGCATCTATGTGCTGTCGGAAGGACAGTTTTACGGATTGATGCAGTTTAACAGCAAAGGTCAATTTACGGGTTATTTCGGAAGCAACCGGGTAGAGGTCACGCCGGCCGTCGTGCTGGAGACTTTCTGGAAAAACCTGCTTTCGAAGGAACAGCGCTCGGCGATGATGAAGCTGCTGCCAATCGAGTATTCGAATCTTGACGTGGGGGCTGACAACTTTGTCTACACTACGACGATTATTTCCAAAAACTCGCGGGAAGAAATCAAAAAGCTGAATCCGCTCGGCAACAATGTGCTGATGGGACAGGAGGGCGGAGCCGATTTCGGCGATAAGGAGTTTTCATTCAAGCAGGGCGTGAAGCAGGATACCTCGTTCGTTGACTTAAGCATCGATGCGGAAGGCTTCATCGCAGGGCTGGACCGGACAAGAGGACGGATCTTCGAATACGATTCGGAGGGCAATCCGATTGCGGTATTCGGATCGCTCGGCAATCAAAAGGGAACCTTCCTACAGCCTTCAGCCGTTACTTACTGGAAAGGCGAGGTGCTTGTGCTCGATACGGCAAAGCGTAATATAACGAGGTTTGCGCTTTCCGAATACGGGAGTCTCGTGCGCCAAGCGACTGTGCTTTATAACCAAGGCTTGTACGAGGAAGCAGCCGTGATTTGGAAGTCGGTTGCAAAAAGAAATGCCAATAACAGCATTGCTTACGTGGGTATTGCCAAGGCGCTGGAAAAGGAAGGCAGCTACGATGAGGCGCTTGCCTATTACCGGCAAGGAACGGATCGATCAGGCTACTCAGATACCTTTGGCCAAATCCGGATGCAAACCGTACGTAACAATTTACCGGTTATCATGACTGTCTTTATCCTCGCAATAGCCGGCTACTACGGCTATAAAGCCATTGCGGCAGCAAGGAACAAGAGACGAAAGGAGGTCACAAGGTGAGCGCATCGGCGGCATCTCAGACACCGAAGAAATTGAATCCTTTTAGCTCCTTGCTTCATCCGTTCGACAGCTTTTATGCCATCAAGGAGGAGGGCAAGGGCTCGCTGCTTGTTTCGGTATTCATTGTTCTTGTTTTCTTTATCGCTACGATCTTCAAGCGGCAAAGCACCGGTTATACGTTCAACCTGGCTGATCTCAGTGCGTTGAATGTGTGGCTGATCGCAGCAAAAACGATTGTGCTTTATGCCCTATGGGTGGCTGGGAATTGGGCGGTTGCCACTTGGATGGACGGCGAGGGAAAAGCCAAGCAAATTGCAGTCGTCAGTGCATATGCAAGTATTCCTTACGTTGCGGCGGTCATCTTCACCACGCTGCTCAGCAGAGTGCTTGTTCAAGAGGAAGGCATGTTTCTTGGCTACATGACAACGATTGCCATGATTTGGAGCGCCGTGCTTATGTATATCGGCCTGCTGACCATACATGACTATGGTGCGGTCAAGACGCTGCAGTCCGTTGCACTGACATTTGCTGCAATGGGAATTGTGATCTTCCTGGCGGTATTGTTTTATACGCTGTTCCAGCAGGTGTATGTGTTCATTTATACGATTTATAACGAAATGCTGTTCCGCTTATGAGGCAGAACATTGATCGGAAAGGGGAGGGCAGCTTGAGATTACGAATATGGACAGCCTTCATGACGGCAATGCTGCTTATTATCGCTTCAACGAGCGGAATTAAGGTTAATTCCGCAGCGGGCACGGCAGTAAAAGCAGCACAAAACGGTGATTTCCAGCGTGTTGCGGACAGCGGCAGACTCACGCTTGATTATAATCCGAACACGGCTGAAATCATGGTGACGGATAAGGAGTCAGGTGCCCTTTGGCGGAGTAACCCGATTGACCGGGACTCGGATAAGCTCGCCAAGGGTGCCAAAAAAATGGATTTATCCGCGCAGCTGCTGATTGATTACGTGGATGACTTGAACAAGCCGTTTCAGCTAAACAGCTTTACAGGCAGCGTCAAGGAAAAACAGCCGAATTGGAGCAAGGTGCAGGGCGGCATTGAGGTCATTTATGAATTTCCGAAAGCAGGCTTTACCGTGCCGGTCCGTTACACGCTTTCAGGCGATGGTTTATCGGCAGCCATACTGACGGAAGGCATTAAGCAGCAGGATAAATTCAAGCTCGTTAACATCAGCCTGCTGCCGTTCTTCGGGGCGGCGGGCAGCACGGACGAAGGATATATGTTCGTGCCAGACGGCAGTGGCGCGCTGATCAATCTCAATAACAACAAAAGCAGCTACAAAAGCTATAACGAGAGAGTATACGGAGGAGATCAGGCGCTCGATTATTCGAGCAAAACCGATCAGAAGGAAGCGATTCGCCTTCCGGTGTTCGGAATGAATAAGGAAACGTCTGCATTTATCGCCGTCATTCATCAAGGGGCTTACCAAGCGGGCATTACAGCGGAAGTAAGCGGCAAAAACAATACGTATAACAGCATTTTCAGTTATTTGAATCTGATCGAGTTCGAAACCAATCTGCTGCTTGAAGGCACCTTAAACGAGAAGCAGGTAACGCGGGCTTCGCAGTCAATGACAGGCGGCATTGATTATGAGGTGAAATACTTTTTCCTTCATGACGCCGATGCCGACTACGCAGGAATGGCAAGCAGGTACCGCAGTTATTTACAGGATGAGCAGGGCGTAAAGCCCAATGAATCCAAAACTGCAGCTGACGGCAAATCGCTGCCAATGCTTGTTGACTTTGTCGGCGGCGTGAAGAAAAAAGCGACTTTTCTCGGCATTCCTTACAACACAGTAGAAGTGCTTACCTCGTTTAAGGATGCTGGCCAGGCGGCAAACCGCTTGCTTGATGACGGGTTTGCAAACTTAGCGCTGCGGCTTGAAGGCTGGACGGCAGGGGGAGCAAAGGGGGAGGTTCCCGTATCGCTTAATGCGGATGGAAGGCTTGGCGGAAACAAAGCCTTCAAGAAGCTGGCGAAGGAGCTGGAGTCGAAGGGCGTAGCTTTTTATCCGACTGCCGATCCCGTCAAATTGTATGAAGGCGGAAACGGCTTCAGCAGGTTCTCGGATACCGCAAAGGGAATCAGCCGGGCGCCGGCACTGAAATATGATTACCGCTTGAGCGACCAGGTGAAAAACAAGGATTTAAAGCGTTGGTACTTGCTGAAGCCAACTTCGGTTAATGAGGCCATTGACCGCTTTACCGCAGCCGCGGCAAAGGCAGGCTTGAAGCATGTATCCTTACAATCTGTCGGCTCGTTTATTTACTCGGATTTCCGGCGCGACAGCCAGCCGAAGAACATGACCGGCACCATCTGGGAAAGCGGACTGCAGAAGGGGCAAAGCAATCTCGGCGGCCTCATGTTCGATCAGCCGAATGCATACACGTTCCCATATGCGCAAAGCTTGTCGGATGTCCCTTTATTCGCAAGCGGCTTTGACACGGAAGATGAGGAAGTACCGTTCTACAGCATCGCGCTGAGCGGACTATTGCCTGCTTACAGCGAGCCTATTAATCTCTCAAGCATGCCGCAGCGTTATTTGCTGAAATTAATAGAAACGGGAACTTTCCCGGCCTATAAGTTTATTGCAAGGGATTCCTCGCTGCTAAGCCATACCGAATACGATTCGCTTTACAGTGCTGATTTTAATTTGCTTTACGAGGATATGAAGGAGCAATACGATCGTTTGAACGAAGCGCTTGGCGGCCTGACGGGTCTTGCGATTACGGACCATGAGAAGCTGCAAGAAGGCGTATACCGCACAACGTTCGAGAACGGCAAGACAGCCGTCGTCAATTACAACAATGAGATGGCTGCCGTTGGCGCTGAGAGCATTCCGGCGCTAGGCTACCTCATCCGTTAGGGGGTGAACGCATGATTAGACAACTACGAGCTTTGCCATATACGAAGAAAAAAGAGCTTTATGGCTTTTTATTCGTACTGCCTTGGATTCTAGGCTTTATCTTGTTTTTCGCAAAGCCGCTGTTCACGTCGCTCGTCTTTTCGTTTCAAAACATGGAGATGACACCCGAGGGACTGCGCGGCGTGTTCATTGGCTGGGACAATTTCGAGTACGCCTTATTTAAAGACCCGGCCTTCATTAGAGAAGCGACCAATTCCTTTATCAACATGCTATACGGCGTTCCGCTGATTTTGGTTTACAGCCTATTCGTGGCCGTGCTCCTCAAAAACAAGTTTCGAGGCAGAGGGTTCATGCGGGCGGTGTCTTTCCTTCCCGTCATTATCGCCTCGGGCGTGCTGATGCAAATTTTGAAGGAGGATGTATTCTCTCAAGGCATGCGCGGCGGAGCGGAAAGCGTTTATTTGTTCACGGGAGCAGGCATTAACGGCATTCTCCAGGAGCTTGGACTCGGGGCGCAGCTTATTGAAATTTTCAATAACGTCATCGCTCGAATCTTTGACCTAACCTGGCGATCGGGCGTGCAGGTGCTGCTCTTCCTTGCCGGTCTCCATGCCATACCCGGCTTTTTGTACGAAGCTTCATCCATTGAAGGCGCAAGGCCTTGGGAGCAGTTTTGGAAAATAACGCTGCCGATGCTTACGCCGATGATGCTGCTGAACATCGTGTACACCATTATCGATACGTTTACGGATTATGGAAACAGCGTCATTCTGATGATTTACAATACGGCTTTCTCGCAGGTTAGATTCGGTTACAGCAGTGCGCTGGCGTGGCTGTATTGCGTATTAATCGCCGTATTTCTAGGCGCTGTCTACTTGCTGCTCAAGAAACGCATCGTCTACATGCAGGATTAACGGAAAGCGGGGAACTCGACTTGAATGCAATCATTCAGAAAAAACAGCTGAAACGGGCAAGGAAGACCTTGTCTTCGATCATACGTTTCTCACTTCTGGCGGCGCTGGCGTATCAGCTGCTTTATCCGCTCTTGTATATGCTCAGCATGGCGCTCCGCCGTCCAGAGGAGGCAATGGATCCAAGCGTGATCTGGGTGCCGAAGACGTTTACGCTGAGCAACTTTACGGATGCGCTGCGGGTAATGGACTTCTGGGATGCGCTCCAAAACAGCTTGATTATCGGGATCGGCTGCGGGCTTCTGGACGTGCTGTCCTGCGCCTTCGTCGCATACGGCTTTGCGAGATTCAAGTTTCCTTTCTCGGGAACCCTGTTCACGCTCGTTATTTTGACGCTGGTCGTGCCGGTGCAAACCATTATTTTACCGCTGTATGCCGACATGAAATACTTTGATGCTTTTGGCTTGATGAAGCTGACGTCGATGGTGACGGGCGGGCCGGATTCGATCAGTCTCGTGGGCAGCTACTGGGCATTCTTCCTGCCATCGATGCTTGGTATGGGACTTCGCTCAGGCTTGTACATCTTTATTTTCAGGCAGTTCTTCAAAGGTATGCCGAATGAACTTGAGGATGCGGCCTACATGGATGGCTGCGGGCCTTTCAAAACCTTCTTTACCGTCATGCTTCCCAATGCGAAAAATGCCATCATCACGGTATTCCTATTCTCCTTCGTATGGCATTGGAACGAATTCTATATGTCCAATCTGCTGCTGGGCAACTTAAAGAAAAACTTTGCGATTGCGCTCTCTTCCCTTCGGGTAGATCTTCAAGCCGTCGTCAATGTGCAGACGATCAGCGACCCGCTTGTTGTGGTGACACGGATTCAAGCAGGCGCATTGCTCGCGATATTGCCGCTGTTTATTCTTTATTTGGTTACGCAGCGATATTTCACGGACAGTATCGAGCATGTCGCGATTAAATAGGGCATGGACGATTAGAGAACTTCTCATGAAGGGAGGCGAGGCCCGGATTTCAGAGTCAAGCGCAAGAGGAACCGCCGATTCATAAGGGTGTCATGTAGGTACACAAATGAACTTAAATTAGGGGAGGCTTTTTTAAAATGGTCAAAAATATGAAATCATTCGCGATGATGCTGGCTGCTGTTGTTATGCTCGTTACCGTAATGGCGGGCTGCTCGGGCAATAACGGCGGCAATAACAAAACAAACGAAGGCGCTGCAAACAGCGGCGGCAACAAGCCGGAAGCAACGGAAGAGACAAAGGAAGAAGCACCTAAGCTTGAAAACGGCAATATTACGATTCTTTATCATACCTCCAAAGAGCAATATGACGAGAACAAAGCGGCAAATCCTGCTGCCTTTGACGCTGTATGGGAAACGGTTGCACAGTTCGAACAAGCATACGGCGGCAAAGTTAATGTTATCGCGGTGCCATGGGGCGACCAAAAGTCAACGCTGATCTCGATGGTTAACGCAGGGGACCAAGTGGACGTCGCGCAGGCGAACGATCAAAACTTCCCGGTGTATCCTTTGAAAAAGATCGTACAGCCGCTTGATCAATACATGGATCTGTCGGATCCATTCTGGAACTCTTCCGTAACGAAAGCATTCTCTTTTGGCGGCAAGCCTTATGCGGCTGGTGTCGGCGCTGCTCCGATCGTGATTTACTACAACAAAACGCTGTTTGACAATAACGGCGTAAAAACGCCGGGCGAACTGTACAAAGAGGGCAATTGGACTTGGGATACTTTCCGTTCCACTGCGCTTGAGCTTACGCAGGATACAGACGGCGACGGCAAGAGCGACCAATACGGCTTCGGCTGGTGGGATGCCGGCTATGCGCTGATGGTGGCTTCAAACGGTGTAACTAATCTTTCTTATAATGAAGACGGCTCGATCACTACGAATTACGAGTCCGATAACATGAAGGAAGCTATGCAATTTACGCAGGATGCTCTTCTGAAAGACAAATACATCGATAAAGACAAGGAAGGCGACTATTTTAACGCAGAATTCAAAAACGGCAAGCTTGCTATGACGGCAGAATACGGCTTTGGCGGCTTTACGGTATTCAAAAGCGATTATGAGCTTGATTTCGTTCCGGTACCGACTGGACCTAAAGGCACAAAGGATGTTGGCCCAGGCGGAATGTCAGGCTGGTCGATCCCGACGGTATCGAAAAACCCGCAGGGCGCTGCTGTATTTATTAAAATGATGTCCGAAAACGAGCTTAAAGTAGCAACAGAAAACAACGTGAAGCAATTTGGTCAAGAAAAAGTTGATCAAATGAACGAGCTTGGCACAAAAATTCTATTTGCTCCAATCGGCGTCGAGAAGTATTGGGATGCTAACACGGCTGCTTTGACAGGTATCAAGGACGGCACGCCGGTAGGCACATTTGCCGCTACTGCCAAAGCCATGCTGGAAGAAGGCATCAAAATAACGCTGACTCAATAAATAGCCCATTACCTATCCGCCGTCATGCATGCATGGCGGCGGGTATAGTTATAGGCACTTAGACAGGAGGAGAAATGTATTATTAAAAAGCTATCACGAACGGCCCGTCTGGCCGTAATGGGTCTAGCAGCCGCAGCAATGGTGAGTGCATGCAGCAATGGAAATACGGAGGATCCTGGTGAAGCAGCGGCTCCAAGCGCAACTGCAGCAGCAGATCCAGCCGTAACGGCAGCCCCTGCGGATGAGATGAAGCAGGCAGAGGATCGTCTGTTTTGGAAACCGGCTGAGGGCTGGGTAGGCGATGTCATGCCATTTAGCGATAATGGCCAGATTCATCTGTTTTATTTGCAGGATTGGCGCGACGGCGCCCCAGGCTTCCATCCTTGGCACCAGGCTTCGACCGCCAATTTGACCGACTATGCATACGCGGGGGAGTCTATCCCGTTTGGCCAAGAGGCTGACCAGGACTTGGCGCTTGGCACAGGCAGCGTGATAAAAGCGGGCGATACGTACCATGCGTTTTATACTGGACATAATTGGAAGTTTCCCGATCAAGGAAAGCCGAAGGAAGCGGTTATGCACGCGGTCAGCAAAGATTTGAAAAGCTGGACGAAGGTTCCGGAGGATACCTTTTATGCACCGGAAGGTTATGAGAAAGACGATTTTAGAGATCCCTTTGTATTGTATAACGAGGAGAAAGGCGAGTACTGGCTGCTGCTGAGCGCAAGGAAGGAAGGCACAGGCGGCGTCATTGCTTTGTTTGCTTCGAAGGACCTGAGCAAGTGGGAGGTTCGCGAGCCGCTCTCCGTCGAGGCAGCGTCTTCTTTCTTTATGCTGGAATGTGCGGATATTTTCCAAATGAATGGAAAATGGGTGCTTGTGTTCTCCGAGTTCAGCGACAAGAAGTCGACGCATTACCGGATCAGCGATTCACTGAACGGACCATGGGTAAAACCCGAGAAGGATGTATTCGACGGCCGGGCGTTTTATGCAGCCAAAACAGGCAGCCTGGGCGAGCGCCGCTTCCTGTTCGGATGGGTGCCGACGCGCCAGCTGGAGAAGGATTATATGAAATGGGACTGGGCAGGCAATATGGTTGCGCATGAAATGGTTATCGGCGAGGGCGGCGCGCTAGGCGTTAAGGTGCCGGATGAGGTGGACCGTTTATTGTCTAAGACGTCTCCGTTAGGAGAAGCAAGGCAGCTTGGGTCGGTAACGAATAAGGATAATGAGTATGTGCTGGACGGCGCAGCGGGCGTCAGCGGCATTATTTTCGATAAAATGCCGCAAACGGCAAAAATTACAGGCAGCGTGCGATTTGATGAAAAGGTTACTTACAGCGGACTTGTAACGGGTGTCGGCGAGGAGCCGGAGAAGGCTTACGGCATCCAGCTGGAGCCGGGCAAGGATCGCATACGCTATGACGCGGCCGGCGGGGAGACGCTTTCCTCATTGGAGCCTGATGTGCAGGTGCCGATTGCGTTCGAGCCAAACGTCGATTATCCGTTTACGATTGTAATCGAGAATGATGTAGCGGTCTTTTATATTGGAGACTCCGCTTTAACGACAAGAATTTATAAAATGCCGGGCCAAGCATGGGGCTGGTACTCGCGAGGCGGAAAAACAACGCTAACGAACCTTGCCGCAGCGATTCGAGCGGATTAAACCTATTTTTATTGGAGGGAAAAGCGTGACGGAGCTATACAAGGAGCGGTTTCGGCCGCAATTCCACCTCACACCGCCAAACGGACCGATGAGCGATCCGAACGGCATGGTATTTTTTGAAGGCATCTATCATCAGTTTTACCAGTTTACTGGAAGATGGGGGCATGCGGTCAGCCGTGATCTCATTCACTGGGAGCATTTGCCGCTTGCGCTTGTTTCGGATGAGCTTGGCGATATATGGTCAGGCTGCTGTGTCGTAGACAAACAGGATACAAGCGGATTGTTTGGCGGTGAAGCAGGGCTAGTTGCCTTGTTCACTCATTACAAGGAGGGCTTGCAATCCCAAAGCCTCGCTTACAGCTCTGATCATGGAACGAGCTGGACCAAATATGCCGGCAATCCGGTTATTCCGAATCCAGGCATCCGCGACTTTCGCGATCCGAACGTGTTCTGGCATGAGCTGAGCGGCAAATGGGTGATGGTGGTGTCCGTGGACAAAAGAGTCTATTTTTATTCGTCCAGCAACTTGACGGCGTGGCATTTCGAGAGCGAGTTCGGCGAAGGCCAAGGCTCACAAGCTGCGGTGTGGGAATGCCCCGATCTGTTCTGCCTTCCGGTAGACAGGGATGCTGACCGCTTGAAATGGGTGCTGCATGTCAGCATTGGCGACAACAAAGAAACAGATGGCTCCACTGCGCAATATTTTATTGGGGAGTTCGACGGACAACGCTTTATAAATGATGATGCGGCAGGCGAGCATATCCGCTGGACCGATTATGGCCAAGATTTTTATGCGGCGGTGACTTATTCTGATATGCCGGAGGAGGACGGCCGCAGCGTTTGGCTTGGCTGGACATCGAACTGGAAATATCCGTTTGCTGGACCGACGGAGCCGTGGAAGGGCGGAATGTCGGTGCCTCGCACGCTGGAGCTTCGGACAGATTACGAGGGGGTAATCGGGCTATGCCAGAAGCCCATTGCTGAACTCAAGCGATTACGAACAGATGCGCTTCGATTTGCCTTCGTAGAAGCATCCGATCAGGTTGTGAAGCTTGACTTCCAGGGCGCTTCTTTCGAGCTGGTAGCGGAAATGGAGTGGAAGGACGCCGAGTCCTTCGGCATTCGCGTGCTTTGCTCGCAGTCAGGATCGGAGTCGGCGGCCTTCGGGTATGAAACGGCTGGGCAGACGGTTTTTGTGGACCGGATGAATGCCGGGCGGAATGATTTTATTAATCGTGAGGGTGAGCCTTTTGATTTTGGCAAACGATTTACCGCCCCTTACAAGGCAGCGAATAATCGAATAACCTTTCATGCATTTGTAGATGAATCGGTGATTGAATTGTTTGTTGGCAACGGGGAGAAGGTTTTTACGGTTTTGGTATACCCGGCGCCCGGCAGCCATGGCCTCGAATTATTTGCGAGCGGCGGCTCCGCCGTATTCCGGAGCGTTGACGTCTATCGATTGAAATCCATTTGGCACAAATAAAAATAGCAAGCAAGGATAGGTGAGTGGGATGAAAAATACGATAAGCAAGCATGATGGACACCAGGCTTTTATTGCGCAAGCAGAAAAAGCATGGAGAGAGAATGCGAATAAACTGGATGGGAAGTACCGGCTCCACTATCATATGATGCCGCCGGCGGGCTGGATGAATGATCCGAACGGGATGATATATTTTGACGGCCATTATCATTTGTTCTATCAGCATGATCCCTATCAGGCGAAGCAAGGGCCGATGCACTGGGGTCACGCCAGAAGCAAGGACCTGGTCCGCTGGGAGCATTTGCCGGTTGCTCTCGCTCCATCCGAGGATTACGACATAGGCGGCAATGCCGGACAGGGCTGTTGGTCTGGGAGCGCGGTAGACAACAACGGCGTCTTGACACTCGTCTATACCGGTCATGTCGACGGTAAAACGCCGGAAGAAGTGCAATGCCTTGCGACCAGTATCGATGGTGTAACTTTCCATAAGCATACCGCTAATCCCGTAATCGGCGATTCGCCGGATGCCGAGCGGTTCGGATTTCGCGACCCGAAGGTATGGAAGCACGGGGAGAAGTGGTACATGATTGTCGGTTATGGCAAAGACGGGCTCGGCAAAGGCATTATTTACACATCGGCAGATCTGATCAGCTGGGACTACCAAGGGGCGGCGGCAGAAAGCGACGGCACAATGGGTGATATGTGGGAATGCCCGGATCTATTTCCGATAGGATCGGATCAACAGCATGTGCTGCTTATTTCTCCAATGAACGTTGCGCCGGTCAAAAACTTGTATCTTGCTGGGACTTTTAATTATGACAGCTGTCGTTTTGAGCAGAAGCATGCGGCGCAAATCGATTACGGCTTCGATTTCTATGCGCCGCAAACGCTGCTTGACGATAAAGGCAGAAGAATTATGATCGCTTGGATGAACATTTGGGGAGCAACGATGCCGGAGCAAGCCCATGGCTGGCTTGGCGGGATGACATTGCCGCGCGAGCTGACGCTTGCGGACGACGGCACGCTGCGCAGCCACCCGGTACCGGAGCTCGCTGCGCTGCGCGGACAGCATACGGCTGCTGCCGATGTCGCATTAGCGGACAATAATTTTGTAACGATAGACGCTGTTCATGGCGATTCCGTAGAATTGGATATTGTTTATGATCTGGCCGTCACTGATGCGTCAGAGGTAGGCGTTCGTGTCCGCTGCTCGGAGGATGGTTCTGGCTATACGGAAATTCGTTACTCTATTACGGAACAGAAAATCTATATGGACCGCAATCTAGGCGGTGAGGGTGACGGCGGAGTCAGTGAAGCGCCGCTGCTCAAACAGGCGGACGGACGGCTGCGGATAAGGCTATTCCTCGATCGTTCCTCGATCGAGTTGTTTGCCGGCGAGGGAAGAATTGCAATAACCAATCGGGTTTACCCGAATCCGAAGGACTTAGGAATTTCCTTTTTCGCTCGAGGCGGAACGGCAAAGCTGGAGACATTGGATGCATGGGAGTTGAACTCGATTTGGTAACGAATGATAAAGCTATGACAAGCAAAGGCTTGGATGTTGTTGCGCTTGGCGAGCTGCTGATCGATTTCACGCCGCATGGCGTATCCGAGCAGGGGCAGCCGCTATTTGAACGAAATCCGGGCGGTGCGCCTGCGAATGTGCTGGCTGCTTTAGCCAAGCTGGAACTTGCGACTTCGTTCATCGGAGCGGTAGGCGAGGATGCTTTTGGCCGTTATTTGAAGGATGTGCTGGAGCAATGCGGCATTGGCACGGAGGGGCTGCTGCTCACATTGGAAGCCAAAACGACGCTTGCTTTCGTTCATTTGGACGCGGACGGTGACCGTTCCTTCTCCTTCTACCGTCAACCGGGTGCCGACCATATGCTGCATGAGGAGGATATAAACCGCGGGCTGATCGATTCGGCTAGAGTCTTTCACTACGGCTCGATCTCAATGACTCATGAGCCATCTCGGACAGCAACCCTAAGTACAGCCGCTTATGCGAGAAGCAAAGGACTGCTCATCTCTTATGATCCGAATTTGCGCTTGTCGTTATGGGAGAACGAAGCTGCGGCGAAGGATCGGATATTGGAAGGGCTTCAATATGCGAATGTGGTAAAGCTGTCGGAGGAGGAGCTTCTGTTCTTAACGGGAACTCGTGATCTTGAGACGGGAACCAAGCAGCTGGCAGAGCAATTTCCATCCATGTTCTTGCTGCTTGTCACGCTTGGCGCGGAAGGAAGCTATTGCCGGGCAGGCGAGGCAACCGCTTCGCATGCGGGTTATCTGGTCGAAGTCAAGGATACGACAGGAGCGGGGGATGCCTTCTTCGCAGGCATTCTTTACACTCTGCTGACCGAACGCGCAGCTGCTCGAAACGTTTGGACGCAGGCACAGCTGGAGTCGATGCTCGCGTTCGCCAACGCAATGGGCGCGCTCGCCGCGACGGGTAAGGGAGCTATCCCTTCGATGCCGACGCTTGAAGCGATTGCGTCCCTCGCGGGCGCTTCTGCAAGATAGATTAGGTTCGATTCAGTGGACGGAAGATGAATGTTAAGCCTGACGATGCCGATGCTTGGAGCGATTGCGCCCCTCGCGGGCGCTTCTGCAAGATAGATTAGGTTCGCTTCAGTGGAACGAAGATGAACTTTAATTCTGACGATGCCGATTCTTGGAGCGATTACGTCACTCATGTTCGTATGTGGTTAGATAAGTCTCTCAGGAAACGAGGATGAACGGCAATAAGAGCGATGTCGCGCTTATTGCTCTTCATCGAGCGTTAGCGAATGCGTAGTTCCCTTATTTTTCGTTTCCTTTAGAAAGCGCTTACCTTCGGCTCGTAAGAGTGATCTTTCTTTTTTCGATGATGTAGATGAAATAACAGGAAATATTCCTGCTAATTGGACGCTGCATGCGGCGTTGTTTCAATTAACAGGATTTTCTCCAGCTAATACCAATCCGAATGCTTGAAAATGGCTGTTAGCTAGAAATTAACGGGATATTTTCCATTTAAATGCCGTTTGCGACCTAAAGCGGCGGATTTAGCAGGAGTTTTTACCGTTAATTTTATTTTCAGATACCTGGCTAAGAGAATGCATTGCAGCGGACGCTCCGCATGGGCTGCGTCAACGGCAACGGATCATCATATCTAAATTATTCGTTTATATAAAATATAGGAGGTTCATAGATGCGTATTAATAGAATAGGTGTATTACTATTAACGATTTCGCTGGTATGGTCATTGCTTCTTCCGATGCATGGCGCCGAGCATGTATATGCCGCGGAAGCTGCACCCGTGATGAAAAAGATGCAGGGCTATACGCCCATTACCGGGAGCTGGATGCCGGAGGGAAATGCTGCGGTTAACGGGAGCAGCAGAGCTGACGCCAATGCTTTCTTCATGTCATCGACCGGAGTCGGCTCGTATTTTGAGTACGAGGCAACCATAACGGTCGATCAAAACACGCCGTATGGCGTGGGCTCGCTCGTGTTTCGATCGAATGCGGATGGCAGTAAAGGATATGTCGTAAGCCTGGATCCCAATATGGATAAGATTAGATTATTCGATTGGGCGACCAATCAAGATATAGGTCAGCCCTATGCGCTTGCGCTGGAGCCGGGTACGCCATATCATGTCAAAGTTAGCGGGGATGGCTTGAGCCTTCGCGTTAACGTGGATGATCAACTCGCGCTGGATGTTCAGAGTGCTTCTTATTCAAGCGGGAATGTCGGCCTGCATATTTATAACGGAAATGTACGGTTTACGGAGGTTAGCACGCGTGAGATCGATACGAATATCTCGGGTTGGAGCACCACCGGCGGACAGTGGACGATGTCGTCACAAGGCTTGGCAGCGGCTGCTCCTGAAAATGAGAACGCTTACGCGATTGCCTCGACGAACGGGGATGATCTAACCTATGAGGCGGATATTCTCATTCGTGACCGCTATGCCGTAGCAGCGATGCTGATTCGCTCGAATGCGAACGGTTCGCAGGCTTATGCGCTGCAGGTAGATCCGAATGCAGGACGCATACGCCTGATCGATACGAACGGTGATCGGGAGCTTGGGGTGAGCACGACGGAGCTTGAGGTCGGTGCGGTTTACCATGTTCGCATTAAGGCCGAGCAGTCGAGGCTGGAGGTTTATTTTGGCGGCGGGTACGCACCGAAAATAGCAGTTACAGACCATGCTTATCCGGCAGGACAGGTTGGTTTGCAGCTCTACAATGGAGCAGCCGTATTTCAGAATATGACAGTCAGCGCCTTTAGGACGAATATGGGTGGATGGTCAGCGGCTGCCGGAGCTTGGACTCCGCACTTAGAAGGGCTGAAAGGTGTTAGCGCGGGGACGGGGACGTTGTCGCGTCTATCTGCAAGCGCAGCTTCAGATTTGGTGCTCGAAGGCGATGTTACGGTTGCAAGTGCTGCCGGAGCAGCAGGTCTTCTCTTCCGTTCGAATGCAGGCGGGACTTCCGGCTACGTGGCGGAGATCAATGCGGCAGCGAATCAGATCCGCTTGCTGCGGGCAAACGATAGAAGCGTCATTGCGAGCTCGCCGCTGGCCGTACAAATCGGCAAAAGCTATCATATTGAGGCCGCGGCGAGCGGGGCTGACATTAAGATCTATTTGGAGGCTTTTGCGGAGCCGTCGCTGTCCGTGCAAAACAATGAATTTATAAGCGGGACGTCCGGCTTGGAAGTGACGGACGGGACTGCCTATTTCCAAAATATTTATATGACCGACAAAGTGGATTATCAAGCGGAGCTGTATCGTCCGCAGTACCATTTTACACAACCGCGAGGCTGGGCAAGCGATCCTAACGGACTCGTATTTTTCCAAGGAGAATATCATCTCTTCCATCAGGACGGCGGGCAATGGGCGCATGCGGTAAGCACGGATCTCGTTCATTGGAAGCTGCTGCCGATCGCAATCGAATGGAATGAGATGGGACATGCTTGGTCTGGTTCGGCAGTTGCGGATACCGCAAACAAATCCGGTTTGTTTAACGGCGTGGCGGGTGGCGGACTAATCGCTTACTATACTTCATTTAACCCGGATAAATGGAACGGCAATCAGAAAATCGGGGTGGCCTACAGCAGCGATAAAGGCCGCACATGGTCTTTCTATGAGGACAACCCGGTAATTGAAAACATTGGCGGCGCAGGAGCGGGCTGGGATTTCCGCGATCCAAAGGTCGTATGGGACGAAGAGCATAATCAATGGGTAATGGTCGTATCGGGCGGCGATCATATACGCTTTTTCACCTCTGTGAACTTGCTTGATTGGACGCCGATCGATTCATTCGGCTACGGCGCTTACGTTCATAACGGCGGCGTATGGGAATGCCCGGACTTCTTTCCGTTAGTCGTTGACGGCGTGAAGAAATGGGTGCTGATGATCAGCACAGGCGCACGGGCGGAGACGAATGGCTCGGATGCGGAATATTTTGTCGGCAGCTTCGATGGACAGCGTTTTACAAGCGACAATACGCCGGAGACGGTATTGCGTCATGAAAGCGGCAGAGATATGTATGCCGCTATGACTTTCGCTGATATGCCGGACGGACGACGGGTAGAAATCGGCTGGATGTCGAACTGGGATTATCCTTTTGCCTTCCCGACCTCACCATGGAAAGGCCAAATGTCTGTTCCTCGCGAGCTGAAGCTCAAACTAAATGATAACGGAGACATACGTCTCGTTCAGCAGCCCATCGAGGAGCTGGAAACGCTCCGAGGCGACGTACTTTCCTGGAGCAATGAAGTGATCACGCCGGCAAGCGGAAATTTGCTTTCAGGCGTGACGGGAACAGCCTATGAAATCGTGGCAGAGCTGGAGCTGCCAGATGAACAGGCCGCTGCGGAATTTGGTTTTGGTGTCCGGGAGCTTGGCGGCGAGCAGACCGTTATTGGTTATCAAACTGGCTCCAATAACCTGTTCGTCGATCGGTCGGCGGCAGGGCGGAATGATTTTACACAGCTGTTTCGTCCGGTACAGGGGGCTAATCTTACTTTAGATGCAGACCGCCGGATCCAACTGCGGATTTTCGTTGACGAGTCCTCGGTTGAAGTATTCGGCCAAGACGGATCGGCTGTTATATCGAGTTTGATTTTCCCGGGAGCAGCAAGGGATGGCATGAGCTTCTACGCTAAAGGCGGGAATATAAAGGTGATTTCGATGGACGTATATCCGCTGAAATCCATTTGGCGGGAGGAAGCAAGCAGCAGCCAAGCGGCTGGGAATATCGTAATGGACACCCGCGCTCTGGAGCTTGCAGTCGGCCAGACTCATCGTCTTTATGCTTCGGTGCTTCCGCATTCAGCAGCCGATAAAGCTGTAACATGGAGCACTAGCAACGCTGCTGTTGCCGGCATATCCGGTACCGATTCACGCAGCGTTTCTGTGACCGCGGCCGGTGAGGGCAGAGCGATACTAACGGCATCGACGCCGGATGGAGGCATAATCGGCCAAACGGTTGTTACTGTAGGCAAGCTGCAAACCAATCTCACAGGTTGGCAGTCCGCATCCAAAGGAGAATGGTTTACGACTGCGGACGGGATATCCGGCAGGTTCGATAAAGATTCCAATTATATGTCGGAGGTGAGCGCCCGCAATTTCACTTACGAGGCTGATTTGAAGCTTGATTCTGCCGGCGGCGCAGCCTCCATGCTGTTCCGAGCCAATGCGGACGGTTCAAGCGGCTATTATTTCAACGTCGACCCCAATATGAAGGCTGTGCGGCTATTTCATAAGGATAATGGGGCGTTTCAGGACGATCAGCTGGTGGCCAAGGTGCCGATCTACATGTCGCCCGGAAAAACCTACCGCATCAAAATCGTTGCGAGCGGATCGAATATCAAAATTTATTTTGACGGCAGCAGTGAGCCGATCATCGACGTAAATGACGTGACCTTTGCCAGGGGCTATTTTGGCTTAAACGTATTCGGCGGGAAAGCTTCCTATCAGAACGTCATTGCAACAGCTGCGGAACCATTGCAGGAAAAGGTCTATAAAATCGTAAATCCGAGCAGCGGTAAGGTGCTGGAGGCTGATAACGGAACGAACGGCGCCCGCGTGAGGATTCAAACGGATTCGGGCGCTGATAGCCAGAAGTGGTATGTGGAAGAAGCGGCTGACGGCACCTTCACGATACGCGGAGCCTATAGCGGGAAAGCGCTTGACGCTTCGGGATCGGATAACGGCTCGCATCTGCAAATATGGCGAAACTTCGGCTTCGGCAATCAATGCTGGACTATGCCTGAGAATGAGGATGGCACCATTGGCATCGTAGCCGTTAACAGCGGGAAGGGACTGGATGTGGACAGCGGCAGTACCGAAGCCGGCACGGCTGTTCAGCTATGGGAGCGAAATGCGTTTGCCGCGCAAAAATGGAGTCTTGTGGAGCTGGTTCCACCCTCAGGCGGCGATGAAGGCAGTGAAGCAGAAGGCTCCGGAGACGGAGGAAGCAGCAATCCGGATGATGGGAACGGCGGCGAGAGCGGAGGCAATTCGGGTGAGGGGAGCTCTGGGAATGGAACGGGATCACCAAATCCAAGCGCTTCTGGCAGCGGAGCAATTACGATGCTAATGGATGGACAGGCAGAGTCCTTTGCCACGGCTAAGACCGAACAAACCGCGGAAGGCAGCCTGACTACGATCGTAGTGGATACGGGCAAGCTTAAGCTTTTGCTTGGGGCTGGGCAAAACCATAACCTGGCTATTAAAGCTGTTACGGCGGATAAGGTTCGCTTAGAGGGTTTAACCGCGGCGGTAATGGAATTACTTAGCAGCAGCGGTTCTACTTTAACCCTTCATACGGCTTACGGCATAATTCCGCTGGAAGCAAGCAAGGATTGGAAGAAAGCATTAGCTTCATTCGGCAGCGAGGTTTCTAGCGATGACATTAAAGTCAGCTTCAGATTTGGCAAAGCTTCAGAGCAAATTCAGAAGCTTACGAAAGCTGCCGCGGCCAAAGGCGGTTATACCTTGCTGCTGTCCGACCCTATTCTTGCTGTGATGTCGCTTAGCTATGGCGATTTGAGCATGGATATTTCCAGCGAGGGGAAAACCGTTAAATATTTGGCGCTGCCCTCGAAAATGGATCCTGCCAAGCTGGCTACTGCGGCGGCTGTTTATGCAGACGGTTCCATCAATCATCTGCCGACGGTGATCGAGCGGATCGGCCAAACCGATTATGCGAGAGTAATCGATTGGAATAATAGCTCGATGTACACGCTCATTGCTAACGCCCCATCGTTTTTTGATACAGACGGCCACTGGGCAAAGGAAGCGATCGACAGCCTTTCTTCGCGTCTTATTCTAACGGGATCGGAAGCACATGTGTTCTCGCCTAAACGGAATCTCACTCGCTCCGAGTTTGGCGCTATTCTCGTCCGGTCGCTCGGTCTTATGCAGCCTGTTGAAGGAGGCAGTCGATTCTTGGATGTAAAGGAAAGCATGTGGGACCATGATGCGATCGTCATTGCTGCGGATAAGGGCTTGATAAGCGGCTATGAGGACGGTAGTTTTCGCGGAAGCACAAGTATGACGAGGGAGCAGGGCATGGTCATGCAGGCAAATGCGCTTAATCAAATCTTAGGGGAGACGTACATTCCCCTAACTGCCGCTGAGGAGGCCGAAATACTTGAGCATTATGAAGACGGCGAAGCCGCTTCCGCTTGGGCGCGGCCATCCATTGCCTATTTGATTAAGGCCGGTATTGTGAAAGGCGATGCGAATATGCAGATTCTGCCTAAGCATTCCCTTTCGAGAGCACAAGCGGCAACCATCATTCATAACCTGCTGAAGCAAGTATCGTATATTTAAATCATAGGGCTCTTTGTCTCGGTCAATGCTCACGTTGATGGGACGGGGGCTCTTTTCTATTTTGCCGGATGCAGTAATACGCAGCGATCTAAGAGACGAAGCCGTATTCTTCAAAGCTGTATTGCAAACCGCATCCGGTAACGAAGCACGTTTGGCTTATCTCGCTTGCCAATCGCGTTTATATTATAATAATAGCAACTAATGAATGAAAAAAAGGGGCTGCTTATGGAACAGGTAACGGTTGTCTGCAGCATATGGATCTCCGCCATGCCGGAGCGGGTATGGCAAGCGGTAACGGAAGGGGAACAGCTTACCCTGTGGTATTCCCCGGGCTCACCTTGGGAAATTAAAGAACTAAAGGAAGGAGAAATCGTTTACTTCCATCATTCGCCCAATAAATATCATTCGGGGTCTGAGGTTGTTACCATGCAGGCGGTGATTGAGTCACTCGACAGCTGTCGGCGTTTTGCGCTTCGTTGGGATCTGGGCGTGCTGGAGCCAGCCATGATTACCACATTTCTCCTTGCTGCTGAGAAGGATGGTACGCAAGTAACAATAACCGAGACGGGATATGAGTCCGATGATCAGACCAAGCCGACTAAGGAAGGTTATGCGATGTCGCTGGAGAACCTAAAGGCGCTTATCGAAGGCAGAAGCTTGCCTTATTGAGGTTAGATCATGAGGAGGTTTTTAGATTGTCGCGGATAGGCCTAATTAGCGCTATAAACCGTTATCCGGTGAAGTCATTTGCCGGGGAGGGCTTGGATGCATGCCAAATAGATACATACGGATTAAAAGGCGACCGCTGCCACGCTTTTTTTGACGAAACAAAGGAAGGCTGGGATAGCTTCTTCACAGCAAGGGATATTCCGGCCATGCTTTCTTACAAAGCGAAACTTGTTGACGAGAACGCGAAATCGGATGATGCT
Source organism: Paenibacillus sp. LHD-38 (assembly GCF_031157315.1). GTDB lineage: Bacteria > Bacillota > Bacilli > Paenibacillales > Paenibacillaceae > Pristimantibacillus. The sequence continues at coordinate 60,527 of NZ_JAVIFU010000008.1, forward strand.
CAACTAAAAATAACCTCTCCGGAGGGCAGGAATTTTGGCTGGGACGATGATTTGCTAACCGAAATGCAGCGGTATTCCAAGAAGAAGATGCTGATGCGAAGCTATCAAACACAAAGTCCGGATCTTAAAGCCGTGGATGAGGGCAGCATCCTCATCATCATCGATACAAGCTTGCGGAAGCTTGAAGCCCTATGGGGGAAGCCGTTAGATGAGCGCCGTTTTCGAGCAAATATTGTCGTGAAAGTGGACGAAAGCGGTTTTAGCGAAAAGGATTGGATAGGGAAACGGCTCTCCGTAGGCAGCGCTCAATTGCATGTGGACAAATACTGTGACCGATGCTCGATGGTTACGCTGGATCCGGACACCCTTGAACGCGATGGATCCTTATTGCGAAAAATCAATGAAGAGATGAGATTAAACTTCGGGGTATACGCATCCGTCGAGAAAACGGGCGTTATCCATGCGGGGGATCAGGTACATCTTATGGATAGATAGGGTTTGGAACAGAGGTTAGGCTAGCTTGTTGCAAGGTTATGAAGTAAGTATCAGAAAGCCCTCATTTTGTTAACAGATGAGGGCTTTTCGACGTTCAAACATATTAGCGTAAAATTACAAAAAATACCTGTTATTTGTAAATACACAGGGGTAGGGGGACTTGTATGCTGATTACAAGCGCATTGCTTTTCAAAAAAATGTTCGCACTTTCATTTCAGAGCGAAGGGGGGCCTTATATGAAGAAATATAGATGAGCTGTCCGTTTCGCAAACCTATCTGCATGCGGATAAATCTGACTAGGCAGCATATTTACCAACTCTAGCAAGTTATAAAAAAGAGGAGATTATAAAAATGAAAATGACTAAAAGCCTTGTGCAATTACTTATTTTTTCAATGCTTATCTCCATCATTCTTCCGTATAACGTTTCCATTGGACATGCAGCAGATCCCATACCTAATGGGACTAATTATGGATTGAAAGCGGAATATTACAAGAACTCCGGACCCGGTGAGTTTAGGTTTGAAGACTTGATAACGACGATAGTCGATCTGTATATTAATTTTAGTTCATTGGAAGGAGCATTCATGACGCTGGTAGGTCAGAACAATCGTGTGAATGTAAGATGGACAGGACAGATCACACCAGAATTTTCTGAAAACTATACGTTCTGGATGACTGGTGATAATGGTTTTAGACTGTGGATTGAAAACAAACTAGTCATCGACCATTGGGTCGCTGACTGGGATAAGGAACAAACGAGCAGTCCGATTCCATTGGCAGCAGGGCAGAAATATGACATTAAAGTTGAATATTTTGAAAATGACGGTGGATCTAACTTGTTTTTACGTTGGGGAAGCCAAAGTGTGCCGAAGCAAATCGTGCCTGCGACAGCCTTCACTTTGCCTGTCGGTTTTGAAAATAACGGGCCAGTATCAGGATCGGTCTTTCCTGACGGTCTGCATGCAGAATTTACATTTTCGGAGGCATTAGCCGAGCTTGGCAGCAACGTGCGGGAGCAGCTCTCCGTCAATGTGTTAGGGAAGGATTGGCCGATCAAATCGGCAGCATTGAAGTCAGGCGATTCTAAAACAATCCAAATCGAGTTTGAGTATCCGATGTATTCCCAGGATGCGCCCATGGCCAATATCGGATATACAGGCGGCGGAGCCCTTGTGTATGATGCAACCAACCAGCCGGTAAAAGAATTCTATCTTGCGATAAAAAACAATTCAACTTATCAGATAGAAACTCCGTGGGCAAGCCAGGTAGATGCAAACAATCCCTTGCCGGAATACCCAAGACCGCAGATGGTCCGTGATCAGTGGCTTAACCTTAATGGGAAATGGGAATTCCAGCCTGCGAAAGAGGGAGATTTGCTTCCAACAGGCAAAAAACTTAATGAAAACATCATTGTACCATTTGCAGTGGAATCCAGACTTTCAGGCATCCAGCGCCAAGAACAGTTAATGTGGTACAAGAGAAACTTCACCGTACCGCAAAATTGGAATGGACAACATGTGAAATTGAATTTTGGTGCAGTTGATTATGAAACGGATGTGTATGTGAACGGAACAAAGGTAGGAAGCCATAAAGGCGGATTCACCTCATTTAGCTTCGATATAACGGATCAGCTGAAACCTGGGGAGAATGAATTGATCGTTCATGTACTCGATTATACGGATACCAAAGGGGATCAAATCAAAGGTAAGCAAACGGTAGTTCAACCAGGAGGCATTTGGTATACTTCGGTCTCTGGTATTTGGCAAACGGTATGGCTGGAGCCTGTCGCTAACGCAAGCATTGAACGGATGGATATGGTGCCGGATATTTGGAATGGCCAATTGAAGTTATCGGTAGATACTGTAAATGGAGCAGGTAAAACAGTAGAAGCTGTGGCTCTAATGAATGGCGTTGAAGTCGGCTGCATCAGCGGAGGCGCCGATGAAGAGCTGCTGCTTCCGGTACCAAACGCGAGATGGTGGACACCGGATGATCCGTTCCTCTACGATTTAAAAGTATCATTGAAGGATGGCGGAACGGTAGTCGATAAAATTGACAGCTACTTCGGTATGAGGGAAGTAAAACTGGAGAAAGTCGATGGAATCCAACGTCCTTTGTTGAATGGTAAATTCGTGTTTCAGATGGGGACTTTGGATCAGGGCTACTGGCCGGATGGCCTTTATACAGCCCCAACAGACGAAGCGCTGAAATTTGATATTGAAGCTGAAAAGCGTATGGATATGAACATGATCCGCAAACATATTAAGATTGAACCGGCCCGTTGGTATTACTGGGCAGATAAACTGGGTCTTCTCGTTTGGCAGGACATGCCGAGCGGAACGAGTAGAGATGTTTCGGCTCAACCGCAATACTACAAAGAATTCGATGAGATGATAAAGCAATTACAGAATTCCCCATCCATTATCGTATATGTTGTGTTTAATGAAGGGTGGGGTCAATTCGACAATGGCGGGGATTATACCAGGGAAGCTATCGCACATGCGCTAAATGCGGACCCGACTCGTCTCATTAACGGTGTTACGGGGTGGTATGATGCGGGAGGCGGAGAAAACGAATCCAAAGCGGGCCATTTCTTGGATTGGCACAGGTATCCTGCACCGGATTCTCCCACACCTTCGGAATACCGGGCGGCAACACTTGGAGAATATGGGGGGTTAGGCCTTCGAGTGCCAGGGCATGAATTCAGTCCTTTGATCGTTTACTCTGAACTACTAATGAAGAGTAAGGAAGAGTTAACGGATAAGTATATTAGTTATATTAATATGGTTAAAAAAATGAAAGATAAACCCGGACTCAGTGCGGCGGTGTATACGCAAATCGCGGATGTGGAGTACGAAATAAATGGATTATTAAGTTATGACCGCAAAGTGGAGAAGGTTGACTTCGCGCGCGTTGCCGCAGCGCATAGGGAATTAATCGGGAATAGCAATAAATCCGATCTAATGAACAACATCAACGCTGCGAAGCAAATTCGTGACAATGCAGCAGTAGGGGATGGCCCAGGACAGTATAAGCAGCAAGTAATCCATGATTTCTCTGCTGCTATCGCAAACGCCCAGGTTGTCTATGACAACGCTCAAGCCACCACGGATGGTATTAAGGTAGCAATAGATGCTTTAAATGCGGCTGTCAAACAATTTCGCGCCAAAATCAACAATCCTTTGCCTTTCATTGAGAAGTTTGACGATTTGAACGCAGAAGGTTGGACGACTTATGGCGGCGAGTGGAGTGCTGCCAGCGGTGCGTACTCCGTGATTAACGGAGAAGGCTTTAAAGCGGTTGCTAATGATATTAACTTCCAAGATTTCACTTACGAAACGGATGTTTCTATGAGTGCCAGCCCCAATTTAGCCAATGCTGGCGTTATATTTAGGGTTACTAATCCGACTGTTGGCAGTGATAACCTGCAGGGATATTATGCTGGTATTACACTAGCGGGGCGAGTTCAGCTAGGCAGGCTTGATAACAATTGGACAGAACTGGCGAATAAAGCAGCCCCGCCGATCGGCGTAGATACCGTATATCGGTTGAAAGTTGTGGCCAAGGGACCGAACATTGAGGTTTATGTCGATGATACACTTGTGGTAAGCGCTGTAGACAATACATTTTCAGAAGGTGCTATCGGACTTCGAACCTATAAGGCTAACGTAACGTTCGATAACATTAATGTGACTGAAATGGAAGATACGGTTAAGCCAATTGAGAGCATCGTCATCAATGGTGATTCTGCGATTACGGCTAGCGGCGGCACGCTTCAATTAACAGCGCAGGTTTCTCCTTCGGATGCCACGAATTCAGCAGTCACTTGGTCTGTAGAAAATGGAGCGGGAAGGGCAACCATTAATGAGTCAGGACTATTAACAGCTGTGAGCAATGGTACGGTAACCGTGAAAGCAGCTGCGAAAGATAATTCTGGAGTCACGGGAACCAAAACCGTTGTAATTAGCGGACAGACGCAACTAAGCGATAGCATGACATTGGATGGCGCTGGCAGTGTAAAAGAAGGTTCGACGTTTACAGTTAAGTTAGGTGTATCGAATGTAACAAACGATGTGTTCGCTTCTGATATTACGATGAACTATAATGCAGATTTGTTTGAGCTTCAGGAAGTAAGCTCTGCTGCGGACGGAATAGAAGTTGTGAAGTATGCTGATGAAGGGAAAGGCAGTGTTCGCATGGTACTGGCGTACATTGGTGAAGAGACTCAAAGCAAGCAGGAGTTACCGCTTGTTCACGTAGTATTTAAAGTGAAAGGGTCTCCTAATTCATCTGGTAAAGTTTCGGTGATTCATGCAGTGATGGCCGATGGGGAAGGCAAGGAGACTGAAGCTGCTCCCGCTGAGCTTGCTGTGAGGATTGAGGGCAACGGTTTAGACGGCGACCTGAACCATGACGGTAAATTCTCGATTGGTGATATAGCGATCGTTGCCATCCATTACGGCAAAGACAGTAACAGTCCGGACTGGAACGTTGCAAAAACCGCTGATTTGAATGGCGATGCTAGGGTAGATATTGAAGATCTTGCAAAAATGGCGCAGAAGATCTTTTCGTAAAGCTAAAGGGACGCTTTAGTTAAACAACCAAGGAGCAGTTTGCTATGGCAGCTGTTCCTTTTCTTTATTAACATAACTGGCGGATTGCCACAGTACCTGGCATGTTCATATTCATGTATTTATGTATTAAATTGGATAAATTATAATAGGATTTTATTGCATTTTAGTATACAAAAGTATAGCAAGTATTCTAATTATAATTAAGTAATAAATATTTCACTTCTATAAATTATATATAAACTGTTTTAGAATAAAGAAGTCTTCTTAGAATAGAACTGTTTAATTCAAATCGTTTAATAGGAGGAAATAGATCATGAAATATCGGAAATTAGGCGGGACTGGCTTAAAGGTCAGTGAAATCAGCTTGGGGAGCTGGCTTACATACGGTGGATACGTCGAGCGTGAAAATGCGGTCAATGCCATTAAAACGGCATACGACCTCGGCATCAATTTTTTTGACACGGCGAACGTATACGAGCGGGGTGCGGCTGAGGAATTGGTTGGGGAAGCGTTGAAAGCATATCCGCGCGAATCCTACGTGCTGGCGACAAAAGTGTTCGGGCAGATGGGCGATGGACCGAACGACCGCGGACTGTCCCGCAAGCATATCATCGAGCAGGCGAACGCCAGCCTGAAGCGGCTCGGCCATGATTATGTAGACATCTATTACTGCCACCGCCATGACCCCGAGACGCCGCTGGCGGAAACGCTCCGGGCGATGGACGACCTGGTGCGCCAGGGCAAGGTGCTGTATATCGGCGTCAGCGAATGGCAAGCCTCTCAGATAGCGGAAGCGCTGGGTGTTGCCGACCGCTATTTGCTGGATCGTATCGTCGTGAACCAGCCGATTTACAACATGTTTGACCGTTACATCGAGAAGGAAATTATTCCGCTTGGCGAACGTTCCGGCATCGGGCAGGTGGTGTTTTCTCCGCTCGCGCAAGGCCTGCTGACGGGCAAATATACGTCCGCCTCTGACATTCCGGTTGATAGTCGCGCCGCCAAGCTGGATTGGGTGCGCAAAGGCATTACCGACGAGAAGATAGGGAAGGTCCGCAAGCTGGAAGGCATCGCCGGAGAGCTCGACATTACCGTCGGCAACCTGGCCCTAGCCTGGATTTTACGACAGTCCAACGTCGCGAGCGCATTGGTCGGCGCAAGCCGTCCTGAGCAGGTGACGGAGAATGCCAAAGCGTCGGACATCGAGCTTGACCAAGATGTATTGAACAGGATTGAAGAGATATTGAACTAGAATTTTTTAAGGCTAGAAAACGTACATCATGAAGACGGAGGGAAAATTGCATGTCTAAAGTAGTCGTTACGGGAGGAAGCGGCATGCTTGGCCGCTGGGTAGTCCGGCATTTCGTGGAGCAAGGGTACGAGGTGTTAAACGCAGATACCCGCCAGCCGGAGGAGCCGCTGTGCCCTACGCTCATCGTGGATCTTGAGGATCTGGGCCAAACGTATGGCGCTCTTGCCGGGGCCGATGCGGTCGTCCATATGGCTGCCATTCCCAGAGCGGGCATGGCACCGCCCGAGGTGACTTTCCGCAATAACGTCATGTCGACTTACAATGTGCTGGAAGCAGCGGCAGGCCTCGGTATCCGTAAATCAGTCATCGCTTCCAGCGAGTCATCGTACGGTATCTGCTTCGCGGTCCATCCGATCGGCCCGCAATATGTGCCGATGGATGAAGCGCATCCGCAGCTGCCGCAGGACAGCTACGGCTTGTCCAAGATCGTGAACGAAGCGACCGCGGATATGTTCCACCGCAGGACAGGCATGCAGGTTGTGTCGCTGCGCCTAGGCAACGTGATTCCGCCTGAATGGTACGAACGGTTTCCATCGTTTATTCATAATCCAAAGGAACGCGAACGCATCCTGTGGAGCTGCATCGACACCAGGGACGCCGCAGAAGCATGCCGTCTGGCAATCGAGGCGGAAGGGCTTGGCTCGGTAGCGCTGAATCTGGCGTCAGATGAGTCCAGCATGGACATGCCAAGCCGCGAGCTGATGGCCGCGAGTTATTTGGAAGTCACCGACTTCCGAACACCGCTCAGTGGGTACGAGTCGTTGCTTAGCAGCGAGAAGGCGAAACAGCTGCTTGGCTGGCAGCCAAAGTACAAGTGGCGTGAACAGTTGGGCATGTAGCCTGTCAAGTTCTAAGGTGAAGGCAGTCAAAAAGCTTGTCTGAAAGCTGATACCGATGCTCCATCGGTGTCAGCTTTTTCAATTTAATCTGGATTATGGCATTCGAACAGAATTAGACCATTATGGAGTTGATAGCTTTACAAGCTTAATGATGCAAATCAAAAAGATCGCAAGCCGAATGCCTGGGGGCAAACAGCTGCGATCTTTTTGAAAATATAAGAAAGTATTGATCAAGTTATAGTCGTTTACGTTTGAAAAGGACAATGACCGCGCAGGAGAGTAGCAGGATAATAAGCGCGATGCCGGTTGCCGCAGCTTCCTTTGGACTACCTTGTGCTTCGGCCTGGGTCTGCTGCGCGCCCGGACCGCCGAAGCCGCCCATATCACCGCCCATATCACCGCCCATACCGCCTTGCCCATTCGGCCGTTGGCCGCCAAAGCTGCCCTGCATGCCACCCTGCTGGTCAGGCATTTGGCCATCTGGCGGAACCATGCCTTCGCCTCCAGGCGGTGCCTGTCCATTAGCGCCATTGGTGCCGGCAGCGCCTTGCCCGTCTGGTGCTTCGCCTTGCGCAAACGCTCCTGGTGCTTCCGCATTGCCGTTCGGCGTATTGGCCTGTGCCCCGTCCTGCTGGTCGTTAGGCCGTTGGCCGCCAAAGCCGCCACCCATGCCGCCTCCGCCCATGTGCAAGCTGCTGAGCGACAGAGCTCGTTTGCGTTTTATTGAAAGAAATGACTTGAGTTACACCCTGCTCGTATTGCTCATACGTGTAGAAGGAGGATGGGTCAGCCTCGACATAACTCGATATCATCGCTTTAATCTCAGCTATTCTCGCTTGAAAGTTCTCCTCTGCTAAATAGCCATTCAGTATGCTTTGTATGATTTCATGATATTTTTCCTTGTAGGCTTCAACCTTCAGCAGCTTATCGACGAGCGGGCGATCCGCTACTGTTCCAGTAGTAGGTTCATCAATCAGGACGCCGGATCCGCCGAATCCGCCGAAGGACATATTATAATCCCATGGTAAAATATTGAATAACCCGTCATCCTCATATAAATAATAGTTATGCTTTTTCTCAGACAGGTAGCTGTCAAAGTTTCCGGCTACCGCATTCAGAGCGATAAATTTCAAGGCTTCATCCACGTCCAGCACGCTCTCGTAATTCGTACCGTTGTTCAGCTCATCGAGCATATCCAGCAAAATATCATCGTTTGATTTTTCCGATTTCATATCGAGCCCGGTGTAGGCATCGATGGTTTCGAGCCAGTTAAGCTCGCTGCCGCTTCCGCCGTTTGCTTTGTATAACGCACCGTAAGCATTGCCGAAGTTGCGTTCGAGATACGCATCGCCAATTTGCTCTACCGCCAAATAAAAACCCCAAAGCTCGCCGTTGACGTAAACATTCACATAGGAATATTTAGGCGTCGGAAGTCCCATTTGCTCAGCCAGCTCATACGATAAAAATTCACGCATATAAGAGGCATCGCTATAGTTGTTGTTCAAGTTGATTTTGCTTATTCCCTGAAGAGTCTGGTTGACGTACTCGTCAAAGGAAATTTTAAAGCTGTATCGATCGGAATCGGTCATTCTGACAACGCTGTTCAAGCTGAGATTTCCTTTTGTGCGTAAGCCGACGTTTTCAAGCTTTTGACCGTTGTATTCGACAGTCGCTTCTTTAAATTCCTCGGCGCTGGCATTGTCCAGCATGCTTTGAAATTCTGTTTCATCGATCGTAATTTTGACATCAACGACTTTATCCTTCGGAAAAACAGTCTCATCAAGCTTTTGCTCATCCGCTGATTGCTCATTATCGCTCGCATTTGTGCTCGCGCCTGTGAGGTTGAAGGATGTCTCCCCAAAGGAACATCCGGACAAACCGATAATCAGGAGAATAGAGCAAAGGCTCAATAAAAATAATTGAGCTCTCACTTTCATTGAAGCACCTCCTGATTATTATGAGACATAATCACCGCTGTAGCTGATAAGCACGGCATTCCGTACGCCTGAAAGCTCAGTCAATTGGTTAATAAAGCGGCCGGTTTCGTCGCGAAGACGAACCTCAAGCGTCATTTCGATATTGCCCTGCGTCACTGATTTTTGTTTGACATTGTAACGCTTAACGATAGAGCCAATTTGCTTGTGCACGAGCTGCTCTGTTGCGTCGCTGTCACAGTTTACGACGAGCAGGTATGGCGATTCGACAGATCCGCCTTTGACGAAGAAGAACAGAATGAGACCAACAACGGTAGAACCGATGACCGCTAACGTGAAGAAGCCTGCGCCTGTTACAATCCCTGCTACCGCAGCCCAGAACAAAAAGATAAGATCGGTTGGATCCTTGATTGGCGTTCTAAAACGTACGATGGAGAGCGCGCCGACCATACCGAGCGAGAGCACGAGGTTGGAGTTAATCGCAATAATGACGACGGAGGTAATCATGGTCATGCCGATAAGCGACACATTGAAGCTCTTCGAGTAAAGCACGCCGCTGAAAATCCTTTTGTACAGCAGGAATATGAAGAAGCCAAGCAGGAAAGCGACACCAAGCGTAATCAATATTTTGGATAAGCTAATGTCGGAAGAGAAGTTTTCGATCACTGATTTTTTAAGCACGTCTGCGAAGCTGGTGGTTGTCTCGGTCGTTGCGGCAGCAGTTGTTGTGGTTTCCATTTTAATAATCCTCCCAAGTGTTGAATTTCAGATGTTTTCGGCAGATCACGTATTTTGAAGCGGATTGCCGATTAAGGCCTTCGAGCTGCAAAGCCATTTTGATATAAGCAGGAATATAAGCATCATATTTCACCTCAAGAATGATAAAATCATTGTCGAGGGCACGGATAGGCTCCAGGCTTTTGTCAAAAATATCGACGGCATGCAGACCGGTTCGCAGCTCTTTATCGAATGTGATCCTTACGTTGCCGTTGTCGCATACATAGGGCTCGCGAACATAATCAACGATTACCTTCGGCCGAAGTAAATGATGCTTCATTTCATTATGAATCTCGTTAAAAAGCGGCTTGTCCGGCTCTTTCAGCACATCGTGGTCACCGGCCATGAGCCTGTCGTACATCTCTCTAGTAAGCGGCTCCTTCACCTTGGCGATATAGTCTTTGAATTTAATTTTTTTCTCAAAATGAATGATATGATCCTGGCCGTTATAGATACGGATGCGGTATTTAACCCGGTCCCGAACGCCGCCAAGCTTCTCATGCAAAGCCTTGTTATTGATATCATCAAAGTACAAGCTTCGAATATGATATTCGCCAGTCGGACCGACATGCTTGTCATGGTCCATCAGATCCTTCAGCCTCTGGCGGATAATGAAATATTGATGATAATTAATGAAAAATTTCAACTCATTGCGATAGTTTAAATCTTTGTTCATTTCACACCTCTTTTCATGTTCAGCGCCCCTTGTTGCTAACAAATGTTATTCTACTGGCCTTTACTTATTCTTAACTTAAGGACGGCTGAAAGATTGCTGAATGCGCGAAATGCAGGTTTATTGTTAAGATATAATGAAGAATAAGAGAGATAGAGGAGCGGATATCTTGAAGTTTCGTAAAGACGTGCTAGTAGTGCTCGCTTGCTGTGTACTGTTAATCATAGGCGCAGTAGGAATGGAGTGGCTTCGGACGGATCATGCAAAAAAACCGACAGCGGTTGTGACCACGTTCAAGGGGGAACCGATGACAAGCCGTGCTTTTACTTGGTACAGCTCGAATCCGGAGGCTGACGTGATCGTGCAAGTCGTGAAAGGCGATGCAGCGAATGATTGGGAAAGTGAACAGGCGATGACCTTTAAGGGTACGACGACTTCGGTTATAGCTGCTGATGGGAGCACAAAGCTAGCCGTGCATAAAGCAGAAGCTTCCGGGCTTGAACCGGGAACGACGTATTCCTACAGAGTCGGGAGCGGGGATGTGAAGGGATGGAGCGATGCTGCTGTATTTCAGACAGATGAAGCAGACACGGAAAACGTTACTTTCATTAATGTAACGGATTCGCAAGGCGTCACGGAACAGGATTTCTCGTTGTGGGGCCATACGCTGGATAAAGCCTTTGCGACATTTCCCGCGGCTTCGTTCATCGTTCATAACGGCGATTTGACGGAGGAGCCGTCAGATGAACAGGCATGGTCTTATTTATTTGAAAAAGCAAGCAAGTGGGTAACGCAGGTTCCGTTTATGCCGGTTACGGGCAATCATGATGAGGTTGACGGCAATGCGGAGCCGTTCGTTTCTCATTTCAACCTGCCAGACAATGGCGCGGAAGGCTCGATTCCGGGAACAAGCTACTCCTATGATTACGGACCTGTCCACTTTGTCTTTCTCAATTCCGAATCAAATATCAAGGAGCAAACGAAATGGCTGCGCAGCGATCTCGAGAGTACGGATAAGGCTTGGAAAATCGTCGCTATGCATCAAGGCCCATACGGCGGTAATACCTATAAGAAGGTGAAAGACTGGACCGAGCTATTCGATGAGTTTGAGGTAGATTTAGTGCTGCAGGGGCATAACCATGAGTATTCGAGATCCTATCCGCTGCGTGATGGGAAAATCGTCGGTGACGGCGAAGCAGCCGTGCAAAACCGCGAGGGTACGGTTTATGTGGTGACGAATACGGCCGGGCAAAAGTTTAATGAGAAGAAGGAAGATAAATTTTACCATAAGGTGCATTTTCAGAACGAGAAGCAAATGTTCGCGGGCATCGTGATCAATGGAAAAACGTTGACTTATCAGGCCTATGACGTGGATGGCAAGAAGTGGGATGAGTTTGTGTTGGAGCATTAATATCTTAATATCGATTGATACGTTGAAAAGCCGAAGAGGGCAGCCTGGCATCAAATGATGCTGCTGGGCTGCCTCTTTCTGTGTTGTAGTGATTTTTTATCGCAGATCAAGCGGAAGCGAAATTCGGAAAGTCGTACCCTCGCCGGGTTCGCTGATTACCTCGATGGTACCTCCATGAGCATCCACGATCGACTTGGTTATTGCCAAACCTAAACCAGCCCCGCCGTTTTTCCGTGTTCGAGAAGATTCGCTGCGGTAGAAGCGCTCAAATAAATGGGGCAAATGAGCTGCGGCAATTCCGGTTCCGTTGTCCGTAATGCTTATTCTCGCCTGGTTTTCCAGGCGTTCGAGCATTATCTTAATTGTGCCTGACTCTGCATCCGTGTGCTGTACCGCGTTAAGAAATAAATTCAAAAGCACCTGCTTCATCTGATCGTTATTGAATTTGCCGCTTATGGCTGATTCAATAACGAGATCTATTTTACGGTTTCCGGCAAGCAGTTGCAATTGCGGCTCCATTTCTTGAAGGAGTTCATCGAGCCGGGCTGCAGACAGCTGCAGCTGCGGGGCTTGATCAAGCTTTGCAAGCGCGAGCAAATCCTCCACGAGCCTGTTGATGCGCTTGGATTCCAGCTGCATGCTGTTCAGCGCGCGGTTGAGCTGATCGGGATTTGCGGCTGCTCCGCGCAGCAGCACTTCAAGAAAGCCGTGAATAGACGTAAGCGGCGTTCTCAGCTCATGCGAAGCATCGGCAATAAACCGGCGCATTTTTTCGGTTGTTTTCCGTTCGGTTTCGAAGGAGGTATCCAAACGCTCAAGCATCCCGTTAAAAGCATCTGACAAGCGATCGATCTCTTCTTGGCCTTGGCTTGCCGGTATGCGTTTGGTCAGGCTGCCGGCATCGGTTTGCTGAGCAGCAAGCACGACGCGGGATAATGGCTTTAACGTACGGCGAAGCAGCGGTAAATAAAGGGCAAGTCCGGCCGCGAGCGCCACAATGGAAAGGCCTGTGAAAATCGCTAGCTGGGTCATGAGCAGCTGCCTTAGCGAATCGGTTTCCGTGCTTACTTGTACAATCCCCTCTACTTTGTTAAGAGGACCGGCATTTCGGAAGACGACAAGCTGCTCGACTCCATCCGCATTATTTAATATTTTGTAATCAATCTGTTGTCGTTCTTGAAGCTGTTTTGTTATTTGCTCATATTCCTCAGCTGACAGGAGCGGAGCGCTTGCCTCGGTATCCTTTGAGACATCGGTGACTGTACCGTTCGAATTAATGAAGACGATCGATAAGCCAGGTTGGTAAAATAATGGCGAGTCCCGTCGCTCTTTCGGGGGGCGAGACGCTTGGAACGAATCGCCATCCTTATTATCAGACTCCGGATGATTGTCATCCATTTCAGATTTTTTCTCGTTCGTAAACCAATCCATCGGCATAGCCATGATTTGAGTGTTTAAGGATTCAGCTTTATTTTTGAATATAAAATCCTTCATAATAATGTACTGTAGAACGCCGATCAGCAACAACAACGCTGCTAAAATAAGCAAGGATCGGTACAATAGCTGGTATCTTAGGGAACGCGGGGCAAAAATCCTCGCGAAGGCAGGCGGCGTTCGGCGGCTCATGGCAAGTCCATCCGGTAGCCGGCGCCTCGCAGCGTACGAATAAGGCGATGCTCCTTATCGTTCAATTTATCCCGCAGGGAACGGATATACACCTCAACGATGTTCTCTTCCCCTCCAAATTGATATCCCCAAACTTTATCCAATATAAGCGATTTGCTAAGCACGACCCCGTTGTTCAAAATAATAAACCGAAGCAGCTCGTATTCCGTTGGCGACAGCTCAAGAATCTGGTCCATATAGATAAGCTCTTTGCGCCGGTCATCTAAACGGAAAGGTCCGTAGACAACCTCTCCCAGCAGATTGGGAAATTGGTTGCGCAGCCTCGCTCCGATTCGTGCGAGCAGCTCGCTGAAGCTAAAGGGTTTGATCAAATAATCGTCTGCGCCGAGCGTTAATCCTTTCACGCGATCCTCGACTTCATCCTTGGCGGTGAGCATAATAACCGCGATATTATCTCCGGTTGCACGCAGCGCGGCGCATACTTCAAATCCGTTCATTCCTGGCATCATGACATCCAGAATGACGACATGCGGCTGAAATACGCTTGCTTCCGCCAGAGCGGATTCACCGTCATAGGCGACCCGGATGTCAAAGCCTTCATTTATAAGACCCAGCTCCAAAAACTGTACGATGTTTGGCTCGTCATCTACGAGCAATATTTTAATTCCTTTGAAGGATGTCATGTTGGATCCCCTTTCACTAAGATACCTGTCTATTATCGGCTTTTTGAAAAAAAGATGCACCTGTTTGCCTGCAATTTCAGCAAACTTTAAGCTGATTGCCGGGAAAATACCCGTTTTTTAAAATGTGAAAATCAAGGGAATGAAAATGAAAAATTGGGGATATTAAAGTGGTGCTCAAAAAAGAAAAGAGAAGGATGGTGTATTTTGCATGCAACAAAACAAAAAGGGAATGGCATCAAGTGAAACCGGCAATAAGATTGGAAGGCTTGCAGCAAGGTACATAGTTGCGGCATTATTGTCGATTACGTTGATGATCAGCATGCCTTATACAGGACATGCGATCGGAAAACATGCCAAGGGACCGGATGTATATGTCATTCAAGGCATGCTGAAATCATTAGGCAGCTATTCGGGACCGATTGATGGTTACTATGGTGCCTCGACCGTGCGCGGCGTTAAATATTTTCAGAAAAGGCATGGTTTGAAGGCAACGGGTTCGGTAGATATTAAAACGCTTCAATCGATTTCCTATTCGTATACTGACATGAAAGCATCGATGAAAGCAAAGAGCAAAGCGAAGTGGAAAGGTAAAGCGAAAGCAATCGGAAATGGCGGCGGAAAAGGTAACGGTGCAGGTGGCGGAGCTGGTGGCGGTGCAGGCGGCGGAGCTGGTGGCGGTGCAGGTGGCGGTGCAGGCGGCGGAGCTGGTGGCGGTGCAGGCGGCGGAGCTGGTGGCGGTGCAGGCGGCGGAGCTGGTGGCGGTGCAGGTGGCGGTGCAGGCGGCGGAGCTGGCGGCGGTGCAGGCGGCGGAGCTGGCGGCGGTGCAGGCGGCGGAGCTGGCGGCGGTGCAGGCGGCGGAGCTGGTGGCGGTGCAGGCGGCGGAGCTGGAGTAGGTGAAGGCGGCGGAGCTGGCGGCGGCGCAGGTAAGTCTGGCGGCATTGGCGGTGGCCAAGGCGAGAACCAAGGTAAATCTGGCGGAATCGGCGGCGGCCAAGGCGAGAACCAAGGCAAATCTGGCGGAATCGGCGGCGGTAAAGGCGAGAACCAAGGCAAATCTGGCGGAATCGGCGGCGGCCAAGGCGGCAACCAAGGCAAGTCAGGCGGAATTGGCGGCGGCCAAGGCGGCAATGGCAATCTAGGCGGCGGTCAATCCGAGAATCAAGCGCCGAATGGCGGAAACTCGGGCAACCCTGGTAAGGGCGGCAATCAATCCGAGAATCAAGCACCGAACGGCAGCCAACAATAGAATAAAAAAAAGATATTCCTTTGATAACGGATGATATGTTTTTGAGTATGAAGCTAGGAATAAATAAAGGCGACCAATTGTTTTTTTGGTCGCCTTTATTTCTGCGTAGTATTACTTCTATTGCACTGCATTCCATACAATGACCACGTCTCGAAAAACCACATGGATAACGCAGCGGCTTGTGTCTCTACGTTTCTAATAATATTTCACCAGTGCGCGTAAGGTCATAGCCGGATATGGAATTCAGCTCCCTCTTAAATTCATCAGATCTGAGAATATGGAGCAGAGATGAAATCCATGCTTGATTGTTTGCGGATTTGAGCATGACCAAATCATACCGTTCCTGAATTAAGGGTATAAATTCGATGTTACCTACAATAGACGCTGTCTTTTCTATGCCAATGCCAACGTCAGCTTCACCTGATGACACTTTGGAAGCTACGCCGAGATGATTGCTTTGTTCGTGCTCGTAACCTATGAGTTCATAGGACTTTATGCTGTGCAGTCTGAGCTGTTCGTCCAGCAAGACGCGAGCGCCGGAGCCTTTCTCCCGGTTAGCTATCCGCAAATTGGCAGTGCCTAAATCAGACCAGCCATTCAGCGACAACGGATTACCTTTCTGTACGTATAAGCCTGCATTCCTGGAGAGCAAATTGACGACGATGTAAGAGGAACCAATGAGCAGTTTTTTGATATAAGGGAGGTTATACTCCCCTGTATCGCCATCAAGGAGATGTGTGCTGACAATGTCGGATTCTCCGCGGTACATCGAGATAAGGCTGTCAAGACTGCCGACATATGCGCGCAGCGGCCGTATGCCGTCTATGTTCTTTTCCATATATTTCGCTAGAATGTCAAGACTGAGATCCTGACCTGTAATAACAATGGGACGAAGTCCGGTATTTAATGATTGAGTATAAGGTCGAGCAGGTGCATCTGTAATTGCTGGACGCTCGTTAATTTGTAATCCTCTGGCTCTTTGCTTATATGCTTCCAAGTCGGCAGGATCCACCCGCATCTGTTTGCCTACACGGTACGAGGGCAATTCACCTTTTTTTATAAGATCATATACGGTGAGTTTGGATATTTTCAGCAGCTTGGCAATTTCTTCAGTCGTATACGAGACATCGCTGGTCATGATGCTCCTCCTTATGAACTGTACTGAATATTTCACTATAAATGTCATTGTATCATATTAGGATTTGTACGTTTTGTTAATTGCATTTACAAAAGCGTTCTTCTCTATATATAATATGGTTTAAATATAATTAGTTATATTTGATTATAACTAGGGGGGTACTAATGTTTAAATTGATTAAAGGTTACATGGTTTTATCTATCGTTACTGCAATGATGTTAGTGTTTGCAGGCTGTGGAGCTGCACAAAATACGAATACAAATGAGAGTACGAATAATCCAGCGGAAAGCACAATCGCGCCTAGCGAGCAGCCAGCCGAAACGGTTGAGCTAACGATTTCAGCAGCGGCTAGCATGACGGATGCCTTAACAGAAATTCAGAAAACGTATGAGGCTAATAACCAAAATATTAAACTGAGCTTCAATTTCGGCGCATCCGGCGCACTTCAACAGCAAATTGAGCAAGGGGCGCCAGCTGATTTATTCTTGTCTGCGGCCGTTAAGAACATGACGGCACTTGTTGACAAACAGCTGATTGATGCAAATCAACAAGTCAATTTGTTGAATAATGAGCTTGTTGTAGTTGTTCCTGCCGATGGCAAAACGCCGATTGAAAATGTAACTGATCTAACCAAGACGGAAGTGAAAACAGTAGCGATTGGCATTCCGGAAAGCGTGCCAGCCGGCAACTATGCTAAGGAAGCGCTAACGAACGCAAAGCTATGGGATGCTTTACAGGCGAAATCCGTACAAGCGAAGGATGTAAGACAAGTGCTGCAATATGTAGAAACCGGAAATGCCGATGCCGGTTTTGTATATAAAACAGATGCGCTGACCACCGATAAAGTAAAAGTAGCATTTACGGTTGATTCAGCTGCGTATAAGACAATTCAATATCCAATCGGTATTGTAAAAGCTACGAAACATAGTCAGGAAGCCGAAGATTTTTATACGTATTTGCAGTCGCAAGAAGCGCTTGACGTGTTTGTTAAGTATGGCTTTACTGTTCCTAATTAACTGTGGCGTTCATAAATTTGCAAGAGTTTTGGCTGCCTATACGGCTTTCATTACAAGTTGCATTGTTATCAAGTATAGCGGTATTTCTTATCGGAATAGCAGTAGCTTGGTGGATGTCACGCCGCAAGTTTAAAGGGAAAATCATTATTGAAACCGTGTTTATGCTGCCGTTGGTGCTCCCGCCGACGGTAGTCGGCTTTTTGCTGCTTGTGATGCTTGGACGGAGAAGCTGGATCGGAGAATGGATCGAGTGGTTGTTTGCAGCACCCATTGTTTTTTCTTGGTGGGCTGCCGTCGTTGCTTCGATCGTGGTTTCCTTTCCGCTCGTCTATCAAACCATGAAGGTCGGCTTCGCTTCCGTAGATCGGGATTTGGAGGATGCAGGACGCTCAATTGGGGCAAATGAGTGGGCGGTATTCAGGTATATTACACTTCCGCTAACGTCCCGCTCACTAATTTCCGCCTTTATTCTCGGCTTTGCACGCGGTTTGGGTGAATTTGGAGCTACGCTGATGATTGCGGGGAATATTCCGGGTAAAACACAGACGATTCCCACGGCCATCTATGTTGCGGTCGATTCGGGGAACACCGCAATGGCATGGGCTTGGACATTCGCTATTATTGCAATATCATTTATGTTACTGCTTATAAGCCGGCAGAAATAATATTAGATATGGAAGAGATCTTGAAGAGCCGATATAAAAATCGGCTCTTTTCAATATTATGTGCATTCTGTTCCAACTTCGAACCGCTTGCCTGATTGCCTTGCTCCGTTTACTCCACTGATGCTTCAAGCTCCGCAACGATTACTGCAAGCGGCCCTAAGTCGTCAAAATGATTAAATTATTGCACTTTTATCTAAAAAAACATACATACGCTTTTTTTTTGACCATGCTACGATAGTTAATATTTGATGGAATGTTCCGAAGGTCCCGACCCGTGGGTAAGAGGAACGTACACATAAGGAGGCAAAGTAAGTGGTCATAAACAATCCGATCTTGCCCGGTTTTAACCCGGATGCATCCTTCCTGCGCGTTGGGGAAGACTATTATATTGCAACTTCAACCTTTGAATGGTTTCCGGGCGTCCAGCTTTATCATTCCAAGGATTTAGCGAACTGGGAGCTGCTGCCTCATGCACTGACCCGTACTTCGCAATTAAATTTAAGAGGGAATCCGAGCTCGGGCGGTATTTGGGCACCGGCGCTTTCTTACGATAGCGGACTTTATTATTTATTGTTTACGGATGTAAAGGGCCGCAAAGGCGTTTATAAGGATTTGCACAATTATTTGGTAACGTCTAAGAGCATGAGCGGACCGTGGTCTGAACCGGTTTATTTGAACGGCAGCGGCTTTGATCCTTATTTATTCCATGATACGGACGGAACCAAATGGCTGCTGAATATGCAGTGGGATTTCCGGGACGGCCATTCCAGGTTTGGCGGTATTATACTTCAGCAGTACGATCCCAAAGAGCAGCGGCTTGTCGGACCCGTGAAGAAAATATATGAGGGTACGGATCTAGGCGTGACCGAGGGACCTCAGGTGTTTAAACGGAACGGTTATTATTATTTGTTGGTTGCAGAGGGGGGCACAGGGATTAACCATGCTGCTACGTTAGCCCGCTCGCGTAAATTGGAAGGTCCTTACGAAACAGACCCGGCTTATCCGATATTAACCACCCGCGGCACTCCTGATTACCCGCTGCAAAATGCAGGCCACGGCATGGTTGTAGAAACGCAAACCGGCGAATGGTATATGACGCATATTTGCAGCCGTCCCTTTGCGGGCACGAAGCTTAATCCGCTCGGCAGAGAGACATCGATTCAGCGCTGCGTATGGACTGAGGATGGATGGCTTCGCCTGGATCATGAGGGAAGATTGCCTGCTCTTTCGGTACCAGCCCCGCAGCTTGAACCGCATCCGGTACCCGTTCTGCCTGCAAAGGATGACTTCGATTCGCCAAGTCTAGGCTATCTCTATCAAACGCTGCGTGCTCCGGCGGAAGAATCGTGGCTCAGCCTAACGGAAAGGCCAGGCTACTTGAGGCTCCGCGGCAGGGAATCTCTCCATTCCTGGCATCAGCAAAGCATGATTGCACGCAGATTGCAGCATTTTAGCTGTACGGTTGAAACAAAGTTGGAATACGAACCTGAGCATTTCATGCAAATGGCTGGACTTGTCTTTTATTATGACGAGTTGGATTATTTTTATTTACGTGTCACGCAGGACGGCGAAAATGGACGGAAGCTTGGTTTGATCACAAGCATTCAAGGAAAATACAGCGAAAATAGAGAGCATGAGCTCACTGTCGATGGCTGGGATGCTTATTATTTAAAGGCGGTTGTCCGAGAGAGGGAGCTGCGTTTTTACGCTTCTAATGAAGGCCAAGAATGGCTTCAGGTTGGGACAGTGCAGGATTTAGGCGTCTTGTCCGACGAATTCGGAGGGAAGCTGGGTTTTACCGGCACGATGATCGGCTTATGCGCACAGGACATCAACGGAACAAAGAAGCATGCGGATTTTGATTATTTTAGCTACGTAACGGAATAGAAGAAACCAAAAGAACGGATGGACGGCTGTTATAGCCGTTTATCCGTTCTTTTTCCCTTCAATCGTTTAAGGCGCATACAAGGCTGAGAGAAGTTGAAAAATAAGACTAAATAACCAGCCGTTTGGCCCATCTGTAACCTTCGGCGCAGCAATGATCTTAAATTATCGGCATACCGTCCTTAAAAAACTTCATTTAAGCTGTCGGAATTTGATGTTAATCTTAGATCAGGAAACGGGATTGAACAAGATGATGCGCACATCTTACATGAAAATTCCTCTTAAACAGCGGATATTAAAGGGAGGTCAAATGAATATGGCTAAAAAATCATTCTTGCAATTGGTATCTCTTATGTTGGCATTGACCGTGATTTTGACCGCATGCGGTGGTAACAACAACGGCAATAATACAGCTTCACCAAGCAATAATACGGGCACATCGGAGACTCCGACAGATGCGTCAAAGAAAGACGTTAGCTTCTCGCTGGCTTATGCGACAGGCGACCCGGCAACGAAAAAAGCAATTGAAACGACGATTGATGCCTTTACTGCAAAAAATCCTCATATCAAAATTGTTAACTATAGTGAAACAACTTCGGCTTCTTACTTAGATTGGCTTAAAACAAAAGATGCAGTAGGCCAATTCCCTGATCTCGTAGAAATGCGCGACACCAAAGTATTCGTTGACGCAGGCAAAATCGTAGAGCTGCCGGAAGATCTTCGCAGCCTGTTCTCGATCCTGCCGGAATATGCAGGCAAAATATATAACGCTCCACTTACGGGCACTGCGCCGCAAGGTATTATTTACAGTAAGAAAGCGTATGCGGATGCAGGCGTAACCGAGCTTCCGAAAACGTACGATGAGTTTTTAGCGATCCAAGAAAAGCTTGCGGCTACCGGCATTTCGCCAATCGTAGTCGGCGGTAAAGATATTTTCCATATGGGCTTCTGGACAAACTTCTTCTTCATTAACGAGGTTTATTCCAAAGATCCGGACTGGAACTCGAAACGTACGGCAAAAACGGCAAGCTTTGCGGATGCCGGCATGGTTCAAGCGGTAACCGATTATAAAGAGCTGTTCAGCAAGTATGTGGATAAAGGCTGGCTCAGCACGGCAGATAACCAAACGGCATCTATTCTAGTAAGCGGCAAAGCGGCTCAGTTGTTCTCCGGTCCTTGGATGTTCGGACAAATCGCGGAAGCGGATCCAAGCTTCGAGTTTGGCTTCTACGCAATCCCTGACCGCAGCGGCAAAGTGAATATTAACCAACTGCCTAGCCTATCAGGTTGGTCTCTTTCGGCAGAGGGAGCCAAAGACCCGGATAAAGTCGAAGCGATCAAAGCGTTCATCAAATTCTTCTTCGAGCCTGAGCAATACGGTCCTTACCTGGCTACCGTAAACGGAATTCCGACGACATCAGCTGAAGTGACTTATGAAACGGGCGAGCAAATGCAAGAAGTAATGAGGCTGGTTGGCGATTCTACGGTTAACAAATCACTTGGTCTTGCGAACTGGTACGGCGACAATGCGATTCCTCCGCAATTCCGCAACTGGTACTACAAGCTTCTTCAGGAGCTTGTATTGGAAAACGGCGACGTAACGGAATATATGAAAAAAGCAGACGCAGAGTACGACAGCAATGTAAAAGCAAATCAACAATAAAGCATGCGTTGTAAAGTAAAGAAAGAAGGACGGAAAGAGCAGCCTCTGCTTACGCGGAGGTTCTCTTTTTATCAAGAACTTAGGAGGTAGGAGAGCCATGATTGCCCAACTAAAGAAAAAGAAATGGACAAATTATGCCATTTGGTTTATATTGCCTGCATTTCTACTGTATACGGCTTTCGTCATCATCCCGACGTTGAGCAGCGTATATTTAAGCTTTACCTCATGGGATGGGCTAAGCAGCAATATCCGGTACATCGGTCTTGATAATTTCAAAGAAATCCTAAGCAGTCCAAGGGTCCACAATGCTTTGAAAAATACGCTGATCTTCGCGTTCTCACTCGTTATATTGGAAAATGCGCTTGCATTGCTGCTTGCTATTTTAGTAGATCAGGTACGTTGGTTCCGAAACTTTTTCCGCAGTATTTTCTATTTTCCGGTATTAATGAGCGGTATTATTATGGGCTTTATTTGGATGATCATTATGAATTACAACTTTGGCGTATTAAATCAATTGTTGGATATGACAGGCCTCGGCTTCCTGAAGGCAGATTGGTTGGGAAATCCTGATTTCGCGTTGATCGCGATCGTTCTCTCAACTGTATGGAAGGCAGCCGGTTACTATATGGTCATTTATTTGGCAGGACTGCAAGGCATACCACAGGAATTGCATGAAGCCGCAAGCATTGACGGAGCGAATCGCTGGCAGCAGTTCCGAAGCATTACTTTCCCTTTGCTCGCAGGAGCAATGACGGTATGCGTGATGCTTTCCATGATCGGCTCACTCAAAATCTTCGATCAAATCGCGGTGATGACCGACGGAGGTCCGGGATTTGCGACCGAAACGTTAACGTATATTATCTATAAAGTCGGCTTCGGTGAATTGAGACAGGGTTTTGGTACTGCGCTTTCGATGGTATTGTTCCTGCTTACGCTCGCGATTTCCTTGATTCAAATGAAAGTTCTTCGGAAAAGAGAGGTGCAAATGTAGGATGAAAAAAAAGATTAAGGCTAACGAAATCGTCGTTTTCACCGTTACGTTTGTTATCGCTGTCGTGTTTGCTTTTCCGATTTACTTTAATATCATGTCCGCCTTTAAGAGTAACGGCGAAATCATGCGAGATGCGATCGCCTTCCCGAAAGGGCTTTATCTCGAAAGCTTCAAGTATCTTTTGACGGAGACCCAGTACCCGACTGCGATGCTTAACAGCGCGATTTTAACCTTCTCCTCCATTATCGTTATGGTTCTAGTCATTCCGATGGCTGCTTACGCAATTGAGAGGACGAATTCGAAGTGGACGAATGGCGTGTTTACGTACTTCCTCTTCGGCATGATGATTCCTTTCCAGGTATACATGATTCCTTTGTTCAAGCAGTTGAAGATGATCGGTTTATTCGGAACGCTAACAGGGCCAATCCTTGTGTATATTTCCGGATCCGTTGGCTTCGGCGTCCTGCTCTACACAAGTTTCCTTAAGGGGATCCCGCGGGAGATCGAGGAATCGGCAGAGATTGACGGCTGCACGCGAACAGGGATATTTTGGAAAATAGTATTCCCTTTGCTGGGGCCGGTAACAGCCAGTATGGTCGTGCTGCAGGGCCTCGGAATTTGGAACGATTTCTTAATGCCGATGATGGTGCTTCCATCCGGTCAAGCCAAAACGATGATTGTCGAGCTGTTCTATTACGTCGGGGAATTTTCATCCCGTTGGGATATGATCTTCGCGGGTACGACGATGTCGCTTATCCCGGTTTTAATCGCATTCCTTTCCTTGCAAAAATATTTTGTCAAAGGCGTCTCGTCTGGCGCAATCAAGGGTTAAACAATAAATGATACATCCAGCAATAAGCACAGCCGGAAGCTCCTCTAGAGGAGTTTCCGGCTGTGCCTGTTGCTTATCAGGACGAATTAAGGCAATGGTCATTTCATGTTATGATGAGATAACATTACAGGGTTCAGCGTTTGTATAGGAGGAGTTTATCGATGAAGTCGTGGGGGCATAGATGGAACAGTGTATTCGTGAAATTTTCGGCGGCGTTCATATTAGTTGGCCTTATTCCGTTGTTTGCGCTCAGTTATTTCTCCGTACAGACCTTTACGGGGCATGTCGAGCGGTATACAAACGATAATTTGCGCCAGATGGTTCTTTATATCAGCTATAA
Organism: Paenibacillus sp. LHD-38; assembly: GCF_031157315.1. Lineage (GTDB taxonomy): Bacteria > Bacillota > Bacilli > Paenibacillales > Paenibacillaceae > Pristimantibacillus. The sequence continues at coordinate 84,627 of NZ_JAVIFU010000008.1, forward strand.
TTTGAATTCCGCATTCAATAACTATAACGAAATCTCCATGCTGATGTACACGGGGCGATATGATGGCCTGCAGGACAGCTTCTCGGACAATCAAACCCGCAATGTGAACGAATTGCAGCAAATCAATTCCGTTCCAATCGATGCTTTTCTCAAAATGATCATGTACAGCGACCGGTATATAACGAGTACTTATTTTGTTCGGACGAATGACAGCAAGCTTTATTATCAAACGAAGGAAAATAAAGTTATCATTCCGGAAAAGCTGCCCACTCGGGAATGGCTAAGCACGATGGACGATGACCCTACCGGACTAATGATTTATCCGACGCATGAGGATTATTATATATTCAATTCCCAGGACAAAGTCATTACCATCGGGCGGAATTTGATTGATACATCAGGTACGCTCACGCGGGAACCCAAAATCGTAGGCACTTTGTTTTTTGATGTCGACGCCAAAATAGCGGATCAGTTTTTGCGTGAGCTCAATTTGGGAGCGAAGGACGAGCTGTATGTGCTCGATGACAAAGAGAGGCCCTACTTCAGCAATAAGGAGCTGGCTGCCATACAAGTCCCCATTTCTACGGAGAACGACGGCGGCAAGCTTATTTTAAGCGAAGAGATCCCGTTTATTAAAGGGCAGCTGCTTGTTAAGTTCGAGAACGAGGAGATTTACAAGCAGCTTGGAACAACCAGCTCCGCTGTTTATATCGCGATCGGAATTTGTTCGCTGGTGCTTATTATTATGGGAACCTGGTTTTCAAGACGGCTTGCTGCGCCGATTCGAGGGCTGATTAAGCAAATGGCCAAGGTAGAATCAGGCAATCTGGAAATACAGGTCGAAGTGAAAAGCAATGACGAGATGGGAAGATTAGCCCATGGCTTCAACCGGATGGTGGATCGGCTTCAGGCCTTCATCAACGAAGCTTATGTTGCTGAGATCAAGCAAAAGCAAACCGAGCTGAATGCACTGAAAAGCCAAATCAGGCCTCATTATTTATATAACACACTCGAGGTCATTCGGATGAATGCCGTCCATAGCGATGCCGATGAAGTGGCGGATATGATTCTCTCGCTCTCGAATCAACTGAAGTATGTCATTGATTACGGCGAGGATTGGGTGACGATCCAGCGGGAGCTGGGGCATCTCAAGGATTATTTCTATATCATCCAGGTAAGATTTGAAAACAGATTCGAGCTCAGATGCGATATTTCGGAAGAAGTAAATAGGGAATGGCCGATCCTAAAGCTTTCCCTGCAGCCGATCGTCGAGAATGCGATTCAGCACGGGCTGCGACTCAAAGGAAAGGGCATCGTGAAAATATCGATCGAGCTTTGGGAGAATAAGCTTGCCGTTACCGTTTACGATGACGGCGTCGGCATGGATAAGACGGAGCTCGATCGCCTTAACGCGATGCTTGAGGATACAGCGGCACCTTCCAAAAATGTCGGCGTAAAAAATGTGCATGAACGAATTAAATCAGTCTGCGGAGAAGGCTACGGGGTATCGATAAGCAGTCGCAAGCATGTCGGCACGTCGGTGCTGATGCTATTTCCAGTGAAGGAGGAACTAACGCATGATACGACTTATTCTGGCAGATGATGAACCGATTATCATAAAAGGATTGCGGAAGCTGATTGATTGGGAATCGTTCGGCATGGAAATCGTCGGTCAAGCCTACGATGGCAATGAGTTAATGCAGCTGATTGAAGAGCTGGTTCCTGATCTAGTCATTAGCGATATCAGCATGCCGCATCGGACGGGGATCGATATTATAAAAGAGATCAAGCAAAGAGGAATGCCTGTGAGCGTGATCTTTATTAGCGCGTATCAGGAGTTTTCCTATGCGAGAGACGCAGTAGCTTTTGGAGCAATCGACTATTTGGTGAAGCCGGTCGTGAAGCAGCAGCTGGAGGGCGTGCTGGACAAAGCAATTACATTAATATCGGAGCATAACGAAGAGCAGAAACGAAAAGGAAAGCTCCAGCTGCTGGAGCGGAAAAGCCGGCATGAAGAGATGCAGGATGCCTTAATCCAATTAACAGACGGAAATTTATCGCCTAATACGAAGTCTTTTCAAGAAACAGACGCACAGCTTCAAGGGCCGCGCTATTCGGTATTAATCATAGAGGTAGAGCGCTTGAAGGAAGAGACGGACCGCTGGACGGAAAAGGAAAAGAAGCTGATCGAATTCGCGATCGGGAATGTGCTGCAGGAGGTCATTATCGATACGGGCATCGGTTATGTTTTTATGAAGCGGTATCAGCATGTCATCGTTGTCAGTCACGATGAGCCGGAAGAGCCGGTTTTACTGGCCGAGGATATGCAGGGGAAAATAGAAACCTTCCTGAAGCTGAAGGTCTCGATTGCCCTTAGCCGTCCCGTGAGCGAGCTGATTAAGCTTGCCGATGCTTACCGCGAAGCGGAGCAGGCCATGGAGATGAAGTATTTCTTAGGCTTGAACCGCGTTTTAAGCTTTGTTCCGCAAGGACAGCCGCAATCCTTCGATAAAGAACTTTATAACCTGCAATGGGATGTCATCCGCGCAATGACGTCAAAGGCATGGCCCGAGGTGCAGGCCGCACTTGCGGTATGGCTCGATACGATCAAAAATGAAACTTATGGAAATCGTTCGCTTGCCGTATCGACGTGTTTCTCCTCGGTGTCCTTTATTATCCAAGAGCTGTCCAAATCGGGTGTGCCTCTATCAGAACGCGCCTTAGACAAACGCGAGCTGCAGCAGCTGCTTGCTAACTTTGAGACCTTTGACCAAATGCGTTCTGAAATTATCGGCGTATTTGAGAAAACCTACAAAGAAATGGACAGCGATTCAGGCAATAAGGACAAAATCGTGTTAGCTAAAATCAAGCAATACATCGATGAGCATTACAGTGAGGAGATTACGCTCGAGTCGATGGCGAGCATGGCTTTCATGAACTCCTATTATTTCAGCAGCTTCTTCAAGAAGCATACGAAACAAAACTTTAAGCAGTATGTGACAGAGGTTCGGATGAGGCATGCAGCAGACATGCTCAGCCTGACGGATTTGATGGTGTATGAGATCGCGGAGAAGGTTGGGTATAACAACGCCAGGCATTTTAGCGATATGTTCAAAAAAATGTACGGCAAGCTGCCCATCGATTACCGGCAGGATACGAAAAAAACGACGGAATGAGCATGAAATCGGTTTGTCAGGCCAATCAGCACAGCTGGTTGGCCTGGTTCAAATTCGCGCAAAATCCATTGCAAAAGAACTTTAAATGATATATCATGATATATTATTAGAGTTTGCAGATAGGCTGGAATGGAAGGAGGGGCTTGCTTTGAATGAAACATCATCTAAACCCATGTACGAAAAAATATTTGAATCGGTAAAAAATCAAATCTTAACGAAGGTCTATGGGGTCGGAGAACGAATCCCTTCGGAGAAGGAACTGGCAGAAGCCTACAGCGTCAGCCGAATTACGAGCAAAAAAGCGCTGGAGCTGCTTACGAATGAGCGCTTAATTGTAAGAAAGCCAGGCAGAGGATCATTTGTCGCCGATCCTGACACCGATTTTGGGACAGTGGCAGCCTCTTCTGGGGCGCCTGTTGCTGCTTTTTCCACGGAAATGACAACGATAGGGCTCGTCATTACCGATTTTGGCAACAGTTACGGAACGGGCTTAATCTATGGTATGGAAGAAGCATCCAGGGAACATGATTGCTTCCTCGTACTTCGCCGGTCATTCGGCATTCCCGCTAATGAAGAGCTGTCGATTCAGAAGCTCCTTCATTTGGGCGTAGACGGGTTAATCGTATTCCCGGCTCAGGGCGAATACTTCAATGAGGAAATTTTGAAGCTGGTTATCGGACGGTTTCCTTTAGTATTGATTGACCGGCATTTAAAGGGAGTATCCGCAGCATCAATCAGTACGGATAATGCCGCGGCGGCAAGAAAAGCGACAGCCCACTTATTTGAACTCGGGCATCGTCATATTTCATTTCTGTCGCCTCCGCCAACGGATACGACGGCTGTCGAGGAACGGATTGAAGGCTTTATTCAAGCGCATGCCGAGCATGGGATTGCGGTGGATCGTGGGCTGTGGGTAAATGATCTTACCTCCACGCTGCCGAATTCGTTCAGAGGGAACAATATCGAGCAGGATATCGACAAATTAATGGCGCATTTGAATAGCCGTCCCGAGATCACGGCCTTGTTCGCGATTGAATATAACATTGCTTTGCTTGCCAAAGCAGCTGTGGAAAGAATAGGACTTCGGATCCCACAGGATATCTCCATTATTTGCTTCGATAGTCCGCCTACGGGACTTGGCGGCGGATATGCATTCACCCATATCAGGCAAAATGAAGAGGAAATGGGACGTTTGGCCGTTGGCCATGTACTGCGAATCATGCAGGGGCAGGCGGTTCCTAATAAAGTCATGCTAGAAGCGGATTTAATCATCGGTGTTTCAACCGATAAGGTACGCCAGTAACGCCCCTGACCTTCAGGGGTATTTTTTTTGAAATGGTATATCGATTATAATGATATATTAGCTTATAAAATGTCGAAATAAATTCATATTGACATACACACCTTATACCAATATACTCATTTTATGAAAGCGGTTACGGTTATAGGAGAGAAGCTTCTTTACCATAGCCAAGATAAATACGAAAAGGGAGGCATGGCAATGAAATTGAAAAAATGGTTCATGACAGGGACAGCAATGCTGCTCGTAATCGGGCTTATCGCAGGATGCTCGGGTAACAACGCAAACCAGAAGAATACGAACGGTTCTACGAATGCGGGAGAAGGTAATACAAAAAACGCAAAAGCAGTAGAGTTAACCTTCTGGGGCGATTGGGGCGGTGAAGGCCAAGTACAGTTCGAGACCATGGTCGATGCCTTCAATAAGTCGCAAAGCAAAATACATGTAAAATATGTGCTGCAGCAGGATATGATTACCAAGTTTTTGACGGCGGCTACCTCGGGCGGTTCGCCGGATATCCTTTTTTGGGACCGCTGGAGAACCTCGCTGTATGCGCCCAAAAACGTGCTGCATCCCATTGATGAATATTTAGAGCGTGACGGCATTTCCCGCGATGATTATTACGAGGAGTCGCTTAAAGAGCTCTCCTTGAACGATAAGCTCTACGGCCTGCCGCTGACAGTAGATGCGCGCGCACTTTTCTATAATAAGAAGCTTCTTGCCGAAGCAGGCATCGAGCCGCCGAAGACATGGGATGAGCTTGCAGATGCCGCAGCCAAGCTGACAAAGTGGAACGGAAACAAGCTTGAGGTAGCTGGATTCTCGCTTGGTGATGTTGGATTGTTCAATATGTATTTGCAGCAAGCGGGCGCGCAAATGCTTACGGAAGACGGCAAAACGAATTTCAACAACGAGCAGGGTAAACAAGTGCTGCAATATTGGGACCGTTTGTTGAACCAGGACAAAGTATATAAAGTCGGCTTTGAGCAAGGTTTGGGCGAAGGGCAGGACGCATTCGTAACCGGCAAGCTTGCCATGCAGTATACGGGTCCGTGGATGCTCAGCACTTATAAAAAATACGGCAAGGATCTTGACTTCGGAATCGTACCGCCGCCAGCTGGGCCAAATGGCGATAAAGCAAGCGTCATGGGCGGCTTTGGTTTAGTTATTCCGGAGGGCGCTAAGCATAAAGAAGAGTCATGGGAGTTTATTAAATGGTGGCTTGCCAATAAAGACAATGCGCTGCTTTGGGCGAAAACAAGCTTGAATATTCCGGGCTACAAGCCGGCCCTCGAAGATCCGTTTTTCAAAGACGACCCGTTCTGGAAGCCGTTTATGGAAACGCTTGAATTTGCGAAGGTGCGGCCGAATCATCCAGGCTACTCCGTCCTGGAGGGAGATGCTTTGATACCGAATCTCCAGCTGTTTCAGCAGAACAAACAAAGCATAGAAGATACGCTGAAGAAGGCGCAGGAGCAAGGGGATAAGCTGCTCGAGGATAACCGCGAAGTAAAATAAGCAATATTCGTGAAAAACAGAAAGGGAGGAAAACCTCCCTTTCTCCAATTGAGGGGGAGTTCCTATGGCTTCCGTTAGAAAGCTGGAGCGTCATCAAGCGAGAACTGCGTATTTGTTTATTACGCCGACCATGCTGTTGTTTCTTATATTTACGGTAATCCCGGTATTTATGGCGCTTTATTTAAGCTTCACCAATTACGATGTGCTGAGCCGCAAGGACTGGGTCGGCTTCGATAATTACCGCAGGCTGCTTGACGATGATTTATTATGGGTAACATTCAAAAACGTATTTTTATATGCCGTTATTTTCGTTCCTTTTAACATTATCATTTCATTAGCCCTAGGGATTCTCATGAACCGGGCTTGGCGCGGCATTAAGCTGTTCCGCACCTTAAATTATTTGCCGACTTTGACATCGTCGGTAGCCGCGGCTACCGTTTGGATTTGGCTGCTCCACCCCGAGTACGGATTGGTAAACGGAATGTTATCATACATTGGCATAACCGGGCCGGCATGGGTAGCGCAGACGGAAACGGCGATGCTGTCGATCATTCTTGTTACGCTATGGCAATCCGTCGGCTCCAACATGATCATTTATCTGGCAGGTTTACAGGGCGTTCCGGATTATTTATATGAGTCGGCACGGCTGGACGGGGCGACAAAGATCGATTGCTTCCGGTTTATTACATGGCCGCAGCTTAGACCGACAACCTTTCTGGTCAGCACTTTATCCATTATCGGCGCGCTTCAGCTATTTGACCAGGCGTTTGTGCTTACGCAGGGCGGACCGGCCAACGTGACGAAAACACCCGTCTACCTCATTTACCAGCAAGGCTTTAATCAATTGCAAATGGGCTATGCATCGGCGCAGGCCTTCGTTCTGGCCGTGGCGATTCTTATTTTCTCCATCATTAATATGCGAATAACAAAAGCGGAAGAGTCTGTGATATAGGAGGCGAGCTGCAAATGGAAACGATCGGAGATACTCCTCTGCGCAAGGGTTTGAAGAAAACGATCTATTATGTCGTTTGCGCCTTGATCGCAATCGTCATGTTTTTACCCTTTTACTGGAGCGTTTTGACCTCGATAAAACCGGATGATCAAATTTTTGCAATGCCGATCAAATGGCTGCCAACGGACATCACGTTCGAGCATTACAAAAAAGCGTTTACCACTGTTCCTTTTGGCTTATATTTCTGGAACTCTTTTGTGCTGGCAGCCGCAGGTGTATTATTTAATCTCTTTTTAGGCTCATTGGCAGGATACGCGTTCGCTAAGCTCAAATTCAAGCTTAGTCAGCCATTGTTTCGTGTTTTATTGGCTGCGATGATGATTCCCGGCATCGTAACGATGATCCCGAGCGTTTACGTGCTGCAGCATCTCCCGTTTTTTGGCGGGAACGATTTGCTCGGCTCGGGAGGTCATGGTCTCATGAACTCCTTTTGGGGAATTATTTTGCCCGGCGCTTCCGGCACGTTTGCGGTCTTCTTCATGCGGCAATTTTTCCTGACGCTTCCTACCGATATGCTGGAGATGGCGCGGATTGAAGGCTGCGGAGAGTTTAATATCTTTTGGAAAATCTACCTGCCGCTTACGAAGCCGGCGCTCGCAACATTGGGAATCTTTACTTTTCAAGCAGGCTGGAACAGCTTTCTCTGGCCGATGATCGTGCTTAACGATCCATCGAAAGCGACGGTTCAAATGGGATTGCAGGCATTCTCGTACAATTTTCAGACGGATTTTGGTCCGATGATGGCAGGTGCTTTGGTTGCTATTTTACCAATCTTGATTTTGTTCCTGCTGCTGCAGCGTTACTTTGTTCAAGGTATTGCTTTCAGCGGTATTAAAGGGTAACGGGAAATCGGATGGAGCAGGCGGTACATTTCATATCATGATCTAGGGGGAGACGGCCGATGAACAAAACGGCAATCGGAGTATGGGAGAAGCGGGTGGACGAGGCGCAGGCAGCGCTTGAGCATTTTTTCTGGAATGATGAAATTAAGATGTACAACATAGAAACGCCTTGTCCAAACGGCAGCTGCAATACGATCTTCCATTATTGGTGGATGGCGCATGCGGTTGACGTACTGGTCGATGGATTGTTAAGAACAGGTGAGCAGCGATATGCGGAAAAGCTGCGTATTTTCTATGAGGGGATCTTGGAGAGAAACGGCGGATCGCTGCCAAATGAGCTCTATGATGATATGGAGTGGATGGCGCTTGCTTGGCTGAGGGCCTATGCGGCAACAGGAGAAATGACTTATAAGCAAGCAGCTTTGGTTTTATGGGAGGATATTAAAACCGGCTGGAACGACCATATGGGAGGCGGCATCGCTTGGCAGAAATCCCAGCTTGATTATAAAAACACGCCTGCTAACGCGCCTGCGGCGATTTTGGCGGCACGCTTATACCTGGCATTTAAAGACAACAGTGATCTGGCGTGGGCGAAAAAAATATACGAATGGCAAAAGGACAATCTTGTCGATCCGGACACCGGCTTCGTATGGGACGGCATGAACCGAATAGGCGACGGGGCAATCGATAAAGAATGGAAGTTTACTTATTGTCAGGGCGTCTATATTGGTGCTGCAGTGGAGTTATTTCGGGCAAGCGGAGAGCAGGCTTATTTGGAGGATGCCATCCGGTCATTCGACGCCGCTGTATCAGAGCTGACAGATCCCGTAACGGGGGTGCTGCCGGATGAGGAAACGGGCGACGGCGGTTTATTCAAGGGTATCCTGATCCGATACGCAGCCGAGCTTGCGAAGGAAGAGGGCGGTGCCCGCGCGGCGCAGCTGCTTCTCGTGAATGCCGAGCAGCTGTGGCTGAACGGCAAAGCGGATGGCCAGGCTTTGTTCAATCACAATTGGACGGAAAATCCGGGGGAAATCGTAACATTAAGCGTACAGCTCAGCGGCGTCATGCTGTTGGAGAAAATGGCGGAGCAGCACGGATGAGCCATGACAACGGGGTTGATTTCGTACAGGACGCTTTGGTCCGGAATTATTGGAACACCAGCAGCTCGATTATGAACCAGTGGTATCCGCCAGAGGCAAACCCGCCGGAGGAAAACTATTATTACTGGTGGCAGGCACATGTCATCGATGTTTTCGTTGACGGATTGAAACGGACAAGCGACGGACAATATCAGAATCGCATTGAGGCGATATACGATGGCATCCTCCGAAGCAACGGCGGTACTTTTCTCCACCATTATTATGATGATATGGAATGGCTCGCTTTAGCTTTGCTCAGGGTGCATCAAATCACCCGGGATGAAAAGTACAAGCAGAGCGCACTAGAATTGTGGGCAGACATTCAGACCGCATGGAGCGAGCAGCTCGGCGGCGGCATGGCGTGGAACAAAGGTCAATTGGATTATAAAAATACGCCGGCCAACGCGCCTGCTGCCATACTTGCTGCCCGCTTGTATCAATGCTTCGGAGACAAGTCAGATCTGGACTGGGCTTTGAACATCTATAGGTGGAATAAGGACCATTTGGTTGATCCCGCTACCGGCTTTGTATGGGATGGAATCAACAGGAATGGTGACATGCAGATCGATTATGATTGGGCATTTACTTACTGCCAAGGGGTTTTCATCGGCGCAGGCGTTGAGCTCTACCGCTGCACAAATGATCGGTCTTTTCTGGAAGACGCGAAGCGAACGGCGCATGCCTGCATCGAAAGGTTATGCAATCCGGAAAGTCTTGTAATGCCCGATGAAGGAATTGACGATACAGGGCTATTTAAAGGAATTTTAGTCCGCTACTTCGCCCAGCTGCTGCTGGTCGCTCCGGAAATGAATGAGGTCAGGGACGTGATTAAGGCGAACGCAGCGATCTTGACGAAGCAAGGGCTGAATATGGAAAACGGGCTATGCGGTCCTTCCTGGGAGAGCCGTCCTTCGCTCCCTGTTCAGTTAAGCGTACAGCTTAGCGGCGTCATGATGCTGGAAGCCGCTGAGCTGCTGAGGCATATGGAATAAGAGAAGTCCCCGTGTAACAGCTGTATGCTGCCGCGCGGGGACTTCTTCGTTTTTATCAGATTTCATTTGAACCGGTAAAGCCGTGGATGAATTTTCGGGGAGATATCGCTTCGATCTGTTTGAAGGCTTTGCTAAATGCATAGACGCTGCCGTAGCCTACCTTCTCCGCGATGGTCGTAATCGAAAGCGGCGTATAAATCATCAGATGTTTTGCTTTTTCAATGCGATAGCGCATCTGGAATTGATGCGGCGTGAGGCCGTATTTTTGTTTAAACAGCCTTGAGAAATGGAATACGCTCAGCGTGGCCGTCTTCGAAAGCTCCTCAAGAAGGATCGTTTGGTCAAATCGCTCCATAATGAGTGATGCTGCTGCGTCAAGCGATTTATGATGAACCCGGCGCCGAGACAGCTCGCTAGCTTCCAATCCTTTCATGATCAGATAAATCAGTTTTAAAACGAGTGATTTTTGCAAAATGAAAAAATCCAGATCCCGCCGCTCATAAGCATGTATGAGCTGCTGCAGCGTTTTTAGTATTTCTCCGTGATTATCGACCCGAATGACATCCGGTATTTGCAGAACGGATTCCAGAACGTCTTCGCGAATCCAGCTTTTTTCTTGCTCGCTGCAATCTGCCAAGCTCTTGTAGCTGATGGGCACATCCTCCAGATTATCTGCGTAAAGCGCGTCGAAGTGAATATGCGGCATCCAGCATTCCCCCACGGATTCCAAAAACTCATGCTCCTTGCCCGGCTTGAATAATACGATGTCCCCAGGAAGGAGGTTATGGATGGAGTCGTTGATCCTTAGTGTAAGTTCCCCCTTCTCCAAGTAAAGCAGCTCATAATCGAATATAATGCGCGATTTTAATCGCATCCCGGATTCACGATGATTCCAAGCTCTGCGGACATTGGGCGAGAGCTGAATCATCAATGTTTTCTTAGTATCGGAAAACGCTTCCATTCTATCACTCCAAAATAGCAAGATTGGACAAATAATAACAAGTTGAACTAAAGAAGTTCCCAAAAAACTATGATAACATAAGCAATGTAAACGATAACATGATTTGAACGGCCAATGAATAGAAAGCATCTTCTATTATATTATGGCCCGGTTAGTTCATCAACCATGGTTGTATTTCTTTAATTGAAAGGCTGCAATTATATGAAAAGGAGCATGAAATCATGAATAAATTTAACGGTCTAGAGATGGGGATTGGCAGTTTAGCTAGAGTTTCTGACGCACAGACCCGGTCGATAAGCGCTGAAAATTTTAACGGGGAAAAGGGCAAGGGCGGTATGGCAACGGAAGGAACCGGCGCAAATTGCGCACGGGATCTAGGGATCGGCTGGAAGGTATCCCCTTCGGTGGAAATTGCGGCGGGAGCGACCTTCACGATGGCCGAAATTGACGGTCCGGGAGCGATTCAACATATTTGGCTGACATCCTCTCCATCTCATTGGAGGAATATGATCCTTCGTATGTATTGGGACGAAGAGGAGCAGCCTTCCGTCGAAGTGCCGCTTGGAGACTTCTTCTGCAATGGTTGGCAGGAACGATGCGACGTGAATTCGCAGCCCATCGCCGTGAACCCGGCGGGCGGAATGAACAGCTACTGGCTGATGCCGTTCCGGAAGCATGCCAAAATTACCGTTGAGAACAAAGAGTCTGATAAGGTCGTGCTTTATTATCAGGTTGATTACACTTTAACGGATGTACCGGATGACATGGCATATTTCCATGCCCAGTGGAGAAGATCCAATCCCGTACCGTACGGCGAAGTCCATACGATACTGGACGGCGTAACCGGTAGAGGACAATACATCGGGACGTACCTGGCCTGGCAGGTAAACAATACAGGCTGGTGGGGCGAAGGCGAAATCAAGTTCTACATGGACGGAGACAAGCAGTTTCCGACGATATGCGGAACAGGCACCGAGGACTATTTTGGCGGGGCTTGGAACTGGGAGCAGCCAAACGGAAAGTACTCCACCTATTCGACTGCGTATCTAGGGATGCATCAGCTGATCAAGCCGGACGGATTATATCGCAGCCAGCAGCGGTTCGGGATGTATCGGTGGCATATCATGGATCCGATCCGGTTCCAGAGCGATTTAAAAGTAACAATCCAGGATCTCGGCTGGCGGTCAGGAGGAAGGTATTTGCCGCAGCAAAGCGATATCGCCTCGACTGCATTTTGGTACCAGCTTGAGCCGCATGCTCCTTTTCCATCCATACCGGAAAACGACGATCGGGAAGTGATTTGACGGTTGCATGCAGCGGAGATCTCTACGGTGTGGGGATAATAAATAAAGTGGTTCGAGGGCCCGTGCGTATTTGCACGGGCCTACTCGAATTAGCTTCTAGGGAGAGGGACACCCCGTGAGCTGACATAAAGGATTTGGGGTGCCGATTACCGGCTGGATCATTACCGGGTCACTTATTCAACCCGGTCGATCATCAGGCAAAAGGAGGCTCCCATATCTTTTTCCTCCACCCGATCGTGTCTCCGGTTACCAGCAGCCGTTCATCCAACGTTACATCCATGCCGAAGGGGAGATTATGGCCATGTCGAAAACGGATGTCTCGCAGCTCGACTCTATATCCGTTCTGAAGTTTTTGACAGGAGATATGAACGCGATGCGTGAACTGAAGAAACGTGCGCACCCCGTCGCTGCCCATGACCGCCTGAACCACATCGTTCTGTTCTTCTTTTTCGAAGATTGCTTCTTCCTTCAGAATCAATCCGCGAATCGAGCCGGTAATATAGGCCTGCCCGGTCTCATGGACGTATTTCCACTGGTGGGGAAGTCCACGCGGAATCAGGAAGGAGTAACCGGCCATTCCGTAATGCCTGCGGACATGATGCAGCATTAAGCGGCCGATCAGGATACGGCATCCGATAAAGAGAAAGGTTAACGCATAGACGAATGGGAAAATAGCCGTTGACCCGAAGACTCCGAACAGCCATAGGAGCAGCCCCGCGGCATGAAGAAGGAACAGAACTGGATCGAAGATCGGGATCGTGTTCGCGTGGAACCATTTCTTAGAAACCGGTCTGAAACATTGTACGCCGTATGCATTAAAAAAATCGAGGATGACGTGAAGCACGACCCCGGCCATCGTCCATAGAAATATCGGGATCAGGTGGACCCAGGCATGAAATGTGAGGGCAATCAAAGGGGCGAGGACAACAGGCCACCCTGCAAGCATAAGAAGCGAATGACTGAAGCCCCGATGATGCCGCAAGTACGACTTGTACCCGCGAATACGAATGACGGCATCGAAATCAGGGGCGGTCGACCCGATGATTGTCGCCGCGAATAATCCATAAACGACAGTCGAATGACTGACGAGAGCTGGATCGGCAAGAGAGATCGCCAGTCCGCCCAAAGTGGCGCCAAGAAGAAGATGAGTTCCGGTATCCATAACCCTGTACCTCCTACTGAAGCTCAGATTTGAACATACCCAGTTCCAATGTCTGTCATCTTCAAGCAGTCTCGACTTCTTCATGTATGCTTGCCGTCGTTTGTCTTGCGGCGGCCAGCTGATTATGCTCCGTTTCTGCGATCTGCAGGCAGCGCGTGTAAATCGACTCCATCGCTTGGTCCCAAGTGCGTGAGAGCGCATAGGCTCTGGCTCTTACCCCGAACTCCCGCCATTTGTCCGGATGGTCAATCCAATCGGTCAATGCTGCGAGAAAGCTCTCCGCATTTCTCGCCTGGACATGCATCCCGGTTATCCCATTCTGAACAATCTCAGTCACGCCTCCGCTATCGGCGACAATAGAGGGAAGCCCGGACGCCGCAGCCTCCAACACGACGTTACCGAATGTTTCGGTCGAAGAAGGGAACACGAACAGATCCGAGGAGGCGTAAAATTCCGCTAACGCTTCTCCGCTTTGGTAGCCGGCGAACGTTGCATTCGGAGGAGCTTCCTGACTGGCCTGCTCCATCATGGGGCCGTCACCGACGATGAGCCAGTGGACCTGTCCGCGGATCTCTTCAGGCAGCCGATGCATGAGTTGAAGCAGGATATCCAAATCTTTCTCCGGGGCCAGACGGCCGACAAACAGGAGCAGATACCGCTCCTTAATCTCGTAAATCTCGCGAATACGGTCCGATCGTTTCTCGGGCGTGAACAAATCGCAGTCTACCCCCCGGGTCCACAAAGCAAGATTGCGCAGCCCTTTGTCTTCCAGCCGGTTGATCGTCTCCAGCGAAGGCGCGAATATGGCGCTGCAGGAACGATGGAACCATTTGATGTACGGCCAATAACACGCCCGGGCGAGCGGAAAGCGATAGGAGTCCAGATAATGGTCGAAATGGGTATGGTAAGAGGCTACTACAGGAATGTGTAGTTTCTGAGCGGCAGTCAGACCGGCGAGTCCAACATTGAAGGGGGTGGCGATATGGACAAGATCTGGCTTGAACCGGGAAAGCTGATGGCGAATACGCAGCAAATTAGGAATGGCAAACCGATGTTCCGGATAGAGCAGGAGAGGAATACTGGCGAGCCTGCACACCTCTTCTTCATAGGATGGATCCGGTGCGGTAGGCACAAACAGCATGCATTCAACACCATGGTCGGACAAATAATCGGTCCATCGCTTCAAAGTAAGAGCAACGCCATTGATCTGCGGGACATAAGTGTCTGAAAACACGGCAATTCGCATTGAATCACTCCTCTTCCGGGATGATATCCTCACAGTAGTGCATGATTATTATCTCTGATGTACATTTGAGTAAAGAATTTATGAATTAAAATAAAAACAATTTGACTCAAGCTGAAATAGGCTTGAGTCAGATTGTTTTTTTGTCGTACCGCCTTGCGGAAGAGAAAGTCGAATAGGGTGTTCAGCTGCTCCATACAATGGTTAATAAGTAACGATTGACAGAGGAGTAGATCATGCATAAGCAGCCATTGCCGAAAAAAGTCGAAGGGGGGGATGAGATGAAGAAGATACGGATTGGGGCAGGACAAGGATTTTATGGGGATTCCATTTTACCTGCAATCGAGACGGCGAAGAGAGGGAATGTCCAATATCTATGCTTCGATAGTCTTGCTGAATTAACGCTGGCCATTCTCCAGAAAGACCGGCAGAGAGATCGGACCAAGGGATACGCACGAGACATTTCCGTAACGATGAGGGAGCTGCTTCCTTTTGTCAAAGAGAAGGGCATTAAGATTCTGACCAATGCCGGGGGAATGAATCCGCTTGGAGCTCAGCAGGAGGTAATGCGAATCGCTGGTGAGCTTGGCATAGAAGGACTTAAAGTGGCGGTAGTCTCAGGCGATGATGTATTAGATCAATTACAGGCATGGGAACTGCAGGGGATATCACTAGCACACATGGAAGATGGCAGAGACATTGAGTCCGCTAGGAGCCGCATCGTATTCGCCAACGCCTATTTAGGAGCCGGTCCTGTTGTGGAAGCGCTTCGACAAGGAGCTGACGTTATCGTAACCGGGCGAATAACAGATTCCGCGCTATTCCTTGCACCGCTCATCTATGAATTTGGCTGGGAACTGGAGGATTGGAACCGGCTGGCTCAAGGAATACTGATGGGCCATCTCATGGAGTGTTCCGGACAGGCAACGGGAGGTAATTTCAGCGGCGATTGGCAGTCTATTGAAGAGGATTTAGACAGCATCGGCTTTCCTGTGGCGGAAGTCCGGGAAGACGGAGAGTTTGTCCTGACCAAGACGGAAGGAACAGGCGGGCTTGTTTCCGTAGATACTGTAAAGGAACAGCTGCTCTATGAGATTCACGACCCGTCTGCTTATATGACGCCGGATGTCGTTCTGGACCTGACGGGTGTGCAACTGCAGGATGCAGGCGTGAATCGTGTCCGGGTGACAGGCGCCCGCGGAACGAAACGTCCCGGTACGCTGAAGGTTGTCATGGGATATGCGGACGGCTGGCTTGGGCAAGCGATCTGGGGATATTCATGGCCTGATGCATTGGCTAAGGCTAAGGCTGCAGACCGCATCATTCGTAACCAAATGAAGCGGATGAATTTGCAATATGACGAAGTCCGTACCGATTATCTCGGCTACAATTCCTTACATGGGCCGCTTGCGAAGGAGCCTGCGGAAGAGTTAAATGAAGTGTACTTGCGGATGGCTGTGCGCACGGGCAGCAAGGAAGATGCGGCTAGGCTCGGCAGACTTGTCCCCCCGCTAATGCTTAGCGGCCCTCCTGCAATGGGCGGATTCCTCGGTATGATGAAGCCGCGTGAGCTGCTTGGCATGTGGTCCTGTCTCGTACCCAGGTCAATCGTTGAAAGCAGCGTTCAGGTGAACGTCCTGGAGGTGTAAGCAATGGCCCTGGTACAGCTTCGGCATCTTGCGCAGGCGCGTTCCGGCGATAAGGGGAATACGGTGAATATTGCCGTTTTTGCCTCGGATGCATCCACATATGAAGTACTGATTAGAGAAGTAACCGCTGAACGGGTAAAGACGCATTTTGATGGACTGGTGAAGGGAGAAGTGACTCGTTATTTAGTGCCTAATCTCAAAGCGATGAATTTTGTTTGCAAGGAGGCATTAAGCGGGGGAGGCTCTGCATCAACGAGAATGGATAATCTCGGAAAGTGTTATGCGGCTAGCTTAATGCGGTTGGAAATCGAAGCCGGGGACAACGGTAATCTCTCCATGTCATAAGCAGAGAGGTCGTGTGCTATGCATTTCGATTTAACGGCAGAACAAACAATGATCAGAGATTTGATCCATGAGTTCGCACAATCGGAGGTTGCTCCGGGGGCGGTTGAAAGAGACCGAACAGGTGCATTTCCGTTAGAAATATTCGAGAAAATGGCAAAGCTCGGGTTAATGGGGCTTCCTTTTCCAGAGCAATACGGAGGTGGAGGAGCAGATACCATAAGCTTTGCCATTGTCGTGGAGGAGTTAAGCCGGGTCTGCGCCTCCACTGGAATCACATATTCCGCTCATATCTCTTTGGGGGGAGCGCCCATTGACCGGTTTGGAACAGAGGAGCAGAAGGCGGGCTATTTAACTCCGCTGTGCGAAGGTCAATACCTGGGCGCTTTCGGGCTTACGGAGCCGGATGCGGGATCCGATGCGGGCGGAACCCGAACGACAGCCGCCCCAGTCGGGGATAAATGGGTGATAAGCGGCTCCAAATGTTTTATTACCAATGCCAGCTATGCCCGTAACCTCGTTCTGACTGCCGTAACTGACCCTTCGAAAGGAACGAACGGCATAAGCGCTTTTATCGTTCCTACGGATGCGCCTGGTTTTACGGTGTTAAATCATTACGAGAAAATGGGACTGCACGCTTCAAATACAACCGAGCTTGTGCTAGATCAAGTGGTCGTACCTAAAGAGAACCTTCTGGGCATCGAAGGCAACGGTTACAAGCAGTTTCTGGCTGTCCTTGACGGTGGAAGAATAGGAATCGGGGCTATGGCTGTCGGAATAGCGCAAGGCGCATTCGAGAAATCTCTCCAATATGCCAAACAGAGAAAGCAATTCGGGAGCACCTTGTCTACCTTTCAGGCGATCCGGTTTAAACTGGCGGATATGGCGATGAATATAGAATTAGCCCGTAACATGGTCTATAAGGCAGCCTGGCTTAAGGATCAAGGAAGAGGGTTTAAGAAGGAGGCCGCAATCGCCAAATTGTTCGCTTCGGAGATGTGTATGAAGGTTTGTGACCAGGCTGTTCAGATTCATGGCGGCTATGGATACATGAGAGAGTATGAAGTGGAGCGCTGCTTGCGTGATGCCAAGCTATTGGAAATTGGGGAGGGAACCTCGGAGATCCAGCGGATGGTAATCGCAGCTCAAATCGGATGTTAACGGGAAACGAAACAAACGAGTGCCGCCGCAATCGACGCTTTTCAAGGTAAACGCCACCCGGTATTAAAAGGGGAGTGCTAGAACATGTCCAATGAAGTTGAACCTGGGAAAGCCGCTTTGCAAGAGCGGATCGATCGGATCAAACAGGGAGGCGCCTCCAAGTATCATGAGAAAAATGCGGAGCAGGGAAAGCTCTTTGTCCGTGACCGGTTGATGCTGTTGTTTGATCCGGGATTCGAGCTCGAGGATGCCCTGTTTGCCAACTGCAGAGAGAAGGAACTGCCGGCTGACGGAGTAGTAACGGCCATAGGAAAAATAAATGGACAGACGGTTTGTGTGATTGCGAATGATTCGACCGTCAAAGCCGGCTCGTGGGGAGCCAGGACGGTAGAGAAAATGATTCGCATGCAGGAAACCGCGGATAGAATGCGGGTGCCGCTGCTTTATCTAGTCGATTCGGCGGGCGCACGGATTACAGACCAGGTAGAGATGTACCCGGGGCGGCGCGGCGCAGGCAAAATTTTTTATAATCAGGTGAAGCTATCGGGGAAAATCCCGCAGATTTGTATATTATTTGGTCCGTCCGCAGCTGGAGGAGCTTATATTCCTGCGTTTTGCGATATTGTGATTATGGTCGAGGGAAATGCATCCATGTATCTCGGCTCGCCGCGGATCGTGGAAATCGTTACAGGGGAGAAGACAACCTTGGAAAAGCTGGGCGGCGCCAAAATGCACTGCTCCGTATCCGGCTGCGGCGATGTGCTCGCTCACAGCGAAGAAGAAGCGATTGCGCTTGCCAGAGACTATCTTGCTTATTTTCCCGCCAATTGTTCGGAAAAGCCTGCTGTCTTGGACGCGAAGCCTTCTGTCAGTCTCGAGAAGACGCTGGAAGACATTATCCCAGGCAATCAGTATACAGCGTTTGATATGTACGACCTCATTGAACGGATTATCGATGAAGACTCCTTTTTTGAAATCAAGAAGCTGTTCGCCAAAGAACTTATAACCGGATTAGGGCGTTTTGCCGGGAGACCGGTCGGCATCGTTGCCAATCAGCCTCGGGTGAAGGGCGGGATCTTATTCCACGATTCTGCTGACAAAGCCGCTAAATTCATTTGCTTGTGCGATGCTTTTCAAATTCCGCTGCTGTTTCTGGTTGATGTTCCCGGCTTTATGGTAGGCACAAGAGTAGAACAAGCGGGCATTATTCGACATGGCGCGAAAATGATTTCTGCCGTATCGGAAGCCACGGTTACCAAAATTTCAGTTATTGTCCGCAAGGCTTACGGCGCTGGCTTATATGCAATGGCTGGACCGGCTTTCGAACCTGACTGCTGCCTGGCTTTGCCGACCGCCCAAATTGCCGTGATGGGAGCTGAAGCAGCGGTAAACGCGGTGTATGCGAATAAAATTGCCGAATTGCCGGAATCCGAAAGAGCCGATTTCATCACAAGCATGCGGGAAGAATACGTAAAAGACATCGACATTTACAACCTTGCCTCCGATATGGTCATCGACGGGATTATCCCTGCCAATTCTTTGCGAGGCGAATTAATCAAACGGTTTGACGCCTATTCCTCGAATAGCGCCGCATCTGCAGAGCGAAAGCATCCTGTTTATCCGGTTTAATCCGGAAGGAAGGTATCGGTTTTTTGAGGAATAGGTTAAAGGGTTTTCGCGGAGGTGGACAGCGTGAGCAGACCGGTGCTCTGGGAAAAGCATGGACATATCGGTTATATCCGGCTCAATCGCCCTGATACTTTGAACGCGCTTAATTATGACATGCTGATTGCGCTTGGTGAAATGGTGGAAATGATCGGGCAAAGTCCGCGCGATATTCGTGCGGTAATCATAGGAGGCGAAGGCAGGGCATTTTGCGCAGGTGCGGATTTAAAGGAGCGAAGAACGCTGAACGATCAGCAAATACGTCGAAACGTAAAGAAGTTCAGAGAGGTGTTCTCCTCGCTTGAACGGCTGCAGCAGCCTACGATTGCGGCAATAAACGGCTATGCATTTGGAGGAGGTATGGAGCTTGCGTTATGTTGCGACTTCCGTTATTCGATCCGTGAGGCTAAGATGGGGCTTACGGAGGCCGGACTTGGTATCATCCCTGGCGCGGGAGGCACGCAGCGACTACCGCGTCTCATTGGAACGTCCAAAGCGAAAGAGCTTATTTTGACAGCACGGAAAATTTCTGCGGATCAGGCGTTTGAGCTTGGGTTACTGAACGGTGTTGCGGATGACCGGGAACAGCTGAAGGAAATGAGTGAGGGCTTGGCCGCTGAGATACTCGCCAATGCTCCTTTGGCTGTCTATCAGGCTAAACGTGCAATCGACGAAGGCATAAATACCGATCTGGATTCGGGCATGGATTTAGAATTCAAAGCTTATGAAGCGGTCATCGCGACAAAAGACCGGCTGGAGGCGCTGGAGGCGTTCCGCGAGAAGCGCTCTCCCCGTTTTACCGGGGAGTAGCGGGTACCTTTTTAGCGGCGAGGGGAACAGTCGATTTTATCCAGCCTCACTATTAGGAGCGGGGCTTTTTGCAATTAATCGTTCCTCAAGTTAGCAGTTAACCGGATGGGTGAGAGTTGCTTGAGGTCGAGCAGCACGTTTAAGGTAGAGCTAATTTTTAGTTTTGGAAGAAATAGATCTAATTTCTAGCTCTATTTCAGTGCTGTGGCGCATTCGAGACCTGTACATATGAATGTTACAGCGCCGACTGATGGTGGTTGTGAGGTATCTGCGGGTACGGCGCCGACTGTTGGTGGATGTGAGGTATCTGCGGGTACGGGCAAACTGATGGTGGTTGTGAGGTAACCTCATTATTTAGTGAGGAGAATCTCACTATATTAGGCGGTTTATCGGACTTCTGAGGAATTAGTGAGGGAAAGCTCACTTCCCGTGAGGCTCGCCTCACGGCGAGTGAGGTTAGACTCACTATTTGCTGGGGCTTCCCGTGAGGCTCGAAAATAGTGAATGCAGCTTCACTATTTAATGAAGTTGCTTCATAAACTAGTAGAGCGATCCTAAAGTAACATTAGATTAGTCCATAGTACGTCCGATCTAATTGCAATACCTTGCAGTCAACTTGCGACCGGACAAATAAATGTTAATTCCGGATCGATCTACTAGACGTGCCCTTCGTGGAGGATATTTCACCATTTTATAGAAATATACATAAATACTTCCTGACAATTCCTGCTCTGATAAGTCATAAGAAAGAGAGGGCTGCCTTCGTGTGGACCAGCTGGGGGAAGAAGATTAGTTTTAAAAGCAAGCTGCTGTTCGGGATTTCAGCCATTATTTTCTTTACGGTCAACTTGACCGGACTAATCTCCTATCGAACCCATCTTCGGTTGTTTGAGGAGGAGGTGACGGGACAGTACGTGAAGGCCAGCGAGCAGGCGATGATGCAGCTGGAGCTTCGTATTCAGGAGATGTACCGTATTTCGAACTATATTGTGTTTAATCCGACGATTGAGAAAATAATTACGAAGCAGTCCACCTTCAGGGAGGAGCTTTCGATTGCGGAACGCCACTTTGAGCAGGAGCAAATCGCGGAGCAGCTTCGGCAGGTCAAGTTTGATGCTCCGCAGCTGCTCTCGCTTTATTTATACGATTTAACCGGTACGAACTATTATTACGGCCTTTTGAAAGAAACGGTCGAGCCGCTCAGCCAAGCCGCTTTTCATGATGTGTACAGCACCTTGGCTTCTTCTAAGGGGGACTTGGTATGGATGCGAAGATCGATCCCCAGTCATATAGAGCAAAGCGGGTACCGGGACGTCATTATCGCGTCGCGCTGGATGAAGGGTAACCAAGGCGAGAACTACGGACTGCTCGTCATGGTCATAAATGAAGAGTTCTTGACCCGTTCGTTCCGTGAAATCGGAAGCGGTGACGATGGACGCGTCTATTTATACGATCAGCAGGCCAAGCTCCTATATACCGATGGGCCCGAGGAAGATACGGAGGGACTCGAGCGGTTATTAAGCGGCAGGAATAGCAGTAAGATTAAAGAGCAGGGAGATACTACCTATTTTTATACCTCTGTCTATTCGAAAGAAATATTGTTTACGCTGATCAGCCGGGTTTCGCTGTCGTATATTTTTCGAGAAAGCCAATTGATCTTAAATATCAGCTTATGGCTTGGGCTCCTCAGTATTTGCTTAAGCAGCCTGCTCATTGTTTTATTGAGCAGCCGATTGCTGTCACCTCTTAAGGAGCTGGTGCGGGCGATGCGTACGATGAGGGAAGGTAAATTTAATATTCGGATCCGGTCCCGCACACACGATGAGCTTGGTTTTTTGGGAGAAAGCTTTAACTCCATGGCATCCAGCGTCCAAGACATGATTCAAAAGGTATATATGAGCCAGATCAGCGAAAGGGAAGCGGAGCTGAAGGCGCTGCAGGCGCAGTTAAACCCTCATTTTCTGTATAACACCTTAAACGGACTCTATTGGAAGCTGTACATACAGAACGACTTGGATTCGGCCAATCTGGTGTTTTCATTGTCGAAGCTGCTCAAGTATTCCTTGGAACGAATTAAAAAAAGAACAACGCTTCGCGAGGAGCTGGAGCAGGTTGAAAACTATTTGCGTATCCAAGCGGCCTTTCTGGAAAATAGTTTCGATGCCCGCATTCATGCGGATGAGGATGTATATGACTGTGAAATTCAACGTCTGCTGCTTCAACCGCTGGTGGAAAATGCGTTCGTTCATGCCTTCAAGGATAGGACTTCATCCAAGGTTCTGGAGATTCGGGCCTACCGGATCGATGATTTTTTGAAAATCGAAATTGAGGATAACGGCTGCGGCATGAGCAAGGAACGGGTGGAAAAAATTTGCGCTCCTGACTTTACAGGAGAACGAGATTCGCTTGGTGTACAAAGCGTCCTGCGTCGAATTAATTTGGTATACGGGCTGCCCTATCGGTTGGAGATCATAAGCAGCGCCGATCAAGGAACAACGGTGCATTTATATTTACCCCTAAGAGGTGATGAATTGCAATGACCGGAAAACTGCTGCTTGTCGAGGATCAAACGTTATTCAGAAAAGGGCTCCGCAAGATGATTGAGGATCATTCCTTAGGCTGGACGGTGGTTGGGGAGGCTGAGAACGGACATGAAGCACTTGAGCTTCTGGAAGCGTTACAGCCGGACCTGGTGCTGACGGACATTCGAATGCCGGGAATGGATGGAATTGAGCTGTCGGAGCATATCTATAACAAGCATGCGCAAACAGACGTTGTCATTTTGACCGGTTATGATGATTTCAAATATGCACAGATGGCTATCCGTTTCGGTGTCATCGATTTTCTGCTGAAGCCGTGCAATGATCGAACGTTGATGGAGGTCCTACATAAAGCCCAAGAGCGGCTGGAGTCCGTTTTGCGCAAAAGGGAGGAGCGGGAGGCGGATCTTCGGATGAAAGAGGAAGCGCTGCTGCGGGCGCTGCTTCTCCGGCTTCCCGGTACCCGCGGGGAGGAGCATCGGTTGAAGTCATGGGTGGTCGGGAATAGGCTGCTGTTTGTCGCAGTGAAGGATTATTTTTCTGTGAATAAGCATTATGGGACGAACGATTTGGGTCTGCTGCAATTCGCCTTATTCAATATCTTGACGGAGTTGATGCAGCAGCATCAACTAACCGGACCGTTCATTTCACTCGAATTCGACCGGTTTTGTTTCATTGTAGAGGATGGCAGGGAGGCGAATACACTCGGCCGTTTAATGGAGGAAGCAGTGCAATCCTATCTTGGCATCGGTCTGACGGTAAGCTGGACCCCTCCTGTTACAAGCTTGAACGAGCCGCCTTCGCTGTACGAATCGTTTATTTTGAAAGAAGCTTCTGCCTCGAAACGAAAAGGGTCGGAAACTGCCTTTTTGTCCAGCGGGGTAGCCAGCAGGCAACGTGTGAAGGAGCTTCAAACGCAGCTTACCGGAGGTATACTTCTCGGACAGCCTGATAAGCTGGATGATCAAATAAGCGAGCTTGTGTCTAAAATCGGTACGCTTTCGCCCGAGGATGCCAAGATGGAGGCACTGGCTCTAGCCTTTGCGATGAATAGTGTGGCTAAGCAACAGCTGGAGCAGTCCGGTGAGACACCGGGCTTTGCCGAGCAAATCGAGCGGCTGCAGAGCTTGCAATCGGAGCATGCCGCAGCAGAATGGGCCCGGGGTGAAGCGGGGAAATTCATAACGGGATTCGAAAAATGGAGGCTGCGCAACAACGAGAGCATCATCAGCCGTTCTCTCGATTACCTTGACAAGCATTACATGGAAACCTGTTCACTAACGGAAATGGCCGAGATGTTTAAAGTCAGCTCGACGTATTATAGTAAATTGTTCAAGAAAGTGACCGGCGACAACTACAGTGCTTATTTGACTCAAATTCGCATGCAAAAGGCCGTGATGCTGCTAATGAATACGGATATGAAGGTGCTTGAGATCGCGGCCTCAGTCGGCTACGATGACCCGAATTATTTTACGAACGTGTTCCGCCTGCTCCATAAGATGTCTCCGAGCGATTACCGCAAGCAGTTTAAGCGATAGTTTTTTATATGCCGTTTTGAGGGGGACCCTTGAAGCGGCATTTTTATAATTCTAAGAATTTATAAGTTTCACACTTATATTTGCTTAGAATTCTCCGCGAAACGAAGCTTCGCCGCCAGAGGACGGCGAAGCCGTTTACGCTTGATTGGGCAGTTCAAATAATTACAGGTTTTGAGCCTGTAATTCAAGGCAGCGCTTACAAAATACCGCTATGATAAACCTAACGATACGCAGATGAGGTGATGGAGTTGGCTGTTCGGTCAAGCCTGACGGATTCGGTGCCCCAATCGAACAAATGGCTTAAAGCAAGCACTGTCAAACTAATAAAGCAAAACATTCCGCTCATGATTATGTTTTTGCCGGGACTTTTGTTTTATATCATTTTTAAGTACGCGCCTATGGGCGGCATTATTATTGCCTTCAAGGACTTTAATCTTCGTGACGGCATATTTGGAAGTCCCTGGGTCGGGATGGACAATTTCATGCAGCTGTTCAACCAAGCGCAGTCTCTCCAAATTATCCGCAATTCGTTCATGATCAGTATTCTTGGCATTGTTGTCGGTTTTCCGGTGCCGATCATTTTAGCCATTATGTTAAACGAGGTTCGCAAAATGTGGTTTAAACGCGTCGTACAGACGTTTGTATATTTACCGCATTTCCTATCATGGGTTATCGTCGGCGGCATCGTCCTTTCATTGTTCGCTTTAGAGTCAGGAACGATCAACCGCTGGCTGGAAGGCTTTCTCGGAGAACCATACCCTTTCATGTATGAAAAGGTTTCATGGCTGATCATTTATTTGGGCTCAGGCATATGGAAGGAAATGGGCTTCGCGGCTATCATCTACTTAGCGGCCTTGGCGGGTATCGACCCTCACTTGTACGAAGCAGGCAGTATTGACGGTGCGAATAAATGGCAGCAAATGCGGCACATAACGATTCCCGGTATCAGCACGACAATCATCCTATTGTTAATATTGTCCGTCGGTAAAGTGATGGATGTAGGATTCGACCAAATTTATAATTTGCAAAATGCCGTCGTTTCCGATGTCGCAAACGTCATCAGCCTCTATATCTATCAAATCGGAATACTTCGAGGACAATACAGCCTGACGGCAGCGATGGGTATATTTGAAAATCTCGTCGGCCTCGTTCTCATATTATCGGCGAATTATTTCGCTCGCAAATTCAATCAAGGCTTGTGGTAAGGAGGTGTACCGATGAAATCGACCTTGGGAGAAAAGTTGTTTTACGGCATTAACTATTTCGTCCTGCTCTTGTTGGGATTAAGCTGCTTGCTGCCTTTAGTGCACATTCTGGCCTTATCCATGAGCGATGCGCATGCGATCATGTCCGGTAACGTGTCACTTCGGCCTATAGGCTTCACGATGGAATCATTCCAATCTCTGTTCCAAGGAACGCGTATACTAGATTCGCTCAAAAATAGCATTATTATTACGGTCGTAGGAACAACGCTTGCGATGATCGTCACGATACTAACCGCTTACCCGCTGGCCAGGAAATATTTTATCGGGAGACGCTTTTTCATGCTGGCCTTTCTGTTCACGATGATGTTCGGCGGAGGCACGATTCCTAATTATCTGATTATGAAGTCTCTGGGGATTATCAACACCTATTGGGCGCTCTGGCTGCCGGCATTAGTGAATACGTATAATCTCCTGATTCTGCGGACGTTCTTCGTCGGGATGCCCGAAGAAATTGAGGATGCGGCCCGAATTGACGGCTGCGGCGAGTGGAGGCTGCTCGGTTCCATCATTCTTCCGCTGTCGCTGCCCGTGCTGGCTACATTAACTCTGTTTAACGCGGTCGGGTTTTGGAACTCATTCTTGGCCGTTCTGATCTATATCAACGATACACATCTATACAACCTAACAGTTCTCGTGCAAAACATGATTCAGAGCCAATCCGTACTTCAGGAGGTCGTCGCCTCACAAATGATTCAGGCCGACGACACCGCTCAGATTACTCCGGAAGGGATAAAAGCCGCCGGCATTATCACCTTAATGGCGCCGATGGTCATCGTTTATCCGTTCGTTCAGAAATATTTTGTGAAAGGCGCTCTCCTGGGCTCGGTGAAGGGGTGAAGTATTCAGTGTTCTTAGGGCAGGAGGGATGCGAATGAGATTATAAGAAGATTTGAAGCTGTAATGAGTACAGTACGATTTCAATCCTATTGAAAAGGGGAATAGCGATGAAAAATACGGTTAACCCATGGTTTGCAAGAAGTGCGGCGCTGCTCTTGATCTTAGGCTTGCTGCTCGCCGGCTGCTCCCAAACGCCAGCATCGACTGAACCTGAGGATGTGACGGACGTACAGACACCCGAAGCAAAAAAAGATATTTCCGTAACCGTCTACGACAGGGGGGCCGTTCCGGCTGCAGAAGGAACTATAGAGGACAACCGCTGGACCAAATGGTTGAACGATAATGGTCCGGCGAATGTAAAGTTTGTTGCGGTTCCGCGATTTGAATCTCAGCAGAAGCTGAATGTATTATTTGCTTCCTCGAGCGCTCCCGATTTGATATTCGAGTATGCGCCTCATATTAAGAATCCGTTGATCGATCAAAAACTGCTTATGCCGCTCGATGATATCATCGAAAAATACAGCACGACGTACAAGCAAATGCTGCAGCAATATCCGGCGCTGAAGAAGGTCGGTACGAAGGCGGACGGTAAAATTTACGAGTTCGCACGGCTGGCCGAGGTCTATCCGATCCATGCCCTGCTGATCCGTGAGGACTGGCTGGAAAAGCTGAATTTACAAATTCCCCAAACGACGGAGGAACTATATCAGGTAGCCAAAGCATTTGCCGAGAACGACCCTGACGGCAACGGAGAGAAGGATACCCACGGTATCGCGGTCAGCTTCCAATCAGGTCAAGTGATCGACCAAATCTTTCAAGCGACCCGCTGGGTGGTGAAGGACGGGACCGTGACCCGCAACTGGGATAACTTCACGGCTGTGACGGACTTTAAGAAGCGGTTGTTTGATGAAGGCATCATCGATAAAGATTTCTTGAACGATAAGAATGGCGCGAAAGCAAAGCAGGATTTTGTCAACGGCAAGGTCGGTATTTATCCGCTTCAGATCAACTGGGTAAGCTTCAGCCAGAATGAACTGGCTTCACTGAAGAAGAACGTGCCGGACGCCGTCGTGACGCCGATTCCTTATCCGAAGAGTCCTGCCGGCCAGTTCAATCCTGCTTTCTCAAATCCGGTTCAAGCGACAGCCGTAGTCAATGCGAGCGCGAAAAACCCGGATGCGGTCATGAAATATATCGACTTCCTGGTGAAACCAGAGACAGCTAATACACTTAGAAACGGTATCGAGGGCGAGCATTGGAAGGCTGGAGCGAATGGCTGTCCGGAACCGGTAAGCATGGATAAGCGCAAGGAAGAGGTGGCATGGAACGGTGACTTCCAGATGATGAGCAGCACCATTCTCGATACGCAGTGCGGCAAGCTCGAGACAGGGTTCAATCTGAGTGACCCGGTGCAGAAGGAAGGCTTCGACATGTACAAGAAAGCGATGGAAATATACACCGATCCAAATAAACCGTATGTCGAAATCACTCACCCTGAGCATATGCCGCAGCTTCCCGAGGATGTTGAAGAAGTCTCCGCACCGATGGTGAAGCCGATTGACGATATGTTCATCAAAGGAATTTTGGGCGGCAAAGGGTATACGGCTGAACAGGCAACGAAAGATGCGAAGGATACTTGGGATAAAGGGAATGGGAAACTGATAGAGGACTGGTTCAAGGAGTGGTATGCAAAAGACAGCAACAATGCATTCTTAGCGAAGGATATTTATGAGGTCATGGAGCAGCAGCAGTCTCAAAAGTAAGTTGGATGAAGGGACGTAGTGTGCAACAGCTATGTCTCTTTCCAATTCATTAGGGGCTAAAAGCGCATCCAAACATGTGGGAGGTCAACATCATGAAGCTACGCAAAATTATCACCTTAATCTGCTTGTGGTCGCTCTTTGCTACCCTTGTAATCCCGGGACTTACCGCTAATGCCGAAGAGAACGGGTTTGTCGATGAGATGAACAACTTTACGAACGTGTTCCAACGCTCGAATATACGGATTGAGACAGCTGATCAGTCCTATTTTGGAAACGATGCCAGCCGTATGGTCCGAAACACAACGGCCACCGGATTTATGCTTTACAAAACCTCGATGCCGATCAACACCTTTACTGCCTACAGCTATTCATTTATAGGCGGGGGTATGCCGATGGTCGGGCATCGCTTCTATGCTTCTGCCGACGGCTCGACCTTTACTGAAGTGAATCCGTCGGTGTTTAGCTCCGGTGCGCCGGTGTCTAACTGGCAGCTTGTCATTTATGAGGCTGCTGAAATGCCGTCCGATACGCGATATTTGAAAATCGAGTTCACCGGAGCTGATAAGGCTTGGACGCCTCAGTTATCCAAGCTGGTCATTAACCAAAATGTTAGTTCGGTGATGGCGGATCCGCCGAACGGTCTGATCGGCGATCAGCCGCTTACAGTTGCTTTGAGCTCGGGAACGCCGGGAGCTTCCGTGTTCTATAAACTGAATGACGATACCGATTATAAACCGTATACGGGCCCGTTGTCACTTTCCGGGTTTACTGCACTGGATACGTATGCTTCCAAGGAAGGATACGTAACAAGTCCGGTCAAAACCTATAAGTACTATGCCAAAGCGGATATGCTGATTGACCGGTATGGCCAGGTCAAAACAGCTGATTTTCCTACAAAAGTGATAAACGATGCGGAATTACAGGCAGACGTTGCGAAGGATCAGGAATATTACGGCAGTCTTGGGGTTCCATCCGATTTCGATGAGCTTGGCGGTTTAAAGGGCAGCAAGGAAGAGCTCCAGTTGGAAGCCACAGGATTTTTCAACATCCAGGAGGCAAGCGGCAAGCCGATTCTGGTTTCACCGAGCGGATCGGCTTATTTCAGCTTAGGTATGAACGGGATTACGAACAATGAAACTTTCACCTTGCTCAAGGGTCAGGAGACGAAGTTCGAATGGGTGCCGCCCTATGACAGCGAATATCATGATGCCTTCCAAGGCTCACAGGACGTATTTTCTTTCTACATGGCTAATAAATACAAAAAAAAAGGGTCGATTCCGACGAATACGGAGTTTTTTGCGGAGGCGGTCGACCGGCTCAAAAAATGGGGCTTTAACAGCGCCGGCGCGTGGGGCTCGGGAACTTTGTCAGCGCAGAACGGTTTGCCATATACCCTTGTGCTTCCCCTCAACGGCATGAGTAAGCCTAGCGAAATCAAAATATTCGACATTTTTGCTGACGATGCGGAAGCCAAGATTGATGATGCGTTTTTTAAAACGCTGCCTGCTCTTAAGGACGATCCTTTGCTGATCGGATACTTTGTCGATAATGAATACCATTATGAAAAGTTTTTTACGGCGGTTCCCAAGTTGAAGGCAAGCAATACGGGGATTAAGAAGCGTTTGGTTCAGATGCTTCAGGAAAAGTACGTTGATATTGCGGCCTTTAATGCGAATTGGAGCACGAATTATGCAAGCTTTACGGATTTAAACGAAGCGGCTTTGTATATCGATACGGCGGAGGCTGACAAAGATATCGAGAGCTTTTTCCGGTTGTATTTGAACACGTATTACAGTACGGTGAAGCGCCTCTTTGATAAATACGATTCGAATCACCTGCTGCTTGGCGATAGATGGCTCACGCTGCCGATGCAGAATACGAAGGTTCGGGGGATTTTGGCTGAGGAAGCCGGTAAATATATGGACGTTATCAGCATTAACCACTATGCGCATAATCTTGATGTGACGATGTTGAATGAGATCTATACGAAGTCAGGCGGCAAGCCGATTATGCTAAGCGAATGGAGTTACGGCACAGCGGAGCAGGGGCTAAACCCGATTGTGACGGGAGCCGCTGTGAATGAACAAGAACGTGCTTGGCGTTATCGCAATTATGTCGAAGGAGCGGCTTCTCTCGGATATGTCGTCGGTACGCATTGGTTTGATTATTTAGACCAGGCTGCTACCGGACGTTGGTTTGAAGGCTTGACCGGAGAACGCTACAACACCGGATTGATTAATGTGGCAGACCGGCCCTATAAGACCTTTCTTGACGGCGTGATGCAGACGCATCATGACATCTATGATGTCATGCTCGGTAAGAAAGAACCGTTTAACCATGATTTCGGCGAAGAGACGCCTACGGGGAAAAATCAAATCATCAACATCCCTTATACGTCTGTACCGATTCCGCTCGACGGGGAAATGAACGGCTTTCCAGCAGGTTCCGAAGGAAAGGCGACGTTAACGGTCGAGAATCGGGTCGGAGGCAGCGGGGGAGATAGCATTACCGCAGATTATGCCTTCGCGTGGGATGAACAGCATTTGTATGTGACGGCGCATATCAACGAACCGACACCGATGATGAACAACAACCCGAACAGCAACGTTTGGAAGGGTGACGGCGTGGAAATGTTCTTTGGCCCTAGCGAGCTTGAGCTGGCCGGCCCTCTCCTATACGATGACCGACAGATCATCATTAGCGCGGGCGCAGGGATTGAAGATCAGGAAAACTTTTGGTTATGGTTTAACACAGGACGTCAGAGCTCAATACAGATGATTAAGGAAGCAGCAGCAGACGGTCAAGGCTATGTTCTTGAAGCCGCAATCCCTTGGGAATCGGTGCTGATGCAGCCGGAGAGCGGCAGGGAATTTTTATTTGACTTCGGCTTTAATGAAAGTGAAGACGGAATCAACAGGAAGCGGCAATATGAATGGAACGGCACAAACCGGAACAACCTCGATCGCGGACTTTGGGGCAATGCTAAGCTGATAGAAGCCGTTGCCGTTGATCACACCGATCCTGTTGTTACCGTAACGGGAGTCGAACATGGCGGTGAATATACGGATCAAGCGATACCGGAAGTGTCTGTAGTTGACCCGGAAAGCGGTGTGAAGCATATCTCTATCAAGCTTAACGGTGCGGATTGGGCAAGCGGTACCGCTATAACGCAACCAGGGGCATATGTACTGACGGTAGAAGCGGAGGATAACGCATCCAATCAAACTTTGCAGGAGACACCCTTTAAGATTTACGCCTCCACGAAGCTTGCCTCCGCGCAAGCAAACGGTGTGTATAGTGATCAGGCCAAGCTGGAAGCGATATTGACTGACAAGAATGGTATCCCGATCTCAGGGGAATCCGTATCCTTCCTGGTGAACGGCCAATCAGCGGGAACGGCTGTAACCAATGAACAGGGAACGGCGGAGCTTACGTATTCTGTTCAACAGGGCACAGGAACGTACACAGTGGATGCCAAGTATGCCCAAAGCGAGAGCCGTTATCTTCGCGGCTCCGCTTCATCGTCGTCGCTTATGGTGTCGCGTGAAGCTACTTCGATCAGTTATCAGGGCAGCCTGCTCGGAACGACATGTGAACCTATCTCTCTTGCGGCGCAAGTATCGGAGCCTTCTGACGGCAGCCAAGGGACTCTCAGCGGACTCCCGGTTACATTCGCGGTATATGCGGTCGAGCCGGACGGATCAAAAACACCGGTTGTACTTCCGCCGAATGAAGCCGAGGCTCTAACCGACGCTGCGGGACTTGCTTCCTCCATGACAATGCTGCCTGCCGGATTATATGAAGTGAGTGCAGTGCTTATCGACAATCCGTACTTTATATCTGCCAGCTCGTCATCTAACATTGTCATGACAGGTCCAGCTCCTCAGCGGCTTATAGTGAAAGGGTACGTGGAACTGCCATCCGGGTTTGGGCCTGGCGCCATCTGGAAAGTGAAGCTGTATTGGGATGTGGAATTCAAAAACGGACTTCTAAAATATTGGACCTTGAAAGCAAATTCCACAAGCCAAAAGATCGACGTTAAATCGGACTGGATCGTTACGGAAAGCGGAAACGCCTATATTCAAGGTCTGCTGAAAATAAACGGAGAATTGTACACCATCCGTTTGATGGCGCAGGAAACGGAAGCAAACAATGGCCGCGTTAGCATTCAATTATGGAAAGGTCAAGCGGACGGCCCCACACCAGACTTTGAGCTTCTCAATGCTGGCTTCAAAGGCACAATCAACATCGAGTAACAGACAACCGCCCTGTCCCGCAGCTGCTGCGGGGCGGGGCATTTTATAAAGAAAGTAGAGGAGGGAGGGAATCCATAATGAATGAAACCTTGCACCGAAACTTGCTGTTGAAGCGTATCGAACGGTGGGAGCCCGACTATAACCCCACGGCTCGGCTTCTTCGTGTGCTATTTAGCAGTCCGGGCTACCATACCACCTTAAAAAACAAGGATTATGTCCATTCCACTTATCCGAGCCTTGTGTATGCCGTTGCACTGCTGGACAGCGGTATCGCCGCTTACGAAGCGAGAGCCTTTGATATCCTTCGAACGGTAATTTCACTTCAAGAAACAGATCCTGAGAAGGATACATACGGTATCTGGCCTTGGTTTTGGGAGGAGCCTTTGTCGCAAATGTCTCCGCCGGACTGGAATTGGGCGGATTTTTGCGGAAGATAATGGGAGCTTTCGTCACGGCCATTGCAGGCGAGCATTATCATCGGGCTGATTACTATGAATATGGTCTACAGCGGCTGGAACGGTTTCGTGATTTTACGAACCGCCTGCAAACCTTTCAGGAATATAACAGCCCGGCTTACGCGCTCATCACGATCCTTGAGCTATCCAAGCTGCGGACGGAGTCCGTCAGCCAGCAGGTCAAGGCGATCAGTGACGAGATGCTCGGCCTTTGCTGGAAAATGGTTGCCGAGCACTATCATCCCGGGCTGCAGCAATGGTGCGGGCCCTATAGCCGAAGTTACAGCACCTTGCTGAAGCCTGAAACGGCCTCATTCCTACAGCTGGTAACGGAAGGTATGGCTTTCTTCCTGCCTTGGGAACAGCTCTCGTATTCCCCGGAGTGGTTCGGCAGCGGCATTCGATGCCCGGAAGCATACCTGCCGTATTTTCGGGAAACGCAAACTCACACGGTGCGGGAAATCTTTTATCGCGATGATAAGAAAGGCTTCGAAAAAACAGCTCATGCTTATATGATGCCGCAGTATGCCCTAGGTTCCTTCACCAGGGAGATCATGTGGAACCAGTGCCGAAGCCTGATCGCCTACCTCGATAACGGGGGAAGAGCGGCCTATATTCACTTGCGCGTCCTAAAAAACGGTTATGATTACAGCTCTGCGCTTTTAACAAGTGCGCAGCACGAGGGAGATGTGATCGGCGGACTGCAGTTTTTTACAAACGGGGGCGATACGCATTACTGGATAAGAAGGGCGGCATTATCAAAGCGGAAGATCTGCGCATACGCTTTGAGGTTGGCGGACATCTGGATGATATGGAATGCAAGCTGGTTCAGCCGGATCAAATAGAACTAACAGCCGGCAATGTACGAGCCTCGTTACGATTGCTGTACGGGATGTTTCAGGATTCGAATGAGCTTGAACCGACACCGCTGCAATGGACTGCAGCATTGATAAATGAGCTGTGGTGCGTAGATGTTGTTATTCATTCCGGTGAGAAACGTACGTTTGATTTTAACCTAATCCGCACGGCTACTTTCCTTTTCGCGGTTTCAATAGGCCGCTCAGCCGCTGCTCCTCTTGAGATTACCGTTACAGAGGACCGGGCAACGGTCGTCAAATCTTTTACCGTATAGCTATAGGAGGCTTCCGCTACAATAACGAAATAAACATGCTGCTGTTATTATTTATCGGTTCAATTACTCGGTTGCTTTAGAAAATTTAGATACATTATTATAGTTAACTCTTATTGTTACTATGTTTTCAATCAAGGTCTACAAAAATCGGTATTTATTCCGATAGACATGCATTTAAGAGATTAACTATAATGAAAATTAGCTTGTCGGGTAAAATTTGGATCATTATGCAAAGAAATGTGAAGATTTTATGTAGGAGGTAAAAGGATTGCACAAAATTAAAATAATAACGATAATATTTGCTTTAGTATTATTGTTATCCGGTTGCACGCAAGGCAATTCGAGACAGCAGGCGATTGATAAGTTGTTACAAAACCAGAGACATAATGTATCCGTCATTGTATTTACCGATAAATCACTTGAAGATTCTTTCGTAAATTTGTTGAGCTAGAACATAAACGAGATTAATAACCGATTAATGACGAATACAACTGCGATTACAAATGATGCGATGTTTACCCGTCGGTCCCCCCAACCGTTGAATATTCGCTCACTCCATTAGGCAGGACCTTGCACGAATGGACAGAGTCCCACTATGATTCCGTGCTGCAGGCGAGAGAGCACTACGATCAAGAATAAACGCGAGCGGCACGTTTCATTACGAATGATTCCATTGAAAAGTTATATATATATATATAAACCCATCGTACTCTCGTATAACTCCTGAAGGACGGAAAGGAGAGACGTCTATGAAAGCGGATGCCGTGTTTGAAGGCGGGGGCGTAAGGGGGATTGCTTTTATTGGCGCTATTCAAGTAATGGAGGCGAATGGCTATAAGTGGGAGCGCTTAGCTGGAACATCCGCCGGCTCTGTCGTGGCTGCACTTCTAGCCTGCGGGTATAGCGCCAGGGAATTAATAGAAATCATGAATACGCTCGATTACTCCCGATTGCTCGGAAAAACATGGCTTCATTATTTACCCTTTGTCGGTAAAGCGGCTCCGCTTCTGTTCCGGTCAGGAATCTACTTAAATACACCACTTGAAGACAAGTTAACCTATTTGCTGAACCAAAAAGGGGTGTCTACCTTCGCGGATTTGCCCGAGGGAAAGCTGAAAATTATTGCTTCCGATATTAGCAGCGGAAAGATGTTGGTCCTGCCGGACGACCTGTCACGTTATGATATTTCTCCTTCCCAGTTCCCGATTGCCACCGCAGTTAGGATGAGCACAACGATTCCCTACTTCTTTCAACCGTACCGATTGAAAACGAAGGTAAGAAGAAAAGCGTTTTATATTCTGGACGGCGGGCTTCTAAGCAATTATCCAATCTGGCTCTTTGATGTGGAGGGGATTCCGCGTTGGCCTACGTTTGGATTCCGGTTATTAGGAGAACATACGGAAATCCCAATTCATGATATACGTGGTCCCTTCTCGATGTTTCGTGCCATGTTCCAGACCATGCTTAAAGCTCATGATCAACGGCATGTGGACAAACACGCCAAAAGACGGACTGTTTTTATTCCGACAGGCCGAGTGACTGCCACTCAGTTCGATCTGAGCGCAGAAGATCGGGACTCGCTCTTTCAATCCGGGCAAGATGCAGCTCTCAAATTTCTATCTGGTTGGGACAGTGAGCAGTATATTAAAGAATATCGAATCTCTTACGAACACAAGTAGGCGGTAGTCCGTTTCAACCCTGTTCTCATACTCATACCTTAATTGGAACAGGGGAGGAATGAACGAATGACAAAAAACGGATCGCTATGTAATAAGTTCTCGACTATTATTGGGGGCGAGGCCGGCTTCGCTGGCGGAAAATGCGTATCGACCATAAACCGAGATCAGATAAGAGCAACCATCTTGGGAAAAAAATTCAGCGTAACGTCTTCTTTTTCATTCGAATCTTTAAATAGTAAAACGGGCAAAGCACTATGTTTAGGCAGAGCAGCTTTCTTACAAAAAGAAGTTAATACATTTATTTCGGCTATTCGTAAGCAAGGAATTAAAGTTACATCTGTACGCAACGAATGGCTGTTCGAGCATCCCCGTTTAATTTATATCAACATCGAAGCCGTTGAACATCCGCTTGTTTTCGCAACAAAAGTCAGGAAAGCGCTTGATGCTATTTAATTAAAGTGGAATTTCGTTTTTTAGGGAGCCGTGTGTTTACACTCGGTTCTTTTTTTATTTTCAAAAGGGAAGGTTGATCCTTATCGAAATGAAATAGACCATTAACTAATCCCATAAGATGGGTGTATTAGACTTTTGATGGAAAATAGGCTATCATACTATCGACCAAATAAATAGAGTTATAGATTTACTCTAATAGGGAGAGGGATACGGTGAAGCTGCGGGGAAGAACGGTTACGCTTATTGGGATTTTGATGCTTTTTATAATAGGGACGTCTATGCAGGCATTTGCTTATGATGCGCAATTGAAGCAGTACCTTGATGTGCCGGAGAAGGATTGGGCAGCGGAATCGATCTATCGGTTAGTTGCAATGGGAGTCGTTACGGGATACGAGGATGGTACCTTCCGTCCGAATGCGGCATTGACGAGAGAGGCGTTTGTTAAGCTATTGGTAGAATCCGTGAAGCCGATAGCAGTGAAAGAGAAGACAGCCGCGATTTCTGACGTAGCGAAGGAGCGCTGGTCCTACGGCATGATTAAACAGGCCTATGACGCTGGATGGTTGGATCTATTCATTCAGAATGGCAAATTTAATCCGGGCCAAAGCATAAAGCGGGAGGAAGTAGCGGCATTAACCGCTTTTGCGTTGCTGCAGGACAAATCCGCCGAGGAGAAACAGCAGTGGTTGGATTCGGGATGGGTTGAGGCAGGCGAGCAAGCGGCTTATGGGGATAGGGATCAAATCGATCCCAAGCTGGCTCCTTATGTGATGAGATCTTACTCGGATTCCATCATGCGAGGGGACAACAAAGGCCTGTTCCTCCCGAAAAAACCGCTAACACGCCGCGAAGCCGCAGTTATGGTTGATCGCTTGATCGGCTTCCGCAGCGAGGGCCGTCAGCTTGAAATTTCCGCTTTCTATGCGGAATCAGGGCTATACAAGAAACAAGAGCGCTTTGCCGATGCTGACGAGCTGATCTTCGATTGGGCAAAGCTGAACTACCAAGGAAATGGCATGGCATCCGTCGCCTTTGCGCCGCCGAGCGACTGGACGCAGACGCTTACTGCGGCCGAGGCAAGCGGATCGACGAAAACACTGATGGTTTTCGGGAATACGACGCTTCAAAAGCTTGGGGAATTCGTTGTCGATGCGGAAGCCCGCAAAGCTTTTGTTTCATCTCTTAGCCAGATTCTAGTAAATCCAGCTTACGGATTTGACCGTGTTGCCATCGATTTCGAGGGTCTCGTTCCGGCTTCCGCTAAGGAACCTTTCACAAGCCTGATCCGTGAGATTAAAGCAGAATTAAGCAGCGATACCACGCTGACGGTTGTTGTCCCGCCTTCGTATTACTATGCCGGTTATGATTACAAACAAATCGGGGAGATGGCTGACGAGGTCGTGCTGATGGCTTATGAATTCACGCATGCGGAAAGCGGGCTGCCTTCTGCGCCGCTTACGCTGGTAGGAGATTCCGTTCGGAATGCGCTGTCACATATTCCCGCTGATAAGCTTCTGCTCGGCATATCGAAGCAGGCGAACCAATGGACGACCAAGGCTGACGGTACCGTGGAATTTTTCCGGTCTCCTTCCATTGCCGCGGTTGAAACCCGGATTGCGAACCCGGATACGACATCAGTTTTGCAGCTGCCGTACTTTTTGAACCGGGTAACCTTCACGGATACAAGGGGCTCGCATTTGCTATGGTACGAAAACACGCAAAGCATCCAAGCGAAGCTGCGTTTAGCGAAAGAGATGGGGCTTCGAGGCGTTGCCTTATGGCAGATCAATCAGCTTACGGATGAGGATTGGCAAATGATCTCCTCCTTTAATAAATAGAACTCTACGAAAAATAGGACAAGGCAGTGTATGACAGCTGCTTTGTCCTATTTTTATTTATATATAAGAATTTATAAGTTTTCACTTATAAATGTGCTTATATATCACCGCGAAACGTCAGCTTTTGC
Source organism: Paenibacillus sp. LHD-38 (assembly GCF_031157315.1). Classification (GTDB taxonomy): domain Bacteria; phylum Bacillota; class Bacilli; order Paenibacillales; family Paenibacillaceae; genus Pristimantibacillus. The sequence goes on from NZ_JAVIFU010000008.1 coordinate 122,790, forward strand.
CACAGAGGACGGTGACAGCCGTTTACGCTTGTCGAAGGATCTTAGATTTATACCCCTATATCTTAGTTTCTTCCATCGTCAACAAATAGCTGCGCTCTTATAATCATAGTAGCGCGCGGAATTCGGCTTGTTATGAATAAGCTGAGCGATATTCTGAAGGCGTGAGGCTGGTCTCCTTGCGAAAAAACTTCGTAAAGTGACTCGTTTCTTTAAATCCGGTTTGATCCGCTATTTCCTTGATGCTGAGGGAAGTGGACGTTAAAAGCTGCTTGGCGCGGTCGGTGCGTTTGCGGCTGACGTATTTAAGCGGCGGTATGCCGAAATGCTTTTTGAAATAGGCGCTAAAATAGTTCGGATGCAGATGGAGGGACTCAGCCATTTGATTGATGCTGATGCCCGTATGAAGACGGCTGTCTACATATTGCTGGATAATGTTTAAGCGGTTCATTTCCTCAGAGCGGTGCTGGAGCACCTGAATGGGGACGGATTCCAGGAAACGGCTTACGATTTCCAGAAGCAGCGCCTTCTCGCGAAGCCGGGCTACAATCGTGTGCTGCTCATGCCAGCCGATCAGCTCCTCAAACAAGATGGTCATGTGAGCGGAATCCTCAATATTAAGGCACAAAGGTACGCCAATCCATTGGAATAGGTCGAAGGGACCCGCAAGGATGCTGAAATGGCACCAATATTTTAAGTAAGGACGATCATTTAAAGCAGAAAATGATACCCGGGAGTGGGCTGGAGTCAAAAATAATTGACCTGGCTTCGGATAATAATCGTCATTGCCGATTCGAATCCAGCCCTCGCCTTCGCAAATGTAATACAGCTTATTGTATTCGGGCGTGGAATTGGTTTCACCCCAGCTCATGGATACCTGAGTCTTATGCGCAATAATTAACTGCAGCTGCAGCGATTGGAGCAAATCGGATAACGCGTGTTGTTCGCTTTTTCTAATCATCTCGTGCACCGCCATCCGGTGGTTTTAATAGGGATATTACCATAGTAATAGATTGCAGAAGCAAATAAAAGTTTGATAGATGAAAAGGAGATTTGAAAATGACTGAGAATGCAGAAAACCGGTTGTGGTACAAACAGCCTGCCTCCATTTGGGAGGAGGCTTTGCCCGTAGGTAACGGCAAGCTGGGCGGCATGGTATTCGGAGATACGAAGCGCGAGCGAATTGCGCTGAATGAAGACAGCGTCTGGTACGGCGGACCGCGTGACCGGAATAATCCGGATGCTCTTGCTCATTTGGAGCGTATTCGCAAGCTGCTGAGAGAAGGACAGCTGCGGGAAGCACATGATTTGTCGGCGATGGCGCTATCAGGCGTGCCCGAGACCCAGCGCCATTATATGCCGCTTGGCGATTTGCAGCTATCGTTCCGTTACGAAGAGAAGCATGAGGTTAAGGCATACAGCCGCGAGCTGGATCTAACCAGCGGAATCGCGGCGGTTACTTATACCAAAGGGGAAACGACTTACTCCCGTGAAACGTTTGCCAGTTTTCCGGATGAGGTGCTTGTTACACGGCTGACAGCCGATAAGCCAGGCCAAATTAGCTTTACTGCAAGGCTGCTGCGCGGAAGTAATCGATACTATGATGAATTGGTAAAAGCTGACGAGAGCATGATTCTCATGCGCGGGGAATGCGGCGGTTCGGGGGGATCGGACTTCCGTATGGCTTTGCGCGCGGTTGCCGAAGGCGGCTCCGTCTCTATTATCGGCGAGCATCTCGTAGTAGAGGGCGCGGATCGCGTGACGCTTCTATTAACTGCAGCCACATCGTTCCGGCATGCCGACCCTGAGGCCTACGTTATTCGCACGGGAAAAAATGCGGCAATTTCTGATTATGAAACCTTAAGAACGCGCCATGTCAAAGATTTCACTGCGCTATCCAAGCGGGTACAGCTTCGTATTAAAGGCGACGACCGGTTCCCAAGCCTCGCTGTTCCAACGGATGAGCGGTTAAAGCTTGTTCAGGAAGGGAAGGAAGATGCAGGACTGATGGCGTTATATTATCAGTTCGGCCGTTATCTGCTCATATCGAGCAGCCGGCCGGGCTCGCTGGCCGCAAATCTTCAGGGCATATGGAACGATAAAATGCTTCCGCCATGGGATAGCAAATATACCATTAATATTAATGCGCAAATGAATTATTGGCCGGCAGAAGCGGGCAACTTGGCGGAATGCCATGAGCCGTTGTTCGAACTGATCGAACGGATGCGCGAACCGGGGAGAGTAACCGCCAAAGCGATGTATGATTGCGGAGGTTTTGTCGCCCATCACAATACCGATATTTGGGGAGACACTGCGCCGCAGGATATTTATTTGCCGGCATCTTATTGGACGTTGGGCGCGGCGTGGCTTTGCCTACATTTGTGGGAGCATTACGAGTATGGGCTGGACCTGGCTTTTCTGGAGAGGATCTATCCGACCTTGAAAGAATCGGCGCAGTTTTTCGTGGAGTTTTTGACGGAAACAGAGGATGGCCTGCTGGTGTTAAATCCTTCCGTATCACCTGAGAATACGTATATTTTGCCAAGCGGTGAATCGGGTACGCTTTGCATTGGCGCCTCGATGGATAGCCAGATCCTATACGAGCTGTTCACGGCCTGCGCAGAGGCGGCAAAGGCGCTCGGCATTGCGCCATCGGAGCAGCAGCAATGGGAGCAATTTAGGGATCGCCTGCCGGAGCCTACGATTGGCAGGCACGGTCAAATCCAAGAGTGGATGGAGGATTACGAGGAAGCGGAGCCTGGACATCGCCATATCTCGCATCTCTTCGCGCTTCATCCCGGTAAGCGGTTCACTGTAAGAGAGACACCGGAATGGGCAGCGGCAGCCAGGGTAACGCTTGAACGCAGATTGGCGAGCGGCGGTGGCCATACGGGTTGGAGCCGAGCGTGGATTATTAATTTCTGGGCAAGGCTTGAGGATGGCGAAAAGGCGTATGAGAACATACAAGCGCTGCTGGGCCATTCGACGCTCCCGAATCTGTTCGACAACCATCCGCCTTTTCAAATTGACGGCAACTTCGGAGGTGCAGCGGGCATATCAGAGATGCTGCTTCAATGTCATGCAGGGGGAATTCATCTGCTGCCGGCTTTGCCTGCTGCATGGGCAGAAGGCGAAATATCCGGCCTTCGCGCTAGGGGCGGCTTCGAAGTGGATATCCGTTGGTCCGGCGGGAAGCTGCAAGAAGCGCGCATTCGTTCGAGCGCAGAGAACCTCTGCTCCGTATTGACCGATTATGCGCTTGTAATTACGAGTGATGGAGCAGAAGTACAGGACGTAGTCACTAAGGATGGGCTGACAGCTTGGACGGCATCTTCCGGAAGCGAGTATGTGCTTACCGTTCGCAATTAAATGATTTATTGTCGGCCATAGGGTAAATAAGAGAAAGGGGCTGTCTCAAAAGGTCTGAAGACCCGGGAGACAGCCCTTTTTTCAATATATAAGAATTTATATGTTTTCACATATAAATGTGCTTATATATCTCCGCGAAACGACTGCTTTTGCCACAGAGGACGGCGACAGCCGTTTACGCTTGTGAAAACAAATGGTTTCTTGGTGAACTGGAGTTGTTGCCGAGCGGCACACGGAGGCGTCGATTTAAGTTTGAGCATGCGGCGGTTGCTGCAGCAACGCGGTCGATTTCTATCGGGTGTAATGGGGTTCTCGGTCTAAATGTTTTTTTGGAAATATTTGGACGAACGGTCTTGTAGAAGCTAAGAGTAATAAAAGTTCGGTCAGAGTTCTACGTTGTAGTTTCTGCAATGTATGGACAAAAAACGAGTTGGATCGAGGTGTACAATGCAGTTTCTGCAATGGGAGTGCCTATTTTTGAGCGATTAGGAACGTGTGGCGTCTATTCTGCTGTAGTAAATGCATTGCAGCTAAAATAAAGAAGCGTATTCCGTAATTCTGCTGCAGAAACTGCAGTGTACCGGAGCGGCTGGCGGCTAAGAGGATGTCCTGGATTTGCGAGACTAAAGCCCTACGGATACACGATGCTTGAAACCGCATTTAGAGAAATTGAAAGCCGAACTTGGAAAGCTACCGTGAACCATCATCGCATATGCTGGATAGGGCGGAGAAGAGAACTAGGCTTACCTAGAACAGGAAGAGCTTGAAGCGTTGGTCAAATACAGCACGTATCATAAGGAAAAATCGAAGAAATGGCAAATGGACATCAGTAAGATCGACAATTGGGATTACGACGAGGAAGAAGATACGTGGACATGCGCGAATGGACAGAAACTTGTCTTTCGCTATGAAAGTAAAGATACGACGGAAAGTGGATTTGAAATCCGACATCGTCATTACCGCAGTGTGAGCTGTGAAGGGTGTCCCATCAAACCCGCTTGTACGAAGGCGCAAGGCGACCGAGAGGTTCGAGTCAGTCTGAGATACATGCGCTACAAGCAGCAGGTGAGGGAAAAGCTGCGCAGCGAGGAAGTTTATGCGCTGTCGGTGAGACGAATGATTGAACCCGAAAGTGTATTCGGGCAGATAAAGAATAACCGGGGATTCCGGCGGTTTCTGCTTCGCGGCTTGCCAAAAGTAAGCTTAGAGGTCGGGTGGCTTTCGCTTGCCCATAATCTACTTAAGCAAGCAGCCATAGACCAGAATAGAAAAATAGCGGTACAGGAATAGTCCCCTGTACCGCTATTTTTTCACGTTTTCCAACATTTCTGTTCAAAGCGAGCTATCTCTCCTGCGAGCTTACTACTTTTGGGACAGCCCCTTTTTGCTTATGGGAATCTAGAAAATGGCTGAATCAACGTCCTGCATGCTTTTCTGCAGCAGGAGCTTGGACGATTCTTCCGCCATAGGCTAGTCTGCTAAGTCAAGATTTGCTATTAATTTGGATTTATTTTACCATAATCAGGATTGAGATACTTTCATTTTTTCAATAGCTTTTAGAGTTAGAGATTTTATGAGGGGGAATGGCATCATGCACTATCAATTTAATCGAGAGTGGCTGATTCATAAGTTTGAAGAAATCAGAAGACGAATACTAAAAGCCGTGGATCAGCTTGATGACGAGCAATTGAATTGGCGCCCTGACGAAACGAGCCACAGTATATCCATGCTGATTAAGCATATTGAAGGGAATATGCTGGAGCGCATTGTTAAGGGGATTTTGCATGAAGAGATCGTGCGGGACCGCGAGAATGAGCTCAAAGAAACCTTTTTGAACCAATTGGAGCTGAAAGCCATCATTCAGAATCGATTTCAGATAGCGATTGATACAATCAAGAGCATATCCGATGAGAGATTGAATGAGAAGCAGCTGGTAAGAAGCCGCGAGCGGACTGGACATGCTGCATCAGTGCGCCGCGCATTACTCCGAGCATATGGGCCAAATCTTTTATATCGCTAAGCAATGTTTGAAAGAGAACTACCAATCGACCTCCGTGTAGGAAATTAAAAGGAACGCTGCGTGAAATGAATAGATGAAACGGAGGTTTACGAATGCAAAAAGAACAAAGCGAGATGAACAAAAAGGCGTGGTCTCACAAAGCATATGAATGGTGGGAAAAGAAAAGCGGCAGCCCGAAAGAAGCAGCCGAGGACATCAACCGGGACCCGGAAAAATACATGAGAAAGCATCTTGGTTACATGGGCGATGTGAATGGGAAGCGCATAGCCGTGCTGCTCGGGAGCAGCGGGAGAAAAGCGATACCTCTTGCACGGCTCGGCGGCATCGTTACCGTTGTCGATATTTCGCCCGAGAATGAACGTTACGCCCTTGAAGTAGCGAGAGAAGCGAATGTGGAAATCGAGTACATTGTTTCGGATCTATTTGACATCGACATGGAAAAGCTTAAACATACCTTCGATATCGTTTATTTAGAAGGCGGAATTTTGCATTATTTTGCAGACCTCACCCCTTTTGCCCGCATTGTTTATGAGCTGCTTAAGGATGGCGGGAGACTGGTGCTGAACGACTTCCATCCTATCCGAAAAGTCATTTATGTCAGTGAAGACCATACGGCGGAGCTGAGAGGCGATTATTTTGATACCCGGTTACTCGGCGGCGACGTTGCGTATAAAGGCATGTTTTCATTAGATGAACAAGAAAGCTTTCCAGACTGCCTGCTGAGGTATTGGACCCTCGGAGAAATTGTAACGGCTGTTGCTGCCTCTGGACTTGTATTGGAGCAGCTTGCCGAAGAGCCGAGAAACGATCCGAATCCCCATCTTCCGGGAAGCTTTACGATTGTCGCGAATAAATTCAGAGTGGATCGGGTTTAATCATGGAGAGACAGGCGCGCTGCATTGTTTCATACCCCATAGTTATGGGATAATTAATAAGGTAAAGATCACCAGGAATGGAGCATAACGATGAACAATTTTAGCATTAAGAAAAAAGCGGATGCAGCGCTGCTCTTTTCAGCTATCGGAATACTTGTCGCTTTTCCCTTTCACGATACGTTTGCAGGCGGACTGTTTTTTTCATTGTTTAGTGCCGCGACGATTGGCGGGCTGGCCGATTCGTTTGCGGTAAGCGCGTTGTTCGGCAACCCTCTGCGGATCAAATGGCCGGTCTGGATGGGGACGAATATTATTTCCCGCAATCGGGAGCGCTTGATCGGCGAGCTCGTTAAGATGGTTCAGAACGATTTGTTGACGATTCCGAATATTAGGGAACGGCTGGATGAATACAACATCGCCGATGTTCTTGTAACTTATTTGAAGAAGCATGGCGGCGAAGAGGGTATTAACGATATTTTGCAGCAGGTAGCGAACGATGTCATTACGACCATCGATTTGCAGGAGCTGGCCAAAACCGTACAGACCTTCTTGCTTGAGCATGCGGATGCGATTCCCGTATCGAATATTGCTGCGGATGCGGGAGACTGGACGATCAAGAACGGCTATGATGACCGTATCATCGAATTTATGATCCCGGAGCTGATTAAAATCGTGAAGTCGGCCGCATTTGGCTCGGTTGTCGATCAAATCGTAAATTCAGCCATCCGGTCCTATGAGGGTGATAAATTCAGACGGAAATTGATTGATTTTTCGGCGGGGTTAGAAGCGGCCAATCTAAGCGGAAGATTGCAGGATTGGCTGGTGTCTTTCTTGGAGAAATTCCACTCCGAGGATCATCCGCAGCGCAAGCAGCTTAAAGCATTTATTGCGGGATTTGTTGCGAGACTGCGCACGGACGAACAGCTGCGCGACCGGATCGAAGCGGGCAAAGAAACGCTGCTGGCAGCCGTTAAGGATGACCTCAAGTTAGACGTATACATCCAGCGCGGCCTCGAATCGCTTCGGCAAGCTGCGGCGGAGAATGCGGAAGGGCAGCTCGCCCGCTATCCATGGATAAAAGAAAAGCTGCGTGAAGGCATTGCTTACATGGAGGGAAATGGCGAGCTGCTCTCACGGATTGATCAGTACGTGAAGACCACGCTGCTGAAATGGATGGAGCAGAAGCATTCGTATATCGGTAAAATCGTTACCGACAAACTAAACAGCTTCTCCGAGGAAGAGCTCACCCAGCTCGTGAAAGAAAAGGCGGGACGGGATCTGCAGTACATCCGGATAAACGGAATCGGAGTCGGAGCGTTGATTGGCGTCATTTTGCATCTAGCAACCTTTTGGATAGGAGGGCAAGCTTAAATGGCAATGAGAAAAAAAGCGAACCGCAGCTTGATATTGTTGGCGATTTTGTTCGTTATTGCCGCCTGCTGCTTATATGTCTTCCCTGATCGGTGGTGGTCTCGGATGCTGCTCTACACGACCGAAGCAGGGCTCGTGGGCGCATTAGCCGATTTGTTTGCGGTAACGGTGCTGTTTCGTCATCCGTTTGGCTGGAAATGGATTCCTCATACGGCGATCATACCAAAGAACCGCGATAAGCTGATCGAAGGCGTCGCGAATATGGTTGAGCAGCAATTGCTCAGCAAGGATCTGCTGAAGGACAAGGTGAAGCAAATTTCGCTTGTCGAGATCGGGATTGCTTGGATTGACCGGCGTCCAAGCGGCATACTGGCGGAGCAAGGCTGGAGGCTGGCAGCGGGGCTGCTTGCTAAGCTGGACATTAAGGGGCTCTCTGTTCAATTGGATGAGAAGGCGCGCAAAGGCTTAGGGAAAATCAATCTGTCGCCTTATGCGGGCAAAGCGCTGAAATGGGTAATGGATAACGGGAATTTCCAAAGCTGGCTCAGCCAGATCGTAGAGCTTGCAGCGGAACGCGCGGCAGATGAAAGGACGAAGCTCGTCATTCGCGAGCTGCTCGGGAAGGAAAAGGAGAAGTTCGTCAATCAAGGCAGCGTATTCTCCAAATGGCTCAAAAAAATGGCAGTGGAAATTGCGGAATCGACCAATGCGCTCAATCTCGATGATGCGACAAATGTGTTATTTGAGGATTTGCAGCTTTTGATTCAAGATTTGCGCAATCCTCAGCATGAACTTCGTGTATTGCTGGAGAACATGGTCTATCAGCTTGCCGACAATATGCAAAGCCGCGAAGATGTCTCCGCTGCGGTTAACGAGTGGAGGGATGAGCTGCTCGAGAAGATCTCATTGCTGCCGACGATCGAAGCCTTAATGGGCAATTTGCAGAAGCTTCTGATAAGTGAACCCGGGATGCAGCTTGCGGTAAAAGAGAAGCATACGGTAAACCAATCGGATATAAAGCATCTGATCAATCAGTTCATTGCGTCGTATTGGGAATGGTTTAAAGCAAACGAGGAAACGAAGGGCTGGCTCGAGCAATACGCACAGAGTTTTGTGGGCAAAATGATTGAGACGGAGCATGCGATTATCGGGATTATCGTGCGAAAGACATTGGACAGCTTTACCGAGCAGAAGCTGGTGTATTTTATCGAGAGCAAGGTCGAAACCGATCTGCAGCGTATCCGGTTAAATGGTGCTTACATCGGCTCTGCGCTGGGCGCGGCTTTTTATCTTCTGCTGTACGGGATATATGAGCCGTTATTGAAGCTCTTATAGAAGGAGGCCTTCACTCATGGGATTTTTATGAGTGAGGCTTTTTTTATATATAAGCATTTATATGTTTTCACATATAAATGTGCTTATATATCTCCGCGAAACGACTGTTTTGCCACAGAGGACGGCGACAGCCGTTTACGCTTGTTTAAAACAACCCCATAAAGTTTGCTTTTACCCCCGTGCAATCCAAAATCCAGTCAGGTAGTATGGAGGTAAGCAACGATAGGTTTGCGATACTGATGAAAATGCAAGAGGGGTAAGGTGAGGGAATGCTGCGAGTTCTAATCGTGGACGATGAATTCGAGATCCGGGAAGGTTTGCGCAACCGCTTTCCTTGGGAATCTTTCGGCATTGACGAGGTGCTGGTAGCCGATGACGGAGATACAGCCTTAATGCTCGCGCTTGATATGCGGCCGGATCTTATCGTGACTGATATTAAAATGAACCGGATGTCGGGACTTGAATTTCTTCGAGCCTTGAATCCGGTTCAGGACTATAAACCTGAATCCATTGTTGTCAGCGGGTATGACGATTTCGAGCTGGTCAAGCAGGCGATGCAAATCGGCGTGCTGGATTATATTCTGAAGCCAATCAACCTCGAGGAGCTGGACCAAATTGTTCGTAAAATGATCGATCGTATTCTCAAAAAAAGAATGGATCAGCATAATGAACAACAGCTAATCAATCAAGTGAAGTTTGCGATACCGAAAATGCGCGAGGAGCTGCTCAGGGAGATGATCGAGCAGGAATACGATCCTTACCGCGAAGCAAGGAGACGCCACCGGCTGCAGACGCTCAATTTGGAATGGATGGTTAATCAGCAAATGACGCTAATGGTCGTTGAAGCGGATGATTTGAAGGCGATTGAGAACCGCCATGCCAAGGAAAAGGATTTGATCCTGTTCGGTATCGGCAATGTGGTGAATCAGACGCTGGAGGAGGAGTATCCTTATCCCTTCGCGCTTTGCATGGAAAGCGGCAGCCGTTGGGTCGCTATTATGAGCTGCTCACGCTCCGAGCATGCAGAGCTGAGCCGTGGGATGGCACAGCTTTGCATCCAAAGAATCAATGATTTCGTTAAGGTCAAGGCAAGCGCGGGCATGCGAACGATTCCATGTACGTTTGAGCATCTGCATGAGATGTTTACGGAAGCCGTTAACGTGTTGGAGCAGAAGGCCGTATACGGCGGAAATCGATTATTTACGGAGCAGGGACTTTATTATGAAGGTGATGGCGGAGACTTGTCTCTTGGAGAGCCGGAAGAAGTGCTTGATCTCGTCAAATACGGGTCGGATGAAGAAATAACAGCGGCCATGGACCGGTTCGTCGAGATGGTCCAAGCCTGGCGGCTTAATCAATTACGCGATATACAGCAAAAAATATTCGAATGGCTGTTTGAGGTGTTCCGCAGGGCAGCCGCGGCGGGCATACCGAACAAAACCTGGGGCAGCAATCCGATCGCAGTGTGGGAGCAGCTTGAACAGTATGACACGCTGCAGTCGCTGCGCGAGCAGACGGAAATTTTCCTTCATGCGATTGCAGCCGATTTTCGCAAGTTGTCCTCTTCACCCAGTCAGATCGTATCCGAAGCGGAGAAAATATTGCATCGCGATTATGCAGAGAGCTTGACGCTCCAGAGTGTGGCGATGTCCGTTCATGTTACGCCTGTATGGCTGAGCAAGCTGTTCAAGAAAGAGAAGCGAAAAACCTTTTTGGAATATTTGACGGAAATACGAATTGAGAAAGCAAAGGAAATGCTGGGCGATATCCAGCACAAAGTTTACCAAATCTCGTACCAGGTGGGCTATAAAGATCCCGTGCATTTCTCTAAGCTGTTCAAAAAGCAAGTGGGCTGCACGCCAAAGGAATATCGGAGACAAAGAGGCATTGCGGAGGAATAACCCGTAGCTGTAACCTATAAACGAATTCATCGCATGAGAGGCAGACTCCAAGGTAGGTATTGCAAAACCTTAGGAGGCTGCCTCTTTCAGTCAAACGATGATCTGTAGGGAACCATTTACTTATTTCGAATGAGATGCAGTTTCGGCTGAAACGCCGACAGTTATGATTTTAAAGCCTTCTATTTGAAGGGTAGGCTGAAGCGGATCGGTGCTCGGGTCCTCCATAATGTTGCTTATATAAGTGCGGGAGGCAGCATTCGGTTGAATAGCCAATCGGGTTGCCGATCCAGCTAAATTGTACCAACGGGCCATCAAGTCGCCTCTTTCTTCATTGATTTTCAAGCTTGAGAAAGCAAGCTGTTCGCCGTTCCATTTTAGAAAATGGTTGGAAAGAGCAAGCTCGCCATCATGCAAGCTGGTACCCATCGCGGTGAGCGGGATTGGAAAACGATACGCCTCCCGGTATGCGTCGAACCGATTGGCGGAGCCGCCGTAAGGGATAATCATCCATTCCGCTTCTTGTTCACCAAGGCATTGTGCCTCAGGCGTAGGGAAGACGCCCCAATCACCGAGCTCTCCGACGGAACGAAGCATCGTTAACGCGATCGTGTTTCGGCCATCTTGAAGCACTTCGTATTCGTTTAAGCCTTTGGCGGCAACGGTTAGGCCCCTATGCTCCGCATGAACATCAACGAAGGCTTGCATATGCTGACAGTTGCTCGGATTCTCCCATTCCTTTGCAGGTACGTTTTGGCGCTCGGCCACCTCAAATATAGAATCGGCAAAATGGGTGGCTGCGAGAATGTCCGAAGGCAGCAAGACGCGAAGCCTATGGTCTTTGGACTGATTCTCCATTCTGGCATGCACGTGAACGCCTTTGCCTTCCCGTTCAAGGCTGACGCGAGTCACAATGACTAGCGGAACCAGCGATTCGGACCTGGCGGCAACCCGCTGCCGGAATTCAACCATCGTGCGGACTTCTTCAGAGAGCTGCTCATCTGCCTGAGAAGGGATAGCAAGGCGATGTATAATCTCAATGGCTGCCCGGTAAGGCGTATCTTCAACAATCTGAACCTCGGCATTGCTGCCCTTCGTCGTTATCAGGCAATCTCCAAGCGGCTGCTTGAAAATGTATTCGTTGCCGATATCGCCGACGTCCTCGTAATGGCCGAGATCCAAGAACAGCTGTTTGTTTTTCTTGTCATAGACAGAATAGCTTCCATCGCTTTCAACCGTAAGCCTGAGATGACGATTTTCAAGCGTTGTTTGGCCAGACACCAAGGAATCGCGCTTGCTAATTACGGATTTGTTGTCATTCCGGCTCGGAATCCATGCGAAGGTCTCGTAACCCATAGCAGGCAATGCACCGGATTCAAAGGTCAGCCGCAAAGCGCGGGCCATATAGGGCTGACGGAATTTATCTTGAGGCAGATCATAGCCGAAGCGGACACCCAAATCTTGAACGGAGTACTCCAGTCTCTCGCCGCTCGCGTTTATCAAATAGCCTTCCCCATGCGTCCTTTCTTTGACAAGCGCAGCGATAGCAACGGGGTTTTCGCTCTGGTCGAAGTAGCGATGGGACCACTCGATCTCAACCGTAATGACGGACGATCCCTCATAACCGCTGGTATTGAATAGGACAAAAGGAGCCGCCGAATCGCTGTATTGAGCAAAATGGTTCGTATTGACCTTTGCGCTAATAAATTTGGCGCTTTCGTTTGCTAATGCTTTGCCAACCTCCATGCTTTTGGCAAAACGCGTCTTCATCTCGTGATATACCTCGTCCACGCTGCAGCCGCAAATGCTGTCATGCGGATGGTTTTGCATTAAGGTTTTCCAAGCGTATTGAAAGAGCCCGTGCGGATAAGGCTTGCCAAGCTGATGGGCAATCGCCGAGATCGGCTCGGCTACCTTCTCCAGCAGCGTCTGGTTCTGTTGATTCAGCTGTTTGATATATACTCTGGCGGAAGCTGTGTTGACTAAAGAATACCAGCCATCCGTTTTCTGGCCTCGCAGCTCTCCGCGCGTGAGGCTCAGGTCGTCAGGTTTCTCGGCTTGGACGGCTTTCATGTAATCGTCAAAGTTGGAATGAACAAATTCGTAGTCCGGAAACAGCTCTCTTGCAACGCGGAGCGCTTCCGACAGATCGGTCTGAACGGGCTGATGATCGCAGCCGTTCATAAGCAGCAGCTGCGAGGTAGACGCATATTGTTCGGCCCGCGACAGGCGTTGCTCCCAATAAGGTTTCGCTAGAGTAGGATCAATGGGAATTTCCATGCCGTTGTTATACCAATTGGCAAACAAGATGCCGAGAACGCTGGAGCCGTCAGGTGCCTGCCAGATAAGCTCGGAATACGGCGATTCCAAGCCAGCGGTATCTTCCACCCGATTATTGAAGCCGGTTGCTTTGACTCCTCTGCCGAAAACGGCCGTATCGATGCCCGCTTGTGCAAGGAGCTGTGCCGCTTGCCCCATATTGCCGAATGAATCGGGAAAATAGCCAAGCTTCGAAATCGGGCCAAACTTCCGGGCATCCCGATGTCCGATTTGCAAATTTCTAACGTTTGCTTCGCTGCTTGTAAGAAATTCATCCTGCAAAATATACCAAGGCCCTAGCGAAAGCTTGCCTTCATCGCATAGCTGCTGTATTTGTTCGCGCTTCTCCGGATAAACCTGCAAGTAATCGTCTAAAATGATCGTTTGTCCGTCGAGATAAAAGCTGCGGAAATCCGGATCGGCTTCGAAAGTATCGAGGAGCGTGTCCATCGTCTCAATAAGCTTCACATGATGGGCTTCATAAGGCATATACCATTCTCGATCCCAGTGGGTATGGGAAATGACATGTACCACCCGTTTCGATGCAGTCATCGTTGTTCCTCTTTTCCTTTAAAGGTTAGGTATTACGGAAATAGTGTAATGAATCCGCAAAATTCGAACAATGAGGGAATAGCAAACTTTAAGAGGCATTATTATCGTCTTTGCAAAAAAGGGACAGAAGACATGACCATCCTTGGTAAAGCTGGATCTGCGTATTGCAAGAATGAAGGAATGAAGGTTAAAATCGAGGACAAGATTTCTCAATCGAATGGATAGACAGGGAAGGCAGGTGCTTGCAGATGAACAAAGTCTCCTTTCGGCTCGCTTCATCTTTCCGTAATCGGATGATTCTTATTTTCTTTATGATCATCATCGTTCCGTTTTTGTTATTTGCATACTACGCTCATATAAAATCAATCGAAGGCATCTCCAATACGAATACAAAGATGTCCATGAGCTATTTGCTGCAAGCGAGAAAGAACTTTGAAATTTATCTCAATACGTTAAATGAACAGGTCAATGAAGTGATCGGCAATAAAGGGCTTCAGGATTTGCTGGAAAAAGAGCCTTTAGACCAAGCAGAAGAGGAAGCTTTTACAGTAAATCTGCTTACGGTGCTTTATTATGCGACACCGGTCATCGATGCATTTCGGGTCAAGGTTTATCCCATAAAACCGACGGTCTATCCCTCCTATATGCGAACCATTGACGAATCGGTGCGAATCGGGGACCAATATTGGTTCCAGCGTTCCAAGTCGACGGTCAGTCCCACTTGGTACCTGACCATGCCGCAGCAAGGAAAATACGCGAAGCCGCTGCTCTCTTATGTCAAACGGTTCTCGGGACTGTATGATCAAAAGTTGAGAGGCATCATCGCAACGGATTTATCCGAGGATTATTTAAAACGTTATTTTTCTCCGTCGGATCAGCTTAAGGATCAGAAGCTGCTGCTCATTAATGAGAAGGGCATTGTCCATTATGATTCTTCCGTGAATGAATGGACGGGCAAGGAATTCCCGTCGGATGCCTTTATTTCTTATATGCGAACGGGTGATGAGGGCTCTAAATCCATTGCCATCGGCGGTCAAACCTATCTGGCCACCTACTTGAAGATGGCCAACCATCCTTGGACCATCGTAAGCTTGACTCCCCTGCATGAGCTGACGGGAACGATTGATGAAATTAACCGCATGTTGGTGATCTTTCTTGTCGTCTATCTCGTTTGCTGCATCAGCGTTGTTTTTTATATTACGGCGTATTACACGCAGCCGATTGCCCACCTAGTTCGCATCATGCGCAGGCTGGAAGCGGACAACCTTCATTATTTGGTGCCCTGGTCTTCCCGAAAAGACGAGGTTGGCTGGCTGTATCGCGGGGTCGGCAGCCTTGTCCAGCGAATTGAAAGGCTGATCACGGAAGCGGCGCGTTCGGAGAGGAATAAAAAAGCACTAGAGTTTCAGGTGCTGAGCCATCAGATCAACCCGCATTTTCTATACAACACCTTGGAGTCTATAAGGTGGAAGGCCGAAAATCACGGCCGCAGCGATATAAGCGAGATGGTATCGGCTTTAGGCAATCTGCTGCGGCTCAGCTTGAACCAAGGCAAGGAAATTACAACGCTGCGCCGCGAAATCGAGCAGGTCAAGGCTTATGTATTAATAGAGCAAGCAAGGATGGGCAAGGTTGTCAGAATTTTGTATTCATGTGAGGAAGCGACGATGGATATGCCGTTTTTACGGCTTTTGCTTCAGCCGCTTGTTGAGAATGCGATTCAGCACAGCGTTAGGGATGATTTCGAGAAAGGGAAAATCATGATAACGGCTAGGAAGGAAAATGAAGATATCGTTATCGAGCTGGCGGACAACGGCAAAGGCATTCCGCAGGCGGTCCTCGCTCAGCTTGAGCAAGAAGAGGAGCCGAGCGATACGTTCTCCCATGCTCGCAGGGGTGTCGGGCTTCGCAATGTCAACGATCGATTGAAGCTTTATTTCGGAGATGCTTACAAGCTCAAAATCGAGACGGGACCTGATATTGGTACCAAAATCATCTTAAGGCATCCGATTTTAAAGGAAGGCCATGATTTGGATTCGATAGGCAAAGGGTGAAGCGTAAAGCGCGTTGAGTATGAAAGGAGGAATGATCTTGAAAAACAAACGTACATTTACCTTTGTTATAAGTATTCTTCTCATCTTTATGCTCGTGCTTGCCGCTTGCTCACTACAAGAATGGAAGGGCGGTCATGCAGCGAAGGGAACAGAATCTTCGAAAGCAGATCTGGCCCTGAGCAGAGCGCCCGTCAAGCTTAAGCTGCTCACCTGGGCGGATGATACGTATCAGGAGCTTTATGATATGTTTCATGCGAAATATCCTTGGATTACGATAGAACCTATCCGTATTGATGGGGGCGATGATACTATCATGAATAAAATCATTGCGCTTGAGGCGGCGGGGACGCCTGCCGATCTCACATGGGTCGTCGGAGATCTGCTTCGGTACGAGGAAAACGGGCTGCTGGAAAATTTGAAGCCCTACATGGACAGGGATGTGTCCTTCCAAAGCAAATTGCTGCCGGATGGCTATTTCGATACGATGGCCTTCAATGGCCGAAGGCTTGCCGTTCCGTTCGTTGACGTGCCGATGTGGATTGTAGTAAATAAGGATTTGCTCGCAAAGCACGGCGTAGAAATGCCGCCTAATGATTGGACCTTCGAGGATTTTCGGGAAATTGCCAAGCAGGTTACGGATTCTGCGGCAGGGGAGTACGGGCTGACGACGAGCAGCGACTTTGTTATGCGCTTGCTGCCCATGAAAGCGGCAGCCGACGGGAATGCGCCTAATTTGGCTTATTTGGATGAGAAATTGAGACAAAGCCTGCTTAGCACACCCGCTGTTATGGATGATGTGCGCTGGCTGTCGGAATTCGTAACCAAGGATGGCTCGATGCTGTCCTGGGAAGAATCCGCAGATAAGGGGGATGTCGTGCGGCAGTTCACCAATGGCAAAACGGCCTTCGAAATCGGAGGTGACTGGCTGCTGCCGAGGCTCCAGAAGGAAGCCCCGTTTGATTGGGACATTCTTCCTTTCCCCAGGGGGAAGGTCAACCAGTACTCCTTCCATATTAACGGACCGCTTGCTTTGCTTAGCGGCTCGAAGCATAAGGAGGAGGCTTACAAATGGATTAGCTTTCAATTCGAGATGGAGGCTCAGAAATGGAAGGTAGAGAAGGGCGCTAACGCTTCCGTTATCGACCCGGAGCTGACCGCTTATATCGACCAAGTACCGCTATGGCAGGGGAAAAACATCGAAGCGGTCAAGATGACGAAGGATAATGCGCTTGTATTGCCGGGAGCAACCATACCGGGATTCTCCGAATATAACTGGATCAATGTCATTAATGATATCGTTTTCCAAGGCCATGGCATTCATCTCATTATTCCGCAGACGGAAGCATGGAACCAAAAGACGCTGGAGCTGCGGGAGCAATGGAAACGCAAGCCGTAAAAGAAAAGTAGCGTCTCGCCAAAAAAACATAGACCAAGAAGGAGCTGTCCTTAAGCAGATTGATCTGCTTAGGACAGCTTCTTTTTTTCATTTTGGACGCGGGACAACCAGGAGGATAATACGAAACAACAAAGGATAAGAATGGCTCATAGTAAGCCCAAATGCGCTCCTTTAGAATAAAAGTATCACATTTGGGAAAGGGAAATCGATATGAAATCAAATGGAGTCATTCGGGAATTGCTTAGAAATCGCACCTTGCTGCTCATGTTCCTGCCCGTCGCGACGCTCCTATTTCTCTTTAATTACTTGCCGCTCGCAGGGCTTGTCATCGCCTTCAAGGACTTTGACTTTGCCAAAGGAATTTTCGGAAGCGATTGGATGGACCCGCTGTTCAATAACTTTGAGTATTTGTTCTCCTCCCCCACCGCATATCGGGCGATGAGAAATACAATACTGCTAAATGCGTTGTTCATTACGGTAGGGCTTGTTTTTGAAGTTGGGTTCGCTTTGCTGCTTAACGAAATCAGGAACAAATATTTCAAACGGGTGACGCAGTCGCTCACGTTCCTACCTTTCTTTATCTCATGGATCGTGGTAGGCGTATTCGCTTATAATCTCATGAATTTCGAGAGCGGGGCCGTCAATCGTCTGCTTGAGAACATTGGGCTGCAGCCGATTGATTTCTATAGCGAAGCGGGTCTTTGGCCGCTCATCCTAACGATAGCCATTCGTTGGAAGGTCACGGGCTACGGTACGATCATTTACTTGGCGGCGCTAACGTCAATTGACAATTCGTACTATGAAGCGGCTTCCATCGACGGGGCCACAAGATGGCAGCAAATTCGCTATATCAGCATTCCGATGCTGAGGCCAACGATTATTATTCTGACGCTGCTTGCAGTCGGCAGAATTATGAATGCGGATTTCGGGATGTTTTATGCCATGGTTGGCGATGCCTCTCTCTTGTTCCCGACAACCGACGTTATTGATACCTTCGTTTATCGCAGCTTGCGCAAATCAGGAGATATCGGCATGGCATCCGCCGCTGGTTTCCTGCAATCCATTATTGCTTTCGTGCTTATTATTGGCAGCAATTACGCAGCGCGCAAAATAGACAAGGATTCAGCGATTTTCTAAAAACGTCTTATTACATCAAGGGAGGATCTCTTATATGCTTGCAAAAAAAATATCAGTCTCACAGTTTGTCATCATGATTGCGATCTCCCTGTTCAGCTTGTCCTGCCTGTTTCCGTTTATTATGGTGATTTCGGGCTCACTTAGCACGGAGAAGGACATTATGGATTATGGCTACTTGCTTTGGCCGAAGACCGTAACCTTTGATTCTTACCGGATTCTGTTTCTCGGCTCCACCCGTATCATTGATGCGTACGGCGTCAGTCTATTCGTTACGGTGGCCGGAACGGTGCTATCGCTGTTTGTCACCAGCATGGGCGCCTATGTCATGGCGAGACGCTCGTTTAAGTACCGGAACATCTTATCGGTCTATGTCATTATTACCATGCTGTTTAACGGCGGTTTGGTTCCGTGGTATATCATTTGCGTGAGATACCTGGATCTGAAGGATACGCTCTGGGCGTTAATCCTGCCGATGCTCGCTAACGCCTTCAATATGTTTCTTATCCGGAATTTCATGCTGTCCATTCCCGAGGATATGAATGAATCGGCCAAAATGGACGGGGCGGGCGACTTTAAAATCTTTTATAGTCTCATTGCGCCGCTCTCCTTGCCTGTACTTGCCACTGTTGGCTTGTTCGTAGCCTTGAGTTACTGGAATGACTGGTTTCTTGGCTTAATGTTTGTAGATAAGCAAGAGCTGCAGCCGCTGCAGCTGCTGCTGCGGACGCTCATTTCCAATGTGGAATTTCTAAAGAGCTCCAGCAACGCCTCAGCCATGCAGCGCATCTCGGCACAAATTCCTTCGGAATCGATCAAGATGGCGCTTACCGTCATTACGATCGGGCCAATCATTTTCTTGTATCCGTTCGTTCAGCGTTTTTTTGTGAAAGGCTTAATGGTTGGCGCTGTAAAAGGATGACTATGCCGGCTTTGGCCGTGTAGTATATAAATCACAAGCTAAGGGGAGAGATTCAGATGCAAAAAAGAAAGACAAGACTGCCGCTATTGCTTGCTGCCATTATGCTGATAAGCGTTATTCTAGCAGCGTGCAGCTCGAACAACGGGAATTCCCCAAGTAACGGGAATGCGACGAATGCGCCTTCGGGCGAGTCCGGAGAGAAGCAGGAAGATGAGGTTACGCTAAAGTTTTATTTTGGCGGAGATAAAAAGGCGGCTACGGACGAGGTTTGGTCCAAGGTCAGCGAGTACGTCAAAGCGAAAGGGCTAAATATTAAGTTTGATATCAACTTTATCCCGTTCGGCGACTTTAAGGAGAAAATGCTCGTTATGGCGGCTTCCGGCGATAACTGGGATATGAACTTTGACGGCGATTGGCTGTCGTACAAGCAAATGGCGGCAAAAGGCTCCTATATGGCGCTGAACGACCTGCTTCCGGAGTATGCTCCTAATTTGCTTAAGAAATATGAAGAGCAGGGCACGCTTGGGGCTGCTACCGTAAACGGCGACATCGTCGGGCTTCCTTGGACGATGAAAATGAATGAGCGTAAATTTACCGGCTGGCGCTCCGATCTTATCGAGAAAGCAGGCCTGGATATTCCTGCCGGCTCGATTAAGACGATCGAGGATGTTGACCGGTTGCTGCGCGAGCTGAAAAAAGCGTATCCGAATGAGAGAATTTCCCGTACGCCGCCCGTTTCGCTCATTATGATTCGCGATGAGTGGGTGGATCTTAACTTCCATGGCCTGGGCTTCTATTTGAGCGACGATAAAATTACGGTGCAAGCCGTTGAGCAGCAGCCTTTCTATCTCGAAGCGGCTAAGCTGGCAAAGGTATGGTATGACGATAACCTGATTAACAGAGACGCCATGATCGATAAATCGGATGAAGCGGCTGAGTGGAGAAACGGCAAGAAGCTGTTTACGGTAACGTCTCATGAATGGGTAAGCGCGAATCCGGGCTTCTCTGATCCATCCTTCAAGATGGAATCTGCCGAGCTGTATCCCGATAAACGATTCGTCAACCGTACGGCGCTTGCAAACGTGGTAGCGATCAACCGCAATTCCAAAAATCCGGAGCGCGTGCTTCGTTTCCTGGATATGATGGAAACCGATAAAACCCTTTATGACCTTGTTCAATACGGCATCGAAGGCAAAACCTACGTGTTGAACGGCGAGACTGCCGAATATCCGGAAGGCATGGAAACGACTACGAGCAACTACATGGAGTGGGGCGGTCAATGGGCATTCTGGAAGCCGCAATTCATGCGTCCGACGATGACTTACGGACCAGATTTCTGGGTGAAGGAAGCGGAATTCGCAAGCAAGCCTAATAATGTAAACTCCCCTATCGACGGCTTGTTTATCGCGGAAGACAACATGAAAAACGAAATTGCCAAACGCGACACCGCAAACGATGAGCTCAACAGACCGATTGAATTCGGCGTCGTGAAGGATGTCGAGAAAGCTGTTGCCGATTATATTGAAACGCAAAAGAAAAACGGCCTTGATGTCATCATCGCCGAAACGCAAAAGCAAATCGACGCATTCCTTGCAGCCAAAAAATAATTCACACACCATGAGAGAAGCCGACCTGAAGCAATGAAGGAAGGCTTCTTCTTTTAAAATGCAGTGAAAGCGAATACATTTCTGTTTTTCAATTATGAGGTTGAAAGCCGGCCTAATAATAAATTAAGTCTCTCGATTCACAGAGGAGTGTCCTGATTATAGGGCACTCCTTTTAAGTATATAAAGCCATTAGAAGGGGAGAATCGTAAGAGGAATTGTTTGTTTATAAGGAGAAGCGGACTATGGATTCTTTATTGAAAGAATTAGAGGACAAATTGGGCGCAAATGATGATTTCTTCATTCAGCCGGACAAAATCGGCGGGGCAAGCGTCGTGTTGATGGGATTCGTGACGTTAATCGACTTAATGAGGACGAAAATAGCGATACATAAAAACTTTGAAAACACGAGCAAGGGATCCGAATCTATTGTTTCCATCATGGCTGAGATCGGCGAAATAAGGGAAATCGATCTGCATGAAGCGATCTCATTATTTATGGGAGGCAAACTAATCGTTTATTTTGAAAGCGAAGCAGCTTTCGTCATCGTTGACCCCTTCCCAATTGTCCTAAACCGGTCCGTTGAATCACCTACGAACGAGAATGTGCTGCAAGGGCCGATGAGCTCATTCATCGAGGATATTGATACGAATATTGGCATCGTGAGGAAACAAATCATCTCGCACCATATCAAGGTGAAATCTTTCTTGGCGGGCACCCGGCAGCAGAAAAAAATTTCTTTAATCTACGATGACAGCCACGCTGATCCAGGACTAGTGAGCAAAATCATGGAACAGCTCGAGCGCAGCAGCGACAAGGAAATCGATAACATACAGAATCTATCGACATCGCTGGGCTTATCCTCTTGGTCAGCTGTACCCAAATTTAATACGACGGAATTGCCGCAAGAGGTAGCGAGTGCGTTGAAGAAGGGAAGAGTAGTGCTGTTCATTGATCGCCTTCCGTTTGCGCTTGTGCTTCCTAACTTGATCTGGGATATGTTTTCGCTCGAAAATGACCATAACTTCCCGCGTCCATTAATGGTGATCATTCGCCTCCTGCGTGTTATCGGCGTATTGATAACGCTGCTGGCTCCCGGTTTGTACGTTGCTCTCGTCGCCGTAAATCCGGAGGTTCTCCGAATAGAGCTTGCTTTAACGATTGCGCAAAGCAGGGAAGGCGTGCCGTATCCGGCAATCGTGGAAATCATATTGATGCTGGTCATCTTGGAATTAATTATCGAGGCCAGCACCAGACTGCCCAAAAGCATCGGTCCGACCATCACGATGGTAGGGGGAATCATATTGGGGCAAGCCGTCGTAGCGGCAAGATTGGTAAGTAATTTATTGATCATTGTGCTTGCTGCCACGACGATTTCGAACTCAACGGTTGTCGGATTCCAAAATTCGCTTACGATTCGGGTATTCAAATATTTAATTGTTATTATGTCCGCTATATTTGGAATTCTCGGGCTGCTTGCAGGTATGGTGCTGCTGTGCGGTTACCTTGCAAGTATCAAGACGTTCGGCATTTCTTATTTGGATTTCAGTATGAAAAAGGGTGAGACGGAAAATGGATAGAACTTTACATGTCGTACTAATGTATAGCCTGACTAAGCTGGGATTCGTTTTCTTCTTCTATTCCGGTGACATCATCTCAAGCACGACAGAGGGGCATTGGGTTGCGATTACATTGGGAATCGCGCTAAATATGCTGATGGTTTGGGCGTATATGAAAGGTCTCAGCTTTTTCCCGAAGCAGGATATTATAAGTATCTACGTGGGCATAGGAAAGTGGGCAGCCGTCCTATTTCTGCTGCCCCTTGTATTTTATTTGATTGTCGTCAACATCGTAACCATCCAAGCCTTTTCTCAAATTATTACGCTTGTTTTTCTGGCCAATACGCCCATATGGGCGATCATGGGGCTTATTGTTGTTATCTCAACCTATATTGCGTCGAATGGCGTAGATGCTATTTTCCGTACGGGCTTTCTGCTGGCTATTCTTTTTGTTCCATTTATTTTTTTCGTGATTGTTACTTCCTTTCATAATGTGGATCTCCGTTATTTATTTCCGTTAATTGATCAGAAATTTTCATTTTTGACGAAGCCAGCCTATTTACACAGCTTCTCAGCATTTTCCGTTAGCTACTTATTTCTAGGTTTCATTCAGCCCTATTTTTCCTACAGCCGTAGAAAAATGATGTTAACCCTAACGGCACTCGTTCCGTTTTTCTTCTTATCTGTCTATCTTCCGCTGCTGACTTTCGGACAAGCTACCGCCTCAACCTTTAAATTTCCTTTCATTATGCTGGTAAGCACGGTCCATATTAACTGGCTGATGTTTGACCGGATTACGATGTTTTTGCTGCTGAGTCTCATCACCTTCACGATGCTGTTTATTTCGATCGTACTATGGGAAATCAGCCGGATCCTGCATCGAAGCATGCCGAAGGTGAAGCCCAACTATCTAATGATCACGACAGCTGTGCTTATCTATTCGGCTTGCTTGTTCATTCAGAATTGGGAGTCGATAGAGAAGCTGACGATGTGGAGTACGCTGCTGCGGTTTTTTGTATTCTTAATCATACCCTGCTCGATATGGTTTATTGGGCTTCGTTCCAGAAGGATGATCAAAGATGAAAGTGCTTAAGATATTTATAATCGTATGCATGGCCTTAGCCCTAAGCGGCTGCTGGGATAATATCGATATCAACCACCGAGTGCTGCCGGTAGTGTTGGGCGTTTCAAAGAAGAACGGCGAATATTTGATCTATCTTCAAATTCCTGAACCGGGTCAAAATTCGACTCAAATAAAAATCGTGACCGGAACCGGGAACACGATCAATCATGCGGTCGATAAGATCAGCGCTAATTTGGAGAATCGCGTGGATTTGCTTCACGTGAAGGTGGTATTGATGGACAAGAAATATGCGCAGGATGGACTCGAAGATACCATAGCCGATTTTATGAGAGGCCGCGACGTGTCTCCTAAGACGCTGGTTACGATATGCGATGAAGATATGGATTATTTCTTTAAGACGGTAAAAAAAATGATGGAGCCCGAGGGTACGACCCTCTATGATTTTTTTGAGAAAAACGCAGGCTGGAATCCGCAAATTGCATTAACCCGGGTGTGGGCGGTATACCGCAGCATTTACTCTTATACGCGAGACGTTGCCATACCGATTATACGGTCGGGAAAAACCACAGCCGTTCAGCATATAGGCTCGGCGGTTATAAAAAACGGAAAAATGGTTGGGCAGATCAGTGCGGACGAAACACTGCTGTTCAATGCTTTTAATGGCGAAAGCACGCAAGGGAAAATCGAAGTTTTGAATCATGCCAGCGTACTTATCGTTAGCAACGATATGGATACAAAAAGCTCGATGAGCAGCGGTAAGCCTATTTTAAAAAGTGAATTAAAATTGAAGGTCGTTATCTTGGAAACAAAGGGGAACCCGACAAGCGAAATGATCAAGCAGGAGCTTGATACCATGCTGACAAAAAAGTTCAATCAAATGTTCGCAAGGCTTCAAGCGAGCGGAGCGGATATTTTGGGCACAGGCCAATTTTTTCGCCATAAAATTCCGCGGCAGCAGTTGAAAAGCTGGCGTACGGAATATTACCCAAAGCTAAAGCTGGAGCTTCAAGTAAATGCGATTATCGAAAATACAGGATTTCTCAATATGCCTTAGCGTTAACAATAACGAAGCGAAAAGGATGGTTTCCAGAGCGGCTTGCCCGTATCTTGGAAACCGTCTTTTTTTAATATATAAGAATTTATATGTTTTCACATATAAATGTACTTATATATCTCCGCGAAACGGCTGCTTTTGCCACAGAGGACGGCGACAGCCGTTTACGCTTGTTTGCAGGGATCAAGAGGCCAATCATAGGACAGAAAATTTAAGGATGCCTCATTTGGAACGACGCAGAATTCGCTTACACTATACGTGATACAAAAAAAAGGGATGGTGGGAGCATGGCGAAAATAACGGGAATCAAATGCATACGTACGCGAAAAAACGGCACATGGACAATCGTGAAGGTGCTGACGGACCAAGACGGGCTTTATGGACTCGGCTCCGCTTCGGATGTTTATAATCCGGAGGCCGTCGTGCAGGTGATCGAGCAATTGCTGGCGCCGGTGTTGATCGGCAGGGATGCGGCAAATATAGAGGACCTTTGGCAGACGATGTATATGAGCGGTTATTGGAGGAATGGGGCTATTCTGCATACCGCGATCGGCGGCATCGATATGGCATTATGGGATATTAAAGGCAAGGAAGCCGGACTGCCAGTCTATCAACTGCTGGGCGGGGCGAGCCGCGCTGCCGTTCCGTGTTACGGACATGCCGGCGGATCGGATATCGTCGAGCTGAAGGAGGATGTTCATCGCTTCATGGAAGAGGGCTATACGGTCATCCGCGTGCAAATGGGCGGGTATGGGGGCGGTGGCTTCATTGGGGCGGATAAGGCGAACCTTCCCGAGCGCGCATGGACAAAGGGGCCGGTGTTTGACGAACAGGCCTACCTGAATGCCATTCCGGGCATGTTCGAGCAGCTGCGGGTGGCATTCGGCATGGGTGTTCAGTTTACCCATGACGTACATGAGCATCTCTCGCCTATCCATGCGATCCAGCTCGCAAAGCGAGTCGAGCCTTACGGTCTATTCTTTCTTGAGGATGCGCTGGCACCGGAGCAGATTGGCTGGTACCGCCAGCTGCGCCAGCAGAGTGCTACGCCACAAGCGGTCGGCGAGCTGTTCGTTAACCCGCAGGAATGGACGGAGCTGGTGAAGGAGAGGCTGATCGATTTCATTCGCGTGCGCGTCTCCAAGGCAGGAGGCATCAGCGCATGCCGCAAAATCGCCGCATTATGCGAGGCTTTTGGCGTACGTACCGCATGGCAGGAGGGCGGTGAGAATGATCCCGTTAATCAGGCGGCAGCTGTGCATTTGGACATGGCGATATGGAATTTCGGCATTCAGGAAGTGAACCATTTTAGGGCGGAGGAGCTTGATGCCTTTGAAGGGCATATCGTCAGAAAGGGCGGTTATTTGTATCCTTCGAATAAGCCGGGCCTCGGGATCGAGCTGGATGAGCTAAAGGCACAATTGCTCGTTGGCGAGAATTGGAATCGGTCTGCTTACCATAATCCCTATCATCTTGACCGTAAGGCTGACGGAACATTAGTACGGCCATAATGGCAAATAAACGGAGGTGCTTCTCAGCATGAAGACCATTGCAGTAACAGGCGGGAGCGGCAAGCTCGGCACTCAGCTCATTCAGTCACTGCAGGAGCATGGCTACCAGGTCGTATCCTTGGATAACAAGCGGTCCAGTCAGCTGCACTGCAAACAGATAAACGTGGATTTGAACGATTTCGGGCAGGTGGTCTCCGCGCTTCACGGCGCGGATGCGATCATCCATTTGGCAGCCATTCCTGCACCGCTCGTTTATACGCATCCCTATATTTTCGCTAATAATACCATTTCGGGCTATCACATTTTGGAGGCAGCCTCGATTTTGGGCATTAGAAAGGTCGTGATGGGTTCAAGCGAGTCATCCTATGGCTTTGCATGGGCGCCGTCACCGTTCTCTCCGGATTATTTGCCGCTGGATGAGGATCATCCGCAGCAGCCTCAGGAATGTTATGGCTTATCGAAGGTTGTTAACGAGCTTACCGCAGCGATGTTTGACCGCCGAAACGGAATGCAGGTTATTTCGCTGCGCTTCTCCATGATTACGAAGCCGGAGGATTACAAGCATCTCGCGGTTAGCAAGCCGGAAGCATTCAAGCATATCCTCTGGAGCTATATTGATATTCGCGATGCCGTCAGCGCATGTCTCGCGTCCTTGGAAGTGGAGGACCGCGGAGCGATTTGTCTCAATATTACGAGCAGCGATACGCTTAGCGACTGGGAGACTGAGCGGCTGCTAAACCATTTTTATCCTGACGTGACGGATCGCCGGGCTTCACTCCACGGAAGAACTGCGGTGGTCAGCAATCAATTGGCGCAGGATGTGCTTGGCTGGCGTCCAAAGCATTCATGGTCGGATCATTGGGAAACAATTGAATAGGATTGGAAGCTAGAGGAAGCCGTTCGAGGAGAACGGCTTTTTTTAATATATGAGAAATTATAAGTTTTCACTTATAAATGTGCTTATATATCTCCGCGAAACGATAGCTTTTGCCACTGAGGACGGCGAGAGCCGTTTACGCTTGTTGACAGTGTTTTTTACATAAGGTTAAAACCTTGCATTTGAACCAATAGAAGCTAATTTTTGACTGCAAAAGAAAATATCGCCTCATATTTGCCGCAGCCCGGATACGTTAACATTAATGGTAGCAAGAGGAAGAAAATACGTCATGAGAGGTGAGTGAGGGTGGGAAGCATCACGTTCAGCCATGTCTATAAGCATTACAAAGGGGAGTCTCGTCCGGCGGTCAACGATTTCCACCTTTCCATTGAGGAGGGGGAGTTCCTGGTACTCGTAGGTCCTTCCGGCTGCGGTAAGTCCACAACGCTGAGAATGCTGGCAGGCTTAGAGGAAATTACCGAAGGGGACTTGTACATCGACGAGAAGTTCGTAAACTATGTTTCGCCAAAGGATCGGGACATTGCAATGGTTTTTCAAAACTATGCGTTATACCCGAATCTAACGGTCTATGAAAATATCGCGCTAGGGTTAAAGCTTCGTAAAACAGCCAAGCATGACATTGCGCTTCGGGTTAACCGTGTGGCGAAAATATTGGAGATCTCGCATCTTCTGGAGCGCAAGCCGAGCCAGCTCTCGGGAGGGCAAAAGCAGCGTGTCGCGCTTGGCCGGGCGATAGCCCGCGAGCCTCAAGTGTTTCTCATGGACGAACCGCTGTCAAACCTCGATGCCAAGCTGCGTGCCCAGACGAGGGCGGAGATCATCAAGCTGCAAAGCGACTTGAAACGAACGATGGTCTATGTCACCCATGACCAGGTCGAAGCGATGACAATGGGGACGCGGATTGTCGTCATGAAGGACGGGATCATTCAGCAGGTCGCGCCGCCGCGCCAGCTGTACGATGAGCCTGCGAATATGTTCGTGGCGGGATTTATCGGTTCGCCTCAGATGAATTTTTTGGAGGGCAGCCTCGTACGGGAGAACGGGAACTATTATTTTCTCAATAAGCGTCTCAAGCTGCTGGTTCCGGAGCGTTATTACCGCCATTTTACAGCCAAACCGGGCTCGCTTCGCAATTGCGTAATGGGCGTTCGCCCCGAGCATGTGTGGCTGAAACGGGAGGATACGGAAACGCCCGACAATGATTTTGCGCGCTGCACGGTGGAGATGTCGGAGGTGACTGGCGCCGATTCGTACGTGTACGTGAAGGTAGGCGAGAAAACGGTAATAGGCAGAACGGAGCCTGAGACCGTGTTTAGGAAGGAAGAGAAACTGCTTGTCGGCTTTAACATGAACAAGATTCACTTTTTTGACGAGGAATCCGGCATATCCCTGGCAGTTGGAGGGGAGGCAGAATGAGGAGGATGCTGGGCATCGTTCTTCGTCTTATGCTGGCACTGGCGCTCGTGTTCGCAGGTTTCCGCTGGATCACGGCGAGCGAGCCGGTCCTTCATGCTACCTCCGTCAGTACGGAGCAGCTGCTCTCCTTCGACAGCAAAGCCGAGGAGCTGCCCTACGCCAAGCTGATGCTTCAGCACCCAGAGGCGGGGAAGGCGGAGGAGTCCTTGCAAGCGGTCACGATTTTGCCGAAGGAATATTCGGCCGCCGCCGATGAAGCGAAAGTATTCCATGACGAACAGGATGAGGCCGCGCTGCGCTGGGAAAATGAACGGGGCTGGGTGGAATGGACGTTTAGCGTTCCAAAGGGCGGTTGGTATGAGCTTCATTTTGATTACAAGCCGCTTGCTGGCGGCAGCGCCTCGGTCGTTCGGGGTGTGCAGATTGACGGGCGCTTTCCGTTTGCCGAGTCGGAGCGAATTGAGCTGGAGCGGCAGTGGAAGGATTCTAAGTTCCCATATGACCGCAATGAGATCGGTCAGCAAATTCGTCCTCCGCAAACAGAGCTGGAGGGCTGGAGTAGGAAAGCGGCAGCCGTTCTATCGGCTTCCGCCGAGCCTTTACTTTATCGCCTGGAGGAAGGGACGCATTCGCTGCGGCTTACCGGAGTCAGAGAGTCTGTGGCATTGCGGGAGATCTCCTTCAGGCCTAAAGAAGCGATTCCGGATTACGAAAATTACAAGCGCTTACATCCGGAGGGTGAGACGCAGCCCGGCTGGTACGGTGTAATCGAAGCCGAGCAGTTCATGCGGAAGTCGAGTCTGGCAATCCAGACCGATTTCTGGTCAGAGCCCTATATATCACCCGATCCAAAGGGACGAATCACGTACAATGTGCTGGGCGGACAACGATGGAGGTTGCCGGGCGAATGGGTGGAATGGGAGCTCACGGTGCCGAATGACGGGTGGTATGAGCTTGATCTGAAAACATTCCAAAATTACCGGAACGGCTTTGAGGCGTACCGCATGATTTCGATCGACGGGAAGACGCCGTTTCAAGAGCTGCTGCATTACGCTATCCCGACGGATAAAGAATTCAAGATCGGAACGCTTGCGGATGGCGAAGGCGAGCCCTTTCGTTTTTATTTGGAGAAGGGTGCGCACACGCTGCGCATGACCGTTGATTCGTCTCTCGTTCAGCCGGTGTATCTCGCACTGAAGGAAACGCTGAAACAATTGGCTGCTTTCGACCGGCACATTAGGCTGCTAACGGGTAATTACAGTAAATCGGGCTTCGATGCGAACATTGATTCGACACGGACATGGGATATGTTGAAGCTAGAGCCGGATGTAGAGAAGAAGATGTCGGGCTTCATCACTCATTTGACGGATATACGCCATTATATTAACGGTCTCAACAAGAAGGACTCCGATTTGTCGGAGGCGATCAAAGGCTCCGAGGCGATCCTGGCGAAGATGCTGGAGGATGTTAATGAAATTCCGAATAAGATCAACGATTTCTCCACCATTCAGAATAATATCGGAACCTGGATGGCGACGCTGACGCAGCAGCCGCTGCTCATGGATTATATCGTCGTACGCACGCCGGGAACGGAAACGAATTTGAAGGTGGCAAGCACGCTCTCGAGAGTTCCGTATTCCATTGCGGACTTCGGACGCTCGTTCTATTTGGACTATGACACGCGCAAACACAACCGGAAGGAAGCGTTGACCATCTGGGTCCAGCGGGGACGGGATTACGTCGAGCTTTTGCGCGAAATGGTCGATCAGGATTTTACGCCCCGAACGGGCATTGAAGTGAACATCAATTTGATGACGAATCCGAACATGCTGATTCTTGGGAACGCTGCAGGAGATGTGCCGGACATCGCGCTTGGGGTAGGGGAATCCACGCCTGCGGATTTCGCCATGAGGGATGCTGTCCAGGATTTATCCGGCTTTCCCGGCTTTGATCAGGTGCTTGACCGGTTTATTCCCGGTGTCAGCCGTACCCTTAGCTATGACGGCGGAATCTATGGGCTGCCCGAGGTGCAAAACTTCCAGATGCTGTTCTATCGGACGGATATTCTCGAGGGATTGCATCTGAAGGCTCCCGATACATGGGAGGATGTTTTCGATATTCTGCCGACGCTGCAGGAAAACGGAATGACGATGAACTATCCGAAAAGCGATTTCTCGACGCTCTTCTTTCAAAACGGAGCAGAGGCTTATTCGCCGGACGGCTTGAAGGGCACGCTATCGGGCGATGCAGGGCAGCAGGCATTCAAACGCTGGACGGAGCTTTACCGGAAATATAATCTTCCCATCGATATTCCGGCGTTCTTCCAGCATTTCCGCGACGGGGATATCCCGATCGGCATAGCGGATTTCAATACGTACGTGCAGCTTCTGGTCGCTGCCCCGGAAATTACGGGACATTGGAAAATCGCTCCATTGCCAGGCATCAAGCAGGCGGACGACGAGGTCGCAAGGTGGTCGCCGCAGGGAATTTCAGCTGCGATGATTATGAAAAAAAGCGAACGGAAGGACGACGCCTGGGCGTTCTTGGAATGGTGGACCTCCGAAGAGGTGCAGTCGCAATACGCCAAGGATATGGAATCCTTCTATGGGATCGAATTCAGGTGGAATACCGCCAACACCGATGCCATGCAAGGACTCGCCTGGCCGAGCGAGGATTTGGCCGCGCTTCGGGAGCAGGCGCGCTGGGCGAAGAACATGCCCTATGTGCCGGGCTATTACTTCCTGACGCGGGAAATGGAATTCGCATGGAACCGTACGGTAATGGAAGGCATTCCGGCACAGGAATCGCTGGAGCAGGCGCAGCTTTCCCAGCAGCGTGAAATGAACCGGAGGCAAAATAATTTTGGCATAACGGCGGGAGACGATCTTCGAATTCCACAAATTTCACAACCTTACGAATGGGAGGAACCGCAGAAATGAATACGCAGCTATCTCCCGGTTTACAGGTGGCAAAGCCCAAATCGGCGCTTCGGTTGAAATGGAATCAGTTTTGGCGGGAAATTAGACGTGATGCTTTTTGCTATCTGTTTCTCGCTCCTTTCCTCCTTTGCTTTCTATTATTCATCGTTATT
The DNA here is from genome assembly GCF_031157315.1 of Paenibacillus sp. LHD-38. Taxonomy (GTDB): domain Bacteria; phylum Bacillota; class Bacilli; order Paenibacillales; family Paenibacillaceae; genus Pristimantibacillus. The sequence goes on from NZ_JAVIFU010000008.1 coordinate 154,249, forward strand.
CCTGTCGTGATGGCCGCTACGCTTGGCTTTACGTCTTACGACGGCTTCGGCTCGCTGCATTTTATCGGGATAGACAACTACATCAGCCTGTTCACGCAGGACATTATTTTTCTGACCAAGGCGATTCCGAACACGTTTTTGTTCGCGCTGATCGTAGGGCCGGGCGGCTATATTCTTGCTTTTCTATTCGCTTGGCTCATACATCAACTGCCGATCCGCATTCGCGATTACTATACGCTGGCGTTTTATGCGCCATCCATGGCTGGCGGAGTCGCGTTGTCGGTCGTCTGGATTGCAACGTTCAGTGGTGACCGCGTCGGCTATTTCAACAATTTCCTGCTGCAGATGGGATGGATCGACAGTCCGGTTATCTGGCTGCAGGACCCGAAATATTTGCTGAATATTATGATTATCGTTTCGCTCTGGGTGAGCTTCAGTGTCGGGTTTCTAGCGATGCTCGCGGGACTTCAGACCGTAAACCGCGAGCTTTACGAGGCTGGCCGAATCGATGGGATTTCGAGCCGGCTGCAGGAGGTTTTCTACATCACGGTCCCGTCGATGAAGCCGCAAATGCTGTTCAGCGCCGTTATGTCCATCGTGGGGACGCTGAAGGCGGGCGGGATTTCGACCCAATTGACCGGCATGGCGATTACGCCCTCGTACTCGGGACATTTAATCATCAATCATATCGACGATTATGCTTTTATCCGCTTCGAGCTTGGATATGCTTCGGCTGTCTCGGTTATGCTGCTGCTCATCAGCTATTTTGCCATGAGATTCGCTTACCGGCTGTTCGGATCAAAGGAGGAACTATAAAACCATGATTCGAAGACTTCGCAGAGTAACGACATTTCAGGTCATCCTGATTACGGTGTTTACCGTACTTGCCGCGTTTATGTCGTTGCCGATCGTATTTATTTTGAACCATGCCTTCAAGCCGCAAAATGAGCTGTTTCTATTTCCTCCGCGGTTTCTGGTGCAAAATCCGACGCTGCGCAACTTTGAATCGCTCATTCTGCATGCGTCAAACGCGACGGTTCCGTTCACCCGGTATCTGTTCAACAGCTTGATCGTAGCGGGGTTTACGCTTGCCGCGGTTATCATCGTCAGCACGATGGCGGGTTATGTGCTTGCCAAATACCAGTTTCATTTCAAGCAGCTGATCTTGGCGCTTATCACGTTATCCTTGATGTTCGCGCCAGAGACGGTGGGTATTCCAAGATACCTGATGATTAGCGGTCTTGGCATAAACAACACGTATTTCGGTCATATTTTGCCCGCCCTGGCTTCACCGATCGCGGTATTCATGCTGGTCGGCTTTATATCGCAAATCCCCGGTGAGCTGCTGGAGGCGGCGAAGATCGACGGAGCAAGCCATTTGGGCATCTTTACAAAAATAGTGCTGCCGCTGGCCGTTCCCGCCATTGCGACCATTTCAATTTTCACGTTCCAAGGCGTATGGGGCGATGTGGAGACATCGACGTTATTTATGCAAGAGGAAACGATGAGAACATTGGCCTTCTACGTCAATAGCTTGCTCAGCGGGCTTCAGAACAGCGTGGCGGGTCAGAACGTAGCCGCCGCAGCAGGCTTGCTCATGTTCGTGCCTAACCTCATTATCTTTCTGCTCTTTCAGCGGAGAGTACTCGAGACGATGGTTCATTCCGGAATCAAGTAATTCAAATCAGCAAAGGAAGTCGTAACGATGAAGAGATTTCTATTATTCCTGCTTCTTGCGGCGACCTTCATGCTTGCCGCACCTGAAGCGATCTATGCGGAGCTCCCTTACAGGACCTCCTACTATGACAACAATCAAGCGACATGGCTGCGCATCCAGCCTGTATATGCGCCTGCAGAAACAAAAGGCACGCGCTTTGTCGAGCCGATGGATCTGCAGGTAGGAGCGGACGACAAGGTGTACGTTGCAGATAAAGGGGCGAATAAGGTCGTTGTGCTAGATAACGACGGTGCCCTCCTTCTCTCGATTGGCGCGGAAGAAGGGGAGAGCATGCTCAGCGCGCCCGAGGGCTTGTTCGTTACTCCGGATGGGCTGATCTATGTCGCCGATTCAGGAAATCAACGCATTGCCGTATTCGGAGCGGACGGCTCGTTTGTCCGCGAATATAAGAAGCCGGAGTCGACCTTTCTGGAGCAGGAGCATTTTGTGCCCGTCAAGCTGGTGGTTGACCGGCGCGGCGTGATGTACATCAGCTTGAATTCCTCCTACCAAGGCTTGCTTCGCATGAATGAGGACGGGGAGTTCATGGGTTATTTCGGCGCTAACAAGGCGCAGCAAACCGTGCTCAATTGGCTGAAGAAGCTCATTCTCAACAAGGAGCAGCTGTCCAAGGAGCTGGCGAGTTTGCCGCGTCCGATTACGAACGTTGCGCTTGATCGGGACGGTTTCATTTATACGGCAACAGCTGCGGGCTTCGGACAGGGCGCAATCCGCAAGCTGAATGCCGGGGGTGTAGACGCCTTCAAGAACAAAACATTGGTGAACGGGCATGGCATTGTCGACGTAGCGAGCGATTCGAACGGCTTCTTGTACAACGTCGACATGGATTCGGCCCGCGTCAATATCTACGACCAGAATGCGGAGGCGTTGTTTGCATTCGGGCTAATCGATAATGAAACGCAGCAGTACGGCGTTCTCGGGTTTCCGACAAGCATAGGCGTAGATTCCAAATTCGGCGTTTGGATATCCGACAGCCGAACCGGTACGATACATAAATTTGTCCGTACCGAGTTCGGGAGCGATGTGATGAATGCGCTTACGCTTTATGTAGAGGGCAAGTATGAGCAGAGCAAGCCTTACTGGGATAAAGTATATGCCCGCAATGACATGTATAACGGCGTGTTTCAAGGGCTGGGCAAGGTGTATTTGCATGAGAACGATTATGATAATGCCTTGTCGTTTCTGAAAATAGCCTTCGACACGGAGGGCTACTCCAAGGCGTATTGGCAAATCCGTCTGGACTTTCTGCAAAAACATTTCATTTGGCTGGCGGCGGCAGCGGCGGTAATTCTGCTATTGCTGAAATTCGGCGGGTCGGCCGTCCGGAAATGGTTGAAGCATCGGCCTCTGCCGCTATACTGGCAGCGTCCGCTTGGCGATTTGCGCAATCTTTGGTACGTCATGCTTCATCCTTACCAGGGTTTTTACAGGCTAAAGGAAGCGAGAGTCGCGCCTTGGATCATTATTCTGATTTTGGCAGCTGCCGTAGCGGTAAAGATCGTGACAATCTATTACACCGGATTTCTTTTCCATTCTGTGGAGCTGTCGCAAATTAATCTGTTCGGCAGCTTAGGCTTATTCATGGTCCCTTGGATCACCTGGATCATTGCCAATTATCTCGTATGCAGCGTGAAGGACGGAGAAGGGAAATTCAGAGAGGTCATTCAAGGCAGCGCCTATGCGCTTGCTCCATATCTGTTCTTCTCCATTCCGACGTTAATTTTGTCCAATATCGTGACGCTCGACGAGCGGGTGATCGTGGATTCGCTAAATACTGTCATGTTTCTATGGATGGGCGTCATGCTCATCGTCATGACGCAGGTCATTCATAATTTTGATTTTCTGGAGTCGCTCAAAAATATTGCCATTACCGTGTTTACCATTGGCACCATTTGGTTGTTTGCTTTTCTCGTGTTTGGCTTGTCCTTCAATTTATATGATTTCTTCTATCAGCTTTACAAGGAGGTGACCTTCTATGGTTGAGCTCATCAAGCGCACTTCCCTTCGCGTAAAGCTCGCGGCAATCGCTTTAATTATGCTTGCTGCCGCTTCCTGCATCCTCTTCCTGCAAGGTGACGGGCTGACGCCTGCCAAAGCGCTGGAGCTGACTGGAATCGAGAAGCCTTCAGCCAGCCGTGCTCCTCTGTACGAGGGGGTAGCATGGACGCCGCAAACAGGGGCTGACGGTTTTGCCGATGCGCTGGAAAACGATGATTTTGCGCTTTATATTCATCCCGGCACTACACAGATTGCATTAGTCGATAAGCGTACCGGGTATCGGTGGAGCAGCAATCCGACGGAAGAGCAGCTCGGCAGCGAAACGGTGAAGGGCGTCTTGCTTGCCAATCTGAAATCGCCCTTTGTCCTGACATATGTAAGGACGCAAGGGAAGGACCAGACGATTCGCGAGGTTCTGAATGCAAGCGATCCCAAGATTCAAACCACGTTGATCAAAACCGCGGCAGGCCTTCAGGTTTCCTATGTTTTCCCCGAGCCGCAGCTTGGCTTTACGATCCAATACGAGCTTACGCCGAAGGGGTTAAAGGCGCGGATCCCAACAGACGGCATTAAAGAAGATGGCGAATATGCCATCTTTACGGTTGATTTGCTCCCTTACTTCGGTGCTGCCGCGCCGGAGGAGGACGGTTATATCTTCGTACCGGACGGACCCGGCGGATTGATTGCTTTTGACAGCGAACGGGCAGGGGTTTCAAGGGGTTACATCCATCAGGTGTACGGGTTGGAATTAACCAATACCGGAAACTGGAGCGGTTCCGGGGAAAGACGGGAAAATATTGCTTTTCCGGTGTTCGGAATGAAGCGAGGCAGCAACGCCTTTATGGCAGTTCTTACGGAGGGCGGGGATTCAGCGAATATCGCGGCGATGCCGCCGGGACTGAAATCGGGACTGTACAACGTGTACGCCAATCAGATTTACCGCGAGGAATATTTGTATCGGATGAGCCGTCTCGCTGCTCCGCTCAAAGCGGTTCAGAAGCAGCGCCTAGAAACGGATAGGGAGGTGGAGTACTGCTTTCTGAACGGCGGGGACGCCGATTATGTCGGGATGGCGAAGGCCTACCGCGACTATATGGCGGAGACAGGCAAGCTGAAGGAACCGTTGAAGCCGGTCGACCATATGCCGCTTTACCTAAAAGTGATGGGAGGCAGCTACACGGAGGCTTTTAACAAAATCAAATATATCGCCGCGACCACCTTCCCGCAGGCAGCAGAAATGGTAAACGGCTTGCGTGAGCAGGGCGTCGATCATTTAAAGGTCATTTATTACGGCTGGCAAAATCAAGGCGATTACGATTCGTATGACCGCTTTCCGATCGAGAAGTCGCTAGGCGGCGAAGCGGCGGCAAAAGATTTTATTTCCAAGATGACTAAGCTGGGCATCGATGTGCTGTTCGAGGATGATTTTGTTTGGATCGATTCAGAAAGTTCTGAACTATCGGGCAAAACAAACGGCATTCGCGGCATCGACGAAACGGTATTCATTGATGAAGGCTGGTTTATCAGTAAGCCTGCGCGCACCGTTGCCATGGCGTATCAAACGATGGAGAAGCTTAAGGACATCGGAGTGTCCGGTATGTTGTTCAACTATCTTGGCGAGATGGTGTTCCATGATTATGATCCGTCGGGCATTGCGACGCGCTCGGATACGATCGCTATTTACGATGGTTTGCTCGCCTACACGCAGAAAACGCTCGGCTCGGCTGGCGTTTACCGCGGCAACGACTATACGGTCGGGCAGACCGACTATATTGCCGGCCTTCCTTACGAATCTAGCTACGATTTCATGGTTGATGAGACCGTACCCTTTTATCCGATAGCGCTTCACGGTTATGTTTCCTATTCCTTTGGAGACGGCAACCTGCGCAACGACGTAGAGGCGGAATTTCTGAAAGCGATAGAGTACGGGGCCGTTCCTTCGTTCTTCTTAACCCATGAGGATTCGCGAAAGCTGAAGTATACGTCGGCAGGTTTCCTATTCAGCACGCAATACGAGAAGTGGACGGAGCGGATCCTGAAGGAATACGAGGCTTTCGATTCCCTTGCGCCGGTGTTCTCTCAGAAGATAACCGATCATGAAAAGCTGTCGGAGACGAGGTTCGCTACGGTATATGAGGACGGTACGCGCGTCATTGTCGATTATGGCAGCAAGACATTCCAAGTGGAGAAAGGGGAGGGCGCGTAATGAAAGCGAAAGCACGGGGACGCGCAGCGCGCCTCCATCTTTGGAAGGGCTATGGACTCGGCTTGATGTTCATGCTGCCGTGGATAATCGGGTTCGCGATGTTTGTGCTTATCCCCATCAGCTGGTCGTTGTTTATGTCCTTCAACAAGGTCCAAGTTGCGGTGGGAGGCTTTAAGTACGAGTGGCTCGGATTCCGCAATTACCGGGACGCCTTCTTGAAGGATAACGTTTTTCCGATCGAGCTGATCACGTATTTCCAAGAAATGCTGCTGATGGTTCCGATCATCGTTATATTCGCCCTGCTTATTTCATTAATGCTCAATCAAAAGTTTCCTGGTCGTTTCATATACCGCGCGTTGTTCTTTTTACCGGTTATATTTGCTACGGGGCAGGTGCTCTCTGAGCTTTTCCTGCAGGGAGCCGGGGATATTCCTTTCCTGGAGCAGTATAATTTGCTGCCGCTCGTGGAGGAGTACGTAGGCAAGCAATTTGCCGAAACGGTTATGGCTGTGCTGGGCAAGGCGATTCTTATTTTATGGTATTCAGGCGTACAGATTCTAATCTTTATCGCAGGCTTTCAGACGATTTCTCCGACGATCTACGAAGCCGTACGCATTGACGGGGCATCCCCGTGGGACAGCTTTTGGAAAATCACGCTGCCTGCGTGCGTTCCGTTCATCAGCCTGAATGTGCTGTACACGATCATTGATTTGTTTACATTCCCGCTGAATCCGGTGCTGGCGCATATCAAGAGCAACATGTTTAAGGTCGATACCGGCTACGGCTATGCGAGCGCGCTCGCTTGGATTTATTTTGGATTCATTTTCGCGCTGATCGCCCTCGTATTATGGCTGTTCAACCGAAGCCTCAAGACAAGGAGGGTACATTCATGATTACAGCGATGAAGTCTGAGATTGAGAAGGCGGGCCGCAGCGTCAGAAGCGTTCTTTGGGGCCGAAAAGCGCAAAAAACGAAGATGCTGGTGTTGGGACGAAGCGTATCCGACGGTTTGCTTGCTAAGCTTGTCATCTATCTTCTGCTCTCGATTGTCGCTTATCTCTATTTGCAGCCCATTCTTTATATGGTCAGCACGATGTTCAAGAACATGAGCGATCTGCTGGACCCGACCGTGAAGTGGATTCCTCGCGAGATAACTTGGGAAAATGTATCAAAGGCGCTGAAGGGCTTGCAATACCCGGAGGCGCTGAGGAACACTGCCCTTATATCCGTGAGCTGCTCGCTCGTACAGGTCATGATTTGCGCAATGACCGGCTACGCGCTGGCTCGTCTAGCATTGCCGTTCAAGGGACTTTTCACGGCGCTTATCATTTTGACCTTTTTGATTCCGCCGCAGGTCATCATCATCCCGCTTTACGTTATTTTCAGCAAGCTGGGCTTGTTGAATTCAATATTCGTTTTTCTCATTCCCGCGATCTTCGGGCAGGGACTGAAGGGTGCTTTGTTTATTCTGATCTTCCGGCAGTTTTTCAAAGCGCAGCCTCCAAGCCTGGAAGAAGCAGCGAAGCTGGACGGCGCTTCAACGGCAAGGCTGTTTTTCGGGATAATGCTGCCGCTTGCCCGCTCCGCCTGCTTGGTCGTATTTCTTTTCTCGTTCATCTGGTACTGGAATATGTACTACGAGCCGTCGATGTTTTTGACCAAAGGCTTTACGCCGCTGTCGATTCGTCTGGATATGCTCGAAGAGGTGCTGAATCCATCCTTGCTTGGGAACACCCGCACCATTGTGAATCCGATCACGGAAAGCACCAAAATGGCCGCGGCTTTCTTGATCATTCTCCCGCCGATACTCGTGTTCATGTTTCTGCAGCGCTGGTTCGTAAGCGGAATCGAGAGAACGGGAATCGTCGAGTAGAGTTTGTACAGGACAGGAACTGTATGTTGACGTTTATGAGGAGGTGATGATTCGGCAAGGGTTGCAGGCTCCGCGGCAGGATCGGAAGAACCGTTTTTATTGCGTACATTGAGGGGAAGGCCTACGAAGCGAGTTTGCTTCACAAAACAAAGCGAAGGCTTACGGAGCAAGTTTTGCTTCAAAAAACTAAGCGAAGGCTTACGGAGCAAGTTTTGCTCTACAAACATGCTCATAAGTGATGAGCTTCTTGCGTATCACAAAACTTTTGGGAGGTTAATACAGTGAAAAACAAACGTGGTTTAACGTGGATGTTGTGTCTCGTATTGATGTTTTCGGTAATACTTTCTGCTTGCTCCAGCAATAACGGAGGCAGCAACGTCCCTAACAATACGGGTGAGGCAACCGAGCCGCCTGCTGCAGCGGATAACCAGCCCGCGCCAGATGTCAAAAAAGACCCAGTTACCTTGAAGCTGATCTCATGGTCGGATTCATACACGGAATTATACAAAAAATTCAACGAAAAATATCCATGGATCACGATCGAGCAGGTGCCGGTCAACAGCCAGCCGATCATGGAAATTATCGCTTCCTTGGAAGCGGCAGGAACGCCTGCCGACTTGACATGGATCGATAGCGACCTCATTACGTTTGATCAAGCCGGGCTTGTGGAGGATCTGTCTCCCTATATCGAGAAGGACCCGACCTTCCAGGATGTGCAGCTGCCCGAAGGCTTCTTCGATACGATGACGTATAAAGACAAAAAGCTTGCAGTCCCATTTGTAGACGTGCCAATGTGGATTTTGGTGAATAAGGATCTTCTTGCTAAGCATGGCGTGGAAATGCCGGCCAACGATTGGACCTATGATGATTTCCGCGACATTGCCAAGAAGCTTACGGATCCGGAGGCAGGTGAATACGGTTTGACGACGCAGCCGGAATTTCAAATGCGCGTGCTGAGCACGAAGGCGATTGCTGACGGCCATGCGGACAACATTCACTACATGAATGAGGATTTGACGCAAAGCTTGCTGAACACGCCTGATGTCATGAATGACGTGAGATGGCTGTCGGATTTCGTCTGGAAGGACGGTTCGATGCAAAGCAATGCAAAGGCTGCCGAGTCGGGCGACGTAACGAGAGAATTCATAAACGGTAAAACAGGCTTCGCGATCGGCGGAGACTGGGTGCTGCCGGGTCTGAAGAAGGACGCTAAATTCGAATGGGACGTATTGCCTTTCCCTCGCGGAATAGTAAGCCAGCCTGGCTATAGCATTTACGGTCCGCTGTCGATGCTTAGCGGCTCGAAGCATAAGGAAGAAGCATTCCTGTGGATCAGCTTCCAATTCTCGAAAGAAGCGCAAAAGTGGAAAATCGACCAAGGAGCGAATGCTTCCGTTATCGATCCGGAATTGACGGCCTATTATGACGAGACGCCAATGTGGGAAGGCAAAAACAAAGAAGCGGTCAAAATCGCGAAGGAAAATGCCAAAATCCAGCCAGGTGTTACGATTCCCGCATGGTCCGAATACAACTGGAACAATATTTTGAATGAAATCATTTTCGACGGGGCCGATATTAATAAATTAATTCCCGAAACGGAAAAGTGGAATAAACGGACATTAGAGGTTCGTGAGTCATTGAAATAATTGAGTTGTAATCATAAGTAAGCTACTAATCAAACACCCTAAGCGGAATTATTGGCCGCATAGGGTGTTTTTTGTACTGAGCATATGAATTAATATAACATTTCGTATTACTTTTGTTGATTACTGACGGCATGTCGGACTAGACGCCGAAAGGAATTACGGCCACGGCCATCTTCTATTACGATTGCATCATTCTCTCCAAATTCGCTCAATTGCTCGGAAAAGAGCAAGACGCGCACAAGTATTAGCAGCTGGCGCTAGACGTAAAGGGTGCTTTCGAGCGGGAGTGGTTCGATCCTGAGCAGAACCATTTAGCCACTGGAACGCAAACGTCCAATTCGGCTCCGCTGGCTGTGGGACTTACAACGCCTGAGACGGATGAGGCAGCGCTTGAGTCGCTCATCCGAAATCTTAAGCAAGGAGATTACGCGATTACGAGCGGTGAAATCGGATACAGATTTACGCTGTTGGCTTTAACACGCCTGGATCGATCGGATGTCATTCAGAAGATGCTTTAACAAACAATGAAGCCATATTACGCCTATCAAGTGGCACATGGGGCTTCCAGCTTGACCGATTATTGGGACGGTCCGACAGACGGTCATTCGCAGAATCACTTTATGATGGGTCACATCGAAGAATGGTTTTACTCCGCTCTAGCCGGGATTGCAATCGACTATGACGGAACAAAAGAGCATGCGCTCATGATAAAGTCTTATCTGACGGAGGGGGGAGACTGGGTCAAAGCCTCCCATATGCTGACGCAAGGGAAGCAGGACGTTCTATGGTAACGGGAGGCCACCGGAGCACCCGCATTGCATGTGACCGTTCCTGTTTCCGCATCCGTAGTTGTCGCGATACCTGCTGCAGATGCTCGCAGCATAAAGGAAAGCGGGAGATAATTGATTCCGTGCCGGATATCGCGTTTATTGAAGAGAAAAACGGATCTGTATTCGTTCGTATCGGTTCCGGTACGTACACGTTCCATTCTTCTTTTAATACCTCTGGATCTGGACAAATGCATTAACCAACATCGACAAACGGGCAGGGGAGCGCATAGGGCTCTCCTGCCCGTTTGTCGTTCCAAAAAAACGTTTACAAACCAAATTAATGTGATTATAATTGGAAATAAGTTTAATAAAGGACTCATGACGTTTTTTATGGAATCGTTATCAGACTCCAAACTGTCAATACGATAAAAACGTAATGTGAATTATGGAAAGGTTTCCAGAAATGTTGAACACAATGCTTATTACTTGAAATAACAGTTCGAAAGTCTATTTATGAAACCGCTACCATAGAAGGGGTGAGAGGATTCTGCATTCTGTATGGGAAATTTCCCATTGGGAACTTATTTTCAGAATGATTGTTTCGGTTGTGCTCGGAGGTTTAGTAGGAATCGAACGAGAGTGGAGTAACCATGCCGCTGGGTTTCGCACCCATATCTTGGTGTGCCTGGGATCTGCGACGATTATGATGCTTTCCATGTACGGATTCTCCCAGTTTGTGAATGAAACGAATGTACGCATGGATCCGGCTCGGTTGGCTGCCCAGGTCATCAGCGGAATCGGATTTCTTGGAGCAGGCGCGATATTAAGGAACGGGAACATGATTAAAGGGTTGACGACGGCGGCTTCCGTATGGGTCGTAGCGGCCATCGGCCTTTGTACGGGAGCCGGGTTTATGTTGGGTGCTTCGGTATGTACACTGTTAGTTCTCATCAGCCTGTTTCTTCTGAACAAGTGGGAGAAACATTGGCTTAAGGACCGAAGGATTCATGATCTCGACATTCAAATTTATGATAAACCGGGCGTATTAGGCAAGATCGCTTCTAAATTCGGTGAATACGGCATTCAAATTACGAATTTGAAGATGATTCATCAAGAATCTCCTGTTACCGATTCTGATGAGTTGCAAACGATGCACCTTCATTTCAGTCTCAAAGGGAATACCTCGGATAAATTTCATGCGCTGATTGAAGAGATTGCCTGTATGGAAGTCGTAATCAGCATTGAATCGAATCAAATTGCAAGCGTTAATAGAGGCAGCAAAGAAAAATATTTAACGGCATAGCACGAAATAATGATTGTGCTTACAGAAAGTTAAGACTATAATAACGTCAAGGAAAGCGCTTACTATTAAATATTTCGAGGAGTCGAGATGATTAATCAAACAAGAGTCTTGGTTGCTGCACATACAGGTTGCGGAAATGCACCGGATAACACAACGGACTCATTTCTGGAAGGTGTGGACAGCGGAGCCGATATTGTGGAAGTGGACATTCGGGTGACGAATGACGGCACGGCAATTCTGCTTCATGATGACACACCGCTTCTTCGGGCGTATACATACGAACAATTAAACCAACAAGAAATTCGCGTTCAATTGGATCCCGTATACGAGAAGCATGAAATTCCAAGGTTGGATGATATTCTGCAGTTGGCGGCAATGCATAAGGTGAAACTCAATTTGGATATAAAGGACAAAGAGAGCATTGAACCTGCAATGGAGTCTATTAAGCGCTTTGAACATCCGGACAGACTGTTCATTACAGGTTGTTCTGACGGAATTACCCGGCATAACGGCGGAATTCAAGTGTTAATGAACACCCCGGATGAACTTGCCGCGGATGAAGAACTTGATTACGAAGCATTTGCTCTAGCCATTTGCGAGCAAGCACAACATGAAGGTTATTATGGAATTAACATGAATTATCGCACGTGCCGCAAGGAAATCGTCGATATTGCGCATGCGAGGAATTTGGCGGTATGGGTATATACCGTGGATGATCCGATCGTTATGAAGATTTTTATTCAGATGAAGGTGGATGCCATAACAACACGGAAAGTTGAAGGAATGCTCGAGATTAGAAAGTAATTTGCAAAGAAAATGATTTTTTTATTGGATATGGTAACGATACCATATCCGTCCGATGCATACGAATGCTCGATAATATCATACAAAGTTAATATTATGATGACATGGGCGTTACACAAGAATATTACCATTCTATTAGCATGATTAATTGATGATAGGAGGTGAGTATATGCCACTCAAATGGGATGCCCATACTCATACAAATTTTTGCAAACATGGCAGCGATTCAGGGATGCGTCTATATGTGGAAGAGGCGATAAAACAGGGATTTCAACGGTACTCCATTACGGAACATCCTCCGCTGCCTGAGGGTTGGATCTTCAATCGCCAATTGTTTAAAGAACTGGCGATGGAATCATTCGAGCTGCCTCATTACTTACGTCAAGCTTACGAAACGAAAGAGCGGTTTGAAGGCCGAATTGAAGTCGCAGTAGGTTTAGAACTGGATTATTTGGACGGAGCACCCGATTTTATGTTAGGAGTTATAGATTCTTGCGAGCGAACATTAGAAGACGTTGTGGTGTCCGTGCATTTCTTGCCAGGCGTTGGAGGCATACGCTGCATTGACTATACGATCCAAGATTTCAGGGAAGGGCTGCTAGGACACTACGTCACGTTGGCAGCAGTTGTTGATGAATACTACAATCATGTGGAAGCTGCCATTGAATTCGCGAAACAATTGCCGATGCGCAAGAGAATCGGCCATATTAACCTAATAGAAAAGTTCCGCCTGGAATTGCCCGAATTTGATGAAGATCAGATCAGGAAGAGGCTAAGCGCGATCCTGCCACAACTTGAGAAGGCCGGAGTTGGGATTGACGTGAATACGGCCGGATTCCGGAAAGCTACATGCGGCAAGACTTATGTGCCGGAATGGTTCCTGCAGCAATGCGTAAGAAGAGGGATAGAAGTGGTTTACGGTTCCGATGCCCATTCGTCACGAGATGTCGGTGCGGGTTGGGACTGGTATGAGCAAGCCATGCTTCAAGCTGCAAAATAGAAAGCCGTCCCATTCTATTTCAATTTTATGGTAGCGATACCATAGAAACTATGAAAGCGCCGCACTTTTTTATTTAGCGCCAATGTATAAAGCTGCTTCGCTCGTAACTTTGCACCTTATTAACCCAGGAGAAGGTGATCTTTAATCCATGCAAACACAAATGACCACAACGGGTAAAACAGCAAAGCCATCAAAGAAATTATGGAAAAATATTATGCTGCACAAGTATTTGTACCTGATGCTGCTGCCCTGTCTCGTATTTTTCATCATTTTTGCCTATATTCCAATGAGCGGATTGATTCTGGCCTTTAAAGAATTCAAGTTCAATATGGGCATTCTGGGAAGCCCTTGGGTAGGGTTCGAGTATTTCGAGAGATTTTTCAATGACTATCAGAGCATGACTCTAATTAAGAATACTCTAATTATCAGTTTCATGAAGCTGTTTATCGGTTTGCCATTTCCTATCATTCTCGCGCTTATGTTTAGTGAGGTGAAGAACCGCTATTTCAGGAATATATCGCAAAGCATATCCTACTTGCCTCACTTTTTGTCTTGGGTTGTCGTAGTCGGTTTGGTGCAAAGGCTTCTCGCGCCGAATAACGGCTTGCTGAACCAAATCATCGCGAAATTCGGCGGAGACGGCAGCGTTTTCTATATGATGGAGCCGAATTACTTCTATCAAATCATGTTCGGCAGTCATATCTGGAAAACCGTAGGTTGGGACTCCATTATATATCTTGCGGCGATTGCCGGCATCAATCCGGATATGTATGAAGCGGCCAAGATGGACGGGGCCAGCAAATGGAAAGAAATTTGGCATATCACATTACCTTCGATAAGACCGACAATCTTGATTTTGTTTATCTTATCATTAGGAAATATATTATCCGCCGGTTTCGATCAGCTGTATCTGCTTAGAACTCCAGGGAATATGCAACTTTCGGAAATTTTGGATACTTACGTCATTCGCGTGGGCCTTCAAGGCGGACAATATGGTTACGCGACAGCAGTAGGAATGATGCAGGGGGTAATCGGATTAATCTTAGTAATTTTGGCTAACCGGATTTCCAAGAAAGTTTCTGAAACTTCTTTATGGTAACAGTATTCCTTTTAGTTGAAAAACGTCTTTGACGATTTTCATAAAAAAATGATAAAAGAGGGATGATGAAATGCTAAAAAACAAGAAGTGGGTCAAATTACTCTCCATACCGCTTATTGCTTCCATGTTCCTGGCAGGATGTAGCGGAAACGGAAACGGAAACAATGAAGGTCAGGCCAACACATCGAATAAGGGAACAGAGAACGTAACGACAGATACCAGTAAGCCGGCAACTTGGATTGCCGATCGTAAAGTGAAAGGGTTAGTCTTCATGGGCACCGACGACTATACGGAAGACATGAATGACGAGATTAAAGCACAATTAAAAGAAAGTACAGGTATCGATCTGGAAATTGAAATCATGGTCGCGGACCATTCGATTGACGGACTCATCGCCGGATTGGCATCGAACGACTTGCCTGACTTCATCACATTCTACTTAAATAACAGCGGTCGTCCGGAAATGTCGGTCATTCTTAAAGCCGCAAGAGAAAACATGTTTACGGATCTAACGCCTTTGATGAAAAAATCCAAAGTTTACAGTAAATATTTGCAGGACGATTACCTTCCACTGGATACGAAATATGGCGTCATGTTCCGTCCGGAGTTTAACGGCTCCTCCTACTTCGTTCACATGAACGTTGCCAGACAAGGCGGCTACGCAACCCGGAAGTATGCAGGCGGGCCGTATATCCGCAAAGATATCGCGGAAGCATTGAATATTGATCCTAGGACCGTTAATACAACCGATGAGCTCTACGAGCTGGCTAAGAAAATCAATGAAGGCAACTTCAAAGACAAGAATGGCAAAGATGTCGTTCCGATCGGTCCTGCTTATTGGGGTGGCAAAGAAGTCGGCGCTTTATTCAACGATCTGGAGTGGGGTGCCGACGACCAGCGGATCAAGAAGGACAAAGACGGCAACATCTTGCACGAAAGCCAAACCGAATTTGCATTGAAGAAAGTTGAATATGTTCAAAAGTTGCTTAACGAGAAGCTACTTCACCCGGAATTCTTCACCATTGACGAAAGCCGCGCCACTGAGGGCGCCTTGAACGAAACTTGGGGTATCATCGCAGATACGCACAACTATCAAGAATATAACAAAGATATGCATTACTTACCTTTAGGCCCAATTGATTTCGTTGACCGTCCATATCAAATGCAAGTGGATTATAAATCCGGTTATTCCGCTTGGGCGATCCCGGCTACAACGAAAAATCCGGAGGATATCATGAAACTGGCAGACTTCCTGGCAAGCCGCGAAGGAAAGCTGTTATGGCAATACGGCCTTGAGGGCCGAGACTACACCCTTGATGCCAAAGGCAATCCACTTGCGAAGAAAGAAGTTATTGATTTGAAAACGAGCAATCCGGAAGAAGCGAAAAAACTTGGTTTTGGCGGAGTGGCCAATTACTGGGGAGAACTTCTGGGAGGTACGGATATCGACCGGATGGCCGATTTTGGCGAGATGGAGTACGGAGATGCAGTTGCTCCGGAAGTCAACGCAGGCGCATTGAAAATCGCCGAATACTGGGGCTGGGACGAGAAACGTAAAAACGCGAAAATCGTGGACGGCTACACTCCATTGTCTTTCATCGGCGAATTCGAACAAGGTACGGAACTGAAAACCGCGTTCGAAAATTACGATGACAGCTTGATTCGCGCCTATTACGCGAAAAACGCGGACGAAGCGAAGAAAATTCTGGATTCCGCATCCAAACAGCTAGAAGCTACCGGATTGAAGCAATTCCTGGAGCTGTTGAAACAGAAAGACTCAGATCCAAAAACACATTTGAAATTCTAGTCTATGATGTTCTTGATGCAGGCCGGTTACTTCCGATCATGGCGAGACCGGCCTCTCATCAAATACGAGAGGGGAAACACGTGTGGGAAAGGAATTTCACAAGACGACTTTCGGGGAAAAAGTAGTTAAGATCGTTATTTACTCACTCATTATTCTGCTGTGCTTATCCATCATTCTTCCTTTCTTAAATATTCTTGCCCTGTCCTTCAATGCCGGAAAAGACGCCGAACGCGGAGGAATCTATTTCTGGCCTAGGGTATGGTCGCTTCAAAATTATCAAGAAGTGATCACATCCGCCAACATTGTAACGGCTTTCGGCATCTCTATATTCAGGACGGTTGTGGGGACGGTGGCCAGCGTGTTCCTTACGGCAATGGCCGCGTATACGCTGAAAAGTAAGACAATGCCGGGCGTACGTTTTTTTACATTGCTCATCTTTTTCACGATGTTGTTCAGCGGCGGAATCATCCCGTACTATATGCTGTTGAAGGATCTCCATTTGACGAATACGATTTGGGTGTATGTCATTCCCTCGCTATACAGCGCATGGAATCTTATCATAATGCGGACCTTCTTTCAACAAATCCATGTTTCATTGGAAGAATCGGCACGACTTGACGGGTATAACGATTTCTCCATCTTTATGCGAATCATCATGCCGCTAAGTAAACCTGTTATTGCGGTTATTGCATTGTTTAATGCCGTAGGTCATTGGAATGATTGGTTTACCGGGTCCTTCTACGTAAGATCGAGCGAGCTCCGGCCTCTTTCCACGCTTCTGCAAGAGATGTTGACCAGAGCGGAAGCGATGAGAAGCAAGTTGGAACAAGCAGCAGGCATGAGTCAATATGAGATGCTTGAAAAAATGCAGGTCACCGGTGATTCTATGAAAATGGCAACCATTATTATCGTTGTCGCTCCGATTATTATCATTTATCCGTTTATTCAGAAATATTTTGCCCAAGGCGTCATGATTGGTTCGATTAAGGAATAATTAACAGATAAAGGATGGATTGGAATGAGAATAGCAAACCCATACGATACGCAAGGCAGCTGGATACGCGGAAGCTTCCACAATCATACAAACAACAGCGACGGATGGTTTTCATTGGAAACGGTATACAAGATGTATGGCGACTATGATTTTCTGGCGATTTCCGATCATGACAAAATTACGAATTTAGATGGGGAACGCAACATACCAACCGTATTCGAAGCGATTGAAGTAAGCAGCCGGAAACCGCATATGCTGTTGGTTCAGCCTCCTCATTCCATAATGGAGAATTATAGCAATGAATTTACCATTGACAATTATCAGAGATTTGCGAATGCCACGCTGGATAACGGCGGCATTTGCGTCTTGGTTCATCCCAACCGTTACTTCTCTAACTTCTGGACGCTGGAAGACATGCTGCAGATGGAACGATACACGGGAGTTGAAGTGTATAACGGCGACGGGAATATAGAATACGATATCGCGTTCGACAAGTGGGACGCATTGTTGACTGCGGGACGCAGGATATGGGGATTCGGGAACGATGACTCCCATGTGTACGGTCAGGAAAAGCAGGCGTGGAATATGGTGCTTGTGGAAGAAAATTCACGCGAAGCGATATTAAAGGCAATCATAAGCGGAAGTTTCTACGTATCGACGGGATTTGGATTTGACTCTATCCGGACCGAAGGAAACAAGATTATAATTGATTTGAAATCCAACGAGTTGCTGGACAAAATGTACAAGTACGTGACATTGTTCGGCAAAGACGGCCGGGTGCTTCATGAAGTGACGGGCAGAACAAAGCATATCGAGTACGAATGTCAGGGCGATGAAGGTTATGTCCGCGTAAGCGCTTATATTGAGGGAGGGTATGCAGCTTTCTCCCAGCCTTTGTTCATTGAAGCGGATTAACGTATTTCGTTGCAGCAAAACAGCTGCAGGAAGAGACAGGAAAAGACAGAGAGAGGGAAGACGTTGAAAACATACGATGCCGTTGTTATAGGAGATGCAAACGTAGATTTGGTTATTACTGGCTGCAACGAACTGCCGCTCCCCGGACAAGAAGTATTTGTCCGGGACATGACAATTCATGTCGGTGGCGGAGCGGCATTGTTCAGCATTACGCTTGCCAAGCTGGGCAAGAAGCTTGCCTTTAAAGGAATACTAGGCAAAGATTACTACGGTCAATATATCCTTAATCAATTCCATCGATATGGTATCGATACCAGTTACGTAAAAAAGAGTGATCTAAACCAAACGGGCATCTCCATTGCTATCAATCCGGAGAGGGACCGCTCCTTTATTTCTTACGCCGGAACAAACTCAGAGCTTCAATTGGGGCAAGTCGCAATCGAGGATTTAGTTCTGTCCAAGCACGTTCATATAACCGGATATAAAGGCAGTGTAAATCATAAAGAGTTTATGGCGATTGCCCGCGAATTGAACCGGTCCGGAATCACCGTCTCGCTGGACGTGGGTTGGGACGACACCGGAGAATGGTATCAAGGTATTTTTGAACTCATGGCATGGATTGACGTGCTCTTCATGAACGAGACGGAGGCTGTACATTATACGGGTTGTGAGACTATAGGTGAAAGCATTCCATATTTGACCGATAAGAATAAAAATGTCGTCGTTAAGCTGGGTTCTAAAGGGGCAGTGTCTATAATGAACGGGACTGCAACTTATTGTTCGGGCTATAACGTTGAGGTTGTGGATACGACGGGAGCTGGAGATTCATTTAACGCCGGATATATATATGGATTTTTGTCAGGTATGCCGGTTAAAGATTGTTTAGTATACGGCAATGCCTGCGGTGCGTTATCGGTAGGGGCATACGGAGGCAGTACCGGCACAGTGGACCTGCCAACGTTGGAACAGTTTATTGAAGCGCGTCAATCCGAGATTAGCTTGTAGGAGGATAATCATATGGCTGCTGCGAATCCGATGCATGAAAAAAAAGCAAAGTTAAAAAACAATTACACGAATAGTTATTGACCAGGAAATCGTCGCTATGGAGAATGCCAAGAGAAGCGCCGCAATCCGGCAGCTTGCCGCGAATATAGATAATTCCCGTTATATCGTAGAAGACGAAGGTCTAAGAGAAAGCTTCTCCGAAGGGGCGGGAGCGGGAGTTGGCGTGAAAGACCTGTTCCAAATCGGGGAAAGCGACCGGGGAAGAGGGAAAACGCGTATATTCCACGTGTTCAACTCGGTATGGACTGAGCGGAATGAAATTACGGAAATCACGATCTGGGATTGGAATGGAGATCTTCGAAACCTCGCATTCTATGACGATGAAGGCAACCACGTTGATTATCAGTTCGTAGACCGGGGCTTTATGGAGAATTGGGGACATTTCTATTTGCGCGTGCTCCTTGCCGTCTCTGTACCGCCTATGGGTTACAGCACTTATATTATGAAGGAGAAAGGCGGGGATATGAACTTCTTGTCCGCAGACGATCATTACTTAACCCGCGAAAATTTGCCGCCAAATGAGCTGCATTCAATCACGCTGGAGAATGAGCGGTTAAAGGCCGTTCTCGATACCCGTTCATTGAGCCTAATTTCATTAATCGATAAGGAAAGCGGCAAAGAATATGCGGATCGAGGCCGTTCGGGAGCGTTATTCCGGTTTATTGAAGAAGATGCGTTTAATGGCGGAGGAAATGCTTGGCTTATTGGCAGATACGGCAAAGTTGAACCGTTGACGGAAGGGCAGCATATCGAAGGAAGCGATTTGGGAATGAATAAGATCCGTCAATCCGTGGCATACCGCGTGCCGTTCCGCAATTCCAGCTTGCGTGTCACGATCTCTCTCGACCGTGGAAATTCCCGGTTGGATTATCAGGTCGAATGTGATTGGCACGAGTATGGCCGTAAGGATGAGTTTACTCCGCAGCTGCAGTTTATCGTTCCACTTGGTTACGAGTGCGAAACATACAAATACGATACCGCATTCGGAACGGTTGCCCGTAAACCGATGGATATCGACGTACCTGCGAATAGCTGGGCAGTGGGAATGCCGCAAGGAAAAGGCAAAGGGATCATGATGGTCACGGACAGCAAATACGGATTCCGAGGCGTCGATCAGTCGTTGTCCGTAACGCTGCTGCGAGGCTCTTACGCCCCCGATCCTCATCCGGACACCGGAACACATACGTTCAGGTTGGCGATATGCCTGACCGATTGCGACAACAACGTTTCCTTGATTGAAGAAAGTTATCGTTATCAACATCCGCTCAGCCATGTATCCGTTCGAGCCAGTAAAGGGGCGTGGCCGACGAAGCAAAGCTTTTTTCATATGGAAGAGGGGACTGCGGCGATTTCTGCTATTAAGGTACCTGAAGAAGGAAATGCAGCTCCTCGTTGGATTATTAGGGCATACGAAACCGAAGGGCAATCCACCGTTGCCAAATTGGATTTGTATCGGAACGTTAAGAAAGCATATTGGGTCGATACATTGGAACGGAATACGGGAGATGAGGACATACAGATCGACGGCACGTCTATTCGATTCCCGGCACGTGCGTATTGCGTCGTTAATCTGTGCATAGAATTTGCACCTTAAAGTTGGGGAGGAGCAGAAAAATGAATAGGGAATTAAAGTTTCGCGGAGACGGTACATTTACCATCGTGCAGTTTACGGATATGCATCTGGGCGGCGGAAAAGAGGATGAGCTGGATCGGGATGCCCAAACGTTGGAGTTAGTACGGCGCGTAGTGGAATTGGAGCAACCGGATTTCATCGTGCTGACCGGCGATATGATCTGGAGCCATGGGGTGGCGGATCCGCAAGCGTCGTTCCGCAAAGCCATATCGACGGTAGTTGAATGCGGCGTCCCGTGGGCAGCGGTATTCGGCAACCATGACACCGAGGAAGGCGTTACCAAGGAAGAGCTGCTCCGCATTCAGCATGAGTACGTAAGCTGCCTTACGCAGGCGGGGCCTTCCGATATTAGCGGGGTAGGGAACTATGTGCTGACAGTGAAGAGCGCGTCTAAAAGCGGGAGCTCGGAAGCCGCCTTGCTCTACTTCCTTGATTCGGGCATGATGGCGCCCGAAGAAGTAGGCGGTTATGAATGGATTCATAGGGATCAAATACACTGGTACGCCGAGCAGTCCCGCAAAGCGGAAGACCGTAACGGAAAGAAGCTTCCGGCACTCGGCTTCTTCCATATACCACTACAGGAATATGATGAGCTGTGGAAGGTCGGCAATGTGAGCGGGTCTAAATTCGAGAGAGTCGAATGCGCTAAAGTCAACAGTGGATTATTCACGGCCTTGATGGAGCGGGGAGACGTGATAGGCACTTTCGTCGGTCATGATCATGACAACGACTATACCGGCATGCTCCACGGAATACGCCTTTGTTACGGGCGCGTGAGCGGATATAACTGCTATGGTAAGCTTCAGCGCGGGGCACGGGTCATCCGACTTCAAGAAGGCTTACGCGATTTTAAGACGTGGATTCGCCTGGACGACGGGGGTATCGCGCGATGAAGGGCCATTTCGGAAAATTCGAAGATGGAGATGCGGTAATTTATCCTCTCTTCAAGGAAGACATTGAGAGCGGAATCCCCGCACATTTGAACGCAGCTGATATGCGGGACGTTGAAGTGCGTTCCTCGGCTGGCGAGAAAGACGCATTAACTTGGATGTTCAGACAACGAGGCAAACCGGGCGTTCTGCTTGTTGGGTTAGGAGAGAAATCTAAGGCGGATGCGGATCTCATCCGGAATGCCGCGGGAAATGCGGGAAGAGCCGTAATGAAGGACCGGTTGGAGAGAGTCCATGTTTCGTTGAATGCCATTCAGAATAGTCCATTGCATGCTGCGGAAACCGCAGGGGCATGGATGGAAGGTTGGATGCTGGGTACTTACACTTTCCATAAATACAAGTCGGCGCCAGCGGATCGGGTTGTTCCGCCCTTGCGATTGGATGTGGAACAAACGGCGGAAACAGAGGAGCAAGTCCGTATGGCTATGCTGCGCGCCGAAGGAACACTGCTGGCAAGAGACTTGGCCAATGAACCGCCGAACGAACTTCGCCCGGAGATGTTGGCCCGCCGGGTTCAAGAACACTTTGCGAATACGCCGGTTGAGGTTGAGGTTCTGTCAAGAAGCACATTGGAGAAGGAAGGCATGGCCGGACTTTTGGCGGTAGGCCGCGGAAGCCGTTATGCACCTTTATTCATCAAGATGACGTACATTTCCGACAGTTCAAAACCATTAATCGCTCTAGTGGGCAAAGGAATCACGTTCGATACCGGCGGTATTTCACTCAAGAAGGATTATAACATCAGCGATATGCGGATGGATATGGCCGGCGGGGCGTCCGTCATCGGAGCGATGGATATTTTGTCGAGGAGCGGGGCGCCTCTCAAGGTTGTCGCTCTTATCCCTGCGGCGGAAAACATGCCCGGCGGTAACGCGCTTCTTCCCGGCGAAATTCTCACTTATGCGAACGGGCTTACCGTACAAATCGGGAATACCGATGCGGAAGGCAGGCTGGTGCTTGCCGACGCGTTACTTTATGCGCATCGGCTCGGAGCCCGGGATGTTGCGGATATCGCCACGTTAACCTACTCTTGTACAGGAGCGTTAGGTTCCAAATATGCGGGCGTATTCGGAGATCAGTCCTTGGTGGATTCGATGCGAGATGTATCTGCCAGGGTGGGTGAGAAGGTGTGGCAGTTGCCGTTGGCGGACGAATACGAAAGTTATCTTGATAGCGATTGCGCCGACATCTGCAACGTGAGCAGTGTAGGGGAAGCAGGTGCGATAACCGCTGCGTTGTTTCTGCGCAGATTCGTGGATCCGTCGATGAAGTGGGTACATCTGGACATGGCCGGACTGAAGGATGCTTCAGCGACGAAAGGGCATGTCGTACATGGAGCTACAGGATTCGGCACGCGGCTTCTGGCGGAATGGGTGCTGAGTCGCACGGCGCATCACGAGAGATCACATGCCTGAGTCCGATCGCGGAACAGGCGTTAGGGGAGACTCTTTTTGAAAACGATAAATATTGAAGGTATAATAAACGGCAGTCCGATTGTCAAGAAGTGCTCGCAACTTATTATGGGTTCGGGAAATTTCTTGCGGAAAGACGATAGGGAGCATATCGACCGAATGTTCGACACCTTCCTTCAAGTCGGAGGGAACACGGTGGATACGGCTCACCAGTACGGCAAATGCGAGCGCAGAATCGGCGAATGGCTGGATGCCACGGGCAGAAGAAGTGAGTTGATGATCCTAACGAAGGGAGCTCACCATGACGATGGAGAACCGGGCCCGCGAGTCAATCCGCGAGCGATAACGAAAGATTTGCTGGAAAGTCTGGAAAGACTCAGAACCGACTACGTGGATTTCTATGCGCTCCATCGGGACGATCCGAACGTAGATGTGGGGCTGATTATGGAAGTGCTAAATGAACACTTGAAAGGAGGACGGATTCATGCCATCGGTGCTTCCAACTGGACGCATGATCGGATTCAAGAAGCGAACGATTACGCGAAATCGCACGGATTGACAGGGTTTACGTTTAACAGTGCGAACCTCAGCTTGGCCAAGTGCAGAGTGCCTCGTTGGGAAGGGTGCGTCTCGGCGGGACGCGAAATGTGCGAATGGCACGAGGGCAATAACATGCCGCTCTTGGCATGGTCATCCCAAGCTGGAGGTTTCTTCACAGGGAGATTCTCGCCGGATAAACTGGATGATGCGGAGATGGTCAACGTTTATTATACGCTGGACAATTGGGAGCGGTACGCCAGGGCGGAGAAACTAGCAGAGCAGAAGGGCGTAAGCCGGATTCAGATCGCGCTATCCTATGTGTTGAACCAACCCTTCCCAACCGCGGCGTTAATCGGGATGGAAACGATAGAAGAATTGCTGTCGTCGGTAAACGGAATAAAGGTCGAGCTCTCCGATCAGGAAATACGTTGGCTGGATTTGATGGAAGGAGGAGAGTGGATTGCGCAATAAATTTGCCGCACAGCTGTACACATTGCGTGAACAATGCAAGAAGGATTTCTATGGGACGCTCCGCATCTTGAAAGAGATGGGGTGGAGGTCTGTCCAAATTGACGGACTGCACGGATACCCTGCAGAAGAGATTGCAACTGTGCTGAAAGAAACGGGTCTTTCCGTCGCGGGAATGCACGTGAGCTTAACCCGGATGAACACTGAGCTGGACGTTGTGTTGAAAGAAGCGGAATCGTTCGGCACTCCTTATTTCTACTGCCATTATCTTCCATCTGAAATGCAGGACGAAGCCGGATATCGCCAAGCGAAGCGAGAATTACTTGAGGTAGCGGGCAAAGTCAGAGGACTCGGTTACCACGTGGGGTACCATAACCATGACTTTGAATTTCATATCGAAATCGACGGCAAGGTCGCACTGGATTATTTGCTTGCAACGGAGGATGGTTATTCTCTACTGCCGGAAATCGATACCTATTGGGTGAAAAAAGCCGGCCGCGACCCGTTAACGTACATCTCCCAGTATGCAGGGCGGAAGTTCCCAATTCTGCATCTCAAGGATATGACGAATGACGATCGGCAATATTTCGCGGAAGTAGGCACGGGATCGATCGATTTTGGTCCCATTATTCAATGGGGCGAAGCAAACGGCGTCGAATACTACGCAGTCGAACAAGATTATTGTCCTGGAAATCCGTTTGACAGTTTGGCACTGTCCTTGGAACATTTAAGGAAATTGGTGAGCGGTGCATCTAAATAGATTATAAGAATATTTTTAAACGGATGGATCGATAATGAAGATGCTTTTAATAGACGTTCCATCTGATAGTATGACACGAAGCAGGGGAGCCAACCTCTTCCTTTATGACGGCAGAAGGTACACGTCAGCCGTATATGGAGGAAGAGACGCACTTACCTTGCTTTTTGTCCGTAATGGGTGGGGATGGAGACGAAGATCCGTCTAAGACGTTTTAATAGTATTGACAAACTAACCGGTATCATCATAACATAAAATTATATATAATCTTTTTTTGTATACCTTTTTTTTGTAACTTCTGGTATCGATATCATATAGGTTCGGGAACAATAAAAGCAGGTTTGCAGGCAGGAAGGATGGGGTACGTGAAATTGAAAATCAAGGATGTCGCTGAAAAAGCTGGAGTTTCCGTTACGACGGTTTCGAGAGTGTTAAACGGCGAGAAATATGTAAAGGATGAACTCAAGGCGAAAGTACAGCGTGTAATTGATGACCTTGGTTATTCGCCGAGTCATATCGCCAGAAGTCTCGTACGTCAAAAGACCAACCTTATAGGCATTATCGTTCCAGATCTCACCTCCAGTTTCTATTCCACTATTTTAAGCAGTATCGAAGAAGCGGTAAGTCTCAATCAATATAATCTTCTTGTGTGTAACATTAATGAAGATACGGATAAAGAGTACAAGTATTTAAACATTTTTAAAGAAATGCGTGTGGAAGGGATTATCATCATGCATGAAAAATTGAATGATGAAATCCGACAGTTTATTAATAAGCTGGATATCCCCGTGATATTCTCCAGTGTATGTCCAGAGGATCAAAAGTTTGTTTCCGTAATCATTGACGATTACAGTGCCGCCTATGATACGACAAATTATTTGATCGGGCTTGGTCATGAGCGAATCGCATTTATTGGAGGCGACTTGCGAGACGTCACATCAGGGAAAAATCGATATTTTGGATACCTGAAGGCATTAACGGACAATGGTATTCCCGTTGTGGAAGATTACATCCGCTTTGGTAATTATAAAACGCAAAGCGGTTACATGCTTATGAAGGAAATGTTAGCTTCGGAACCTCGACCGACGGCCGTATTTGCAGTGAGCGATGATATGGCCGTAGGGGCAATGAACTGTATCCATGATCATAAGTTAAACGTTCCGGACGATATATCCATTATTGGATTTGACGGCAGTCAACTGACGGAGCTGGTTCGTCCGCAATTGTCATCCATGGAGCAGCCTATTCACGAGATGGGCAAAACGACGGTTTATTCGTTGCTTGATTTGATCATGGACAAGCCATCTGCGCCGAAGGAGGATATTATCCTGCAGCATCATCTTGTTATTCGTGATAGTTGTAAAGCTCGGAGTTAAGCATAGGTTGTGGAATTGATATTCCCGTAAATAACGGCTGTAGCCGTTGTAAACGGGAACCGTTCGGTCAATATGGTAACGATACCAGAAAAACTCTGGAATTCGTTGAATTACATTTTCTAAGGAGGTTAACCCATTGAAAAACTATAAGTTTCAAGGAAGTATAAGCAAAGAAGTATTGGAAAGCTATCTTTCGAGGGCTATAACGGCGGCCAATTTGATAAACAGTGACACCTTGGAAGATGATTTACGCGCGATAATAAACATCGGTGCCAAGTTTCTAGGCAGGGCTTCTGGCGTTTGGAACATGGAACCTGACGATGAGGAGCATTTCCGTAAATCTAAGGCTTTAGCAGATCGCGTATATGCGTTGGATGCGGAAATTATTTTGCAGACTTGTATTTTTGAAGTGATCTACACCGACGTGGAGAAGATCAAGATCCCGCAATGGGTATTTGATGCCTTTGATCTGGCTTATGAAGAGAGAACATTCCGCTATGGCGCGATGTTGTTCGACAATAGCCCATTAGGATACGGTTCAGATGGAACGTGTGAAATTCCTAATATCGATAAAATAGAAACACAGATGTGGTTCTACTATAGAGCTGTACGTTATATTGAAGCGGGATTTGAAGCTATACATATGGGCCAAATCCACCTCTATACTGCAGACGATGCAGGCTATAAGAAGACATATCGATTATTTGAAATGATTCGCAACTATGCAAAGAAGCATGCAAGACGCAATATGTTTCTTCTTGATGCGCATACACATGGTGTCAATGTAAACGGTAAACTGCTATTTGATTTTCACTCTATGCCATATTCAAGAATGCCAATCCTGGATGTACCTGGAGAGAAGCTTGCTCTTGTTCGGGAAGGTTACTATGAGGGAGGGTTGACCCCTAGCGGTGGGGCTTCCGAAACGTTACCGATGATTATGGAATTCGATAACTAGGGCTGGAAATTTTTTGAAAAAGAAGATCAGATCCCCTATGAGCAACGCGCATGGTTAGAGTGGTGGGGTTATGACCAAATTACATGGTTTGCCTCACAAGAGGAAGAAAGCAGAAATAAATATTTGGAATATACCTTCAAATGGACGGCAATCAACAATGTAAATGCATATTTTCAAATGCCATTTATGAGAACGTTGGGCAGTTGTCGAATCCAGATGCAGGCTTACGGGTCAGGCAAAGAAATGATTAGCAGCTGTTACAAAGTGAATATGCCAAGTGAAGCATGTTCATTAGGCTTTGGGCAAGAAGAAACGATGAAACGGATCTGGGTGTCGGAGAACAACTTAAGAGAAAGAGCAGGAAATCCGCCATTGGTTCGTGAGTACGGAGCAGAGGATGAATATGATTCGCTAACAAGCGTGAAGCTGCCTTCAAGAGTCATTCTATTCCGTAATTTCCAACATCATTTAGGCGTGATCAACCATGATTCGAACAGTGAAGTGACACGGATGTATTATGTGGGTGATGGTGAGTATAGGTTAAGTTGTGTTTTTCCATTTAAGGGGGAGTATGAATTTGCGGTAGCGCCCTATGGCACGTTATCTTCAATCTATTCTATTGATAACTATCCTAGAAGTGGATCTTCTTCCAAAGCCAAGCTGCGTATTGAACTGGATAACACAGTTGTTATTTTCGCATACAATTTTAAAACAAGAACGATAAAGACAGAAATAATAGAAGGAATGTAGAGAAGGAGTGGTCCTATGAAAATCGTAATTATTGGTGGAGCAGGCGTAAGAACCGTATTGTTTATTCATGGCTTGATCGCGAGATATCAGCAACTAGGTATTAAGAAAGTTGTGCTTTATGACATTGCTAAAGAGAAACTGGACGTTATTGGTAAATTATGTTCTTATGTTATGGCTAGAGAAAATGCGCAATTTGAAGTCGAAACATCAAACGATATACGGGAAGCTTTGCAAGATGCGGATCATGTCGTGACCACGTTGCGAGTGGGAAATGATCATTCTCGTGTAATTGATGAGGAAGTAGCTTTAAGCCATGGTGTGATTGGCCAAGAGACGACAGGCGCAGGCGGGTTTTCAATGGCTGTCCGAACGATACCAGTACTCGTCGAATACTGCAAAATCATTAAAGAAATCGTTCCAAATGCCTGGATCTTCAACTTTACGAACCCTTCGGGACTTGTTACACAAGCACTGAGAAATTTAGGTTTTGATAAGGTAATCGGAATTTGTGATGCACCTAGCTCGACGATTATCCGAATGGCCAAAGCGCTTGAGATCGACCCGAATCATATGTATGTCGAGTTCTTTGGCCTGAATCACCTTTCCTGGATTGGCAAAGTCATCTTTGAAGGCAAAGACTTATTGCCTGAGCTTGTTAATGACGAGAAATTTTTAAGCAAAGTTGAAGAGTTTAACATGTTTGACTTCTCGCTCATTAAATCAATGGGGTATTTACCGAATGAGTATCTATACTACTTCTATCATAGAGAACAAGCGATTGATCATATAATTAAATCGGGTAATTCAAGAGGGAAGAATATTGAAAATATTAATACTCTTATGATGAATGAACTGTTGAGTATAGATATGGATGCGAATCCTGAAGAAGCCCTTCAAACATTCCTATACTATATGGAATCAAGAGAATCTTCCTATATGAGTATTGAAGCGAATAAAGAGAAAAATGTAACGATCGAAAAAGGGCACTTGGAGATTCCGGATTCCATGGGCTACGCCGGCGTCATGCTGGATTGTATCGAAGCATTGCAAACAGACGAGAGCAAACAAGTCATTTTATCCGTACCTAACAATGGCAGTATGGATGGACTAGAGGATAGTGATGTAATTGAGGTAACTTGCAATGTATCCCGAAAAGGTTTTGAGCCGGTTCATATTGGTAAAATTCCTGAACATATGTATGTGCTGGTAAAAACGATTAAGCTCTATGAAAAATTGACAATTGATGCCATCATGAACAAATCTCCTGAATTGGCAATCAGAGCGCTTACTGTGCATCCGCTTGTTTTTTCCTACTCCTTAGCTAAGAAATTGGTAGATGGCTATACAAAAGAGTATGGCGGTCTACTCTAATTAAAAATTGAATCCGTGATATAAACATCTCGAAAACGGTAGATTATTCTCGGATTGGAAGAATCGGCCAAGCTCCTTAAACAGGAGAAAGATCCACTAACTCCCCCTACAGATTCGGGTTGGCGATGAAACGAAAGCTTATATGCCGCTATTTTACATATATTTTTTAAGAGGGTGTATATGACTCTAAATTATATCAATTTAAGGAAGAATGATCAAAACAAGATTTTGAATAAAAGATGTGATTTAGTAGCGAAACAAATGAAAGTGGAAAAATATAGGACATAGAGAAAGTGTATTAATAAATATTAATAGAACCTTTGTCTAATCTACAAATTTTTGATACAATTCACAAGTCTGATACTTACAATTTCATAGAATAGCTAGTATGGTGCTGCCGTGAAGTTACTATTCGCAAGCAGCTTAATAGGGAAGTTCGGTCAAAGTCCGACGCGGTCCCGCCACTGTATCGCAGAGCTGACTATCATTTTATCCACTGTCCGGTTAGGACGGGAAGGGGATAGTCGAGCAATGAAGCGAAGCCAGGAGACCTGCCATAAGAGTGCTCTATAATTCTCACGAGGATGGGAGGGAGATGTTTATTCGTGCTTCAGCTATAGGTATTTTCCTATGCTCTCTTACGCACGTGACAGCCCCAACATCTTTCCAAAAGCGGAAGATGTTTTTTTGTTGCCAAAAAAAGAACCAGAAGGAGAGAAAACATTGCTTACCGTGAAAACATTTCTAAGAAAAAGCTTGCTTGCCATTTTAAGTTTTGTTTTAATCTTTAGTTTATTTGCACCCCAAGTCAGTAAAGCTGCTGACCATACCGCCAATACCGCTTTAAATGAAATGATTGGGAAAACAGTCGATCATTTTAAAAATAAAAATAAAACCTTGGAATCCTGGTGGGAGATTGTCGCGCTGTGGGGAGCCGGAGAAAACCTGCAGGACGGCAGATGGAAACTGCCTAGCTGGAAGACGATAGAACCGGAATCCACGTTTGACGGAACCGAGTATATCCGATATATTTTTTCATTGCTCGCTATGGGAGAGGATCCCGCTCATGCTTGGCAGACCAACCGTAACCTATACAAGGAGCTAGCCGCACAGCAAAACCCATCGACGGGTGCATTTGGTTCCACGAACAAGCACATGTGGGCGATGCTAGCGCTCGATACGGGCGCAAAGCTGGGCAGTAATGTTGGCGTATGGAATGCAGCCGCTAAACAAAAGGCATTAGACTTTTTATTGAGTAAACAGCTTAGCGACGGCGGCTTCGCATTTTTTGGAAGCACTTCTGACTCTGACATGACGGGAATGGGTCTGCTTGCGCTAGGAAACTATCAGAATGATAGCGCCGTGCAGCAGTCTATTGCAAGAATAAAGGCATTTTTGAAAACAAAGCAGTTAAACAACGAGCAAGTCATGTACGGAGCAAATTCAAACAGCATGTCTGCCGTAGTCTCGGGTTTGACTGCCATTAACGAGGATGTATTGTCTGATCCTTGGACGGCCAATGGCAAAAGCGTTCTTGATTCGTTTGTGCTTTATCAACTGCAGGATGGCACTTTCAAATGGAATGAGAGCGACATTAAAGGCAATGGTATGGCTACCGAACAAGCGCTTATTGCCCTCACCGATATCCAGCAACTGAAAAGCGTGTGGTACCGCTTTGGTGAAATCAAACAGCCAGTTTCGGTAAGCGTTAATGTCGACGGCATCACGGACAGTATTTATGCCAAGCAAGCCGTCTCGGTTTCGCAAATCAAAAACCCAGCAACGGCGCTTGATGCGCTTAAAACCGCACTTGATCAAGCGAATCCGAAAATCAGCTACAAAATCGTGGACAGCAGCTTTGGTGCTTATGTCCAAGGCATTGCAGGCCAAGAAGCGGGTACTCTAGGCGGCTGGGACGGCTGGATGTACGAGGTTAACGGCATCGCACCGGAAGTTGGGGCAATCGCATACTTGCTCAAGCCAAACGACGAAGTCCGATTCTATTACAGCCGTTACCCGGCGATATCAACTTCATCCGTGATCGAAAGCGGCGACAGCGATCCGCAAATCGAGGTTGATCTGGTTGGAGACGAGTTCAGCAGCGACGCGGAACAAGCCAGCAATTGGGCCATCCAGACGCAGGATTCCGGATTAACGGTACAGTCGATTGTCAAAGTAAACGATCAGAAGATCGCCATTCATTTCGCGGGGGCTGCAACCAATAAACCGATTACGATTCAAACCTTGGCAGGAGCCCTGGTAAGCAATCAAAGCAGCAATACGATTACGGTTCGAGTTCCGGTAGCATCAGAACTGCAAGTAGACGGGATTTCCGGATCGATTTACGCCAAACAGCAGGTCACAATTAAAAATACGGCAAAACCGGCAACGGCACTGGATTTGCTAAAGCAAGCTCTTGATCAAGCGAATCCGAAAATCAGCTACAAAATCGTAGACAGCAGCTTCGGTGCCTATGTCACTTCTATTCATGGCCAAGCCGCAGGCAGCCTTGGAGGCTGGGACGGCTGGATGTATGAAGTAAACGGCATCGCTCCAAGCGTTGGCGCAGCCGCATACGAGCTGAAGTCTGCTGATGTTGTGCGATTCTACTACAGCAGATGGCCAGCCATTTCAACGACAGCACAAATCGCAAACGGAGCTTCGAACCCATCAGTCGAGGTAACGCTTGTTGGCGATGAGTTTACAGCTGATGCGGTGAACAGCAGCAATTGGTCTATTCAAACGGGAAACACAGAGCTTCAGGTAAATGCGATCAGCAAAGATGGAAATAAAGCGACGATTTCATTTACAGGAACAGCTGAAGGCGGAACGATTACATTAAAAGCTTTGGGCGCTGCGCTTGTCGGCAATACAGACAGCGATTCAATAGCTGTAGTAGTCCCTCGCGTACTTAGCGGCTCAACGGATCAAACGATTGCGATTAATGAGAATGAAAAATCCGTTCTGATCACAGAAGCAGGGACAAGTCCTCTAACGAATAATGTGAGCCTTACTTTCGCGACGGCTGCATTGCCAACGGTGACGGCAGAACGCGGCAATGCATGGCTTGAGATTCCGGTCAATACAATAGTCACATCGACTTGGAATAAAGAACTTAAACTGCCACAGAATCTTAGCACGACGGAAAGCGGATTGGACACTAAGCTGAATACGGCGCTTTCTTCCGACAATAAAAAGGTTGCTGCCATTGCCGTTCGCATTCAAGCAGGCGGCTCGGAGAAAATCGAGTTCAACCAACATGTCACCCTGACCTTGAAAGGCCAAGGCGACAAAGAAGCAGGATTCATTGATCAAACGGGCGTATTTACGCCAATCAAAAAATACTCCGATTCGTCTGCAAGAACAGACGAGGTTTACGCATACAGCCAAAATGGCGATCTGATTATTAAAACAAAACATTTTACCGAGTTTCTTGCTTATACAACCTCGGCATTAACGATTGGCGGAGGCGGCGGAGGTCTCCCGATAGCCCAAACCATCACGTTATCCGTTGAAAAACGTTCACTAAATGAGGGGGACATCGTTGCTCCTTATGCCGTAACCCTGTCCGAAGGAGATACGGCGTTCACTTCACTCAAACGAGCTCTGGAGCAAAAAGGCGTATCGCTGAACTACACAGGTTCAGGTGCAAGCATTTATGTCCAAGCGATTGGCGGTCTTGCCGAATTCGATAAAGGTTCGGAAAGCGGCTGGATGTATTCCGTAAACGGCGTGTTCCCTAAATCAAGCGCGGGAGCCTATACGCTGAAAAACGGCGATGTGCTGCGCTGGCAATATACGAAAGATCTAGGTAAAGATCTTGGTTCACCGCTTGAGCCGGGCGAATCCGGCGAACAACTGCCTGGCGAGAAGCCAGACCCAGAAGCGACGAAATATACCGATGAAGCTAAGATTGCAAGCTGGGCGCTAGCTGCCGTAACGAAAGCGACGGAGCTTGGCTTTATGAACGGTACGAGCGTGGAGAATCCGAAATTTGAGCCTAAACGTCAGCTGACTCGCGCCGAGTTTGCTGCATTAGTCGTCAAATATGCAGGAGAAGAACCGCTGCAGGCTGATTCAGGCTTTAATGATGTAAATAAACAGGCATGGTATTACGGTTACGTAGCGGCTGCAAAAGAAAAAGGCTTGATGTCAGGCATATCGGGCACATCCTTTGCTCCGAGCGAGTCCATTACTAGACAAGAAATGGCTGCAGTCCTCGTTAGGCTTAAGGGCTTGACTGACGCGAATGCGCCGCAAGCTGCAATTAAGGACCGCGATGCCGTATCGGCATGGGCTGTTCCTTTTGTAAACGTGGCTTACCAAAAAGGCTTGATGACCGGCGATAACGGGTTATTCAACCCGCAAGCTCTTGTAACGAGAGAGATGGCGGCGGTAACCATTATCAGGTTGCATGAATTGAAATAATCACCAAGCTGCCTCATGGCTAAGCGTTAGCCGTGAGGCAGCTATTTTCATAGAAGGAGCGTGTTTCAAAGAAATGCAGACTAGAAGCGTGTCGTACCGATCCTTGATGCTCTTCATGGGCGTTATCGTATTTCTATCCTTTATTTGCTCAGCCGTGCTGCTTCCGGAACAAGCAAAAGCAGCTGACCAACTCAATGTCAGCACGGAAATCAAACAAGCAGCAGAGCAAATTTTAAACAGCGGCGTGATCAGCGATTGGGAGGCGTTAGGATTAGCTCGTTCAGGAAAGTCATTACCTGCCAGCTATTTGAATCTGTTATCGGATGAATTGAAGGAGAAGAAAGGCGAGTTCCGTAAAGTAACCGACGCGGAGCGCATTGCGATTGCTGTCCGGGCTGCCGGAGTGAATGCGGCTTCGTTTGCTGGTTTTAATCTTATTGAAAGCATTTATAATCATGCGAAAATGACGAATCAAGGCACCAATGGCCCGATTTTTGCATTAATTGCTTTGGACAGCGGGAGCTATGAGGTGCCTGCGAATGCGTTATGGACGCGCGAAAAGCTGGTGGATTGGCTGCTTAGCCAGCAAAACGCCGGCGGAGCGTTCCCGCTTTCGGAACAAGGCGAGGACAATTTGGATATTACGGCGATGGCCATAAGCGCGCTCGCTCCATATCAAGAGCAAGCAAATGTGAAGAGCGCGATCGACAAAGCCGTATCCTGGCTGTCTTCCCAGCAGCAGGTTAACGGAGGCTTTCAAGCCTTCGGCGAAGATAACAGCGAGAGCGTCGCGCAGGTGATTATCGCTTTATCAGGCGCGGGAATCAACCCCCTCGATACGAGGTTCTTGAAAAAGAACGGGAATCTTCTGACCAGCCTGCTGCGCTTTCGTCAGGCGGATGGAGGCTTTTCCCATGCCATAGATCAGCCTTCAAACGAAATGGCGACGGAGCAGGCATTAATGGCTTTAGTCGCTTATGACCGGTTTACTAGGCTGGGGCCGGCTTTATTCGACATTTCGGCTGATACGAGCTTGACCGGCGTGAAGGAACAATTTGTAGATAACGAGCTAATTTCGTCATGGGCCTATGATGCGGTATATCGTGTATTCGAGGTTAAAATCATGGTGGGGGTAAGCGGCTCGGAGCTCCGCTTCGATCCAAAGAAGCCGATGACAAGAGCCGAATTTGCAACCCTGCTCATCAACCTGCTGGGGGAAGCCCCTGCGAAGGATGCCGCAGCAGCGTTCAAGGATATTCGGCCGGGCGCTTGGTATTACGGCTCGATTATGCGCGCGAAGGAGCTTGGCATCATTCAAGGCATTACAGCAGATACATTTAAACCAGGTCAGGTAGTGACCAGGCAGGAGACGGCGATTATGATTGCCAAAGCTTTTGAGCTTAAAGGAAATTCAGACCCGCTGCCTTTCGATGA
The DNA here is from genome assembly GCF_031157315.1 of Paenibacillus sp. LHD-38. GTDB lineage: Bacteria > Bacillota > Bacilli > Paenibacillales > Paenibacillaceae > Pristimantibacillus. The sequence goes on from NZ_JAVIFU010000008.1 coordinate 189,544, forward strand.
TGCGAATAGCATCCATGTCAGCGCAAAAGCATACGTCAGCGCGGTATATGCAAACGGTTTGATGCAGGGCTCTAACGGCAGCTTTAATCCAAAGGCAGCCGTTACGAGAGAGATGGCGGCTGTCATAGCGGCTAAGCTGCTTCAAAAGAAAAACGATACAATATAAAGCAACAGCCTCAAATAAATGCATGCTTCGAGCAAGCAGCCCTGACGATTTGTCGTCAGGGCTTTTTTTTATGCTGTATGCCAGCAAATACACGGAAACGAAAAATTCACTGGTTTTTAATTGTTTTAGTCTGGTTTTTAAATGGTTTGTTTAATTGAATTCCCTATAATTGGTATGGTATCGCTTACATGGACAGGAGGGAGGCAGTAGCAGGCTCGGAAGGAACCAACCGAATTTGAAGCGTGAACTCACAATCAGATTTTCAGGGAGGTAAATAACGAAATGCAAAAGTCAAGTATTAGGAACGGGAAGCTGCTTCTATCGAAGCTTCTTAGCTGTATGCTGGTCATGTCACTTCTTATGCCGCTTCATCTAGCTTCCGTACATGCGGCAGATAAGGCTCTCGTATCCGACGATTTTAGCAGCTATAAGAACGGGGAATTCACGATTGGCGCAGGCAATAACTGGACAAAAGAAGGAACTGCTCCCACTGTCAACTTTTCGAAGAATACAGTGACGGGCTCGACATATGCGGAAATTACCCATAATGGGACAGGGTCCTCTTATTTTGGACAAAGGTTCGCTGCCCAAAATGGCGGGACGATCATCGAATTTGATGTGAATCTTCCTACAAACAAGGGCGGAACCCTTTGGGTGATGGACGGGAAGGTGAATGCGACAAATGCGGCTGCTCTTCGTTATCAGTTGGATGCAGGCGTGATCAAGCGCCATAATGCGGCTGCGGAGAATCAGATCAATTATGATCCTACCCACTGGTATCGTTTCAAAATGGTGTTTAATACGCCGCAAAAAAAATATACGGTATCCATTACCGATTTGACGACGGAAACGACCGTCGTATGGCCGGATGCGTTCTACAGCCCGCGTGAGCGAATTAGCAGTTTCGGTTTTTTCGTTAATGCGGGCGGCGGGACTTTTAATTTAACCAATGTCAAGGTCACAGCGCTTGATCTGGCATTAAGCAGCTTGGGTATTCAAGCGGGAGACTCTGCTGCGAAACTCGTTCCGCCTTTTGATCCGAAAGTAGACAACTATACGCTCGAGGTTCCATATTGGGTTTCGGAGCTGGCGGTTCATCCGGCAGCAAGCAATCCAGGCGGAGTTTCGCTGAAGGTAGGGGAAGCAAACGTAGAGAGCGGAGGGGCGAAGTCAATTGCGTTAACCGAGAGCTCGACCAGCTTTGGCGTTTCCGTCACCTCTTCAGCATACAGCGATATTTACAAGACCTATACGGTTACTGTGAATAAGCTGGATAAGGATCCTAATGTCAATTATCCTGTTGCAGAGGGAAGAGATTCAAAGGTGCTGCTCGGCTGGGAGGAGCCATCTGATCCCGCTTATCAGGAAGCAAGAATTTACAAGAAAAATGATGATGAATCGCTAGTATTGGTGGATACGGTGGCCAAAGGAAAATATATCTCGACGATTAACGGGTTGACCAACGGTACGCCGTACAGCTTCGTCATCAAAGGCGCATTTGCATATGAGGGCGAGGAAGTAACCGAGTCAGCCGGCGTAACGGTGAGTGCGGAGCCTAGCAAGCAAGCAGCGCGGCAAATGGAAAATTTGGACCGCGGCTTGGTAGCCGTCAAGCAGGCTGACCATGTTTATGTGGGCTGGCGGATGCTCGGAACGGATCCGTCTGCCATTGCCTTCAACCTTTATCGCGATGGCGCTAAAGTCAACGCCAGCCCGATTACGAACAGTACGAACTTTGAGGATGCAGGCGGCAAATCCGATTCGATCTACTTCGTCCGGGCAGTTATTGACGGTACTGAGCAGCGCCAATCGGAATCTGCCGAGGTATGGGATACGAATGCATTGGACGTTCCGATTCAAAAGCCGGCAGACGGTGTAACGCCTAGCGGTGAAGCCTACAGCTACCGCGCTAATGACGCTTCGATCGCGGATCTGGACGGCGACGGCCAATATGAAATCGTATTGAAATGGGATCCAAGCAATGCCAAGGATAATTCCCAAAGCGGATACACGGGTAATACCTACGTAGACGCATATGAGCTGGACGGAACGCAGCTTTGGAGAATCGATTTGGGCAAAAACATCCGGTCGGGAGCTCATTATTTGGATGTGATGGTCTATGACCTCGACGGTGACGGCAAAGCGGAAGTAACCTTCCGGACTGCGGACGGCACGATCGACGGCAAAGGCCAGGTCATCGGCGATGCAGAAGCCGATTACCGGAATGCAAGCGGTTATATTTTGACAGGGCCTGAATATCATACGGTCTTTGAAGGGGCAACCGGCAAAGCGCTTGCTACAGAAGCCTATGAGCCGGAACGCGGAAACGTCGCAGACTGGGGCGATGCTTACGGAAACCGGGTTGACCGCTTTCTGGCAGCAATTGCTTATTTAGACGGCGAGAGACCAAGTATCATCATGCAGCGCGGTTATTATACGCGTATGGTGCTGGTTGCTTATAACTGGAGAGACGGCAAGCTGACTAAGCTGTGGACCTTTGATTCCAAGACAGCTGGAAACGAAAGCTATGCGGGACAAGGAAACCATCAGCTCAGCGTAGCGGATGTCGATGCGGACGGCAGAGATGAAATCATCACGGGCGCAACAGCGATTGACGATAACGGAACAGGATTATGGAACTCGCGGCTTGGTCATGGCGATGCCATGCATCTCGGCGACTTGGACCCTACGCGCTTAGGCTTAGAATTGTTTGCCGTGCAGGAGGATACGTCGGTTAAATATTCGGCTGACGTGAAGGATGCGCGGACGGGTAGAGTGCTTTGGGGGCAGCTGCAAACTGGAATTGATACCGGCAGAGGCTTGTCGGCAGATATTGATCCGCGATATGAAGGAGCGGAAGCCTGGGCAATCGACGGTGCTTGGAACAGCCCGACAGGAGGCTTGTTCACCGCGCAAGGAGAGAAAATAGCCAATCAAATTCCAAGCTCCAACTTCGCGATTTGGTGGGATGGAGATCTCAGCCGCGAGCTGCTCGACCATGTATGGCAGGGGGATACGCTTCGGGTAGGCATTCCGAAAATCGATAAATGGGATTATGAGGCGAATCAACTAGTCAATCTAGAGACGTTTACGGGAACGCATTCGAATAACGATACAAAAGGGAATCCTGCCCTGCAAGTAGATATGCTGGGGGATTGGCGCGAAGAGGTCATCGTGCGTACAGAGGACAGCAGCGCGCTTCGAATTTATACCACGTCCGATGTGACGGAGCATCGCATTCCTACGCTAATGCATGATCCGGTCTATCGGGTGGGTATTGCTTGGCAGAATACGGGTTATAACCAACCGCCGCATACAAGCTTCTTTTTGGGCACGGGGATGGAAACGCCGGCGCAGCCTAATATTCGCACCAATGAAATCAAAGCCACGGGTTTAAGCATATCGCTCTCATCGACTGAAGCAGCAGTCGGACAGCAAATCCAGTTAAATCCCGTATTCACGCCGGCAGCAGCAACGAATCAATCCGTAAGCTGGTCGGTCTATAACGAGGATGGCTCCGCCACCAAGCTGGCATCGATTAATGCAAGCGGGCTTCTGACAGCAGCAGCAGTCGGCAAGGTAAAAGTGGAAGCAGCCGCTAAGGATGGTTCTGCTGTGGTGGGATCAGCCCTATTAACGATCAAAGCCGCGATTACAGAAGTGCCAAGCGGGGGAACAGCGCCGCAGCCGGCTGTCACGGTTGGAAGCGGCAGCGTTAAGCAAACCGTCGCAGTCGATGCATTCGGCAAAGCGGCAGTTGAATTTAAAGCCGCCGATGTTGCGAAAGCAGCGGAAACCGCCGCAGGCAAATCGCTTGTGCTGGAAGTAGCAACAGATAAAGCAGCTGCGGCTGTGCAAGCCGTACTGCCTGCGCAGGCGCTAAAAACAAGCGTGGACAAAACGATTCAAACCGTTGAAGTACGACTGGGCCTAGCGACCATCTCGATCGATAAGGCGCTGATCACGTCAAGCGTAACAAACGAGGCTTCCAAGGTAGAGCTGTCTGTTCGTAAAATAGATGCAGCCGCGCTGCCCGAAGAGGTAAGGGAAAAGGTAGGAGCCCGTCCGGTGCTAGACTTTAACCTGACGGTTGACGGCAAGAAGGTTAGCGCTTTTGACGGCAGCGTAAAGGTTGAGCTCGATTATAAGCTTGCCGAAGGGGAAAATCCAAACGCCATTGTCATTTATTATGTAGACGAGCAGAACAAGCTTCATCTCGTGAAAAACGGAGCCTATCAGCCGTCTACGGGGAAAGTCGTATTTAAACCAAGCCATTTCAGCCAATATGCGGTTTCTTACGTGAAAACAAGCTTTACCGACATCGCACGCGTGAGCTGGGCGAAGGACAGCATCGAATCCCTTGCAGCACGAAGTATCGTTAATGGGGTAGGCAATCAAACCTTTAAGCCGGATCTGAAGGTCACTAGAGCAGAATTTCTGAAAATGCTCATGTTCGCGTTTGATCTAGCGGATGAGGGCACGAAGAGCGAGCTTAGCGACTTACAGGAGGGAAGCTGGTATTACAGCTCTATTGCGAGCGCTCAAAAGCTGGGTATCGTGCAAGGCAAAGCCGACGGCAGCTTCGGCGTGAACGATGAAATTACAAGGCAGGATATGGCGGTCATGGCTTATCGCGCTTCGCAGCATCTCAAGCTTGGGCTGGGCGGCCAAGCGTCATCCGCCGCATTTGCAGATCAAGCAGCTATCGTCGGCTATGCGGTTGAAGCGGCCGAGGCGATGCAAGCAGCGGGTATTATTCAAGGAATAGGAGGCGGAGTGTTCGCGCCGAAGGAGCAGGCGACTAGAGCGCAGGCAGCCGTAATTATTCATATGCTTATTCAATTGTCGAATGTATAAGGATTGATTTAAGAACCACGCCGCTTAGCGGCGTGGTTTTTTTTGATGCCTATTTTCTCTAGAAGAGAGCGGATGTATTTGTTTTGCGGCGCTCCGATTCGACTTGGGGGTAGGGTCATACGCTATAATAGGGAAGTGGAGACATTTGGCAACTCTTTTGCTCCATATTCGATCACAACACAAAGAATAGGATGAATGTTTATGCTTCAACGATTGGGTAGAAGTATTCGTGACTTCCGTGACACATACAAAAAACATCTTATATTCGAGTATTTGTTTATGCTGCTGACGAGCTTCGTCATCATCCCGATTATTTCGTTTATTTTCAACCGTATCATCCGCGTAGTCGGTTCCGGCTCCGTCTTGAACGGCGAGTTCTACAAAATCGGACTTAGCTACGCGGGAGTAGCCGGCCTAATCGCGATTTGTTTTGTAGCGATGCTGGTGCTGTTTATTGAGTTTGGCGTGGTCATCACGATTGCGCAGCAGCATTATTTTGGGAAAAATGTACTGATCGCAGATGCGGTGCTGACGACGCTGCGGCAAACGCCAAAGCTATTCGGCTTCGGCATCATTCAGCTGCTGTTCTTCCTGCTGTTTCTTGTGCCGTTCATTGACTCGCCGCTGTCTTCATCCTTGTTTGCGCAGTTTAATGTCCCGATTTTTTTTAACAGCCGCATCATGAGCTCTTCCGCTGCGATGCTGGTCTTATACGGATTTTTGTTACTAGGGGGGTTGTACCTCGTATTGCGATGGATTTTTGTTTTGCATTACATTATGATCGAAAACAAATCGATTCGTGCGGCAATCAAAAGCAGCCTTGTGCTGACGAAGGGCAAGCGCTTGTCGATCTTCATCAATCTGTTTTTGCTTAATGCGCTTGTGTTCGCGCTAGGTTTTATGACGATTTCCGCTGTTGCTTATTTGCCATCCTGGCTTGACAACAATATATTGAAAGTAGTCACGGATCAATATTCCTTAACGTTATCGACTGTGCTTACCTATATGTTTACGCTGCTGCTCGTGCCGGTTAATATCATCTATCTGACAAGGCTTTATTATCATTTCAACCGGAGTCCCGGCGTTAAGCCGTTTGACCAGCTTCAATTGCACAAAAGCCGCTGGTTCGGGCCTCTAGAAAAGCGTCTTTACGCCTATGTGGAGGGAAGAACCCGTACACGGATATTATATGTATCGATAGCAGCCGTATATTTGGCATTGGCGCTGACTGTCAGCTACGCGGCGAATGATAATTTGGTTTATGTCAAATGGAGCGTGCTTTTATCCGCTCACCGCGGCGATTCTCTGGAAGCGCCGGAAAATTCGCTTGCGGCAGTCCGAAGCTCGGTGGAGCAGGGCATCGACGCTGTTGAAATTGATGTTCAGCTGACGAAGGACGGCGTCGCCGTACTTCATCATGATTATAATTTGCAGCGGATGGCCGGCGTGCCGAAGCGCGTGAATGAGCTGACGTATGATGAGGTTGCTAGACTGAATATCGGAAACCGGGGCGGCGGCCTTGATGAAAGCGAACAAATTCCAATGCTGGCGGAGGTTCTTGCCGAGGTGCAGGCGAAAGCGAAGCTGATTGTTGATCTTAAACCATACGGGCCTGGCGAGGAGCTCGCCAAGGAAGTCGTAGCATTGATTGAACAATTTGACATGGTTCAGGACTGCTATATTCAGTCGTTTGACCGGCAGACGCTGCAGCAAATCAGGCAGTTGAATCCCGACATTAGAATCGGCCAAATTCTTTATTTTGCGGTAGGCGACCTTTCGCTGTTAGATGTGGATTTTTATACGATTGAGCAGGTCATGCTGACGGAGACATTCGTCGAGCGCGCGCATAAAAAAGGCCGCGAAGTATGGGTGTGGACGGTCAACAGCGAACGTAATTTGAAAGAGGTGCTCAAATTCGAGATCGATGGCATTATTACGGATTTCCCTGCACGCGCGCATAACATGGTAGAGCTTGATTTATAGCAGCATACACAAAAAAAGGGGCGGGAGCGCATGACACAAATTGAGAAATATAAAGCCTTTATCCTATCGCTCTCGCCGGGTCGCTTGTCCAAAGAGCAGCTGTTCGTCCAAGACTTGCTTTTATATGAGCAGCAAGATATATCGATATATTACGTGCCTTACGAGTATGTGAATACGCAGGCAAAAGTGATGATTATCGGCATTACGCCGGGCTTCACCCAAATGGAGCTGGCGATTCGCAGTGCGCGCCAGGATTTATTGGACGGAGTGCCCACCGGGCAGATTGATCAGCGCGCCAAGAAGCTCGCGAGCTTCGCAGGCTCAATGCGAATAAACCTGATCGACATGCTGGATCAAATCGGATTGCCTGCTCTCATCGGAATCGAAGGCAGCAGGCTCTTATTTGAGGAACGCAGAGATTTGCTGCACACGACTTCTGCGATCAGGTACCCGGTGTTCCAGCATGGCAAAAACTATACGGGACACAGTCCTCCGATTTTGAAATCGGCTGTGCTTTTGCGCTATGCGGAAAGCATCCTACTTCCAGAATTGCTAGCGGTGAAGGATGCGCTTGTTATACCGCTCGGCAAGGCAGTCTCGGAAATAGTACAAGTATTCGTGGAAAAAGGATGGCTGAGCGAGGAGCGGTGCTTATTCGACATGCCGCATCCATCGGGTGCCAACGGGCACCGGAAAAAACAGTTTGAGCAGCATAGGACAAGCATGCAACAGCAGGCCTTTCAGTGGTTCAGCCGTTAAAAAGCAACATGAGAGCGAGGAATGATATATACAATGCACAGCAGAAAAGTTCGTTTAATAACCGCCTTCGCGACACTTGCCTGTCTCTTATGGTTATTCGGATTAGGCTGGACGTTAAAGGATTATTTAATCGGAGCATCGCGCACATCGTCCTTGCCTTCCGTAACAGAGGAGCCTGCCATACAGACGAATGCGCTGAAAATTGTTGCTTTAGGCGATTCCTTAACGAGAGGAACGGGCGATATTGAAGGCAAAGGTTATGTCGGCTATGTCAGCGATCAGCTGCAGGAAGCGGGCAAAGAAATCTCGTTAATCAATTTGGGCATTAAGGGGTTAACTTCCCCTCAGTTAGCGGAGCAAATGAAGGAAAAGGAAATTAGGCGTCAGCTGGGACAAGCCAATGTCATTCTTATGACGATTGGGGGCAATGATCTCTTCCTTGGCGGGCAGATCCTCTCGGATGTTTCCGAAGCAAGCATTGAGGGGCTGGAGGATGCTTATCTTGTCAGCCTAAAGACGATCATCTCCAGTATTCGGGAGGTGAACACGGAAGCGACCGTCTATTTGCTCGGTTTATATAATCCTTTTAGCGAATTTGAAAATGGGGAGCTCTTGTCGGGCGTCGTCAGAGGCTGGAACTTCAAAGCGGCAGAATTGCTTGCCCAGGACGCAAAAACCGTGTTCGTTCCGACGTATGATTTGTTTCAGCAGAAAATAAATGATTATTTGTTTACGGATCATTTTCACCCGAATGAAAAAGGGTATCGTCTGATAGCTGAGCGGATAACCGCACTGATTACCGGGGAAGGAGGACCATCATGAGCGAGATTACGTTATCGGTTCAAGGCCTTCGAAAGGTCATCGGCAAGCGGACCATTATTAAGGATTTAAGCTTCGAGCTGGAGCGCGGCGAGGTATTTGGTTTCTTAGGACCGAATGGGGCCGGGAAAACGACGACCATTCGGATGCTGGTCGGATTGATTAAGCCTACCTCCGGAACGATTCATATATGCGGGCTGGATATTGCGAAGCATTTTACGAAGGCCATGAGGCATTTGGGCTGTATCGTTGAAAATCCGGAGCTGTATCCGTTCTTAAGCGGAATGGAAAATTTACGTCATTTTGCCGTCATGATCAGCGGCATAACGCAGGTGCGCATTGATGAGGTCGTTCGTCTGGTCGGCATGCAGGATCGAGTGAATGATAAGGTAAGCACCTATTCGCTTGGGATGCGGCAGCGTCTTGGCATTGCGCAAGCTTTGCTCGGCAAGCCGGATGTGCTGATTTTGGATGAACCGACGAATGGGCTTGATCCGTCCGGTATCCGGGAAATGCGTGCTTTTATTCGGTTTTTGGCAGAAGAAGAAGGGTTAACGGTACTCGTATCCAGCCATTTGCTGCATGAAATTCAATTGATGTGCGACCGGGTCGCGATTATTTCGAAGGGTGAAATTATTCGGGTGGACTCGGTCAAAGATCTGCTGTCCAGCGAAGAGCGGCTGGTATGGCGTTTGAATCCGTTAACATTAGGCAAAACCATACTGAGCGACCATACGGTTATTTCGCACGAGACGGAGGAAACGGTGACGACGCCTTACACGGAGCATGCCGTTGGTGAATGGAACCGAAAGCTTGTGGAAGCGGGAGTAACCGTGCTGGAGATGAATCGTAAGCTTCCGGCGCTTGAAGACTTATTCCTCGAGCTGACAGGAGGCGAATCGATTGATTAATCTCGTTCAAAACGAAATGACGAAGCTGGTCGGCAAACGCCGGTTCATGGTTATCTCCATTATTATTATCGTGCTTCTTTCGATGTTTACCTACGCGCAGGCGAAGGAATCGGAGGCGATCAAGGAGCGTTTAGGCACGGTGGATTGGCGAACCGAGCTGCAGCAGCAGATCGTAGATATGCAAAACAGGCTAAGCAGCGCGGGACAATGGCGCGAGCAGATGCAAATCCAGATCAAACAGTCGGAGTATTATTTGGACAATGATGTTAATCCGTCTGAGCCGGGCGCTCCCACCTTTATCAGAGGTTTTGTACAAAACTCCGCGGAGCTGTTTCTTCCCTTGCTCGTCATGATCATTGCGGTAGACATTGTTTCCTCCGAGCGGAGTATGGGCACGATAAAGCTTCTGCTGACTCGTCCGGTGAGCCGGTTTAAGATATTGCTGAGTAAATACATCGCCCTTATTTTATCGGTTTCGGTGGTTATTTTCCTGTTCGGTTTCCTCTCTTACATCGTCTCCGCTGTGATGTTCGGAAACCAAGGCTGGTCGGCACCGGTATTGACGGGCTTCTCCACGCAAGGCGGGGAGCTCGACATATCGGGCGTGCGCCTCGTATCCCAGTGGCAGTATATTATTCAGCAATTCGGGCTGGCTTGGTTTATTTCCGTGGTCGTCGGCACCTTGTCCTTCATGCTCTCGATTCTGATGCGAAGCAGCGCGGCAGGCATGGGGACGATGCTGGCCTGCTTGATATCGGGAGCTATCCTAAGCAACATGGTATCCTCATGGGATTCCGCCAAATATTTGTTTATGGTCAATCTCGGCCTAATGGATTATGTCAGCGGCTCGGCTCCCCCGATCGAGGGCATGACGCTCGGCTTCTCGCTTTCCGTGCTTGCAGCGTGGATGCTGGGTTCGCTGCTCGTTTCGTTTACCGTTTTTATGAGGAAGGATATTTATTAAGCTGCTTTACAGCGGTCGTCGTGTCCTAAAATGATTCGTCTTCTCATATGCATGTAGAAGAGGAGCGTGATCTTAATGGACAAGACTGTGCGCAGATATTATCAGCAGAAACAAAAGCAAAAAGAAATAGAGCAGGAGCTGACAGAGCTGCGCAACGAAATTTTGACTTATTTGACCGAGAAGGAAGCGAGCGAGCTGGAAATCGGAAGCCACAAAGTCAAGCTTGTTGTGCAGGAGCGTAAAGAATACGATGACAATAAGCTTTTTGAGGCGCTGCCGGATCCCGAGCTATGGCGGATGCTTTCGAAGCCCGATTCGTCCAAAATCGCCAGCTTGATCAAGCTGAACGTCATTAATGAGGAAAAGTTGAAGGACACCTTTGCGACAAAGACGGTTAAGCTGCTTCAGGTGGATAAGAAATAAGGGACAGCAGGGATACATAGAATATACGGAGCAGGGTGCTTGTGCCGATTGTCGGCGGAGGCACCCTGTTTTTTTTTGTATTGTAATACAATTGAATTGAGCCTATTCTAGGATTGCCGATTTGGGGAAATCGTCTCTTTCTTCAGCTGCTTGAGCTATGATATTATCTTGACAGAATTGTAAATCCGAAGGGGGCTATTCGCTATTTCGTTTACGACTCACACCAGAGGAGAATCCGAGATGAAAAGATGGAACGACTACCTGTTGAAGAGTAAAATGTTCATCGTGTTCTCCGCGGTGTCGCTGTTTACCGTCATGCTGACATGCATTATTTTCTATTATAAAAATGTAAGCGATATCAAAAATCAAACCTTGTCGCTTTCCGACACGATTACCCGTCAGTTCAGCCGGACCTTCGAGCTGTATATTCAGGACATGGAGAAGCTCTCCGTCTCCATTATTGGCGATCCGATCATTCAGCAAAGCTTGATCGATCATTACGGAATCCCTGAACCCGTCACGCAGAACGAGATCGAACTGATGATCAACAAAAGGTTGTTCACCCATCTTCAGCCGCGCCCCCAGCTGCAGAGCATCTATATCTTCACGACGGACGATATTGCTTACTTCGTATCGAAGGCGGGAGGACCAAAGGTAAGCTTCAATCTGCTGGACGAGAGCTGGTATGAGAAACGGCTGGAGATGCCCGGAATCAAATTTCTGCTTCAGCCCGTCACAACAGAGAGCACGGGCGGCGATCGTGAAGCCCAGGTTATATCCTTCGTGCGGAACATCAACCGCATTCCTTATCGGGATGTTCTGGGGTATATGAAAATTAATATTAACGTTGATGTCATTAAGGACATGCTCGTCAACTCAGACATCAACGACGTTGAACGGAACATGAGAGCGTTCATCATAACCGATGAAGGCAGCGTTGTCTATGACGACAGAAATGAGCTGACGGGCAGCGAGGATCCGGGAATCGATCTTTCGATCTTCAAGGGAAATCGTCAATCTAACGAGGTGGTATGGAACGGTGAGAGCTATCTCTATACAACGTCGAAGTCCTCCTACACGAAATGGAATACGCTGATTCTGATTCCGAACGAATTCCTGTTGTCCAAGCAGAAACGCTCCGCTTATATTCTCATGCTCGTTGGATTGTTTGCGATGGGGCTGATTGCTTTCGTTTCCTATGCGCTCTCCTATCAGATTACGCTTCCTCTCCATAATCTGATGAAGAAGATGGCGCGCGTCGAGCAGGGGGATTTAAAGCAGCGAATGGAGGTGGCCGGCAACAATGAGATCGGTCGTCTGAGCCGTATTTACAACAGTATGCTGGACAGTATTACCCGGTTGATCAGCGAAGTGTACGCATCTAAGCTGGCGGAGAAGAATGCGCAGCTATCGGCGCTGCAGGCGCAGATCAACCCGCATTTTCTGTACAACACGCTTAACATTATGAAGTCAATCAGCCGGGTTCGAGGCATCGAAGAGGTTGCCGAGATGGCAGAATCGCTTGCGGAGCTGTTCAAATACAGCATGAAAAATCTACAACACCCTATCCCGCTGCGTGACGAGATGGATCATATCTGGAATTACATGAATATCCAGCAGCACCGGTTTGGCAGCCGATTCGAGTTCAGTATGAACATACCGGAGCCGTTGGAGGATGCTTCGGTGCTGAAGCTTACCGTGCAGCCGTTGATTGAGAATGCTATCGTTCACGGACTCGGCAAGGTCAAGTCCGGCGGACGAATCGACATCGTAGTCAGGCGGCTCGGCGGCGATCTGATTATCGAAGTGACCGACAATGGATGCGGTATCGAAGAGGAACGCCTCCACATGCTGCGCAGGAGGCTCGGGAGCATCCAAGCGGCGGACGCTTACGACGAGGAAGGGCTGGGTATAGGCTTGTCCAATATCGCGCAGCGGATCAAGCTGTTCCACGGCGTCAATTACGGAGCTGAGCTGATAAGTGCTCCTGGCCTCGGAACGACCGTCAGGCTGACGTTCCCATATGAACTTTTCGTCAAGGTGAAAGGAGAGGCCGGATTATGAATTTATTCCTGGTGGAAGACGAGCGGTGGGCGCTGGCGGAGCTCAAGTCCCTCTTCAAGCGATACGAACCGCAGCATCGCGTGCTTGCGTTCGAGAACGGGGAAGATGCACTCGAGGCCGCAAAATCCATAGTTCCGCATCTCGTGCTGACCGACATCACAATGCCAGGCATGGACGGAGTAGAGCTGCTGGCCGAGCTAGGCCGCTGCCATCCGGACGCCAAGGGTATCATTCTCAGTGTCCATGACGATTTTGCTTATGCGCAGCGGGGGATGCAAACCGGCGTGACGGACTACTTGCTGAAGCCTGTCAGGAAAGAGACGCTTTACAGGGTGGTAGACCGCATGCTTGCGCGTATTGAAGAGGAGTCACGGAGCCGGAGCGACCGTGCCGAGTGGTCTCTTCTGCAGCGGCTGCTGTCCGCGGACGCGCAGGAGCGCGGGGAGCCAGCGGCAGCCGAGCAGCCGCAAATGTTCATGGCGCTGCTGCTTCTGGAGAACTGGGCATCGCCGCTCACTTGGAAGGATGCCGGGCTTAAAGCATCGGACATCCTCGCGCATTTTGGGAGTGGTTTGAACGGAGAGTCGGATAGTCACTGCGTCACGATCGACGGCCGACGCAGAATGCTGCTGCTGCCGGCTGACGATGAGGCAAGTACGAAGTCGATAAAGATAAGGCTTCAATCGCTCTTCCAGTATGTGGAGTCCCGCGGCATTCTACTCCATGTAAGCTTCGGAATGAAGAAAGAGAGAGAGAGTCTAAACCGCAGCTTCGTCCGCCTTGGCAAACAGCTGGAAGAGCATTTACGGATCGGCGTGCCAACCTGGGCAGCGCCGGATACGAAGCCGGCTGTACCCGATATCGGCGAAATCTGGGTGAAGGTGCGCGCGCTGCAAGCGCAGATCAAAGCGGGCGATATTGCCAGAGGGCGAGACACGGTATCGCGTATCGTCAAGGGGCTTCAGTGCAAAGGGGTCACCCAAAAGCAGCTGACACAGTTCGCCAGCGATCTGTTCTATTCGTTGAAGTTTAATCTGCAATCAGAATCCGTGGCCCGGCTGCCGGAGGATATGAGCCTGCTGAACGAGGCGATAGACTACGAGCCCATCACGGAATGGCTTGCGGCAGCGGTATTCGTGATTGCGGGGAAATGCGAATCAAAGGAGCAGAAGCCGAAAGGGCTGGTACCGGTCATGATGAACTGGATCCACGCCAACTATCAAGGCGACCTCTCGCTTCAGCAGTTTGCTTCGGAGCATCATGTCAGTCTTGGGCATTTATCAAGATTGTTCAAAAGTCAGACGGGCTATACCTTCTCCGACTATTTGATCGGCTACCGGATCGGCAAAGCGAAGGAGCTGCTCGCTGACGGCACTTCGCGTCCTTCGGAAGTCGGCGAGCTGGTCGGATACGAGGATGCTAAGCATTTCTCCTATCTATTTAAGAGAATAACGGGCGAAACGCCGACCGCCTACACAAAACGAAGAATGAGTGAATGAGACGTATGTAGTAAACGATTAGACGATTAGAGGGTGATGCACCTTCGAAAATCGGATGGTTTCCCTGCCCGATCCATTGCTTTTTGTTAAAAAGGAAAAATTACCCCCTTAAAAAAGCAAAAGAGCAAGTATGCATCAAAAGCAGAAACCCGTAGACTGAAACTACGAGGGAACCCGGGCCCTTGGAACGGAAGATCGCACTTGATGGAAGCGTATTCATTTAATTGAAACTTACGGTATCAGAGATGCGAAGAGGGGCAACAATGGACGGCTGCCGAAGGGAGCACGATTCATGCCAACAAAGGGAGGCTGCGGAACGATGAAACGAACGACTGGTAGAACACTCGCATTCGTGACAAGCGTGATTATGATCGTGGTGCTGCTCGCCGGCTGCGGCAGCGGCAGCAATGCGCCTGCGACGAACAACAACAACGGCAGCGCTAGCGGTGAAACGAACGCAAACACCGACACCACCAACGCACCTGCAGAGAAAACGACGTTAACCCTGATGGTCGGCAATACAGGCACTACGCTCGAAGCACTTAAAGCTGTTGCTGCGGAAGCAGAGAAAAAGCTGAATATCACCATTGAGTACGACATCAAACCGGATGGCACGGAAGGCGACAACCTCGTCAAGACGCGCCTAGCAACGGGTGATATGTCCGACCTGCTCGTTTATAACACGGGTTCGCTGTTGAAGGCAGTTAATCCAGTGGAAAACTTCCTCGATGTGACGAATGAGTCGTACATGGCAGACGTGCTTGATTCTTTCAAAAGCGTCGTAACGGTCGAAGGCAAGGTTTACGGTGCGCCCGTCGGTTCGAGCTCCGCAGGTGCGATTTTGTACAACAAGAAGGTGTACGGCGAGCTCGGATTGACCGTTCCGCAAACATGGGATGAATTCATGGCCAACAATGAGAAGATTAAGGCCGCGGGTAAGACGGCCGTTATCGCGTCATACAAAGATACCTGGACGTCCCAGCTGTTTGTCCTCGGTGATTACTACAACTTACAGGCGCAGGTTCCGAATTTCGCGGACGATTACACGAACAACAAAGCAAAGTACGCGACGATACCACAAGCACTGCGCAGCTTCGAAAAGACGGAGGAACCGTTCAAAGCCGGTTACATGAATAAGGACTTCCTGGCCACGACGTATGATGTTGCCTTGAAGATGCTGGCCGAGGGTACAGGCGTGCACTATCCGATGCTGACAAGCGCTTTAGATTCCATCATGCAGAATAGCCCAGACAAGATCAACGACATCGGGGTTTTCCCGATTCCGAGCGACAGCGCAGACGTCAACGGACTGACAGTTTGGATGCCTAGCGGCCTGTATATCAACAAGAACAGCAAAAAAGTAGAAGCCGCCAAAAAGTTCACGGAATACTTCGTGTCTAAGGAAGGCCAAGCGATATTTGCCTCCAAAGTCAAGGCGGCCGGTCCCAATGTCATCAAAGGAATCGAGCTCCCTGACGATGCTTACGAAGGTGTCAAAGAAATGCAGAAATACTTTGATGAAGGCAGGACGGCACCTGCGCTTGAGTTCGTATCGCCGGTCAAAGGCCCGAACCTGGAAAACCTCACCGTCGCTGTCGGCAGCGGCATCACTTCCGCGCAGAAGGGTGCCGAGGACTATGACAAAGACATTCTGAAACAGGCGCAGCAGTTGAATCTGCCTGGCTGGTAGATCGTCCGCCGTAAGCGGGAATTCTAGTTGAAGACGGGGCTCCGCGCAAGAGCTGCGGGGTCCGTTTTCTCCGGAAAGAAGGAGAGAGCCATGACTAAGCTGACGATTCGGACCTACTCGTATATGTTTCTTGTGCCTGCATTTCTGATCTACTTCGTCTTCTATTTGCTGCCAACCGTGTTATCGCTGTTCTTTAGTATGACGCGTTGGACCCTCACCGATTGGGATTACATCGGATTTGATAACTATGTCACTTTTTTCTCGGAGACGGCGCTCAGCATCGGCTTCCGGAACACATTAATTTACGCGGTTGTAACCTGTGGTCTCAAGGTCATCCTGGGCCTCTTACTCGGCGCGTTCCTCACCTCTACCGTTCTGTTCAAAAACTATCTGCGTTCTGTTATTTTCTTCCCGACACTGCTCAGTACGATTGCGGTCGGGATCGCATTCTCCATTATGATGCATCCTTCGCAAGGGCTGATCAATACAAGTCTGGCTGCGCTTGGTATTAACGGACCAGATTGGCTCGGCAATACGAAGATCGCGCTGCTGTCAGTTGCCCTAGTAGACGTATGGAAAGGTATCGGCATCGCTACCGTCATCTATATCGCCGGCATTTCGGCTATTCCGGGTGAGTATTACGAAGCGCTCAAAATCGACGGCGGGAGCAGCATGAATGCATTCCGGTACATCACGGTTCCATTAAGCAGACCGGCGATGAATTCGGTCATCATACTGGCATTTATCGGGGGGCTTCGTTCCTTCGATCTGATCTGGGCCATGACTAAGGGGGGGCCGGGTTTCACGACTGACCTGATCGCCTCGATCATATACAAGCAGTATCAGGCGGGCTTCTACGGCCTGGCGACTGCGGGCAACGTCATCCTGTTCGTCGGCGTGTCACTGCTGGCGTTTCCCTTGTATAAGTACCTGACGAAAAGCGAGGTGCACTTATGAGCAGGGAAATAAGCAGGATTATGGATAAAGGCGTGGGCAAGGCGCTGAGCCGCGGCGAAAACATGGGGATTAGCAACGGAGCTAAGAGGGCCATCGTTGGCGTGTTCGCGCTGGTGCTCAGCACCGCGATCTTCTGGATTCCATTTTATTTCGTCATCATTAACTCCTTTAAGAATCAGGCCGAATCCGCGCTCATGAATATGTCGTGGCCGAAATCATTTCATATTTTGGAAAATTACAGGGATGTGTTGACTGCCTCCGATCATATGCTCGTCCGCGCCTTCTACAACAGCATGCTGCTGACCGTTTTGTCGATCGCTGTACTGATCGTTGTAAGCGCGATGGCCGGCTTTGTATTGCATCGTCGCGAGGGGGGACGGTTTTCTTCCTTCTTAAACTTTCTTGTTTTGGCCGGTTTGATGATCCCGCCCGCTATTGTGCCTACGATCTGGGTGCTCGATTCAATCGGCCTGTTCAAGACGCTGGCCGGCATCACCTTCGTGGAAGTTGCGCTTCATTTTCCGTTCGCGGCGATTTTGTACAAAGCGTTTGTGGCAACGCTGCCGCGCGAAATCGATGAGAGCGCGCTGATCGATGGCGCTGGCGGCGGGCGGTTGTTTTTCAGTATAATATTTCCTCTGCTTAAGCCCGTCACTTCAACCATCATTGTGCTTGAATCGATAAACGTATTCAATGACTTTGTCAATCCGCTTTACTTCTTCCCGGGCTCCGACAACGCGACGGTGCAGCTGACGCTGTACAACTTTATGAGCCGGTTCACGACATCGTGGAATCTGCTGTTCGCCGATATCGTTCTGATCTCTATCCCGATGCTCATTCTGTTCATTTTCTTCAACAAGAAAATTGTAGCCGGGATGACGGCAGGCGCCGTTAAGGGATAATCGAGTCTGGACTGCGCGAGGAAGAAGAGCCATTTTATTAAGTTTACCCGTACATTGTCTCCAGCCGACCCTCTTACCCAGGTAAGTCATAGAGCCGCAGTCTTTCAGATTGTGGTTTTTTAATTCGATGAAGGATGATTCCGGTGAGCCGGTCGGTACAAATGGCACATCGCGAGGACTGCGGTCGACCAAAGTATGCCGGCTGTCATACGTGTAACTTATATCGGGCCATTCCTTTTATGAAAGCGGTCCCGATCGGAAAGGTTTTTGTCCCGAACCGCCATGATTCGGACAGAAAGAGACAGTATGATATAAACATAAAGCGTTTACAACTATGACGGCTTGACGATTCGGCTATTAATCTTGTCTAGGAAAATCATTATCCAATTCAGAGGACGAAAGGACGTTGAACATGGCGGTCAAAATCGGAATCGTAGGCATGAACGGCATCGGCAACAACCATGCGAATTGCTATAAGGAGGATGAATTGGCTGATGTCGTTGCGGTATGCGACGTCATCCGGGAGCGCGCCGACGCGGCTGCGGAGAAGCATGGTGTAAAGGCGTACTATACTTTGAAGGATATGATCGAGAATGAGCCCGACCTCCAGGTCGTCGATGTGACGACGGGCGGCATCGACAACGGCAGCTGGCATTTTGAACCGGCGATGGAAGCAATGTCTTACGGAAAGCACGTGCTGGTGGAGAAGCCGCTGTGCAACGATGTGCGCGAAGGTCGTCAGATGGTAGCTTTTGCTGAGAAGCAGAATGTGTACCTGGGCTGCAACCTGAACCATTACTTCACGCCGCCGGCTGAGAAGGCGAAGCAATATATGGATAGCGGCGAGGTGGGCGAACTGATCTACTGTTTAGCCAAAATGGGCTTCAACGGCGGAGAGCTTAACTACGCCCTTGCCAGCTCGGACAAAATCAAAGGCCACCCTTACTTTCACATGAGGGCGTTCCTGACCCACCCGTTCAGTGTCATGCGCCATTTCTGCGGAGATATCACGCATATCCAGACGTTCTCCGATCGGCCTGGTTTCCGGCGCAGCGCAGGCGACGTTATGGTATCCATCAACAGCATCCATATGAAGTTCGCAAACGGCGGCGTCGGCTATCTATTGAGTCAGCGCGGCGATGCGGTCTATGGACTAGGCGGATGGTGGAGTCTGGAGGTCGCGGGCTCGAAGGGGACATTCACAATTGAGAACTGCGTCGAGAAAGTGTCGTTCTGGAAAGCGAACAAAGGCATCCCGGCTATCAGCGTTCAGCCTGAGCCTGAAGTGACGGATTTCGGTACAAATGATTTCAACAGGACGTTCAACAATCGGCTGCACGCGTTTCTGGAGGATGTTAACGGTAAGGTATCTCCGGATGCGCTGCGCGCCAGCGGACGAGATGCGCTTGCCGTACTGGAGTATGTGCACGCGGTGCAGGAGTCGTATGAACGGGGCGGTGAAGTCGTTCGGCCGCAGCCGCTGCCGCCGCTGCACGGCGATCCGTTTTATCTGAAATAATTTTAGTAATTAATCTATCATTCAGGAGGATTCTTACATGATAAAATTAGGTGTCAATTCCGTGCTGTTCAAAGAGTTCGATTTTGCCGTAGCGGCTAAGCATATCGCCGCTTGTGGCTACGACGGTGTAGAGATTGCCGCGATTCAGGGAATGTGCGAGCATCTGGATCTCAGCCGCTGGAAGGAACAGAAGAGCGAGCTTCAGGCGATTGTGCAGGAGAACGGATTGACGTTTCTATCGACTGAGGTTGCGTCGCTCAAAGAGGAACGGCTGCTGCCGGCGTTCGAAGCTGCCGCTGAAATTGGTATTCCGATCGTCAACGTTGGTCCTGGCGGAAAGCTTGGAGTCGAAGAAGACCTGCAGGCGTCGATCGAGATGCTTGCGCGGATGGCGGAGAGGGCCGCTTCGTTCGGCATCACGCTCTGCGTGAAGGCACATGTTGGCAACGCAATCCATAATACGCCTACCACACTGCGGGCGATGGAGGCCATCGTTTCCCCGGCATTCGGCATCGACATGGACCCGAGCCATATCCACCGTGCCGGCGAAAATGCGGAGAAGGCGCTGCCCGCCGTACTTAATCACGTGAAGCATGTTCATATCCGTGATTGCAAGGGACGCGAACAGGGACCGGGACCGATAGCCCTGCAAGCGTGCGGACGCGGCGACATTGATCTGTACGGCTACTGCAAGGCAATGGTGGACGGTGGTTACGAAGGACCGGTCGTCGTTGAGGTCATCGGCTCTGCACCGGAGCATACGCTTGCGCAAGTATCCATCGTAGCTGCAGAGTCGTACGGCTACCTAAATGCCGTCCTTAAACAGCTGAACGCGCGATAAAAGCATTGTTTTCATCCAAAAGGAGGATTTCAATATGGCCAGTAAAAAACCGAATATCCTGCTGTTCGGCATAGATAGCCTTCGTCGGGATCATATGAGTGCGTACGGCTATTCAAGGCTGACTACTCCGCATCTTGATAAAATTGCAGCTCAGGGCGTTCTGTACGAGAAGCATTTCAGCCCGGGCATTCCGACAACGCCGGCTTACGCATCGATGCTGACAGGCATGGACGTTTTCGGCACCGACGTTGTGGCGCTGCGCCATGAAGGACCGCTCGGCGGTCACGTCAGAACACTGCCGGAGGTTCTCGCTGAGAACGGCTATAATACTTCGTGCGTCGGCTTCACGGGCAATCCGTCATCGCGCGGTTTCCAAACGTATCTCGATTATGAATCTTGGGTTCCCGACGAGTCGGGACGCACGTCTAAGGCGCAAAACCTGAACGACGTCGCAATTCCGGAGCTGGAGCGGCTTGCGGCAGACGATAAGCCGTTCCTTCTGTTCATGCGGCATATGGATCCGCATTCGCCGTATTTGCCGCCTGCACCGTTCGAGCGGATGTTCTACGGCAAGGACGAGAAGGACCCTGCCAACGATTCAATGGCGCCGGTTTACGATTTCAAGCCGTTTGCCGACTTTCTGAAGTCGTGGATTCCGGAAGGCGTCACTGATGAAGCATATGTCAGTGCGCAATATGATGGCGCAATCGCTTATATGGACGCTTGTATCCAAAGCATCTTCGAGAAGCTGACCGCGCTCGGTTTGGAGGAAGATACGCTTGTCGTTATCACGTCGGATCACGGCGAGACGCTGTATGAGCATGATTGTTATTTTGATCATCACGGTCTGTATGACTGTACGCTTGTCGTGCCGCTCATCATCAAGTTCCCCGGACGCATCCCTGCGGGAACACGGACCCAGGATGTGTCGGTAATCTCGGATATTATGCCGACGCTGCTGGACCTGATTGGCATTGACAGCGGTATTTCCTTCGACGGACGCAGCCTGATAGAGCCGGCTGCGAGCGAAGATGCGGGGAGGATCAGTGAGCTGTATCTTACAGAATGCACGTGGATGCGCAAGCACGGCTGGCGGACACCGGAATGGAAGCTGATCTGCGCGCTTGAACCAGACTTCCACTTCAAGCCGGAGGTAGAGCTGTACAATCTGATCCAAGATCCCGAGGAGAACAACAATGTGTCGGAGCAGGAGCCAGAGGTCGTCGCGCTGCTGACGAAGCGGATGGAAGAACATATTGCGAGACGTGAAGAGCAAACGGGCCGTACCAATCCTATCTATACGAATCTGAACTGGCATGGCAAGGGAGTGGCGTTCACCTCGTCCGAGCAGGCATACGAGTCGCTGCATATCGGCAACATTATCAGTGCACGCTCCCTCCAAACCAAGGAGGAGGCGGCATCCAAATGATTCGGGTTGCGGTCGTCGGGGTCAACAATATCGGGAAAATCCACTGTCGCGCCTACCGGCAGCACCCGGACACGGAGCTTGCGGCTGTCTGCGATCTGATGCCGGAACGCGCAGAGGCGGCAGGTCTTGAACATGGCGTTCCCGCCTATACCGACCTGAGAGAACTGCTAGCTAAAGAGCAGATCGATGTAGTGGCGGTTGCAACAGCGGGTGTGGAGAAGGGCAGCCATCATTTCGAGCCAGCGATGATCGCGATCATCGCCGGCAAGGACGTCCTTGTGGAGAAGCCGATCTCAAACCGGATTGAGGAAGCAAGGACGCTTGTCGCAACCGCCCGGGAACGGGGCGTCCGGCTCGCCTGTAATTTAAATCACCGCTTTACGCCGGCTGCTTACAAGGCGAAAGAAATGATGGAAGCGGGCAAGCTGGGTTCCCTTCTTTTTCTCAATATGCGGCTAACCATTCAGAATCCGCAAGAGGATACGGAGTGGCTGCACATGCGTGCTCTGCATCCCCACTCCATCGATGTCATGCGGTATTTTGCCGGTGATGTAAAGCGGGTGCAGGCGTTCATGACCAAGGCGCCGGGCCGTCAGAGCTGGTCGACCGCATCTGTCAATCTGGAGTTTACATCCGGGGCGGTCGGCCACTTGACCGGCAGCTACGACATGTCGATGCGCCATCCGATCGAATATTGCGAGGTGGCAGGCAACGAAGGCAGATTCGTTATCGACAACGTGTATGAAAGTTTGACGTATTATCCGCATCAATCCGACGAGTTGACCG
Organism: Paenibacillus sp. LHD-38; assembly: GCF_031157315.1. Classification (GTDB taxonomy): domain Bacteria; phylum Bacillota; class Bacilli; order Paenibacillales; family Paenibacillaceae; genus Pristimantibacillus. The sequence goes on from NZ_JAVIFU010000008.1 coordinate 212,113, forward strand.
TAGTCCGCAATTCGCTGTTTGGCGGGATGCAGGGCTTCAATGATACGTTTACACATCGAATCAATCGTTTCATCGGGCAGATCAAGGCAGGCGATGCGCCGGAGGCAATCGAGGCATCCGGAGCGGATGCTCTTGCCGCACAGGAAGTAATCGAAGCCGCTATTCGTTCGCATCAGTCCGGCGGTATGCCCGTTGACGTACCCGCGAACGGATAAGCGAAAACTCTGCGAGAGGAGACGATCAACATGGACAGACAACACGGTTCGGTTATATGGTTCATGGGATTGTCGGGAGCGGGCAAGACGACGACGGCCCGGCATGTTGCGGCGGAGCTGCTGCAGCAAGGACGGAACGTGGAGCTGCTGGACGGCGACGAGCTTAGAGAGACGATCTGCAAAGGGCTAGGCTTCTCCCGTGAGGAACGGATTGAGAATATCAAACGGATCGTGTACCTAGCTAAGCTTCTCTCTCGCAACAGCGTGGATGTGCTCGTCTCCGCTATTACCCCCTACCAGGAAATGCGGGACTACGCCCGGTCGGAGCTGCCAGGATTCGTGGAAATATACGTGCAGTGCCCAATCGGCGAGTGCGAGCGGCGTGACGTGAAGGGCTTGTATGCCAAGGCGAGAAACGGTGACTTGCGTCATTTTACCGGTGTTTCCGATCCGTTCGAGGTACCGCAGTCCCCTGACATCGTGATCGACACGGCTTCGGCCTCGCTGCAGGATAACAGCGAGGCCGTGATCGGCTGGCTGCATGCCAATTTACGGTTCATGCACGCAGCGCAAAGAGCATAACCCGAGTGGCGATTGATAACCGGATCACCGGACATCCCGAAGGAGACGGCATACAATGAAGATCATACTGATATCGCTGGATACGCTTCGCGCCTCAAGGTTGAGCGGGTACGGCTATTCGAAGCCGACGAGCCCATATCTGGACCGGATCGCCGAGCAAGGTGTGCTGTTCGAACGCGCTTATGCCGCCGACATTCCAACCGAAGTGGCGCATACCGGCATTTTTACCGGCAAAGTCGGGCTTACGACAGGGATCGTCTCCCACGGCTCAGAGCTGACGCATCTGCCCAAATCGATCCCATGGCTGCCTAACCTGCTGCGCGGCGCAGGCTTCACGACGTCGGCGGTGGACAATCTGTACCAGCTTAAGGAATGGTTTGCGCGCGGCTACCGCTACTATACGAACAGCGTTGGCGGCAATCGCTGGATCGACGGCCGGACCGTCAATGATCTGGCATTGCCGTGGCTGGCGGAGCACAAGGACGAATCATTCTTTTTGTTCCTTCATTATTGGGACGCTCATACGCCTTATTTGCCGCCGGAATCGTATATTCCGGACTTTTATGAAGCGGGGCGGGATCCGTATGATCCGGACAACCGAAGCATGGAACGGGCGTACAACCATCCCGCCTACCCTTTCTTTAAGCATCACCATTACGATCTTGTCGGTCCGGTCACCGACAGCGCCTACTACGACGCGCTATACGACGCAGAAATCCGTTATCTTGATGATCGTCTGAAGGAACTCGATGCTCAGTTGGAGAAGTTGGGTATTAAAGAGGATACGCTGCTGATCCTGTTTGGCGATCATGGTGAAAGTTTGACGGAGCACGACATCTACTGGGATCATTGCGGCTTGTACGAGCCGACCGTCCATGTGCCGATTATTATGCGGTGGCCGGGTCGTATTCCAGAGGGACGCAGGGTGCAGGGACTTGTGCAGCAGGTGGACATTATGCCGACAGTGCTGGAAGCGATACGCAGTGAAAAGCCAGACGGCGTCGACCTTGCGAAGGTTGCAGACCCGCCCGCAATGGACGGCCGAAGTTTATGGCCAACTATACTCAGCGAAATGGACGGTACGCACGAAGCTGTTTACCTGAGTGAATGCGCATGGCAGGCAGCGCGCGGCGTACGGACGAACCGCTACAAATTTATCCGCACGTACGACGCGGGGCCTTTTACTAGACCGCCAAGAGAGTTATATGATTTGGATGCCGATCCAGAAGAGACGGTGAATCTCGCTGAGCGGGAGCCGGAGCTCGCCGACCAGCTGGAACGGCAGCTGGAAAGCTGGGTGGAGGCGAAGCTGAACGGCCGTGAGGATCCGAAGGACCGGCAGCTCCGCGAGGAGGGACTTCCGTTCCGCAGGCGCATTGAGCAGATTCTGGCGGCATCCGGGATGACGTGGGACGAATGGTTTCAGGATCCATGCCGTGAGCGATTCGATCAGGCGGCTGAGGGGCGGCATTAACCGATCATCGGATCTTGTTCCGATAATGAGGCGAGGGGATGAAGGATGGAACGAATTCTGGGAAGCAATACTTACATGAAGGATGAATTTCCGTTCTGGATCACTCGGACGGTGCAAACTTCCATTGCCGAACACGGTCACGAGTTCATTGAGCTCGTCTACGTGGTGCAAGGGCAAGGCGTCCATATCTTCCAAGGCAACCATTACAACATTCATGCGGGCGACGTGTTTATTATCAATCCCGGCGAGACACATGCCTATTCCGTAAAGCCTGGTGGGCATATGGAAATCATCAATTGCTTGTTCATGCCGTCCTTTATTCCCGATGCGCTGCTTCAGGAGCTGGAAATAACAGCATCGATGGACTACTTCTACGTGCATCCCTTCCTGAAGCAGGATGTCCGCTTCAACCATTACCTGAATCTGAACGGCCAGGAGGCGTCGTCCGTGCTGGCGCTGCTGGAGAGCATGATCCGCGAGTTCAGCAGTCGCGGATCTGGCCACACGACGTTGATCCGCCTGCAGATGGTGGAGCTGCTTGTGCTGCTGTCCCGCTATTACGCCTATATGCAAAGTCATCGTATCCATAGATCCCCCCGCCAATCGGAAAGAGTGATGATGGCCAGACGGATTTCCGGCTATCTCGAACGTCATTTCGACAAAAAAATTACGCTTCAGGCGCTGTCCGGCCTGTTCAATGTCAGCACCCGGCAGCTGAACCGGCTGGTGCGCGAGGAGTTTGGCAAGAGCGTATTCGATCTGCTGCACGAAATTCGCATCGAGCGGGCGAAACGGATGCTGTTGGAGTCCGACGAGAAGGTCATCTACGTCGCGACCATGGTCGGCTACGACGATCCATCGTTCTTCAGCCGACTGTTTGTCCGCTATGCCGGCTGCTCGCCGCGCGAATACAGGACCGGCTCACAAGATCAGTGGGAAGGAAAGGAGCCGATAACGCATGCCAGACTCGATGAGAGAACGGAGGCCTAACTTACTGATAATAACGGCCGACCAATTACGAGAGGATTGCGTAGGCTTCAGCGGCAAATATCCGGTTCGCACACCGCACCTGGACCGACTATCTGAGCAGGGAGTCTCCTTCTCCCACGCCTACTCCGTGCTGCCGGTGTGTTCGCCGGCTAGGCAGTCTCTTCTGCGTGGGAGGAGGCCGGAGACATTCGGCGCCCTATGGAATTATAGCGGTGCCCTGCCTGTGGCGGCACTGCCGCCGGAATCCTATACGTGGACGAGAGCGCTAGCGGAAAGTGGCTATGCGATGGCATATTTGGGCAAATGGGGTGTTAATCCGATGCACGGCCCTACGGCTTATGGTTACGAGTCGTACGTCAGTGAAGCAGAATATCGTGACTTCGTCTCGCAGAAGCATCCGGACGTCCGTTACGAGAACGGATTCTTCGGGGAAGAGAGCCCGCTGCCGCAGGAGGACACGGAGACGCATTGGTTTGCCGCGCGTGCGGGCGAGACACTGGAGCGGCTGCGTGATGACGGACGGCCCTGGCATCTGGCGCTGCACTTCAGCGAACCCCACTTGCCCTGCCGACCGTCGGTTCCCTTCGCAGGGATGTACGATGCCGCGGATATTCCAGAATGGGCAGGCTTCCGCGAGACATTTGCCGGCAAGCCGTACATTCAGCGCCAACAGCTGCAGAGCTGGGGCGTCGCCGGTTACGGCTGGCAGGATTGGGCGCCGATCGTTGCCCGTTATTACGCCATTATCAGTCAGCTCGACGATGCGATCGGGCGGGTGATGGGGACGCTGGAGCGGCTAGGCATGGCGGACGACACCATTGTGATCTTTACCGCAGACCACGGTGACATGTGCGGTTCCCATGGCATGATGGATAAGCACTACATCATGTACGACGATGTTGTACGGGTGCCGCTCATCGTTCGGATGCCGGGCGGCGGGGAGGCAGTACCAGGCTGGGGATGCGATAAGTTCGTCTACAATTTTCTGGATTTGCCGCCGACGATTCTGGAGCTTCTCGATTTGCAATCGCGTGATCCTGGGGATCTGCAAGGCCGCTCACTTGGGCCGCTGCTGGCTGGGGAGGAGCCGGCCGATTGGCGGGACGCCGTCGTATCGACCTATAACGGCCAGCAGTTCGGGTTGTACACGCTTCGGATGATCCGCACAGCAGACTGGAAATACATCTGGAATTTATCGGACGTCGACGAGCTGTACGACATGGCCGGCGACCCTGGCGAACTGACGAACTTGAGCGGGAAGGCTGATCATGCAGAACTGCTCGCTGTGCTGAGGAGACGGCTATACGAGCAGCTGTCCTTGGACGGCGATGCGATCGTCGCCAATGAATGGACACGCCGTCAACTGCTGCAAGGCGCTAAGCTGGGCGGGACATGAAGAAAACTGCAGATATCCTTGTGAATGAATGATTTGAGTAGTTGTGCTTAGACCGTTGGGATTTACGGCTTCGCCGAAGCTCAAAAGGCTGCTGGTCAGCTATGGCAGCAAGCCGAAACCTAAATTCACGATCAGTAGAACATGTCGCAAAGGCGGCTCTCGATGTATTGGTGCATAATCCTGCTATAGAAAAATGCCAACTATCTCTGGATATTAAACGAAAGAAAGACAGCCGAATAAATTCGGACTGTCCCTTTCTATCCCTATTATGGCATTGATTACATTCTTTGTGTGATAGGCAGTTCTGGAATGCTTAGAAATTAACCCCTGATTCCGTTGAAGCCCAAGACTTTCTCCAAGAGCGCGAAACTGCGAAGAAAACAAGCGTCATAACTAATACGATCGATCCGATAACAAGGAAGCCGGTAACGTGAGTGCCTGTCGATTCTTTTAATGGACCAAGAATATATTTAGGAAGCAAAAATCCTCCTAAACCGCCTGCAGCTCCGACGATCCCGGTAACAACTCCGATTTCCTTGGAGAAACGCTGCGGAACAATCTGGAACACCGATCCGTTCCCCATACCCAAGCAAGCCATCATAACACTTGTATAAAGAAGCATAAGAAGGAATGAACCAGGCATTGTTGCAATCGCAAACGCGCATATTGTAACTATGCTAAACAATATGGTCAAGAAACGCATTCCGCCAACTTTGTCCGCAATCCAACCGCCAACGGGTCTAAAGAAGCTTCCCGCTATGACTGTAAGGGTAACCAAGTAACCTACTTGTATTTTGGTTAAGCCGCCTGGGTTTACGCCATCGCCATACACATCATAGAAGAAAATGCTGAAGTAGCTGGCAAACCCGACAAAACCGCCGAATGTTACCGAGTAGAATAGGGAGAACCACCATGTATCCGCATATTTAAATACACTGAGGTAATCCTTTAAAGTTTTAGGCGCAGGAGCATTCGGAGCATCCTTGGCTAAAATTGCATAAATAATCATGATTGCGATCAAAGGTATAAGTGCCAATCCAAAAACACTGTGCCATCCGTAGGCTGTCGCTATCTGAGGTCCAAAAAATGTAGCTAGCGCAGTACCGCTGTTGCCTGCTCCGGCAATTCCCATCGCCAGACCTTGATACTGTGGAGGATACCAGCGGCTTGCCAATGAAAGCGATACAGCAAAGCTTGCACCCGCGATACCGAGCAAGAACCCAATCGACTGAACTTGAACCAGGCTTGTTCCGCCGAGCCAACCCCAGAGAAGAGGAATAGTGGTAAGCCCCATCCCGATAAGGCCTGCTTTTTTAGCGCCAATACGGTCCGCCAATATCCCCATCGGTATACGGAAAATGGAACCTCCCAAAATCGGGATGGCTACCATGGTTGCCTTCTGAGTATCCGACAAACCAAAATCTTTGGTAATGAAGAGTGCTAAAGCCCCGCAAAATACCCATATCATAAAGCTTACATCAAAATAGAGAAAAGATGACAACAAACTTGGAAAGTGGCCAGACTTACGAAAACTTTGTGCTTCCATTTTTCATTCCCCCTATAATTAATAAACCTTGATGTTCTTTCCGGCTAAATCATAGCTTTGGCCGGGATCATTCACGTTCATTCGATACTGGTGCTGTCATCAATTCTTTTAACAACCTCTCTCTTTAATTTCCGGTATTCCCTCCACTTCTCGGCAATCATTAGGCAAAAAGAGGCCGACTGACAGAACCGCACATATGCGAATTCTGTTAATCGGCCTCATTGCCATTGCAGCCACACCGTCGTGACTGACTTTATTAATATTCGCTGTAAAATACAAAGCCTACCCGTCTACAATATTGTATGGATAGACTGCAACGCCGGAACTGACACGTCATTGTGCCGTTAAGCTAAATCTTATATTGCTACTATAAATCGCTTTTCTGTTCATGTCAATAAACTTAACATCAAAATTTTGATGAATCATTATATCATCAAATTTTGACCCTTTTGTCTTAATATTAGCATTTTAATGTTAAGTTATATAACATTAGTTCTAGGTGATGAACGGCTTCACTCTGAAACGCATCATTACTAATGATTTGCCGGATGATGAAGATTCCATGCACTATGCTGCTTTACTGGAATGGAATAACATTGACTATAAGCCGAACATTATCAAAACCCTGTGAATTCTGTCTTGATTCAAGCGTACATGCACTTCTAGGCTATTACCCACATACAATAAAGAACAGACTTCAGTTTGCTTAGATAAAGCTTCAATTGAGGTTTCATCTAAGCAAATACAACGTGGGGGTGTACGGTAAATGCCTGGACTGTTCTCAGCGATTGCGCTTTTTATTAAACAGCTTTCACTTCTTGTCTCTTATGTCAAAAATAATGCTTTTCCTCAACCGCTTCAAGAAGAGGAAGAAACCAAGCATCTTCAACTGATGGCCGAAGGCAATCAGCGTTCCCGTAACCTGCTCATTGAGCATAATCTCCGCTTAGTCGCTCACATAGTGAAAAAATTCGACAATACAGGTGAGGATCTCGAAGATTTGATCTCGATCGGTACGATCGGATTGATCAAAGCGATCGAGAGCTTTCAGACCGGGAAAGGTACGAAGCTCGCGACGTTCGCGGCTCGTTGTATCGAGAATGAAATACTTATGCATCTGCGGTCTTTGAAGAAGACGCGCAAGGACGTTTCTTTGCATGATCCGATTGGCACGGACAAGGAAGGCAATGAAATTACGTTGATCGATATCCTCGGTACTGAGGCTGATGATATCGTGGATAAGGTGCAGTTGAAAATTGAGAAATCGAAGATATATAAGAATTTAGATATACTCGATGACCGCGAGAAGGAAGTTGTTATTGGCCGCTTTGGTTTAGAGCATGGTGGGGATGAGCGGACGCAGCGGGAGATTGCGAAGGAATTAGGGATCTCGCGGAGTTATGTGAGCCGGATTGAGAAGCGGGCACTCATGAAGCTGTATCATGAGTTTTATAAGGCGAAGCGTTGACAATGTGTAATGGAAATGGACCTCATCGCTGGCAGCGATGAGGTCAGGGGTTCGATCCCCCTAGGCCCCACCAAACTTGAAATGACGAAAACCCTTGCGTAGCAGGGTTTTTTTGCTGTCAAATGTTCCTTACTTTATTGTGCGATCTCAATCACTTTGGGGAAGACAATGGGAAATGGCTCGTCCAAGAAAAACAGGTTGGTACAAGCCGTGGAAAACAACGGTTATCGAATCGGAAACGGATTCTTGTCAACGCCGTTCGATTAGACTAGTCGGGGGGAGCGATGCTCCCTCTTTATTAAGTTATAGCGATAACTTTTGGAGATGATTTTTTGCTGGAGCAGGAAATGATAAGCATTCAGAGTTGTTGCGGATTAACCCTTTTGCAATTCAGAAAAAGCATGGAAGCCAGATGAAGCGAAAATTGCGAAGTCGTCATGTTATTCGGATACCAATTGGTTTGCCTATACTTTATTCCGGTGTCGAATTGGGACAAACTCTATCCACCGCTGTCATACTTCAACCAATTAAATCCGAATGCAATTAGAGAAAACGCAGACAGGACAAGGCTTCTGAGGATTTAATCGGACTGAAGCGGCTACCATAGGAGGTCGCCCGCGCGCAGGAAGTGAAAGGGCAGATTCTTCGATTAGCCTTAACGGCAGCAATCACATGAAATCACGTTGCTGACACTCACGCTTGGTGATGTTGTACGTCGTATAAGATATGAACACAGGTGTCAGATGTTGCTTTATGTTTAGGAGCACGCCATTCAAAAAGGAACCACTGCTCGACATTTTGCGAGATTTAAGACTCCTCGCATAAGGCTATTTCCATCTCCAAGATACTAGTAATGGTTGTACATCTCTTACTGTAGAAATAATTCGTAAAAGGAATATTTACCGGTTCAGTAAATGAATAAAGACCCTGAGAAAGTACTACAATCTAAAAGATTTTTTATATCGTAAGAAGTTGACTACAAACTATACTCGGAATGTAAGCGGTTAACAGCGGTTATTTGAAAACGCTTTATTCTTGATTGACCGGGTTCAAAGGTATGCAGTGCTATTTCAAATTAGGAGGATTGTTAATGTTAAAAAAAATGCTGCCATGCTTGCTTTCAGTATTGATATTATTTTCAATTGTTTTTACGAGTCCGGTTTCGACTGTATATGCGCAAGTAGATGAATTAGGAGGTGCAAACTTAGGCTTTGAATCTAATCTTGATGGATGGCAGGTAAATGGGAATGTCACGATTCAAGCTGATAGCGGAAAGAGCGGGAACTATGTACTAATGAGAGCTGGTTCTTCTTTAAGCAAGACAATCACGGGGATTCCCCAGGGCAGCTATACCGTAAGTATGTGGGTAAAAGGTGCTACAAGCAGTAACACCGCCAATTTAGCAATTAATGATACAGGTGGCCCTGACTCGGTGCTAAAAATTGATACATTACTTGACTCAAGTACCTGGCGCGAAATATCTCACAGAAATGTGCTGATCTACAACGGGCAAATGACCGTAAATGTAAATGCGGGAACCTCAAGTGGCCTACAGGTTGACGAAGTTGTAATAACCCTTGACTCCAACGATAACAATCCGGTTTATAACTGGGATTTTGAAGAAGGTCTTCAGCAGTGGGGGACGAAAGGCGAAGTTACGATAGACACAAGCAATGCCGACACAGGCGTGAACGCAGTCAAGCTGGCGGATCAGTCTGAAGTCAGTCAAATCGTATCGGTTAAGCCGGATACGGATTATGTGGCGACTGTTCGGATGAAAGTGGATGAGGAAGACGCGTTCAAATCAACCAAACAGTACAATTTAAGCGAAACATCCGTGTTTGGCGTTCTTGTAGAAAGGGAATCGTTAGGCAACCGTGTTAATCTTGGCGTCAGAGGAACGGATGGCGTAGTTCTGCGTCAGGCTCCTGCCAGTACCGAGGGGTACGCACTGGTCACAATCGCGTTTCATACTGGCGCGAATCAGACAGAGGCTGAGTTATATGCGAACACGATATTTGATCAAAACTATATCGATTCTGTAACCGTGTATGAAAATAAACTGGATAACAACCCCTATCCAAACGGATGGCAAAGACCTAACTATGAAGAAACGGACAATACTCATCCAGCAGATGATTGGAATTCAAATGGCAACCAATTTGCTTACGTTGACAATGTTAACGTATTTGAAATATCCAATGATTACATCAAAGGCGCGGACATGTCCTATCTTCAAATTATTGAGGATGCTGGAGGGAAGTACTTTGCCAATGGCGTGCAGCAGGATGCATTGCGAATACTGTCAAACCATGGTGTTAATTCGATACTGACTACGATATGGGTCAAGGCAGGAAATCCGGTTTATGACTGGAATACGTTAACGCCACTATCCAGTCAAACCTTAGGTTATAATGGAGAAGCTGTTACCGGCCGGCAAGTCGTAACCGGATACTTCGGTAAGAAACATAGTGTTGCATTTGGCAAACGCGCTACCGAATTACATATGACCTATACGCCTAGTTTCCACTATAGCGATACATGGATTAGTGCCGCCAAGGCGCATATGCCGTATGAATGGATTGAAAAAGATTACGATGGTAAGCTGTCAAACCCCGATATTCAGATGCTTGAAACGGCAGTTTATAACTATGTACACGATACTCTTACCGAAATGAAGACTGAAGGGGTTCATATTATTTCTGTGAAGCATGGAAATGAGCAAGATGGCGGCTTATTATTTCCTGTAGCGTCAGGTTCACAATATAATCAACACGCTGCCATAGTAACCGCTTCTACACGTGCGGCAAAAGAAATCTATCCTGGTGCAATCAACACCATACACACAAATACGGGTTACAATGCTGCGCAAATCTCAAGTTTTTTCCAGGCGAATGCCACTCGCGGAGCTGAATTTGACGGAATGGCATTTTCACTCTATGGGGGACGTGAAACGACTGGCCAATTTGTTATGATGAACGCTGCGATGCAAAATAATGCGACAAAATATTATGACTATATTAATGTGGAAACAGGATTTACATTTACGCGGGAATCCCCTATTAGTGACACCGAGAGCACTATGGCATTGACACAATATTACAATGCTACTCCAAATGGACAATACAATTTTTTGCTGGATTATATACAGGCTCCGCTTGATATACCAAATCCATATGGCACAACAAGAGGGTTTTACTATTGGAATGCGGAGCCGATATCCATTTATGGAGCTGGCCACAAAGCTGGAGAAACTGCTGGAGGCAGCAAACGCATATTGTTTAACAATGGAACAGAAAGCATAAAGGAGATGGGCAGCTCTTACAACGGCAAAGCCGGCGATATGATGGATAGTATGTTTGCTTTCCTGCATAGGGGACATACCAAAAAAGCGTCGGATACCGTATATAATCCGTTACGGTTTAACGGAACAAATTATGATATAGGGGGACCGACCGACCTATCCTTTCAGAACGACAATTTGTCGCTGCAAGCTGGTGAGGTCGGTCGCTTGCAGCCAACTATCGCGCCGGTGGATAAATTGCTTAATGATTATAAGATTCATTACACTTCAGATAATCCCGATGTGGCTGAAGTATCTGATTATGGTTTTGTTGCAGGCAGATCGGCAGGAACAGCCTTAATAACAGCAACAATAGGAAGCATCTCGAAGTCAGTGACTGTAACCGTTCATGAATCAGACAAGGCGACCGGAATTAGTATAACTTACGAAGTAATAAGAGGCAGAAGCAGTGTGGATACAGGAACTATATCACCAGGAAGTACAATAAATGCAAAACCATTCGATAAGATAAAATTTAAAACCGTACTTTCCGGTAATCCGTCGAACAAGGCAGTTGAATATAAGGTATCGGAACCTGAAATTGCAAGATGGTATGGAGACACCTGGGAAACCGATGACAGGATCATGCGCACGCTTGCTGATAAGCTCTCTACCTCAAATTATGAACCTATTGTACAGCTTAATCCAGCTAGAGCCGGAACTGTAAGTATCACTGCTGCAGCAGATGACGGAACAGCTGCTGTGAACTTCAATGTGGCTGTAACTCAAACAGATGTTACAGATATATCCATTAATCAAGGAGATCGTTCTATTCGTGCAGGCAAGAGCTTGCAGCTGACTGCCTCAATAACACCCAATGACGCATCATTTTACAAGGTATATTGGAGCAGTGATGACGAAAATATCGCTAAAGTGGATTCGAAAGGCTGGGTGACTGCCATTAATCCTGGCGAAGCAACCATTAAAATTGTTTCTGATTCAAACCCTGCAATAACGGACACTATTGCGCTTACTGTAACTGACGTATTAGTTGAACAACTGCTGCTTTCGAACAGCAAAATAGGGCTTCTTGCGGGAGACAGCAAAACACTTGTTCATATGTCATTGCCAGATAACGCTGTGAACAAAGAGGTTGTATGGAGTGTGAAGCCAGGGGATGAAGGCATTATTTCCGTAGATCAAAATGGTACAGTGACGGGGCTGCAGGCTGGCACAGGTACGGTTATGGTTACTTCGACTGACGGAAGCCATGTGACCGCAGAGTGTGTCGTAACTGTAGTCAATCAATCCATTACTGCAACTGGTATGGAGCTGTCCGCAAATGAATTATGGATAAAATCCAATTATTTCTCGCCAGATTCAAGTGCAAAGGGAGACAGGCAGCCTATAAATAAGCTGGAAGCCAGATTTGCACCTGAGGAAGCCACTAATACAGATGTATTCTGGTCTTCCAACAATGAAGCGATCGCATCCGTGGATGCAAATGGATTTGTTACAACACATAAGCCAGGCGTGGCAGTGATTACAGCCGAATCTTTAGATGGTGGCTTTACTGAAAGCGCTACCGTATATGTACCCCATATCAGTGAAGATTGGGAAAACTACGAAGTAGGCTCCAAAGGTGGATTTACAGATAGCAACACGTTTACTTATGAAGTTGTCGATGCAGCCGGCGATCAAAAAATGCAAGCTGCTGTAAAAAGCCAGCGAGGAGGGGAGAATCCTCCTACGCTTAATCGTAGAGCGTTTACTCCGGTAAGCGGCGATCAGATTGTTGTCGATTTTGACTGGAATGTTGGTTCTTTCACACCAGATAACCGTTCAAGAGGCGCAAATGTTTCCATTGAGGATGCAAACGGGAATACTTATCTGGCATTAGCCGCATTCCCTGCAGTATCCGGCACCGATTATGAAATGACTTATTACATGTATAATGGCTCAACGGCAATGCCAACAAAAAAAGGCGACGTCAATGGAAATTATAATTATATCCACGGCGGCGGCGGAGCTGGCGGAACTTATTCGGATACTGCAAATGTAGGTAAGGGCCTAAAGGGAGCAAAGAAAGATTACAACGTGAGGGCGGTTTTGAATTTCAAAACCAGAACGATCAGCTTTACAGTGACAGATAAACATAACCCTAGCATCACATCAACCGTATCGGGGTTAGCAATGGATTCCAGGGTTAATTATTCGAACAGCTTCGGAGCGGTAGCATTCTCACATTATTTTAACTCTCTGGCATCATGGACGACGACGATTGATAATTTGGCCGTGTACACGACATCCATTCAGCCAGAAAAAATTGAATTTGATGTGAAAGCTATTAATATGAATGAGAGTGAAGGGATAAAACTGGTACCAGTCGAAAATGCTCTAAGTGCAACTGCGAAGATTAATGCTCGTGTGCTTCCATCAGCTGCCGATCAGAATATGGTGTTTACGCCGCTGGGAGAATTAGCGGATGTTCTGTCAATTGAACCAAATGGTACGATAACCGTAAACCCAACTTCATTAGTCAACTATGGTGATTATGAAGCAATTCAAAGTGCAGCTGGCTTCATTCGCGTATCATCCGTCAGTGCGCCTGAAGTATACAAGGATGTTAAACTTACAATAGGAGGACCGAATGCATCTGAAGTTGTTCAGGTATATGCGGACGGCGAGGAGTATTTCGGACCAGTGATGCTGGCACTAGATGCAACTCCTAGATTAACCTTTACTGCTACTGGTGGGGATGGCACTTCAGATATATATTCATACAATTGGCAGGTTACTTCTGGCAATGCTCAAATTGATGCCAACGGTGAACTTTCCGCAGAGACAGTTGGAAATGTCACGGTTACATTTACGGTTGATTTTTTCCGGAAACAAGAAGTGCGTACATTGGAATTCAGCTTTATAGAGCTACCGGTGCCGGTGACGGGAGTAAGAGTATCGCCGACTGAACTGATACTGAAAGTGGGAGGCAATTCGCAACTGGCGGCGACGGTAGCCCCAGCGAACGCGACGAACCAAGCCCTAATCTGGAGCTCAAGCCATTCGGACGTAGCAGAGGTAAGCGCGAGCGGCCTTGTAACAGCGAAGCATGTGGGAACGGTGACAATTACAGTAACAACGAAAGACGGTTCGTTCACGGCAACAACGGAAGTAACGGTGGATGCCTTACAACCTAGCGTTGTGCCGGTGACGGGAGTAAGCGTATCGCCGACTGAACTGACACTGAAAGTGGGAGGCACTTCGCAATTGGGGGCAACGGTAGCCCCGGCGAACGCGACGGACCAAGCCCTAATCTGGAGCTCAAGCCATTCGGACGCAGCAGAGGTAAGCGCGAGCGGCCTTGTGATAGCGAAGCAAGCGGGTACTGCGACGATTACGGCGACGACGGAAGACGGATCATTTATTGCTACAACTCAAGTTACTGTACAAGCGGCACCAAGCGGCAATAATGGTTCTTCAACAGGCGATGGAGCTGCTCCGAAGTCAAACTTGGACATCATCGACGGGAAAGGAGTTTGGACAGCCGCTCTGGACGAAGACGGGAATGTCAAAGTTCAGTTGACTGAAGCCGATATGGACAGTATCGTCAAGCAAAGCCGAAATGGCGTATTGCATATCCATATTGTTTCGGAAACTTCGAACAATTCGATGGAATTAACGATGCCTGTGCAACGGCTGTTGGAGGGAGAGGAAACTTTTTCCACCATTGTTATTGAATATGGTCCTGTATGGATTGAAATCGCTGTAGATGAGGCGTCCAAAATATTGTCAGAAGGAAGCCGTCAACTGAATTTCACCATGCATAAGGTTGATGTGAAATCGCTGTCTGCCGACTCGGCAGCTATAATCGGCAAACATCCGGTGTACGACTTTAATCTGTTGGTTGATGGTCATGCACCGATATTCGCCAACAACGTTACGGTCAAGGTGACATATGCCCTTCAAGCGGGAGAAACGCCAAGCGGCATAGTTGTTTATTACGTAGACGATAGCGGGAAGCTGAATGTCGTAAAAAATAGTCACTATGATGCCGAAACGACAGAAATTGTGTTCCAGCCGCAGCATTTCAGCCGTTACGCAATCGCTTATGTACCAAGCTTGTTCGAAGATATGGAATCCGCAACATGGGCTAGAGAGATGATTGAATCTCTGGTTGCCAAAGAAATAATTGGCGGCGTATCCACTTATTCATTCCAGCCTGGCCGCTCGGTTACCCGTGCGGAATTCCTGAAGATGATTCTGAATGCGTTGGATCTGACATCAACTCGAGCAACAGCGGCGGCATTCGAGGATGTCACGACAGACCACTGGTATTATGATGTGGTATCGACCGGATACCAGCTCGGAATTGTATACGGAAAGTCGAATAAACAATTTAGAGCTAATGATGCCATTACACGGGAAGATATGGCGGTCATGCTATACCGAGCCATTCAGCTTGCGGGAACAAGCGGCTTCGATCAGGCGAATAATTCGTCGACGTTTTCAGATCAAAGCACCATTGCCAGATATGCGTTGCAAGCGGTAGAAAGCCTGCAAGCAATCGGCATTGTGAATGGGTTTGAAGATGGCGCTTTCGGGCCTGAGCAACTCACGTCCCGGGCACAGGCCGCAGTCGTTGTATATCGTTTATTGAGTCTTTAATTCCACATGCCTCACATCAGATGCTTCAAAGCGATGTGGGGCTTTTTATGTGATGATTCCAATAGATTGCCACCTTATCCGAATTTATTCTTTAAATAAGAGCATCGGCTAAAGGATTTATCATATTCTCGTTTCCAGGATCATTCTACAATGAAGGCAGGAGTGGAATGAACAAGGGAGGATACTCATGAATACAGGTATTAGCTTGCAGAGAAGCGCAATTGAGTCGGGAATAGATAAGGTTTGGGGAAAGTTGTCCCGGGAACCAAAAGATATGGGTGATAACGTTCATTATTGGGAGTGGACGCAAGGTGTGGGGATGTACGGCGTCATTAAAGCTTATGAAGGGACGAAGCAGGAAAGGTACGAGGCTTTTCTAAGGCAATGGGCTGAGATTAATGCCGGTAAAATTCGCTATGGTTCGGTGAACTGGGTCATCCCTGCCAACGTGCTCCATGTAGTCCATCTGCTTACGGGAGATACGGCATATCTTCAAAACTGCCGGGACGTTGCGGACTGGTGCGTAAACGGGGCGCTAAGGACTACGAATGGCGGATTTGCTCATGTATGGGGCCCTGGAGCTGGCGGCCTAGATGACTATAAAAATCAACTTTGGATCGATACGCTGTTTATGACGGGTATCTTTATGCTTCGTTACGGTGTCAGCGAGCAGGACGGCGAATGCATCAATGAGGCTTTAAGGCAGTTCGATATTCATATCGATTGTCAATTCGATACGTCCTGCGATTTGTTCTATCATGGTTACCACTGCTTGGAGAAGACAACTCTTGGCGAGCATTGGGGACGCGGAAATGGCTGGGCTGTCGTCAGTATCGTCGAGCTGCTGGACATTCTTCACGGACAAGCTTACGATACGGAACGCTTCTCTCAGCTGTTCAAACGACATATGAAAAGCGCAATTCATCTGCGCATGGAGAACGGCATGCTTCGAACGCTGCTCGATTTCGAGGAGTCGTACCTGGAAACAAGTGCCTCGGCTTTGTTCGCTTATGCCGCGATGAAAGGCCATAGACTCGGGTTGCTAGAGGAGTCCTACCGCATATGGGGAGAGCAGGTCACGAACGAGATATTGACCAATCATCTGGACGAGGATGGTACGGTGCTTCATGCTTCCGGAGGTACGGACTGCCAGGAGCGGGAGGGTTATTTGAAAGTGCCGTATCAGTCTAGACAATATAATGCCGGCATTGTACTAATGCTCCTTTCCGAAGCATTGCTTGGACGGGAGGGAGAACGATGACCAAGTTGGATTTGCGATGGCTGGCGCCAAGAAAGGCACCTCAAGCGTCAGTTAACTTCGGCACTCCTTGGGGAAAGGGAGATCTGATGCCCGGAGAGGAAGTGGCCCTGCAGGACGATAACGGGAACCAGGTACCCATGCAAACCAAAATAAATGCGTATTGGCCGGATGGCTCGGTCAAGTGGCTTCTGCATAGCGGCGTTTTGGATACGCGCAAGTCTTATAGCATTGGCAAAGGCAGCGGAGTAAAGACAGAATCACCAATAGCCGTAAATCAGAATGAGGATGGATCTATTACGATAGAAAGCCATCTTCTCTCGCTCATGGTCATGAAGGGAGAAACCTTTATCCCCTCTCTGATCCGCAAAAGGACCGCGCAAAAACCAATGTCCGCACAACTATACGCTTTTATCGAGAATAGGGAAGAGCTTGACGGGGTTGAAACGGTTAAGACCCATAAGATGATCGGCATGGCGGAGAAAATAACTCTGGAGGAAAACGGTCCAATTCGAGCTGTCGTCAAGATTGAGGGCAGCCACAAGCATACGAATCGTTTGAGAACCATGTTTCCGTTCGTCATCCGATTATACGTATACGCGGACAGCGACGAAATCCGTATCGTCCACAGCTTCGTATTCGACGCGGACGAGAACGTCGATTTCTTGAAAGGATTGGCTGTACAGTTTCGTATGCAAGCAAGTGGGGAACTATGGAACCGGCATGTCGGTTTCGCCGGCGACACGGGCATGTTCTATGAATCGGTACAGCCGATGTACACCTATCGAGGCATTCATCCCTTATATGAAAAACAACAGATCGAAGCTCAATTCGTCACCATTGATCCCAAATCGGATGCCGCTTTGATCGAACAGGTCCGGGACAATGCCTCATGGAGCAATTTCAGGCTGCAGCAGCATGCCTGTGACCATTATGCGATCACGAAAAGCACGAGACATGGATGTGCGTTCATACCGGCCGCACAAGGCAATCGATCCATGGGGGCGGCGTTCTTTGGTGATGAAAGCGCGATTATTGCAGCTGCCGTAAAGGATTTCTGGCAGAAATGCCCGATGGCGCTTGAAATTTCGAATGCTGCGGAAGACACGCCCGTCATGACGGTATGGCTCTGGAGTAAATATGCAGAGGCATACGACTTCCGGGCGTATGACACGGTTCAGCATGAGTTCTCATACGGAGACATTAATAATCACCCGGAGGGCATCGCCAATACGAATGAGATCTTAATCAAGTTGTTTGATCGAATGCCTGGCAAACGACTCATTCTTGATTTCGCCGAAGACGTTCAGACGGATTCGCTTCTGATAGCCGATTTAGCTGCTTATGAGGAGACGACCGTCTTCGGAACCTACTGGTGCCAGCCGAAGGACGAGAAGTACCAGAATGCTGCGCATGAACGAGCCTTGCTTGAATTCCTCGATTATTACATGAAGGAAACGGAGCAGCGAAAGTGGTACGGTTTCTGGGATTACGGCGACGTCATGCATACCTACGATCCGATTCGCCACAGTTGGAGGTATGATGTCGGCGGCTTTGCTTGGCAAAATACGGAGCTCTGCAACACTTACGTCAATTGGTTAGCCTTTCTCCGAACCGGAGACTACAGCATATACCGCTTCGCCCGCGCGATGACACGGCATACGAGCGAGGTCGACATCTATCACTCGGGCGTTTATGCGGGACTCGGCAGCCGTCATAACGTTCGCCATTGGGGCTGCAGATGGAAAGAAGTCCGCATTTCCATGGCCGGCCATCATCGGTTCTTCTATTATTTGACCGGCGATGATCGGATCGGGGATATTATGGATTCCGTGAAGGATGCCGACTTTGTCGCGCGTGAGGACCAAAAGCCGGAAGACGGCGTAATGAAGAATGCACGTACGGGACCGGATTGGTCCTCTTTCGTCTCCAATTGGATGACGCGTTGGGAACGTTACCAGGATACCCGCTATCGCGACAAAATATTGGCAGGCATAAGCAGCATCAAGATGGCGCCGAATCGGCTCTCATCCGGTTCTACCTTCCGGTATGATCCGTCTACGGGCTACATGCATTATATCGGTGAGGGAAACTACCAATACCATATGGTGATCTGCTTTGGCGCACCCGAAACATGGTTTGAACTGGCGGAACTGATCGAGGACGAGGAATTCAAAGAAATGCTGGCGCAGTTTGGAGACTATTATGCGATGTCCCCCGACGAGCGCAAGGAAAAATCGCAAGGATTGTTCAACGAAAGCAACGACAAAGCTTGGGAAGGCATTCGGTTCGCGATTCGGATGGTCGCTTATGCCGGTTATCGGTTCAAAAAACCTGAACGCATGCGTCAGGCGATCGCCATGCTCGAAGCGCAGGCGGATCTCAGTTCCAATACGCCTGGCCGCTTCGATGAACAAGGTCATCTCATATATAATGACATCCCGGTAACGGAATCAGTCCGTCCTATTAGCGAAGTGGAGTTTGCGAATACGAATGGCATCTCGCAGTGGAGCTTAAACTATATCGAGACGGCGAAATTGCGGGAGCTAATGGATTTTAGCGAGTAGCTTCCCGAAAAGATTCCATTAGACCCGCAAACAGGCGATTCCTTATGAAAAAGGGTATTAAAGTAAAGGATGATGAAGATGGAACCTTATTTAGACACGGACTTATCACCTCAAAACCTGTTGTCGCCACCAGCTTCTCAAACAGATACAAGCATCGCCATTCTATGGGATAAATCGAACAATCCGATAGAGGTTGCTTGTTACCGCATCTATGTGAATGGAAGCATTCACGGAATCTGCAGGTGTACGGATTATACGATAACAGGTCTGAAACCCTCGCATGAGTATGAAGTGCATGTATGCACTGTATCCAAGAGTGGCGTAGTTTCACTACCAAGCGCTACGATAAAAGCTTCAACAAAGCCGAAGGCCGAGATATTCGATATTACTGCGTACGGGGCTGTAGCGGTCAACGAGACTCTTAATACGGCAGCAATCCAGGCAGCCATTGACGCGTGTACGTTCGGCGGCAAGGTGTACGTTCCCGAGGGTACTTTCGTTACAGGCGCCATTTTCTTGAAGAGCCACATGACTCTTTATGTCGATAAAGGCGGTGTATTGCTTGGGAGCGACGATCCTTCCGATTATCCGTTAATGAAGTATAGATGGGAAGGAAGAGAACAGGTCTGCTATGCAAGTCTGGTGAACACAAAAGATTGCGATGAAGGAAGACTTGAAGGAATTACAATAGAAGGAGAAGGGAAAATCGATGCCAACGGCACTTTGCTATTCAAGCATGAGATGGCCGAAAAGAATGGCTTTCGAGGAAGAGCGGTATGTCTGCGAAGTGTGGATTATATCTATCTGAAGGATATTACGGTCAGGCAGTCTCCCTCTTGGTGCGTGCATCTGATCTACAGCAATAATATTAGCGTTAATAATGTAAAAATATATACGAAAAGCGATGAGCACGGCAGGAGATACAAAGATGTATTTAATGGAGACGGATTAAATCCGGATTCTTCAAGCAACGTCTATATTTTCAACTCCATGATCGCCAGCCAAGACGACTGCATTGCCATCAAATCAGGAAGAGACGAAGAAGGAAGAAAGGTAGGAATTCCTTCTCAAAATATCAGAATTACAAACTGTGCCTTCAAAAGCGGCTTCGGTGTTGCGATCGGAAGCGAGATGTCCGGTGACGTCCGAAATGTGCGTGTAAGTGACTGCACATTTGAAGACGTATATAGCATAGCCACCGTGAAAGCGCCGAGAGGAAGAGGAGCGGTGATTGAGAATATCCGATTTGAAGATTGCAGACTCACCAATTACAGCCTTGAACATGAAGATTGCGAGTGGTTTAGAGGGGCCATTAATATTGATCAATTCTACAGTCACTTACTATTTGATGTGGATAAGGCAGAGGAAATCAATGATGGGACCTCAATCATTATGAATATTGAGCTGAAGAATTTAGTGATGGACACTCATGCCGGTAATGTCATATATTTAGCAGGCTTACCGGAAAGTCCGCTGCAGCATATTCGCTTGGAAAATATTCAGGCTATCGGGAAGTATGGGCATAAAGCATTCAACATTAAAGGTCTTGTCATGAAGAATGTGTTTGTCCAGTCACGAGAGGATGAGAACGTCAAGTTTCATCAGGTTGAGCATACCGACAATTGATAAGCGCAATAATATGGCCGTGAAGGATTAATTGATTCCTTTACGGCCGTGTTTATGCCTCCACAGGAAAAGAAGCTTTAGAAATGAATATGTTCCAAACAATTTATCCTATCTCCACACGGACTTTTCCATTATAATATTCCGAATAAAGGTTTCCCCTGGAGGAACTATGAAACATAGAACCGTATTTCGACGCATTATGTTGTTGATCATTTGTTTGTTCGTTCCCATATTGGGTGTCTACACATACTCCAATTATCAGATGCAGGCCAATCTGACCGATCGGATTGAGGCGCAGAACATGAGTCATGCCGAGTTCTTCGTTAGCCAGGTCGAAGCGCGCCTTGAAAGGCTAAAGCAAAATGCGGCATTCCTGACACAAGACAAGGATGTGCGGCAGCTCATTCACTATGATCTTTTAAGCGAATGGGAACGTCTTCAACTGAAAAACGAGTTGTTGGAGAAGTTGATGTATCTGAATAACAATAATGATTGGAATGATTGGCTGGCGGTTCTTTCGCCACGGAATCAAATGCGTATTTATACCAATTTCTCAGACACAAATGTAGATATTTATTCGGGAACGCTTAAAGCAATTCCAGGCTGGCAAGTCGAAGAGACATTAGTTGGCCCGATGAATAAAGAATTTTTCATTTGGAATATAACATATCCGTACTCTTCCCAAAATGAAGATTATTCACCACTATTGGTCGTACAGGTAGGAATATCCGTTGATACGTTAACGGATATGCTGAAGCAATTCAAGAACGAGCGGCAAGGCGAGATATTCCTATACACGCCGGGGCAGCCTGTCATTATGGATGGCCAATTGCCGGAGGAGACATTAGAGCTGTGGGAGAATTATTACGCGTCTCATTCATTTGCCGAGACGGGAAGCTCGACTATGGAGATCAACAATATCGCATATCTCGTAAATTTTGTGCACTCCGAGGTGTTAGGTTGGAATTTAGTCACCATGTCACCACAGCAGGAAATATACGCACCGATTAAGCGAGGCCAGGTTATTTTCTATGTTCTGTTAATCTTACTACTAATTTTCGCTATTGGCGCTGGCTATCTCATTTTCCGTCATGTACAATTCCCCATGATGCAGATGTTAAGTGGGGTAAGGAGATTCGAAAAGGGAGAATACTCGGTGCGCTTGGAGATCGGCAAAGCGCATGATTTTGTTTATTTATTCAAATCCTTCAACCGCATGGCAGGCACTATTCAGGAATTAATAGAGAAGGTGTATCTAGAGCAGATTCGCTCGCGCGAAGCGAAGCTAAAGCAACTACAGTCCCAGATTAATCCTCATTTTCTATACAATTCTCTCTATTTCGTGGAAAGCATGATTCATCTGGATCAACGTCAAGCGGCATCGGATATGGTCATGAATCTAGCTCAATACTTCCGTTATGCGACATATGTCGACAAACGAACGGCATCCTTGGAGGAAGAGCTCAACGTGGTGGAGAGCTATCTTCGCATTCATAAGCTGCGTAACAAACGGTTCGATTATCATATTGAGGTGCATGAAGGGCTGTTGAATCTTCAAGTGCCAAGATTGATTCTGCAGCCGATCGTGGAAAATGCGATTATATATGGGCTAGAAGGCAAGGAAGGCAAGGGCACGGTTCGCATTGGCAGCAGTGTCGGAGGCGAGGGCTGGCAGCTCTTTGTCGATGATGATGGTTTCGGAATCCAGGAAGACAAGCGAAAGCAGCTCGATGTGGAGTGGGCAACTTCCTTGGTTCACAGCTCGGAGAGCTGCGGTATGAATAACGTGAATCAGCGTCTGAAGCTGCTATACGGTGAAGGAGCAGGGCTCGAAATTTCGACATCTCCGGATGGGGGCTGCCGCATTATTTTGAAACTGGGAACGATTATTCCGGAAGGAGGTTGAGAAACGTGAACGTGTTGCTGGTAGACGATGAATCCTATGTAATCGACTATTTACTTGCCGCCGTTGAATGGGAGGAAGCGGGAATAGATGAGGTCTTCTATGCTTACTCAGGCCCAGAAGCCCTGCGTATTCTCGATGATCAAAAGGTGGATATCGTGTTGACCGACGTTAAAATGCCGGGCATGTCCGGTCTCGAACTAATTCGGAAGCTGGAAGCTCGAAAAGTCAAGAGTATCGTCTTATCCGGTCATGCCGATTTCGAATATGCACAACAGGCCATGCAACATCATGCTGTCAATTATTTGCTTAAACCAGCTCGCGCGGATGAGGTGCTTAAAGTGATCGTGCAAGTTGCGGAGATGATTCGTGCTGAATGGGAGGAAATCTCCTCTGTTCAGAACGCGATGCGATCTCTTCGTGAGCATGAGCCTCTACTTCGTCAGAATTTTATCCGCGGCCTGCTGCGCGGACAAGTTCCGGATTCCGGGATGCTCCGAGCTAAGCAGGCACAGATCAAGCTGCCGCTAGAGCAAGATGATGATTGCCGTCTAATGGTGGTACGATTGGATGGTGAATTCGGAAAGTTCAGCAATTCTGCCGAGCTGCTTGATTTCGCCATAGACAATATTGCAGCCGAGCTGCTAGGTCAACAATTCGAATTTCTCTCCGGCAAGGATGAACTCGGAAACCGCGTCTATATTGTAAAGCCGAGAGGGGCTGATAGCCTTTCCGCGGAGAATGGGATTGCCGGTCTCGAACAGACAGCGGGTACTCTGCTCGATACTGTCCCGGAATATCTGGATGGGAGTATCTCCGTGTTGATCGGTGGCAGCGGTAAGTTTCCTCATGATATCCCAGACATGTATGAAGCGGCTCTTCAGAAATTGCGAACTCATGTCAAGACCAAGAATAGTTTGTTGGTAAGTTCTGAGGAAGCTATCGGAATCAAGAACCATAAACAGACGGTTTTGGAGCATCTCTATGCACCGCCCAGCCTGCAGCATCTGTTGGAAGCCGGTCATTGGGATCGTTGCGAAGACAAATTGCAGGTGATCATGCGAGATTTCGAGCAGCGTGAGCAGGTCACAGCAGGACATCTGATGGAGGCGTATCATTCCATTGCCAATGCATTCTTCTACATTATTCACAAGTCGAGTAAACGGCCTGAGGAGATATTGGGCGAAACGGTATACCGTTTGGATTTCTCGGAGATCGCTAGTTCACTTTCCGCGCTGCAGAGCTGGACGATTCGAACGTTTCACACGATCAGAGAATCGCTCGAAGTGGATGAGTGGGATGAGCGCGGCCAAATTGCGGAGAAGATCCATCAGTATGTGGAATCGCATCTTAGAGAGGATGTTTCGCTGCAGGCGCTCGCTGATCATGTCTATCTGCATCCGGCGTATCTATCCTCGATCTACAAGGATCTCACCGGAGAAGGGGTAAGCAGCTACATTTACCGGCGCAAGATGGAGCATGCCGCAGATTTGCTTAAGCGCACTTCCCACAAGATCGCATTCATTGCCGAAGAGGTCGGATATCAGAATACGTCTTATTTTATCCGTGTATTCAAGAAGTATTATGCTTGTACCCCTCAGAAATATAGAGAACAATAAAACATGACTTATGCAGTTCGTTCCATTTAAATGGGAAAGATATAGAGTTGGAAAATTGTTGTAATAATCGCTGATAAACGCTTGACTTTTATGAATCACCAGAATAATCACGAGGAATAC
>NZ_JAVIFU010000009.1 GCF_031157315.1 Paenibacillus sp. LHD-38
AGTTCAACTCCTGTGACAACATTGCCTGTTTTCACTTCAAATAGTTGGTTTCCATCTGCGTCATACATTAAAGCTTGATTACTGTGCGTACCAATTGCCAGACGCTTGCCATCCTCCGCCACAGATATGGAGGTAATATTTCCCGCTCCTTCGATGGACCAATTGCCTTCAGCCAAAGCTGCCTGCGGGATAACGCCCAGAAGCAGTAATAATGCCAAAAACGCCCATGCGCTTTTTCTCATGATGGTCCTCCCTTTCTTTCTGTCATTGGGACAGCAATTGCCGTATTCTTAAAAATAATGTTCAATCTGCACAGGCGACAGCCTGTGCAGATTGAAGCTAGCGCATTAACGTTCTGGCGGTCTGCGTTCTGGGTTCTCTATATCGGACAATTCCCGTTTCATAGATTTCATAGCAGGTTCCAGGTACTTATCAATATTAGCTTGGAGCTGCTCCATATATTGATCCGTTGTTATTTTGCCTGCAAAGTAACGTTGCACTAAGCCTACCCAATCTTGGACAGATGGTTGATAATCCCACATTCCGCGAGCTATATTGTTTGCTGCACTATTATAACCCTCGGTATTACCGATCGGCTCAAAGTCAGCAAAAGCAACATTCATGTCTTCAGGCAGTACAATGTCTTTAAGGGCTGGAGCACCGGAAAGGGCCGCATCGGTACTATTTTGAACAGCCTCTGCATATACGCCATATCCTTCAGGACTAGTCAAATACATCATAAAATCCATATTCAATTCATTTTGTTGCGCATCCTTATTTACGATTCCGTAGAAGCCAATAGGAATTTGAATGGTACGAGCAGGTGCCATTACCTCTGGACCTTCCATTGATGGCATATTGAAGAATCCATATTCAAACGGCTTCACGCCGCCTGTTGCGCCTGTTTTCGTCTCATCAGCAAAGTCTTTAGGCAATTGCCAGTAAGATCCCGGTGTACCTACCATTGTTGCTGCCTTTCCTGTTAAGAAGAGGTTATAGGATTGCTCCTCCTTAACTCCGAAGAAACCATCAGGAACATAGCTGAACAATGTCTTCAAGTTCTCGGAATAAGCTTTCCATTGCGGATTTCCAGCGATTTTGAATGGACCTTCTTTATCTTTAACCGCTTTCCAGAGCCTCATTTCGTTTTTCGTCACATTACTGTTCGAATCATTATAAGGATCAGTTAGATCATAAGTATAGGTGTCATCTATACCTGGAACGAATGAGTAGTCTTGATCCTGAGAACGAATCACATTAATATAATCCCGCAAATATTGGTCAGCATAGATACGCACTAGCCACCCCGCTTGGCCGCTCCACATCGATTTGGCATCGCCTGCTAGAGCTAGCGGTGTGTATCCCGCTTCTTTCACTTTTTTGAAGGCTTCAATCAGCTCATTGAACGTTTTAGGAACTTCAGTAATGCCTACCTTTTGGAATATTTCTTTATTGTATACCCATACAATTTGTACGGATTCAAAGTTAAGATTGTAGAGTACATCCTCAGCGCTTACTCCCTCCAAATTGATACCCATAGCTTTGAGGTCAAGGTTTTCTTTCCAAGATTTACCTGTGTAACTGTTTATTTTATCAAAGTATGGATAGTAGTTCGTGAATTTGCCGTCATTTAGCAATCCGAGCACTTCGTTATTGTTAACAATATCAACATCCGGATCACCTGCTGCGAATTGTGCTGTCAACCACTCTTTGTACCCTTCAGCTGGTTTATTATCTACC
The DNA here is from genome assembly GCF_031157315.1 of Paenibacillus sp. LHD-38. GTDB lineage: Bacteria > Bacillota > Bacilli > Paenibacillales > Paenibacillaceae > Pristimantibacillus. Next base: position 1,741 of record NZ_JAVIFU010000009.1, read on the forward strand.
TTTACCTTCACTGCTGGATTCTTTTTCATATAGGCATCAGCTACCGCATTCCAAACTGAGGACGAAGCACCCATTAAGGAAATATTGATATTACCGGCAAGCGTTGAAGCTGGTGTTTCAGTTTCCGCTGGCGCTTTGGTTTCAGCAGCATTTGTCCCACCGTTTTTCCCTGATGAATCATCTTTGGTGCAAGCCGTCAATATAGACAGCAGCATTACGATGCTCAAGAGAATTGCAAATCCTTTTCTTTTGATCATGTTAGTCTCCCCTTGCCCTTATTTTTTGAAAATTAAGCGCTTCCATGGCGAGTCTAAAAAAAAGCGCCGCTCAGCAGAAAAGTATAGATTTCATTATATTGTATACTTTATAATACAAAGTATACTATTATAGAATGCTTTTTGCAACAACTTTTTGACTAAAAATGTATGCTTAGCAATCACTTAACTTTTCATAATTTTATCAAGCGTAAACGGTTGTCGCCGTCCTCTGTGGCAAAAGCTGACGTTTCGCGGTGATATATAAGCACATTTATAAGTGAAAACTTATAAATTCTTATATATTAAAAAAAGCTCCCGTTACTAGGGAGCCCTACTGTTTTCTCTATTCTACTTCCCTTTTCGCTTGGAAGAAACCGGAGCTGTACTGTCTCTCAAAACTAGTGTGGGAACGATCTCGTCTTTCACCAATTGATTGTCACCAGCCTTGAGCTCAAACAAGAGAATCTCTGCGGCACGCTCGCCTAGCTTCCTCGTATTCTGATTGATAGTCGATAGCCTTGGGTAAGAATACTCACTTATCTTCACATCATCGAAGCCCATAATGCTAATATCTTCGGGAACTTTCATGCCCAAGCTTCTAGCAGCATTCATGGCACCGATCGCTTTATAATCACTTGTGGCAAATACCGCAGTAGGTGGTTCAGGCAGCGCCATTAAGGCCCTAAAACCCTCATCACCCATCACTACTCGTTCATCAGCTCCGGCAATAACCGCAATTAGATCGGAATCAAACGGCACCTGATGCTGAGATAAGGCAAGGCGATAGCCCTGCAGCCTTAGAGAGAACTCTTGGTTTAAATCCACTATGGAGTTTCCAGTCAATATAACACCAATTCGCTTATGCCCAAGAGATAGCAAATGTTGTGTGGCCAGATAGCCTCCTGTAAGATTATCCACGATTACATAGGGTATACCCAAGTGAGGGTAATAGAAGTGAACCGTTATAATAAGCCGTTTTTCTTCCTGCCAAGCTGTAAGTCGTCGCGACAACTCGAAATCATTGTTCGAAGTAATTAAAATAATGGCGGACTGGGGATCATTAGGCAACTTGTAGTCTTCACCCATATCCCACATATAAAAGGAAATATCATTCTCATCACACACTTGCTTGATGCCTTCGAACATATCTGTAAAGAACGGATGATTAAACGAGCTCACTTCATAGTTGCGATGCGCTAAATAAATAGTACGAATTTTATGAGTTTCAGTGGAAGACGGATTCTCAGAAACGAAGCTGCCCTTGCCTCGAACCCGGTATACAAAACCTTCCTGCACGAGATCGGATAATGCCCTGCGGGAAGTAATTTCACTCGTATTATACTCCTTCGCTAACTCTATTTGAGTCGGAAGAGAATCATGCGGTTTAAGCTCTCCTTCAATAATTTTGCGTTTAATATCATTCATTATATATTGATACATCGGAGTCTTGTCCGTCTTATCGATACCCATCCAACCATCACTCCTTACTAAATTAAATTAAGTATACTTTAACAATAATGTTTGCGCAAGAAAAAAGGCAGCGCTAGACCAAGCCAGTCAGCACTACCCTTGCAATTACGGGTACCATTTCAACTCATTAATCCAAGTACTAGATCATGCCAACCACTTGTTCCATTACAGTTATAATACCAGTAACTCGAGCTCTCGCATCATCCATTGCTACTGTTAATTCCTCTACTCCACGCGCTGTCCATGAGATTTCCTTCGGTAAGCTTACCTCATACTTGATCACGCCGTCCTCTCCAATTCTCCATTCAGCCTGGATATCCCCTAGTTGTGTTGGAATATTTCCTTCTGCCCATTCAATGCCTTTTACCGCTGTAGGCTGCAGTCTAACGATTCCACTGCCAAGCTCAGATACATCAACCCCAAGCAATTGCTCACTTAGCAAATACGTAGGCGATGCCCCCCATCCATGACATAGACTAACGGGAATAGAGTCCTGTAAGTAAGTTGGCGTATGACCTAAATAAGGACTTGGCGTCGTAACAAACGGCAAAGACGGATCGAATGTCTCCCACCAAGTTGTAGCCCCTCTATCCAGCATGGAACCCCAATAATCACGAACTTGAGCAATTGCGGCTTCTGCGAATCCAAAGCGGAATAACGTCTCCAATACGATATGATAGAAAAACGCACCGCGAATCCGAGGCAATCGATCCTTCAAATAATAGTTCTGAACAAAGTCTCTCACTTCAATCTCATCCATGATACCCGACCACGCTGCAGCGAAGTTAGTCTGAGCGGTTACACTTGTTGATAAACCTTCACTGGTTAGACAGTCCGCATAGACCGTTGTACCTGGTACTCGAAGCAGATTGCGAATCGTGCTGCGAAGGTTGATCGCTTTTTCCCGGAATCCTGCCGCAGCCTTGAATTCCCCCAACTCCTCAGCCATTAAGGCTGAGGTATTCAGAAACTTATAATAGAAACTGGAAATAGCTGTCACGCGATCTTTCCGTTCAATATCATCTGACCAGTCGATGAAACACCACCAGCCTTCACGATCCGCATTTGCGAACAATCCCGATGCATCTTCCTGATCAGCAAACCAATCAACCAGACGATTCACATAAGGCCATACCTCATGTAGAAAAGCAGTATCTTTCGTATAAGTGTAGTACTCCCATACACCGAAGAGCCAATGTGCGCAAAAATCAGGCAACAGGAATGAATTATGCTGTGGACCCGTTCCAGGTATCGAACCGTCATCATTCTGAATTCGTGCTGATTGCAGTAATGACTTACGAACGAGCGCTGGATCATCGAATGTTTGATAAACTACCTTGGCCATGACGACCGAGTCAGCTACCCATAACGCTCCCTCACGGTATGGACAATCCTCAAAGTGGTTCTGACTGTTAACGATTGTCGTATAACGACCCGTGTCCCAGATTCGGTTCAGTCTTTCATCGCTGCAGCGGAAGCTCCCTCCATCAACATATGGATAATGAACGAACCGAACATGCAGGCTTCTTACTTCAAGAGGAACCGGTGTAGCCATTACAGCAACCTTCATATAACGAAATGCCCTTCTCCCGAACGGAGACAGCCGATTATTTCCCTTGCGGAGAAGGTAAGTGTCCATCAGAGCTACTTCCAGCGATTCCCCAAAATATAATTGCAGAACGCCGCCTTCTTCCGAAAACACTTCTAGTTCCGGATAGCCTACCATTTCAGCTCCGAAATCATAAGTGATTTGCGGAATCGAACCTGGTACGGATGCATCTATGGTAATGAACTCTTCCAGTCCGAGCTGCTTCTTCGATAGTGGTGCCTCCGGTGATCGTATCTCCCCTGTAAAAGGCTCAGATGATACAACAGAAATAGGTGATACAAGCGTTTCCCTCAGAAAAGGAATCTCGCGCGGCATTAGTCTCGGCCATGGGGAATCAGATTTCTCTGCTTCTGCCACTGCAACAGCAAATGGCCATGAATCATCCTCATAATCCGATTGCTCCCATCCATCCTCTTGGGAGAGGTCCATTATTTCACGGTATCCGCCCCAGTAATGAAGACGACTCACTTGCGGCTTCCATCGCGGCGAACGTCTGCACTTCCAGTCCGAGCTGCTCGCAATTGTCCGTATGACGTTGTCTTCTGCTGCATTTGTCTCATAACAGTCAATCTGACAAATAATACCGCCAGGCCCCTGCAATTGCCCAGTTACAATCATATCCTGGCCGAAGTTATATGCAAGGACAGCTATAGAATTGCTTCCCACTCGCAAATAATCAGATACGTCATACGTATCATAAGAAATCCAGGAAAGATCAGCAGGAGTCGGCCCTCTTCCAATCTCAATGCCATTCACATATAACTTATAAAACTGATTAGCCGAAACTCGCAGCTTCGCCTGGCTGAATGCCGAGTCTATAGCAAAGGTTTTACGAGCCTCCACATAAACATTGTTATCAAGAGCGGTCCTTGCTGTCCATATCCACTCCGCCTGCCAGCTTTCCTGTATCATGACGTTCCCCCCGTAATTTAAGCATAAAGGCTAGTTGTTAACTGACTTGCTCTTTTTTATATTTCCTGGATTTATATATATAGTTCAATCTTCCTTCCGGCGCAACATCGCCATATTGAAGGAAATCTGTAATTTCACCGTCATTCTGCATGTGATCCACCCATTTAAATTCTAACCAGATTCCGCCTTTCGTCTCATCTATACCCAATAAAAGATGTGGAAGCTCTAGTTGCAGCTCGTTCCCATTGCAGGCGTAGCGCACTTCCCCCACTGGCTTCCAATTCCAACCGCCAGTGCTCCTCTCTAGCCAAGTTGCTGCATCACTTATAACGTTTCTATTAATAATATACTGATAGCCTTCCCAGCCTGTATTGCTCTCCGTTCTAACACGGATCAGCAGCATCATCCAGTGCCGATCTGTAAATGATGAAATCGGTTCCTTCGTTTGTGCATAAAAGTATAGGCATTCATCGGTATGCGCTGCTTTTAGCGTTACAAAGTCATTTCTCCCCGTATCGTTCGTATAATGAAGATCTCCATAACCGGGGTGGTCACGAGGTACCGTGTCTCCGGCAAAATCTCTGTACTGCTGGGTAACTTGTTGCCATGCGCTAAAATCAGGCCCCATCAGGAGTGGCTTATCCAAATGGAAGCTGCCTTTTCCTTGCTCCGACATTCCCTTGAAACGGCGTACATAACTGATTAATTGCATGTAATAATGGTCACCGTACCCATCCTTCATAGGCTCGATGTCTCTACTGAAGTTCAACGTCGCCTGATCTACAAATAACACGGGATGCTCTTTAGTTCCAGTTAATCGCATGGCGATCCACTCATTCCATCCTGTGACGAACACAATCTGTGGATCTTCCTTAAGTGCGAATTCCCACTGCTCTGCAATATTCATCCCCTGATTTATCGCATCAAACGAAGAGCCCGCTTCACTTGACTCAATTCCATCATGATAGTCTCTGCCCCAATTATCACCATATCCATAAAAAGGCGTATCGCTCATTGCAACGCTTGGATGCTGTGCAACAGAGACATTAATGATTTCCTTCTCACCCTCATCATTATAAAAAACACGCTGCGGACGTTGAAATTCAATCCAAGGAAAACCATTCGTCTTTGCGCCTTCATTAGGCCATTGATTCAGACGGAAGGTAAAGAATTGCCGCTGTTCTTCATCGCATTCTTCGGGATCGCCGATGATAAGCGGCTTGCCCTTCCAATGAAACCATAAATGACGGAAACGACCTGGCTTATAAATATTTTCATAAATTTCTGAGATCGTCTTGCCGGATTCCGTATTTGTGTAGAAAACAAATTGTGGCACTTTGAAGCCCTGTCTATAAATATCATCCATGATCTGGAACAGAATATCATAGACTCGTTTGTAAATTTCAGCATTTGTAGTATCAAATACAAGAAAATCTATACCAGAGCTCGCCAGCATTTGCACATGCTTGCGAAGCACCCATGCATCATCATTTAAGTAATAGCCATACAAGGGCTCACCCCAAAAATGAAATGAACTCGGAGGTCCCCAAGCCGGATGCCTAGGGTCATACACGGCCTCTGGCCAATTAGCAATAATTTGGGTGTTGTCAAAAGGGCCCCATGTCCCATGCTGTCCCAGCCAAAGAAAATAAAATAGACCCACGTAACGATCAGGGCGTATCGGACCTGCTTCCTCACGTGACGGAAGCTCTCTTCCAAGACCGTCAATTCCTCCCCATTGATCGACTAAATAGAGATCATCTATATCGCACATGCTGATTTCCTCCCTCTTATTAGATGATTGCTTACTTCTAATAACAACAGTTTCACAATCCATGATTGATGTTATTATGATATCTATCTAACATCCGCTAAATAAAGTATTCTTTACTTAATTATAATATACTTTATTATAAAATTTTTCAACTAAATATACTCGAATCAATCTCGCTGTATTTTAAAGATAAGCTGCCTTGTCGCAAAAAAAGGACTGCCATGCCTTCGTCTAGGCACAGCAGTCCCTTTCGTTGCCTGTCGCAGTTCACTCCAAGACAATTAATGAATATATAATTCGGTCATTAAATCTATTCTTTTTTTATTTTTGACTCCCAATGTTATCAATTTGGAATTGCGGAGCCCATGCCATCGCATTGCCTATTGCGCGGAATGAGAGTTCAATACCAGTAATTGAATTATGATGTGCCCATTCCGAGGTATCTACTGAAATCCTATTCCATTGATCCGGCGACATGGCTGCTGTGTAAGTAAAAGCTTCCGTCCCGCTTTTGAGCACCACTCGTGTCTCATAAGTAGCGTTTGGCACTCCTCCATAAGAGTTGATGTGATAATAAAATACCGGTGTATCCGTTAAATCAAATGGTGTAGAAGGTGTTACCGTCAGTGTCTTCCAAGCATCCGCCGGAGCAGCCTGTGAATTAGCCGCGAGTGCAAACATGCCATCAATCGGCACAGTAGGTCCGTTGGCAAAGGATCGAACAGCTGCCACGCTTGCCACATTTTCGCCTGCTGTCCATCCCTGCACACCATCCTCGAAGCTATACAACGAACCAGTTGGTTCTTCTACAGAAACCTGGTCTTGCAGGGTGAATTGGAAGCCTCGTGCTTCATACTTCAGCGTTATCTTTGGCACTATGCCTTCTTCCGGTATATATTTAGTCACTTTAAGCGTAACTATCTTGCTTTGTCCCGTTCTAAGGCCTTCTAATGAAATACTGCTCGGAGAAAATTGAATTGTCTTGCTCGATTCCACTTTAATCTTTTTATTCAGCTTGCCCGAGCTATTATTCGTTATGGTCACAGCAATCTCAGAACCAACTTCTAGCTTCTTGGACAACTGGTTCGCAGTTACCTCAAGGTTGACATAATCTTTATTCTCCGTTATCTTTTTAGCGAAAGCTGCCTCATCAATATATAACTCGCCCTTCCAAGGGTCGCCGCCTTCTGTTTGTACCCAGATTTTGATGCGGTCAACCGCTGTGGCGCCCTTCCAATTCCCAAGCGGAAGCGCTAGCTGCTGCCAGTCGGCAGAAGGATCAAGCTTCGCTACCCCCTCTACACTCTTAGTTCCGCTATAAACAATGAATTTAGCATAATAGTCTTTCTCTGAATTCGCGTTAGGCAGCTTAAGCGCTGCTGTGAAATAAGGAGTTTTCTTCACATTGATTGGCCGATCGTATGTCTTCTGCACACCCGCCCAATTTATCCCATAAGGACTGTTTATTGAAGCTTTCAAGAAGCCTCCACCTCTGAATGCATCACCTGTAATATGTTCTACGGAGCTTACTTCATCCGATTCCTCATAGCCTTCTGTACTGGATTCAAATCCACCATCGTTCGTGCTGTTCTCCGTTTTTCGAATGAAATCTAATCCATTCAAGACTGGCTCCGACCGATCATTTAGCTTAGATGGGTCGAAATTCGGAATAACATCTCTCCAGTCGTCAATACCGATGATTGCTTTGGCGAATTCCGTCTCCTCAAGTGATCGACTTGTATCGATATACTTGAACACGTCATAGATGACCTTATGTTGATCAGGAACAGTAACTGAATTGGGTGTATGCGTCCACAAACCGAGGTTCAAGCCCCCTTCTTGCCCATGATCAACATGACGGTGCAGAATAAAAGCATCAATGCCATCCAAGAACTTCACCTTGTAATATGCGTACGCATAAGATGCTGCTTGGATCTCTTGATCAGCTACAGAGTTGCTTAAGCTGTGGAAGCCTTGCTCGGATAAAATAATGCGGCGCATCGCTCCATCAAATAAATATTCAGGCTGCTTCATGTAATCCACGAGAACTTCCAGGTTCTTAAAGGTAATGCGCTTGGTATCAAAAGAGTCCGTTGCCGTTGCATCATTCCAGAACCTCGGATTAAACAGATCTTCCGGATACGGATGAAATGCGACATTCCAAGCAAAATTCCCTTCTGCATCTATTAACTGGGTTAGACGATCCACGATGACCTTGTTATCGTATTTCCACATGGAATCACCTTCTAGGTTCTCATTCCAGAAGTGATCCAATGACACATAGGTTCTCGCATTGGCATACTCCGACTTTACAATCGTATCGATCAGACGGAGTGTCTGTGCGTATTCCCGAGCGTACACCTCCACTGGCTTAGGCCCCATATTGTTCCACACCTTGTTCTGTCCAACCTCATTGCCGACAATATAATTAACAGCTCTGCCGTATTGCTCATTCGCCATAGAATAACGCTCGGCCATGAACTTTGTAGCTGCCTTTACGTACTTAACACCTGCTTCATTCGCTGTATTCAAAGCATATACAATACCTCCCTGTTCCGAATCCGGATGTATTAAATATTCATTCGCCGATTCGGGGTCCCGTGTGTCATACATAATTAGAATGAGTGAAACAAGCGTTTTATTATCAGACAGACTCTTAATCTCGTTATCCATCCGTTCAATTTTGTCCTTACGGAAGTAAAAAGTCTCACCCTCGACTTCGTAAGCGATCGTATTGTCAGGATGGCTATTCGCTTTGTACATGAGCTCGTTATAAGGAACGTTCAGTGCTGCGTGACTAATCCCCAGCTCTTGCGCATCTCCTGTCATTTGCACTTGAAGTCCCTTAATGCTCTGTGCTTGCGGGAATGGCTCTGTATTGCTTGCCATCACTTCTGCATTGATCACATACTGAGGAGCATCAATTGCAATATATTCGCCCTCGACTGTGCGAGCTGCAACTACGAACTTAGAGTAAAGCCGACTGCGTTCACCATCTGATAACCCGATTTCGAATCGGAATGATTGCCCGAGATTCGCTTGGGCGATTGGCGACTTCGCTGCTAGCGCAGATTTCGCATCTTCGTAGGTTGCCAATTCAATCAAGTACAGCTGCTCAGACGGATGCGCATCTACGAATGCTTGATTCAACGTACCATCGATCACCAGTCCTCCGCCTTCAATCCGTGCTTGTGCCTTTCCATCGTAAGGCTTCTCTAGCTGGGCTAACTGCTTAAAGCGAATTTGATCTACTTTTAATATACCTGAAGCAGCTTGCGGGATGATTCGAAACGCAGTCAACATCCCATTCCAGCCTGTATGATCTGAGAAGTTAAGATCCTGTGTAAATTTCCCCTCTGTCGGAATGGTAAATCTTTTCATATTATCATCATTCCAATGACCGTCATCAGAGCGCCATTGCACTACAAGCTCAGAGGCACCTGTACCATTCGTCATTGTCACCGACATGCCATTGCGTTTAGCTGTATCGATCATAATTGCCGGCGACTCCAACAGACCTTGCCCATCCCACGCATAAGTCAGTTCATCGTCTATTGCCTCCACCGTTCCAGCCGGAGCAGTAAAACCTTCCGTTTCTCCCTCTTCATTGAAGCTGAAGTCAATTGCATTAGTCGCACTAATATAATCGATCTGAAAGTGACCATCCCAATAGTCATAGCCTGGTTGATCAGGTGATACATTAGCAAGATCATAATTTTGCATAAAAGAAACTTCCATCTTGGTCACAGCGCTCCGTCCAGCCCATTCATCCAGCTTGATAAACACTCGTTTCCAACTGTCTGGCCGAATCATGGCTACGCTTTCAAAAACGTCGTTGCCGCTATATAAATTGATCTTCAAAACGTAATCAGCTGCGGATTGCCATCCCCAACTATTTGCCGCAAAGGCTAGAAAACGATAGGAAGATAGATCAAGTGGCTGATCGAACTCTCGATAAATCGTTCGCCAATCGTACACCTTTACCTGATTTGGAATTTGCTCTAGCGCTCCGCCGCCCTCATAAGGCCCGTTTGGTCCATTAAGAATGCTTGTTACAAATGTAACCTCTTTCGTATTTGCGCCTGCTTTCCAAGCTGATGCATCCTCCTGAGTATTGAAATCATTAATGATTAGAGCAGGAAATATATCCTGCCCTGTTGTAACATGCTCCGATTCTTGAAGCCCAGGATCATAGGCTCCAGCCGAAGCCGCCGCAGCAAAAATTAGCTGAAGCAACATGACCAATACAACCATAGTCGATATTCCACGCAAACGTGACATAAACAACCTCCTCGATCGATTATATTCATACTTCGCATATAATATATTTTAAAAGTATTCTTATATCAATATACTTTTATAAAAGTATACTTAATTAATACTTTAGACCTATGCAACAGCTCGTCCTACGTTATTTTATAAAAGATACGACAACAAGATTAATTTTATAATCGTTTTCAAACGAAACCAAAAATACCAGTCACCGATTCAAGATCGGCAACTGGTATCTTAGTTAGGTGTTTTATCCCTGTCTCATTTACGGGGGAAGCTCGCTTGTTTCTTTATACAATAAAATAAATCAGGTAACTGGAGCCGGGTTAAACAAGCATAAAGCATTGCGCAATCCCCAGTGGTCTGCCCAAGTCTTCTTTTTCCCGCTTGCTACAGCCAAAATCATGTGAAATATCCCCCAACCGACTTCCTCTATCGTTGCTTCGCCCGTTGCTATCGTTCCAGCATTCACGTCGATTAAATCATGCCACTGTTCCGTTAAAGAGTTTCGGGTAGCTACTTTAATAACAGGTGCCATCGCCAATCCGTAAGGTGTGCCTCTTCCGGTTGTAAACACTTGCATATTTACGCCAGAGGCAAGTTGCAAAGTGCCGCAAACAAAATCGCTCGCAGGTGTTGCCGCAAAAACGAGTCCTTTTTGGGTTGCTTTTTCCCCTGGGGATAATACTCCCACAATGGGACTGCTGCCCGACTTGATAATGGATCCAAGCGACTTCTCTACCACGTTCACCAATCCGCCTCTTTTATTTCCTGGCGACGGATTCGCACTCCGGTCCGCTTGGCCCTTTTCCAAATAATTATCGTACCACTTCATTTCTTGTATCAAGGCTTGGCCCACTTCTTGATTGATTGCCCGCGGCGTTAACAGGTGAACGGCATCACGAACCTCGGTGACCTCCGAAAATAGAACCGTTGCGCCTGCTTGAACCAGCAAATCAGCGGCAAATCCTACTGCCGGGTTTGCCGTTACCCCGGAAAAAGCATCGCTTCCTCCGCATTGCAAGCCAACCACCAGATCGGACACGGGACAAGTTACACGGTGCCGGCGATTCAGCTTTATCAATTTTTGTTCCGCTAAGTTCATAATGGACTGTATCATACTCATAAAACCATGATGATCTTGCAGAGAAACGATGTTGGCCGAGTCTCCGTCCGTGAGCAATCTTTCCGGTATTAACTTCTCGCAACCTAACCCCACCACAAGTACCTCGCCCCCAAAATTGGGATTGGTCGCGATATTTTGTATGGTACGAATCGGAATGATGGCATCAGGAGCATTAATGGCAACTCCGCAGCCATAATTATGAGTTAAAGCCACTACGTCCTCTACATTTTGATAATGGGGAAGCAATTGTTCTTTAATCATTTTTACGGCATAGTCAAGCACCCCTGCAACACATTGCACGCTTGTTGTGATTCCCAGTATATTTTTTGTGCCGACGCTTCCGTCTTCGTTGCGATAGCCTTCAAAAGTATATCCTTCAAGAGGCGGCAGCGGTAATGGTACTTGATTCGCAATCGGCAGCTCGTCTAATTGGGGAGGCGAAGGGAGTCTTACCAACTCTTCCTTCACCCAACTGCCTTTTGGAATCGGGCCTGCCGCATATCCGATCACTTCCCCGTAACGGATAATAGGCTCATCCTGCTCCAAATCCGTCAGGGCTACTTTATGGCCCTGCGGAATGCCGTCTCTAAGTTCAAGTCCGCAAGCAAAGATGCATCCTTTAGCCAAACCACCGGAATTAACGATAATCGCAACATTATCCTTGGCGCTAACCTTTATATAAAGGGGCGCTTCGTTCTGGATTTTTGCTTGCTCAGGCATACCTGCATCCTCCTTGTATCATGATTCTGGTCTCATCGTTATCATCAGGGTACGAATGACCGAAGACACCGCGTGCCGAATTAAAGCCGGTGCATGAATCATAGCCTCATCTAAAGACATAGGTCTTTGAGCAACCCCAACTATGACGTTGATCCCTTGCTCGTATAATGCCTCCACATCGGAAGCAATACCTCCCGATATGCAGATAACAGGCACATTGTGCTTTTTAGCTAACCGGGCTATACCAACGGGTGTTTTTCCAAAGGAGGTTTGATGATCGGTGTGTCCTTCTCCCGTTATCACTAAGTCCATCTGATGTACCCGATTCTCGAAATCAGCGGCTTCCAGCACAATATCGATCCCCCGCGCCATCTTCCCGGGTAAAAAGGCCATTAACCCGCCGCCCAATCCACCGGCAGCTCCAGCCCCCTGAAGATTAGCAATGTCCTTGCCTAATTCGCTTTTTATGACCCGGCTAAGATGAAGCAAACCGTTGTCGAGGCTTCGAACCATTTCAGGTGTTGCGCCTTTTTGCGGACCAAAGACAGTCGAAGCTCCGTTCTCCCCGCACAACGGGTTTGTAACGTCACTGGCGATGATGAACTCGCATTCGGCAATACGCGGGTCCATATCAGAGAGGTCAATTCGGCATATGCTCTCCAGCTCGCCGCCGCCGTAACCTATTTGTTCGCCGTCCTTATTCAAGAAACGCGCCCCGAGAGCTTGAGCCATGCCGACTCCTCCGTCATTGGTCGCACTACCGCCGATACCTATAATCAGCTTACGGCAGCCCAGTCCCATCGCTTCCTGGATCAGCTGCCCTGTACCGTACGTTGTTGTTAACATCGGATTTAACCGCTCCTTGGGTACAAGCAGCAGTCCTGACGCCGAAGCCGCTTCAATTACGGCCGTGTGTCCTTCCTTCATCAATCCTATTTCTGCCTTAACCGGATTTCCCAAGGGACCCGTAACTTCCACTTCATGCAGCCGCCCCCCGATTGCGCAAATAATGGCTTTAACCGTACCTTCCCCGCCGTCAGCTACAGCCATTTTATGAACCTCAGCTTGGGGAAACGCCTCAAGGATTCCTTGTTCCATGAACTCAGCTACCTCATACGCATGAAGGCATCCCTTGTATGAATCAGGTGCAACTAAAATTTTCAAGCCTTTCACCTCGGCATTTGGATTCTTTCAACGGATTACGGCTTACCGCTGCCTGCTCACTTCAATTTCCGCCAATTTTTCATAGTAACGTATTAAGCTGCTATGATCGCAATCCCCCATCTCATTGGCCGTAAGCTCCTGCATCATCTGCATGACCGATGAGGTTAAAGGGAGCGGCACTCCAACCTCTTGCGACGTTTCCAGCACATTGCTGAGATCCTTAATATGCAGGTTGATTCGAAAGCCGGGTTCGAAATGGCGGTCCATCACAAGGGGAGCCTTCGCATCCAGCACGTTGCTTCCTGCCAAACCGCCTCGAATCGCCTGAAACACTAATTCCGGCTCAACGCCAACCTTAGCAGCCAGCACCAGTGCTTCCGACATAGCCGCTATGTTAATCGCCACAATGATCTGATTGGCGAGTTTGGCTACATTTCCTGCGCCAATGTCTCCCGTTCTTACAACGGAGGCTGCCATGGCCTTCATCACATCGAAGCACTTATCGAACACCTCTTCGCTTCCTCCGACCATGACGGAAAGCGTCCCTTCGATTGCCTTCGGCTCGCCTCCGCTCACGGGAGCATCCAGCATGTGAATCCCCTTCTCCGCCAACCTGCCGGCAATCTCCTGACTTGCAAGAGGCGCAATGGAGCTCATATCCACGACAACGCAGCCGGGTTTAGCTCCTTCTATCACGCCATCCGATCCCAGCACGACCTCCTTCACCTGCGGGGAGTTAGGCAGCATCGTAATGACGATATCCGCTTTCTCTGCCACCTCTTTAGGTGTGTCAGCCTGCGCGGCTCCAGCGGCTACCAGCTCGGCAGCGCCTTTGTTCTTTGCCAAGACGACAAGCTCGTAGCCCGCTTTAAGTAAATTTTTGCTCATCGGCTTTCCCATAATGCCCAGTCCAATGAATCCAACTTTCATCAATTCCGCGCTCCCCTTTGGTTATGATCGAAGATTCCTATCACGCCCTTACCCTTAAAGAGCGCCCATTTGCCGTAAAATATCCCTCAGCTTATCACGGTTTGTATCAGAGCAAGCGGTATTGGGAAGAATCGAGCCGCCTACAGGAACCCCTATGAGATTCATAGCCTCTTTCGTAATGACCGGGAAGCTTGCAAGATTAAATGCCATTCGAAGCGGAGCCAGCTTAAATTGGGCTTCCAATGCGCCCGGCAAATCTCCGGCCGCATATTTATCGTAAATCTCAACGACGAGCGACGGCACGATATTCGCGGTTGATGCCACACAACCCACTGCGCCGTATACGAAAGAGCCCAATATCATGACATCCCGGCCAGCCATTACCCGGAAGCCTTTGTGCCTGGTTCTCCGAATATACTCCGCGGTTAAGGTCAAATCTCCGCTGCTGTCCTTAACCCCGACGATGTTTGGAATATCGGCAAGTCTTTCGATCAGATTGGCGGATATATTATTGCCGACACGATCCGGATTATTGTAGAGCAGGACCGGCAGCGACGTCGATCCGGCTATCGTGTCAAAATGCCGATAAAGCTCTTCTTCCGAAGGTGTCAAAAACATAGGCGGCAAAATCGTTAACGCTTGCGCTCCAAGCCTCTCGCCCATTTTGGCAAGCTTCACGCATTCTTTTGTCGTTATGGCCCCAATCCCCATATAAAGCGGTACGCGCCCTGCTATCTGATCAATCGTAATGGAGACGGCGCGCTCTTGCTGCTCATGATCCAATCCATAAAATTCTCCATTGCTGCCTAAAGACAGTATCCCGTGAACGCCGCCGGCAATTACGTGTTCAATCACATTGCGAAGCCCCTGCTCTTCCACACATTCCTCTGAATCCACCGGTGTAACGATCGGCGGGATTACACCGCCAATCCAGCTTGTATCCATATGGTTTCTCCTTTATATGTTTCATAGTTTAAATAAACGAAATGATCATAAGCCGCGCCGTTTGATTTCATTGTAGGCCATGAACAGAGGCGCCACACCATGACCGTTATTATCAACTACTTCTTCTGAGTAGATATAATACTCTAGACTGCCGTCTCGAACTTCTCCGGTTTCCGGCTTTTTCCCAAGACCGGCGCTTCGGCAAATCCCGCCTAGTAATACTTCGCCTGCTTCTTCCCTCAAATAACGGGCGATTGTCCCGTTAAACGCCTGTAAACCGTATACGGCATACTCCTCTGGCACATATCCCAATCTCGCGCCTTTCAAAATGGCATAAGCTAACATCAGCGTTCCGCTGGATTCGAGATAATTGTCCGGATGGTCCGCCCTATCCACGACCTGATACCACATGCCCTCATTATGCCTGTAAGGCAGCATGTCATCTATAAGCTCCTTCAAATAGGCTTTGAGGATACCGGTATCTGCCGGCTCTCCTTCCAGCAGCTCCAGTACATCTACCAGCGCCATCGCGAACCAGCCGACCGCACGCCCCCATACATTCGGCGATTGCCCTGTCGTTTTATCGCACCAGAAAATATGGCGGCTCTCATCATAAGCGTGGCTGTACAACCGCTTTTGTTCGTTATATATATATTGGCGGACATTTTGGAACTGTTGAATCGTATCGGAATAGTCCTTTTTCTCTGCGAATTGCTTCACGTACTGGACAAGAAACGGCTGCCCCATATACAATCCATCGAGCCAAACCTGATAGGGATAGTTTTCTTTATGCCAGAAAGACCCGGAATTCGTTCTCGGATAAGATTCTAGCTGTTGATACAGCAAATCCATTACTCTTTTATATTTGGGCTCCTGCTCTCTTTGAAATAAAGGAAACAAAATAACAGCCATCCTGATTTGATCGATATTATAGCTGTTCATTCGAATTTCATGAATATTCCCGCTCGAATCAAATAGCTGCTCTATAAAGCCTTTCACAAAGTCGTACTCCATTTTGCAGCCGGTTTGCTCATAGCTGTCCAAATACGCCTTTAAGATACAGCCCTCGATATAATGCCACCTTACCGAAAACCATTTCCCGCCCGACATATATTGTTCTTTCAGTCTATCTACCAATTCATAAGTCAATAGAGGCACCTCCGCGATAGGTCATGCAATTATGATCAGCCGCCAGAATACAGTTATAACGATCTCGAATGGGATTCTCTATACTGGCCCGGTGTCATGTCTGCAGCTTTGCGGAACGTCCGGATAAACCCGGTGGAGTTCGTATAGCCCAAACGTTCCGCGATTTCCGTAATCTTCATATTGCTGTCCCTTAGCCAAAGTTTGGCCATATTCATTCGGTAGTTCGTCAAATATTCGATAAACGTTATTCCAATTTCTTTCTTGAACACCCGGCTTAAATAGACAGGATGAAACCGGAATTGCTCAGCGCACATTTCCAGCGTAATATCCTGATCGTATTTGTCTTGAATCAGCTCTACTATTTGGTGGGCGATATTGATATATTGCGAATCGATGCGCCCCTGCAGGAAGGCAAGGGTGGGCGGGATCAACTCCGTCTTGAACCATGCCGTAATCTCCTCGGCCGTATTCAATTTCATGAACCGAATCATGACCGATTTGGTGCCGACCAGCCCGTCCAGTGTTCCGCCTTGCTGCTGAACAAGCCGATAGATTTTGGTAATTAATTGGAGCATAAGGGTTTGAAAATCATTAAATGACACATTTTTCACCAAAATCGCCGACGCATACTGGTTAAAATACTCATAAGCCGAGGTGGCATCGCCTGCTTTGAGCCCACCCACCATGCATTCTTCAAAGTGGCTCCAAGAGGCGGCGGGCTGAACACGATTTCGGTTGAGCGTTTCGATATCTTCATAGTTCAAGATGAGCTCATTGCCAAGGCTGATTCTGCGTTTAAGCGCTTCTAATGCCTCTGAGTAAGCGTCCATAGCGTCCGTGTACCTGTGAAACGGCCGACTGATGCCAATACTGATTTTTAGCTGAAGCAGCTCATGCACCTTCGACGCAATTAGCTCCGCCATTTGATAGAAGTAGCCCTTCAGCTCCTCCGGATCCTCTGAATCCCCCAGCAGCAGCGTGACCTGAGACTGATCCAGCAGCAGCGTACCCAAAATACAATCGGCAGGAATCAGCTCCGCTACGACATTATTGATCGCGAATAACAGCAGCTCCTTTTCACTATCCAAGTACCTTGTATCCTCTAGAGAATCGATCTGCAGAGCGAGCACGCCGAGCGCCTTCCCCTTTTCTCCGAAGCCATAGGTCTCATACTTATAGGAGAATTCGCTTTCTGTTACCTGTCCCATAATTAATTTCAACAGGAAAAATTCTTTGACCTGTCCGCGCTGAGCCTGCAGCTGCTGCTGCAAATCCTTTCCCGTACTAAACAATGAAGAAAATCGTTCCTCGATCAGTGCGAATTCATCCCGTTTTTTGAACCCGATGGACTCTCCCCCGAACTGCTCCAACATCGTAAACAGCCGACGGATTGGCCTATACATGCGGAAGGTTCCGTAGAAGGCGGCAAATGCGATTAGAATTAAAATAATGACACAAGCATTTAAGGTGATAAAAGCAATTTTCTTAGAATCCTTTGTAATCGCTTCCATAGATACGATAGAAACATAGGACCAGCCGTTATAGGAGGAAACTCTATAATTGACCGCCATAGCGTCCGTTTCAAAATACCCCGTTTGGTCCAGCGCCGCTTGCATCTTTTGCAGGATAGAAGGCTGGACCCGAACGGTGCTGGAGCTGGATAAGAACGGCTCCCGATCTCGATTAAGTACATAAATGCTTCCTAATTGGGTGTTTTGCGCCAAATTGCTCAGTAACGCATCTTGCGATATATCAATAATCAGCAGCGCTTTAGCCTCAGTCGTAGAGGAGATCATGGGTAGATTAATGACCAACCGGATGTTATTTTTTTGTGAGACACTATCGGTATTAGCTAACCAAAATAAATTTTGGGGACGCTTGGCATATTCGTTCAGTAAGTCTTGATTCGGAAAATCTTCTGTAGACGTAAAGCCGAGATTGCTGATCATCCAATCGTGCTCCAGGTTAATTAGCCTCGTATCGGCTACACCCTCAATAGAATGAAGATTATACAAGCCTTTGGAGAGATTGTTGATCGTTTGGAAATCATCATTGTGCAAATCATCGTATAGAAAGTCGCTTACCAACGATGAATTGATATACTGCACAGCTGCCATTTCCACATTCTTTAAAATTTGTTCCATTCTCATCTGGTTTTGCAGTAGAATCTGTACGTTTCCCTCATTAACCTTCTTCCTAATATCCTTTGAGGCAATAAAGTAGGAAATGACTCCGATGGAAGCAACAGAAACTACACTGAGCAGAAGAGAGAAGACGAGCAATCGATATAAGTATTTAGGCAATGGAAACCTCTCCTTCCTTCGCTTACAAGGCTTCGACATTACCATTATATCAGAGAAATACACGATGCCGATTGCTTAAGAATGCGCCGGTTTGAACGGCTTACTTCTTCTGCTTCGCATACTCGGCCGTATATTCTTCAATCACCTTGCCGCCGCCGGCCTTTTTCCATTTATCCACTTCCGCTTGCCACCCTGCCTCATCCATTTTTCCCATAATAAACTTGGTTTGGGCATCACGAATTAACGTGTCGAGCTCCCCGCCCTTTTCCAAATAAGTTTTGGAATTCAATGTTAACGCTGCATTAGGCACCGCATTTTCCAGGTTTTCGGCAACGACCTTCCAGCCCTTCGCCTGCAAGTCAGATAATTCCAGAGGCAGACCCGTACCGGTCACCTCAAACGCAGGCAGACTGTCACGATAAGGTTTAACCTCAAGATTAAATAGGGACAAATCTATAAACTGCGCTTTTCCGTCAGATGTCTTATTGAAATGCTTGCCTTCAACCCCTCTAGTAAGAAGCGTCGACATCTCCGGGTCCAGCAGTTTATCGAAGAAGCCGAGCAGCTGCTTTAGTTCTGCTTCTGACTTTACGCTCGATTTCGGGAAGACGAAAAAGCCATTATTGCCGGGTTCAGCCGGTACACGATTGCCCGATGGTCCCATATAAGGCACAATATCAACTACGCCATTAGGTACGGCCTTATTTAGGTTGACTTGAGAAGTCGCAGCTGCCGAGGCCACCGTATTGATCCGAATCCCCAAATTGCCTGCATTCCATTTATTATCGGCATCGGCTGTCTGAACAACGGAGAAGTCCTGATTGATTAAATTTTCCTGATAAAGCCTGCGAAGCAGCTTCATGGCATCCAGGTACGGCTTGGTCATAAATTCAGCTACCAGCGTACCGTCTTCCACGCCCCATTTATTCGGCGCTCCCTGAGAAACCGCCAGCCGGGTCAGAAAGGAGCTGCTGGCAACCGGATCGTTGTAGGACTTATCAAGAAACATGCCGTACGTATCTTTCTGACCATTCTTCTCAGGATCCTTCTCTGCGAGAGTCTTCATGATGTTATACCAGTCATCCAAGGTTACCGGAGGCTTCAGGCCAAGCTCGTCAAACCAATCCTTCCGGTAAACGATCCCTGCGCGGCCGAAGTCCCGGTACAAGGGCAATCCATAAAGCTTTCCATCTACCTTTATATTTTCGTAATACAGCGCGTTGACAGCCGATAAGTTTTTATAATCCTTAAGCAATGGACCGATCTCCCAAAACAAGCCGGATTGGATCGCGCCAAGCGTAGTGGCGTTCGACGTTATTTTAAATGCTTTGGGCATTTCGCTGGAGGCGATCATGATATTTTTCTTATCTTCAAAAGCGGCGGAAGGAATCCATTGCATTTCGATTTTTGAATTCGTATATTTCTCTATGGCCAGCTCTACTTCGCTGTCTTTTTTCGGGGCCTCTCCTATTTGAGGCGTAGCGATCGTAACGATTAACGGCGTATTTCCTTCCTGCTTCGCGGTTGGCGTATCTTTCCCGTCTGCACACCCCGATAAACCGCCCGCAATCGTCAGCAATGAAACCATAAGAATAATGAAGCGCTTTCTTTTCATGAGATAACCCCCTGAATTTTATTATACACAATGATACCCTTCGAAAAAAAATTAACCTTTTACCGATCCTAATAGCACACCTTTGGCAAAATGCTTTTGTAAAAATGGGTAGACGAGCACGATCGGGACAGTCGCGACTACAATGGAAGCCATTCGGATCGTCTGCGGCAAATAATCGGTTGGATCTTGCTGCGACGTTGTATCTCCGATTTGATCTTGCGATAACAATACAATTTGTCTCAAAATAACCTGAACCGGAAATTTCTCGGCATCGTTCATATACATCACCGCATTAAAGAATGAATTCCAATGTCCTACAGCATAGAAAAGTCCGAATGTAGCCATTGCCGGCATGGATAACGGCAGAACGATACGGAACAATACCCCCAAGTCATTGCAGCCGTCGATCTTAGCCGAATCCTCCAAGCTATCAGGAATTTGCTGAAAAAAGTTCTTGAGCACGATCAAATTAAACGCGCTGATAGCAGTCGGAATCATCAAGGACCAATACGTATTGATCATGCCGAATGCCTTGACAACAAAATAGGTCGGAATCAATCCCCCGCTGAAGAGCATAGTAACCAGAACCATGAGTAGAATCGTCCGGCGACCCCGTAACGTGGCTTTCGCCAAAGGGTACGCGGTAAATGAGGTCAATATGAGGTTAATGAACGTCCCGAGCACGGTCACATAAATCGAGATCAGTATGCTTCGAATCATCGTATCGGTTGAGAAGATATATTTATACGCTCCTAATGTAAACTTCGAAGGAAATAAGAGCAATCCGCCTTTAGCCACTTCCTCAGGGGTAGCAAAGGACACGGAAACGATATACACGAAGGGAATGATTGTGATTAGCGCTATCAGGATCAACAACGAATAGTTTACAGTATTAAACAGACGGTCACTCCAATGCTTATCTTCCGCTAGCATATTGAAACCTCCTGACGCTATTAATAAATGCCTTCTTCACCGAGTTTTTTCGCCATCCAATTGGAGCCGAGCACAAGGACTAGCCCTACCATAGATTTAAACAGCCCGACAGCGGCACTATAGCTGTATTGTCCTTGGGTCAAGCCTTTCATATATACGTAAGTATCAAACACTTCCCCGACTTCCCTGTTCATGGAGTTAAGCATGAGGAAGATGTGCTCGAAACCCGTGTCCAGAAAAGTACCCAAGCGCAGAATAAACAAAATAACGATCGTGCTGCGAATAGCCGGCAGCGTAATGTGCCAGAGCTGGCGCCAACGTCCTGCTCCATCTATGCGGGACGCTTCGTAGAGCTGAAGGTCTACTCCCGATAACGCGGCCAGAAAAATAATTGTTCCCCATCCTGCTTCTTTCCAGATCGACTGGCTGACGATCATCGTTCTGAACCAATCCTCGCTTAGCAGAAACGGAATTTTCTCTATTCCGATGCTTTGGATCAATTCGTTTACAATCCCTCCTTCGGTAGTAAATAGTACATAGAATATGCCAACCGCTACTACCCATGATACAAAGTGCGGCAAGTACAATAACGTCTGAGCGAAGCGTTTGAATATTTTATTACGGACTTCATTTAACATAAGCGCTAGTACAATAGGAAGCGGAAAGAAAAACACTAAATTATATATCGCTAACAAAATGGTATTTCGGAACAGTATCCAAAACTGCGGCTCTGTAAAAAATCGTTCAAAATGCTTCAGTCCTACCCAGGAACTGTTCATAAAACCGAGATGCGGTTGATAGTCCTCAAATGCCATGATCAAGCCAAACATAGGCACATATTTAAAAATGATGAAATACAAAATACCTGGAAATAAGATGAAATACAACCATCGATCTCTGACAATATCCCTTACGAACAAAGACTCTTTAAATAAAAGGTACTTGTGTCTTGATTGTAACCGGGCTTCATGTTGCCCCTTCATCCGCCGTCCCCCTCTACTTAACTTCATGTGTGTATCGATTACAATTCAAATCATAGGTTTCGGGGTTATGACTGGCAATAGTACTGATCAAACTATCTGAATTCCGAGTCAAATTCGTAGAAAAGGAGTGTATATTGCATCATTTATGAGCTATTTGACCCGTGAATTATCATTCTTTTCAGCTGCATCGTATTATCTTAACCAGCTCTTGATTTGAATAAATTGGCATCTCACATTTCCGCGACCAGCTCTTTCTTTCGGCTTATAATAGATGAATGTCTATTTGGCTTTGAGAGAAGGAGTTTTTGTTCGTTATGTATAAACGATTTGTACAAAAGTGTGTGCTGCTTTGCGGTATCGCGATGATGCTGTTGAACCTGAGTCCAGCCGGTCATCCGTCAGTAAGCGCAGCATGGGTCTACACGCCGGTTGTGTCGGAGGTTAAACTCGATACGGGCTCCGAGATCAAGAAAATGAAAATGGATGATCAACGAGGTTATCTGTATGCAACGGCATCCGATACGAATGAGTTGCTGTTCATTAACTCTAATACGATGAAAATAGAGAAGCGGCTTGCTGTCGGTTCGCATCCGGGCGGGATGGACCAGGTGGGCAATAAAATGTATGTGGCTCTCCAAGGGGCAACCTTAATTGCGGTTGTGAACTTGGATACGAAGCTGGTGGAATCTACGATTATTACGAAAATACAGCCTGCGCAGGTTGCCGTAGATGGCAGCAGCTTGTTCTATGCCGCTGGCGATCAATCGACCGAAATTCATCAAATTAATATGACAGATGGCACGGATACGATTATCGAACGCAGCATATATAAACCTGAGCTTGCCGTCGATCGGCTGTCACACCGTCTGTATGTAGGAAAGACAGGTGTTTCGGCCTATGAGCTTAATGCCTATCGAACGACTACCGGAGAGAAACTGTGGTCGTACAAACCTGAAGGTAACGGATATGCCAGCTCTCTCGTGATCGATAATGGAGCTGTGTATTACGGCAGCCTTCATGTAGATCCGGACAAACTGAGGATCATATCCATTTCACCGGGCGAAGTATTGGATGCTGATTCCGCATTTGTCTATACGACAAATGGCATTTACACGAAGAGTGTAGGTGCAACATCCGCCACCTATAATCCTCTATACGAAAATTCGCTTATTCAAGCGGACAGCATAAGAAATATATTTAGTTATGAACCTTTTTCGAAGACCATTAAGAAGTGGGTCTATAACCTGAATCCTTCCCAGAAGGCGATAGAATTCCAGCGAAGTTCCGACAGCGACAGCATTTCGTTTAATTACAATCTTACTTCCTGGGTGCTTGGCAAAAATGAGAAATACTTGTATGCCATTTCGCCTGAGGCGAACCGTCTTCTGCAGATTGATACAGCTTCGTTTACAGTTACTGGTGATCGGTACGTAGGCTCACTGCCTTCGGATGTGGAAATAAAAAATGGCGTGCTCTATATCTCGCTGAAAGGCAGTACGCATATCGCCATGATTGATACACATCTGGAAACAAACTTTATGGCGCCCCTCACTGAACTGGAAGTCGGCCGGCTGACTTCCGACGTTGCTGCAGGGACAGGGAAGGCTTACTACACGACCGACCAAGGCTGGAATGAAGTGCATGAGTGGCCTTCAGCTGCGATTCACTTCACAGGATCATACAGTGATCCATCGCTTTCGCTGGGCCCGGATGAGTCAACGCTTTGGATCGGTGAAACCGGTTCGACAGGAAGCCGCCTATATCAGCTCGATGCCGTAACCGGCGAGTTGATTCAGAAGATGAAAGACGGCTATTCCAATTTTGGGAATAAAGTGTTGCTCGATGGCGATAAGGTTTATTATGCGTCCAGAAGATTTGATTCCGGCGATTTAGGGCTGATCTACGGCACCTATGCAGACCAATTGTTATTTGCAAGAGGAAATACGGTGCTCGGTACCAATGCGTTTTATGACCGAGATACGTTTAATCCTGCTTACAAGCTGCCTCTCTCTGTTTCCCTCGGGCATATCACACAAGACGGTGCAATTCTGCTCTATGCGGCAGAAAGCAAGCCTTATGAGGATGATACGTACACTTTGTATAAATTCGATAACTTCAATACGATGAAAACGGCCATTCATAACAGGCTGCGCCCTCAAGATATTCGATTCGTCGACCGAAGCGCGGCATCGCAAATGATTGACGGTCAATTGACGTTTCGTCCCGGCGCAATGGGGGATAAGGTGGCTCACTATGAACTCAGCTATTATGATGCCAATGATAAGCCTGTATCGGTATCTACCGACCTTGATCTTGGCATTGTCTATCAGAAATTGCCCAACGGCACGATTTCGCAACGGATCACGTCTAAGAAAATTCTGCCGGCATCTATTAAGCAAATCGGTATCACGCCGGTAGTCAAAAACGGATTGAAGTTTGATGGTGCTATGGCGCTTCTTCCGCTGAATGACAACCGTACCGCAAGGAACAAGTTTGCGGATGTGCTGGACAATAATTTTGCAAAATTTGAGATTGAGACATTGGCAGCGAAACAAGTGATACAAGGCTACAAGGACGGAACCTTTAAGCTGCAGAGCTCAGTGACCCGTGCCGAGTTCGCTACGATGCTGGTGAAGGCTCTTCAACCTCCTTCCAACAAGGGAAAGTATTTTAAAGATGTGAACACGAACTCGTGGTACTTCGGTGAAGTAGCCTCGAGTGCGCGGGCCGGACTGATTAAAGGTTATACGGACGGTACGTTCCGCCCGAATCAGAAGATTACACAGCAGGAGACGCTTGAAATTATCAATCAAGCGCTGCTGTATGATGGATATAAGCCGCCAAGCACAGGAACGCTGCTCAAGTTCAGCTTGCCAAGGGGATATGATGCGTGGTCCGAGCAAGCGATAGATCATTTGCTACGGGAGGGAATCATTAAAGAGAATGACGAGTTTCCGATCAATGCGGATAAGAAGTCGACGCGGGCCGAATCCGCCGAACTGATTTATCGCTTGCTGTATGTGCTCAGAAAGGTATAAAAAAACGCCGTCTAAGTGTGCTATTATACGTCTTAGCGGCGATTTTTTTAGCCTGCTCCGCCCCAGCGGCATACGAACGAGAAGTAATGCTCGAAGAACCGCTCGCGTTTGACTGAAGCCTCGATTTCGCCTCTGCCGGCATATACTGCCCGTTAACTCAACGAGGCTGCCGATTTATGCCGGCAGCCTCGTCTTGGTTATTGTTAACCTATAGTTATACGTTAGCTTAATGACGCTCTTGGTGAAAATTATCCCAGGAAAGATAGATGGAAATAATTGCTATCAAGAAAAACATGACAGTTAATCCGATCTAGATTAAGACACCATTATTTAACGACTCCATGGGGATCAATAACAAATTTCCGGGAAACGCCGCGATCAAAATCTTGATACGCTTTTGGAGCTTCATTTAATGATATAAGTGTGGCATTCACGGCTTTAGCAATTTGTGCACGTCCGCTCATGATCGCCATCATTAATTCTCTGTTGTATTTCATAACTGGCGTTTGGCCTGTCACAAACGTATGGGACTTAGCCCAACCGAGACCAAAACGAATTTTCAATGTTCCAATTTTCGAATCCTCATCCACAGCACCCGGATCCCCTGTTACATAAAGTCCCGGAATTCCTAAGCTGCCGCCTGCACGAGTAACTTCCATAATAGAGTTCAATACAGTTGCTGGCGCTTCGCCATGCCCCTTCCCATGCCCATGCGCTTCAAATCCAACACAATCTATCGCAGAATCTACTTCTGGAGATCCCAAAATTTGATCAATTTGTCCGGCCAAATCACCGTTCTCACGAAGATTAATCGTCTCACAACCAAAGCTTTTCGCTTGGGCAAGACGCTCTGCATTTAAATCACCGACGATAACAACCGCTGCCCCTAACAATTGAGCGGAGTGCGCTGCGGCAAGGCCTACCGGGCCTGCACCAGCAACATATACCGTTGAACCCGGGCGAACCCCAGCACTAACCGCACCATGGTAACCTGTTGGGAAAATATCGGAGAGCATCGTTAAATCAAGAATTTTCTCCATTGCTTTCTCTTTATCTGGGAACTTCAATAGCTGAAAGTCTGCGTATGGAACCATGACATATTCGGATTGTCCGCCAACCCATCCACCCATATCCACATAACCATAAGCAGAACCAGGACGATCTGGATTGACATTTAAACATATATTTGTATTCCGTTCTTTACAACTGCGACAACGTCCGCAAGCAATATTAAAAGGAACAGAGACCAAGTCACCCTTTTTAATAAACTCGACATCACGCCCCACTTCAATAACTTCACCTGTTATCTCATGACCTAAGATAAGACCGGATGGAGCTGTTGTCCTTCCTCTAACCATGTGCTGATCGCTTCCGCATATATTTGTTGTAATTACTTTCAGAATAACCCCATGCTCACATTTACGTCCTACATTTAAAGGATTGACACCCGGACCATCCTTCAACACCAAGTCTGGATAAGCTGTGTCTCGTACCTCAACACTTCCCGGTTTACTATAAACAACTGCCTTATTTCCAGACATGTTCTCATCTCCATTTACTAGTTTATTGAAATTAAAGATTACATACTTTATCAGCCTCTATGACTAGATAATAAAGATTGTAATTATGCAAGTGTAAGCTTAGTTATACGTCCATCGAAAATCCATTCAGCAACATAGACAGAACCTTTGGAATCAACACAAACACCATGCGGTGAGCTGAATTTATTATCCTTGTAGTACGACTTAGGTAAATTCGGCCAGCCTTCTTGTTTGTAGGCCTGCTGATCTTCGCCTAAATGACAGATCAACCGATCATTTTTGTCAAAAATCGTAATCCGGCTGTTTAAGTCTGGGAAGAAGAGATCATCCCCGTGATAATAGAAGCTGCAGGGCTGATCCATATCATCGACGATGACTCTTTTAAAATCGCCCTGTAAGGTGAAGACTTGTATCCGATGATTGCCACGATCAGCTACATAAACTTCTTCTATACCACTGCGAATATCAATGGAAATACCATGCGGGCAGTTCAATTGTCCTAAGTCCGTACCTTTCCCGCCCCAAGAACGGATATAATCCCCTGCTGCTGTATATTGATGAATCCAGCTTTGTCCATAACCATCAGATACATAAATATCGCCATTTGCCGAAACAGCTACATCTGTAGGGATATATTTAAGCTCCTCGTTGTATAGATCAGGACGATCAGGTGTTCCCAATGTCAATAAGTGCTTTCCGCTCAAATCCATTTTTACAACATTACCGCGAGATGTGTCTGTGATAAAAAGGTATTCACTATTTTGCTCCTTATGAAGATAAAATCCGTGTGCACCACCCTCGAACTCTTCGCCCCAAGCCGCTTGAAATTCCCCAGTCTGATCAAATTTGAAAATGGAGGGCTTTCCTGTATGAAAGACATAGACGTTATCCTGTTGATCTACGACGATTCCATGTGTATAGCCAAACTCCAAGTGAGCAGGAAGCTTTGCCCAGCCTTGAACAAGATCATAGCTGCGTGCCGTATTTCCTAATTGCTGTATTTTGTTTGTGATCATATTTAAATCCTCTTTTCCTTAATTAAGTGATTAATTTTTTGTTTGCAAACGCTATCGATAATTGAAACATCATCCGATGTTAGATCAGCTACTGCCGTCACGAATCAATAAATGATAGTGTTGTCTGATATGATAAACTCCCAAACTATATTAGTCTTTGAACTAACGAGACTTAATTTTGCACTATATGGACATTATGATGAAAAAACGGAGATTTTGATAATTGGCATCATCATTAAAAGAACAAGGGAAGGCTTTTCTGCCTCCCCCTGTCCTTAGTTAACCCTGTATCAATCTAGCAACCACTGCAATATCCAAACGCTTTGGCCCTTAATTAATCCTTTTTCGTTTCACTATTGATTCGCCTTTTCTTTATGTTCCAACTCCCTAAGATCATCATCACCGCTTCCGCTCTCGTGGCATTCTCATACGGTGCAAAGAGGTTCTTCCCTCGACCCTTAATGAGATTCGCTTCATACGCTGCGGCTACAGAGGGCCTTGCCCAATCAGCTACTTTGTCCGCATCGGCAAAAGATAACTTCGCTTTCGGATCTGCCTTGAGCCCCAGTGCACGAACGATCATGACCGTCATTTCAGAGCGAGTAATATTCCGTGTCGGACGGAAGGTGTTATTGTCATAGCCCTTCAAAATTCCTGCTTCTATCGTTCGTGAGATGGAAGGTCTAGCCCAAGCCGGAATCTTATTCAAATCTGTGAAAGGCAGCTCTCTTTCTTCGCCTTCTAGATTTAATGCACGGCTCAACATGACAGCGAATTCACTTCGTGTTGTTTGCGCATTCGGCCGGAATGTGCCATCAGTATAGCCTGCGATGAATCCTAGCTTAACCGCTTAAGGAGCAGCTACAATCTTGGAACCTACTGTGGCAAGATCCAGAATATCAATCTTGCCATCTTTAACGATGTCGAACTTAGCGTATTTCGCCCAATCTGGATCAGACGATGTCTTTCCGTATGCTGCTGCGACAAGACCCAAGTCACCAATCGAAATTTTGCCGTCTCCATTTACATCTCCAGGATTTGAAACCTTAATGACGATATTCATTGCAGCATCAGCGACTTCTGTCTCTATGCCGCTTCCATTCGCGGCGACTCCATCGATAGTCTGAACCTTCGTTCCATCTTCATCCGTAGCTGATTTCGCTTTGAACTGAAGCTGTAGTACATCACCGTCTGCAGTAATGCTGTGTTCGCTACCCAAGCCTACGGCAATAATACGAAGCTTACCAGGAGTTTCAATGGTATCTACGATTTTGAATTCCGGTCTAATCGACTCATAGGAAACGAGCTCAAGCTTGCTTGCGTCATAAGTAAACGTAACATCTTTGGCAGAGATCTGGTCTTTCACATGCTGTAAACCATAAACAACGGTTAGATCCTGACCGAGTTGAACTTCCTCGCCGCCCTGCAGTACACCTGACAATTTTCCAGTTTGACCAGGTTCTGCGGATTCAGTCACAATGTTAAAGCTCATGTATCCGTTACTAGAAATCGTTATCGTTGCAACTCCAGTCTCTTGATCAAAGGCAACCTCTGGCTGTTCATATTGCTCAGCTAGACCCGTTAGCGCTTCAATCTTTGGAACTGCTGTTAGATTGTCGAATGTCAGCGTTGTTGTTCTCATCACATTATCCCGAGTATTGGTCATGTACTCTGACTTGATCCAATCCTGGAATAGGTTGTTCACATCTGTATTCCAGCGCTGTGTAGATGCTGTGTAGCCTTCCCAGATGTTGTCTTTATCTACCCGATAGTTGTTCAGCTTAACGTTAACCGAACCTTTATTATCATTCAGAATGACATAGGTATGTGGCTCAAGCAGGGCGTCAACCGTTGTGTCAGCTTCTAAAAGCTTAAATTTAGCCGTTTGATTCACATTTTTATTCTCTAGATGGTTGTACAAATACCATATGTCATCGATGGCCTGTGCGAAAGCTGTTCCCGTATAATTTGCTAGATATACACTATTAAAGAAATTCACCTTCTGCTGCTGTGATGAAATCTCTGGTGAGGTTCTTGTTAATATTGCAGCTTCAGGAAATGCTGATGTTACAGAAGCTCTGGACATTAATGCAGGAACAACGGGAATAATTCCATATCTTCCAGTTGAGTATGTCGTAGTCTCCGCATCTTCAACATTCAATCCGCTATAGAATTTATTACCGCCTAGGTTGCTAATATTATCGTGCACCACAATCTTGGTTTTTGCCTGTATCTCTTCCTTCGTTGGTGCCGGGTGCTCAATTGCATAACGCATAAAGTCTATAATTGCATGATCGAATGCCGGCGTAGTCTTATCTTCAATACCCGTCGTATAGGCCGGATGCTCAAAGTTGTATACATTCCCGCCATTCAGGTAGATGTTCATCATTTGAATCGATAATAACGCTTCCGGGAACGTAGCTACACTACGGTCTTCTTCCCCGCCATTCGCAAGACCCGGTAATCTCGATTCCTCAAATAACTTCCAATCCTTACGTTCCCACCATGTCCACGTATCAATGAGACCGCCCCATTGAGCGACATGATCTGTTAACCATAATCCAGCCATATAACTAATCGTTTCAGCGCTAGTCCCACCGCTTTGTGGGGTGTTCTTGAAGGTAAAGATAAAGCTATCCCCGTGATCTTCCATTGCTTTCCTAAATTTAGCGTTGCTGATTGATTTTTCAATGGTATTGCCTTGATTTTGTTCACTCCATACGAAGTAACCACCATTATCAGCGGATACTTTAATGTAATCTGCTGCCAAGCTTGCAAGACTATCATCATAAATCCAGTAGTTTTCAGATGACATTAAACCTACTAAGCTTGAATATTGATCGTACATCGATTGTGCCCATGCCGGTGTTAGACTGCTTACCCCTGTATAGTATGGCTTGTTTCCAGCCGTCATGGTCAACAAAAGAACCGGTATGTTATTCTCTTCCGCAATCTCCATCTGCTGTGTGTAGAAGGCTTTCATCTCGGCTTCATTTCCCATGCCGATGCTTCCTGCATGAATTTCCATAACCGCGTATGGCTTTACATCATCCGGAATCGAATCCCATCTGCCCAGAAGTGTATCTTCCCATTGGAAAGTGCTTTCAACAGGATCATATTCCTTTCCGTATACAGGAATGATTAATAGAGGATGATCGTTATCAACTTCCATTCGCTTACCACCGCTCAGAGGCTCGCTAACTATAACTGTCGCTGTTGTAGTAAAACTGCCGTAAGAAGCTGTAATGATCGCAGTTCCGCTTGCAACGGCAGTTATCATACCCGTGTGTTCACCTACTGATGCAACACGAACATCACTAGAACTATACGTTACATCTCCACCATAAACATGCTGTGAACCACTCATAGCCGACGCAGACAATTGCTTGGTCTCACCAATCTTGACTCTACTCTTCCCTGGTGTAACAACAAGCGAATCTGCTTCAATTGGGGTTGTATCTGCTGTGAATGCTAAAGAATCCACTTCAATACCATTTCCACTCGTGCCTGAGCCACCTGCATTCTCAATCTTGACGGTATGTTCACCAAGTGGAAGACCGATAAGCGTATACAGATCTTGTTGAAATTTGGTTGTACCGCTCACATTTTGAATACCAACTAGTTGATCATCTAAATAGATCTTTGCCGAACCGAAATTTGGAGCTTTCTTACCGATCCACTGAATACCAGTTCCTGTAAATGTAAAAGCAGCGCTCGCCCCAACCTGAGTTGTCTGTTTCGCTGCCCCCCCTCTACTTGCGCTCTTGTTTACCGTGCTCCATTGTCCTTGATAGGTAATAAGATTCGAGGTGTCCTCGACCTCAATCCACCCTGCTTGTAATGGAGCATCAACTGCACCAACCGCTTCAAGATAATCGACATCCATCACCGTTCCAGCTACACTCACAAACTTAATGGAGTTTACCCCTGCGTTCAACTCTACCTTATAGGTTTCCGTGCCTGGTGTATCCCAATTCCCCTTGCCTTTAGCGCTTTTCGCTGCCGCATCCCCATTAACCTGCAGCGAGAATGTGGTGTTCGATGGAGCAAAATATCCAATGTTCAAATCATAGCTTCCTGCAGCTGGCACATAAATCTCATTGAAATCCACATACCTGCCAACCACATGATCGAAATTCCCCAGCGTTATCCCGCCCGATGCATTTCGGTTCATCTGGATTTCTGCATTATTATCCGACTCTTCTGCTTCGAACCGTATAAGTCGACTCTCAGATTCGGCGCCAACTGTTCCTATACCCGAAACACTACCGCATACAACGACAAATATAGCGAGCAATGTACATGAAAAACGATTAAATAATGACCTTCTCCTCATCTGCAAATCCTCCATTATAATAGAGCGGCACCTCATCAACATGACAGTGATCAAAAACCCTATCACTTTACAATGGTAAGAGGTGCCCCCTATGTTTCTAATAGCTTACATTAATTAGCGACCAATATCTTAGATGCTACTGCTGACAGATCCTGAATGTCGATTTTGCCATCCTTCACGATATCGAGCATCGCATACTTCGCCCAATCCGGATCAGACGATGCCTTTCCGTATGCAGCAGCGATCATTGCCAAGTCGCCTATGGAAATTTTGCCATCGCCATTTACATCTGGATTCGGAGGCGTATTCTTAATGACGATATCCAGAGTGGTATTCGCTATGGTTGTTTCTACCCCATCAGCATTCGATACAACCCCATTTTTCGCTTGAACCGAAGTTCCGTTTGTCTCTGTAACCGATTTAGCCTTGAAGTTGAGTTGCAGGACATCACTATCTTTGGAAATACTGCCCTCACTTCCCAAGCCGGCTGCAATGATGCGCAGCTTCCCAGGCGATTGGGCGGCCTCCACAATCTTAAAGTTCTCATAGAGAGAACGATAGGACACCAATTCCAGAAGAGCTGGATCATACTCAAACGTTACATCTTTAGCATTGATACCATCTGTAATATTTTTCAGTCCATAATTAAGACTAAATTCTTTACCAGCCTGTACCTCATCAGCGCCGTTGAATGCGCCTGCCAGAGTCCCTGGTACGGAATCGTCCGTCTTCACAACGAAGTCCACCCAGCCATTAGCGCGGATCTGAATCGTGAAGCTACCTGTTTCAGCATCCCATGAGGTAACCGGCTCTTCATATTGATGAGTACCGTCGTTATTCGTCAAACCTTGCTTGATCTCCAAAGTCGGCTCTTCAGTAAATCCTTTCAACGTAATCGTCGCCGCTCTGTATCTGTCATCATTTCTCACAGCATCTGGAATGTAATGATCTAACACATAATCATAGAACTGACGATCATTATCCGAATCCCAGTGCCAAGTTGACCCATCTCCCGGTCTACCATTACCAGGAATGTAACCATCCCAGACATCATTCTTATCCACCAGATAATTGTTGAAATTGAAAGATAATTCACCTTGCTTTTGGTCGTCAATCATGACATACGTGTACGGTGCAAATTCCACATTCGCCGTTACACTGTTGTTGCTCAGACTTACATTTGCGAATTGTGTAGCATCAAGCTCTGCGTCCACTCTGCTGTCAATATTCCAGTTATGGTTATAAAGGAACCACGTGTTATTCAATTCGTGCGCATAGGCGGTTCCTTCATAGGTCTCAGGGTAAAGCTCATTAAAGAAGGCCTTGATACCCGCTTGATTCTTGAGAATATTTACAACTTGCTCCTTATCATAAACGTACTGGAACTTGGCTTTCACATCTTCGCCCGTACGCTTTGGTAATGATGGAATGGTGCCGTATCTGCCTGTGAAGTACGTCATCATCGTCGTATTGTTGTATCCATTATTGTTCTTATCGCCATACAGTGGGTTCAGGAGATTGCCTGTAGCCGTCCGTGAAAGGCTATAGAGCGTTCCCTTTTCCGCGGAGTAAGCAAACTTCGTCTTCGCGATCACTTCATCCTTCGTTGGAATATCGTAATCCACCATATATTCCATCGCTTTCGCAATTGCCTCTGTAAATACTGGCGTAAATTGATTGTTCGCCCCATTGTTCGTTGCAATGGATGTCATGTGATCCGGATGCTCGTAAGAAAATACCGTTGCTCCTACTCTGGCCTGCTGGATCATCCGCATTGGCGCGAATAGTTCTGGGAATGTGAATGGTCCTCTACACTCTTCTGCGCCGCCCATCACACCAAAGGTTTCATGGCCGTGCAGTGGTCCGAAGCCTTCAATGAACCACATCCAAGAATCGATCAGGGAGCCCCAATTGCCAGCAATATCTGCCATCCATGCGCCTTGAACAACGCTCTCATGGGAATTGTAACTTACATTACTCCATGCGCTTGTTGTTTTGGCGAGCAGGATAAAATTCTGTTTAAACTCTTTCAGTGTATTAAACAAGCCTGCATGATCCAGAACACTTTCGACATAATCACTGTTGTCGTTCATATCCGAATAAACCACATATCCACCTTGTTCAGCTGCAAGTAAAACTTGTTGTTTCATATATTCGGAACGCGCCGTTCTTTGCCATCCTGCTGTTGCGTTGTGATTCTCAGAGAAGAGAACACCTCGCATGTTAGGATATTGCTCATACATTTCTCTAGTCCACTCGATTGAAGGAGGCGTATATTCTCCATCGTCGGATGTGCCAGAATTGGATACCATGATAAAGAATGGAATATCATCGCTCGTATCATTCGGTGTATTGTTCAAGGTTTCAGCAAATCGGTCCTCGTACCAAGCCAAGGTGCTTGCGGTTCCTTTCACGCTGCCGGAGGCATGAATGATGATGACTTGATTATCAACCAGATCCTGCCGAATTCGGTTTCCGTTGATATCTCCATTTTCGATGCTATCCCAGAATCCCTGAATACTCTTTCCGCCTTGCAGTGGTCCAGGCAGATTAGAGTTAACCTGACGATACAGGTGATGCAGGAATAATGGATTCTCATTGTTAACGGTCATACGAAGCGGAACACCGGCAGGATATTCTTTCACTTTCACCTTAATGGTGCGAGTGAGATCTGTACCCGTTAACGCAGCTGTAATAACAGCCTCTCCTGTTGTTAATGCTTTCACTAATCCCGTGCTCGAAACACTGGCTACGCTGCTGTTGGAACTTGACCAAGCAATGGATTTATTGTTGGCATTATATGGCTGAACGTTTGCGATGACTTGAATAGACTCATCTTTGTACATTTCTGCCGTAGCAGGAGTTAGTGTGAAATCGTTGATACCAATTACTGCTGTATCGCTGTACTTTACAACAAGCTTATCGATGTCGATCACATTGGCTGATGAACTTGGATTTTTAGTTCCCGTTGGTACGATACTGATCGTATGAACGCCTGGCTCCAGATTGGTATTCTCATAATGTGTATA
Organism: Paenibacillus sp. LHD-38; assembly: GCF_031157315.1. Taxonomy (GTDB): domain Bacteria; phylum Bacillota; class Bacilli; order Paenibacillales; family Paenibacillaceae; genus Pristimantibacillus. The sequence continues at coordinate 36,863 of NZ_JAVIFU010000009.1, forward strand.
TCCAAATTTGGCATCGGCCCCGCGTCCATAGGTATCCACAGTTGCTGCCTTTACACCGTCGATCCATACTTCGCCGATACCAAAGTTTACATCCTTCTGACCAATCCAGCGAATACCTGTACCATAGAATGTTAAGGAAGCTTTTGCATCTTTTATTGAAGAAATTGCGATTCCTTCACTATCCAGATTGCCCCAGCCTTCGTCATAGACAATATCTTTACCTAGGGCGTCAACATCATGCCATGTTGCCTCAGCATCTGTTTCTCTGTCAGGAATAATAGGATCACTTGGAGGCGCGGTAGTTGGCATGCTTCCTTGACCGAGATAAAGACTCAGGTTTGCGAATGTGTTTTCTGTATACCCGGTTCTCCAGCCATTTTGAACACCATTCGTGCCACCGCTATACCATACTCTAACCTTATCTGTTGCAGCATCATAAATTAGGCTTGACCGGTAGATGAAGCTGCTGTCCCACTTGCCTGACGCAACGTCCATAATCTTTTTATCATAAGTCGTCCATACCTTGCCATCGTTTGACTTAGCGAAGAAAAGGTATGTCTGCGCGGAACTTCCGCCGTCAGGGTACGCAGGGTAGATCGCCCAGTACTCGTTCTTCTCTGGGATGTACTGAACGTTCATATGCCAGATTTGGTAATTAGCTTGATCAAAGGTATCTGCCAGTGAAACAGGCTCGCTCCAATGAATACCATCCTTGGATAATCTGTAGTCGATACGGTTGGATTGATTATTATAGCCTCGATCTCCTGTGTTTACTGTCCACATCTTCCAGATGCCATCCTCACCTCGGACCACCGAAGGAGAAAGAGCATCATAACGATATGTAGTCTTAATTACGGTTTGGTATTGTGGAGTTGCAACACTTGTGCCGTCATCCCCTTTGGAGATAATGAACAATCTAATTTCTGAAGGCGCAAATCCATTACCACCATGTCCAGGGTCATCTTTTGCCCAGTTATAGTAGAAGTATAAGGAGTCGTTCTCTGGATTGTAGACAAGCTCTGCATCACAGTTATGATATGGACGCGGTTCTTCCTTAACACCTGTCAAAGGATTGCTTACACCTATCGGGGCTACCCACGTCACATTGTCGTTAGAAACAAGCAACGATGGATTCTCAAACTGTGAGTTTCCCGATTGGTTAGGTGTTGTCGCCATCCAGTATTTGTAGCCATTCCAGCCATCTTTAAAATAAAGCACATCGGGATGCGTCTCCCCTTTTTGCTTGCCGTTAGCTGTGAAAATATCGCCTAAGTCAAGAGGATTCTCTGCATTTGGGAATGGCAGCTTTGTTGTTGGAACTGTTGTTTCTGCATTTGCCCAAGCCTGTAACTCGACGTAATGGCCTCCCTTTTTTCCTCCTATATCGTGCCCATTGTTGATTACGCGGATATATCGCCCCGTAATTGGAGCAGAGAATATGATTTCTTTACCTGCAGAGGATTCGGCATAAGCTTTATCCGTACCTGCACCAAAATCAAAGAAACCGCTTTCATCTGCATTGTACACAATATCCTCAGCTGTGAAAGTAGCATCCTTTGATAGGAAGATAATGGTGTCTTTATACGATCGGTTATCATTAAAATAACGCCACAAATTCAGTTTTTCCAAATCATAGCTCTTACCCAAGTCGATCTGCACATAATACGGATCTGCCTTGGTCTGAGCCATATCCCTTCCTGTTTCTGCATAGTTAACATTCGAATTTGTACCAACGATACCATCATTCAGCATGCTGGCTGGTCGGTCGGTGCTCCCTCCTTTGTTAACGCTTGCAATACCTTTCAACGCAACATTCGTTAGTTGTGCTTCAGTAATAACGGAAGCATCGGCCTGTGCATGATCTTGCGCATATGCTGCATTTGGCCCTATTAGCATCGATAAAACTAGAAGAGAACTAAAGTACTTATTCCACATGCTTTTTCTTTTTTTCATGAATGCACCCTACCTTTCTAATTTCTACTCTGTTGATTCTAAAACTACAATAAGATAAAAGGATAACAAGTCATTGGAAAGCCTGTATTTAGGAGTATTAAACTAAGGAGTATTTCCTGTAATGAATTAATTTGGAGTTTGAACAAAGGAGTGTCTACTGTATGCTGAGTTCCGAATGGTGCACATTCATTTATGCTTTGAAACACAACGACCACTTCTGCCCGAGTCACACTTTCAATAGGAGAAAATAGGTTATCTCCTCACCCCCCTTCATATCTTCATTTGTTTCCACAATAGTGGATACAGAGGACTTCACACAATCCGGAATGTACACGCATCAACAAACTTACTCCTTCAGCTCAATCACGATTACCGTATCCGCCGCATCAGGCAAAGGATAAGTGAAATGGGGAATGCTGCCTAGGCAAGCAAACAATATGCCTTCATAAGCCTTCGTGATCCAGCTCTCCCCGCGCTGTACCTGTACACCGTCAGCGAGTTGATACATTGATTTCACCTGATCAGCGGGTATGCCAGTGAGCGCGAGTGGGCCAATCTGGGCTTCCAGCACATGAGCATAAATTTTATTGCCATTGCGTGTATATCGACCCCATTCCGGCTTATTAATCTCAGCATAGCCGCATTCGTAAATACTCTCGGAATTAAGGCTCATCCATTGTCCGATGTCCTCCAAAATTTGCATCGACTGATTATTAATCGTTCCTCTTGCATCAGGCCCAACATTGAGTATCATATTGCCGCCCTTGCTTACGCACTCGACCAACTTTCGGATCAACATCGAGGAAGGCTTATAATTCAAATCGTTGGGAGCATAGCCCCAGTTGTTATTCATAGTCGTGCATAATTCCCAAGGCAGCGGGACACCCAGCTCATTTTTGATGCCTTCTGGCGGAATAATCTGCTCCGGACTTGCAAAGTCTCCGCCCCATGCCGTTGGATTAGCGGTCATAATACTGCCGCCGCCTTCACCGCTCGTCTCCAAGCGATTATCAACAATAACATTCGGCTGCAGAGAACGCACCATTTCCATAAGCTCCTTAGCACGCCATGTTTCGCCGCGCATATGCTCATAGGAATAATCGAACCAAAGAATATCAATTTGCCCATAGTTCGTGCATAACTCTTTAATTTGACCATGCATATACGTTAAATATTGATCGAAATCGATCACTTCATCTTTATAGGCTTCATTCCTGCGCATTGGATGCATCAAATCGTCATACTTCGGATAATGCGGATGCTGCCAGTCAATTAAAGAATAGTACAAGCCTACCTTTAAGCCCTCCGCACGCACAGCGTCCACGAATTCACGAACCAGATCTCGCTTGCAAATGGTATTTGTCGATTTATAGTCTGTGAGCGCACTGTCGAATAGGCAGAAGCCGTCATGATGCTTGGCAGTCAACACGACATATTTCATGCCTGCTTTTTTAGCCGCTTTTGCCCAAACAACAGGATCATAATCAACCGGATTGAATTGTTTGAAATAATCCTTATATACATCCGCTGGTATTCGTTCGTCACTCATTACCCATTCCCCGCGTCCAGGTATTGCGTATAACCCCCAGTGTATAAACATTCCAAAGCGATCACGGCGAAACCATTCTGTTCTTCTGAATAAATTTGACATATAGATTACTCCTTATCCTTTAACCGCACCGGCAGTCAGGCTCTTGATAAATAGATTAGATGTAAAACTGAATAACAATATCGTTGGAACAACAGATACGATAATTGCTGAGAACATACCGTTGAAGTCTCTAGCGTACGCTGTTCTAAATTGGCCTAGCAATGCTGGAATCGTCATGTGATCCTTGCTCTCAAGCAACAAAGCTGCGAAGTAAAATTCATTCCAATTGTTTAGAAGTGAAAGAACCGCAGCCGTAGCAATTCCAGGCTTAGCCAGCGGCAGGATAACCCGGAAGAACGTAACGACATGGCTGCAGCCATCGATTAAGGCAACCTCCTCCATCTCCTTAGGAATCGTTAGGAAATAATTGCGAATAACGAAAAAGGTGACCGCAATGCCAAGACCTGAATAAATGAGCACTAGGCCTGTTCGCGTGTCATACAGTCCCATCGAGTTAATTAACCGATAAATAGGAAAGCTGATCGAAATGGGCGGTATGAACAAAGTTGAAGCAAACATAAGCGTGATGAGGGGTTTTCCCTTAAATTGAATTCTTGCGGACACATAGGCTGCCATGGATACGAAGGTAACACTCACAATCGTTGACAAGACCGATACCATAATGCTGTTCGAGAAGTAAGAAGCTATGTTTAGCTTGGTAAATATCGTAATATAGCCGTTGAAAATCCATTCCTCCGGCAAGCCAAGCCCTCCTGGAACTTCTTTGAAAGAGGAAATGAACACCCAAAGTACTGGATATACAGAGATGAATAAGACGATAAGGATCAAGCTATATTTAAGCAAACCAGCAATTATTATTTGCCATACATTGTCTTTACGAATTTGATTCATGTAGTCTGCCCCCTGTGTTAATAACTTTCATTCGCTCGGAATATGCGAGAAATGAATACGACTAATAAAATTCCTAGAATGAACTGTATAACACCGGCGGTATTGGCCAAGGCAAAGTTCAATTTCGTACTACCCATTGCGGTTTGATAGATATAGTAGCTTAAACTGTACGTCGAATTATCCGGACCGCCTTTTGTCATCAACTCAATCTCATTGAATAACAATAAGCTATAGTTTGTAGCTAATATCGCTACCGTACCGATCATTGGTCTAAGGAGTGGAAGCGTAATATGAATTTCTGATTGCAGAACGTTGGCACCATCTATTTTGGCTGCTTCATAAATATCATTGGAGATAGAGAATCGCTGCGTCATGATCAGCAGACTATTCACGCCGCCAAACAAAATAAAGGCAAACGTTACACCCCAAAAGGAAGCACTAGTATCGGCCAAAATATTCAAGTTCACATCGGAATTGAACTTCCTAATCACTTCGGTTACTAATCCGCGAGCAGGATCATATAAATTTACGAATATCAGTCCAATAGCAGCGGACGAAATAATGTTAGGAATAATAAACGCATTACGGGCCAGCACCCAGCCTCGAGGCTTTTGAGAAAGCACAAGCGCTACGAGCAATGAGAATGGAATCTGTATGAGAAGAACAAGTGCGACCCATTTAAGAGAATTAAACAGCGCAGTGTTAAAAAAATAATCATTAGTAAAAAGCTTAATATAGTTATCGAACAGATGGGTCCATCCTAGAAGTTCAGGACTGTTCAAGTTTTTATAATCCCATTTGCTAAAAGAAGTAAAAAAGATATTAGCCAGCGGATACACGTAGATGAGCAGGAACATCACGATAGCCGGCAATAAAAAACTAATTATAAATCCTTTTTTTCTTAAGCTTTGCATCAGCTTCCCCGCTCCTTCCTGTTGTCAAAACAACAATGAGGTTCATTTCAAGAGAACCTCATTGTCGTGTACTGCTTCAAAGCCCTATTGCAAAGCTTCGTTCAATTCTTTCACAATAGATTCGACATCTTTGCTGCCATTATGCATTGCTGCATATTTGCCACTTAGCGCACCAGCGATATCCGGATTCCAGTTCGCTCCAAGCGCCTTAGTCTTATAATCTGCATTAGCTGCCTGCATGCTAGCTTCTGCAAGCTTTTTCAATCCAGCATCAGAGCCATTGATATACTTTTCATAATCCAAACCGCTATAAGCCGGCATAGCTAACACTTTTGTGAAGATACGCTCCGCAATTTCCGGACTCATCATATACTTAACGAACTCTACGCTTGCTTGAATCTTCTCGTCACCTTGCTTATTACTAATCACATAACCAGGCGACGCAGATACTAGAGCCGCTTTCTTCCCAGCTTCATTGGTAGGGAACACCGCCGGCTTAATATGTTCTGGCTTCACTTTCGTCAACTCTAGGAAGCTGCCTGCTTCCCATACGCCGTTGAATAACATTGCGGAATCTCCGTTCATGAAGTCATCACGATAGGACTCTGAATCCGCCGCGCCAAAGTATTGCGTCTTGATCTTGCCCAACGCATTCTTTGAAATAAATTCAATCGTATTCTTGAATGCAGCATTATCGAACGAAGTTGGAAGCTGCGAAGCAAAGTCACGTCCTTCTTGTGTACCGATCAAATGAGCATTGAACAAAATGTCAGTCGGCCAGCCTTGATTCATAGAAAATGGCGTTTTCACATCATTGGATGCGGAAATCTTATCTACCGCAGCGCTGAAATCATCCCAGGTTTGCCATTTGTCCGGTGTTACTGCACCAGCTTTGATAAATAAATCTTCGTTATACCAGAAGCCCATTGTTTCCAATTGCTCGCGAACGGAATAAATTTTTCCATCCATATTATTTTGCTCATAGTTAATGCCTACGCCTTCTTTGAACACTGGATCAGCATCAATATAAGGCTTCAAGTCGACAATTACACCAGCTTCGGATGCAGCAGGGATAATATTCCACCCGCCTACATCCACGATATCAGGGAACTCGCCTCTTGCTATTTCTTGAATTGCTTTGTTGTATACGCCTTCTCCGCCAGTATCCAAAGCAACAGGTTTGAAAGTAAACTCATCTTTGTGAAGCTCAGCGAATTCATCATATATTTTTCTCATTTCAACGGCGGCTTGCCAATCATCCTGGAAATAACCATGATAAAATGTTATGGTCTGCTTCTCACCTGCAGGCTGCGAAGAACTTGGCCCTGGAGCAGCTTCACCGCCCTTGTTGCTAGAACAACCTGTTAGAGCTAGTACAGTGATAACGCTTAGCACGATACCCTTCGTTAGTAGTTTTCTCATCTTCATTCCCCTTTGTTTGTGATTAGAATAGCTAGCTACTCTTTCTTGATGCTATTATCACAAAAAAGGCATTTAAAATTAATAAGCTATATTGACTTCTACTTGTGTCCTTTTTGTTGAAACGCTTTCATTTGAGGTTATTGTTCTAAAATCCAACAAATCATTGTGTTTTTTTGTCATTGTTGATATTTTTCTACCCTACATAAATAGCTCTCAGTCTATAAATTCTTGTCACTACAGTAAGGTAAGCTTCAAACTCTTCCCACATTCGAATTGTGAAATCCATATGAAAAAATCCTCCCAGTATCCAATCAAAGGAGGATTTTTTCATAGGCAGAGAAGAGATCCGAATGAAATGGGAAGAGTTTGAGGCTTATACGCTTACGTTGTCCTCAAATCGGATAAATTTCCACCAGCTTCTTTATGTTTTCCCTGATCAACAGCTACAACCTTACCGCCGGAACGAATGGATTCTGTTGCTGCACAACCGACCGCTACACTCATTCGTCCTGCAAATGGGGTGGTTAACGGTTGCTTATCATATAAAATCAGATTGACGAAGTCTTCACAGATACGCGGATCAGCCCCGCCATGTGTTCCAGGAAGCTGTTTCATATCATAGGTAATATCGCTCATTTCCTGCCATGAACCGGATTTTCGTGTTTTCACATAAATTTTATCATTCACATCATCGTTTTCAATTCGACCCTTTGTTCCGATAAACGTATAGTTACGGGAGTAGTCTGGGGTAAAATGACACTGCATATATGATGCTTTTATTCCACCCTCTAATTCCATAATAACCATGTTGTTGTCTTCCACATCAATTTCTTCTCGAAATGCGCATTGCGTCAGCCGTGACATACTTACATCCGGACAAGTATCTTTCACATCGCATTCAGGACAATGCAAGTCATTTGGCTTATTGCCTCCGTAATAATCAAGACTGCCAAAAGCTGATACTTTCGTTGTATAACGATCTGTCAACCAATGTATCACATCGAAATCGTGAGAAGCTTTTTGTAATAGCAATGAAGTTGTATTTTGGGCTGTACCATGCCAATCATGATAATAAAAATACCCGCCAAGTCCAACAAAGTGTCTTACCCAGACTGCTTTTATATCGCCAATTACCCCTGATTTGATGATTTCCTTCATGGTTTGGTACATGCTCATGTAACGCATATTAAATCCAATCATTAAATGCTTTCCTGACCGTTTCCATTCATCGAGAATGTGATCGCATGCTTCAACTGTGATAGCTAGCGGCTTTTCACAATATACATGTTTGCCGGCTTGTAAAGCTGCTATTGCGTGTTCTTCATGCATGTAATCAGGAGTGAAGATGGCGATGGCATCAACGTCTTCCCTTGCAAGCATCTCTTTGTAATTAGTTGTCACAAATGCTTCCTGATTCACATTTTGTTGAAATTGCTCTAATGCTGTCAGCGATATATCGGCAGCTGCTACGACAACAGAATTGCCATTTGGCTTATGCCAATATTGGATAATAGAGCTCCTTCCACCTGCTCCTAAAATTCCAATTCTTAGTTGTTTCATCTTCTCCACTCCTTTATCGTAAAAACAACAGTTTATACGGCTTGTCTGTATTCATTGAAATCGTAACATATCCATCTACCGAATCTACTCTTTGATCCTCTTTTCCCTCTTCACGAAGGAGTACCGGCTCTGAAGATTTATAGACAAAGGGCTGACTCGATTTATGGCTTACCGTCATTTCCGTTACCCGCATCCTATCCCACTTTATACTTACTTCAAACCCGCCTTGAACACGCACACCGGAAAGAGAACCTGCGATCCAATTTGAAGGAAGTGCCGGTAACAATTCGATAAATCCTTTATGCGATTGGACAATCATCTCGACCACACCAGCGGTATAACTAAAATTCCCATCAATCTGGAAAGGTGGATGTGCGCCAAGCAGGTTCGGGTACAGTCCGCCGCCTTTCATAACTTCACCCGTTTCTTCGACAATTTTAAATAGCTGTTGAAGTAACGAATGTACTCGTTCGCCATCCTTTAGCCTGGACCAAAGACAAATTTTCCAGCCGAGGCTCCAACCTGTTCCTGTATCCCCTCTTCTATTTAGTGATTGCCGAATAGCTTCTATGATTGGACCATCTGTAATTTGGCATCCTGGATAAAGACCATATAAATGGGATACATGACGATGATGCGGCTCACAATCTTCATAATCAATCAACCACTCTTGCAGTTGGCCATACTTACCGATTTGCAGCGGGTGCAAGCGTTCTTTTGCTGCTTTCACTTGGTTAATAAACTCATTGTCGATACCGAGCACAGCTCCAGCCGCAACACAGTTTGAGAACAAATCCCATATGATTTGCAAATCCATCGTTGACGCTTTTGTAACGGAGCCCACCTCTCCATTCTCTGCAATAAATCGATGCTCTGGCGATGTGGAAGGCGATGTAATGAGATAGCCGTTCTCATCCTCTATTAACCAATCTAAACAAAACTCCGCAGCACCTGCTATAACCTTGAACACTTCCGCCAAATACGCCTTGTCCTGTGAATAGGTGAAATGCTCCCATAAATGACGAGTTAACCAAGGCCCTGACATTGGCCAAAAAGCCCAACTCGGATCGCCATGTCTATCACCACCGACGGGATGAGCATGTCTCCAAATATCTGTATTATGATGGGCCGTCCACCCCTTCAATCCATACCTTTCGCTCACCATTTCCTTGCCGGTTACAGAGAGCTCACGTATAGCTTGTAACAGAGGACGATGACATTCAGCCAAATTCGTCACTTCTGCAGGCCAGTAGTTCATTTCCGTATTTATGTTTAATGTATAGTTGGATGACCAAGGCGCGCGCGTTAAATCGTTCCATATTCCTTGCAAATTAGCAGGTTGTGATCCCTCTCGAGATGATGCGATCAACAAATATCGCCCATACTGAAATAGAAGCTCAATCATTCCAAGATCTTTCGGACCAGATAATCGTATCCTTTTATCCGTATCAAGCGCTTCTTCCGATTGTTCTTTATCTAATTGGAAGTCAACCCGGCGATATAGGTTTTGGTAATCCAGTATATGCGCTCTTCTCAGCTCTTCGTAAGATATACCCATTGCACCGGTTAATATCGCTTCATTTTTTTGAGACAGGTCATCGAAGTTCTTACCCGGTAATTGGTCATAACCATTGTAAGAAGTAGCAATCGATAAATAGATAATCGTTTCAGTCGCATTTGTTATGACGAGTCTTCCGTTCTCTGATTCGATTTGTCCGTCCTTCTGATCTACGCCCACTCTTCCTTCAAAATGAATAGCGTCTGTTTCGCCAAATTGTCCATAAATAATGGGGAGCGAGCAGTCTCCTTCATAATAATTCGGAGCACAATATTCAGGACAAACCCCTTGAATAATTAATTTATCGTCAGTAGAATGAACAGCATTGTATTTCAACGGACTATCCAAGGTTATAGCTACGTTTAACATTCCTCTAACTGAACTTGCTAACTTAATCACTAATACTTGATGTGGATGTGACATAAATGCTTCTCTCGTGAAATCTACTTTACCGACTGCATATTTCACCTTAGATATGGCCTGCTCGATATTTAACTTTCTTTCGTAGTGTCTGGTTACATTCCCATGCAGAAATTGCAGCTTCAAATTTCCGAACGGCATATATGCTTGTGTATAAGGACCAAACATATTTTTCGTTTCGCTTATAGCTTCCACGTATTTCTCTTCATCGATTAAATGTCTTACTTTTTTTAACGATTCTCTATCATCATATGACTTATTTTTACGCGGCGGACCGGACCACAATGTGTCTTCATTCAACTGGAATTGTTCGGTTTCAACGCCACCGAAATGCATTGCACCCATTCTTCCATTCCCTATCGGCAGAGCCTCCGTCCAAGTGTTAGCCGGTTTTCTGTATAACAATTCGCAATCCCTCATCGTATCATCACCTGATCCTCATCAATATTCAAATCACTTTCCTGCATCCCTTTTATAGTCGCATAGACCTGATGATACCCTTCATATGCATTTTTCGATAACACGACATATTTGCACGTATCAAATTCAAATATCGGATGGGGCAATATGTCCCGATTCCTGTTTATGATTCTATTATGTCGGAAGATGAGATTCTCGACGTTTTCTGCGGATACAACATATTCATGATCCATATAAAAGGTATTGCTCTCAATCGTAATATTTTTGTGAATCTGAACAGGAGAAGTCTTCCCTCCAAGTGGAATGGGATGGATATATATAGCCGGTTTACGGTCATCCCAACCAGCTACCGGCGTCACATGAAACGTATTTCCGCGAATTAACATATCTCTAACGGGACCGGACTCATACCAATCGTTCGAATCATTCGAGATAAAAATGGTACTCATCGTTATATTTTTGAAGTCATTATTTTCAATCAACACGCTTCTCCGCGTCGTACAAAGTATTCCTCTTGTCGGAATATGGGCAAAATGATTATTCGTAATAACAACTTCTGGTGTATAAGTCACGTTCTCCATAACATATAGGTATTCTTTATATTCGCCTTGTACCGTATCAAACGGCAGCCTTTTATTCAGTGTGACTTGCATCGTTTGCAAATCATTGCCTTCCTGTCCGGGATGTACGACATGGGTAACCTCAAATTCTTCTTCGAATTCATCACACATTGTTGCACGACGAAAGAAGATAACCTTGTCCCCTACATGATATTGCGGGAAACCGGCCTGCTGGGGATGAGCATAGACGACTTCCACGGACATTTCATTGATTATTTTTTGAACCCTCGTAAACGTGCCGTGTATATTAATGGGGTCATCGTGCGGATGGGTAAACGTACATCCATTAATCACAATTTCCCCTTTTGCACCGGAAACATGAATGGAATCAGCAAAGCTCGACCCATGTTTCCCCATGTTATGATTGGGAATGAAATCGGTCGAATCAAACATCACGTCGCCGCTCATTTGTACTAGGAAGCCAAACCCATGCAAATAATGAATCGTTACATCCGACACGCATATCTGTTCACTTTCCCATATGAAAGCGCCTGCCGTATTGCGATCTATGACCTTGCAACATTCAAATACTCTTCCTGGGATGACTGCTTTGGGAAGAGCATCTCGATAATAAATACGTATATTCCCTTTGTTCCATTCATGGATCTTTACACGATTCGAGGAAAACGGCCCTTCATTAGCCTCAAATCTTCTTTTTGCTCCGCTTGCTTCATCAAATCCGACAACAAGCCAATCATTTTTGGAGCCCTCTTCTCTCCAATAATATTCGCCTGTGTACGGGCTCTTCTCACTTAACCAATAAAAAAGCGGCTCATTGTCAGCAATTTCATAGGGAACTTGTTCTTCAAGAAGATAATCTGCATAAAAAAGTCCTTGCTCTTCTCCAATGTGCTTTACCGTTAGTTCTGAACATGTCGAAACTTCATAATCCCACGACAGATTTCGGATGTGGATATTTCTAGAATGAAAAATCCCAAGCGCCATCACATCTCCATGAAATATAAACATCGAGCCGTTTCCTTCAATGGTCACATTCTCAAGTTCCTCGATTAAAAAACATACGGTCTTGATAGGATGTCTGATCGTATCCGTATTCGATGTGTGGAAAGCTCTTTTCGGTGCAAAATCAGGATAGAAATGATAGGTTCCTTTTGGAAAAGAGACCGTCACCTCTTCCTTCACTCCCCTGATATCTTGAAATAACTTTTCAACGATAGGGGTATGATCCTTTTCTGAGTTTGCTTCTCCACCGTATGCTTCTACATCAATGAATCGCGTATTTGGATTCATTTTAACTACACTCCTTCCTAATCAAAAGGAATAGGGCTTAATAGACACACGTTCCATATTAAGCCCTATTTATAGATTCTATAAGGTATTATTGATTATATGTGTTTTGATAGATTTCCAGATAACGGTTGACATTCAGCTTTTCAAAACCGTTCAAGTAACTTTCCCATTCTTTTTCGATGTCTTTTGCGCCTGTAATAAATTGTACTGTGTTTTCATTAATATATTTATTGATATTAATCTGCAAGAGCGAGACTTCTTCTGCCTCTGCAGGATCAATCCAAGCTCCTTTAGCGATGAATATATCTTCCGGCTCAAATCCATCATATTTTAAAGTTGCGTTGAAAAGTCTTCTTTCATAGCCTTCAGGTGAAAACTCATCTTCTGGCGCTGCAATCGAATCTCTCAATTCTCTCGTTAACATATTCGGGCCTCTTTCTCCCCAAGCGTAATACCTTTTTTCTGCTTCCTCCTTCTCTTCTTCTTTTGGATCAGCTGGAATCATCGCATATTTCGCTTGTTTGCCGGTTAAGTCAATATCCCCTGATTCACCTTTTCTCCAGTTAACGCCTTCTTTTCCTCTGGCTGCGAACATCGTTCCTTCCTCGCTATATAAATAGTCTGCCAGTTTAATTAAAGCTTCTGCCTTTTCGCCTTTCGCTTTTTCAGTAATCGCAAATGTAAGTGTATCTACAGCTCCGTAATTAGCAGTCGTTAATTGAACGCCATTCGGCCCTTTTAACGGTGGTACAACATCGAACGCTCCCGATTTTTCATGAGCCAAATCCATGAAGACAGCCAAATGAGTTGCTGCTGAAGCACCAAGGATGGAATCCCCCTCACGTGTCCCCATCTGCTTGAGGGCTTCCATATTTTGAGTGAAAGTACCTGTGTCTATTAATCCTTCTTCATATAAGGAGCGAATATACTTCAATCCTTCTTTCCATTCCGGTTTCATGGCCGCCAAATCAAGCTTCCCGTTTTCTACGTTAATAAAATCCTTTCCGTTATTGTGGATAAAGGCATTCATCAGGAAAATGGTCGGACTGTTTCCTATTTCGCTAGTTTCTCCGCTTAATGGAATTTCATCTTTTGCTCCATTTCCATTGGGATCATCATTTTTAAATGCGCGTAACACATTTTTAAACTCTTCTGTCGTTGTAGGCATCTTTAAACCTAGTTTTTCTAGCCACTCCGTATCCATCCACATTTTACCATACCTTGAACAGTGGTAGCATTCGTTGATAGATGCCAAGGCGTAAATATTGCCATCAGGCGCTGTTATCCCGTCTTCCAAATATTCGATTTCCCCCATTGCCTTTTTAATATTTGGCGCGTATTCATCAATTAGATCATTTAACGGGAGAAATACGCCTTCTTTTCCATACTTCTGTACATCTATTTTCGAAAACCCATCTAGCCATGTAACTGCAAAATATGCATCCGGATAGTCTCCGCTGGCGAGAGATAATTGTTGTTTTTCCTTCGCTACATCCTGGGGAGCAAACTCCCACGTAATTTTAATATTGAATTTTTCCTCCACATGTTTTGTAAATTCATTGACGTCGGCTCTGAATTCACCATCCCATGACAGCTTGGGTGTGAAAATCGTCACTGGGATCGGACCGCCTGCACCAGTGTTTCCGCTTTCCTTACTTGTGGACGGTTCATCCTTCGAAGGCACACAAGCCGATAATAAAGCAATGATGAATAACATAATACTTAGCATCTTTAGTTTTTTCATATTTTTATCCCTTTCATTTATAAATTGTTGTCACCTGTTTGTTACCCCTTTAATGAGCCAATTAATACACCCTTCACAAAGTACTTCTGCACAAACGGATAGATGATAAGGACCGGTAAGCTGGAAATAACTATAAGAGAGTATTTCATTAATTCCCTTAATCCTTGTGCTTTTAATAATTGCATAACATCACCGTTTGGATCCGCGTTCAATATCAATACACTTCGCAGGATAAGCTGTAACGGATATAGTTGTTCGGACTTCAGATAAATCAATGCATCAAAATACATATTCCATTTTGCAACCGCATACATCAGAACTAAAACAGCAAGAATCGGTTTAGAAAGCGGCAACACGATGCTCCAAAAAAAACGGAAATCACTGCAACCATCAATTTCACTCGCTTCAGCTAATTCATCCGGGATCGTTGTCTGGAAGAAGCTTCGAGCAATAATAACCTGAAACACCGCTAATGCCGAAGGCAGCAGTAGTGCCCAAATAGTATCGATGAAATGAAGATTTTTTACGACGAGATAAGTTGGAATTAAGCCGCCATCAAATATCATGGTGAATACAAGCAAAATGATGATGATGCTTCTGCCGTAAAAGGTTCGTCTTGAAAGCGGATAGGCGAGCATAACCGTAATGCTTACACTGATCAGCGTTCCGACAACCGCATAGAAAAGCGAGTTGGAAAACCCTTGAATAATTTGCGGGTTTTTAAACACGGTCGTATACCCTTCTAACGTAGGATTAACCGGAAACAGCCATACTTGACCGGAAGTTACCGCCGACGGGTCACTAAGGGAGGCGCTTACAATATAGATAAGCGGGTATAACACAGAAACTAAGATCAGACATAGAAAGAAATAAATACCTCCGAGAAACAATCGGTCAACCGCTGATTCTCTTATTCTCGTTTTATTCGTACCTTGTGTGAATGGCTTCCCGTTCATTGTCCTCCTCCTTACATTCCTTACCATAAACTTGAAGACGAAAATCGTTTTGAAATCGTATTAGCCGTTATGATCAAAATAAAGTTCACAGCGGAATTAAACAAACCAACAGCCGCTGCAAAACTATAATTTGCTCCTAGTAATCCGATTTTATAAACGTATGTGGCAATCACTTCACTTGAACTTGTGTTTAAATCATTTTGCATCAAATAAATTTTTTCAAAACCTAGCGACATGATGTTGCCAATGCTTAACACAAGAAGTACCACAATAATCGGCGTAATCCCGGGAAGGTCTACATAAGTGATTTTCTGCAAACGACTGGCACCATCTATCTTTGCAGCTTCGTACAAGGTTGGATCAATTCCAGCCAATGCCGCTAAATAAATGATTGCAGCGTAACCAGTATTTTGCCACACGTCAGACCATACATAAATCGATTTAAAGTATGCCGGTATACCCATAAAATTAATCTGCCCGATGCCAAACAACTCGAGAATATTATTAACTAATCCTGCATTTGGAGATAGGAATAAGATAATAATCGATACCATAATGACCGTCGAGATAAAAAACGGTGCGTAGGTAACGGTTTGTATTAGCTTCTTGAAGCGGGCATTACCTACTTCATTTAATGCTAGTGCCAAAATGATTGGACAGAGAAATCCGATGATCAGCCCATAAAGACTCAAGCCAAGCGTATTCTTCATCAACAGGGAAAAGTTCGGGCTTTCAAAAAAGTAGCTAAAGTAGCGTAAACCTACCCAATCACTTCCCATGATCCCCTTTGTGACGCTGTAGTCCTTAAAGGCAATGACGATTCCGGCCATTGGTACATACTTGAAGGTAATTAAAAATGCTAAAGGAACGATCGCTAATAAATAGAGTTGCCAATGCCTTTTGATTTTTTTTGCAGCTGAATATTTTTCCGCACTCACCTTTTTTTTGCTTGTCTGTTGAATCCCCGGTTGTTTGACTCCTCTCAGTTCCATTTCATTCCCCTTTCATTATCAAATTTCCGAACAAACTCTAGGGTGATATTCTGTGATGATAGCGCTATCATATGATGATTGCGGAAATACGAAAAGGGACAATTCATTTGCAGGTTACACCAAGCAACTCCTTTATTATCAAGGGGTTTTATATGTCCAGCACCTATAACCGTACAATAAATCAGAAGGGTACATTTAATTAAACCTGCTGTAGAAAGGATAATAATAGCCTTTGGCTTGTTCAATGAATTTAAAAATCCCCCTACAAACGCAGGAGGACCCTAATAATGATGTTTCTTGGAATCTCTTATAGATTCACTTCATGAGTTCTCAATAACCGTTCGATACTCTGTAGGGGATAAACCAGTAATCCGTTTAAACGCCCTTCTGAATGAATGGCTGCTATTATATCCGGAAGCAATAGCAATATCTTCAATCGAATCATTCGATTGCGTGAGTTTTAATTTTGCATAGTTCATTCGAATTTCCTCAATATAATCAGAAATGTTAACTCCGATATTATTTTTAAAAATGATCGGAATTCCTTTTTCCGGATAACCGACTGCATCAGATAATTGGTACAGGGTTAAATCCGGGTCATGAAAGTTCTGCTTGATATATTCTTTTATTTTTAATATCAGCACCTGGTTTCCGGCAAGCTTTTGTTTTTGTATCCTTCGAGCAATATCGATCATCATCCACTTTATTTGGTCAAAGTCTTTACTAAAGATGCTATTCTTACCCATCACTCTTTCCAGCCTGTCTTGAATATCTTCCATGATGATATGATTATTTCCCGTATTCTTTGATAAGATTCGAATCATTGTCTCATGTAATGCGCCAATTAGTTGGCTGCCATTTTGCTGGGTTAACCTTCTTTTTACAACATTTTCGTCATGCATTTTATTAAATGATTCTATGACCTCTGTTTCTTCACCGTTCATAACAGAATTAATGAGTCTGATCTCTAATTCGATCGGATAATAATAAACATTCATTTGCTCTACCGGTTTGTTCGTATATCTATACAAAGTCGCTTGCTGATCCATGGATAGTATAAACGGTAGACTGGATTTCACTTCTTCATATGCTTTCGAAATTCCCCTGATTCCTTGAAATTGTTGGCTCATTCCTATAGTAACCTGTAAACTATACTTATCTTTTAATAGATTTATGAATAAATTAAGCTCCTTCTCAATTTTCTCATCATGGATAAGGTCATTTTCGGAATAGGTTAGAAGAAAAATAATTTGATTCACATCATAATGAAAGAGATAAATATATTCATGAAACTTTTTCTTCACTTCATTTTGGATCATCAGACGTGCAACATTGATTTCATCCAACATTTCCTTATCAAGTTCGCTAGAGAAATGAATAACTTGAATAATACCAACATATCCAATATCGCCTTTCAATCGGATATCGGCCTGCTCCAGCAGAACACCTGCATCCCTCATAGATGTTCTTTCTCCCATAACGACAGAGCGCAACACAGAATCTTGCAGGATCGGTTGTTGTTGCTGAATTTGATTTTTTAGATCGGTATTTTTGGAAATCATATCCTCAACATTACTATGTAAAAATTCATAAGGGTTTTTTATTTTTTTCGTTTCTGAAAGCGGGATAATACGTAATAGACGACTTAATGGAATGCTGTTATTAAACGAGAAAACAAACGCAATACAAAGTCCTGCCAAAATAGAGATTAAAGCGGTTATCATGCTGATCGTTTTGATATGATTAACATCTGCCAACAGCTTGTCCTTAGAAATTGCCGCTACATAGGTCCAATCATTATGTTCGGATTTTAATTCTATATACATAAATTGCCCATTTTCCACATCAACAAAAGGTTTTCCGGAGGAATCCTTACGTATAGCCGTATTTTCAGTTGAATCATCACTAAAGAGAATATCCCCTTCTTGATTATATACATACGTAAACCCGTTATATTGAGCCGAAATCGGGCTTAATAACGAAGTGAATTCGCTTTCATTAATCATTAAGACAACATTTGCCTTTGACGATAATGAATTATTTAAAGGCAACGATTGTACATAGGTAATAACCGATTCTTTCACCGTATTGGTTCCCCGTTCCATAGTTACGTTTGCAGCGGGAATGTACATACTCGAGTAAAAATGCTGATTAATATTGGTGTTCCATTCCTCAAAACTCATTTCATCATAAGTATAATTATTGAAAAAATCTTCCGGACGTACATAAGCAGATCTAGGAGTTATAATCGTATCAATTTGATTAAAATAAATATAAAATCTGCTGAGAAGCGTGTTTGTATGCACCAGCTGTTCAAGACTTTCACGAACCTTGTATATATCATAAGCAACAAGCGTATCGCTAGCAGATTTTCGATGCATTAATTGCCTGATATCCTGATTAAAATGCAACTGATAAATGAACTGTTCGATTTCTATATTTTTCTGATCGATCGCGGATATCATTTCTTTCAACAATTTTGTACTGCTTGTCGTTGCATGATCTACGATTTTATTAAG
Source organism: Paenibacillus sp. LHD-38 (assembly GCF_031157315.1). Classification (GTDB taxonomy): domain Bacteria; phylum Bacillota; class Bacilli; order Paenibacillales; family Paenibacillaceae; genus Pristimantibacillus. The sequence goes on from NZ_JAVIFU010000009.1 coordinate 55,695, forward strand.
ACTCACTTGATATACGATAAAACTTGCGATTAAAGGGATCACGAGAATCAAAATATACGATAATAGAAACCGTCTGAAAATGTGCATTTTTTGGAGATAATTAAGCATCTCGTAGTTTGCTCCTCCACCAGAACTTTTCTCAATTCTAACATGCTATCCGGATAGTGAAAAGTTCTAGCGTCAACGATGCAGGAGGTCTGATAACTCAAGTGGCGACATCGTTTTATTAATAACACGATTTAGATTATTTTTGAGCATCTCTATTGCCTTCTCATCCCACAAGGATTCCAGTGTCCATATATGAATCTCAGATTCTCTTGCAACACTCAGCGCCATTCCTAGCATAGGCGACACCTGCTTAATCCAGTTCAGATCGATATGAGGGTTGGAAGGCGCTTGATACGTCTCCTCCACCATTCGCTTCTGAACCTCATCGCTCAGCAAATATTTGAGAAACCTCACGCTAGCCTCAATCTTCTTTGGATCTCCTGTGTTGCCAATCACATAGCCTGACGATGGCGATTCATAAGAAACCTTTAAGCCGTCATATCCAGGGAAAGCAGCATACTTGATCTGTTCATGATTTTTGGATTGGGCTAAATCATTGCTTTCCCACACTCCGCTAAAGAAAAAAGCCAACTTAGAGCTTTTGAACTGCTGAAAAATGTCATTTCGACTAACTAGCGAGTGGTCGCTATAGGAATAAGCTTTGCGCAGTGCATCCATCGCCTTGATAAACTCAGGTGTATTGAAATCAATCGTTCTTTTTTTCATAAATTCCGTTCCCGCTTTATTCTCTCCCGCAATTCTAGCGCCAAGAAAGTTCAAGCTTTGATCACTCCCCATCATGAGCGGCTTTACACCATTCTGCTGTTCTTCCGCCCAATTTACAATCTTATCGCATGCTTCCCAAAACTCTTCCCATGCAGCCGGAAGCTTCACTTCTGTGTATGGTGTACCGTCGGTGGTAACACCCGCTTCCCTCAGAATCTCTTCATTGTACCAATAGCCTATAATTTCGAGCACATTGGGCAGCGTGTAGATAGCGTCGTCCTTCATCCATGCTTTCAGAATCGACGGGTGAATATCATTTCTAAATTCTTCATCCGCATCTATATATGGCTTAAGATTCAAGGCCTTTCCTCTAATGATCGCGTTGCTAAGAAAGCGGCTCTCACCGTTTGTAGATATAATATCCGGCATTCTGCCCGCAGCCAGTTTATCATTTGCCTTATTAATAATAATGGGAAGATCAGGTGATGAATCTAAAATCACTTTAACATCTGGGTTTTCCAATGAAAAATCCTCATATATTTTCCGCATATTCACATGATCAAGAGATGAGCCGCCATAGCCATGCATAAGCGTGATCTCAATAACTTCTCTCTCTGGTGTACTACTGCATGCCGCCAAACTCATCGCCATGATGAATGCCAAGCTCCAAAGCCCCATTCTCAAAGCTATCTTCCACAGCTTCAAACGAACACACCTTCCCTCACCGTTATCTTTCATGCTATCATCTATTTATTATACTTGACAATAGCCTCGTTTGATTGGAGTTGAATGTTTTGTCTACTGATCAAATGAATAAGAAGCAGTCTCTTCGGTCCAAAATCATTTTATTTGACATTGCGACAACTCTCATTCCACTCATATTATGCACTTTTCTTTTAATTACCCTGATTTTCAATGTATTGACTGACTACATTCGCAATGATACCGTTTTCTTCCTCAAGCAAACCAATACTAATTTTCAGAGTAAAACGGAGCTTTTGGAGGACACGCTGCTGCGCTTTAGGAACAATGCTGTTATTACGGATTACTTAACCAATGCAGCGGGCAAAGCCGGCGAGGCGGTCACAATAGGTACAGCTGACAATGATCTCTATGCGCAGGTAGAAACTCAATTCGAGCTGTCTGCCAATCTATACTCAGATAAAAATACAGTCAAACTGGAGCAGCCTTTTTTGGATAAAATATATCTGTTCGATAACAACGGAGTAGCCTTTAACGCCTTTTATTACCAGCCTCTAAAGTCGCTTATGAAGGAATTTGACAAAAAATATACTGCAATGTACAAGGAATTCTTTCAAAGTACGAAAGAAGTTAGCTTCGTCATAGAGGAGGACCATATCCATCTCCTATTCCCCCTCTATTCCGATTCAATGCAATCTATTGGAACGATTATTTTCGTCATCAATCAAAGCAGCGTGCATGAAATTATGCAAGATATAGGTAACTATAACGACTCCTTCTGGTTCATGTTCGATGGCCAGGGCGAACTTATTTTATCGAATCATTCTGATAAGGTTTCGCCTGATGAAGAGCGGCAGATTATATACACTTACCAGCAGGACGCCTATGAGAAAATGATTGGAACTAAGGAATATCTCGTCTACACCGAAAGAATGAATATGGATTTCAACAGTGTGATTGCTATTCCCAGCAACCAGCTTTCTACCTTGCTGTTTAATTCAATCAAGGCTTATGTTTATGTTTTTATTCTCATAATCGTCCTTGTGATCCTATTTACGATATTTTTCATTAACCGGATAACAAGGCCGCTGAAGGAAGTCGCCTCTAGCATGAGACTCGTAAGCAAGGGCAGATTTGAAATTAAAATGCCTGAATTTAAAAGTCGTGAGTTCGCCCATGTGAGCGAAGTGTTCAACACGATGATGGATAGAATCAACTATTTAATCCAAGATGTATATAAGAAGCAACTGATCATTAAAGAATCTGAACTCAAATTTCTACAAACACAGGTCAATCCACATTTCATGTTTAATGTGCTGAATACGATCTCCTTGAAAGCCAAAATGGACAACAATGATGAAGTAAGCCGCATGATTAGCTCGTTTGCCGGACTTATACAAGCCAGTATTTTTCGCACAGGCAAGGAAAAAGTAAAGATTAAGGAAGAGCTTATTTACGTTGAATTTTACTTGTATTTACAAAGCTATCGTTTCGAAGATAAGCTAACCTACCGTATTATTTTTGAAGATGAGAACTTATTAGAGTTATACGTGCCTAAGCTTGCCATTCAATTTTTAGTGGAGAATGCAGTTATGCATGGCATTGAGCCTAAGCCGGGAGAAGGCTTTGTTGAAGTATATATTCATGCTAAGAACGATCGTTTATTTATCGATGTCAAAGATAACGGGATTGGCTTTCAAAATATGGAGGGTAAAGTAGAGCTTCCATTTAAAACCGTCGATCATAAAAAGGGACATAACCATGTAGGGCTTAATAACGCCTACAAAATCATTCAATATTTCTACGGTCAAGATTATGGAATTCATATATACACCAAAAAAGATGAAGGAACTACGGCAACAATTCAAATTCCATTCGATCGTAAAGACCCGAAAATGGAGGAAGAGAACAATGTATAAAGTTATGATTGCCGATGATGAACCGATGGTTCGTAAGGGGTTTATCCATTTGATCAACTGGCATGATATCGGTTGTGAATTAACCTATGCAGCGGTTGACGGTCGTGATCTTCTCGATAATCTAAATGTATATCAGCCAGATATTATTATTAGTGACGTGAAGATGCCGCGAGTAGACGGAATTGAAGCGGCGCAATATATTTGGGAGAATCAAATAAAAACCAAATTTATCCTGCTTACAGCCTATGCTGATTTCTCTTATGCCAAATCAGCCATTAAATATGGTGTTGTTGAATATGTGACCAAAACAGGTGCGCTTGAGGGTATAATTGAGGCTATAGAGAAAGCGAAGGTGCTCATTGAGCGTGAGCGTTCGGAAAGTAATGCGGTTAATCTTGATTTGCTGAAAACTAATTTGCTTAAATCTATTCTGGACAGCTCGCTTTTTAATCATGAAGAAATGCTGAGCTTATCGGAAAAATATAAGATCAACCTAGAAAAATACGTTGTGCTAGCCATTAAATTAGATTCAATTGAAGAAGAGGACCTGCATAAATCACAGCTCTATATGAAAATAAGCAATTTCTTCAAAATAGCTTTCAACGAATATTCCACTTATGTTATTCCACTTAGTAGGGAAATGCTGTGCGTCGTCGTTAATGGGCTGGTTTCAGATAACACCCAGCGAATTATTTCTATCTGTCAGGAAGTACTGATCACTATTGAAAACTTCAATAATTACAGTGTTTATATTGGTGTTAGTCTTAGCAGCCATTCTATCTTAAAGCTTTATGAAACTTATCAGCAGGCTGCATCAGCGATCACTGATCGGTTTCTTAATGAAACAAGCAAGATTTATTCCTATAGTTCACTTGATCCTGCAGCGCCTCTCTACTCCGCACAAAACGATCAGTTCGTAGAAAAAATCATCCAAGAAATAGAAAAGGGCTTAACCAAAACCGCCTTGCAATACCTTGAACAGCTTCTTCTTATTCAACAATTGCACTCCTTCAGCGAAAAAGATATTAAATATACCGGACTTATCATAGAAAGCAATTGCAAAAAGTTCATCTCTGCTTACAGTGCCACAAGTACCAGCACAGCGAATGTGAATGCCAGTGATCTTGCAGGCCATGCCAATACCATCGTTGAAAGTCGTTTTTTCAGTGAATATGCAGATAGGCTTAAACAAATCGTAACCAAAACCTGTGATCTGATCTATGAGGCAACGCGTGGAAAAAACAATATCATCCTGGAAGCGCTTAATTACATTAACGCTAACTTTGAACGCAATATTACACTCAATGAAATAGCAACTCATATTAATGTGAACAGCAGCTACTTAAGCCGAATGTTTAAAGAGAAAACAGGCGACACCATCATGAACACGATTCACCTAAAAAAAATTGAGAAAGCCAAGAGCTATCTCATTAACAGCAATATGAAGATTCAAGAAATTGCCGAAGCCATTGGCATTGACGATAACACATATTTCTCACATTTTTTCAAAAAGCATACGGGGCTTTCGCCTAAGCAATATAAAGATGCTCATTGACAGTAGAGTTGACCAACTATGGCTTGTGTAAACACCGATTGTAATATACCCAATATAATCGAAAGCTACCGGATGAAGCACGCGCAATGAACGGTATTTGAATGTTTGCTGAATGAACCCAGCTGTAAACGTCTCGTAATTCCTTGAATGAAAAGAGCCGCTGCCCGTACAGAAACGGTCAAACGGCTCGCGGTCTCTCTCACTATTAGAATATTATTCCATATCCGTTCCCCAGCTGATTACCGGCCATCAGATAGGCCTTTGCGCTTTGCTGCAATGACGTTCGCTCTTCATAAAGCGAAGGGTCTTCGCACACGCGGTTGAATATCCGTTCCTCCGCTTGCTTTGCATCGCGGTCCACTTCATAGACGACGAAGTTCTTCTGGAACTTCAGGATGTTTGAAGTCGGCGGCAACACTTCGCTAAGCTGCGGATAGAGCAGCCACGACTGGCATACGAAGATTGAAGGATTGCCCCGGAAGAACGCTTTCGCCATCTCGAACGATCGCTCCACGCTTTGCCCATCCAGCGGTCCGCCTTCCGGGATATGAACGTTGAGCGCCAGTTCTCCCTTGCCGAACTTTCTTCCTTCCGTCTTCACGTCTTGATCCAACGCTATAGGCTGGAATTGCAGCCGGCCTAGCCGAAATAACCGTAGTTGAACGTGCTCCTGCAGCCACCCGTATTCTTCGATGCCATAGACGCCGAAATCCAGGTAACATTTCTTGCTCCATATTTGCAGATCGGAGAATGTGTCGTAATAAATATCGTCCGATATGCCTCGGGCCCTATATTCTTCATAGGCATCCACCGCAAATCTTGCGAATAGGGCCAAGAACGTCTCGCGGTAAGACAGCGTTTGCTTCACGCAGTCAAAGAAGGCAAGCCTATCGCTAATAAACTGCTTTTTTCGTTGATTATAGCTTTTATCATTGATATGAATCCGATTGATCGTCTGACGGGCGCCCTCATCCAACTGAATACCTTCGCACAATTGATCCAAGTTCATTTTGCCGGTCTCCTTCTGGTGATTGTAAGAATAGGTATATTATACCACATCTTTCACCCCACCCAGCTATAAATACATGTTTAACCTAAGAATAGAACAATGGGAAAGAATTCTGCAATTGTGCAGGATTAATCCTGAATTACGAAAGTAACGCCTCATAAAAATACAAAAAATGCAATTCTGAACTTAGTCCCAATCTTTGTAATGCTACCCGCCATCCTCTCTCTATTCTCGACCAATTGCAGGGGATTCCCCTACCTCAAATCTATATGGTAGCACGTACAATTGAAATACGTAATTGAATGGCTTGTTGCCAAATGGACTTCAGACAAGACAGCATATTAGTATGTAAATAAAGTTTGGGCTATATTTGGACTACAAAAATAGGACATTTGACCGCCTTCGTCCAGAACGTAAAGAAGATCGCCAACCACCTGTCCAAGCAGGTAGGATAAGGCGATCTTCTTAAGTTTTATACCTCAATTCATTCTTTTCACTACACCAACTACACAACAAAGCCCCGAAAACGGGTTTTGTCAACAGCCTGACCAGCCATCTAAGATGACTGGTTTTTTCCCATCCCTATAGCAAGCTTCTTTATTTCCTTGACCGAAGATCATTAATGAGTATAAGCTAAGCGTCACCGACATCCCTGTAAGCAAACCCTTAACAAATTCATGCATCGGGACATCACAACTTGAAAAATGTTTTTACACTCTAGTTGTGTTCCCAATACTCAGTAATATTAAAGTCTCTAGGATAAATTGTCGTTCATTTTACCTTCATAATACTATCAAACTACCGCCATTATTAAACCAAGTCTACAACAACAACATCCCTATCCAACCCCTAAACCTTATAAGCCTTCATCGCCTTGCGCAGCTCCTTAAAGCTAGGACGCTTGCCGTACATCAATACGCCCGTACGGTATATTTTCGCCGATACCCATACCGCAATGTAAATGGTGACCAGCAGGATACCGATCGATGCCCATAGCTGCCACACCGGCGGATCGGACAATCCAAGGCGGAGCAGCATGACGAATGTCGAGAAGAACGGAATGAAGGAAGCTACCTTCACGAGAACGCTGTCCGGGCTTGAAATGCTGAATATCGAAATATAGAAGCCGGCCAGCGACAGCATGGTGATGGGAAGCACCGCTTGGCCCAGGTCCTCCGTACGGCTGACAATCGATCCAACCGCAGCGAATAACGTTGCGTACAAGAAATAACCCGTCAAGTAGAACAAGATAGCATAGAGAAGCAGCATCGGATCAATTTGAGTTAAATCGATATTGTATTGATCCAACATTTTGTTATTATGCGGCAAGCTGATGTTCACGATGATCACGATCACGTAAATCGTAATTTGAATGAGTCCCACCAAAAACATGCCGACGATTTTACCGAACATTTGCTTCAGCGGCGAAACGCTCGTAATGAGCAGCTCCATGACCCGCGAGCTTTTCTCTGCTGTAATTTCCGATGCAATCAATTGTCCCGTAATCATAATGGCCATAAACAGAAGAACGACGATGAAATAAACGAGTCCCATATTCACGGCTTGCTCTTCCGGTGTCTTGCCTTCGCCTACGTTGCCTGCGCCTTCCGTGGCGGAAATTTGAACCGACGCGATTTCAATCGGTGCGTTCAGCAAGGCCATCTGTGCATCCGTTAAGCCTGCATCCTGCAATACGGTAGCCTGACGAATCGCTTGAAGACCGTTTTGAATCGAGCTGGTTAGATCGAATGCAAGCAGCTTCTCGGATTTATACGTGACTGCCGGAAAACCGCTGTCGGTCATTTGGCCAAAGGCTAAGTACCCTTTCACGTCTTTATCCGTAATAGCTTGCTTCAGCTGCTTTTCATTCTCAGCCTCCGACCCTTTATCCTCGTAAGGGATAAGCTCTACGCCCGGCTTCTCCTGCATTTCGAAATACGCTTTAAGCTGATCGCCTGTGGCTGTATCTTCTGCTTGCTGCATCTGGATATATCCGATTTTCGTAACTTTGTCTCCACTGCCGAACTGCGAGAAAATATAAGGTAGATTAATAGCGATAGACATAATAACCGCAATAATGATCGTCGTAATCAGGAATGCTTTGCCTCTGAATTTATTTCTCAGCGTAAAACCTACTACTGTCCAAAACTTATTCATGGCTATCACCGCCTACTGTTTTAATAAAGATTTCATTTAACGTCGGTTCCTTGATCTCGAATTTGGTAATCGTCGTTTGCTCCAAAGCTCGGCGCAAAATTTCGCCGCCTGACGCTTCATTCGCAATGCCGACCTCATAGCCGTATTCATGCCGGTTAACGCTCGTAACGCCTGCAATCCGTTCCAAGCCCGTAACTTCTTTCTCCGTGTTCAAAATAACGCGTTCTTTCGGGAATTGTTTTTTGATTTCCTTCAAATTCCCTTTCAGCACGACGTTAGAGCGATGCAAAATCGTAATATTTCGGCACAGCTCCTCTACATGCTCCATGCGATGGGTAGAGAATAGGATACTCGTGCCAGAATCACGCAGCTCCTTAACCGTCGATTTAAGCAGCTCAACGTTTACCGGATCCAGTCCGCTGAACGCTTCATCGAGAATGACGATTTTAGGAGAGTGGATTACGCTTGCGATAAATTGAATTTTTTGCTGATTACCTTTGGAAAGCTCTTCGACCTTCTTGCTGTAATACTCCGGAACCTCGAAGCGGTCCAGCCATTTCTTCAAGCTTTGCTCCGCATCCTTCTTCGACATGCCGCGCAGCTGGGCCAAATAGATAAGCTGGTCGCAGACGCGCACCTTCGGATACAAGCCTCTTTCTTCTGGCAAATAACCAAGATTGCTAAGCTGATTGTGACTGTAGGCCTTGCCGTGATATAAAATGTTTCCTTCGTCCGGGTAGATCAGACCAAGCACCATTCTCATCGTTGTTGTTTTTCCTGCGCCGTTGGCGCCGAGCAAGCCGTAAATCTCTCCCTCGCTTACCTCAAAGCTGATGCCGTTAACGGCCGTTTTATCCCCGTATTGCTTAAAGACTTTCTCTACTTTTAATGGATTCAATTCACTCATCCCCCTCGATTAATTACTTCTTGTGCTCAAACGGTCCTGCATGAGTAACGCACTCATAATTTCGTCCAGCTCTAGCGATTGCCTGCTTATGATTCGATACCCCTCGCCAGCGCACCATTCTTCTGCGGCTGCGGCTTTATTCGTTGTGATACGGTACGTTGTCGCTCCGGCATGCTCTACTCCGCATTGGCCTGGCATGGCAGCCGCCTTCTTCGGTGACAGGTCGGAGCCGCTTACGAATAAAGTAAACCAGCTGCTGAACAGCTCATCCTTCTCGTACATGCCAAGCACACGTCCCCCAGCCATAAATACGATGAAATCGGCAAGCCTTTTCACTTCTTCAATAATATGAGAGGTCATGAGAATCGTACGATCTCCGCGATCCATATATCGGTGCAGCACTTCAATCATCGTCTTCCAAGCAAGCGGGTCGAGTCCGGAAGAAGGCTCATCCAGCAAAAGCAGCTCCGGCCCATGTGCCATCGTTAAAGCAAATTCGAATTTGCGGCGCATGCCCTTCGACATTTTGCCCAGCAGCTGGTTATCATCGACTTCAAGAATATGAAGCAGCTCCCGATAGCGATTCACGTCCCAGTTGTCGTACCAGAAACGATGAAACTCAGCCTTTGCTGTCCCCTTCATATTGTCCTCGTGCGAGGAGGACTGATCATGCAAATAACCTATTTTTTTCTTCAGCTCCGTATCGATGCCTTGCTCTACACGGTGACCAAGCAGCTCGATTTTCCCTTCGTCCGCCTTATCCAAATCAAGCATTAATCGGAACGTTGAGCTCTTGCCGCAGCCGTTCGGGCCAACAATCGCTGTGATGTACCCTTTTGGAATGCGCATATGCAGCGGACCCAGCTTGAAATTCGCACGATTCTGCACAACTCCGTCTAATTGAATCGCCATCGTCTCATCTATCATGCGTACTCTCCTTTAGTCAAAATGCTTATTCATCGCTTCCTTAAACATCGTCTCCAGCTCTTCCTCCGTGCACTGTACCCTTTTTCCGGCAACGACCGCTTGTTCAAGCGCTTCAATTACGGCAGAAAGCCGATGCCGGTCGCGCTCCTGTTCTCCAACCTGGGCGACGTATGTCCCCGTTCCTTGCCGCGTCCGCAGCAGGCCCTCTGCTTCCAAATCGTTATACACTCGCTTAACTGTGATGACACTGCATTTGACCGTCTGAGCAAGCTCGCGTATCGACGGCAGCAGCATCCCTTCCGCAAGCTGGCCGCTGACGATTAAAGCGCGCAGCTGCACTTCGATTTGATGATACAGCGGTTCTGCGCTTTGTTCATTGATTTGTATCGGCAGCCGCATGGCCTTCACCTTCTTCCATTCCCGAATATCTATGCTCTGTAGGTGCGACTCTCTAACCGATTCTCTATTCGATTAACCCCGACGAATACTGCCACAGCGCTTACAGCGATAGCGGCTAACGATATCCACCAGAAGCCGTTCTCAATCGCTTCAAATGACGTAACTACAATATTTCCAACCTTGAAAATAGCTAAGCTAGCTGAAATCGCGAGTAACACGACGATATAGGCCAAATTAAAAAAGAAGTATATTTTTCCGGAGTGACCTACTTCCCAGTATACATATCCAATCGCCATCGTTAGGGAGTAACCGTACCAGAATAGTGCATACAACGCAAAATGCCCGATTGATAGGTCTGCACCCATATTTCGTACAAGAAGGAACTGTAAGATAAAGAAGAGAAGCAGGGCGCAAAACAATACAACCGCTAACTGAATGATTCGTCCGAGCGCAATTTGTCTCGAGGAGATAGGCAGCGTTCTCCACTGGGCCATCTTTCTTGTGTATGAATTTTCTTTCCATGAACGCATCATCGTTTGATTGATTACAAAACCTAGACAAGGCAGAATCGTTAAATAGATAAAGTCCGTCGCCCAGCTAATCATATTTTTGTCTTCCCCATCAACCACATCATTTAATAACGGAACCGTGAATAGCAATAAATAACCAATAAACGCTAACGTATAAAGACTTTTCCATCGATCCTTAGCCAGCTCATGCTTTGCTAAATACCAAGCACCCTTCCATAAACCCACGGCATTTGCTCCTTTCGAACCTTCACTCTTCATACTGTATATATCCTTATACACAGTATATTCACTGTATACACAGTTGTCAACTATTCCCATAAATTTTATTGTGAAATATTGGATGGTCTCTCCTTAAACACAAAAAAACCATGCAGTCAAAAGAGTCATCTCTTTCGTTAGCATGGTTTTCGCTGTGTGCATTGAATATTGGTTAGCCGAAAATAGCATCGATTACCGGCTTAGTATGACCGCCCGGATACATCAGGTACAACAAAATATAGACCATTGTACCGGTGATTGCCGTTACAAACCAGATCAGCGAGGTTACCTTCCCCCACTTGCGATGCTTTACAAATTTCTTCTTATAGCCCAGCGTGAGCGTTGTAATGCCGAAAACGGCCGCAACTGTAGCCAGCACGATATGAAATAACAAGAAGACAAGATAGTAAGGCTTCAATTCATCCGGTCCGCCCCATGATGTATTGCCTACGAATATCGTACGCGATACATAGACGATAAAGAAGATCGTTGCGGAGACCGCGGCATAGAACATCATCTTCTGATGCTCCTCCAGCCTGCGTTTAATGGCCAGTCTCCAGCCTACGGCTACCAAGACCGCACTCAGTACGATGAAGAAGGTACTTATTGTCGGCATAATATTATAACTGTTCAACGTTACCCCACCTATAGTTAACAAAATGATTAGTACGGATTAAGCCGTACCGGTATTCGTATTCGGCAAATCATCTTCGGTATGTTCACGTTTGAACCATTGCTTGAAAATATAGCCGAGGATGATTCCGTACATCAACTCCTGTGCGAGCTTCATCACAATACCGCCAAGCTGCTGGTCCTCAACGACATTCATTATATTAAAAAATTGCGGTCCGCTGAAGCTCTCTAGCAGCCTTGACGGATCACCCGATACGCAATAGCCCATAGCAGTCACCCAAACGTTCGGATCACTATATATCGCATACATAGAGCTTTTGGCAAAAATAATCAATGCGCACGCGGGCGTCAACAGCATCCCGTTTGCAAAAACGTAGGCCATCCTCTTCAGATCCGTCAGCTTGGCCCACCCCGGCACGGGAACTGCGATTTGCCACCACATCATAAAGGACGTAATCAGCAAAATAAAATAATAAAGACGATGCACCGCAAAGTGCGTCATCACATAGTCATGGACAATAGGGATATGGTAAACAGAAAACAACACATTAAACAGAACGAGACACATAACCGGATGCATCATAAAGCTCAGCTTTTTCCAAAAAGGAGCTGAAAACGTCATTTTCCATAGGAAACTTGGAATGCCAAGCAGCACAAGCGGCGGCACAATCAAGTACGACACCGACATATTGATCATATGAAACGTAAACATCAGATGACCTAATAGATTAAAAGGCCCGCCATGCACCAAATAAAACATAATCGCTGCCGAAACAAACATCGTTTTTTGTTTTGCTGTCGCAGCAGGAGCCTGCGGAGCATGCTTCTCACGCCATGGACCAATCAAATAGAAATATAGAATGACTATTGCAGCCATCCCGAACAAAAACATGGGGGTCCACAATTCTTCGAAACGAAAATATTGTAAGCCAAGCATCGTGGAATCTCCTTTCAATTACGCTAGCCTTTTTTACAAAAGAGGAGGGACCCAAGCCTCGGGACCCTCCTCTCTTCCAATAACAGACGTCTTACCACCAAGCCCAATATTCAGCCATGATGACGCATGTGAATACGATGAAAACACCAGTCAAAATTCCGATGATAGCGAATGTATGACCACGATCCTTCATGTGCATCCAGAATGCCATCTGAACGAATACTTGCAAAACTGCTAAGCCGACTAAAATAATGTAGATAAAGTCTTTATTGATTTCTCCGCTGATTACGGTCGCGAATGCGATAAACGTAAGCAGGATCGAAAATAGAAACGCGATGATATGCTTCTTAGGTCCTTCGACCTTATGACGCTTGGGGCTTTCCTCTGTGGCTGTATGATTGCTTGCCATGGATTAAACCACCTTTCCCATCAAGTAAACGACGGTGAAAATGAATACCCATACAACGTCGATAAAGTGCCAGTACATACCGGCTACATATACCTTCGGTGCGGTAACGACAGTCAAACCTTTTCTTGCCAATTGGATAATGATCAACGTAATCCATGCAATACCAAATGCAACGTGCGCGCCGTGGAAGCCTACAAGCGTATAAAATGATGAGCTGAATGCGCTTGTCGTAAAACCATGGCCTTCATGTACATAGTGGTAGAACTCGTAGATCTCAAGAGCAAGAAACCCAGCGCCTAGAACAACGGTAATAATCAGCCAGTTAATTAGCGCCTTCACTCTATTCGTGTGCAAAGCATGAACCGCGAAAACGCTGGTTAAGCTTGACGTCAACAATAGCGCGGTCGCTAGCGCGACGAGCGGAAGCTGGAACAGCTCATGTGCTGGAGGACCATCTAAAACTTGATGGCGAAGTGCAAGGAACGCGGAGAACAACGTTCCGAACAATACCGTCTCGCCACCTAGGAAAAGCCAAAAGCCTAATACTTTATTGCGTCCCTCGAGGGTCGCCTTTTCGGGCTCATGAGGCAATTGCCCCTCTACATGCGAATGCGCACTCATGCTTTCCCCCCCAAATCTCTAAGGATTTCTTCTTCTTCAATGTGGAAGCCATGATCGTCGATTGCAGAACGAAGGAACATGCAGCCGAACAAGATAAGCAAACCAACAATACCAACGGCGTAGCCTGTTTTGAATGAACCGAACAAGTTACCCCAATCATGAGCATACATAAAGCCTAAACCTGCGATGAACAATCCAAGTCCCATAAACAAAGGCAGGATTGAAGGAGATGGCATATGGATAGGACCAATTGGCTCTGCAGGCGTCATGCCCTTGTGACCATCCGTTTTTTCTTTCCAGTATGCATCATATCCGCGTACAAGCGGCGTTTGAGCAAAGTTGTACTCAGGAGGCGGAGATGGAATCGTCCACTCCAGCGTACGGCCGTCTTCCCAAGGATCTGCTGGCGCGTCTTGCGGCTTGAAAGCCGTAACGACAACATTCAGCAAGAAGAAGATTGTACCAAAGCCCATCAAGAAAGCGCCCACTGTACTGATCATGTTCATTTCATTAAAGCCGAGGCCGTCTAGATATGTCCAAATACGACGCGGCATACCGAGCAAACCAAGGAAATGCTGAATGAAGAATGTTAAATGGAAGCCGATAAAGAATGTCCAGAATGTTAGCTTACCAAGCGTTTCATTAAGCACGCGTCCAAACATTTTTGGCCACCAGTAGTGAAGGCCCGAGAAAATACCGAGAATCAATCCGCCTACGATAACGTAGTGGAAATGCGCTACGACAAAGTAAGAATCATGATACTGGAAGTCGGCTGGTGCTGCTGCAAGCATAACGCCAGTAACGCCGCCCATTACGAAGGTTGGGACAAATCCGACTGCAAACAAATTCGCTGTTGTGAATTTGATCGAGCCGCCCCACATCGTGAACAACCAGTTGAAAATTTTAATACCTGTCGGAACTGCGATAAGCATCGTTGCAATCGAGAACAGCGCGTTCGCAACCGGTCCTAGACCAACGGTGAACATGTGATGCGCCCAAACCATGAAACCTAAGAAACCGATCAGGATTGTAGCGAAAACCATCGAACTGTAACCGAACAACCGCTTGCGGGAAAACGTACTTATTACCTCGGAAATAACGCCGAAGGCCGGCAGGATGAGGATATAAACCTCAGGATGCCCGAATATCCAGAAAATATGCTCCCAGAGGACTGCGTTACCGCCACCGGAAGGATCAAAGAAATTAGCATCAAACAATCTGTCAAACATAAGCGCCGCAAGACCAACTGCCAAAGCAGGGAATGCGAACAGGATAAGCGCTGAAGTAATGAACGCTGTCCATGTAAACATTGGCATCCGCATGAACGTCATGCCTGGAGCACGCATGTTAATAATCGTAACCAGGAAGTTGATACCGCCGATCAGTGTACCGATACCTGCTATTTGCAAGCCTAAAACATAATAATCGACACCATGGTCTCCGCTGTAAGTCGTGCTTGCAAGCGGTGCGTAAGACGTCCAGCCTGCATCCGGAGCTCCGCCTGTAAACCAGCTGACATTAAGCAAAACGCCGCCGAACAAGAAAGTCCAGAAGCCTAATGAGTTAACGAAAGGAAAGGCTACGTCACGTGCGCCGATTTGAAGCGGAACGACCGCATTCATAAGCGCGAACAACAGCGGCATCGCGGCGAGGAAGATCATTGTCGTTCCGTGCATCGTAAGCAGCTCGTTGTATGTATCCGCGCTAACAAAGTTATTTAGCGGCTTCCACAATTGAACCCGTATCAAAATGGCTTCCAAACCGCCGACAAGGAAGAAAAAACCGCCAGCGATCATATACAATATTCCAATTTTCTTATGATCAACCGTTGTCAGCCAGTCCATCAGACCGCTGTAACGTTTGACCGTATGCGTATGCGCATGAGCCAAAGTAGGTACCTCCTTCAATCACCGATAAATTATTGTTCGTAGTTAAGCTTCAGTTCTGATAAATATTTAGCAATACCTTCAAGTTCTTGTTCAGTTAGATCAATTTTGCCCATTTGGTTACCCGGTTTAATCTCATCCGGATTTTCGATCCAACGGTGCAGGTTGTCGTATACTGAACCTTCATTGGCATATTGCGGATCATCGGTGTTAACAAGTATACCTCCGACAGTCTCACGGCTTCCGATACCAGTTAAGTTAGGGTATGCCGGTCCGCCAAGATCTCCCACTGCGTGGCAAGATAAACATTTGCTCTCGAATGCTTTTGCAATTGCCGGGTCGCTTGGCAGAGCTACTGGCTCTTGAAGCGCTGCAACCCAGCGATCAAATGAAGACTCGTCCACTGATTTGACCTTAAAGTCCATCAATCCGTGTGAAGGTCCGCATAACTCGGCGCATTTACCTAGGTAAACGCCTTCTTTTGGAGCCGAGAAGTACATCGCATTTACGTTCGCACCAGGATTTGTATCGATTTTACCTGCAAGCGATGGAATCCAGAACGAGTGAAGCACGTCAGCGGATTTCGCTTGAACCGAAATGGTTTTACCTTTTGGAATAATTAGCTCCTGGGCTGTTTTGATTCCGTATTCAGGATATTCAAATTCCCACCAGTATTGATGCGAAGTAACAATGACCTGAACCGCTTCCGGATCTTTGCTATAATCTTTAGCTAAGTTAAATACGGATTGTACGGTTGGAACACCCAAAATGATAAGCATGATAATTGGAATTACTGTCCAAATAATCTCCAGCTTATGGTTTCCTTCTACTTGCTTAGGAATAGTTTTGTCTCCCTGACGTCTGCGAAAACGAATAATTACATACAAAGAGATCGCAAATACGGCAACAATCACGATTAACATGATTCCAATTGCCAGTTTCATCAGTCCGAATTGCTCTTCCGCTACAGGTCCCTGGGGATTCAGCGTCGACAAATCGCTCCGCCCGCAAGCCGTCAGCACCAATACCATCATGGCCATAAGCGGCGCAAGCCGTTTTACAAATCGCCACCGTTTCATCATTAATCAACCCCACTTTTGACGTTTTCGCAGCTGCCTAATTTTCACGTGGCATGCGGCTGGCTGCGTGTTTCACAGATGTTATTACAACTCCTGCAACTTAAATCACTTTATTAAATATAAAGTTGAAGACCCTATTTGTCAATGTTCCACAGAGAGTTCACAAATTGTTCTCAAAGCTGTCAAAAACGCATCATTACAACGTTTTTCCGCTTACATTTTCGTTACGTTATGCCTATCATCATGGCATTCTCTCTATCCTACATTGTGCACCAAACCCATGGTCAATTATGTATACCCGCTTAAACGTATATTTAAGCTCCCAAGGCAAAAACTAAAGCCATTATCGTATGAATGGGGGTCCTCACTATATGGTTAAACGAATAGCTGCGCTGCTGCTTTCAGCGATAGTGCTTACGGCAGCAGCAGGCTGCAATTATGAAGAACTCGCCCAGAGAAGCGATACCGATTACGGAAGCCGCCAGGCTAACGATCCGAAGATGCTGGGCAGCAAATCCTACGGCCCGTTGTCCACTAATCCGCATCAGCATGATAACTCCTTTTTCGAATACAGCTCCGCCATTTCTCGCAGGGTAACGGATTTGAATGGCATTGCATCCGCTATCGTTATGCTTACGGACAAAAACGCGTATGTCGGTCTAATGCTGGATTGGACAGCGGTGGGCACACGAAATTCAGGCGGAAGAAGCGAGCAGGACAATACCGGTACCAACGAAGGCGTCTATAACCATGATACCGGCAGCCCTTACGGGAACAGCCGCGCTCTAGTCTCGCCTTACAATTCCTATTTTTCCGTGAACGATATTAATGACTTGTCCGATGAACTGAAACAAACGGTAGCGCTTAAAGTTCGTGAACTTGCGCCTGCCGTCCAAGAGGTCCACATCTCGGCTAACATGGAATTCGTGAACTACTTTAATGATTTTGCCAAAGAAGCTTGGGGCGGACGCTCGCTTATGCCTTGGATAGATCAATTCAATACTGTGGTGAAATATCATTTTGCCGGCGGCAAAGAAATGCCTCCTCCCATCACACAGCCAGGCACCAACAGCCCTTCCGAGTCTCAAATGGATCAATAAAAAAAATCGCTTCTATTATATATAGCAAAAAGGCTCTTCCGGTGAAGAGCCTTTTTGGCTGTCTTACATTATTTAGAATTAACGCATGGGCGCGAAGCCTTTTACTTCCGCTAAGATCGCCTCGGTTTGTGCGAGCAAATCATCCGTAAGCACAATATCAACAGCCTTCACATTCTCTTCCACTTGAGCCGGACGGCTGGATCCTATAATTGCGGAGCTGATATTTGGCTGACGCAGCACCCACGCCAATGCAAATTGCGACAATGATGCTCCAATGCTTGCTGCCAGCTGCTCGAGCTTCTCAGCCACCTGCAGCACGTCTTCACGCAAATAGCTGTTAATAACGCCGTTGGTTTTATTGTTTGCCGCGCGGCTGTCTGACGGAATGGCTTGTCCCGGCTTGTATTTACCGGTCAAAACGCCTTGTGCGAGCGGTGAAAACACTACCTGTCCGAGGCCTTCCTGCTCGCATGCTTGAACAACTCCTTGCTCGATATATCGCTCAAACATATTGTAGATCGGTTGGTTAGATACGAGCGGACGAAGACCAAGCCTTTTGCTTGTCTGAGCCGCATCCGTAATTTGCTGCGCGCTCCATTCGCTGATACCCGTGTAGAGTACTTTCCCTTGCGCGGTCAAATCATCGAGCGCCCTAAGTGTTTCTTCCGTCGGTGTATCCGAATCATAGCGATGGCATTGATAGAGATCAATGTAATCGGTGCCAAGACGTTTTAAGCTGGCTTCACATTGCTCAACGATATGTTTTCTGGATAAGCCGCGGTCATTGGGACCTGAGCCCATCGGGAAAAATACTTTTGTCGCGAGAACGTAGCTGCTGCGCGTATACGCTTTCAAAGCATCCCCCATTACCTTTTCTGCTTCTCCATTATTATAAGCATTCGCCGTATCGAAAAAATTAATGCCAAGGTCATAGGCTTTATGAATACAAGCTTGAGCCGTTTCCGTCTCCGTTGCTGTTCCGTAAGTCAGCCAGCTTCCAAGTCCGATTTCACTTATTTTAAGTCCGCTATTGCCAAGTCTTCTATATTTCATCTTATAACACTCCTCTTTGGCTTTTCCATCGCTCTCAAGTAGTAGTGTATAGCAGTTTATGTTTTAATGTAAGTAGTGAATGTTTTTTCATTTTATTATCTTTAATATATATACTATACTCATAGATAGTAATAAACGAAAAGGGGTATGACGTTTTGAGCGTACAAAATTACATCCCGAAAGAGCCCGTTCATATTGAATGCAATATCGAGAAGACATTAGATGTCATCGGAGGCAAATGGGCATTTCTTGTGTTGAGAGAGTTATTTTGCGGCACCAAACGATTCGGAGAAATTCAGAGGCTCATCCCGGCGGTAAGCCCGCGCGCGTTAACAAGCACGCTCCGTCATCTTGAAGACAAGGGCGTGCTCGAACGCAAGGTTTTTCCTACTGTTCCCGTCACAGTCGAATACACCCTAACCCCAAAGGGCGAGGACCTGCATCATATTTTAAAAGAAATGAAGCTTTGGTCAGCCAGATGGAACTAGCTTAACGCTTTAACAATCGATCGGGCAGCGAATTTATGCTTGCTTGAAACCGGTCGCGCGCAGTCTGATACACTCTGCGATCGTTCTCATTTCGAGATAACCGTTCAAGGCGGAGCAGCTCCGCCTCAAACTGTTCCATAAGAATGGCAACGCGCTCCTTCGGCTTTGATGAGCTGTTTTGCGGATGCTTGCCCTCTTCACCCGTTTGGAGAAGAAGCTGTCCGTTACTGTCCATCTGAGCTATAAAGACTTCCTCCTCTTTTAAGTTCCTAGTCTTAAGCTCATGCAGCAGCCAGTCACGATTACGACCTAACCTCTCCAATACCTCATCTTGAATATCTCCATCCATCATGACGGTTTGTGCTTCATGCTCGCTTGCCACCTTCCAGCCAAGAAGATCAGGCGTGATGGGCTGATATTCCTTTTTCAGCAGCACGTTAACCTCACCACTCGCTTCCATCACCGCAAACTCCACATCGGCTACGCGGTAAACATCCTTTTTTCGCAATTGCTCCAGCACTTCATCTATCGTCAGCCGTTCCTTATGCAAATTCTTTTTGAGCATTTGACCCTCTTGAATGAGAACAGTCCCCTTGCCGTCCACGAAATCGCGAACCTTCTTGCTTTTCATCGTAATAAACTCCATTGCGACCGAGATACTAACCCACACCACTAATGAGACCATACCCAAATACCATAGATTATCGAGATCCAGCGACACATAGGCGGCAATATTACCGATCGATATGCCGGTTATGTACTCGAATGGAGACAGCTGCGATATTTGGCGTTTTCCCAGCGCCTTTGTCAGCGCAAATAAAATGACGATAGCAGCCAATGTGCGAATGACAATTTCCAACCAACTTGGCATGTCTATTCCCCCTTCCGTTCCTATAGTGTCCAGAATGACTAAAGTCATTCGTTTTTCATTAAACTGTTGCAATTTATAAATATATGTAGTACAATATAAAGAATGTATTATATTTAACCCCAGCATATCCCCAGTAAGATTCAATGTTTTCCTCAGATTTTGATTTCTTTGCTGTTAATCCCAAACCTGTTTCGTGATGTATTTCTGATTCACACTGGCGCGGTCATCGGAGCCGCGAGGACGGAAGAGAGGTAGGGCTTTCGTTGTTTTAGGATGCGAGTTTTAGACAACTTGGTACACATGCTGTTTGCTGTTAACAAGGGGATTCCATACGGCCTTTCATTTGAGAAGAGGTCCGGTTAAATATACGATACAACTAAGGGCTGTCCTGCTAGCGCATTTATGCGTTAACGGGATAGCCCTATCCAATTTTTATGACCTTTATTCGTTAGGACAAGCGCTTGCCGCAAGATGGCCTGAACGGTTTATTTTGGTATCCAAATAACGTTCATTATGCTCGGACCGATCCCCCCAAAGCGGAATTCGATCGGTTACATCAAGCCCCGCGGCCTGAAGCGCGTCAAGCTTTTTCGGATTATTCGTTATAAGCGCGACCGGCTTCGACCGCAGTGACTTTAGCACGCGAATAGCGTCTCCGTAATTGCGGGCATCATCCACAAAACCAAGCTCCACATTCGCCTCCACCGTATCAAAACCTTTCTCCTGCAGCAAGTAAGCCATAGCCTTACTAAATAAACCAATGCCTCTACCTTCATGATTCGCCAAATAAAATAAAGCGCCTGATCCCTTATCGACAATCATGCGCATCGACTCATGCAGCTGATACCCGCAATCGCAGCGTTTGCTCCCAAAGATATCTCCTGTGTGGCAAATACTGTGCATCCGAATCCAAGCCTCATCGGCTTGCTCGAAATCGCCGTATACAAGCACGCTGGATTGCTGCATTTCCGCTAAGTTAATGGCAGAGAGCTTTTTGATTATCTGCTCGGCATCATCCAGCTTTTCTTTGCACAGCAGCCAGCAGTACCAGTCAAATAACGCTTCGCCTTCGTCCAGCTTCACCGGAAGCTGGATCGGTCCCACTAAATAAATAATGCCTTTTTCACTTTCGATAACCTTTATCTTATTGTCCATAACGGAGACAGCTTCTGTGTACATAAGGGGTATGCTCCTGACCTATATAATAGTTGTTTGGACTATTATGTTCGGTAAGCATACCCGCTATGCTCTGCTTTGGTTCATGATCTTAATATGGCTATTCACCGGATGGCAAAGGGATCTTTGTATCGACAGCAACAGGGACGCCAAAATCCGGATAACCTGACTCATTCCAGCCAAAAGCTTGAATTCTCGTGCTTCGTGTTTCCGTCGGTGCGCCTGATTCAGAAAGGGCATGATAAACAATCCAATCCTCTGTCCCGTCAGGCGATATGGTGAAGCTGTTATGTCCTGGAGCAAACACGTTTCGTTCCGGTGATTTACTGAATACCGGCAGCGGAAGCTTCGTCCAAGCAGCGGCATCGGTCGGCTCGCATGCTTCGTCTGCTATTAACATGCCTAATCCATAGTCATCGGCCCATGTCGTGCTGGCAGAGTACACAAGAAACAGCTTGCCATTCCTCTGTATAACAACCGGTCCTTCATTAATAGCCATGCCGCCCTGCATCTCCCATTCAAACTCAGGCTTCGTAAGCATGGTTTCCTTGGCAGCAATCGTCCAAGGGTTTTCCATTCTGGCGATATAGATAGCAGAACCGTAATCGGGAAAATGCCCATATCCGGCATATAAGAAATACAGCGTGCCTTTATGGTGAAACACCGTTCCATCCAGTCCCGCCAATTGCGTATTTACGGCGCCGCGCTCTATCCACGTTCCTTCAAATGGATCATGATGCTCGTTCTCAAGCACATAGACCCGCCTTGTATCATCTCCTCCGCCATCATTAGCGGTGAAATATACATACCATTTGCCATTGATCACATGCAATTCCGGCGCCCATAGATTCTGACTTCCGGGACCCGAGACAGGCGGCGTATAGATAACCTCATGCCGTCCTTCAGCGATTCCGGTCATCGAAGCAGCCGATCTTAATTCCAAACGGCTTCTTTTGGTTACCATCAAATAATATTTGCCGTCTGAATGCTTCATCATCCACGGATCTGCTCCGCCCATCAGAATCGGATTCACAAATGTTCTATCCATTTCAACCCGCCCCTCTATGACTATTCCAATCCGCCCGTTAACACCGGAGTCGCGCCCGATACAATTTGGCGATAGGTTTCAATCGGAAGCTTAGGCACGCGTTCGAATGACAACAGGCCGTTTTTCTCCTGTTCGACATCGGTCAACTGCGTATAACAATAGCCCTGCAATCCGTCGGCAGCGATAATCGGACGCATCACCGCGGTCAAACGGTTCAAGAAGTCCTGATCATCCTTCGCCGAAGAGTAACCCCAGCCTTCTCCGCTGCCTTGAATGTATGAAATCCCACCGAATTCCGACAGCTGTACCGGCTCTCCCTGATAAGAGAATCCAGGAATCAGAATTTTTCTGCCTTGCGGATCACTCTTAACAGATAGCTCGGGCGTTGCATACCTGCGCGCTAATACTTCTTCGCGGCTTTCATAGTCATGAACCGTATAGATATCCGATTTCACATGCTCCCAGCCGTCATTCGAAATAACCGGTCTAGTGTCATCCAGCGATTTGGTTAAATAGTAGAGCGTGGAAGCATGGTGCTGCTGTCTTTTATCGATTAAAATGTTGGGCGTTCCCCAGCTCTCATTCAGCGGAACCCAAACGACGATACAAGGATGGTTATAATCACGTTGAACCGCTTCCTGCCACTCCTTCGTAATTCTGCCTACATATTGCTCCGAGAATTGATAGGCATTTGCCATCTCTCCCCACACAAGCAATCCAAGCTTATCGCACCAGTACAAATAACGCGGATCTTCTATTTTCTGATGCTTCCTCGCGCCGTTGAACCCCATCTGCTTCGTCAATTCCACGTCCGTACGCAGCATTTCATCGCTCGGAGCCGTAAGCACGCCGCCCGGAAAATAACCTTGATCCAAAATTAGCTTCATATAATAAGGACGGTTATTCAAGCAAATGACGCCGTCTTCAATCGATATTTTCCGCATGCCGAAATAGCTTCTTACTTGATCAAGCTCTTCTTCTCCGTCCAGCAAACTAAATTCGACGTCATAGAGATGCGGCTTCTCCGGCGACCACCAGCGTCCAAGGCCGTGATCATTGAAGTCATGAAGCTTAATGGATACTTCCTCTTCCTGCGCCATGACACGAATGATATCCTCAGCTATCAGCTCGCCCGCAAAGGATATTTTTGTGTTGAGGCGTAAGTCTTTGTATAATTCCGTGCCCTTAATAAAACTGCGAATATGAATTTTATTGGAATCGATATCCGGCGTCAGCCTCACGCGGTCCACATGCGCAGCATTCACCGCCTCGATCCATACCGTTTGCCAAATGCCAGTCGTCCGTGTATAGAAGACCTGTTCCGACTGTTCCTTCCAATACTGCTTGCCTCTAGGCAGCGTGACATCTTTGCTGTAATCCTGAGCGCGCACAACGATGCTGTTCGTCCCGCTTGCATGAAGTGCTGCCGTAATATCGGCTTGAAAAGGGGTGTGCCCGCCCTCATGGGATGCTGCCAAATGCCCGTTCACCCATACCTTTGCTTCGTAATCGACTGCGCCAAAATGAAGGATAATGCGTTTTCCGGCATACTCAGAGGGCAGCTCGACATTTTTTCGGTACCACACGATATCGTGAAATGCTTGTTCATTAATGCCGCTCAGCTCGCTTTGATAACAAAACGGCACTTGGATCTTACGGTCAAAATTTTCTCCCTCATACCATCGACTGTCACAGCCTGCATTCGTATCGTCGTAAGCGAATTCCCACTCCCCGTTTAAATTAAGCCAGGAAGCCCGTTCAAACTGCGGTCTAGGATATTCATTTCGTGATGGTTCAATCATGTTCCCACTCCAGTCCTATTGCTTATGTTTATATTATTTCTTTATTGGTTTTACGATTAAATCGTAGAATGATAGAGTTGAGCGTTCGGCATGAATGCCTACCTTGCCATATAAAAACGGATGCGGATCCGTGTAATGAATTAGCGGCTTCGGCTCATCATTTAGAAACACTTGAATAGTCCCGCCTTTTGCTTCTGCCTTCAGCGTATAAACGCGTCCCGTCTCCAGCTCTACGGTTTCACTGGCTACAAGCACGGAATCATAGTTCAAACGATGTAAGGTCAGCTGCGAAGAAGAAATGCCGATATAATAGCCCATCGCCGCATCTCTAACTTGAGCGGGATGATACGATTCATTCGTCTCGCGTATAAATAGACCGCCAATATCCGTATCGGCATTCAGCTTCACGCCAACCGAAAACGTATAGTCATCCCATGCGTCGCTG
Organism: Paenibacillus sp. LHD-38; assembly: GCF_031157315.1. Classification (GTDB taxonomy): domain Bacteria; phylum Bacillota; class Bacilli; order Paenibacillales; family Paenibacillaceae; genus Pristimantibacillus. The sequence goes on from NZ_JAVIFU010000009.1 coordinate 80,380, forward strand.
CCCGCAAACAAGCGGTCATCCTCTGTCCCGCTGCCGGTATAAGCATGGTCGTTCTGTCCAAATAAACCAAAACCCGATTGAACAGGCAATTGCTCGAATGTTTGCTGCTCTTCCAGCTGCTCGGCAGTAAACAGTTCTAAAGATTGAATAACAGCCGCGCCGCTTTTTAATTCAATCTTCATTTCATGAAAGCCGGCGGAAATATCCAACGTTCCGATTCGAAGCTTGGCTGTGTCTTCCGTAAAGGCCGGATCATCAGCGTTAATCTTCGTTTTTACCGGATCTCCTCCGTCAATGGACCATTCCAGCACGCTATCCTTCTCCGGCTTCCGGAGCGTTAGCCCGATTCCATACTTCGCATCCGCCTTGGCATTGAGCTTATACTTCAACCAGTCTCCGCGCTGCTGCAGCGTTACTGAGTAGCTGCCGTCATCCAGCTTTTGAATGGGGACGCCGTCTGCCGCCCGGTATGCGCTTATCTCCGATGGTTTCTGCTCTATGTGGAAGCCTCGTTCCGCTTCTTTCAAATAATGGACCGCTTCAACCGTGCCCGGCACCGGTTTGTATATCTCAAAATCGCTGCTGCCGCCTGCATCATTCGTGAATGCCGTATATTCATAGACCGGCTTCGCATTCGTTGCGACATACCCGATTTTCCCTTCGCCTGGACCAGCCGTTTCTTCCTCCAGCTTCTTCATCCCGTCAAAGAAAACAAGAACACGGTTGTCACGCCGCTCCACGCGTATCGTATGCAGCTTCGAGTAGTCAAAGTCAGAAGGAAGTGCGGCATAACCGCCATGCTGCTCTGTACCATTTTTTACAGTAATATAGTGAAGCTCGTGTTTCGATGGCAGCAGGATAACCGCTGAATAATTAGATGCGTCTGTATATGAAAATACCGCTTCAACCATCCCGTTATCCGCTGCAGCGTCTGCTCCGCCCAATCGGAAATTATATTCCGCAATAAACGTCGCTTCTGTCGCTAATTTGCTGAGCACCGTTTCGCCTTTAGCCGACTCCGTCTTTTCCCATTGCTCAGCCGCGATCCCATCTGACAACCAGCCATACAAGGCTGGCATGGCAGGCGCAGGCTGCTTATGGTCATGCGTGGGGCCAAACACAACCAGCTTATCGCCATTATAAGCAAGCCGGTCAATATTGAGCTCACGTACCGGGGGGCCTTCAGCGGAATGCCCGACCAAATTATGATAGGTCAAATAATAGGAATCCATATCCGGACCAAGCACCGTCGCGCTATGCCCAAGCCCCTTAAAATCATCCTTTACGCTGATTACAATCGGATTGTTCGCAGGCAATGCATAATCGCCGAAAGGGCCATCCTTTGACACCGCATAGTTGACGCGATAGCCATTGCTGAATACATGATTGCCGGTATACGTCATATAATACAAGCCGTTTCGCTTCCAGATCATCGAGCCTTCCGTCCAGTGCCCAAGAAAGGCGTTAGTCGTTACGCCGATATCAATCGTAAACGGATCAGGCATCTCATGGGCAACAATGCCCTGCGTGCCCGCATTCGTGAAATACCATTTTCCGTCATCATCGATAAATACGGAGCCGTCAATGGAATTTCCCAGATTTTCTGTTTTGACGACGAACGGACCCGTTGGGCTGTCACTCTGCAGCACATAATGTCCTTGTCCGGCAGGCGATGTATATAAATAGAAGCTTCCGTTCCAGTAAAAGACTTCGGGAGCATAAGCGCCTGTCGTGATCGGATCCTCTGTAACCAGCCCTTCATAGCTCCAATCCACGAGGTTGTCGGAACTCCATGCTTTGATGCCGGGCCGAAAGTCCTTTGTACTGCAGTATAAGTAAAACCTTCCATTGTAGCGCATGATGAAAGGATCGCCGATTCCGTAATCCTCCCACTCTTGATCCAGCTTGAACGAGTTCGTATACACTTTTGCATCCTCCTTTAACAGGGTGATCTCTTTCTCATCCGGGCTGGATTCACAGCCGCTCAGCATGACCGCCAATGCTGCGGCAAGGAGGGCAACAGCTTTCATCGCCCTCATTTTTCCTGCTACAAATATGCGCATCCGGTTAACCCTTCAATCCGCTGATCGCCATCGATTCGATAAAATAGCGCTGGCAAAAGAAAAATACGAGAATAACGGGAACCATGGATATGATCGACGCCGCCAAAATAACCGGATAGTTAGAGGAACCCATATATTGTGATTGCATCGAAGCAATCAGCACTTGAATCGTTTGCTTCTGCGGCGAGCTTAAATAGATAAGCGGACCCATAAAGTCATTCCAGATGCCCATGAAGCTTAATGCCGCTTGAGCCGCAATCGCCGGTTTGGCGACTGGCAATGCGATCGTCCAGAAGGTGCGGAAGAAGCCGCTGCCATCCAGCTTGGCTGCTTCGACCAGCTCATTCGGGAGGCCGCCCGCCAAAAACTGCCGCAGGAAGAAAATAACGACGATATTTCCGAAGAGGCCCGGTACAATGAGCGGCAGCAGCGTATCGGTCCAGTTGATCTTCGAGAAGCCAATGAACTGTGGAATCATGACGACCGAGAAAGGAATCATCATCGTTCCAAGCAAGGATAGGAAAATCGTATCCTTAAACGGAAATTCGATTTTGGCAAAAGCATATGCCGCCATCGTCGAAACAAAAAGTCCAATGACGAGAACAAATACGACGATAATCATGCTGTTCATAAAGCCGCTAAGCAACGGAGAATCGTTCCAAGCCGTGACATAGTTTTTGAACGTAGCAGGATCAGGAATCCACTTTGGCGGAATTTCGAACACGTTTCGTTGATCTTTTAATGAAGTGGAAATCGTCCATACGAACGGTGCCAGCATGACAACCGAGCCGATACAGAGAATTAAGGCCACCCAAAGGTTTGTCATTCTTTTTTGCAGCATGTGAAATCAAACTCCCCTCGCAAACTGTGACGCTAACGATCAATCGTTGTACACCCATTTTTTTGAAAGCCGGAACTGAAGGAGCGTAACGATGAAGATAATAAGGCCGAGAACCCAAGCAATGGCACTGGCATAGCCCATATTGAAGTACTTGAACGCATTTTCGAAAATATAAAATACAACGGTCGCCGCACTGTATTCCGGACCGCCGTCGCCTGCCAATACATAGATCTGGCTGAACGACTGGAATGCGCCGATAACGCCCATAACAACGACGAAGAAATGAATATTCGTAAGCAGCGGAATCGTAATCAACCACAGCTTCTGGAACGCGTTCGCGCCGTCCACTTCAGCAGCTTCGTAATACGTAGACGAGATGGACTGCAACCCGGCCAAGTAAAGCACCATCGTACCGCCAACGCCGCCCCATACGCCCATCAGAATCATAGACGGCTTAATCCAGCTTGCATCGCCGAGCCAGTTAGGACCTTCGATGCCGAACCAGTTCCACATCGTTTGATTGAGCAATCCAAAATCTTGATTCAAAATCCACTGCCACAGCAGCGAAACGGCGATGATCGGGGAAATGACCGGCAAATAATAAATCGTCCGAAGATAGGATATGCCTTTGAGCGGCCGGTTCATCATAATCGCCAGCAGCAGCGCGACGACCATCCCAATCGGAATGCCAAGCATCATAAACACCGTGTTATAAAGAGATTTGTACACCTTCTCGTCGTGGAATACCTCCACATAATTCTCAAAACCCACAAATTTAGGCGGTGAAACGAGATCCCACGAGGTGAAGCTCAGCCAGGCCGAGTAGAGAAGCGGCGCGACTCCAAAGATGAGAAAGCCAAGCACTGGCGCTGCCACAAATAGATAGGCCCATGCGTATTCTTTGCGGATATAACTAGGTTTTCTTTTTTTCATGCGTACACATCCTCGCACTAGCTATTCGTTATTTCATTTCTAAAATCGGACTTTAATTCTAAAAGTTATTTGTTGCCCTTGTCATACAATTCCTGAAGCTTCGGCTGCATTTCCTTCGCCCAGTCCGCTGCCGTCACCTTGCCGTCCCATACCTTGCCTGCCTCTTGCCACATCGTGTCGATCCATTTCGTATCCTTCGAGCCAAACTCCACCGGCGTATGCCCGTAATCCTCGATAATGTCCAGGAACACCTTGCGGTTAGCCGGCGCTTTGTCATAAGCTACAAACTCGCCTTTTGCCATATCCACCAGGTTTGGCACTGCTTGGCCCAGCTCATAGTTTTGTTTCTGGCCTTCCGCGTCCAGCGCCAGGAATGCGGCTAGGTTAAACGCTTCCTGTGCATGCTTGGATTTGCTCGATACCGAGTAGCCCATCGACCCGACCCATGTTCCCGCTTTGCCTGTCGTCGGATTTACCGGCCATGCCGCAATATCCCAGTCAAACGGCAAATCCCAGAAGCCCGGTTGATCCCACGGACCCATCGGGAACATGCCTACTTTGCCTGCCACGAAACGAGAGTAAGCATTCATCGCTTTCTCGTCCTCCGGCGACGGGGTTACATTGTGCTTCAAGCGCAGATCCGCCACCCACTGCATCGCGCTTGCGAATTCAGGCGTATCGATGGTAACCTCGCCTGTTCCGTAGTCGATGAAGTCTCCGCCGCTTGCCCATACGGCACCTTCCAGCGTAAAGTTCGCTCCGCCGTAAATATCGACCTTGCCATCGCCGTTATCATCCTTCGTCAGCTTCTTCGCCGCGTCCAGCCAGTTATCCCATGTCCATTTGCCAACCTCGGCCGGCGGCAATTCCACTCCGGCTTCCTCGAACATCGTTTTGTTGTACGCCATGGCCCATGGGCCTACATCCTTCGGCAGACCGTACAGATCGCCTTGTCCGACCTGCTTGCCATCGTAGCGGTAACGGTCCAGCGCCTGCTTCCATACATTATCCTCTTGGAACAGATCAGTCGTTTCTAGAAACGGCTGCAGATTCTGAATCGTGCCTGCCTCGGCGAATTTATAAAATTGCGGTCCCGATACGTAGAATACATCAGGTGTTTTGCCCGATGCGACCAGCGTGGACAGCTTTTGGTTGTACTCTGCCGGAGGTACGCTTGTATATTCAACCTTTACGTTCGGATATTTCGTTTCATAGGACTTAATGAGCTTCGTGAATATATCCTTCTCCTGCGGGCTGCCGTGACCCATAAACGAGATCTTCACCTGCTCCTGCGGCGTATTTTCCGCGCCTTGCTCTTTACTACCTTCGTTGCCGTTCGCGGCGGAGCCTTTGCCATTATTGCCGGATGAGCAAGCCGACAGCAGCAACCCAAAACATAATAGAAAAATAAGTCCAAGCTTTGCCGATTGTTTTCTCTTCATTTCGTTTGACCCTCCCTAGTAAATTGAACGCGCGTGACACCAACTGTAAGCGCTTAAATCAATAAACTCATTATAAATTATATTGTTATATGTTTATATAATAAATACAATATAAAAAAGCATCCCTGCACAAAAGCTGTGCAAAGATGCTCTATATAGGCTTACGCTTACTTTTTACAAAACTTCACGGGTACGACGATTCGCTGCGGCGTATATTCGCCTTGTAATTGCGCATGCAGCAAATCAACCGTAACCCTGCAAATTTCATCTTCGTTCTGCTGTAAATAGGATACATCCTGGAAATCCGGCTGGTCGAAGCAGACAAGCTCGATGTCGTCCGGCACTGATTTTTTCAAACGTTTTGCGGCGTAGTAGGTATAGTTGGTCAACTCCACATTAACTACGAAAGCAGCTGAAACCGCGGGCCTTTCGTTCATGAAGGCTTCAATAATAGGCTGCGCGTTGCCGCTTGATATATCCTCGATTTTTAATATACACCACAAATCCTTATCGATCGGAAGCTTCTTGGCCAGATAGGCTTTCTCGAAACCGATCAACCGCTCCTCGGTCGCCGTATTCGTAATTTCCGGGGTAATAAGCGCAATGTGTTCGTGGCCGCTCTCCAGCAAATGCGTAATCGCCTGCTCCGTGCCGTTCACATTGTCCGAACTGACGCTGTATGTCCGGATCTCTTTCAGGAAGCGGTCGATCAGCACATGGGGAAATTTATCGAGTGACAATCGCAAAATACTATCATTATAGCGCTCCTCTTCTGTCGGAAACACTATGAGACCCCGTACACCGGAAGCGACCATCGATTCAATTGCTGCGCTCTCTTCGATTTGAGATTCGCGCGTAATGCGAACCTGCAAGCTGTATCCGCCAGCCGTCACGTATTTCTCAATGGAATCCAGGATCTTCTGATCCACCTTGGTCTTCATGCATGGCAAAATAAGTCCAATCACGTCTCGCGCATGGCTTGATGCCGCGGCTTCTACCGTGGATTCGCCATCCTGCCGCACGAACGTCCCTTTGCCCTGCACGCGAACGAGCACGCCTTCGTCCGCGAGTCCGATCAAAGCATTCTTGCTCGTAATTTGGCTGACCCGGTATTGCTCCGCAAGCTCTTTCTCCGAAGGGACACGATCTCCGGGACGCAGCTTGCCTGTTTGAATTTGTCCTAAAATATCCGCTTGGATTTGTTTATATAAAGGATAATTTTTCACGTCGCACCCTCTTTTTATATTAATATATTAAGTATACTAAATTAGTTATGATTTGTCTTTATAAAAAAAAGCCATGCCTCCAAGGTTAAGAACCTGAAGTCACAGCTTTTCATCTTACTTCTTCCGCTTCTTACTTCTGCCCTTATTTGTTGCCTTTGTCATACAGTCCTTGAAGCTTCGGCTGCATTTCCTTCGCCCAGTCCGCAGCCGTCATCTTGCCGTCCCATACCTTGCCTGCCTCTTGCCACATCGTGTCGATCCATTTCGTGTCCTTCGAGCCAAACTCCACCGGCGCATGGCCGTAATCCTCGATAATATCCAGGAACACCTTGCGGTTAGCCGGCGCTTTATCATAGGCCACAAACTCGCCTTTTGCCATATCCACCAGGTTTGGCACCGCTTGGCCCAGCTCATAGTTTTGCTTCTGGCCTTCCGCGTCCAGCGCCAGGAATGCGGCCAAGTTAAACGCTTCCTGCGCATGCTTGGATTTGCTTGATACCGAGTAGCCCATCGACCCGACCCATGTTCCCGCTTTGCCTGTCGTCGGATTTACCGGCCATGCCGCGATATCCCATTCAAACGGCAAATCCCAGAAGCCCGGTTGATCCCACGGACCCATCGGGAACATCCCTACCTTGCCTGCCACGAAACGAGAGTATGCATTCATCGCTTTCTCATCCTCCGGCGACGGGGTTACATTGTGCTTCAAGCGAAGATCCGCCACCCACTGCATCGCATTTGCGAATTCAGGCGTGTCGATGGTAACCTTGCCTGTTCCGTAGTCGATGAAGTCTCCGCCGCTTGCCCATACGGCTCCTTCCAGCGTAAAGTTCGCTCCGCCGTAAATATCGACTTTGCCGTCGCCGTTATCATCCTTCGTCAGCTTCTTCGCCGCGTCCAGCCAGTTATCCCATGTCCATTTGCCAACCTCGGCCGGCGGCAATTCCACTCCGGCTTCCTCAAACATCGTTTTGTTGTACGCCATCGCCCATGGGCCTACATCCTTCGGCAAGCCGTACAGATCGCCTTGTCCGAGCTGCTTGCCGTCGTAGCGGTAACGGTCGAGCGCCTGCTTCCATACATTATCCTCTTTGAACAGCTCGGTCGTTTCTAGAAACGGCTGCAGGTTCTGAATCGTGCCTGCCTCGGCGAATTTATAAAATTGCGGCCCCGATACGTAGAATACATCCGGCGTTTTTCCTGATGCGACCAGCGTAGACAGCTTTTGGTTGTACTCTGCCGGAGGCACGCTTGTATATTCAACCTTTACGTTCGGGTATTTCGTTTCATAGGACTTAATAAGCTTCGTGAATATATCCTTCTCCTGCGGGCTGCCATGGCCCATAAACGAAATCTTCACCTGCTCCTGCGGCGTATTTTCCGTTTCTGCTTCTTTGTTGCCCGCGTTGCCGTTCGTTGCCGAGCCGCTGCCATTATTGCCGGATGAGCAAGCCGACAGCAGCATCCCAAAGCATAATAGAAAAATAAGTCCAAGCCTTGCCGATTGTTTTCTCTTCATTTCGTTTGACGCCTCCCTTTTGTAAGTGCTGCATTAAACACGGTTTCGCCATCAAGGATTCTGCAATGGAAAGCTTCATGCCATGAGCCATCCCACAGTTACTTTCGACGCCCGCCTTATTTTTGCAAGCGCTTCCTTGATGAGCTTATTCTAGTTTATATTGTTATAAGTTTAAATACTGTATTTAGTATAAAAAATAAAAAAATTTCCCCTAACCAAACCTTCGTTCTCCAATTTTGATCATTTGCTCTATCAATTTTGTATAGATCCACCCTTCAATCCTCATTTCCGCCTGTCCACTTCATTAGAAAGACTTTTATTATACTAATTTCAGTATATATTTAAATACTGACATACCTTATAATCCGTTTTGAAGCGCTTACATTAAGATTAAAGGAGATGATTTTACTTGTACTTAACCAAAAAAATGAGAATCACTGCAAGCTCAACCGCCTTACTGCTTATACTCACTACCCTGTTAGCCTGCCTTCAAGCTTTTGCGGCACCAGGCTTAGCTTGGCCCTCGAACACCACTACTGTATTTACTCCATCTAATGGAGGTGTATGGTATCCACGTTTGCTTAAGCTTAACAATAACGACATTCTTGCTTCCTTTGATACGAATGCCGGCGGCGGCAAAACAAGAATAATGATAGCCCGAAGCAAAGACGGCGGTCATAGCTGGTCTCCTGCCATACAGGCTGCGGCAGATGCTAGCGGCGATGTTGGAAACGGACAAATGCTGCAACTTGCTAACGGCGATATTTGGTTATCCTACCGGCTTGTCGTGCAATCCGGCTCCAATTACAGCACCTATCTCAAAACAAGAAAAAGCACGGACGGCGGCAATACGTGGTCGGATCTCGCAAACGGACAGATCGGCGCAACTACTGCCAGCTCCTTCAAAGGCTTATGGGAGCCGCATCTGCAAATGTTAGGCAATACCGTTGCTGTTTATTATGCGGATGACGGTCCTGCGGCAGCCGGAACAACGGGTCTTCAAAAGCTCATCATGAAAACCTGGACCGGAAACGGCTGGAGCGCCGAAACGGTTGTCAGCGACGGCGTTGCCGCGGGTTCGAGAGACGGCATGCCCGTCATCACCCAAATGGCGGACGGAAAATATATACTTGTTTTCGAAGCGACAGACGTTCCTGGTCATCCCTTCGTCATCAAATATAAGATTTCAACTGACGGCTATAACTGGAATGTGCCCCGTCAAACCTTGTATATCCCTTCAAAAACCGGCAAAAAAGCCGGCACTCCCTTTGTCGTAAAGCTTGGAGACGGACGTCTTCTTGCATCTTTCCAAACCGATAATGACAGCATCAACACCGGCGATGCCTACTCCTCCATGTATACGATGATCAGCGCGGATAATGGCGTGACCTGGCAGTTCCGCTCCAATATTTTCCCGGTAAGCGACTCTACCAGCTCCAATTGGAATGCTTTGCTCCCGGTAGACGCTACGCATGTGCTGGCTGCAACAAGCTCGGACTATCCCAGCAGCGGCGTTTATGTTCGCTTCGGCCATGCCGTCACACCCTCCAACACAAATCTGCTTACGAATTGGAGCTTCGAAACCGCCAATGTAAGCGGCTGGTCCACGTACGGCGATGATTATCCCGCACGAATTAAGGTTCACGGAACAAATGACGGCGTTGGCGTCCCGGCCGCAGAAGGCAATCATTTTATCGGATTAGCCGGGACGAGCGGGCCTGCAACGGCTTATGTCGGTCAAACCATAAGCGGTCTAGATAACGGCAATTATACGATGCGCGCATATATGCGAAGCAGCGGAGGGCAAAGCGCATGCGTTATGGAAGCCAAAGACTTTGGCGGTACGATGCGGCAAATAAATTGTCCGGTAACGACGGCTTGGACGCCGGTTACCCTCTCCAATATTGCGGTTACGAACGGACAAGCAACAGTTGGTTTTTTTGCCTCAAACACGCTGGCAAACCAATGGGCCGATATTGACCGGGTTGAATTTTATCGGAATGACGCTTATAACGGAGTCGTATCCGGCGGCGTGTATAAGCTCGTAAATTCGAACAGTGGTAAAGCGCTCGAAGTCGACGGCTGGGGAATGGCAAACGGAGCCAACGTGCAAATTTGGACGGAAGGCGCGAGCCAAGCGAATCAGCTCTGGCAAATCACGCATGTGGGAGGCGGAGCATACAAGCTCATTAATACGAATAGCGGAAAAGCTCTTGAGGTTAACGGCTGGGGCACGGCGAACGGTGCGAACGTGCAAATCTGGGATTATGCCGGTACCCCTAATCAGCTTTGGAAGGTCGTGGATACAGGCAGCGGTTATATGAAGCTTATCGACTCAAACAGCAATAAGGCATTAGACGTAGCAGGCTCGGGCACGGCGGACGGCACCAACGTGCAAATTTGGGATGATCAGAACAACGGTGCCCAAAGGTGGAAGCTTGTCCGGGTGAGTTAATCGAAGTTAATCGAAGGATTCGGGGTCTCGCGAGGGTTACATCCCTAGCGAGACCCCTTCTTTTTGGGATTAACCCAAACACAGACTATTCCTCGTAAATCATCCTTCGTGTCATTCCGCCGTCCAGCGTGATGTGGGTACCCGTCACAAAGTCATTTAGGGGATCCGTCAAATAAAGGCATGCCCGCGCAACATCCTCCGGCTTTCCGACTCGCTGCGATGGATGCTGGTTATGGTCCGCATCACGCAGCTGGCTGTAATCGCCCGTTTCAATCCAGCCAGGACATATCGCGTTGACCGTAATTCGGTCCGGACCTAAAGATACGGCCATCGCATGCGTCAGCGACAAAATCCCTCCCTTGGAGGCGGCATAAGCCTCCGAATTCGGCTCCGACATCATCGCCCGCGTTGAGGAAATGTTCACGATTGCTCCGCCGCCCGTTGACCGCATAAGCTTCGCTGCTTCCCGCGAGCAGACAAACGTCCCGCGCAAATTCGTATTGACGACGCTGTCCCACTCCTCGATCTCCAAATCATAGGGAGATTTCCATATGCCAAAGCCGGCGTTGTTAATGACAATATCCAGACGGCCAACAAGCGTTTGTATATCCTGCAGGAGCCGCGTAATCTCCTCAGGCTTGCTCATATCAGTCGTAATGGAAACGGAATGATAGCCGGCCTCCTCCAGCAGCAAACCCGTTTGCTCCAGCCCTTCTTCATTTTTATCCGCAATAATAGGAAGCGCTCCTTGCTCGGCGTAAGCCAGCGCGAGCGCCCGGCCGATACCTGCTCCGGCGCCTGTTATGAGTACATTTTTATCCTCGTATGTTAATTTCATTTGAATTCCTCCTCAGGCTATTCCAGCTTTACGTTAGAGTTTAAAGCAAACTAATTGAAAATGGAAATAGCTTCAACAGCCAGGGAAATACACTATATCGCCGTAATTTTTTGAGAACTCCAAGTTCTCACCCATGCGCGTTTCGAATCAGCAGATCGGCTGGCTCTTGACCACATCAAAAAAAATGCTTTCCTTCCGACAGTCACGTTCCACGAAAGCACATTCGGTACCTTTTAAGTGAAATTGTTATTACTGCACCATCTGCATTAATAATTACTTGAATATCCCCTAATATATATTTCAGATCGCCATTTCGTTCTACCACAGGTTTTACATTGGATAAAATTATTACGGCTATGGACATCGTTCCTTTTGAGGTATTTCAATTCCATACGCTAGAAGACGACAAACAAACATATAAAATGCTCTATATTCGCTTTTAGTGGAACAAAAAACAGACATAGCCAAGCACAAATAGAGCTACGAGTCGCAAGAATGACTCAACCACTACTCATACACTTGGAGCGGTTATTGGTGTTGTTATCGGGTAATATAGCTGTGGATAAAAATAAACCACATGGAGTTATAACTCCATGTGGCTGCAACTCTACATCTTACTAATATTCTCCCAAACAATATTCCCTTTATCATCAACCTCGTAAGCATAGCAAACCTTGGCCCGATTCTTTGAAACAATATTCCTCTTTTCATCGAAATAATACATTACTAATCTAACTCCTCCATGAGAGCATTTGTCAGAAAAAATCTCTATTGAAGCATTTTCAGGATTCTGGGTCATGTTATCTTCATCATTTAGCCATTGTACAATATCATCCATCCCCGTCTGTTTTCTGAAAGACCATTGAATATTACGACTATCTGCTAACTCATAATCCCATATTGAAGAGTACAATGTTATTCTTAAACTATCTTCAGGCAACTCCGTTTTTTCATAGCATCCATTACAATTTAAGAGTATTTTTTTAGGAATATATTGATAATACCGTTTCGAAAACCACATCTTCCAACACGAACCAAACCATAGATCATTGGTATAATGTGAATGTCCAGGTAATTGTTCTACATCAACAATATACTCTTTTTTGTATATCGGATCTGGTTTAATCGCAATATTCTCAATGGACTTACCAAGTCGTTCATATTGATTAATGTCTCTATTGTTTTGCCAAAATTGATCTTCGGCAGAACAAACAAATGAAACGATACCATTGTACTTTAAAAAGGCATTCTCTATTTGCTGTACAATATACAAGATGGTATATTTTTCAATGTTTGATTTATTAATATGTCCCTGTACAAAAGAGTGAAACCGTCCCTTTCGCACTACAAAATCATTTCCCTCTGATTCTATGGAAACGTTAAAGAAATCAATCACATTGAATCTTTTTTTTGCTTTATTTAACAGTATCGTTTTATTGTATTCCATTTCTTCTGTACCGATAATTTTGGAACTCCACATTTTTTCAGGTTTGAACCAAACAAGCGAATCCAACCATTCTTCATAATGTGATACTGTTACAGATTCATTTGGTATAATAATCTTAAAAAAAATATTATCTGACATTTTTAAAACTCCTCAACTCGAATAATAAGATCCCCAGCTTCATCTTGAAACTTTTTCAAGTCAATATCATCTTTAGTACCCTTTGGTACAATGAGATGCAGAATCCTATGATTAAATGTCACTAATTTATTATTTATAAATATATCACGTTCTGTTAAAGATTCAACAAATCTAGATAATTGCAAAGAAAGTCCACTACTGCTGTACAATCTTGGGTCAATTGTTTTAACACTAACAACATATCCACCATAATGACTGACAAAATCGATTATTGGATAGTAACCTCCCATCGTACTACCAATATTGAACCAGTCTTCAGCATCATAAGTTGTTTTTGCTAATAATGATTCTAAGAATTCTCCCCTTGCGAACGGTGTAAGATTCTTCCAAATTTTATCTGAAAAGAGTTCTTTTGCTACTCCTTCCTGTATCATTGCACCAACTTCATCAGCAAGTTCTTCCCAAAACATTAGTCTTGCTGTTTTCTTTTTGATACTCCTAGCATCCTTGTCAACATTATCCCAAAAGCCAAACGAAACATATACTTCACTTTGTTTCCATCTCTCAGAATCTTCCTTTTCACTATATTTCAGATAACCACTCGAATCTGTATAGATTAACGGGTTATTTTCCACATAAGTATACAAGTTCAAACTGAGCGGATTCGTCAATTCCCCTTCATACGTATCCTAGTTAATAAAACGGAACTTAGAATAAAGAAGGTGGCAACTGGAATGCCATTCCAATTACAACCAATTATATCATCCTGCTTGCTGGATCGGTAAGGTCGGCATCACGTAAACGGATTTGTTTTTCATCATTGCGTAAATAATATTTACCAGTTTTCGCATGATGCAAACAATCGCTTGCTGCTTCGTTTTGCCTTCTGCTAGTCTTTGCTCATAGTAGGCATGAAAATGTGGATTCCTTGGCTCTTTCTTGGTGCGAGTAACGGCAATTTGTCGAATAGCAAAGCTTTTGAATATGTCATGCAGTTCTCGGTTACCTTGCTTACTCTTGTAGTTTCTTGACTTGTTCCCAGAACCTACAGTTACAGGTGCGATTCCTGCGAATCGAGCAAGCTTGTCTGCTGATGAAAATCGGTGAATATCTCCTATTTCAGCAACGAGTTCTGCCGCTGTTACTAATTCAATGCCTGTCATGGATTCAAGCTGAAAACCAAGCTGTTTCATCAAGTCCTCTATTTCTACTTCAATGCTGGCTATTTCCTTCTTTAGAAAGCCTATGGTTTTCACCTGACTCTTCACAACAGAATCTCGTGAATCCTGAAAACCCCTATACGTATCACCGTCAGCAGCAATCAACGATAAGATTTGACTAGCCTTCTTATTAGAGAGTCCATTGTTACTATGACTACGTAGAAATTAGCAAGTTCATCCTCTAATACGTCTGTTAGCTTCTGTGGAGAAGGATAAGACTCCCAAAAGGCAAGTGCCGTTTTGCCATCAACTTCTGAGAAGAACTTTTTATAACTTGGATACGGATAGCTAATTTGCTGATGTAATTTCTTAACCGTTCCAGACAAGCTATTTGCTAACCACTTCCTTTGCGTTATAAGCTGACTAATCGCCCAGTATAGGTCAATTGGCTTTGCGTCAGGCAAATTGTGCAATTCATCACGCAAGACTCTTGCAACACATTCTGCATCCCAACTGACAGATTTCTCAACCGTCACATGGCTCTTTCTTCTAGCGTTAGATAACTTAGGATTAGCCTCTTTTACCCAGCACTGCTGTTCTTTCAGATAGACAGCCAACCCTCTGCCGTAACCGCCTACATCTTCCAAGCCATAAACCACGGATAACTTCTTTTTTGTATGCTTCTTCACTTCCTTAGCAAGCAAAGAGAAAGCGGATGGCTTGTTGTCAAACTTGATTTCTCCTAGCTTTTTATTCCAGTAATCCGTAATGACGGCTGTATGATGCTGTTTTTGGAGGTCAACTCCCACATAGATAAGATTTTGCTGTTCAATCATCTTTGTTCGCCCCTTTTGTCATTGTTATTTAAATCGTTACTAATAAGTTCGATTCTCATTTCACACAAGATTCATTACTACGTAGATACTTGCTCTGTATGAATCCAGCCCATTAGTAACCACTCAAAGAGCGGCTAGAACATCAACGGTAAGATAAGGTTGCATCCTCAGTTCGAGCGTTCAGAGCCGCAAAGACACGTTAGCAATCTCTTATTCACCTTAATTGTATTCCTTGACTAAATAATAGCTTGATGCAATCCATCTGCTTCAATCTGTCCGTAACGATACTTTCCTTGATAAAATGATTTGCGGTCTAGGATGCGTTTTACCTGTACCTTGGTAAATGACTTTCCTTGCTCCGTAGTGAAACCTTCTTCATTCAACTGCTCTGCTAATGCGGATAGTGACCATCCTTGAAACTTTGCTTTTAATTGAAATAATCTCTTTACGATTGCTGCTTGCTTCTCGTCAATAACGATTTTCTTTGAACCACGCTTTCCCTTATAACCAAAAGGAATGCCACCCCCTGCAAACTTGCCTTCGGATGCTTTCTTGTTTCTCCCACGCCCTAGCTTCATCGTAATCTCTAGGCGTTGATAAGCATCCAACAATTCCATCAAACCATTGATTAAAAAGTCTGATGGGTCTTTCTTAAAAATGCTGTATGTTGGCTGCTCAATGCTTTGAATATCGATGCTATGCCGTTTTAATTCACGATGTACAAGCACTTTGACAATATCGCTTCTCCATAACCTGCTTGTGTTTAGAACGACCACGTAATCAACCTTATCACTAGCTATAAAACGACATCATTCTTTGCTGTGGATGAAAGAGTAAGGCAGAACAATTGAAGGGAAGTGATTACGATGTAGGCATCGTACCGAATCGCTGCTTTGGTCTTCAACTGGGTTCAATATATCCGCTACATACTGCAGTGGCAGTGACCAGCGCTTTACTTCTTCGTATAATGAGCGGAATTCATTTAATTTACTGAATATTCTGATTATGTTTTGGAGTCGCAAGGGCTCTTTTTTTACTCAGGCTGCTTTCAAGCGATGCCTGTATGGCTTCTGATGTCTCATAGATTCGTAGGCCTGGCAAATCCAAAGGAGGATTACCATCTTCCAATAGAACGGAACGTACTGCTGCTAAATAGTCTCTTGCTACTTCAGCTTCTTCGGAGTCGTCTTGATCTAGCTTTCTTTCAATAGCACGTATGCCGCGGAGACTTTTCTTTATGCATGTTTTTAATTTTCGATCAATATCCACAATGGGCTTGGCAACATCTTTTAAATAATGATACTGACAGTACTGATACGGGACTTCAGGAAGCAGTGACTCCATAGCAAGACGAATAGACTGCTGTCCGTCTGAAACGATACCAATGATGGGAAAGCCTAAATCAATAACGGGTTGAATGAGGCTCTTCAGTTCTTCAGCGGAGCTGCTTTTCACACTTTTTGCGACGAGGATCGTCCCGCTGAACACTTCTCTGATGACATAAAGTGTCTCATTACCTTTCTCAGGTTGCACACCATCCATGGAGATCATAATTCCCCCATGCTGATCGACAACCTGCTGGAGTTCGTCCTTCACAAATTTAGTTACACTCGAGCGTAACAGTGTTAGATAACGTTCATACAATCTTTGCGAGTTCCGTTCCGATGTAGATACACCGCGCTCCTTGAGTTCTTCGGTAATTTCTGCAATGGTCATGTGTTGCTTGAAGCGAAGCTGGCCAACTAAGGCAAGTACGTCAAAACCATACGAAGTATGCTTCATAGCAAGCAACGCTGCTTCTGCGGATTTGTAGTATGTTTTTGGGTATGCACAGTTTGGATTAGAACAAACGTAGGCCATGCTCCAAGCTTGAATAACGCCGTTTAGCGTGGATATATTTTTCTTCCAGGCTGTATGACTTCGCTTCAGTTTTGCTCTGCAGTGAACGCAGCAAGAGAATTCGGGCTGGAAGTATATTTTTCTTTCAGGAATGATTCGATTCTTCGGTAATGGCATGAGAAAACCTCCGTTAAAGTATGTCTTAAATACTTCAACAGAGGTAACTGGAAATCCTTGTTAGTCAATTGGTCAGTCGTAAAAAAAAAACCACATGGAGTTTTTACACTCGCATGTGGTAATTGACAAACAAACCACCGGTAAGTATTGGGCCATTCCTAAAGAGACAACGAAAAGTAATCAATAAAGTAGCCGTTTTGATCAATTTCGCCCAAGGCAACATCAAATATATCACTGATTTTACTCGCAGGTCTTCCGCAGTTTACCAATAACCACGAAACTATAGTGTCAATTGCAACTGCTTCGTATACCTTTCCATATACACCGGATGATGTATATGCAGTGTCAGGGATATAAATAGCAAAATCGGCTTTGAGAAGCTGGCTAATCCGCCTACACACCATACGTACTTCTTCTACCTCAACCTCATTTTCATTATCTACGAAACTCATCCATCGCATTGGAAACTCTAACTGACAGCACTTTTCCCCAAATAGTAGTTTAAGAGAGTGCGGGCCATAAATGTGAATATCTCCTTCCCCCCAACTTCTATCAGGACTAATTTTCCAAATTTCTTGAGAAGTTTCTTCATACAGTTCTTGGATGTTTAATAAATTTAATTCCTTAACTATGTCGTCTATCTTACTTAATACAAGATCATGTGAAAAAATAGCAGTTAAATCTGCGCCCATGACAGCCCTCCTAAAAATTTAGTCTAAACCGTGACTCCGTCATACTCTCGCATTATCGTACCTGTAATTATACCATTATGTGTCCATATCTCTAAAGTAAACTCAGTGTTATAACGCTCCAATTTTGTTGAACTATAGAAAAATAAGTCAAATATATCTAGTGCATTGTAACTATCTTTATTAACGTAGTATGTCAAATCGACAATAACTTTGTCAGCCAACTGGATATTAAATCCTTTTGCTATATTATCTAAAGTAGTTCTACGGTTAAAATTACCATCCTCTGGTTTAGGCGTCTTAAGCTCCACCTTTAATCCATTAACAAAAAAATCAAAATTCCCATATTTTTTGTTAGTCATTATATTTGCTACCACGTTATATCCAAAATCGGCTAATTTATTGGCGACATGTTCTTCTTCATCGCGCCATCTCTGATTTTTTTTATCCGTGGATCCCCCACCATATCCATTTAATGAACTCCAACTCATCGTTTCTATACCGACGCTTTTTAAGAACTCACGATCCGAATACTCACCTTCCCACCAAGCATTTGCTCTCTCACCATAAGCAGAACCATATGTTTGTGTGAAGTACCCATATGAAAAGTCAAGACCCTTTCTTTTATTCCCATCAGGATCCACATAGATCAACGGATTATTATGAACATACGTATAAAGATTCTGACTCAGCGGATTCGTCAATTCCCCTTCATAAGTATCCTAGTTAATAAACCGTTCAATCTCCAATAAAATGGACGGTGACTGTTTCGTAACAATCGCCGCCCGTTGCTATGATTATATCATGCCGCTTCTTGACTGGATACAACTGGAATCACATATGCCGCCTTAGTTTTCATCAAGTAATAGATGACGTTGACGAGTTTCCGCATGATACAAACGATGGCTTGCTGTTTGGTCTTTCCTACCGCCATCTTCTGCTCATAATAAGCATGGAAGTAAGGATTGCGTGGCTCTTTCTTGGTACGAGTAACGGCAATTTGCCGGATAGCAAGGGCTTTGAATATGTCATGTAGTTCCCTGTTCCCTTGCTTGCTCTTGTAATTTCGATGTTTGTTCCCTGAACCTACAGCTATTGGTGCAATTCCTGCGAATCGTGCTAACTTATCAGGACTTGCGAAGCGGTGAATGTCTCCAATCTCCGCTACCAGTTCAGCCGCCGTAACCAATTCTATCCCTGTCATCGTTTCAAGTTGAAAGCCAAGCTGATTCATCAAACTCTCGATTTCTCGCTCAATACGAGCCAATTCTCGCTCGTAGAAGCGTATATTGCGGACAAGTCCTTTGACGATAAAGTCACGTTTATCTTGGAAATCTCGGCTTGTATCGCCATCCTCAGCGATTAACGTTAGAATTTGCTCTGCCTTCTTGGTTGATAGTGCGTAGTTGCTCAGTTTTCGGAGATACGTTGCCAGTTCCTTTCCCCCCACGCCGGACAATCGAGAAGGAGAGGGATACTTATGCCAAAACGCTAACGCTGTCTTACCATCAACCTCAGAGAAGAACTTCTTGTAACTCGGATAATGATAGCCTAGTTGCTGATGAAGCCGCTTGACCATCCCTGTCAGGCTCTTGGATTGCCATTTCCGTTGCGTCACAAGCTGACTGATTGCCCAGTATAGGTCGATTGGCTTTGCATCCGGCAGATTATACAATTCATCCCTTAGAACCTTGGCTACACATTCTGCATCCCATGAATCGGATTTCTGAATGGTTACGTGGCTCTTACGCCTGTTATTTGCCAGTTTCGCATTAACTTCCTTTACCCAACAACCTTTCTCGGTCAGGTACACCGCCAATGCTCTGCCGTAGCCGCCCACATCCTCCAAGCCATAAACGACCTTCATTCCCTTTTTCGAGTGCTTCTTGACTTCCTTCTCAAGCTGAGGAAATGCAGTCGGCTTGTTTTCGAACTTGATTTCTCCTAACTTCTGATTCCAACAGTCGATGATGACCGCTGTATGATGCTGTTTGTGAAGGTCAACCCCAACATAAACGAGTTTATCCGGCTGAATCATGCGCTGTTCACTCCTTGTTGGTTAGATTGAATGATTACTGATAGGTTAGAATTGCATACTCAACTCAAGTAGACATCGCCACAAAGACACGTAAGCAAAACTCTAACCCATGAGTAACCACCCAATCGGATGGTTATGGAATAGTCCTATAATATAGAGCCGCATCCTCAGTTCGAGCGGACAAGCCGCAAAGATACGTTAGCGAAATTCTACATTAAGTCATGCTCAGGCTAGATTATGGCTTGGTGAAGTCCATCGGCTTTGATGTCCCCGTAGAGATACAAACCTTGGTAAAACTCTTTCCGATCAAGGATTCGCTTGATCTGTACTTTCGTAAACTTCTTGCCTTGCGCTGTCGTGAATCGGTCGTAGTTCATCTGATAAGCCAGTTCTGATAATGACCAGTCAGGAAACAGTTCCTTTAGTTCAAATACTCGCTGAACGGCTTGGGCTTCATCGAGATTGATTTCGATTGTTTTCTGACCTTTCTTGGCTTTGTAACCGAACGTCGCCCGACCTCCGGCGTAGCCACCCTGTTGGGCTTTCTTGTTGCGTCCTCGGCTTAATTTCATGATAATTTCAAGTCGTTGGTAAGCGTCGAGCAATTCCATCAGTCCATTAATCAAGAAATCGGATGGGTCTTTTTTATAGATGCTGTAAGTCGGCTGTTCGATGCTCTTGACATCCACACCGTACTTCTTAAACTCCCGATGAACCAATACTTTTACGATGTCAGACCGCCATAATCGACTTGTATTGAGGACAACAACTGCATCAATGTCTTGGGCGGCAATAACGGCTAACATCGTCTGAAAGCCAATTCTTTCCACCTCAAGCGCATCCTCGTCTACTTTCGCTCCACTGATACCTTCATCTGTAAAGATGTCCTGCA
The DNA here is from genome assembly GCF_031157315.1 of Paenibacillus sp. LHD-38. Lineage (GTDB taxonomy): Bacteria > Bacillota > Bacilli > Paenibacillales > Paenibacillaceae > Pristimantibacillus. Next base: position 100,913 of record NZ_JAVIFU010000009.1, read on the forward strand.
AGTACCATCCTTGTTCCTGACAATAGGAACGGATTTCATCCTGTTGGTACGATAAACTGTAACCGTCTTTGGCTTGTCCACTCGTTGAAACTCTGACATAACCGATGACTTTCATGCTGTTTCCTCCCTCACCGTTACGATAATTGAGATTATTGTAACGGCATTCCGATATGAAATTAATTATATATCGCAATACCGATATAATCAATCTTATTTTGTTGAATCTCAATTTGTAACGGTATATAGTTATAGAAACACTACTGGAGGAATTTTATATATGCCTGTACGACTGCGTTTGAGAGAAATTCTAGCCGAGAAGGGTATTACTCAAAGAGAGTTAGCCCGATTAATGAACGTCCGACCCAATACTATTAGCCATCTTTGCTCCGATAAAGTCAATGCCGCTTATTTTGACACATTGGAGCAACTTTGCAAAACACTCGACATTCAACTCCACGACTTGATTGTTATGGAGGAAGAATAGCCTTTATTGTGCTACAGCAACCTTACTAATCACACCACCCAAGACTGCACAAGGAATCGTTATTACTTCTTCCCATTGCTCCGCCGCCACTGTATCAAAGTTAAGAATAGTACGTTTTCGCATCTCCGCTTTAATCTGACTACGATAATAGTAGGTCACATCCTTTTGTTCCAGTTCGCCACGCATCACGCCTTGAACCTGCCGCAAAAGCTTTGGCTTCAATTGTTCCAGTTCGGTTACATGAGCGCATAGATATAATCTGTTAAACACAGGTGGATACTGCACAAGCTTGTCCATTGGTATCTTCTCATCCGGCTTATACACGATTTCAAACCTCGTTAGTTCGCCTTCAATGGTTTTACCTTGTTTTTGTAATAACTCCAGTCGCTTGTCATACACCCTGCAATATCCGGCTACTTGTCGTTGATGGCGTTTGTTTGAGTAAAACGTTCCTTTCCGTTTCTTCATATTCCGCCCAGTCAACGAAAGGACGAACAGTTCTGTCAAAGGTATTGGAATATCAAACGCCACTTCCGAGCGAACGTGTAGAATCTCATTGGCATGGTTTCCAATCTTGGAAATCCATGAACGAAAATGAACCAATGATTCGGGTGGGCATTCTAACCGAAGTGTATGCTTCCTTGCTAGTCGGGCATAAACCAATTGATACGAAAGATATGCCCAATGCTTACCATCCCTCACTCTAACACGATACTTGAATCCTTTGTCCTTCACGTAAAACGAAGCGTTGTAGTATTCACAAAGCCGCTGACGAAGCGGATTGAAGAATGTCCAATATACATTTGTAAAGTCCACTACAATACGGTCTATTGAAACCTTCACGCCTTTCATGTTCAGCCCCCATCGGAAATTTTTTAACGAATTTCCGTCTATAATTAGAGGGCAAGGTGGCTAGCCTTAACGTTGCCTTACCTGTATATATCAATTGATCGTCACCAGATTGTTCTTACACAATAACCATCGCTTCAAATAGTCAGATAGTTGCAAGGGATTTTCAAATTGCCCTTACTATTGTAGACGGTGTATGTCTGATGGCAGTTGCGGAAGGTATTTTATTAGGAAAAACCGCGAGAAAACGAAGATAAGCATTTTGGCATGAAACATGGAGGTAACTGGGGATTTTATAGGAGTTGGGAAGGAGGGCGACAATGCAAAAAGGGTATAAAATTCAAGCAAATTGCTGTACGCACACGATTTTGTCAGATTTTTGATACGGGGCTGATAAGGGTTAAGTTCTATCTGGAAGTGCCGCCCGATTCATTCGGCACTGGGTGGGGGCTGTTATCAAAAAAAACCACATGGAGATGTTGCACTCACATGTGGTTCTCAAGATTATTTAGTTTTAGTTAAACCTGAATCAATCACTTGTCCAGTATACGGATCGACAAAGCACCAGTAGGTTTCAAATGACTTCAAATTCTGAAATCGAAACTCCCAGTATTCAGAATTCCGATTTTTCGTACTCACCAAAACTTGATCATACTCTAATTTGTTGTTTTTCTCTAATAGAAACTTTTTTGCAATGTCGAATGCTTGGGTATAGTCGTAATTCCAACTCTCAGGATGAATTACTCCCGGAGGATTTAGTACATCATCAGTGCCTAAACTTGTTAGAGAGATTAGTTTATTTAATTCTGAATCTAACTGCACCTCAACTACTTCTGATTTTGAACCACTATCACTTGCAAAGGTTAATTTAATCTCCCCTTTAAGACCGTTTGTGGATTGAATGGAAACTCCACCCAAGTGATAATCTTCATTATCATAATATTCACTTACATAAGGAGAAACAAGCGGTGTTAACTGTTTAATATCCATCGATTCAACTGAAATATCTTTATTGATGTTAATCTCACGATCATCTCTAATAAAAAACAATACTGAAAATATAACTAGTATGGCTATTGACAAGATCGGTATTATTTTCCTCATAAATCACCTCAATAAAATTTTTGTATATGGCAGGTATTCAAACACTTTTGAAGCATAGTCATTTCCTTTTTTTCTACTTTCTGGAGTACTCATAGAAGCGTTGTAATAAGGAACTACTTCTTTCCACTGATCCATAGTTAGGGACGATGGATCAACATCATTTCCATACATTTGCTGAGCTTGATAAACTAGAATTACAGCTATTGTTTCAATATTAAATGCGTCATCTTTAAGTTTGCTCTGCAAACCTTTGTTGGATTTTGGCAATACAGTATTAGGGCTAACTGCCGACCATGCTGTACGGGCTGTACTTGGAAATATTGCACCTAGTCCAACTGAATGTGTTCCACCTCTAATTTTGCTATCAAGCATCGCAACCCAGTCAGGAATTGATTTCGTGTATTGTTCTTTGACTATAATCGCTAATATTAATTCAGGTGGGACACCCCACTTTTCCCCTGCACTATTGATATCAGATTTATGATCGATAATCGCACTTTTAACCGTCACATTAGCGTCAGTTCTATATGATGCCCCACTGTATTGATTTTCTAAAACATCTGCAAGATCATACCAAGCACTTCTTGCTGTCTTACATTCAGAATTACTCATTCCATTACATAATTGATCTCTTGGTTGATGACCTGAAGGGTCAGTATACCTCAACGGATTATTATGCACATACGTATAAAGATTCTGACTCAACGGATTGTTAAGCTCCCCTTCATACGTATCCTAGTTAATAAAACTGAACTTAGAATAAAGAAGGTGGCAACTGGAATGTCAATCCAATTACCACCAATTATATCATCCTGCTTGCTGTATCGGTAAGGTCGGCATCACATAAACGGATTTGTTTTTCATCATTGCATAGATGATATTTACCAGTTTACGCATAATGCAAACTATCGCTTGCTGCTTTGTTTTACCTTCTGCTAGTCTTTGCTCATAATAGGCATGAAAATGTGGATTTCTTGGTTCTTTCTTGGTGCGAGTAACGGCTATTTGTCGGATAGCAAGGCTTTTGAAAATGTCATGTAGTTCTCGGTTACCTTGCTTACTCTTGTAGTTTCTTGATTTATTCCCAGAACCTACGGTTACAGGTGCGATACCTGCGAATCGAGCAAGCTTGTCTGCTGTTGAAAAGCGGTGAATATCTCCTATTTCAGCAACGAGTTCTGCCGCTGTCACTAATTCAATGCCTGTCATGGATTCAAGCTGGAAACCAAGCTGCTTCATCAAGTCCTCAATATCGACTTCAATGCTGGCTATTTCCTTCTTAAGAAAGCCTATGGTTTTCACCTGACTCTTCACAACAGAATCTCGTGAATCCTGAAAATCCCTATACGTATCACCGTCAGCAGCAATCAACGATAAGATTTGACTAGCCTTCTTATTAGAAAGTCCATTGTTACTATGGCTACGTAGAAAAATAGCAAGTTCATCCTCTAATACATCTGTTAGTTTCTGTGGAGAAGGATAGGACTCCCATAAGGCAAGTGCCGTTTTGCCATCAACTTCTGAGAAGAATTTCTTATAACTTGGATACGGATAGCTGATCTGCTGATGTAATTTTTTTACCGTTCCAGACAAGCTATTTGCTAACCATTTCCTTTGAGTTATAAGCTGACTAATCGCCCAGTATAGATCAATTGGCTTTGCGTCAGGCAAATTGTGCAATTCATCACGTAAAACTCTTGCAACACATTCTGCATCCCAACTGTCAGACTTCTCGACCGTCACATGGCTCTTTCTTCTAGCATTAGATAACTTAGGATTAACCTCTTTTACCCAGCACTGCTGTTCTATCAGATAGACAGCTAACCCTCTGCCGTAGCCGCCTACATCTTCCAAGCCGTAAACCACGGATAACTTCTTTTTTGTATGCTTCTTCACTTCCTTAACAAGCAAAGGAAATGCGGATGGCTTGTTGTCAAACTTGATTTCTCCTAGCTTTTTGTTCCAGCAATCCGTAATGACGGCTGTGTGATGCTGTTTGTGGAGATCAACACCCACATAGATAAGATTTTTCTGTTCAATCATCTTTGTTCGCCCCTTTTGTCATTGTTATTTGAATCGTTACTAATAAGTTTGATTCTCATTTCACACAAGATTCATTACTACGTAGATACTTGCTCTGTATGAATCCAGCCTATTAGTAACCACTCAAATGAGCGGCTAGAACATCAATGGTAAGATAAGGTTGCATCCTCAGTTCGAGCGGTCAGAGCCGCAAAGACACGTTAGCAATCTCTTATTCACCTTAATTGTATCCTTTGACTAAATAATAGCTTGATGCAATCCATCTGCTTCAATCTGACCGTAACGATACTTTCCTTGATAAAATGATTTGCGGTCTAGGATGCGTTTTACCTGTACCTTGGTAAATGACTTTCCTTGCTCCGTTGTGAACCCTTCTTCATTCAACTGCTCAGCTAATGCGGATAGTGACCATGCTTGAAACTGTGCTTTCAATTGAAATAATCTCTTTACGATTGCTGCTTGCTTCTCGTCAATAACGATTTTCTTTGAACCACGCTTTCCCTTATAACCAAAAGGAATGCCACCACCTGCAAACTTGCCTTCAGATGCTTTCTTGTTTCTTCCACGCCCTAACTTCATGGTAATCTCTAGGCGTTGGTAAGCATCCAACAATTCCATCAAACCATTGATTAAAAAGTCTGATGGGTCTTTCTTAAAGATGCTGTATGTAGGCTGTTCGATGCTCTGAATATCAATGCTATGCCGTTTTAATTCACGATGAACAAGCACTTTGACAATATCGCTTCTCCATAACCGACTTGTGTTTAGAACGACCACGAAATCAACCTTATTACTGGATATAAATGTCATCATATCCTGAAAACCTTCACGTTCGACTTCTAAGGCTTCCTCGTCTACCTTTGCACCGCTGATTCCTTCGTCCGTAAATACGTGAACGAGATTCCATCCTTGGCGGTCACAATAGTCTTGAATCTCGTCCTGCTGATAAGACAAGCTATAACCATCCTTCGCTTGCCCTTGTGTGCTTACCCGAACATAACCGATAACGTTCTTCATATTTTTTGCCCCCATTAACCCAAGCGTTACATCAATTCTAATTCGTGTTACGCTTACAAGTTATACTCTTAAAAGTATAATTTTATTATATTACCTTTAAGAGTATATATCAATGATAGATTAGGTGAAATATGATATAGTACGATTAACAGTTCGTTCGTAAAGTGGAGGATCATTCAAATATGAAATTGAAAATACGATTAAAAGAAATACTTGCCGAAAAAGGAATTTCACAGCGACAATTATCTCTGCAAATGAATATTCGTCATGCAACAATTAACCATCTATGTTCTGATTCCGTAGACAGAGTCTATATCCGAACGCTAGAAGCGATATGTGAAGCCCTTGATATAAAGATTCATGAACTTATTGTTGAAGAACAAGAATAAGCTATCGTATCGCTTTCTATTTTCAACTTGTCTCGGTCGCTGGATGTGCTATGCCCATTTTGAAAAACACAATATAGTCTATTGATTTAAACTACCCCCGATGGTTAGTTATCGTCTTTCCATTAGTTTCTCAGAATCGGGGATTGCTTTTACTTAGTTTTCAAGTAGAATTAGAACTAAGTTATTTTTATTTCATCCAGCATATTGGACTTTTTATCGTTATCGGCAAAATAACGTGTCCGTGTCTGTGGATGTGTATTTACTGGTTTATTACCAGTGGCTCTAGGCAGTTCCCTTTGGGAATTGTCATTTTTTTTGCCAAGGCTTTGCGATTGGCATAGGTTGACGATGTAAATAGTTGTCTTAGCGTTGATTCTTCGAACATGTTTTGCAACACTTGGAAACCTAGAAGCGTTTCGATTTTCGTTATGCTCTCTTTATTTTCCATTAGCCAAGATAAGTCCATCGTGCTTACTGATGACGGATATTCAATTTCATTTAGCACTTTAGCCGTCATGTAATCAAAGAATGACTTATTGAGCAACTCAATGGCATTTTTAGTTGGTGAGAACTTCTTCATGTCGCTATTACTTGACTTAATTTCAAGCCGTAAGATTCCCTTGGATTTCTCGACAAGTTCAGGAGTTGCTTTCTCTTTTTGTATCTGTCGCTGCTTGTCATAGAAGATAATTCTGCTGCTCTTGTTGGAAAACTCAACCGTCTGATCTTGGTTGTAGCTTCTTGTGTTCTTAAATGCTAACTTCTGCTTGCTTAGCATTCGTACATACTCACCAACATCTTTGCCTGCTTGAAAGTTCCAACATATATCTGCTCGGCTTATCGACCATTCCGAATGGGGAATGCTAATCGAAAAGAGTTGATGAATACGTTGCTGAACACTTTCAAAAAAGCTGGGAATATCATCTTCGGTAATAAGAGTTACATTGTTTCCATACAACAGCTTTGGTATAGAAACTTGAATCGACAACGTCTGGCTGCCATCGAGATACTTGATATATGACAACTGCTTATCATATATTTCATACCTCGTTTGGAGTACACCAGTTTCCTTGTTTAGAAATGTAACTGACTTACAGTTCTCCATGCTTAACAATGCTTCTGATTCAAGGTGAATCGGTCTTGCTTTTATCACAACCGTATCAAACATTCAATTCCTTCTTTCTATTTTCTGGATGGATTAATATTCTGGATCAAATTAGCTATGTTATAAGAAAAGATAACATGCCTACATCGTAATCACCTCCCTTCAGATATTCTCGCCTTACTCTTTCATCCACAGCAAATCATGCTTTTTCAGAAGCTTAAACAATTCGTTATGAAAGCTTTCTTCCTCTTCATCCCATACTGCAAATCCTGTAATATCCATGAAATACATCATAGAACGCAATGCTTCGATACGCTTATCATGCTTTCTATACCATTGTAGTTGCTGCTCAGCATCCAGATTGTTGGGAACAGATTCATTTAACACGTTTGAAGCCCTTTCTAGAATCTCATATGCTTTATTACCCTGCTCGGGATCATAAAGTTCATGATATAAGTCTCCTTGAAGCGTAAGAATAATCTTCTCTATTTTCAATTCATCGTAAATCATTCGTTTCTCTTCCTGATAAGGATCAATTGACCTAGTGTATTCATGCTCATTTCCATCCGTATCGGTAAAATAGTCAGGTATTTCAAACGAATCTCGTTTAGAACTTCGATTCAGATAATCCAGTCTCAGCTCGATCTCTTCTATTTTCGTTAACTCTTTTTGAAAGTATTCTGCTTCAAGATTGAATAGCTTAGATAGTGCTTCTAGCTTGGCTTTTGGAATGGGTCTACGTTTACTCAGCCAGTCTGTAACCGTTGATGGTGTAATAGCCAACTTCTCAGCTAATTTCTTATACGTTCCATTGTATAGCTTTACGATGTATTCTAAGCCGATCATAAATATCCCTCCCATTAAATGACGTATCGTTACGTCTTGATGCAAATATACCATTGACGTATCGAAACGTCAATAGAGGTGGATAAATATTTTTAAGCAAAAAGAAACCACATGGAGTAATACTCACATGTGGCATTTAAACTGGTCATATATTTAAAAGCTTAGTTATTTTATTAATAATACGTTCTATCTCCTCTTCATCAGTATATACGTTTGGATAAAGTATGCGTTCCTGTTCAAATGGCGAATATCTAGATGATGCTCTAGCTAGTTCACTAAAAAGAAGCCTTTCTTGACCATTTAATTCTTCAAATTCAAGATCATGATCATAGGTTGATTGAAACTCTCTACAAAAATTGTCCATTTCAATTTTCTTCAGTCTTTGTAATTCAATCAACCAGTACAATCGCTCTTTTGAAGTCCTTTGTTCCATATTGACACCGCCTTATTTAATAGCCCCTAATGGACCAATTGCATCTCTTGTATACTCAAAATGATAAACTGTATTAGAAGCTGAATCATAGAGTACTTCCAAATTATATTTTTGAACATAATTAACTGTGACATTGTATCCAAGTGCAGGGTCATAAATTGATTTGGATTGAGTTTTATACATTTCAGTATAATACATTATTGCCTTACTACCACGTGGATCAGGCAAACCATTTCCATATTTTATTGCTGAAATTAGAGTTTGAACTGGAACAAACCTTCCGGCAGTCTCCATTCTAGTTGTAGTTGTTACAGTAAAGTTCAAACCTTTTTCTAACTTTGAAATCTTCCCAAATGCAAATATGCCCATTCCTGTTGAAATCGCCGCCCCTTCTCCGGGGTGATTCTCAACGTAACTGCTTAATCCTTCTGTAAATCCTTGAACAGCACTTAATGCAGGAAACATTTCATGTGCTCGCTTCATTATCTCTTCCATTGGAATCATTTTATCGGTACTTTGCATAATATTTGAATTAGAGTAGCCTGCATTTCGTGCTTGTGTTCTTATTTTTTCTGCTTCACTAGACCAATAATCCCTCTCCGATGTAGTCGTAGCAACCGACCACATGTTCTTCATTTCATTAATGACATAATTAAATCCGAGCTTTTCATTCCAATGCCCTGTCGGATCAACATAAATCAACGGATTATTATGCACATACGTATATAGGTTATGACTTAATGGATTTCCCAGTTCCCCTTCATACGTATCCTCATTAATAAACCGCGCTGTAGATGGATCATACCACCTTGCTCTTAAATACTGCAGTTCTGTACTCTCGTCCCAGTATTCGCCTGAGTAACGAAACGGATTATCAACTGTCTCTGACTCCGTAATAGGATTACCCCAGATATCATACGAGTACTGATTCTGTATGTTGCCTTGTTCATCACGTAACTCTACAACATCACCGTGACCATTCATGAGATATGATGAGCGATTCGCATTCTGTCCATCAATCCGCTCAATTAAACTCAGTCCGTACACGTATGTTGCTTTCTCAGTTACTGTAGTTCCCTGAACGGTACCTTCTGCAATGATCTGATCATTACTCCAGTAGTACCTGGTCGTCTCGCCATTCTCTGTACGCTCCACCAAACGATCGTCACCATTGTATTTATACGTAATGACACCTTCGCTTGTTGTTGCTTTCTTCAGGCGATTCCAATCATCATATTCATAGGATACTGCATCAATCTCTGGTAAAGCATCTGAAACAAGAGAGAATCGATTGCCTTTGGCATCATACTCATAGGTTTCACTGAATTGTGTATTCGTCTGAATACGTCCCAATACGTCATAGCTATATTGTTGAGATGTTCCATTCTCAGACTTCTGTGATGTATTCCCTGTTAAATCATAACTATAATTATAGCTGTTTATCACTAATCCATCAGAACTCTTATGTTGCAGTTGCGTCAGTTCCAGTCCATTGTAAGTATATTCCGTTTTTATGCCATTCGCCATTTCAATATTACTAATTTGATCATTTTTCAAGTACGAATAAGCAACATTTTGCTCCGTATCCGTAGTGACCGTTTCCATACGATTTAAGTTATCATACTCATAGGCTGAGGAATGACTAAATGGACCGGTAATAGTGGATAAATTACCTCGCCCTTCATAGGTATACGAAATAGCTTTACCATCAGGGTATTTTAGTTCTGTTAACTGTCCCGTACTTTGATCATACGTATACTCGGTTTTTCCCGTTTGGTCAGTCATCGATTTGCGCAGACCGTCCGTAGTGTAAGCATATGAGATTATTTCGCTTGGGCTACTACGGTCTGTCAACATGTTTCGACTATCATACGTATACGTAAACGAAATACCTTTACGGTCTATGAATCGCTCCATATTACCTGCTGCATCATAATAAATTTTCTTGATTTTTCCCGCTTGATCTGTTTGCTGTTTCAAACGTCCTAATTCATCAAATTTCTTCTGCACATTGCTTCCGTCCGGATAAATAATTGCAGTCATATTTCCAAATGGATCGTATTGATAAGTTGTCGTTTCATTCTTTGCATTCTTCACAGCTGTTAACTGTCCTAGCACATCATAAATATATTCGGTCACATGGTTCAGTGCATCCTGTGTGGTCCTCACCTTACCAGCTTGATCGTACGTATACGATCGTGTCGTTACAAAAGCACCATTCTTCTGCGATTGCGTATACATCAGTCGACCATATTGATCATACTTACTTAGTGAAGAATTATTTTCCTCGTCCGTTACAATCGTTCTATAGGCGATATCGTCGAAATTCGTAGTAATAAAGCTTCCATCCGGTTTTGTCGTTTTCTGAACTCTATTCCAATTGTCATAGGTGTTAACGACACGGTTTCCTGAGGCATCCTCAATCCAGTTATTTCTACTGAGCCCGTCATAACCAGATCTCGACTTTTTCACATAAACACCGTTTTCGATGATACCTGATTCCACTTGCAATCCCAGACCATTCCATTTGACAACAGACTTCTTGTTGGCTTCATTCGTTGTTATTATCTGATTATTAACATCATCATAAGTGATGATGACCTTTGTCAGGTCGGGATTAATCACTTGATTAACCCGATCAAGATTGTCCCTGATATATTCCGTTACATTCCCTTTTCCGTCATTAATCGTTTTTGTCGCTCCGGTTCTTACATCATAAGTTGCTTCGGTATAGCTGGTACGGGCAATTTCATCCGCGTCTTTATAGGAGTAAGATGCTTTTATTGGAAAAGCCGATAATACATCGTAGGTAAAAGCAGTTTGCGATTTTCGATCTGTACCATGTTGCTCGGCTAGAGTTATATTTCCAAAGGTATCGTACGTGTAAGTCCTTTTACGTAGCAACACTCCCGAAGCATTATTCTCCCGAATACTGTAGTCGATCACATCGTTCTGATTATTTCGAGTTAATTGTACATAAAGGCTTTTCCCACCACCCACAGGCGTCAACGCCGATGTTAACAAGTGTGATACGCTGTCATGTGTATAGGTTGATTGATTACCTAATGGATCAGTCTCACTGATCACATTGCCCCATGTATCATATTGAGCAGAACTAACGACTCGAGTAGATTCACCTACCCCCGATACAAAATAATTCGTTGTCGATATAGGATAAGGATTTCGATTTATTTCATCGTAAGTTTTCTCAGTAACACGATTTATGGCGAGATCAAATGCTTCTATTTTCGTGTTATAAAACATAGGTGCTGTATTGTCATCTATATAGTCTTTCTTATACGTATAAATAGACACAACTTCTCCACGCATAAGCTTCGTGGTAAACGTGATATCATGGTTATACGTGCTTCCAATATCTTGTGGGTAAAGGAAAGACGCACGGTTAAACTCCGCATTGGTATTATCCGAATACGTCAGAATATCTTTACGGACTGCAACACGGTACACTTCATTGACAGAGTTAGTGCTCGTATAACGTTTGACCGGCGATCCTTCGTATTCATATACAGTTTTTGCTCCGGTCGGATGGGTTACACCTGTTAACAGAGCATATGGATTTGTCGTATATGGATCAGAACCAAGCAAGTTAAATTTCGCACTTGCGACATGGTAATCATAGGTCGTTGTACGTTGAAGCGGATCAATAACCTGGGTGAGCAGCTCTTTATTATTTTGTGTTGTTTTCTTATAAATAACTTGGCGGTCACCCATTGTTAACATTACTTGGGTTGAGGTATAAGCAATGACAATTTTATTACCAATTGCATCAGAGATTTCTGTCAATACCTTGCCATACGGACTTACATCAGCATATTTAAATTGAGTATGGTTTTTATAAGCATCGGAAATTTGAAGCAACAAACCATTAGAGTCGAAATACTGTTTTCCTCCCGCACGAAGTTTTAATGCATAAGCCGATGCTACACCATGAACGTTTACCGTTGTATCCGATACCAGTTGTACATCCTTATATGGATATCCCTTGAGCGTCTGATTTTCCACTTTATATGTGCCTGAACCAGCAAGATGAACGTATGTACCTCCACTGAACGTTAGATAAGGTATATTCCATGTCCAGCCTTTACCAATTGGAAATTTCTTTTCATCCTTTGCGTCGACCACGTTATTATAATAGTATGAGTTTGTACTTTGTGCAGAAATAACTTCTGCATCTGATATAACTTTTGTATACGATATTTGCTGAGAGTTTGGATTTCCATTCGGCGGAATATATTCAACAACTTGTCCTTTAGAAGTAATATAAGCTGCTTTCACCTCATTTGCACTTGCCAGTGTTTGATATGGACCAGCTAGAAATAAATGAATATCAGTTTCTATCCCGCCTACAGAATTAGTATTATATGTGGATTTGCTAAGATTATATTTAGTTTTTGTTATTCGATCATACTGTGCACATTGATCAGCGTCAGTAACCGTATAACTACCTTGCACATTATTAGATGCACTATCACGGGCAGCTTGGGTAGTATAATCTAAATGATTTAATGATGACCAAGTATCCGAGTAGGTTGTAACTAAAGCACCTGTAGAGCAGGCATATTTAGCTTTTATGATATGATAATTGTAATCTAAATAAAATGTCGTATATTGAGTTGTCTTCATTCCACTCACAGCAACATAATAGATAGTGCTTACATTTGTAGCCAAAGCTGGCTCCATATCATAATATTGTGAGCCTCCCGAATCGTAGGTTCGGGTTAGTGTAAATCCATTACCATTGCGCCCAGGAAGCGTAAAATCCGATGCTGACACAGAAAGAGAGCCTGAAAGTGTTGATACACTCTCGCTTTCCAAATTCACTCGATAAGGAGCCTCTCCCGTTTTTAAATTCAACATATCCAACTGTGGGGCTTCTGGTTCTGTAGGCACGGTAGCAGCACGGAATAAGTTAGCTTCTTTTAAATTCATAGACCCAAGATCCGATTGGATCTCGCTTTTAGCTTGTTTGGATGCATTGATTTGTTTCTTTGCAAGCTTATCTATTTCATACTGCAAACTCGTTTTATTCTGCTTATACCTGTGAATAGCTGTTTCAATTTCTTCTAACGTGAATCCTTTATCTAACTGTTTTTGTATATCTTTGACCGATATGCCCCATTCTTCCGCAAGCACCTCGATATTTCTTGTTGCGGTATCTTCGAGGTCTATTTGATCAAAATTCGCTTCGCTCTTTGCTAGTTTACGCTGGATGCGTTCGGACAGTTCCCTTTGTGAGGTATCTGGACGTTCTCGCTCTTCTTCATACGTATCTACTATTTTCTTTTCTGCAGCAAGTTTTGCATCTTCTTTCTCTTTCTTTTTTTTCTCCTCTTTTTGTTTCTTAGCCGCGTCTCTCTGTTTTGCCTTTTCCTCTTGTTTTACAATTTCCTGTTTAATCCATTCATTTTCTTGTTCTTCCGTCATTAATGGCTGATCATTGTTGTTTTTCTTTGCTGCAAAACGAGCTAGGCCATTGCCATATTCCCTTACATCACCTAAATATAATGCCGACGCATTCATAAGTTCGCGAATTTCCACATTGGAAATCCCTTTGAACGCCTGCATATATAGCGCTGCAACCCCTGCAACAGTAGCTGTCGATACAGATGTCCCACTCTTCGTTACAGTAGCTCCATTAGAATCTAATCCACTTACCTCAACTCCAGTAGCCATAAGCTCCAGTTCATTACCGATGTTAGAAAAAGGTGCGCGAATATGGTTTTGATCAACAGAGCCCACAGCGATAACGGAATGAAAACGCGCAGGATAGTCAATAAGATTTTCACTTTCATTCCCTGCAGCGGCCACGAGGAGAACGCCATTATCATACGCATAGGCCATTGTATCGGCAAGCGCAGTGGAATACACGTCGGCACCGAAGCTCATAGATGCGATATCCATCTTGTTATCGACTGACCATTCGATCGCTTCAATGACATCACTATACGAACCTACGGCTTGTCCATCCAAAACTTTTAACGCATACAATTGAGCGCCTGTGGCTGCTCCTTGGACCTCAGTTGAATTCCCAGAGATGAGACTGGCAATATAAGTACCATGTCCGTTATCGTCCGTGTAATCTGTAACCCCATCTACGAAAGAGGCTCCACCTGAGACCCCTAATTGATTCGATTCTGTAATACCTGTATCGAGAACGGCTATTTTCACACCGGATCCATCGATGCCTCTAGCTTTCGCTTCTGTTACTGAAGCTGCCATTGCCTCATCTTTTACAGCATTTTTAGTGGCAGCTTTCGCTGAGATTTTAATGACGACATCCTCTTCAATGTATTCAACCGTCTTGGATTGAATCAATTGCAACAGCTCAGCAGCTGACAATTCAGCTGAAGCTAGTTTATTGTGTTTAAATTTCTTTTTGAGCTTTTTTCCTTTTAATTGTTGATCAATGCTACTCTTGTTTACAAACTTAACCAAATATGATTTGGTCTCTTTAGCTGGTCCTGCTGAAAACACACTTACGTCAAAGGTTGTAAATAGTATGATGAATGTTAAAAAAAGGGATAGTAGCCTTAGTTTTTTCAACTCGTAATCTCCTCTGATTTCGTATTTATACTAATCATTTCTACTAGAGTGAATATTCAAGAAAAAAATTCTTTTTTAACTAAGTTTCCGTTGTTATCGTACAGATAGTCCAATTTGCCTCCAGTAGCTATCAAAATATAATCTAATCTTCCGGCACTGTCGTACACATACGTGCTCTTAGGATTAGCAATCATTAATCGCGCACTAACACTTTGGCCTGCATAACCTGTGAGCCGAATATAATAGGTGCTGCCTGCATTTAACGTATACACGATTTCCGAAAAACGAGTACCGTTCGAGTCATCATTAGATGCCAAGGTGGTGGTTAAGTTGGTATTATTGTACAAATACAGCATGGTATCGCTTGATCCGCCGGTACCCGCATATGGACCCGTATAAACGCGGTATTTTCCAGTGACAGCAGGTGTGAAATTATAAGCAATATATTGATTCTGGCCTACATTAACATCGATGGGGGTATTCTTCGTTATGGTTTGAAAGGTTTGCAGTTCCTGAACGACATTAATTCTAGCATGAACACTTTTTCCGTTATATCCCGCAAGTTTGATATAAAAACTCTTCCCCGCAGTCATATTGATTTTGACTTGTGAAAATAAAGTTCCGTTTGAGTCATCATTATAGGCGATCTGGTTGGATAAACTTTCAACCGTATAAACATAGAGAAGAGTATCGCTAGAACCGCTTGAATTGGTTCCATTAAAATATTCCGTGTAAATTTTAAAGTACCCTGAACTGGTTGGAGTGAATTTAAAGATCGTGCTTCCACTGGTAGGAAGATCAACATCAATCGGTGAATTTAGCGATAGAACTGTTGTCGTGTTAACTTCCGCGGTAAGTCGTGCATGGACAGCGCCACTGGGGCTAAAGTGACGTATTTTGATATAGTATGTCGTGTTACCCGTGAGAATGGGTTTGATTTCTGAGAAATTTGTACTATTAGAATCATCATTTGAGGTAATAAGCATCGTAAGTGCCGCATCTGAATATAATTCGATTACAGTATCGTTTGATCCCCCGGTACCTCCATACGGGCCAGTGTAAATCCTATAAGTCCCGAATACTACTGGAGTAAAACTAAAAACCTCGTAAGCTCCTGCTGCCAAACTAACGTCGACAGGAGAATTAGGTAAAAGTTGTGATGATAGTGTACTTAATGGTTCAGTTTCAGATTCTATAAACGCCGGAAGCTTTGCGGTATAATCTGCGATTGTTTGCTCATATACCGTTTTAAGCTTTTCGAGTTCAATCTTATGATTTGAGTAATATGCGTTAAGTGATTGCGCTTGCGCGACAGCATCCTTTGATACTGGAATCTCTTGACTAAAGTACAACTCATTGTTGGAAATAATGAGTGAATTATAGTCATTATCGATTTGTTTGGCTAATGAAATATCATCAATTTGAATGGCATGGTCTCTCAGATTGATTAACATCTTGCTCATTACTAATATTTCAGAATCAAACTTTTCAATTTCTGATTTCTCTACTGGCTTGGTAACATGAGGACCCTCACTTAATCCCAGCGCTTTGGCCAAGTTGACTAATCCTTTGCCGTACTCATTTGGTTCACCTAGTGATGTGGCCGTATCCAACAGCTTCTGTTTCACATCTTGATTTGTTAACGTAGGATCGCTAGCCCACAATGCCGCTGCTGCTCCTGTAACATGAGGTGCCGCCATTGATGTTCCAGACTGCGTGGTTGATTCACCATTCAGACCTATACTTAATATATTTGATCCAGGAGCTACGAGATCAAGCTGTGATCCCGTACTTGAGAAACTTGCACGTTGATTCGTTTCATTGATTGCCCCGGCGGAAAGGACTTGAGAATAACGGGCCGGATACAATTCAGTCTCTTCACCTATTCCTTGGTTTCCAGCTGCCGCAACAATTAATATTCCTTGACTATCAGCTGCAGTTATCGCTTGTTGAAGGGCTTGGCTATCTGCCGTATTGCCAAAGCTCATTGAAATCACATTCATACTTTGGTCAATAGCCCAGTCAATACCTTGGATTGCTTGACTGTATGTACCTATTCCTTCTGTATTCAATACTTTTACAGCGTATAATTCGATGCTAGGTGAAATACCAATAAAACCTCTGTCATCCTGAATAGCAGAAATAATTCCGGATACCGCTGTACCATGACCGTTAAAATCATCGTAATCAGATTCTTCAGGTGCAAAAGAAATACCCCCGGCGATCTGCAACTCAGGAGACTCTTTATCGATACCAGTATCTAACACGGCGACTTTTATCCCTTCCCCGTAAAATCCTTCGTTATGAGCCTCCCATGCACCGACTTTTTTTATGTTATCCGTATAAAGGTCATCTTCTGACTGTTGGGTAGTTGGAGTACTTGTATCTCCTTCTGTATCAACTATTTCATTCATGACTTCAATTGGATGATCTTTCTCAATATACTCAATATTTTCATCCTTACTAAATGTCTCAAACTCTGTCTGTGTAAGCTTGGCTGTCATAAATGATAAATGTTTATACTCTTTCTCAGGTTTTTTATCTTTCTTTTCTAAAGCTTGCTTCACCTTTTTTTTGTCCTTATATTTAATGATATAACGTTCCTCTTTTGAGGAAGTATTGTCCCCCTCCCCATTCGGCTTCATTTGCTCATTTTCAGCTTATTCATTCGGCTCCAATATACTTACATTTTCTAGTGCGAAGGTAGGTACGTTGAAATAAACGAATAGTAATAAAATCATAAGACATACGAAGTACACCATCCCTTTCTTCACAATCTTCATCAAATTTCCTCCTTTTTTTATATTTCCTAGTAAATAATACAATATTTTATAATTATGATATACGATATAATTTGTAATAATTTTACTTTCATTGTCGAATAGACCAACAAACCTTTTGGATCTTACGTTAATTTTGTAAGCATACTTGTCCATGAAAAGAAAAAATAGGCAAGAAAAGAACAAGGATATATGAAATAGCTGCTTAAAGAATGCCGAATCATTGCGTAAACAGATCCTTCTATTGTGATATAGGCTGAGCGCCACGCCAAGATCGATTACGGCGTTTGATTCACCGGCAAACGATCGGGTGTTCATGATACGAATGAGCAGTTAGTGTATCAGATCTGTATCTCCGTCCGTAGAATCGCTGGTCTGAATAATCTTAAAGAATACGTCCTCGTATCGGTATACGATCAGACGGGTAACTTCCGCCTGATGTTCACTTACCATCTTCATCGGAAGCAGAACTATTGGAAATAGCAATTGAGCAGCTCCTGTAAGAGCTTGATAACATGATCCACGTGGATTATCAAACAACTGACGATTTAGAAATTTAACGTAACCTCCCGATGTGAGGTTGTTACAAATCCGTGTCAAATAATCTGAAAATTTAAATTAATAGGCTGAAAATGCTGCAAAAGCCCTTGTCATCCTATTCAAAAAGGCATATGATAAAAGCAAGAAAAGGTTGTGAATGTTTTCACATAACACCCTAGGTTGTGAAATGTTTCACGTTGTAAAGACAGCTGCCGATGCAGCTTATCCTCTTTACATTTACTATAGGAGGCGTTCAAAATGACAATGAACATCGCAGTTATCGGCTGCACACACGCAGGTACCGCTGCTATCACCCAAATGGCAAAGCTTCACCCAGGCGCTCGCATTACGGTTTATGAACGGAACGACAACATTTCGTTTCTCTCGTGCGGAATCGCCCTTCATGTCGGCGGCATCGTGAAGGATGCGGAACAGCTATTTTATGCAACGCCCGATCAGCTCGCTAAGCTCGGTGTGACGACGAATATGCGCCATGATGTGCTCGCTGTAGATACGGATGCCAAAACCATTCAGGTGCGCAATCTCGTCACGGGCAGCGAATTTACGGACAGCTACGATAAGCTCGTCGTAACGACAGGCTCGTGGCCGATCATCCCGCAAATGGACGGAATCGATCTGGAAAACATCGTGTTATGCAAAAACTACAACCATTCGCAGACCATTATCGAGAAAGCCAAAACAGCGAATCGAATCGCCGTAATCGGTGCCGGTTATATCGGGATTGAACTTGTTGAAGCCTTTGAGCTGTTAGGCAAACAGGTAACCTTAATCGATAACATGGAGCGCATATTGTATAAGTATTTGGACCGGGAGTTTACCGATTTGACGGAGCAAGCGCTTATTGATAAAGGAATCACGATCGCAACCGGGCAAACCGTCACTTCGTTCAAAGGCAGCGAAGGGAAAGTAACGACCGTCATGACAACTGCAGGCGAATATGAAGCGGATCTTGTTGTGCTCTGCATCGGTTTTAGGCCGAATACGGAGCTGCTCAAAGGGCAGGTCGACATGCTGCCAAACGGAGCCATTATCGTCGATGACTACATGAGAACGAGTAAGCCCGATGTATTTGCCGCCGGTGACAGCTGTGCCGTGCATTACAATCCAACGGGTCAAAATGCCTACATTCCGCTTGCAACAAATGCTGTTCGCATGGGAACGCTCGTAGCCAAAAACCTTATTCAGCCCACCGTTAGATATCTCGGCACGCAAGGCACATCGGGAATCAAGATTTACGATTACAACATCGCTTCGACAGGCTTAACGGAAACAGCAGCGATTGCCGCGGGTATGAATGTGAAAAATGTCACAATTATTGATAATTACCGTCCCGAATTTATGCCTACCTATGAACAGGTTACGTTAAAAGTCGTATACGAAGCGGATAGCGGCAGAATTGTCGGTGCGCAGGTGTTATCGAAGGTCGATCTGACACAATCGATCAACACGATCTCGGTATGCATCCAGAACGGCATGACGATGGATGAATTAAGCTACGTCGACTTCTTCTTTCAACCGCATTACAACAAACCATGGAACCTTCTTAATCAAGCCGGATTGCAAGCCGTATAATGTTCGAAGGAGCAGCGATGCAGCTTCACGCACAATCGCTCCTCCTTTTCCCACTGAAATTCTGCGCGAAACTTTCCTAATGAAATATATGTGTTCTTACAAGCTAGCAAATCCCGTTGCTTATTGCATCAAACCTGCCGTAACCATAAGCAGAATTAGCAAAGAGGAGCCACCTTTACCAGGATGGCTCCTCTTTGCTGCCTGCTAAACCGTATCCGCCGGAGGCTTCCCGAAGTCGGGAGTTCCGTCGCTGTTCCATGTAAACACCTTCGCACGTGCGTGACGGTTAGGATCAAACAGCGGATCGCCTTCAATTTCTTTGTAGCTGCGGGCATGGTAAATTAATATATCATGCGCCCCGTCCTCTGACACCGTGAAGCTGTTATGCCCTGGCCCGTATTGACTCGTCTCGGGGCAGCTGGCAAACACGGGCGATTGTGACTTTACCCAGGAAGCAGGATCAAGCAGGTCGCTTGTTTCCATGGCAGTAAGCAAGCCCATCGCGTAATTATGATTCGTCGCGCTGCCGGAATACGTCAAATAGATTTTTCCGTTCCGCTTCAGCACAGCCGCTCCCTCGTTAACCATAAAGCCAATTATTTCCCATTCAAGCTCCGGCTTTGTGATAAGCACCTGCTTGCTTTTGAGCGTCCAAGGGTTGCTCATAGCAGCGATGTACAAATTGGTATTGCCCTGAATGGCAGGATCCTGCTGCGCCCATACTAGATACTGCTCATCATTATGCCTGAAGGTCGTTGCATCCAGCGAAAAGGAATCCCAGTCTGTTATAATCTGGCCTCTCTCCGTCCAGCTTCCTTCAAGCGGATTGGCAGATTCATTCTCAAGAACGTACATACGATGCCGGAAGGGTGCATCTTCTCTTGCCGCAGCGAAATAGATATACCATTTATCATCGATAAAATGCAGCTCCGGCGCCCAAATATGCTTGCTCATCGGTCCTGAATCATGCTGCTCCCATACGACAACCTGAGCTGCGTCACGCAAGCCGGCAATCGTTGCCGACCTGCGCAGCTCGATACGGTCATACTCGGGAACGGATCCCGTAAAATAGTAATATCCGTCCATATGCTTCCAAACCCAAGGATCTGCCCGCTGCTCTACCAATGGATTTCGCAGCTGCATCAGCGACTGTCCGGATGCTTGTGTACTTGTCATTTCTCTCAATCCTCCAGCCTATAATTCGATATGTACGGAACTCGTCAGGTCGTAATCATTAACATATTTGCGAATAGCCGTTCTCTGTTAAATATTATTTGTCAAGAAATCTTTTTACATATACAATAAATGAGTAGATATTACCTAGGTTTAAGTCGATTTTTCATCTAGAAATAGCATACTCAATCGCCATACCGCTGTTGAACTGACGTTAGGTTAATATTTTTATTAACCTCCCCCTCGATATGACCGCCTTGAATTAGAACAATTTCGTTTGTTAAAAACGTGAAGCGGAGTGAAAGCATGAAAATCGATATTTCAGATACTCATTTACCCATCTATGAAGCATTAGCCAGCGATGTCCGGCTTCGAATTATTCAACTGCTTGCCCTGCAGGAAATGAACATCAAGGATCTTGCACAAGCGCTCGAGCTCAGCAGTCCGATCATGACCATGCATGTGAAGAAGCTGGAGAAAGCCGGACTAATCAACTCAGAGATGGTCTCAAGCAGCGGCGGCACCAAAAAAATGTGCAAGCTCATCACTGACAGCATTGAAATTGATTTCCCTTCCAAGAAGCGTCCCGCACTGCGCACCTATCACGAAAACATCGTTTCCATTGGTCATTACACGGACTTTGAAGTGGAGCCGACCTGCGGCCTCGCTACAACCGTCAAAGTAATCGGCATGTTCGACGAGCCTCGCTTTTTCCTTGATCCCGAGCGTATGAATGCCAAAATATTATGGTTCAGCAGCGGCTTTATCGAATATAAGATGGCCAATTTCCTGCTCAAAAGCGAGAAACCTACCGAGCTTGAAATCTCGTTTGAAATCTCGTCTGAGGCGCCTTTTGCCAATGAAAATTGGCCATCCGATATTTCCTTTTACTTAAACGGCACAAAGATCGGCCTATGGACCAGTCCAGGTGACTTCGGCGGGAAACGCGGCAAGTACACGCCTGACTGGTGGTGGGACGAGATTAATCAATATGGGCTGCTCAAGGTGCTGAAAATAACGTCAAACGGTACCTTTATCGATGGCCAGCAAATTTCAGACGTTACCCTAGATGAGGTTAACATCCTCAGCAAGCAATGGAAGTTCCGCATTGCGGTCGAGGAGGATGCCGAAAATGTTGGAGGCGTCACTTTATTCGGCTCCGGCTTCGGCAATTATAATCAAGACATCGTCTTTAAGCTTTATTACGAAAGAAACGAGTAGAACCAGCGGCGCAAGCCGCAAGCTCTTCAGCCTGTAAATCGTAACCGATTGCTTTGGGAGCTCTAACGTAAACCTCTTCCTAGCACTCCATCATATAAAACGGGATTCGTGATGGCTTTCAGCAAGTTTAGCTGGAAAAGCTCCCGTTAATTTTGAAGCAGGTACGTTCTCTGTGAAATTAGATGGAATTTCTCCCGTTAAACTTGTTGTTCTTAGCACTTGGATGTATTTTTGTTAAGATTAACGGGAGTTTTTCCCGTTAAATGCTCCAAAACAACCAATTCCAGAAAATTAACTGGAGTTTTTCCCGTTATATTCGTCACCAACTCCATCACTCCTCAGCTAGAATCAGCTGTTCCGACGAAAGCCTCCTGCATCTCGCATAAGAGCAGGAGCAGCTCGTCTTTTTTATTCCCCTGCGATACCGGAACGCTCGACGCTTTCCACGAAATAACGCTGCGTGAACATGTACAGGATCAGGACTGGCAGGATCGTAAGCATAACCCCCGCCATGACTTGGTTTTGCAGCGTAGGCGCCATGCCGAGCGTGCCTGCGGATACCGAGCTCGATGCCTGCTGGAGATCCAAATTCGCGTTTCCGTTGAAGAAAGCCATATTTTGCGCCAGGTTGAAATATTCCGGTACGAGCAAATACATGTTAGGTTCGAACAAGTCATTCCAGTGCCACACGACCGAGAACAAGAAGACGACCAGCATCGCAGGCTTTGCGAGCGGGAACATGATCATCCAATACGTACGGAACGCGCCTGCGCCGTCGATTCTCGCCGCTTCTTCCAGCACATTCGGGAGCGTCCGATAAAATTGGATGAAGATGAGCACGAACAACGAGCCCTTCAGTCCATGTCCGAGCAGCGCCGGCACCACAAACGGCAAATGCGTGTTTACCCAGCCCAGGTCGAGGAAAAAGGTAAACAGCGGGACTACGATAGTTTGCGGCGGCACAAGGAACGTAAACACCACCATCGCCAGAAACAGCGATTGGCCAGGAAAGCGGTAGCGCGCGAAGCCATAGCCCACGATCGAGCAGCTGATTACCTGCAGGATCCCGCTTCCGAACGAAATAATAACGCTGTTCAGCAAGCCCGGCCAGAAATTGATCTCTTCAAGCGCGATCGAATAATTCGTCAGGCTGAACTGCTTCGGAATCCATTGAATCGTAGCATCCGCCACGTCCTCCGGCCGCATGAGCGACTTCGATACCATATACAGCAGCGGATAGACGAACACAAATGCCAAGCTAAGAATGACTAAATAGTAGAAGAACGTTCCGGCAACGCCTCGTCCGCGCTTCATCCACGTAATCTTCCAGACCGCTTCCGCTTTGCCCTGAAGGTCGGCATATTTTTCGGTCATACCAGGTGAACTCATGCCCACTACCCCCTACCTTCGGTCGCTGACAAGCTTTTGCGGAAAATGAAGAACACGACCGCCAGCACGACCGAAATCACAATAAAGTAAATCCAGCCCATTGCCGAGCCGTAAGCGTAATTATTCGTTTTGAACACGTTGTTCATAATATGGTTCATAATTTGATTGTCCGTTTTGGTGAACGAGTTCACCACGCTGTACAGCGTGTTCACGAACATCATCGGCATAATCATCGGGAAGGTGATTTTCCAGAAGCTCTCCCATTTTGTCGCTCCATCACATTTGGCCGCTTCATATAATGCAGGAGAAATCGTCTGTAAGCCCGCGATGAAAATCAAGATCTGTACGCCGGAATCCCACATGACGAGCGTCAGCGAATCCGCATACTGGAGCAGCGGCTCCAAAATACTTTCCGGTATGAAGGCGTTCAGCTTGCTGAACAGGTCGTATTGGTAAAAAATTGGAAGCTGGGCAGCACCCTGCTCCAGCAGCTCCCGTAGAATCGCGCCCGACGCGATAATGACCGGCAGGAAGAAAATGCCGCGAAATAACGTACGGCCGCGAAATTGGCGATTGAGCAGCAAAGCGCTGAACATCGCAAAAATAAGAATCAGCGGCACCTGCGACAGCATCGTCGTAATCGTGCTTTGCAGCAGCGGAACAAAATCAATGTCCGTCGTGAAGGCAGCCCGGTAATGGGTTAAGCCAGTATAGGAAGCTTTTAGCCCTTCCTTCGTAACCTCTAGATTATTAAGCGAGTAATAGAGAGACTTGCCGAGCGGAATGACCATAAACAGCAAGAAACCGACTATCCAAATGGAAATGAACGAGTAGCCCTCAAAGATGTGACGGCCTCTCATTGAGAGTCCTAATTTTTTGCCCATGTTCATTCCCCTCCGTTCTGCATGAGATAGCCTGCCGCCGGAACAGAAAGTCCGTCTACCGTCGCCGGCTTACCGCCGTAATTGACAATAACCTTCGTCCCGTTTGCATAAGTCGTTCGATATACGTCCGTGCCCAGCTTCTCATGATCGGCAATCGCTTGATTCGAGATTGCTTTATAAATCGGCTCAAGCGCCTTGTATTCCTCGGCAGCATCATCAATCCAGGTCGTATACTGCGAGCTCCAAAGCCGATCCTCCAGCGTTCGCTGCAGCTTAGTCGTCGGCTCGTAGGTCAGCTCCAGACTAGGCAGCGCGCCGTATTCTACCATCCGCAGCAGCTCGTTTTGGGCATCGTTTCGCAAATTAATCGGCTTAGCCGCATAAGGCACTAGTCCGCGCACCGCGATTTGGTAGAAAGGTACGGTCTCGTCATTGTAAATAAAATGGCTGGAATCCAGCGGAATCCCGCTAATGCCGTCTATATGTCCGAGCATGTAGGCAAAGCCGTAATCGACCGATGCTCCGCCTGTCGCTTTGCGGACGTCATCTGCGGCTTTGACCCATACGGATGCCGTTTCGCCGCGATTTGTCAGCGATTTCGAATCAATATCGGAGTAAAGCGTATCTCCCCAGTAGGCGAGATGCACGCCTGAAATGCCCAGCTTCGCATAATCCTTCAGCTCTTTGTTCAAGTGCTTGCTGATGACGCGCTTCGGCTTCATCCAGTAGTAGAGCTTGCTGTCATCATTCCATCTGCTGCCGACAAAATAATCGGTGCTTGGCGCAACCTCCCGGTCCATGCCGCGAATCGCGTCCTTCCCCTTCTTCATGCCGTCACTTTCCGAGAAGGCGCGGGCATAATTGGCTTCCAAATAAAGCGAAACGCCTTTATTAGCCGCGTAAGCTGCCAGTTCCCCCAGCTCCTTCGCCCCGCCCAGCTTCTTCTCTACAGGGAAATGATCTGGTTGATCGCCATATAAGCCGTCATCGGACCATCCTGAAAAGGTAAGCTCTAAATTCGTTATCCCTTTATGCTGGAAAGCATCGATAATTTCGCGCGCTTGCTCGAAGGACGTCATTGAAATGAACGTGCTTCCGAGTACTTCATCCCGCAAAATACCGCCGAGCAGCTTCACCTTCACAGGCACGGTCGTTTGCTCGGCAGGTTTAACCGCCTGCTCGTCTTGCAGGTATTTGCCGTATGCCTGCGCCATGCCGACATAATCAGCCTGCTTATCCTGCAGCAGCACGTAACGCGTTTGCCGATCGCCCTTGATCCAGTTTCCTTGGAAAAACGGAATTTCGCCCGATGTCCCAATAAAGATCACATCGCTCCAGCGGTATACGAATTCCGCAGACGTCCGGTAATACGAGATCGCGCGAATGCCCGACGGCGTACCGTTGATTTTCGCATCGTACTGTCCCTTCGTTACGATTCCGAGCGAGCCGACTTCATTTCGGTAGTTGCCGAAAACAGGCAGCGCCACCGCTTCCTTCGGCGCCAGCTTTTGTCTCCACAGCTGATCGATGTTTTCATGCGACTGCGTGACGTAAGCGGGATCCGCGCCGTAAATCATTTCCGAGTAGCCTGCAAAAAATTGCGGATGCTTCGCGCTGTATTTCATAAGCGCGCCCGAGCCGTCAGGCAGGAAAATCGCGCCTTCCTCCGTATCGGCAGCCGCATTCCAGAACGGCAGCGGCTCAATGCTCACAAACTTTGCTTTACCGGATTCTTTAATCGAGGATTCCGGAATCGTCAGTTCGAAGCCGTTTTTCACCAAGCGGTACTCAATAGCAAACTCAAGCTTTTCCTTTACGAATTGGAAGGTAACCTTAGCCCCGCCATCGATGGTTTCGATCTTAAGCTTGTTTTCCTTTTCCTTCGTTAAGTACGTTTGAACCGTATCAGAGCCCTCCGTGTATTTCACATGAACGGCCGCGTCCATATACTTCTTGTTATTGGGCATCGTCGTACGGGGCAGCTGCGGCGTGCCGAGCCACTCCGTACCGGTTCCTTTATCAACGAGACGAATATTGCCCGTCTTCTCGTCGATGTACATTTTGTAGCCGTCGTTTTCCGCGATCTGCTTCGTCGCCGTGACGGGATACAGCTTCACTTTACCCGCGACAGCAGGTACCGCGGTTTCGGCAGCAGCCTCAGCAGCCGGAGCTTCCTCTGCTGCCGTCGCTTCCGCTGCATCCTCGCCGGATGCAGCATTCGCCCCCGCCTCAGCCGTGCTTCCGCCAGCATCCTCCTCCGCCTGAACCTCGTTAATCCCTTCCGCGGTCCCGATTGGAGGGAATATGCTGACAACGAGCAGCAATGCCGCGATAATAAGCCATTTTCGTTGTTTCCTCATCTCGTCCACCTACCTTCGGAAGTTTATTTCTTTGAACATGTCTACTACAAAGTTAATGAGTTGATTGACTAAGCCGAACATGAGAATGCCGATAAACCAGATGATCAATATGCCGACGATGCTCAGCACCGTGATCCATATCATTTTCATCAACTCGAAATCATGAACGATTCTGACCTTCAGCAGCAGCAGCCAGCATACCCAATAAACGGTGAAATTGATCAGGAACGAATAAATCGAGCTTTCATCCAGCGCCAAAATATTCGTAAGCAGCGTAATCGGGATAATGAAGATCGCATACGGCACCAGCGCGAACGCGCTGCCGACGAATACTTCCTTGAACTTCCCTTCTCCCTCAAGGATGGCGCTGACGCCCCAATTGGACACGGTCCAGGTTAACCAAGGCACAACGAACCAGATCAGCTCATGCACGAACGAAATCTCGTAGGTTTCCCTCGTCTCAAATGCGTAGCCCGTAATTAGAATCGCAATCATTCTCGCCAAATAAGCGAGTGCGACAATGAAGAGCGCTTGCCCCCACTTAATGCGGCCCGGCTCCTGAATGTCATGGTAGAAATCAATCGGGTGCACGAGCACCTGCCGCATCATTTTAAACGTTGCGATCATGGGGCACCCCTCCCTTCATGCCAACCGCTCTAGCGGTATTTCGAGCTGCTAGAATCGCAGCCATCCTTCTCCACAGGAAAGGAATGACATAGCGCAATGCGACGATCAGCACAATGATGGCTAAGCAGATCCATGCAAAATGCTCTCTAATATATTCCTTCCGGTATTCCTTGAACGCGACCGAATAATCGAAGCGCGATCTTGCCAGCTCAAAGTAAGTCATGGCATCCTTATAGTTTTCTGCTTTATAGAGCGATTTGCCGATAGCCAGATAAGCGAGATCGAAGTTTGCATTCAAGTGCAGCACCTCGTTCCACATTCCCTCGGCTTCCTTATAGCGTCCGTCAACGAACAGCCGCGATGCATCATGCACTAGATCAGCAAAGGGAGTCGTACGAAACAGATCGATACGGTTACGTCCTTTATCTACGACATACACCGTGCCGTCCGCCGACTGCGCAAGGCTCGACGGCGTAATAAACAAGCCGTTCTGATCCCCAAGCCCGCCGAACACGAACAAAAAATTGCCCAGCTTATCGTATTGATACACCTTGCTGGATTGCAGATCAAGCGCCGTAATCACGCCGTCCTTGTCGACAGCCAGATCAAGGAACGAAGGAACCTCAAACGGGCCTGCATCGAAACGTCCTCCGTACCTTTTTGGAACTACATTGAGCGTATCGACGCCGACAGGCGACAGCCGCTTCAATTGATTCATTTCCGTTCCGAGCGTTGACGTATAAATAAAGCCTTCCGCATCCTGTACAGCATTGGAGAACTCGAGCGGCTTCACAACCGACAGCTTTGCCTTCTGCTCATCCGTTGCGACAAGCTTCACGAACAAACGGCTCCAGCTAAAACCGACGTGGTTCGCACCGTAAAAGCCCTTGAATTGGCCGTTTGGATCAATTTGAATGAGTCCTTGCGTATTTCCGTCGCTTACGACAAACATATAATTACGCTTGTCGACGAGCAGCTTCGACGGAGAATAGGAGAAGGTCGCTCCGAGCAGCGGGCTTTCCGGCTTGCCGTACTGATTTACGAATTTGCCGTTTGGATCAAAAATCGCGATCCGCTGGTTTTTGGTATCGGCAACATAGACGCTGCCGTCCTGCTTCACATAAACGCCCTTCGGCTCGTTCAGCATGCCGTCTCCTTCGGCGTCGCCGATGATTTTCAGCACCTCGTGATTCGCATCCAAATGCACGACGCGGCTGTTGCCGGTATCAACGACATAAATCGTTCCGTCGTCCGCCAGGAAAACATCCTCGGGTGCGTTAAATGGTCCCGACGACAAGTTAAAACCGTCAATCGAGCTCTCGTACATGTACCCGTTAATCGAGTGAACATCTTCGCCCAGCTTATTCCTCGTATAGCCCTCGTAAGGCGAGGCGGCGAACGTTTGTACCGGTAGAGCTGTAACTAACATCAGTAAAGCGATAGCCGTACTGACAACGAATCGGAATATCGTAACCTGCTTCATCCCGGTTGTCCTCCTACTCTTTCAGACCTGAATGCGCCATCGTTTGCAGCACCAGGCGCTGCGTTACGATAAAGACGATAATCGTCGGCACAATCATCAGTAAACTTGCAGCCGCCAATGTGCCGACACGCGCGACCACACCGTATCCGCCGCTTAATGTCTGGATCGCAAGCGGCAAGGATTTCATATCCTGATCGGTCGTATATACCATCGCCGGATACGGATCATTCCAGGCGGATATAAAGCTGAATAAAGCAAACGTAGCAATGGCCGGCTTCAACATCGGTATTACGACAACCCAGAATACCTTCCATTCGGATGCGCCGTCCATGCGGGCCGCCTCAAGCAGCGCATCCGGAATTTGGCGCAAAAACTGCGTCATCAAAAACATCCCGATCGGAGCGGCCAAATACGGCAATATCATCGCCCAATACGTATTGATCAGGCCGATTTTGCTGATAAGCAGGTATTGCGGAATTTGAACGACCATCGGCGAGAACATGATCGCGAGCACGACCATGTTAAAAATCGCGCTGCGGAACGGCATGTTATGCTTCGCGAGCGGGTAAGCCGCCATCGCCGATACGATAATGCCGAAGCCTACGATGCAGGAGCTGATCAGCAAGCTGTTAAATATAAACCGTGAAAACGGAACGCTCGTCGTACCCGTTATGAGCAATAGATCGCGAAAATTGATTAACGTCGGGTTATTCACGAAAAATCGCGGCGGGAACAGGAACAGCTCGCTTGTCGGTTTAAAGGCGGTAGATACCATGTAAACGAGCGGTGCAAGCATCAAAAGACCGAACAACGTTAGAAATAGATAGAGGAGAAAGCCGCCCCAATCCTTCCTGCCTTTCACTGCGCCAGTCATATCGGTTCAGTCCTTTCCTAGCCATTTGAATATGAGACGGTTCAGTCCGATCATCATGACGAACAGCACGACCGCGATGGCCGCAGCGTAGCCCATCTCAAACTTAATAAAGGCGTAATCGAATAAATGCGTCAAAATCGTATGGCCCGCGTACAGCGGACTCGGCAAGCCGACTAGTTGGACGCTGACATCGAATACGGTCAGCGAGCTTACGACCTGGAGCACCGCGCCGAACAGCAGCTGCGGCTTAACCGACGGTACCGTAATATAAATGAGCTGCTGCCATCTATATTTGATGCCGTCAATCTCCCCTGCCTCATACAAATCCTTCGGTACGTTTTGAAGGCCGGCAAGGAAGGCCAAGAAGCCTACGCCCATCGACATCCACAAGGAAACGATAATGATAACGGGAACGATCGAGTTAATGTTTTGCAAAAATAAATACGGCTCGTCGATAATGCCCAGCTTCGATGCAAAATAGTTGAGCAAGCCCTTGCGGTCGCCCGCAAACAGATAGAGCCATACGACCGACATCGCTGTTGCGCTCGTTATCGACGGCGTGTAGTAACAAAGCGTATAGAAAAATCGGTATTTTTGCGGAATTTGGCTGATGAGCCAAGCCAGCAGAAACGCCATGACATAGCCGACCGGCCCTGTAATGAACGCGAATTTCAATGTAATGCCAATCGCTTTGAGAAAGATATCGTCATCGACGAACAAAAGCCTGTAATTGGAGAGGCCGATAAATCTCGGCGCCTCCAATATGTTGTAATACGTAAAGCTTAGAACGACCGATGTGACGACCGGAACGATCGTAAACAGCGTGAACAGAATGAGAAATGGAGCGAGAAACAGGTACGAGACCTTGTTTCTCTTCATTTCCTGCCACAGCAAGGACATTTTGCCCGGTTTGCGGAGGCGCTCCGCTTTTGGAGTGTCCACGATTACCGCCGCCGGCTCTGTGTTCATTTTCACGGACTATCGCCTCCTTTTGAAGCTGCCTGATCGGCGGATTCATCGTTTAAGCCAAATTCCTCGCGCTTTTTGCGCAATTCCTTATCGATTTCCTTAACGCCTTCCTCCACCGCTTCACGCGGTATTTTGCCGTTCAATACAATTTGATTCCATATATTCGCGATATGCCTTGTCGTGTAGTAACCGCCGATAACGACCTCGCGCTCCTTGAACCATTCCCACTGCTCAAGGATGGCCTCGATATCGGAGGACTGCCAAGGCATACGCTGCAGCGCTTCGATATTGGCCGTATTCCATCTCGCCTCTACGCCAAGCAGCGCTTCCAGCTCAGAGCCGAATCTTTCCTGCGTATCCGCACTCGTCCACCATTTCAGGAATTCCCATGATTGTTCCTTCATGTCCGTGTCTTTGAAGATCATGCCCGTTTGCGCTAGGCCCCCGGTGGAACGGTTAATCTGTCCGTCCTCCTGCTGAATGCCCGGCATCGGCTTCATCCCCCACCAGCCCGTTAGCTCCGGCGCTGCCGTCGACAGCAGTACATAGGTTGAGTAATCAGCTACCCCTATCGGCATTTCGCCGGAACGGAAGCGGTTATAGAAGTCGGCTTGCTTCGAGATTTTAAAGTTCGTGAACAGCCCCGTCCACAGCTTGAACGCCTCCATCGCCTCCGGTGAATCAAGGTTTGAGAATTTACCGCCTTCACGGTAGAACTCGCTGTTCTGCTGGAATAGGAACGGCGCGAATTCATTGATTGCAAGCGCCGGATTATTCGGTGCATGCGGGTAGAAGAAGTCCATCCCGTTTTGCTGCAAAATAGGGATAAGATCCATCACTTCCTGCCAGGTGTCCGGAATTTCTTCCTCCTTTATGCCCAGCTGCTGCATAATATCCTTGCGATAGAACAGCATGTTGAAGTTTTGATTCTCCGGCAGGGCATAGCTGCCGCCGTCATATTTGTAAGGAATGAGCGCGCCTGGCCTGAAGCGTGCGGCTACCTCGTCGTAATCGGCGTATTCCTCCAGGTTAACCAGCCCGTTCCGGACGGCGTAATCGATTGGAATTTCGCCCTCTACGCCAAGCGCAACATCCGGTGCGAGACCGGCCGTGCTCGCAAGCAGAAGCACTTGCATTTGCTGCGCCGGAATCACGTTCACGTTTACTTTAATGCCCGTCTCCGTCGTGAAATCCTCGTCAATCATCTGCTTGATGATATCGACCCAATCACGGCCTCTGGCTACCCATACGTCGAGCACCTGCTCGTCTTCATAGACATTGCCGATACCGCCGTAATTTTTCGTAAAGGAGCTCGTAAAGTCGTACAGCATCGTCCCCGTTCTAGCCACCCATCCGGCAGCAGGCTTCGGCCAAGCCGTATCCGGCGACTTGACGATCAGATAGTCAAGCAGCAGACTTTGCTTGCTCAGCCCATTCACCCATGTGCCAAGGGATGCCTGCAGATCGTTAAACTGCGGCATCCTTCCCGGAATGGTAGTGGTCTCCTCCGCCATGCTGAGAAGAACATCGCGCACCTCATAAAGCGTGCTGACCTCCGAGCTGCCTTCATCTACGCCAAGCGCGTACAGCCCGTTGATCGTTTCATCGATGCTTTTTGCCATGAGCTGCAGACGCGGCACAAGGTTCGTAATATTTTGCTCCAAGCGCCAGTCGCCGTTTGGATCCGGATTCGTCCCGGTTACTTGAATGACCTCGCGTCCGAGGAGAGACATTTTGCGCGTCGTATCCGTAACCGTCTCCAGCATCTGTCCGAGCGCTCCCACCTGAACCTCCATGCGAATCGTATGCTTGCCCTTCTCCAGATAATAGAGATAAGGCTCTTTGCTTTCGCTGTTGCCGCCAAATTTTGAAATTTGGAATTCAGACTTGTAAGGAAAGGAAATTTCATTCATTTCTTTAAAAGGCAGCTTGCCATCGATGGTTACTGTTCGCTGTGTCGGCATGCCATTTAGAAACCATTGCCCGTAACGGGCGCCAATCTCATACAAGCCGCTCTCCGGTACCTCGACCTCCCACTCTGCCCATTGGCCGCCCGTCCGCCAGCTCGCTCCGCCAAACGTGTTGAGTACGATCGAATCCTTCTTGAACGGCTCCGTTGCCGGCTCCCGGTCCTCGATACGTTTAAGCGTTGGATCAGACTTCAAGGTTGAAAGCTCCGCTTGCACCTTAATAAGCTGTCCGGCGGTCTTCTTGTAGCCCATCTGCTCATAGGTGCTTGCCACCTCTGCATAGGTCGGCACTTGTACCGGCGAGTAAATATCGATCTCCCCGATTGCCGCAGGCTCGCGTACCGCTTGTATGCGGAGCGTATGCTTGCCCTTCGTCAGATAAAAACGGAACGGCTCATACGTTTTTCCTTCCGAATCACGGAATTCCCTGTACTGCCAGCCTGCTGTCTCTTCCCTGCGCGGATTGAATTCATTGTTTTGATTATCGAACCAAGGCTCGCCTGCTTCCTTCCACATCCTCTGGAATTCCAGCTTCTTGGCCTGGTAAAAAGGATATTTCCCGTCAATCTGCACGCTGCGAACAATCGAAGAGCGCTTGCCTTCCATCGCATAGTAGCTCATTCCCATTTGATAGTAACCGTCCTGCGGCACCTCAAAGGCATAATCCGCCCAGCCATCCTCATCGATTAGCGCCAACGCTTGGCCGGCTCGATCGCCAAGGCCCGTTTCGATTCGCGTTCCCGATTCGCTGATCGCCAAATATTCCGTTGAAGACAGCGTCACGCTGAAATCCTTCGTATCCCCTGCGCCCTGCTCGTTCCAGCTGTCCGCATATTTATTAAAAGACGGCTCCAGCTTGCTGCTGGCGTCTTCACCTTCCAAAATTGAAGATTCATCGATTCCCGCATCCAGCGCAATTCCAGCCATTGCATCATCGTTGTAGCCCCTCGAATTATTCCACCACAAAAAGAAGCAGATCAATGCGGCAATGACAACCAATGTTACCTTATACTTACTTAGCCAACGAATCACCAAGGAGTACCCCCTTGCCATACTAGCGTAAACGGCTGCCGTCATTCTCAGGCGGTTCAGCTATCGTTTCGCGATGAAAGTTATATTTGCGGTTGAGCAGAAATGCCGAATCATCCTCCGTTCGGAAGGATGATCCGGACCTGCAAAAGCATCAATTACTGCAAGAGCTATTGTGCTAGCTCTTTCACCAATTTTTCTTTTTCAGCCTTCAGCTTGTTCTCAATGTTTTCTTGCGTTTGCTGAATCGCTGTTTTGGAATCGATGTTTTTATCAAGCGCAGCGAGTACGCCTTCTACCCATAGCGGCCATGCCAAGCCGTCAAGACGAGTGTAGCGTCTTACCGGAATCAAGCTGGCAAGCTCATTGTAGAACTTATAGTCCTCTTGGTCCCCGAGATATGGATTCGTGTGGTTGATGTACCATTCTTGGCCAGTAATATGCTTGTAGTCCGGTTGAACGGATTGCTCAATCCAAAGCTTCCATGCTGCTTCGGAAGTCGTAATGAATTCCACGAATGCCCATGCCGCGTCTTTGTTACCGCTTTGCGAAGGAATAACGAAGGTCGATCCGCCCATGCCTACGTTCAGGCCGAATGGCATCGTTGTTGCTCTCCATTTGCCCTTTTGATCCGGGAAGTTGATTTCCAGGTCACGCGCGCCGAAAGTTCCCGCTACGTACATTGGGGATTCGCCCTTTTTCACGCGCTGCTTGCCTTTGTCGCTGTAGATACCGTCATGTGGAGCAATTTTCAATTGGTTAACTTGCTTCGAAATATCAAGGAATTTCACGAATTCATCCGTATTCCGTAACCAGTTCATTTCGCTGTCATAGTAACCCAACGAGTCGCCCAGCCAGTGAACCGGTGAATCGCGCCATTCCATCGAATACTTGCCGTTTGCTTTCAAGGTTTGAGCCAGCGTGAAGAAATTGTCCGGGTCTTGAATATATTCGCCAAGCTCAGCTGGATCGGAGGGCAAGCCCAGCTCTTCGAAAATGTCTGCGCGGTAGTAAGTTACAGCCGGCGTAACATCCCACGGCATACCGAGCAATTTGCTGCCATCGATGGATGACCAGCGGTTCCAGTTGTATTCGGACACGAGGCTTTGGTATTTGCCGGCGTCATATTGCGGCTGAAGCAAATCCTCCAGCACGTTTCCTGTGCTGTAACGCGTAAATTGGCCTTGCTCGACAAGCGCCACATCCGGTGCGCCTTTTCCTGCTGCCAAAGTCGTTTGCAGCTTATCATGCAAATCTCCAAACGGTACAAAAATCGTTTTCAGCTTAATGTTTGGATAAACTTCGTTAAATGCCTTTTGAAGCGCTGCATCCTTCTCTTTATTGTCGAGGAACGTCCAGAACGTTACTTCTCCGGAGATGGACGGATCAACGGTCGATTGGGCAACCCCATCCTCAGACGCTGCATTTTCTGCTGCCGGCTCATTCGTTGCGGCTTCTTTATTGCCTTCTGCATTCGCAGGCGTGTTTTCTGTGCCGTTATTGACCGTGTTCGTCCCTGCACCGCTGGAGCAGGCCGTAATGAGCATGATAAGTGCCAACATAAAAATGAAAGTGCTTGCAATCTTTTTCATCTAAAATCCTCCTTCATTTTTTAGAAATAAAGCGTTTACATTCGATCCCTTAAACGATATAGCCATTAGTACCTGACTCGTTTATCGTGTTTGGTTGAATACCTGTGATTAACTAATTCATTAATCATTATTCAGAGCATTGCTTGAAGCAAAAATGGTTCTTATGCCTGTCATGCTGTCATGACTCCCCTTAGTAAGCAGCCGTTTCAATCGCGATTGGGTCATGCAGTCACTTATCGGCAGTACTTCCCATTTGCGATAAAGATAAGCAGTGTCTGGTTTTTCGCCCCCACCTGCTTAATAAATCATTAATTTATTAACCGTAAAGCGCGGTATCGGATTAGAGAACCTAAAATCCCGCATGCTGAATCGGCTTACGCTCACCCCCAAAAGAAATAGTAATTATATTAATCGATTAACAACTTTGTTACACGATTAGTTTAACACGTATTCCTATCTTTTCAAGCCCCCAAATTGCATTTTTCAATATTTTTAGTAAGCGTTTTCTATTCCTGGCCCCTCATACCATCCACAATCCGCGTAACCATTGGGTTTTCCAAATTTACGCTTCGCCCAAAAAACAAAAAAAAATCACCTGTTTCCAGGTGATTAGCATTTATATAAAGGTTTTCGGCCTTTTCTTTATTATTCAGCCTCTATCGTAAACGGAATAATAAATGTTTCATGAACCTTACTTTTAGTAAAAATTTTTGCAACTTTGATCTACATTTGCAAATAAACAAACTTAGCTTGCGAAAAAACAAGCCCACTTCTTCTTCTTAGTGGACTTGTTTTAATCTTAACCTATATTTAGTACCTCGCTTATTTCTTTCAAATTTTCAGTAAACCCAATAAACACTTTGTCTTTAATGACAATGGTCGGGACAATTCGCTTCCCCGTTAATTCCCAGACCTCTTTTGCATAAACTTCATTATTTTCGCAGTTGAATTCAGAAAAGGAAATATTGTTTTCATTGAAGTACCGTTTTGCAAAGGTGCAATCACTACACGTTGGTATCGTATAGATGCGCAATTGATCATTCATAGGTATCTCTCCTAGCCAGCAATTTGCTTTATCTGATCAAGCGTTATTCGATCGACGAATTTGCTGAATTTTTCTTTTCCTTTTGCATTTTCTTTATAGAAATCAATAATGGCCGTTATGACCGGCACCAACTTCTCTTCCGTTAATCCAGATAGAAGCAGTTTGGCTATAACCGTTTTTAAGCCCTTCGGTTCTCCTCCGACGAATATGTCGAATGTATTGCGCATTTTTACGACACTAATATCTTTGAGAAGCGGCTCGCTTGTGCCAAGTGCGCAGCCGGCATAACCTATTTTAATTGGAGTGGGCGTCTCAATGCCAGCAATGGCTTGGTTTAATTTTATCGCCGTCTCCAATCCTGCTTCTTCCGCCCCTCTGCAAAAATTGCAAGCTATTAAACTTTTGGTTGTATAACCTGACGGATAAACCTCAAGACCGATAAGCTTAAGTTCCTCTTCAATGGCCTCGCGTCTATCGAGCGGAATCTCTGCGTATAGTTGTTTAAATGGTGTCATTTCAATTTTTGCTTCCTCACCAACAACGTTGCCGATCTTTATTAGCTGATCCGGCGTAAATATGCTTCCGCCAATCTGTATTTTAGGAGTAATCGCGATCTTCATTTTCTCTCCCATGGCCTATCTCCCTTACTGATTTTTAGAATTTACTTCACATCAACCACAAAAGGAACAGTTATGATTTCACCGTTGTGTTGAAATTGGCCCCATATCTTATAAGTTCCGCTTTGAGGGAATGTGGTTGCAAACTCTGCAACCGGCCCCGACGCTTTTTCATCGAGGGGATGCACGTGGAGATAGCTCTCTGCATCAGCCGACAATATGACGACATGTCCTACTGCTCCCAGGTAAGGTTCTAAATTATTAATTCCTTCCTTCGTCTTAGCATCACGAATATTATACGAAAGGGTTATATCTTCTTTCGGTTTCACTCCACTCAAAGTAAGCTCTATCTCTTTACCATTAACTTCTTTGATAAAACTCGAGTCGGCTATTATGTCAGTATGCTCCCCCTCCTCGCCTTCTACTTCTACCCATTCGCTAAGCGTCTCATTCGATCCTCCGGAAGGGATGAAATCTGCAAATACCTTATATTCACCACCCGCAGGAAAAGTAGTTTCTATAATAAACTCTCCTTCTCCTTGGAATTCTGGATGGATATGATTAAAGAACGACAAATCGTGATTAACAATAATTAAATGAAGCAACTTTTCATGATTGATCTCAAAATTATTTACAGGTTCACCATCTTTTTCAGTGATTTTGATCGTTAATTCCGTTACTTCCTCGGCCTTAGCACCGCCTTTTTCAAAAGTAAAGGCCGCTTGAATGTCATTATTGGACAACTTTTGATCAGCAACATGCCCGCTGTGATCTTCATCTTCTCCCTTATTATCTGTATTTTTTTTCTCGCCGTGGCCCTCATGTCCGGCTGCGTGATTATTTTCTACTGAAGCATTACCGCATGCGGCTAATAAACTTAGAGTAATTAACATTGAGACAAGTAGTATCAACCTATTCCTCATGATAGAACTCTCCAATCATTTTTCGATAGATTTAATGTCGAACTTTGACACGCTGCAGCCTAAGTGCATTAAGAACGACGGAAACGGAGCTTAAAGCCATCGCAGCGCCAGCTACCCATGGCGCTAACAGACCAATTGCAGCAATGGGTATTCCGAGTGTATTGTAACCAAGTGCCCAAAATAAATTTTGCTTTATATTGCTCATCGTCTTACGACTCATGTAAATAGCATCCGGAATGCTTGAAAGATCACCGCGCATCAGAGTTACATCGGCTGCTTCCATAGCCACATCTGTACCCGTACCGATTGCCATTCCTACATCTGCAGTTGCAAGTGCTGGTGCATCATTAATGCCGTCACCGACCATTGCTACCTTTTTCCCTTGAGCTTGCAGTTTTTTCACTTCTTCTGCTTTTCCTTCTGGCAGAACTTCTGCAAGTACATGATCAATACCAACCTGTTCTGCAATGGCAGTTGCTGTACGTTCGTTGTCGCCAGTGATCATAATGACCTGTATTCCCATTTCCTTCAGTCGGCTGATCGCTGCTTTTGACGTTTCTTTTACTGTATCGGCTACCGCTACTATACCTGCATAACGGTTATTAATCGCAACAAGCATAGCCGTTTTCCCTGTTTCTTCAAGACGTGACATTGTTTCGTAAGCTGGCTTTGCATCCACTCCGAATTTCTCCATTAATCGGCGAGTTCCGATCAATACTTCTTTTCCTTCCACTACAGCTTTAATGCCAAAACCAGGAATCGCTTCGAAAGATTCAGTTCCCGAAAGTGAGATAGCTCTCTCCTGAATGCCCGCAACGATTGCCTCAGCAAGCGGATGCTCCGAGTTTTTTTCTGCTGCACCGACTAGTCTTAGAAAATCTGTTTCATTCTCATCTGTCAAAACATCTGTCAATTCCGGTTTTCCTTTGGTCACTGTTCCTGTTTTATCCAAAATAATGGTGTCAATCTTATGGGTCTGTTCCAGATGTTCTCCGCCTTTAAACAAGACGCCTAACTCGGCTGCACGGCCGGATCCTGCCATGATCGAGGTCGGAGTGGCCAGACCTAATGCACACGGGCAAGCAATGACCAAAATCGCAATTGCTTTTTCCAAAGCTTCTGCAAAATTACCTGGGGTTACAAAGAAGAACCAGACTAAGAAAGCAACGACTGCTATTCCAACAACAATCGGTACAAAAATTCCCGAAATGACATCCGCTACCCGTTGAATTGGTGCTTTTGATCCTTGAGCTTCTTCCACGACTTTAATGATTTGTGCTAGAGCCGTTTCCTTTCCGACTTTTTTTGCTTGAATTCGGAGAATTCCGTTTTTATTGATCGTCGCTCCGATGACACCATCACCGGATTTTTTATCGACTGGAATACTTTCACCGGTTAGCATGGATTCGTCTACGGAGGAAGATCCCTCCATTACTTCCCCGTCTACAGGAATTTTCTCGCCTGGTTTTACAAGCACAATGTCTCCTACGATGACTTCATCCACTGGAATGGAGAGTTCTTGACCTTCGCGGACAACCAAAGCTGTCTTTGCTTGAAGTCCCATCAAAGATTTAATGGCCTCTGATGTCCTCCCTTTAGCAAGTGATTCGAACAACTTACCCATAATAACGAGTGTAATAAGCACAGCACTCGTCTCATAATACAAGGACGGTCCATGATGCGCGGAGGCGCCGCTTGAAAACCAATCGATAGTGAGATACAAGCTGTAAAAATAAGCAGCAGATGTTCCAAGTGATACCAGCACATCCATGTTGGCGCTACCGTTTCGCAGTGCTTTATATGCACCCACATAAAACTGCTTACCAACATAAAATTGAACCGGAGTGGCCAAGATGAACTGAAACCAGGGGTTCATAAAAATTTCAGGGACGTAAATCCACGAGGTGAATGTAAAATGACCAACCATGCTCCATAAGAGCGGGAGAGAGAGAATGGCAGATAGAAGTAAAATTCGTTTTTGATGCCGGATTTCTTTCTCACGATGGTCACCCTTATTTTCATTCTCTTGTTTCGTGTTCGCTTTATAACCTAACTGCCTTACCTTACTCTGCATATCAGCGATGGTGATTTCGCCCGGAGAATATTCTACACGCGCTATCTCCATCGCAAAATTGACCGTCGCATTCGTTACGCCTGGAAGTTTGCTGAGCCCCTTCTCAATCCGATTCGCACATGCTGCACAAGTCATGCCTTCAAGCTCGAAATCGACAACTTCCTTTGCTGTGCCGTAACCCAGTTTATTAATGCTTTCTTCCAGCTTAACAATGTTTACTACTTTTGAATCATAAGTAATGCTGGCTTTCTCCAACGCAAAATTTACATTAGCAGATGATACCCCTTCTAGTTTATTTAAACCTTTTTCGATTCGATTTGCGCATGCGGCACACGTCATACCCGTGATTTGAAGGCTAACCTGGCTGCTTTCGTTCGTTGCAGTAGCTTCCACAGTCATTCGCTCCTTTAATTTTGTTGATTAAACGACGTCATAACCTTGTTCTTCAATCGCTTCTTTCACAGCATCAATAGTTATTTGATTTTCGTCAAATAATACTTCTACTACATTGTTAGCAAGTTCTACTTTCCCAACGACACCGATTTCTCTTAATGCTCCCTCGATGGAATTCACACAATGTTGGCAACTCATACCCTCTACTTGCAATACCGTTTTTGTCATTTTAATTTCTCCTTTATCTAATCAATTTTCGTACTCTAAAGTTTAGGAAGTTCGTTTTATCGATTACAATGTTTGCCATCTCTTCGTGGTTTTAGTATACCCCCCTACCCTATATATGTCAAGTGTATTTTACGATACCCCGGTACCGTATATTTCACATACGAAAAAAGCAACATTCCTGCTGCTCCATTTCGTTCTTTCCATAAATTATTGTTTCTAATTTTCCGTAAAATTATTATTTATATCGCAGCATCGAAGGCTATGCGAGAACTCAGATCATTGTTTCGACTACCAGCCAGATTTACTAAGTGTAAAAAAGAATAATCCTGAAGAAAGTACTGCAGATATTACAGTTAAAGAAAAATCCTTACCTCCTAGCAACGATGCTTAACATTATTTTATAAAACGACAAAAAGAGCATTTATAACCATCATAAATGCTCTTCTAGATTCGATTATTTAATTAATTTATTCATGGTTGTCATCAATTCCGTCAATACTGCTGTATCCCCGACTTGCAAACGCTCGAGCACACAACTTTTCATATGATGTTCTAACAGGAGCTTACCTACACTATTTAAGGAAGATTGTACGGAAGCTATTTGATTCAGCACATCGTCACAATACGTATCCTTTTCGATCATTCCTTTAACTCCGCGAATTTGACCCTCAATACGATTGAGACGCGAAATTAAATTATTTTTATCCTTTTCAGAATGGTGGCTATTTCTCCCTGATTCCTCCGTTGAACAACATGAAGGATCTTCGTGAGTAAGTGGTTCTACAAGTTTCGTTGGTTCATTCATCCAAATCAGCCTCCTTCTTCTTATTATACCATACTCCCATACCCTATATTAAGTGGCTTAAAGCAGAGCCGTCAAAAGGCCCACTGTTATCAAATGATAACCGTGGGCCTTTTACAGATTTATTTTTCACCGTTATTATGGAATGTATTGTTGAACGATTTTTATAATTTTATTATTCTTGATTGTAAGATGATACGGAAAGTCCTCCAAGTTAATTCCATCGTTATTAATAAAGTGGTATTTATATTTCTTTACATGAATTCTTTCGTTCCAAACAATATCTGCCTCTTCTACTTTCCCCGTTCTATTATAGATCTGCATGAGTATAACTGCATCATTTGCTAATTCGAAGGTACGCAACTTTTTATTTTGGTTAACAATATAATACCCGTCAGGTGCTTCAGATATTCCAGAATCTTTCTCATAATCACGGAATACTTTATTTGCTTCTTCTCCTTCAAACCACTGTATATAATCCGCGGTAATAAATATCTTACCATTTTCAGAAAATATTTTTTGAATATAGGCCGGGTGAGTATCTTGACTTTTAGGTACTGGATTGTACTCTGCCTCAGCTGCATTGACATAAATAATTTGAGTCAAACTAAGGAATATAATACTAATACCGATAATTAATTTTCTCATACATGAACTCTCCCTTTAGGTATATTTTTTTTATAACCTATCAGTTATAGCATATTCATACCTATAAATTTTAGAAGAGAGGAATTAATAGAGGTTGCCCCCTATGTCAACTAAATCTGTTTATCATCATGATGTAACATACCCTTTATATCGTTGACCTGAAACATACCCAATATCAAGTTAGCTATGGTTTTATTAATTAATTCGGGATCGCTTCTTATATTCCTCCTGCAGTTATCCCTCATTTCTTATAACAGTAAAAGCAGCCTTATCCTTATTCTAAGGATAGGCTGCTTTTAAGTAGGTTGCACGATTAATGATTCATACCTGACATATTGCCTTCTCCGGCTGTTCCATTACTTGAAAGTTCATTTTCTGTTACCCATTGATGATTTTTAACTTTTTCACCGCCTGTAGACGGCGTATAATCCGCCATGTACACCGTTGTTTGCTCAGCTGAATCAATCGTAGCAGTTGCTCCATTCATTCCCTTCATATGGTCAGCCTGTAAGACAACTTCTTCTCCCGGTTCATAAGCTTTTCCGCTGGCATCTTTTATTTCTTCATGAATAACCCACTTATGGTTTGTCACTTTCTCGCCACCTGACGTTGGAGTATACGATACGGAATAAACTGTCGTAGTATAAGCTCCCACTATAGTTGCAGTAGCACCGTTCATCCCTTCCATGTGGTCTGCATTAATAACCGCTTGACTTCCAACTTTGTAGGTTGGATTGTTTGCTTCTTTTAACCCTTTGGGCACTTCACCTGTCGTGGAGTGGTTCATATCTGAATGATTTGTTTCTGTAGAGTTTCCATTCTGACTGTTGTTTGTTGGAATCTCATTAGTTGTGTTTTTTCCACATCCACTTAAAGCAATCATTGTTGCTACACCGAGTAATGCCAACTGTTTTTTCATTTTCAAAACACTCTCCTAAGTTATAATGAGTTAGTTTAGAACATTTTCTAGACAAGTATTTTATTCATAAATATCGCCTTTTTTAGCGATTTCCTTCCATGTAGCGCCGCTATCTGTCGAGATGTAGATATCCTTCTGTTCAGTTGCAATTGCCAATTCATCGGATTTAGTGGGGTTCTGGGCTACATAAGAGATGACATCACTGCTTGGCGTTTTCATAACAACCGTTGTCTTTGTCTCAATATTGACACTAACAAGTGAAGCTTCAGGCTTAGAAGAAGCAATCAGCACATCACCTGAATTCGTAAAAGCCAAAGCTGTGACCGGATGATCTGAAGCCAAGGCGGTTAACGATTGACCGTAATCATATGAAATAAAAGCGCCGTCTGTTGTGCCAATAACGACAATGGATCTCTCGTCAGGATGTGCATTAATCGCTGTTATCTCTCCTTGGATACCTGTCATAGGACTACTCGTCCATGTCTGCCCTTCATCTTGGCTGTAATATAACCCAGGTTGTTTCATCTTAGAGTTAGGCTGCGGATTCAGCACATATATCGTATGTGTTCGGTAACCAACGGTCATGCCATGCAGATCGACTTCTCCCTCGAGAGCCAAAACCGTAATCGATTTTCCCTCATTCGTGCTTTTTATTAAACCTAATGGGTTTTTGTATGTCGATCCAGCAGCCGGATGGCCACTGCTGTAGAATCCGTTATCTGCCGCTGTGAAACCCATATAATCGTGCTTCTCCCCTAAACCTTCGCTCCACACACCATCCGCATATACGTTTAATCCGTTGTGAACCGGGATGAAGAGCTGTTTACCATCTGTGGAATAACCTAAACCATGAATGTGCATAAAAGTCATATCCACGTGCTCAGAACCATTTGACTTTTCAGTCGCTTTTTTTGAACATGCAGCAGTCCCGATGGAAAGTATTATTGCTAACGTTAGAATCATGATTTTTTTCAGAAATAAATACCCCCTAATCCTATATAAAAAAGACATTTTCAAGTGTCTCCACTTATCCCCAAACCATACATAAGGTTCGGATACGATAAGTTTAACTCATACATTTGAAGATCTCGTGTAGAAATGCTAGTAATCCTCAGATAACCGACCAAGATTCATACAATTAGTTTATCGATAACGATTCATTTTAATGTGCAGATGATAATACAACAAGGTGAAACCCAACAATATGAAGCTAAAAAATGACCAAATGGATCTGAAAGACACTCCCTTCGGAGTTACACTTCCAGAAGTTACCTCAATTAAAAAGATGCTACAAGATATAATTGTTCCTAGAACAAGAACTATTCCGATAAAAGACTTCATAAGTTATAAATTCCTTTTTCTTTCATGGATTTTAAACCCTTCTATACATCTTCACTTATTCTTCAAAATTTAGGGGTAAAATAATGATGTACAAGGAGGTACTCAATATGAAAAACGGTATCAATAAAAATAGATTAATTTTAATTGTTGACGATGAAGCACCAATGCGTCACTTGCTTCAGCTTTATTTGCAGGCCGATGGTTATCAAACAGATTCCGCAGCCAATGGAAAGCAGGCCTTAGAAAAACTTAAAAACAATAACTTTGACTTAGTAGTTTTGGATTTAATGATGCCGGAAATGGATGGTTTTGATGTTTGTAAATCCATTAGGAACTGGTCGACCATTCCCATCATTATGCTTACTGC
Source organism: Paenibacillus sp. LHD-38 (assembly GCF_031157315.1). Classification (GTDB taxonomy): domain Bacteria; phylum Bacillota; class Bacilli; order Paenibacillales; family Paenibacillaceae; genus Pristimantibacillus. Next base: position 145,588 of record NZ_JAVIFU010000009.1, read on the forward strand.
TCGTGATGAAATGATTGATAAGGTTATCGGTCTGAAACTTGGCGCAGATGATTATATAACGAAACCTTTCGAGCAGAATGAGCTGTTAGCTCGCTTGGAATCCATATTTCGGCGGGTTCATTTTCAGCAATTCGACAATACAGCAGCAGTTGTTGAAAACCCCGCTCATTTAAAAACCATTCTAAATTTCCATCAATTAAAGATGAATGTTCCGTTACATCAGGTCTTTTATAGCGAGCACAAACTTGCATTTACACCCAAAGAATTCGCTATTCTCCGGTTATTTTTATCTAACAAAGGTAGACTATTTCACCGCGAAGACGTACTTGAATTGCTCTGGGGAACAAGCCAGGTAACTGATGACCGTACCGTGGACACACATATTAAAAACATAAGAAATAAACTAATTGATGTTGGTATGGATGGTCATAAAGTTATTAAAACCATATGGGGAACTGGGTATATATGCAATGAAAACAATTAAATTAAACGGCATTGCCTTTAAGCTAGGAGCGTTTCTAATCGTTTTTGTAATGGTGCTCATCTTTTGCATTGAAATTATTCTCTATTCACTGTTCATTCGGTTTTATACAGATGACGTCATTGATGAACAAATCATGCGAAGTGATAGTTACGCCTCTGTATTGAATGATCACTTTAATGAAAGTACCATTGGACATATCATTCGAATAGAAAATGCAACTGACAACATGCTTATTATTTTGGATAAAACGAAAAAAATCATAGGACAAACCCAAGGAATCGATAAGCTAAATGTAGATGATTTAAAAGATGTTCTTTCACACGATACGAAATCACATGGTCCAGTACTTGCTTCAGATTGGAAAAATGAGTCTTATTTTATAACTCAAGCACCTGTCACTTCCGGTGGTAATATTATTGGTCAAATCATTATGTTCAGTCCTACCAAGCCAATACAAACTGCTGTACAAACGTTAAGAACTACTTTCGTTGGAGTAACGATTATCATTATTTTGTTGGGAATTTTCACCACACTGTTTGTAACAGGCAAGATTGTCCACCCTCTCCTGAACATGATTCGTTTAACGAATCGAATATCAGAAGGGAAACACGATATCAAACTAGATACGCAGGGCTCAGATGAGATAGCACAATTGGCTAGCTCAATTAACCGAATGTCAACTAATATTCAATTTTTCAAGCAGCAACGCAATCAATTTTTGGCTGATATTTCACATGAATTAAGAACACCTATAACTTATATGAAAGGTTATTCCGAGATTTTACTAAATGGATTAGCTCAAAGCGAACAGGAGCAGCAACAGTATTTGAAAATATTATTCAATCAAAGTGTACATCTTCAGCGACTCGTTCAGGATTTATTTGATCTGGCTAGCCTGGAGCAGAAATCTTTTTCGCTTACATTTAATCGACTTTCTTTGGATAAAATTATTTTAAATGCCCTTAATCTAATGGAGATACCAATTAAACAAAATGAGGTTATACTCACCTACACCCCTTCTGCTGTACCATTATTCGTCAATGGCGATGAAAGACGATTACAACAGGTTATTATAAACCTGCTTGAGAATGCTAAAAGTTATACTGCTCCGGGAGGCACAATTTCAATCTTGGTCTATAAAGAAAATGAATCCGGATATATCAAAGTGAATGACAGCGGAGTCGGCATACCGCAAGAAGAAATACCGCTAATTTGGGAACGACTTTACCGAGTAGACAAATCCCGTTCTCGGGCTTCTGGTGGAGCTGGCCTTGGGCTTGCCATTTGTAAGGAAATCATTGAACTGCACCAAGGGCATATAGAAGTTGAAAGCATTCTCGGAGTAGGCACCACTTTTCAAATCAGTCTTCCATTATTAATAAAAGAAACTACTCAAAACGTTAAATGATAAATGGCTTGCAAGACAGATGCCTTTCGAGGCATCTGATTGCTAATATACATTATTCAAATTAACTAATTCCTTCTGACTGCAACCATTAACGAAAAACTTTTATGATACTCCTCTTTATGTTCATTATATTATCTTAAACTTAGCAAAAACTCTCTTACTACATCTTCATCACTAAATAACTCTATACAATCCCCGTTTACTTGCTTTGTCTCATGCCCTCTGCCAGTGATGATAATACAGTCATCATCCTTAGCGGTCTCCAGAGCTTGTCTTATGGCCTGCTTGCGATTCATTACGATTTCATATGGCTTGTTTGGGTTTGTTTCTAGTCCCTTTATCATATCAGTCAGTATCTGTTCCAAATTTTCAGCATACGAATTATCAGACGTGAAAATAACCACATCCGAATATGTTGCAGCTATGCTTGCCATAATGGGTCGCTTCAATCGATCACGATTTCCGCGGCTGCCCATCACGCAGATAAGTCTTCCTGCTGTGATTTCCCTTGCCGTTTTTAATACAGCAGATAAACCATTTGGATTGTGAGCATAATCTACAACAGCTCGAAACTTTTGACCTGCCCAGATATTTTGAAATCTCCCTTTAACCCCTTGAAACGCCTCTAAGCTATTCTTAATTTGATCAAGTGGTATGTTTTCGATCAAGCATGCTGAAATGGCTGCAAGTGCATTATAGACGTTATATATTCCAGGTGTATTTATATAGAATGGCAGGCTACCCCAAGGCGTAACAACTGTAAAGTGTGTCCCCTCCCAAGTTGTAACCACATTTTTAGCCATAATATGTGCATCTCTTTCAATGCCATAAGTTAAAATCTGCGCTGCAGTTCTGTTAGCATAATAATCCGAAGCTTCATCATCCCCATTTAAAACTGCTGTCTTACTCATAGCATCAGATGCATTACCTAATTGAGAAAATAATAATTCTTTCGATTTTTTGTAACTATCTATATCCGGATGAAAATCCAAATGGTCATGCGATAAATTGGTAAATATAACCGTTTTAAAATCACATCCTCTAACCCTGGCCATTTCCAATCCATGTGAGGATACCTCAAGTACAGCATATTGACCCTTATCTTCAATAATTTTTTGAAAATGACGATTCATATCCAAAGAATCAGGAGTTGTATTTATCGTTTCCTCATAGTAATCACCAATTTTCATGCCAAGTGTTCCGATTAAACCACATCTCTTTTCATTATCATTCAATATTTTATCAATCATGTGTACGGTTGTTGTTTTACCGTTCGTACCCGTAACTCCAATTAACTGTAATTTTTGTGATGGGTTATGATAAAAATTGCTTGCAAGAATTGGGAGAACCCTTTGTGAATCAGGAACTTTTACCAAAGTAACGTTTTGCGGAATTTCACTAAGTAATTTTTCAGTTACTATAGCAGCAGCGCCATTCTTTATGGCCTCTCTCACAAAATCATGTCCATCGCTGTTGTGACCTCGTAAGCAAATGAACAGTCCCCCTGTACTAATTTTCCTTGAATCAATTTCAATGTTCGTTATTTCTATATCAGGATCTCCATCGAACTCTTTAATCAAGAGGTTATGTGTCAACGTCAGTAAATTCATAATGTGTTCCTCTTTTCATCCGAATGAATAGCATTATATTAATTTTAGTGTACATGCTGTTTTTGAGGAAATCGTGAAGATTTCTTTATTATGATCAAATTCTAATCTAAATATAAAAAAGTCCCGAATATTTGGATTATGTTCGGGACTTTATCGTTTTTCAACTTTTCGATTCTTGATTTTTTCAGTAATATTTTCACAATCGCATTCAATACTCGGATAACTTTTAATCGTTCTTAGTTAAAATATTGCTTATACCACACCAAGAACATATAAATCGTCCAAACCTTCCGAGCATGATTAGCTTTTCCTACCGCATGATCGTCAAGAAGCTTAAGGATCACATCTTTATCAAAAAATTGAGCTGCAGCGTGGCTACTAAAGGCTGCCGCAATTTGATCATAATATTTTTTCTCTCTGATCCAGTTTCGAATGGGTACCGGAAATCCGATTTTTTTTCTTTTTGCCGATTCTTCTGGAAGTGAGCGTTTGGCAGCTAAGCGAAACGCATATTTTGAGTCAAGCTCATTAACCCGGTATTTGGTTGGGATTTTAGATGCTGTCACCATTACTTTTTTATCAAGGAAAGGAACTCGAAGCTCGATCGAATGAGCCATGCTCATCTTGTCTGCTTTAAGGAGGATATCATCTACTAACCAATGATGTAAGTCTAAAATCTGCATTTTCGTGACATCATCTGCATGCTTCACTTGGCTGTACGCCGGTGATAGTATGTCTTTCACCGAAGGCCCATTTCTATAAGGTTCATTTAGTACATTAACGGCTTCTCTTTCAGTAAAAATATTTGCTTGACCAATAAACCATTCTTCAACTGGTCGAGTGCCTTTGATTAATAGATTCTTGCCCCTCATCTCAGGCATCCTTTTAGCGATCATGCCAAGTGGCTTTCGTATCATGTGAGGAAGCATTTTGATTTTATTTTCAAATGGGGAGGTTTCATAACCAGCATAACCGCCAAACAGTTCATCTGCACCTTCACCGGAAAGAATAACCGTAACGTCTTTACTAGCTAGCTCGGCTAGGAAGTACAGTGGAACAATAGATGGATTTGAATGTGGCTCATCCATCATATATTGAATTTCGTCTAACTTTTCAAAACAAAGATCTGAATCTAGTATTTTACTTATATTTTCAATTCCAAGTTCATCCGACAATGCTTTTGCATGATCGATCTCGGAAAAATTCTGGTCATTAAAGCCTACGGTAAATGTTTTATCCGGCTGTAGAACCGAAGCCACGTAGCTAGAATCGACCCCGCTGGATAAGAATGAACCCACCTTTACATCACTGATTTTATGAGCATGTATTGATTCTCGAACAACCGTATCAATCTCATTAACAATGTCATCCAAAGGTCTTTCAGAAGGACTAAACTCCGGATTCCAATAGCGCTCTATAGTTAAGCAGCCTTTCTTATAGGTCATATAATGAGCTGCCGGTAATTTATAAACGCCCTTAAAAAACGTCTCATTTAGTACTGGATACTGAAATGTCAAATATGGCTTTAAGGCCTCTTTATTTAATTCTTTCACAAATGAGGGATGACTTAAAAAGCTTTTAATTTCGGAACCAAACAGTAGTGTACCGTTCATATTAGCATAATAAAAAGGTTTTATTCCAAACATATCTCGTGCCGAAAAAAGCTCATTCGTATGCCGGTTCCATATGACAAAAGCGAACATTCCTCTTAGCTTTTGCGTGATATTTTGCCCATACTCTTCATACCCATGTAAAATGACTTCACTATCCGTATGCGTTTTAAACACATGCCCTTTTCGTTCAAGCTCTCCGCGCAATTCTAGAAAATTATAAATCTCCCCGTTGAAAATCAACACCAAAGATTCATCCTCATTGAACATGGGTTGACTACCTGCGTCCAGGTCAATGATACTGAGCCGGCGAAATCCGAGCGCGGCTATATGTTCGACAAAATAGCCTGAGGAATCCGGACCCCGATGAATAATCTTATCCATCATACTGCTCAAAACATCAAGTGAAAGGTCAGTTTCCCCTATAAAACCTGTAAACCCGCACATCTTCCATCCCTCTATTCTATCTGATAACTACAACTGCCATTTATGACTCCTAGTAAATACGATAATCTATTCATTCGTATGCCTAAGCGATTGGCGGTATCTACCTATTTCATGTTACAAGGATTATTAGGAATGAATGTGATAGCTTCATTACAGTTTTCTTTCTCTTTCTCCTTATAATCTACAAATATGTTATGAAAATAAAAAAAGAGACATCCTATTCACAAGGATCTCTCTGAAAATAATGTGTTGCTAACGATTAAAGCATGACTCCCCATCTCATCGTAGCTTTTAAAAAATGTATCTGCATTATAAGTCACTTGTCCTTTTAATGGATTCATTACATGTACAAGATTGTCTTCATATCCGTTTAATACGACGACATGCAGGTTAACTGGTGCAGGGAAATAATCGCCTGTATCGTTAAAATACCAAGCAGCATTCATTTTCGGCTTAGATAAATCAAGTGTCGTCCATACAACAACCGGGATTCCTTTGTTAAGATATTCAATAATTTGTTCTCTCGAACTACCACTGACATCAGCTACACGTTTACTGTCACCCACAGCATCTAAATATAACTTTGCAGCTTTTACGATAGGAGGTGCATAACTAAAAAAAGCACCTTTTAAATCACGAGGGTTACCAGCATAAGCTTTATAAGGATCTGGACCATATAATTTATTAGCCTTTATTGTAAACGGCTGCTTCGGCAAGTATTTATCAGCCATCTCCGTTTTTGAGACCTCATAACCATAATAATTAAGCACAGCTGTCAATGAGACGATTTCACAGCCGTTCGGCAGTTCAGGTTTCTGCATGAGTTCTTCTACATCCATATATACCTTAGAAATCTTTATTTGACCGTCCTCAGAAACTCTCTCTACTTCCTTCACATGTTCAAGCAACTGGTTTGTGCTTTCAAATTCCTGAGAAAATTCATTCACTTCAACAAACAATTCTGCATCGCTTCGCTTGTATGGAAACTCAATCTGCTTCTGCTTGATAAGATATCTGGTTCCATAATCAAGTAAACTTGATTTTGCCTTGCCTTCGGCATCTGTCATAATTTCAGTAATTTCTCCAGATACCTCATTTCTAAAGGTATATATAGTATTTTTAATCGGCAACTGGGTAATGGCATCCGTATTAAGAATGGTTATTGTTCCTTGCATCGTTACTGGTTTCTTAACTCCAAGTTTTGTATCACTTGTTTTTTCTGAATTTAGCAGTAAAAAGCTGACTATTATTACGCATATTATTATTCCCAGAAATACATTCTTATTTTTCATAATAGCTATACCTCTATTATTTATTTTCTTTTGTAATGTAATTGATACAATAGATAAACCATAAGCAAAAATAGTGAATAAATAACGACCACAATAATCCATTCTGTGGAACCTGAGTGCATATTGGCACCAACATATGCAAAGACAATCATAACGGGAATTTTGCCAAGGAGAGTCGACAATATAAATATTTTAAATGGCAAGCCAAAGACGCCTGCATACAAATTGATAAGTGATGCAGGCATAATAGGAATAATGCGTGCAATTAACAACGCCCAAGATGTTTAATAAATTCATGCATTCGTCGAAATGAAGTATTTCTCTTCACCAATGCTGTTCCCAGACTATTCAGCAAAAGATGCAAACATCCATTTGTTTATTTTCAAAGAAATATTCCTTTCCGCTTGTCTTTATAAGCTTACCTCATCTCCATGGAATGATCTGAAATGTTTGACCAACATTCTTGAAAATACAACACATTAGGAACAGAGCTCCTACGAATAAAGAACAGCTTCTCAACACTATTTACCTGTAATTCTCCTCACTAATTCATTCATGATTATACTACAGATAATAGTGATTAAATTTCATATATTATCCAATTTTAGAAACCTATACCCGTATTCTCAGCTCTGCCATCAATTGTTGAGTTTGATGTTATATACAATAAAAAGAACAAGCTCACATTTTACAAAACATGGGCTTGTTCTTCTATGTTTATTTTAATGTTCTTTATTCATCATTTCTGCATTTACTTCTTCGGATACAACACGGCGAGCTGTAACATATCTTTTCTCCCAATAGTCTTCAGACAGTTTACTGATGCGCACACCTTTACTACTAGAGGCATGAGCGAACTGTCCGTTGCCTATGAATATACCGGCATGCGAAATATCTCGACCATTTGTATTAAAAAAAACAAGATCACCAGGCTTCAAATCATCTTGAACGACTTTCGTTCCTTCTTGTGCTTGTGCTTTTGAAGTTCTTGGAAGCTTCACATTATACTGATTAAATATGTACAAGATAAATCCGGAGCAATCAAAACCCTTTACAGTCGTTCCTCCCCATTGGTAAGGAGTTCCAACTACCTCATCGACAGAATGTTTAACATTCATCCCATTAGCAAATACACTCCCTGCAAACGTAAAGCACATGACACTCACCAACAAAGCTGCAAATATTTTCTTCAAAAAAACTTTCTCCCTTCGATGCCTACGAGGTTAGCTAAGGGTTCGGAAGAAGGTTTCCCTATAATCCTTGAAAGACAGATTAATTCACCCGAGTGGATCCCCCGTTTCCTTAAAAGGAATTCGGCAAATTCATTTCTATTTTGTCATTCTTCGCTATTCTAAGTTCTTTTTTGTCCGTTCATTTCCTTCTTTTAGAAAATTAAAAAAAATTAATGTCAATAAATAAGAGTTCAATATTAGCTTTAATCCCTGGTAGAACATGCAACAGCAATAAATATTAGGAAATTCTCATTTGAAAGGATTGTCGAGTAAGCTTTTTTAGATCTGTAATTCCTCCTACACTAGATCTTCATAAGTACTTGCTAAGATAAAACGTAATAAAAGGAGGTATTATATCGTGAGAACAAATCGATTAAAAATGATTACTGTGGTCATTACATTGGCCCTGGTACTGTCAGCCTGCACATCAAGCGGTTCTATAGGGGGAATGGACCACACTAAAATGAATATGGGGTCGGATAGCGACAAAAATGAACAAAGCAATAATTCAGGTACAGTAGAAACAACTAGTGATGCTCCATCCATACTAACTGGACCCGATATTGCATTAACAGCTGCACCGTCCCAATTGGATACAGGCAACGGCAAAAAACTCACTGTATGGAGCTATAACAATACGGTCCCCGGCCCTCAAATTCGGGTTAAAAAAGGAGAAACTGTCCGGATTACTTTAACGAATAAGCTCGACGTTCCAACCTCTATCCATTGGCATGGTGTTCCCGTTCCGAATAGCATGGACGGAATACCAGGCGTAACTCAAAATGCCGTTCAGCCAGGAGAGTCCTTTGAGTATAAATTTAAGACCGATGTACCTGGAACCTACTGGTATCACTCTCACCAAGATAGCGTTAATCAACTGGATATGGGCTTGTATGGCAGCTTCATCGTTGAAGATCCGTCTGAAAAAGTCGATCGAGATTATACTTTGGTATTGGACGAATGGATGAGCTCCGGTACCATGAACATGAATAAGTCGTCATCTTCTGAAGAGGATATGGCTGGAATGAATCATGGAGATATGGAGATGGATGAAACGGAGCAAACGGGTACGGATGACATGCAGGGGCATGATATGAGTATGTATGACCTGTTCACTATAAACGGTAAAACAGGAAGCGGAATTGAACCTCTCCTCGTAAAGGAAGGCGAAAAGGTTCGGATTCGTCTAATTAATGCAGGCTATATTTCCCACCAGCTTCACTTACATGGCCATGAGTTTAAAGTAATGACGACTGACGGACAGCCTGTTCAAAATCCTGCTGTTTTAAAAGACCAATTAATTACCCTTGCACCCGGCGAGCGGTATGATATTGAATTCGAAGCGAATAATCCCGGTCAGTGGTATTTAGAGGAACACGGATCCGATTCAAGGATAACCGATATGAAGATAAAAATTAACTATGAGGAACAAAGCAACAGCAGCGATAAAGCCAATCAAAACGAACAACTCCCTTCTCTTGATTTAACTCAGTATGGAAAAGCTTCAAGCATGAAGTTCACTTTAGATCAAAAATACGATATGGAATATACAATGAAACTAGGTACTGAAAAAAGAGATGGCGAAGAGGTCTATACCATTAACGGCGATATCTTTCCTGAAACAGAAGCTCTTTCGGTAAAAACAGGAGATACCGTAAAAGTTCGCTTAGTAAACACATCTTCAACGGATGATCATCCCATGCATCTTCATGGTCACTTTTTCCAAGTATTAAGTAAAAACGGACAGCCCGTTACCGGTTCGCCTATTGTAAAAGATACAATCAACTTAAAACCTGGCGAAGAGGCTATTGTCGCCTTTGAAGCTGATAATCCGGGAAATTGGATGTTTCACTGCCATGACCTGCACCATGCTTCAGCAGGTATGATGACTGAATTAAACTATTCCGATTTTAAAAGTACCTTCGTCAACGATCCTAATGCCGGCAATATGCCGGAGTAAAGGGAGCCTTAGCGCCCTCTCCTATATTACGAAAATAATCCAGAAAAAAGATCACCCCTAATCCCGCCATGCGGGTATGGTGATCTTTTTTTGCTCTCTTGGCGGTAATGTTGTGAATCATTTTTCCATCGCCAATGTAGATTCCAACATGACCGACATTCTTCTTGTCGCTGCTGTCGAGCCAAAAGAAAATCAAGTCACCTATTTTAAAGTTGCCCCCAAAAACCTTCTGACCTACTTTAGCTTGACCGTCATCATCTTTATTAACAAGCTTTAAACCGACATTTGCAAGTCTGTACGCAAGATATGTGAAGCCGGAACAGTCTGTTTTATAGGGTGCACGGATTTCTTGTCTTTGTCTCCAGTTCACATACTCGACTTTATTTTGCAGAGATAGTGCCGTTTGGACAACCTTATTTCTTTTGGCTTCTATAGAAGATGCAGCTTCGACATCCTGTAATAATGCGGTTGCAGGCAAACTGATGGCTAACATTAAGATCGCTATTCTTCTTTTAAACTCTATGGTTCATGATTTTCTCCCCGTTCTTTTTTCGGCAAGTATACATGAAATTGCGTACCCTGATTACTTTCTGCCCAAATCTGTCCGCCATGACGTTCGACAAGGGTTTTAGTGATTGCCAGCCCTAGACCACCGCCTCCGGGTTGTCGGTTCCTAGATTTATCCACTTTATAGAAACGATCGAATACATACGGAATTTCATTATTTGGTATACCAATACCTGTATCTCCTACGGTTATCTCTACACCTTCATCCTGTAGTTGACCGCTTATGAGCACTTTGCCGCCTTCTGGGGAAAATTTAAGTGCATTTGATAAAAGATTAGTCCAAATTTGTTTTAACCGATTTTCATCCGCATGAATGGTAATATCGGGAATATTCCCTTTTTTCAACGATATTCCTTTTTCAGAAAAAGAAGGCTCCATTAATGCGAAAACTTGCTCAATCGTCTTCATCAGATGGACGTCCCTTAAGGAAAGATGGAATTCTGGAGAAGTGAGAGTATGTAGCTCTTCCAGACCGTTAACTAACTGTACCATTCGATCAATTTCTTCCCTACTTGATTGTATTCGCTCTGGTGTGGCTTCCCATATTCCATCTTGAATAGCCGACAAGTAACTGTTAAGGGTAGTTAAAGGTGTTCGTAGTTCATGAGCAATGTTTTCTGTCATAGTCACTCGTAAATGTTCCTGTTGTTGAAGTTGTTCGGCCAAGTGATTAATTGAGGCTGCCAGTTCATCAACTTCATCCTTTGGTTTACCTTTTAAAGGTAAACGAACATCTCTTTTTCCTCTTGCCATTACTATCGTCAACCGCTTCATGCGTATTAATGGAGCTGAAATTTTTTTAGCAATATAAATACTAAGAATTAGTGATATAACTAACGCGCCCGCTATCGTCCAACCAATAGATTGAATGATTGCTTGTTCCAAATGTGTGTTTAGTAGAGCAGTTGCATTTTTTTCGTGTGCCATTTCATCACCATATAATTGAAAATGGTAATGTGTAGCATTAATGATGGCAAAGGATGCGATAATTAAAATTGCAGCCGTATAAAAAATCAGCAAAATGCTTAATCGAAAGGAAAGAGATTTATTCATTTTATCCCTCCATGAAAACGATATCCTACCCCAAATACGGTTTGAATATATATTGGGTTTTTCGGATCTTCTTCAATCTTCTGACGCAAATTTTTTACATGCTGATCAATGGTTCGGGTATCTCCATCAAAATCTATACCCATGATTTTTTCAATCAATTCGTCTCGCGTGAACGTTCTTTCTGGATTTCTAGCTATAACGATAAGCAGCTTATATTCATTTGGTGTTAAATTTACAGGAACCTGATTGATAAAGACTTGCTGTGCGTTACTATCCACAATTAAGTGTCCTTTTGCATATTCCATACGATCTGCAAGCAATTCCTGTTGATTCGTACGACGCAAAACGGCGCGAACTCGAGCTATTAACTCATGTGGATCAAAAGGTTTAACGATATAATCATCTGCGCCAATCGACAGACCATGTATACGATGATTCATAGATGATTTAGCCGTCAACATAATAATGGGTACAGGATTAAATGCACGAATTTTATTACATAAGGTCTCGCCACTCATATCAGGAAGCATCAAATCAAGAAGTATTAAGTCTACGTGGTTACTGTTTATTTTATGTAGGGCAGATTGGCCATCACCGGCCTCATAAGTCTCATACCCTGCTTTTAACAAGTAGGCGATTATCACTTCACGAATTTTCTCCTCATCTTCCACAACCAATATTTTACTCATAATGCCTCCTATATAGCTTATTTTTATTATGAGTTATTATCATAACAATTATCATCAAGTTCTACTTTCTTTTCTCCTCTCATAATCTATTAATATGTGATTCATAATAATAGAGAAGGGGGAATGATGTTGAGTGTACGATCAGCTTTAGTATTATTTGCATTTTTATTTTCTTGTACATTTATTGTAACCAATGGATTAATGATGACAACAGACTCAAATCATTCTTTAGAAGAACATATCCACCCCCGTGAAGAAGTAATGAATATAAATGATAGCTTTAATGAAGATGATAAAACTAACTCAGTTAATAAACAGGTACCTACACAGTTGAAAAAGGGGACTATTCCCGCCATTTCCACTGGTAACCCCCCGCAAATTATTATCTACCATTCTCATAATCGAGAATCCTGGATACCTGAATTAGAAAATATCAAGGATCCCGATAGAGCTTTTGACAGTAAAATAAATGTAACATTACTAGGAAGATATCTTCAAAACAAATTGAAATTGTCATCAAGTAAAATCCCTGTACTTCATTCAAAAATAGATTATCCATCTCGTATTACTAATTTCAATTATGCTAAGTCTTATTCATATTCAAAAACAACAATTAATCAAGAGCTGAAAATGCACCAAAATGTGAAATATCTGCTTGATCTGCATAGAGATTCTCAAGGGCGCGAAAAAACAACCATAACCCATAAAAACAAGAACTTTGCACAAGTTTATTTTGTGGTAGGAATCAATCATCCAAATTGGAAGGAAAATATGGAATTTGCAAACCGTATTCAGGAAGGCTTAAATAAAATAGTTCCTAATCTATCAAAAGGAATTTATCAAAAGGATAAAAATAGCGGAAACGGCGAGTACAATCAATCACTCTCAAGCAATAGTGCTTTAATTGAAATTGGCGGAGTTGAAAATAGTTTGGACGAAAGTTATCATACAATCGAAGTATTAGCAAAAGTCATTCAGGACATTTGGTTAGAAGATAACTCAGGTGTGGTGAAATCATCGAGTCCGTCTATTTGACTCTTCACATAACAAAAAGAGCGTTTTCTTATTATGAAAATGCTCTTTTTGTTGTTTATTCGATATCATTATTACAAACCACTTTGCTGCCTTCTCAAGGCTAAGGTACTTTTAACTCTTTCCTCCTGCATCTCCTATCGGTGTATTCCTACGTGATATGTCCAACTTTTTTGAACATACAATCTATCGTCTTAAATTCTCACCTCATAACTGAAATTTCTGACCTGCGGAAGTTCGCAAATGTGTATTAGCTTGAAAATAATAATGATGTCTCGCCCCGCTCCAGCGCCAAATTCACATTAGCTTCGGACACCCTCCATCCGATTGAGACCCTTCTCAATCCGATTGGCGCAGGCCGCGCAGGTCATCCCTGTAATTTGAATGGTCGTTTACGCTTTTTCCATGCATGCTCACCTACCGGCACTATACCCTCATGGGGTATATAATTTTGTAAAAAAAGAGAGGCTTAGCTCAGCCTCTGCTTGATTCTTCTTCATTAAGCTTTGCCAAAACCTTAAACAACATCGTAGCCTTGATCTTCGATGGCTGCTTTGACGGCTTCTAGCGTTACTTTGCTTTCGTCAAACTCGACCGATACCTTCTTACCCGCCAAATCAACCTTGCCTACAGCACCCGTATTGCCTACTGCTTTCTCAACTGCACTTACGCAGTGCCCGCAAGTCATGCCCTCTACTTTCAATACTACATTTGCCATTTTATTATTCCCCTCTCCGACTATTTCATTAATTTGTTAACCGTAACCAGCAATTCATCAATCACTTCGCTCTCGCCGGCTTGAATACGTTCGACGACGCAGCTTTTCATATGTCCCTCAAGCAGCAGCTTTCCTACGCTATTCAGAGCAGATTGCGCAGCTGCGATCTGATTAAGCACATCATCGCAATACGTATCCTTCTCGATCATGGCCTTTACGCCTCGAATTTGCCCTTCAATTCGATTTAGGCGTTTCGTTAAATTATCCTTCATCTGATCGGAGTGATGGCTCTTGCGAGGAGCTGCTGAATCACAGCATTCTTCGGAAGAATGCTCGTGCTCCCCCTTGTTTATTGCGCTTTTGTTCATTCGACATACCTCCATGGGGTATATGTTTCTGAGATCAGCTTATCATACCCCCATGGGGTATGTAAATACCTTTTTTTAAAATATAAGAATTTATAAGTTTCACATTTATAAATAAGCTTATATTTCACCGCGAAACGATCTTTTGCCGCCAAGGACGGCAACAGCCGTTTACACTTGTTTTGTGTTTTTATTCCATTCCTGACACTTTTATTATGGAGGGCAATATGCTACGATCCTCGTAAACAACTGTAAATAACATCTAATCGGAGGAATAGCAGCTTATGGATTATTATGCACATGTCAAATGGTTCACAGACGTCGTTGCAGAGAAAGTACCGATTGCCGCTGTGCTCTCTCCTTTTTTCATGACACTGGCTGTGTTTGTCGCGGTTCTGCTGGCGGTCTTGACCCAGCTGCTGCCCGCGCTTTCTAAATCAAAGCTCTCTACCCGAATTGACAGCGAGCTTGATAAGCTTAGAAAATATTCCTTGCCGATCCTCAAATACGGTACTGCCGCATCACTGCTTATTCAAGCAGCTTCGGGAACGCGCTTCGCGCTTGAGTTCGAGCTTACAAGCGGCTGGCAAACCATCCTCATGTGGACAGCAATCGCACTTCTGCTTATTCCGCAGCATTATGCGACTAAGATAGGTGCGCTTGCCATGCTTGTCTTGTTTATTGACACGAGCATCGAAGCCGGACTGTTCCATATGCTCGATTACGGCTTTTATCTAGCCATTATCGGCGTTCTTCTCCTTGAGAGGACCAAGGAATCCAAATGGGGCTTCCCGCTTCTCTACTTAGGAACCGGGCTATCGCTATGCTGGGTGGCCGTGGAAAAATGGATCTATCCCGCAATGGCCGAGGATATTATCACGAACCATAACGTGCCGACGTTCGGCTTCGAGCCGGCGTTGTTCATTGTCATGGCAGGCTTCATCGAATTTGTTGTCGGTTATTTGCTTGTCGTCGGCATATTGAACCGACTGCTATCCGTCGTGTTGACGCTTATTTTCATATCTACCACGATGCTGTTTGGCATGAGTGAGCTTACGGGGCATTTCATGATCCACATCGTGCTGATCCTGTTCATTATCGAAGGCGCCAGCTTCTATAAGCCGCCTGTCTCGATGCACCGCACGGTGATTGACCAGATGATATTCGTATCGCTCAACTTTATATTTGTGCTAGCCACCTTCGTGCTCATTTATTATCGCTTCGCTTAACTTGAGAAAGAGAGGAGTGACCCTTATCAAAAACGTGATCAATTTCGCTCACCGCGGCGCAAGCGGCTGCTCCCCGGAAAATACACTGGCTGCATTTCAGAAAGCGCTTGAACTGGGCGCTACAGGTATCGAGACCGATGTTCAATTAACCAAGGACGGGCGAATTATCGTCATTCATGATGAATCCTTGGCAAGAACCGCAGGCTTAAACAAGCTTGTAAAGGATACGGATTATGATGAGCTCGCAGCCCTAGACGCTGGAAGCTGGTTCGCTCCAGACTTCCATGATCAGCGGATACCTACGCTTGAGCAGCTTCTGGAGCTGCTCAAGCCTACCGGGATTGTTCTCAATATTGAGCTCAAA
The DNA here is from genome assembly GCF_031157315.1 of Paenibacillus sp. LHD-38. Taxonomy (GTDB): domain Bacteria; phylum Bacillota; class Bacilli; order Paenibacillales; family Paenibacillaceae; genus Pristimantibacillus. Next base: position 161,648 of record NZ_JAVIFU010000009.1, read on the forward strand.
AACGGTGTTTTCCCCTATCCTGGGATCGAGGAGAAGGTCATCCAAATGGTTCGTGCCTACCGCATGACAGAACGCGTTATTTTATCAAGCTTTAATCATTACTCGCTTGCGCTTTGCAAGCAGCTTGCTCCTGAAATTCGTACAGGGGTTTTGTACATGGAAGGACTGTATCGTCCTTGGAATTATGCGGCATCTCTTCAAGCCGATGCGCTGCATGCCTATAAATTAGCGGTAACGCCGGAATGGGTCGCAGAGGCGTCCGCGCACGGCATCGCCTATCATCCTTTTACCGTAAATAATATGGCCGAGATGGAGAGACTTGTCGAGGCCGGCGTGAATGGTATCATTACCGATTATCCTGATCGCCTGGCGGAGATGCTGGCAAAGAGAGGAGCAAGCACAGAGTGAAAAAAACATGGCTGCTCGGGTTCGGTTTCTTCAGCATCAGCATCACATGGGCGCTGTATAACGCATTTGTCCCTTTTTTCCTCGATAATTTTTTGAAAAGCACCGCGCTTATCGGGTTTATGATGACGATCGACAATTACTTTGCATTATTCTTACAGCCATGGATCGGCAGCCGCAGCGACCGCACGAACAGCCGTTTTGGCAAAAGAATGCCCTACCTGCTTATCGGCATGCCTCTCGCCGCACTGTTTGGCGCTTTGATCCCGTGGCATATCAGTTTGCTTACTTTAGTCTTGTTCATGGTCTTGATGAACCTGTCGATGAGCCTGTACCGTTCACCTGCCGTCGCGCTTATGCCGGATATCACGCCTGACAGCAAACGGACCCAAGCAAACGGCATCATCAATTTCATGGGCGGTATCGGCTCCATTATTGCTTTTGCCGGGGGCTCGTTTCTTTACGTGAAGCATGCTTCACTGCCCTTCCTTACCGCATCCGTATTAACGCTGGTCTGTCTTGTCATACTCTTCGTTACGATTAAGGAAAAACGCGATTCGATGGGCTACAATGTAACCGAGGAGAAGACCAAAATATCCTTTAAAGGACAGCTGACCCGTCCAACGATTTTTCTGCTTGGAGCGATTTTTTTCTGGTTCCTTTCCTATCAAGGCGTTGAAGCCTTCTTTACCTTATATGGAAAAAATCATTTGCAGCTGACCGAAGGGCAGTCATCCTTCTCGCTTGCCTTCTTCTCGCTCGCCTTTGTGCTTGCCGCCATTCCAAGCGGCCTGCTTGGCAACCGCTTCGGCAAGAAGCTTATCATCACCCTTGGCGTCATCGGTCTCGTCGTGATTTTCGCCGCTATTTCGTTTGTTGACGCGCTGCTCCCGCTCCGGGCACTGCTCCTAGCCGGCGGAATATGCTGGGCCATGATTAATATCAATTCCTACCCCTTCATCGTTTCACTCGGAAAAGAGCAAAGCATCGGTACGCGCACCGGTATCTATTATCTAATATCCTCGCTCGCCGCTATTGCTTCGCCGCCGCTTATGGGCTCCTTGATTGATCTGTTCGGCTACTCGGTATTATTTTATTTCTCATCGGGCGGTATGGTTATCGCACTGCTCTTTCTGCTTGGGGTTAAGGATAAAGGCTTAGCACGGTCAGCCGACGAAGCGGCAGCAACGACAAGCCTTTAAATACAAACGGCTGCCGCCGTCCTCCTTGGCAAAAGCACAAAAAAATCCGGCTTCGCGTCTTTTAAGACGCTGCCGGATTTTTTTGATAAGTAATTAGTGAATGCTGCCCTTACTGAAGCCGCCGCCCATGACGTCGGATACATGCTCGATGGCAATAAAAGCATTCTCATCGATAGATTGCACAATAGATTTTAGCTTAGCCAGCTCCAGACGGGATACCACGCAATAGATCATTTGCGTCTCATCCTTCGAGTATCCGCCTCGGGCTTGAATCAACGTTGTAGTGCGGCCAAGCCGATCAATGATCGCTTGCGATATCTCTTCGTATTCGGATGAAATAATCGTAACCGATTTGGATTCATCGAGACCTTCCACGACGATGTCGATCAATTTAATAGCGATATAGTATGTAAACATCGAATACATAGCCGAATCCCACTCAAAGACGAAACCGGCGACTACAAAAATAACCACGTTAAAAATCATGATAATCTGTCCGACCGGCATGCGCAGCTTCTTCGAAATGAGAATCGATACAATCTCCACGCCATCGAGCGATCCGCCGAATCGAATCGCAAGACCGACGCCCACTCCCAGAATAAGTCCGCCGAACAATACTGCCAGCAGTTTCTCCTCCGTGAATGCTTCAACATGATGGAGCAGCGACGTTGTAACGGACATGACAATAATGCCATACAACGTCGAGATCGCGAAGGTTTTCCCTATTTGCTTATAACCGAGAATTAGAAACGGTACGTTTACTACGAACAAGAACACGCCTAGGGGAATCGAAGTTAAATGCGCCAGCATAATCGAGATTCCGGCAATGCCTCCGTCGATCACGTTATTGGGCACTAGAAACAATTCCAAGGCAACGCCCATTAGAACCGAGCCGATCGTAATGAATATAAATCGTTTGAAAATTTCTAAAGATGATAACCCCTTATGTACTTTCGCCAACAGCTCTACCTCCATTTTATCTTATTCTATCCTTTAACCTTAGCACAAAATTGGAATTTTCTCAAAAATGCATGTACCCCGTTTAGAACATATGCCGCATACTCCCGTCCATATTCCGCCACAATAACGACAAGCTGTTACAGCAAAAAAAAGGAGACTTGCCATGAAGGTGCCACTCATTATTATCGGTTATGCCCTAGCAAATTTAATTTACGATTACGTCATGAACCTCTTTGACGGAATGACTTATCTTGAAGCATGGCTTGGTCTAGGCACGTATTTCCTTATGCTTTCGACTCCGGAATACTTGATGATAATTTTCAGCATATTGGTGCTGATTCTAAGCATGTTCAACCCCGCCATCATGCGGCGCTTTGCTTCTTCTTCCGCACCAAAGCAACGATTAACAGCAAGATCGGGATCGCCGTCTGAAAAGGGAAAGCCACGTAAGGGTTGATAATATAGCCTTCAATATAATTTTCTACCGAATTTTCCGCAACCATAATCGAGGAAAACAAAATGATAATGCCAAGCGGAATCGCAATGACCTGTATCCCCTTCAGCTTCCACAAATCGGTCACGGCCATGACAGCCACGTAAAAATAGATCACCGCTTTGAAAAAATAACTGATGACCAGCGTTGATATCGATATGCCATCCATTTTCTGAATAAAATCCCCGATATTGATTTTCGAAGTGGTGGCCATAAACGGTATCGTCGATCGGCTAAGCAGATCCGGTCCAAGCACCGAAGCGTTAAGCGCCATCGTTTAGCTTAGCACCAGTCCCGAGAAGATGGCGGCCATGACCCCTATCCGTACCACTGAGCCCGTTTTTTTTGTATCGACATACGTATAAAACATCATGATAACGACCAGCTCGGCATAGGGCAGGAAATAAGTAAGCAGAATCGAGATAATGACCGTTTTCCACCCATTTTCGAGTAGGGGCAGCATGTTGTTCACATCAATGATATCCGAGAAAATGACGAATAAATTACCGAGCACCCCCAGAACCACCATGACGATAAAAAAAGTAACGATTGTCCGCGTCATGGCTTCTATCCCTTGATAGACAATATAGATCATTGCAATCGCCATTAAACATAACTGTCCCGTCCATTAAATGTCCGACGACGCCATCGGGCCTCTCCGTATCGTAGATCGTCGGAAACGGCGTAAACCTCGAATCCATGAGATGTTTTTCAATCGTTCCGGATTCTAGAACCCCGTCCTCCCGAATGGCGTTAAGCCGCTTCCGCAGCTCCTGAATAATTTTCTCGTCGGCAAGCCCGTTAATATACACCACCGCGACATCCGTTTCCGTCAAATCCCCGATCGTAAACATTACAAGCCATAGGTTCTCATTTTTAACCCGGCGGCGTATTAAGGAAATGTTCGTGCTGAACGATTCCGTAAAGCTGTCCTTAGGCCCGCGAATGGTCACCTAGGTCGTCGGCTCAGAAATCGCTCGCCATTCCATCCCTTGCGTAAATACAATAACAGCCTCGCTGCTGCCTTCTACAAAAATAATCAGGTCACCCGTCACGACGGCCCGAATGACCGTTCTCCAGTCCATTGATTTGGCTGCGCTGCCGATCAGCGATGACTGGGCCATCACCCAGTGCAGCGGATTGAAATGATCCCCTCGATCCTGATCGCAGGGCCTGCTCTCATCGAATAAATTCGTAATCACATCATCAATGGCTTGCCGATTAGAGAGATTGGCATTGTAGACAACTGCCGCAGTCAAGCTCGGATCGACGCTTCGTGTGTAGTGCCGCATCACATAATCAGGGCTTTGACCAACCATTTTATAGAGATGTTCGATATTCAGTTTTATTTGCTTGACCAGCAAGGTTTCGATACCGGCTGTGGTTTGAACATCCGCTTGCGCCATTCCATCACCCCATGCCCAAGTATTCCCGGGAAAAAATGGGAGTATGCGCTATGTCTGCTCTCCCGCATATTATCTGACTGATTCGTTAAAACAGCAGCGCAAAAAGGGACCGCCTCCGCAAGCCGCAGCTTGGAAGCAGTCCCTTTGACAGTCTGTATTTATTACATTCATTCAACTAATCGACGTAGCCGGCAAGTCCCTTATCCATCAAATAATCCATCTCAGCGTCCAAGATCGATTCAACGATCAGCTCGTTCGACTTCACGTCAGGGCGGCTCAGCACATAATCAACCAAATCATCGCCGTCGATGTCTACCTCGCCGTTTTTGTCTTCCTTTGCACTGTTAATATAAGCCTGCTCATGCTTCAATACCAGCTTTATCAGCTGCTCGTCCGCATTGGTTTCGCTTGCTATATACTGCACTAGCTCTTGCTCGTTTAATTGTTCACTCATCGTTTGTCATCTCCTAATCGTAGCGCTTGTCTCATTGTACCACATTCATTCCGCCCGCATGGGCTGGACAAGCTAAGCGTTTTGTAAAAATTGATTGCCGTGCAGCTGATAATAAAGCCCTCTTCCGGCAAGCAGCTCCTCATGGCTGCCGCTCTCCGCGATTTGGCCGTCTTTAATGAACAGGATCTTATCCGCATGACGGATCGTACTCAATCGATGGGCAATCACGAAGCTGGTTCTTCCGCTTAGCAGTTTTTTCATCGCCTCTTGGATTTGAAGCTCGGCAAGCGTATCGACGCTGCTTGTCGCTTCATCCAATATGAGCAGCGCGGGATCTCCGAGTATTGCACGCGCAATGGTGATAAGCTGGCGTTGTCCGTGGCTGACGTTGCCTCCTTCGGCTGTCAGCTCCGTGTCATAACCTTGAGGCAGCTTGGCAATGAAGCTGCTTGCATTCGCTTGGACCGCCGCGGCCTCCACCTCTTCGTCCGTCGCATCCAGCTTGCCGTAACGGATATTTTCGCGAATGGTCCCCGAGAACAGATGGGCGTCCTGCAGCACGATGCCGAGCTGTCTCCTAAGACTATTTTTGTCCAAGGAGCGAATATCCTCATCATCTATTAAAATTTGTCCGTCTTTGATTTCAAAAAACCGGCCGATTAAATTAATAATAGTCGTCTTGCCCGCCCCGGTAGGTCCAACTAACGCAATCGTCTCCCCCGGCTTGGCTGTAAAACTGATGTTGTTCAGTGCTGCCGTTCCATCCTGATACTCAAAACGCACATCGCGGAATTCCACTTTGCCGGCAATCGAATCGATCTGCTTGGCCTTTCCTTCTTCTTCATATTCGGATGGAACCTCCATCATTTCGAATACCCGCTCCGCTCCCGCAACGCCGGACTGGATCATGTTGTATTGGTTAGCAACTTCATTTAGTGGTCCACTGAATTGCCTCGAATAACCGAGAAAACTAATAATTACGCCTACGGTTGCTTGGTCATGCACAGCAAGCCAGCCGCCGACTCCTGCGATGATTAAATAGCTGATATGGCCGAACATATTCATGAACGGCCCCATGGTGCCGGAGTAGATCTGGGCCTTGATGCCGACTTTCTTCAGCTTTGCGTTCGCAGCGCTGAACTGCTCAGCCATCCGCTCTTCCTGATGAAATAAGGCTACTACCTTCTGACCGGATATCGTCTCCTCGATAAAGCCGTTAAGCCCTCCCAGCTCCTGCTGCTGGCCTTTAAATTGCCGCTGTGTCGCCTTCGCGATTCGTTTTGACACGAATACGATCAGCGGGATGACTACAAGCGCAACCAAAGTGAGCCACACATTTAGAAGCAGCATCATCGTGAAGGAGCCGATAAGCATAATCACGCTCGATATAATTTGAATCAAGCTTTGGTTTAGCGTATTCGTAACGTTGTCGATATCGTTCGTTGTACGGCTCATCAGCTCGCCGTGGTTTTTACCGGCAAAGAAGGGGATAGGGAGCTTTTGCAAATGATGAAACAAATCCTTGCGTAAGCTCCAAACCGTGCGCTGCGATACTTCCGCTAAGAAAAAAGCCTGCAGCCAACCGACCACGCTGCCCGCAGCGTATACCCCGAGCATAAGCAGGCAAATTTGAAGCAGGCCGTCATATTGCTTGGCAACGATATAATCATCAAGTGCGGTTCCGAGTAGATAAGGGCCTGCAAGCGTAAGCCCCGCAGCAGCAAGCGTAAGTAACATGACCGTCAGAAGACTGGTTTTTTGATGAAATAAATAATAGCCAATTTTTTTTAATGTCGCCAAAGTATGATTCATCTGGTTATGCTCCTTGCTGGGATATGGCCATTTGCTGGTAAAGCTTGCTCCCTTGAAGCAGCTCGCCATGCGTGCCGATCGCTGTGATTTGACCGTCCTCAAGCACGATAATCCGATCCGCCTGCTGCACGGATGCGATCCGTTGTCCGATAATGAGGCAGGTGCTGCTCTTCATAATCGTTTGCAGCGATTGCCGGATGAGCAGATCCGTATTCAGATCAACTGCGCTTGTGCAGTCGTCAAGGATGACGATCTTCGGCTTCAGAAGCAAAGTGCGGGCTATCGATAAACGCTGCTTTTGCCCGCCGGATAGATTGACGCCCCGCTGTCCGAGTACGGTATCATAGCCGTTTTCCAGCTTCATAATGAAAGAATGAGCTTCGGCCGCTTTTGCCGCTGCTTCAACTTCTTGCTGCGTTGCATCCGGCTTTCCGAAGCTGATATTATCCCGAATCGTGCCGCTGAACAAATGAGCCTGCTGGAGCACCATGCCGATTTGGCTGTGAAGCACATAGGGATCCATCTCGTTAATAGGCACGGAATCAATGCTCAACCGGCCCTCGGTAGCTTCATAAAAAGCCGGGATAAGGCTGACGAGCGTCGATTTCCCCGCTCCGTTCACACCGACGATCCCTATCGTCTCTCCCGGCTCAGCAGTGAAATCAATATCACGCAATACCGCTTTCTCCAAATTCCCGTCATAGCTAAAGCTCACTTGCTCAAAAGAGATTCGGCCTTCTCGAATGGGCTTCGGCTGCTGACGGGATTGCCGGTCATCCTTCTGATGGTCGACAGGGAGTTCCAGAATCTCATTAATACGGTCCGCCGAAGCTTTCGCCCTGGATATGGCCATCAATTGATTGCCGAGCCCTAAGGTGGAGAACAACAGCTGCGTAATATAAGTTAGAAACGCTGCTAGGCTGCCTACAGAAAGTACTCCTTGTTCAGAGAGCATGCCCCCATACCATAACGCTGCTACGATGCTAAAATTCAGTATGATCGACATAAGCGGCGTATTAAGCGCAACGATTTTTGCAGCTCGCAAACTGGCATGCAGTAAATTCGAATTCGTTTCATCAAAGCGCTTTTCCTCGTAATCCGCGCGGACAAATGCTTTGACCACGCGAATGCCTGACAAATTTTCCTGCATAACGGTATTCACTTGATCAAGCCGCTGCTGCATTCTCGCGAATAGCGGAACCGTTATCCGGGTGGTAATGACGAGAAACGCAGCCAGCAATGGAATCATCGCCAGCAAAATAATTGATAGGCGCGGACTGATCATGAATGCCATGATCAAGCTTCCGATAATAATGAACGTATCCCGTGCAAAAACACGGAGAATTAACAGCACTAAGCCCTGTATTTGCGTGACGTCTCCCGTCAAGCGGGTCACGATGGACCCTGAACCGAAGCGGTCAAGCGACTGAAGCGACAAACCCTGTATCTTTTGAAACAGCTCCTGCCTCAAATCCGCTCCAAAGCTTTGCGAAGCTATCGTCGCAAACACGGTGCAGCCTACGCCGGCAACTAAACCGACAAGCGCCGCCAGCAGCATTTTCGGCGCGGTTGCCGCAATCGTACTCAGCTCGCCGGCGATAATTCCATCGTTCACGATGCTTGCCATAAAGCGCGGCTGCAGCAGGTCCATGCATACCTCCAGCAGCATGAATAACGGTGCCAGCACGGCCGGCAGCTTGTATTTCTTCAAAAATCTACCCAGCTTTAACACGTATGCACCTCGATCTCCTATCATTTTGCGAAACTGAAAATAAAGAGGGCAGCGGCTCTGCACCCTCCAGGTAGAGTAATTATAGCATCCCTCGAATCGTTTCCCCACTCCTAAATCCAGAAAGCCTATGCGAATGGACTCGTTTTTTCACGCAGGAACTGTTAAAATGAAGCTAACATCAAAAAGCTGTGCGTAACTGGCGGAGCATGGGGAACCATGAGGAAGCGCGCAGATCATTAGCCGTACGCCTGGGCAAAGGTAAGGGGTCATTCCCCTTGCCTTTTTATGTTTTTCGATAACCATTCGAAGGAGCTGGGTAAAGGATGACGGACAAATTGATTTTAGACGGCGCACGTGTGGCAGATGCAATTAAAGAGCAGTTGAAAACTAGAGTGGAAGCACTCGGGGCCGCAGGCATTGTGCCCTGCTTGGCGACGATACTAGTCGGAGATGATCCTGCTTCCGAGACCTACGTTCGCATGAAAGGAAATGCCTGCAGAAGGCTTGGCATCGAGTCGAAGCGCATCCATTTGGATAGGTCCATTTCGACCGAGGATTTGATTGCTGTCATCACGCAGCTGAACCGTGATCCGCTCGTTCACGGCATCTTATTGCAGCATCCTGTGCCGCATCAGATTGATGAACGGGCAGCTTTTGAAGCGATAAGCATTCAAAAAGACGTGGATGGCGTGACTGCGCTCGGCTTCGCTCAAAATGCTTTTGGCTATGCGGACTACCCGTCCTGCACGCCTGCCGCCATCATGGCTATTCTGGATTATTATCAAATCCCGATTGAGGGCAAGCATGCCGTAGTCGTCGGGCGCAGCCCGATTCTGGGCAAGCCTGTTTCGCTGATGCTGCTTAACCGCAATGCAACAGTGACAACCTGCCATTCCAAAACACAAAATCTGGCGGATATGCTGAAGCTCGCAGATATTGTCGTCGCCGCGGTCGGCAAACCGTCTTTCATCCAAGGAGAGTGGATTCGCGAAGGGGCAGTCGTGCTTGATGCCGGCTACAACCCGGGGAACGTCGGGGATGTCGATTATGAAGCATGCCTAGCGAGAGCCAGCGCCATCACTCCTGTCCCAGCAGGTGTCGGGCCCGTCACAATCGCTACGCTGCTGAAGCATACGGTTGATGCCGCGGAGAAGCTCGCTCCAATGTAGCTTGGTAGTTTTATAGTTTGTGCAGTAGATTGTTTCGCAGCAGCTAAATAGTTTGGTTCGTGCAGCAGAATCCCGCTCATCTGGAATGTTTCCTGGCTACGCTGCAGTTTCTACAACAGAAACAGCGAGTTGAATTGTTTATTGGTGGAGTCTGCCCTCAACTGCGGAGCTATTTGGTTATGTTGAGGTTTGTGCATCAGAATCCCGCTCATGCGAGAGGTTTCTTGGCTACGCTGCAGTTTATACAACAGAACCACCTTCAGACGAGCTGATTCTTGACTACGCTGCAGTTTTTACAACAGAAACAGCCTATCTAGACTCATTGTGGTCTTCATAGGCTGTTTCTGCTGTATTTTCTACACTGTAGCGCTCCATCATGCTCGCAGAACCCGGTTTCTACTGCACAAAGTACAATATAGTAACTAGTAACAACCGGACGCAGCTCGACATATAAGCAAATCATAGGTGAGCAAATGAGAGTTAAATTGTTTATTGGTGGAGTCTGCCCTCAACTGCGGAGCTATTTGGTTATGTTGAAGTTTATGCATCAGAACCCCGTTCATGTGAGCTGTTTCCTGTCTACGCTGCAGTTTATACAACAGAAGCACCTTCAGATGAGCTGTTTCCTGTCTACGCTGCATTTTCTACTACAGAACCACCCTCAGATGAGGTGTTTCTTGACTACGCTGCAGTTTTCACAACAGAACCAACCTCAGATGAGGTGTTTCTTGACTACGCTGCAGTTTTCACAACAGAACCAACCTCAGATGAGGTGTTTCTTGACTACGCTGCAGTTTTCACAACAGAACCAACCTCAGATGAGGTGTTTCTTGACTACGCTGCAGTTTTTACAACAGCCTATCTAGACTCATTAAGGTCTTTATAGGCTCTTTCTGCTGTATTTTCTACACTGTAGCGCCCCATCATGCTCGCATGACCCGGTTTCTACTGCACAAAGTGCAATGTAGTAACTAGTAACAACCGGAGGCAGCTCGACATATAAGCAAATCATAGGTGAGCAAATGAGAGTTAAATTGTTTATTGGTGGAGTCTGCCCTCAACTGCGGAGCTATTTGGTTATGTTGAGGTTTGTGCATCAGAATCCCGCTTATGCGAGAGGTTTCTTGGCTACGCTGCAGTTTATACAACAGAACCACCTTCAGACGAGCTGATTCTTGACTACGCTGCAGTTTTTACAACAGAAACAGCCTATCTAGACTCATTGTGGTCTTCATAGGCTGTTTCTGCTGTATTTTCTACACTGTAGCGCCCCATCACGCTCGCTAGACCCGGTTTCTACTGCACAAAGTGCAGCGTAGTTGCCGTCTACGTCTAGCACGTTGTTTCGCAGCAGCGCAGCTGTGTCTAGCTCATTGCAGCTACTGTCTAGCACGTTGAGTTGTATCTACTTAGCTCCCTGCCGTCTAACACATAATTTCACAACGACTTAGTTAGTCGGATTTCGTTGCAGCAAGCTGATTCGTTCCCCATATCTATGTAATCTACATATCCCGCTCCAGCAAATATCTGCCCGTAAACTGATCGGTAATCAGTACGTTCGTATACCCCCCGCGCAGCGCACCATATATACCGTTCACCTTCTTCACTCCGCCCGCTACCAGAATCGACTGTTCTTTGCGCTTCAACTCATCGAGACTGATGCCGATTGTGCGCTCATTGAGCTCCTCGGAGCAAATGGCCCCCGTCATATCAATGTAACGCGAGCAAATATCGCCTGCAGCCTTTGAGCGGATGATGTCCAGGTCCGAATCCGTGAAATAGTTCGCTCTAATTAATACCGAATCCTCGGTTGGCGCTCCTACGGTTACAACAGCGATGTTGGACAGCTTTCCCAGCTCCAAAATATTGCGAATGTGGCGGTCCGACTCTATTGTCCGTTTGACAATCTCATGGTCGACTAGCGCGGGAAGCAGAATAAAGTAAGGAATCGTGTGGAATGCTTTGCCGAATAAATGAACGATTTCATACGCATAGGTATTCGTTTCCGAATGGCTGACCCCTCCATTTAACTGCACGACCTTTACATCGCGAACAGGCTTATCTTTAAGCTGAGTGGCCATTTGAAAAAGCGTCGTTCCCCAAGTCGTCGCAATAATGTCGCCGTCTCTCACCGTATCATATAAATAGGCTGCCGCCGCTTCGCCGATATATCGTTTCACAATACTGTCCTCGTATTGAGGCACGGAGACGATAACTGCTTTTTTCAGCCCAAACTTGGACTGCAGCCGGCCCGCAAGCGCAAAATTGTTCTCATTAGGATGAACGATTTTGATCTGAACGTACCCCTCATCCTTTGCCTGCTGAAGAAATCTGGATATCGTAGGGCGAGATACACCCAGCTTCTGCGCAATTTCCTCCTGATTATAGTTCAGTTCATAATACAGCCTTGCCACATCGATCATTTTGCTCAGCTTATCATCCATTCGATCATCCGCCACCCAAACTCAACTCTTTCTATGTAAGACTACCGCTCTCTTTATTTCCACAAAACTATAGCAAAGCAGCTTTAAAAACACAATAACATCACCTCAACTTCCCCCTGCAAAATAAAACGTTCCACCCCACTCATTGCAAAGTGGAATGGAACGCCTCTACACCTTTATGAAACTCAGCTCTTCCCGTAATTTAGCGCCGCCAATATTAGCGTAACGACCTCTGCTCTAGTAGCGTTCACTTCCGGCGCAAACCGGTTGCTGCCGGTGCCATTAACAAGACCTGCCGTCTGTGCCGCAGCAATATACGGTCTTGCCCATGCCGGAATGTCGCTCACATCCGCAAAGGTTGGCTTCGCATTCGGATCAATCTCAATACCAAGCGCGCGAACGAGAATAACGGTCATCTCCGTTCTAGTTAAGGCGCTTCCCGGCCTTATTGTATTATCCTCGTAGCCTGTTATGATTTTATCTTCAATCAACTGGGCGAAGAAGGAGCGAGCCCATACAGGAACCTCACCCGCATCCGCAAAATCCAACTGGCCTTCCGTTGATTCTAGCTGAAGCGCTCTGCCGACCATCGTAATAAACTGAGCTCTTGTCGCCGTTTCACCCGGATGGAACGTGCCGTCTCCATATCCTTTTACAAACCCGACTTTCACGGCTTCTTCAATGGCCTTCGCTGCCCAATGGCTGCCTACGTCACTGAATTCAATTTCCGTGCCCCCTCCGCCCGGCGTTGGTGTTGGTGTCGGCGTTGGCGTTGGTGTTGGTGTTGGTGTCGGAGTTGGATTCCCTCCGCCGTCACCTGGAAGCGTTTGGCCGAGCAAATCCGTAATGCGGCCTTCCGTTCCAATATTGATCGTACCGAGATTCGTCAAATGCTCCCAGAACACTTCATAGTCTACGATATTCAGCTCATGCTGGCGTCCAGCGTCCTTCGCCTGCTTCATCGCGCGGTAGAAGTCGCCGCCATTCGCCATAAAGGAGTTGGTTGCCACAAAATAATAGCCATTCACATCAATCGGGCTGTAGCTGCCGTCCGCATTTTTAATTTCTACTTTGACGATGCGGCTGCCCGCTTGAATCAATTGCCCATTCGCATCAAGCACTTCTGCTTGCTTCTTGGAATCGTAATAATAACGCAGGCCCGACACTTGCGGAAAACGCCCTTGTCCCGTTTCGACTCCGCTCACGCCGTTTTCCAGCGCCGCAATGATTTCTTGCCCCGTCATGCGCAGCGCCGTAAGGTTATTGCCAAATGGCATGACCGTCAGCAATTCGCCGAGCGTAATGTCGCCATCCGTTTTGCCTTCCGCGGTTTTCTTAATGGATGCGCGAATGCCGCCTCCGTTTTGAATCGCAACAAAGCCTTTTACTTCATACTTCTGCAAATCCGGATTGCCGCTGACTAGGCTTTTTACTTTAGCGACCATGCCGTCTGCCATCAAATTGCCGAGATTCGTTTCCTTGGCGCGAACGTTGGTGCGTTCGCCATCCAGCAGCACATTCGTTTTTCCGATGATTTGACGCTGGATCTCAGCTACTCCTGCTTGGTATGGCTTCAGCATCTCCGTAGCAACCGGGTCTGCCGCAAATGTGGCAATGTCCAGCAGCTTGCCGTTCCATTTGGTAAGAACGCCTGCATCGTTAAATTTCAGATCCAATCTTCCTAAATATTTATTGTATTCCTCTGCTTGCACGACCAGCGTAGGTTCGCCGTCAGCATGGAGTACCTTTGGCGCATCCACTTTCGTGTGGCTGTGTCCGCCAACGACAACGTCGATGCCTAGAACTTTCTCGGCAAGCACGAGATCAAAATCATGGCCCAGGTGAGTCAACGCTACGATTTTGTTGATGCCCTTGTCCTGCAGCATCTTGACCGTTTCCTTCGCCTTCGCGATATGTTCCTCGAATACGATATTATCGCCTGGCGATGCAAGAAACTTCGTGTCCTCGGTCGTTAAGCCGAATACTCCGATTTTCTCGTCGCCCTCTTCCAAAATAACCGCGTCATAAATTTTCCCTGTTTCCGCAGATTCACCGATTGCTTGTTCGGATACTAACCCGCTGATCTCGGATTCCTTACTGAAATCAATGTTCGAGCTCACGAACGGGAATTTTGCTTTTTCCACAAAATCAGCCAGTACCGAAGGCCCTTTATCGAATTCATGATTACCGAATACCATGGCATCGTATCCGAGTTTATTCATGAACTCCAAATCCGCTTGGCCTAAGTATTTATTGAAGAACAGCGTACCCGAGAATACGTCTCCCGCATCGAGAAGGATCGAGTTAGGTGACGTACTGCGAACCTGCTTAACCGCGGTGAATCTTTTAGCTACATTTGCCAGGTTAGCATGCGAATCATTTACATGCATTATCGTCACAGCCAAGCCAGAAGTAAAATCAAGCTGCGCTAGGAGCGGATCATGATCGCTCACTCGTCCTTGCTCTGCTGAAAAATTAGCATTAACATGAACAACATCGACAACAGCGTTATTCCCTGTCTTCTTATCCACCAAAATATGATCTAACGTTTGCGAATTTCCGTCATAAATATACGAGTATCGTTCCGAAACATCCAGCTTATCGACCAAATTTGTCAATTCCGAGCCCTTTAGCTTATTCAATGTACCGGAGAATTGAAAATCATTAAAATCGCCAAGCACCACTACGCTCGCCTGAGCATCTTTTGCTTGAAGCTCGTTGACGAAACTGTTAATAGCTTCGGCTTGCTTCGCGCGCTGGATCTCGCTGCTGCGCACAACCGGTTGGATATCGCCCCACGGTTTGCCGTCGCCGCCTTTGGAGTTCAAGTGATTGGCGATGGCTACTACGCGTTTTCCTTCAAAAAGGAACTCCGCAACCAGCGGCTTGCGGGATGAAGCGAAGGTTGCGGCATCCGCAGAACCGATACGTCCAGGATTTTGCGTCAAGCCTCCATTTCCATCTACCGCTACAGAAGAGGTGTAATCACCCTTCGTACCTGGAGCTAGCGTTACGCGATCGGCTTTGTACAGGAAGCCGACTCGAATATTGCCGCCAGGCGCCCCGCCGTCCTTGTTATTCTCTGGAGCGACATCCGTGTATGAGTAAGTGCCGCCGCCTTTCACCTTAATCGCGTCAATCAGCGTTTGGAAGCTTTGGGAAGCATCCGTAACGCCTGTATCATTCTCGCCGTCATTATCTTGTACTTCCATTAAACCGATTATATCCGGCTGCTTCATGTTAGTCACGATAATCGAAGCAATCTTTGCAGCCTTTTCTGTATTTGCCGCGCTGAAGTTTTCCACATTGAATGTAGCCATCGTCAGCTTTTCTGAATCCATTTCAATGCTTGTCACTTCTTGCACATTCGCACTGCGTTTAATAGATGGTAATGCCTGAGTGGGCATCAGCTTGTAAAGATCGCTTGCGTAATTCATGACGCCGACAACGCTGCCGTCAAAGGCATCGCCTGTTTTAATTTCACTCCCCGCCGGCTTTGATCCGCCTATAAACAGCTTCTGCGGATTTAAGCTGCTGTCTGTCGGATCTAATCCGTCACCCTGCAGCACAATGCCGCCTGCAGCCGTTTTCACCGGATTATTCGCGCCGTTATCAACCGTAACCGGAGTTACAGAATTGGCATACGGTCCCGTAATCGTCGGCTGTTTGAGCTCGACAAGCATGCTTTCCAAACTTTCAAAGAAATCAATCGCATCGATGGCTGGATTAAACACGCCAAAACGGTCTGAATCGATTAGGTTTGGAATGATGCGTCCGCCTGTCCCGATTAAGGCTGCGGCTGGAAGGTCATTTCCGCTTGACAGCTTATTGATCGACTCGGCATTAATTTGAGTGACCGTAAGCGATGGGCTGTTGCCGTATTCCTGCACCGTACCCGTTACAGATACAGCATCCTTTACTACCAAGCCATGCGCCGGCTTGTAGACCTGAATGGCTTCCGACGTGTTAAGATTGTTATCCTTCTCTGCATCGGGCGCTTGCATATAGAAGGAATTCGTAGTTACCGAAGTTATGATGCCCGTGACATTGGAAACCTGTACATTGTTGTAAATCGACTTATGTGACTCGCCTTGAATTTTGTTAATCGCAATCCCATTTGTGTCTTCAAGCACGGTATAGGCAAAAGCGGACACTTCGCTTGTCACTCCGCCTGCCGTAACGACGGCTTTGATGACTGTATTTGCATTTACGATGATCGGAGCCGTGTAAATCGTTCCAGTAGAAGCACTTGGATTGGTTCCGTCCGTTGTGTAACGAATGACGCCGCCCTCAGCCAGCGTGCTTAGCGCAACCGAGCCGCCGGCGTTAATGCCGCCAGACGGGATACTTGCTCGAACGGCTAGACGCTTCTCTACAATGTCCAGCGGAAAGCGGGGAAGAAGCTCCAGTCCGACGCTGGAATGATACGTCATCACACCCGTAACCTGCTCGAACGTTTTCCCTGCGACTAAGGAAGCATCGGAGGAATAGATAATGATTTTACCGCCGCTGGCCGCATCCGTTGCTGTGACTACGCCGCTCGCGACACTTTCAACGGTCAAGTTATTCACTTGAACCAGACGACCTTCGAACTTATTGCGATTTTCGATCGTTTTGCCGAAACTTGTTGAATCTGCAAGGATAGGCGCCGGGACAGGAACAGATCCCGTTACCTCCGTATTTTCTACGCTGGCATTCAGTTGAAGCAAACCCGAAAATTCGCTCAGCGTGCCATATGCCTCAATCTGATCTCCCGGCTCTGCAGAGACGCTGTTTGGAACTCTAACGATGATGCCGTTATTCGCATCCTGAACAAATAGATTTACAAACCCGCCGGAGTCTGCCCTGTGGGTAACGACGCCTCTGAGGGTAACGCTTGTACCGATCGCTGCAGCACGTGCCTCTGCGATTGTACCCAACTCTGAGATGCTGTACGAAAATTCACGCAGCGCGCTGTTCGTTAAGCCATCTTTCTTCGCATACGCATGTACCGTCGTCGGTCCCGTTATGACGATGGATGAAGTTCCCGGCTGATACCAAGTGAAGTCTTCGGGCGCAACCTGTGCATCGCCTGCGCCGTAGACGCTGTAGTAAACGCTGGCGCCAACCGTTGGCGTAGAGAGCTTGACGATCGTGCCCGATTGCACGGCACCAGGGCTTACATCCGCTTCGACCGCTTCTACTCCTTCTGCAATAACGCCATAAGAAGAATTGCGAGGATCTGGCGTCCCGACGGTAAAGTCCGTGCTGTTGTTATCCGTATCGAGCGCTCTGTCTCCGAACGAACTTGATTTCCGAATTGCAGCTGTCAGATTCGATAATGCCCCGACTGGTGCCGTTTCATATTCGGAGGCCGCTGATCCGAAACTGACTAAATCTATCCTCACATCTGTAGTTCCGTCTACTCTAACCAAGTCTACCTTGCCTCTTGTACCGCTTATTGTGAGCGAACCGATTAGGTCAGGCGTTGGTAAATTCATTGTACCGCCTGAACCGGCAGCTTCTTGAATGAGAAAGTAACCTTTGGATTTAATAATGCCGGTTAAAGGGGTCGTATTGCTTGAACTAGAAAAAGCGCCGGTTTCACTCGCGTAGCGAACCTTCCAACCCGTCAAAATCACATCTTCATCCGTAGGGTTGTACAATTCAATAAAATCATTTTTGAACACAGCCCCGCTGTTGCCGCCTCCGCCATACACCTGCGAAATCACCACTACTTTGTCATTTGCAGGCGCTGCATGCACCGGACTCCCGATGCTCCCGAGCGTGCTGCCAGCAACCAGAAGAGCCGCAAGCAGCATGCAGGCTTTTCTTTGAGTTCGTCTAATCAAATTCTGCATTCCCATGTTCCCCTCTCCACAACTATAAATAGTATTACTCGCCTTTGCTAGCTTAGTAAAAATTTGTAATCTCAATATCAAAATGAAATAAAGTTCTAGTAAACATGCACATTTGTTCACAAGCGGCAATAAAAAATCCCTTTACTTCAATACATGCATGCCATCCGAAAGAAGACTATTTGCATAGATGAAGGAAAGGGATCATAGCTTTGGGCCCAAAAGGTAAGGGGCCACGCGAATCGAATGTAATGTAAACTGACATTAAACTTATTGAAGAGTATATATTGGAACAAAAATCCTGTCAATTGGTAGAAAGTATTAGAAAAACAGAGTTAAAAACAGCCATATCCGAACAAAAAAGCTCCGCACACATGACTGTTTATGTCATATATACGGAACCTTAGGCCCTGTTTTGACCGATCTATGCTTCTTTTGGCACACCCGCTCGTTCCACAGTGCCCTTCTCGCCCTTTTGAAGCTGATACATCTTGAAGTACCTGCCTTCAAGGGCCATTAATGCATCATGGTTTCCGCGCTCCACGATCTCACCGCGGTGCAGCACAAGAATTTGATCCGCCTCGCGAATGGTAGACAAACGGTGCGCGATAACCAGCGTCGTCCGGCCTTGGCTGACCACTCGCAGCGCCTGTTGAATAAGGCCCTCCGTCTCGCTATCAATGCTCGCTGTCGCCTCATCCAGGATGAGAATCGACGGATCGAACGCCAGCGCTCTGGCGAAGGAGATAAGCTGCCGCTGCCCCGATGACAGCGTACTGCCGCGCTCAACGACCTGCTCGTCGTAGCCATTGGGCAGCTGCTCAACGAACGGCGCTGCGCCGACGTCCTTTAGCACGCTTTTCACACGGTCGAGTGAAATGTCCTTATTGTACAGACTGACATTAAATTTAATGTCACCCGCAAACAGATACGGATCCTGCAGCACAATTCCCATATGCTTGCGCAGCTCTTGCTTCGAATACGTCGCAATGTTACGTCCGTCAATCGTAATTCCCCCTTTATCCGGCTCATAAAAGCCGAGCAGAAGGTTCATAATCGAGCTCTTGCCCGATCCGGTATGCCCGACCAAAGCGACCGTCTCACCCTTTCGCGCTTCGAACGATATTCGCTTCAGCACATCCTCGCCTTGTTTATAAGCAAAGGTAACATTTTCGAATTTCACGACGCCATCCGGTCTTTTCACCTGATTAACCTCTTCAACCTCCATGCCTTCCATGTCCAATATTGCGAACACCTTCTCCGCGGAAACAAACGCACGCTGCGCATTTGTCAGCTGATCGAAGATACCGATAATCGGTTGAAAAATGCGTCCTAAATAGTCAATAAAAGCATAAAACACACCATACATAATAGCCGTCTCGAGAGAAGCGCGACCAAAATACCAAATGACCATTGCCGTAACCAAGCTACCGATCGTGCCTACGATATTCCTCGAAGATAAAGAGAATACCCGAAACTGTTTGATTTGATTCACATAACGATCCTCATTGAGAACTTCAAACTCCTCAAGCGTCACCTTCTCGCGGCGAAAAGCTTGAATAATCGGCATGACGACGATCGATTCATTGATCATGGCATTCATATCACTGAGCCTAGCGCGCATGACCGTAATGTATTTCTTCGAATATTTCAAATGCACGACCATAATGAGCGCAAAGAGCGGCGGCAGCAGCAGGCAAAACAACGCCAAGCGCACATCTAAGATAAACAGCGCCGTAAAAATGCCGATAAGCTGCACGAAGCTGACAACGAAGGTCGCCATGAAACTCATGAACAGATCACGCACCGCCTCCGTGTCGTTTGCGATTCTCGATACGATCTGACCAATCGGCGTATTGTCAAAATAGCGCAGCGGAATTCGCTGGATATGCCGCATGAGATCCATGCGCATGTTCTGGATAATTTGCAATGCTGTCGATTGCAAGATATACGACTGCGAGAAATTCCCGATACTGGCTACAAGCAGCAATCCCATATATAAGGCGAGAAGCCACAGTACAGGCACTAACTCGCCGCCTCCGGCTGCTAAGTGCTTATCAATAATCGTTTTTATAATAAAAGGACCGCCAAGCTCAGCCCCGACTGCGCTGCAAAGAATAAGCAGGGCGCCGATAATTCTAAACTTATAAACGAGAGCATATGCGAATAGTCTTCTCGCCGTCGATTGCTTTGGCATTCTAGAGCCTCCTCATTCTTCCAAGCTAGCTTCCATTTGCTGCCGTTCCCACTGTTCCTTATACCAGCCTCCGAACAGCATCAGCTCCTCATGCGTGCCTTCTTCAATGATGCGCCCTTCGTTCAGTACGATAATCCAGTCCGCATGACTAACCGCTGAGAGACGGTGTGTCGAAATAAAAGTGGTTTTCCCCTCACGCGCAAGCCTGATATGGTGAAGTATCCGGCTTTCAGTCCGCGCATCCACCGCCGATAACGAATCATCCAGCAGCAAAATTTCAGAGTCAATAAGCAGGGCACGCGCTATAGCCAGGCGCTGCTTCTGACCGCCCGAGAGCATCACACCGTTTTCGCCGACGACAGTTTCAAGCCCTTCAGGCATTTGTGCTATATCCTCCGTAAAGGAAGCCATTTGCACGGCGTGCGCGATTTCTGCCGAAGTCGCATTCGGCTTGCCTAATGCGATATTGTCGCGGATCGTTTTGGATAACAGCAAATGCTCCTGCGGAACATAGGCGATCCAGCGCCGCATTTGATCGATCGCGATCTGCTCCACGGGTACGCCGGCAATAAACAGCTGCTTCTGATCTAGGGGATATTGGCGAAGCAGCTGCTTGAGCAGCGTACTCTTCCCGCTCCCCGTTTTGCCTACGATACCAAGCGTCTGGCCGCGTTCAAGCTGAAAGGATACATCAGCTAGGCTAGGCTGGCTGGCTGTAGGATAAGTAAAGGTAAGCCGCTTCATCTCGATGCGGGTAGGAACTTTAATCGCAATGGGTTTATCTGAATCTTTAAGATCGGGCTTTTGCGTCAGCGCCGTATCCAGACGGTCAGCAGAGGCGCTTCCGCGCTGCAGGACATTGATAAACTCGCCAAAAGAAATCATAGGCCAAATGAGCATGCCTAAATAAATATTGAATGAAATGAGCTGCCCGAGCGAAATCTCATCCTGGAAGACCAGATAAGAGCCATAACCGATCCCAATGGTATAGCTGACCCCGACAATCAACGAAATGATCGGCTGGAACAGCGCATTCAAAATGGAAACCCGCTTATTTTTGAGCATCACGTCTGTCGTCACCTTATTGAAAGCATAAAGGTCATCGTTCTCCTGTACATAAGAGCGGATAACGCGTATGCCTGAGATAGACTCCAGCGCGTGATCATTCATTTTTCCGAAAGAAGCCTGCGCGTCAAGAAAGCGTGTTCTCACTTTTTTGCCCAGTTTACTGATCACGACCGCGAGCAGCGGAAGCGGAATAAGAGCCGCAATCATTAATTTATAGCTTACGAGTGAAATCATCATAATAACGACTACCGAAGCGCCGACAAGCGTGTTCACGAGCGTCATAACGCCATAGCCGGCCGTTTGTCCGATCGCGAGCACATCATTTGTAGCTAAAGCCATAAGCTGGCCGGTGCTGTTGCGCTGGAAAAAGGCAGGCGTCATCCTCGTCAAATTCGCAAGCAGCCGTCCTCTCAGTACCTTCTCGACTAGAGCCGAATTTCCAAACAGCGTCGTAATCCATATGTATACCATGATGTATAAAAATAGGGAAAGGCCGATCAACAGCAGCACCGTCTGCGTCAAGCCCGACGAAGTCAGCTCTCCTTCGCGGATGTGATCTACCGTTTTGCCAATCAGACTGGGCGGTACCGTTGATAACAAGCTGACTAATGCCATAATGCTGACAGCAAGCACATAGCTTCCCCATCTATCCTTAAAAAACCATCGCAATCGATTTACAAAAGACATGATATCCCCCTTTTCACCTTATCAATCTTACGACTTGCTTTATTGAGGCTGCTAGCATAAAACCCATGCATTGGGATCAACAAAGCTGAGGCTTATCCGACTAGCTGCCACTTTTCAGTATAGCAGTTACTACGATCTAATTTCACCTTATTGTGTAATAAAAACCTTCATTTGGGCACAAATATGATTCTGCCTCGTCAGCATTACCCTCGAGATGTTTACGGACAGCACGAAGACTTTGGGTCTCACTTACAAATGCAGCAATACGAAGTAAACGGCTGACGCCGTCCTTGGCGGCAAAAGCTCGTTTCGCGGTGAAATATAAGCAACGTATAAGGTTGAATTTTATACTTTCTTTTATTTTAAAAAAAGGCCTGTGCACAATTGCGCACAGGCCTTTCTATTTCTCCTATTAGCTGTTGCAGGGCTGAGCGCTCTCACTCCGCATGACATTCTGCCATCTGCGGTAAAGCTCCCAAGCTGCGCCGTTGTCGAGCAAATCCTTGCAGACGTAAAGACCTTCCTCAATTGAATCAACCTTCTCCGCCAGCTTGAGCCTCACGGCTGCGTTAAGCATGACTTGATTGGCGAATGCGATGTGTCCGCGTCCTTGCAACACAGCTTCCGTTTCCCGCACCTGCTCCAAAGGCGTCCACTTGATTTCCGGCACGGAGGTTTCCAGGCCGTAAGCGTCTGGATCAATAATGTGAAGCTGCGATTGTCCAGCCTCTACAAAATAGGTGCGGGTCGGCCTTTCGATGAACAAATCCTCCGAGCCCTCCACCCCTTGAACGATGAGCGCCTTCTTATAAGCCAAGTTGTTCGCTAATTTGGCCATACGCTCAAATACGGTATTATGATAAACCCCGAATATTAAATAAGGGGAATGTGAGTAATCGATTAGCTTCTCCGCCGTATTCAGCACCGTTCGCATGCCTAGCTCAATCCGGATCGAACGCAGCGCTTTAAGCGGAGGACACCATTCCTCCGCGGGCACGTAAAGCACACCTGTTTCCGATGCGGCTTGGATAATGCGATCCCGGGAAAGCAGATCGGCATCGATACCTGATTGCTTCAACAGATCATGCAGCGTGATGCCCCATTTTGGCGGCAAGGAGGCCGCTCCGTGAAGCGTAATCGGCAATCCTGCAGCCGCAAGAACAAACGCGGTAGAAAATGTCGCAAAAAATGATTTTTTTCTGCCGTCATACGGCCCTGCACAATCAAGCCCCCGTTGGATAGGCGCACGCTGCGCATGCTTGCGGCATACGTTTACGAAAGCTTCAATTTCTTCAACGTTTTCCATTTTTATACGTTCAGCAATGAAAAAGGCGCCTATTTGCGCCGGGGTTGCCTTTAAATCAAGGATAGCGTTAGCCGCAAGCAATGCTTCATCATAGGTGAGATCCCGCGCCCCCCTTTTTCCCCGGGCTACTTCCTTTAATAGGTTGATCATCATCGCAAAGCCCCCTTATTTTTGATCCTGAAGGATTTGATAGACCTTAACGATCGATGTCGCCACATCCACCATGCGTTTACGCTCGTTCATAGCCTGCTTCCGCAGCACATCGTAAGCTTCCGCTTCAGAAATATTTTTAATTTTGCACAAAATGCCTTTTGCCATATCAATCCATTTCCGTTCCTCAAGCCTTCCTTCCAGCTGCTTCCGTTCATTTATCCACTGCAGCCTCTCGAAGCATTGCTTGGAGCCAAAATGAAGAGCCCAGTGAAGTTCTTGTTCACTCATCGAAGGCGTAAGAATGCCATCCACTTGAATGTCATCCTCGCAAAATGCTGCCGAACGAGACGCCGAAGCCGCGCTGCACCACCATAACAACGGAACGGTTTTTTGCTTCAACAGCTTTGCTCTCCATAACTTCACTTCATTAAGAGGCATATGAAGCACGACTGCGTCTGCGTTGTTCATTTGCAACTCAGCCTTCTTCTCGTCACCTGCACGAAGCACCTGATAACCATAGTCTTCTAATAAATACTTTGGCGTTTGTTTCTTGGAAAGCTGATCCGATTGAGGGTCCGCCATTGCCACCTCGTTTGCCGCACGATGTTCGACCACTAACAAAGAACGCATTTAGAAGTGCCCCCTCCTATTCGACTTTTTGTGAACTCAGCACAAGCCGATACATTTGTGATTATATATAACATACAAAAGTGTAAATTGTCACTAGCCAAGTTTTTTCATCGATTTTCATGTTAACTATCTTGACATGAACTCTGAATTCATTGTATATTTATGTTATCATATTCATAATATTCACGAGTACAACGGTGTACTCGTTTAAAGCGGCAAAGAAGCCTGCTTTCGTTTTCCTAGGGGACGTACGTTCTTCTGGGAGCGAAGCAGGCTTTTCTTATTTCCGTTTAGGCTGAGATTGAGAGGAGAGAATTACAATGACTACGACTAAGAAGAAATTGGTATTGATCGGCAACGGCATGGCGGGGGTTCGAGCGATCGAGCATTTACTCAAACTTTCTCCTGATAGCTACGACGTTACGATCTTCGGTGCTGAACCTCATCCCAACTATAATCGCATCATGCTGTCCTCCGTCCTAGCTGGTGGCGCCGATATGCAAGAAATCGTCATTAACGACTGGGATTGGTACAAAGAAAACAACATTACTCTTCATACCGGCCACAAGGTAACGAAAATTGATACGGAACTTAAGAAGGTTACCTCCCATCTAGGCGTTGAAGTTCACTACGATAACATTATTATTGCAACCGGCTCTAATCCATTTATGCTTCCTCTTCCAGGCGCAGACAAAGAAGGCGTTATCGCATTCCGCGATATCCACGATTGCGAAGTGATGATCGACGCTTCCAAAAAATACAAAAAAGCCGTAGTAATCGGCGGCGGCTTGCTCGGTCTTGAAGCAGCACGCGGTTTGCTCCATCTGGGAATGGAAGTAAATGTCGTCCACATTTTTAACTATTTGATGGAACGCCAGTTGGACGAGGCGGCTGCCAAAATGCTGCAGCGCGAGCTCGAAGCGCAAGGCATGCAATTTTTGCTGCAAAAAAGCACGGCTTCCATTAAAGGCAAACACCGTGCAACCGGGTTAGTTTTCGCTGACGGCAGCGAGGTAGATGGCGATTTGGTCGTTATGGCCGTCGGTATTAAACCTAACGTGGATCTGGCACGAGCAACGGGCATCGAAGTAAACCGCGGCATTGTCATCGATGATTTCATGCAAACAAGCGTACCTGGCATCTACGCCGTAGGCGAATGCGCCGAACACAGAGGTATCGCCTACGGCCTTGTGGCTCCGCTTTATGAGCAAGGCGCCGTTCTAGCCAAGCATCTAGCTGGAGTAGAAACGGCAGGTTATGCCGGCTCGGTTACTTCGACCAAACTTAAAGTATCCGGTGTTGACGTATTCTCGGCTGGCCGCTTTGATGAAGTGCCTGGCACCCGCTCGCTCAAGATTCAAGACGATATGGCAAACACGTACAAAAAAATTGTCGTTCAAGACGGCAAGCTCATTGGCGCAGTGCTTTTCGGAGATACGTCTGACGGTGCTGAATTATTCGCTTCTATCAAGAAAGGCGAATCGATTGCCGGACGCGAGAAAGAAATTCTGCTCGGTATTTCATCCGATTTATTAGGCCAATCCTCCGGCGGGAACAGACTTGAAGCTATGGCCGATGACGAAATCATTTGCGGCTGTAACGGGGTCTCAAAAGGAACGATAGCGGATGCCATCGCGAACAAAGGATGCAACACCGTTGGCGCGATTAAATCCTGCACGAAAGCATCCGCTTCCTGCGGCGGCTGTAAACCGCTAGTGGAAGGACTGCTTCACCTATATGCCGGCGATGCGGTTGGCGAACCGGTAAAAGAAGGTATTTGCGGCTGTACCACGCATAGCAGAGATGAGATCGTTGCGGAAATTACGCGCATGAATCTCAACTCGACCAAAGAAGTCATGAACGTTCTTGGCTGGAGCAATCCGGAGGGCTGCTCGAAATGCCGTCCGGCGCTCAACTACTACCTCGGTATGGTTAATCCAGAGGAATACGTGGATGAGAACGAATCACGGATCACCAACGAACGCTACCATGCAAATATCCAAAAGGATGGCACGTACTCTGTTGTTCCGCGTATCTACGGCGGCGTAACCTCCCCTGCTGATTTGAAAAAAATCGCGGAAGTCGCTGAAAAATTCGATGTTCCGATGGTGAAATTCACGGGCGGACAACGGCTTGATTTACTCGGCGTTAAAAAAGAGGATCTTCCGAAAATTTGGGAAGAGCTGGATATGCCATCCGGCCACGCTTACGGCAAAACGCTTAGAACCGTTAAAACTTGCGTTGGCTCAACCTTCTGCCGGTTCGGTACGCAGGATTCAATCGGTATGGGTATCAAACTCGAGAAAGCATTCGAACGTCTCAATACGCCAGCCAAGGTAAAGCTTGCCGTTTCCGGCTGCCCGCGAAATTGCGCGGAAGCTACGATTAAGGATTTTGGCGTAGTCGCCATAGACGGAGGCTGGGAGCTTCATGTCGGCGGCAACGGCGGTGTCAAAGTTCGGGCTACCGACCTTCTCTGCATCGTAAAAACAGAGGATGAGGTTATGGAATGGTCCTCCGCATTCTTGCAGCTCTATCGGGAAAATGCACAATGGAACGAGCGCACCGCTCAGTGGATCGAACGCGTTGGTCTGGATCATGTCAAGAAAGGCCTCGAAAATCGCGAAGAGCGTCTTGCCCTTAAATCGCGCATCGAGAAAACACTCAGCCTGACAACTGACCCATGGAAGCAAATCGTTGAAACGGACGAACTCCGTAAAAACTTTGAGCAACTGAACAGCGCTCAGCCCGTGCAGCTATAGTATTCACGCTTAGCCCGCGTGTTTCACATGACATATAGCGAATTACTTCGCATCGAGCTTTGCTAAACAATATTTTTCAGGGGGAGCCACCTATGACAACAAAGCTGTTAGTCGCCAACCTTTCGGACATAGATGTAAAAGGATCACGACGAATTAAAGTAAAAGACATTGAAATTGCCGTATTCCGGTTAACTGACGGCAGCGTGCTTGCCGTTGAGAATAAATGCCCGCATAAGGGCGGCCTGCTTTCGGAAGGGATGGTATGCGGCACAGCCGTACACTGCCCGCTTCATGACTGGAAAGTTGATCTGCGAAGCGGACGCGTACATGAGCCGGATGATGGCTGCGTAACCACCTTCGAAACCGAAATTGACCAGGAGAGCGGATCTATCTATTTAACGATCTAAGAAGCTAAGGAAGCAAATTCAGATACTAAAACGGCATAATCAGCCGAAGGGAGCAGCCAATGAGAAACATAAAGACAGGTACGGTATATATAGTCGGCGCTGGTCCAGGCGATCCAGAGCTTATTTCGGTGAAAGCCATGCGACGTATTCAGCAGGCAGACGTCATTCTCTATGATCGGCTTATCAGCAAAGAATTATTAGCCTATGCTAGTTCCCATACGGAGCTCGTTTACTGTGGTAAAGCTCCCGGCTCGCATGCGATGCCTCAGCAACTGATTAACGAAGCACTCGTCAAATACGCGCAACAAGGTAAAACGGTTGTCCGCCTTAAGGGCGGCGATCCACTTGTCTTCGGAAGAGGCGCCGAGGAAGCTTTAGAGCTCGCCTCTTGGGGCATTCCATACGAGATCGTGCCCGGGATCACCTCAGCTATCGGCGCTGCCGCTGCTGCCGGCATTCCCGTCACGCACCGTGAATATGCCGCTTCCTTCGCCTGCGTGACCGGCAGCCGCTGTCACGGCGACAAATCGCCGATTCGCTGGGATTTACTCGCTCACAGCGTCGATACGCTGGCCATTTACATGGGAGTAAGCGAGCTTCCTGCGATTCGCGAAGAACTTTTGAAGCATGGGAAATCCGCTGCAACGCCCGTTGCCTTAATCGAACGGGGCACAACGAATCGTCAACGTACCATCGTAGGAACGCTATCGGATATCCATACGTTAGCTGTCACGATGAAGCTTGCCAATCCCGCTCTTATCATTATCGGTGAAGTCGTTCGTGTACGTGACCGTCTGATGCAAGCCGAGCAGCAAGCTGTATCGCTCATCGGTTAGCTTCCCAGCACCGCTGTTTCGTTTTCTCTGACCGCCTCGTCGCAGCGGCAGCGTCTTCCGCTGTCGCGTGCGGCTTTATGCAATTCCGCGCGCAACACTCCCTCATTCCATACCATTCCTTTGTAAGGGCTGCCGTTTCCTGTATACTAGAAACCTCAATTGTTTTTTTATAAAGGATGCGAATCAGCTGGAAACTAGAAATCAATCACCGTTATACCTATATACCTATGGCTATCGATTGGAAGAAACAGAGCTTTGCCATCTGGAGATGCGCTCGTTTTTTGATAAACAGTCTGACTCCGGGCTTTTGATGAGTAATATTGATGTCCATCCCGACCGCAGCCCTTTTATGAGAGAGCGGCTTGAGGTTCTTTATGAAGGCGAGCGACTAGAGGATATTTTGGAGCAGGTGAGGCAAATCGAATTAGCCGATGCGACGTTCAAGGTCATTTTCGTCAAAATGACTGACCTTCCGCAGGAGGATAAAATCGATTTCGATGATCAACGCGGCATTGAACGAGAAATTGGTATGTCTATTGAAGGGGAAGCCGATGTGCGGAATCCTGACTTTAGCTTCGGCATTTTATACTGGGGCGGGCGTTGGTATTTCGGCAATTATATCAAGAGCAAGGCTGTTTGGCTTACGCAAATGCAAAAGCCGCGGAGCTATTCCATTGCGCTCAGCACCCGGGTAGCCAGGGCCGCCGCAAATATCGCTGTGCCTCAGCCACTCGGGATAACCGCAATCGACCCCTGCTGCGGCATTGGAACTGTGTTAGTTGAAGCGCTGTCGATGAACATAAACATCGTCGGCCGGGATATCAACCCCTTTGTCATTCGGGGAACGCTTGAAAACCTAGCGCATTTCGAGTTTAACACGGATGTCGTTTGCGGAGATATTGCCGACATCACGAGCCATTACGACGCAGCTATTGTGGATATGCCTTATAACCACTTTTCTCGCACAACACCTGAAGAACAGCTATCATTACTGCAGCATGCCCGCCGCATCGCCAGCAAGGTGATTGTCATCACTGCTGATCCTATGGACGAGCTTATTGCACACGCTGGCTTTTCTATAGCAGACCGCTGTACGACCCGAAAAGGAAACTTTGTCAGACAAATCGTTGTTTGCGTTTAATTATGAAGCCTAAGACTTATATCCATTGAACGCGAGCCAAGAGGCACAAGCAGCCGTCCATTCGTTTGTATGCTCTTCATCCTCGGCCAACCCGAGCCCATGCCGGCCCTTGGCGTACACATGCAGGTCAAAGAGGACTTTGTGTTTTCTAAGAGCCGCAGCAAACAACAAGCTGTTTTCCACGGGTACGGCTGCATCATCCGACGTATGCCACAGGAAAGTAGGCGGCGTATCCTCGGTTACTTGAGCCTCGCTGCACAGCTGCGCCACTTTCTCAGGCAAGGCCTCAATACCAAGCAGATTATTTCTAGAACCAACATGCGCATAGGGCTCATTGAGCGTGATGACGGGGTAGCACAATACGAGCAAATCCGGACGGCATGACTCACGTTCAATGACATCCTCCGCATGTTTATTTCCTTTGTTATAGCTCGTACCCGCATTAGACACTAAATGGCCGCCTGCTGAGAAGCCCATTATCCCAATCTTGTTCGGATTGACGCGAAACTGGCCGGCTTTGAACCTGACCGTTCTGATCGCCCGCTGTATATCGAGCAGCGCGCAGGGATACTGGTAAGGCACAACCCGGTAACGCAAAACAAATGCTGAGATGCCCAAGCTGTTCAGCCACTGTGCAATAGGCTCGCCTTCATGATACGCCCTCGCGCCATAACCTCCGCCTGGACATACGATAACCGCAGGACGGTTGTCGCCTTCCACCAAATAAGGCGTAATTGCGGGGCAATCCTCATCCGTATTTCCGAGCGCAAACGGCGCTCCATGCATCCATAATAATTGCTCCGTCACTTTTATAATCCCCTTTTCGCATGCATATAAATTGTAAGACTTCTCCATTATATAACTAATGAAACAAGGCAGTCATCTGCCTGCATACAAGCGTAAACGGCTGTCGCCGTCCTCTGTGGCAAAAGCTGACGTTTCGCGGTGATATATAAGCACATTTATAAGTGAAAACTTATAAATTCTTATATATAAAAAAGGTTTAAGCCATAAACGGCTTAAACCTGTTCAAAAACGATTTCATTGCTGTACCATCATCTTTTCTTGAATGCGGTTATGCCTCCAATAAAGCCAAACAAAGCGCCAAGCAGCGAACCCGCCGCTACCTCGCGAGGCTGATGCCCAAGGCTTTCCTTAAGCCGCTCGCGCCTGCGCTTATGATAAATGCCTGGATGCTTCCCAGCCAGCTTTTCTACGTCCTCGTCCAGATCGTTAACTTGTACCGCAATTTCACCTGCATGCCTGCGAATATTCATGGCATCGTACATTACAATGATGCCAAGCATCGCGGAAATAGCAAATTCGGGCGTTTTGACGCCATATTTGGTCGCCGTGTACGCCGCTAAGGCCGATACGCCGCTCGAATGCGCGCTAGGCATGCCGCCTGAACCGATTAGTTTCCGTATGTCCCAGGTTCCGGTTTTTGCATAATGCAAAGGCAGCTTGAGCAGTTGAGCTGCTCCTACAGCCGTAAGCGCGGTCACAAGTCCTCTGTTTGCCACAGCTGTCACCTCCAATCATCCTGCCTCCCTCATTTTGTCCTATTGCCGCAAAATCATGTGGTGACTATTATTTCATATAAATAAATCGCTCGCCCGGTGCGAACATATGGAACTTCTTAGCCGGATAATTGCGATGAATATAGTCGACGAAATAAGCCGGGTTCTCATCATTATGCGGAAATAGACCGTAATGCATCGGTATTATTAAATCGGCCTGGATTTGCACTGCGATCTCGACGGCTTCGCGATAGTTGCAATTACCGACGATTCCCTGCTCATTGCGCACAAAATCCCGTCCGTTTATAGGTAAAAGGGCAATATCGATCTGTCTGCTTTGCAGCCAGGTGACCAGTTCTGGAAAACCTACGGTATCTCCCGCGTGATAAAGATGAATGCCTCCAAAATCCGCTACAAATCCAAGAAATTTATGCTCTCCCGCTTCATCCTGCTCGAATTGCTCATGCTTGGCAGCAAACGCTTCGAGACGAATGCCGTCCTCCAGCTCCAATACTTGTCCATGCGAAATGCCAATCAGCTGATCTTCCCGCAGACCCCACTCCTTCAACAGCGGCAGATGGGCCTTCGGCGCAATAAAACGCGTTTTGGTCGATTTCCCGATGGCCTGCAGTGTCAGCTTATCCATATGGTCCTCATGATGATGCGAGCAAACGACGTAATCCACATCCAAGCACTGCGACGGCTGAAGTGGCGATTCGAATGCGCGCGACCACGGAGGACCGCTGAGCTCGTAAACCCAGTCCGACAAGTAGGGGTCAAACAAGATTGTTTTCATCTTCCATTTGACAAGAAAGCCCTCTTGTCCCAATGCCCAAAGTGCCAACACCTGCTCCGGAAGCTCCGTCTCGGCAATTTGCTTCACTAAAGCCGACCCGCTGTTATATACGTTCACGAGTTTTATCATCCCTTTTGCTCTAAATTTTGAATACGCAGGTCCTTCGTAAACCACTGCCGGTAGCTTAACAGGCTCAAAATAATGCTCGTTACCGCAGCAGAGCTTGCGAATGCAAACACAATTAATATTTGATAGCGAACCGCTTCGATCGGATTGGCTCCGGCGATAATCATTCCTGTCATCATTCCTGGCAGTTGAACGAGCCCAACCGTCTTCATCCCGTCTATTGTCGGAATCATGCTGGATTTGACCGACCGCTTCATGACGTCCTGAATCGCTTGCCTAGCCGTCGCTCCTAGCGAAAGCAGCGTCTCAATCTCGCCTTTAGAGGCACTGACCTCTCTTCTCATTTGGTTCAAAAGCAAGCCGGAAACGACCATTGCATTGCCGATCGTCATGCCGCTTATCGGGATGATATATTGGGGCGTTGCTTCAATGATTCGGAAACCAAGCAGCAGCCCCATCATAAGGAGCTCTGTCGAAGTGATCGCAATCGCGATTTTCCATGCGACCCCCCGCAGGCCTTCTCCTCTTTTGCCGGCATGATAAGAAGCAACCGCAATCATCAGCATTAGAATCAACGCGATATACACGAGATTGCTCGTATTGAAAATATATTGCAGCACATAACCGACAAGCAGCAGCTGTACCGCGGAACGGATTGTGCCTACTGCGATATCGCGTTCGAGTCCAAGCTTTTGCCAAACGGATACGAGCATGGTAATCATCACGAATAACAGCGTAAAGCTAAGCGCTAAGATGGACATGGCGGCTCCTTATGTTCGGGTGCTTTAATGTAATTGCGCGCGGACTCGGACTTGGGCTGGTCAAAAAAATTCGCGGTTTTGCTGTTTTCGAGCAATGTACCCTCGCCCATAAACCATACCGAGCCGCTCATTTGCCTCGCCTGCTCAAGATCATGCGTAACCCAAAGCATCGTCGTCCCTTCTTGATGATGCCACTCCCGAAGCACTTGTTCAACCAGCTCCTTGCTGCCGCGGTCCAGCGAGGCCGTAATTTCATCGAGCAGCAGCACCGCGGGATGAAGAAGCAAGGATCGCAGCAGTGAAACCCGCTGTTTCTCTCCCCCTGAGAGCTGATCCGCGCTTTTAGTGACATCCAGATGATCCAGTCCCAGCCGAGGCAGCAAGTGGCGGACAAGCTTTTCGTCATAAGAAATACGATGCAGCACACTAACCGTCCGCAAATTTTGCTCGATGCTTCCTTGCAGCATAATGGACTGCTGGGCGACATAACACATCTTCATTCTCCATGTTCTCGGATCCGCGCCGCGCTGTGAAACACTATGTAAACGAATTTCTCCCTCATCCACGTGGTCTAAACCGGCTAACATGCGAAGCAGCGTGCTTTTTCCTTGGCCGGATACACCCAGTATCGCAATCATAGCAGGCTCGGCGATGTTAGCCGATACATTCGCGAACAAGGGCCCTCCTTCTACACCGCTGCGATTTTTCCGCAACTGCCGCAGCTCCAATATTGGCTCCACAAAAGGCCCCCTTTCTGCTTTCCTTCCATTATAGCGCTATTGCCGCTGAACATAACAGCCAATCGTTTGGATTTCTGGATATCGTCCAAGGTCAGTATTATTGGCCTAAAACCTAAAGGATGTTATCTACAATAAAAGGCTGATGATCTGCGGCCGCAAATTGCGGAAACAGTTCATCAGCCTTCTCTTGGTTATAGCAGCATCTGCCTGTTACACAGCAGTCTGCTATCAGCTATTCTTTTACCGAACCTAACGTAATCCCATGAATGAAAAACCGCTGCAGAAACGGATACACAACTAGAACTGGAAGCATGGCGATAAATATTTTCGCGGCATCCAATGTCCGGTTAGACAGTTCAGACATTCGTTTATATTGATCCTCCGTCATCGTAGACGGATCGACGGAAACGACAAGCTGCTGGATATACGTTTGCAGCGGGTAATATTCCTCCCGTGTCATGAAGATCAGTCCGTACAAAAACTCATTCCAGTGATAAACAATGCTAAACAAGGTTACGGTTGCTAGAACAGGCACAGCGAGTGGAATGTAAATCTTAATTAACGCATCCCACGGCCCTGCTCCGTCTACGAGCGCCGCTTCATCCATTTCTTTTGGGAGATTCCGGTAAAAGTTAACGGTCAGAATGACATTAAACACGATGGTATGCGCGCCGCCGACAAGCACCATCGACCATATGCTGTTAAGCATGCCCAGCTCTTTGATCGTTAAGTATAGCGGTATGAGCCCGCCATTGAACAGCATAGTGAATATAAGCGTCCACATGAGCACATTGCGCGCCTTGAATTGCTGTACGCTTCTAGAGAGCGGATAAGCCATCATGGCTACCACAATCAGATTCAGGCCAGCCCCAAGAAAAACGCGTTTCGCCGAAATCCAGAAGGAGTTGAAAAATTGACTGTCTTGTAAAATTTGCTGATACGCATTGAAGTTAAAATCTATCGGCCACAGCCAAACTCTGCCTGCCGCAGCTGCCGAATTTGAGCTTAGTGATAGCGCAAGCGTATACCACAACGGCAAAATGCAGGTGAGAGTAATGAGAACCAAGACGATAATCAATAAAATATCGAAAGCTTTTGAACGGATTGTTGTATCGCGAACCATCCCGTCACCTCCTGTGCTCGTTAGAATATGCGGTAGTTGATGAACTTGTAAGCCAAGTAGTAGGACACGGAAATTAAGATGAAGCCGACCAAGGATTTCAGTAATCCGACAGCTGTTGCCAGCTCATATTGCAAATTTAGCAAGCCTGTCCGGTACACCCAGGTATCAATGATATCCCCCGTTGAGTACACTAGCGGGTTATATAGGTTGAATATTTGATCAAAGCCGGCATTCAGCACATTTCCTAAGCTAAGAACGGTCAACAGCACTGCGGTCGTCCGAATGCCCGGGAGCGTAATATGCCACAAACTGCGAAACCGCGAGGCGCCGTCTATGCCCGCCGCTTCATACAATGCAGGACTGATGCCAGTCAGCGCAGCCAAATAAATAATGGTATTGAAGCCAAATTCCTTCCATACATCGCTGCCTACCACCAGATAGGGAAACAAGCTCGCATTGGCAAAAAAGATGACCGGCTCCATGCCAAACAGTCCAGCCAGCTGATTGATTGGCCCTTTATAGGAGAATAGATCAAGAACAATCCCCCCGAGAATAACCCATGACAAAAAATGAGGCAAATATACGATCGTTTGAACCCATCGTTTCATAATCAATAGACGCAGCTCGTTGAGCATCAGCGCAAACATAAGCGGCACGATGAGATTCGCAATTATTTTCATAACGGCAATGTACAGCGTATTAACAAACACATCCCGCGTATCATTAAGAGCAAACATATATCTAAAGTGCTCAAGTCCAATAATTTCTGATCCAAAAATCCCCTTTCCGGGGTTGAACTGCTGGAATGCAATGATAATGCCAAACATGGGAATGATGCTGAAAATCAGTAGCCAAAGATAGCCTGGCAACAGCATGAGGTAATAATGCTTGGCAAACCCTTTCGTTTTCATGCTATCTCTCCCTTCGATGATTTCAAGCGGCAAGGCACCGACATTACATCGGCGCCGCCATTTTTCAAACTACGGGTTAACGATATCTGTTACTTCCTGTGTAATTTGATCTCCGCCTTGCTTCTTCCAATCAGCCACGAAGGTATCAAAGGTATCAACTGAAGCCGCGCCCATCACGATCTTCAAGAACATTTCATCTTCCATCTTCTTCAGGTTGACCCATCGGCTCTCCATCAATGGCGTTTGCTCGTAAATCAAACTCGGTACATCCTCCATGCTCGTATCAACAAGCGGAGTCCCGCCTACCATTATCGAGTAAGCCCGCGTCCAAATGCCCATATCCGCGCTTGGATTCCATGTTTCAATGCCCATTTGATCGTAAGGCTCGTTCTTTACTTTCTTAATATCTCTCAGATCGGATGCAAGCAGCTTATAGCTAACGTCTGCTGCGTAATCCTCAGGTTTTTTGGTGCCGGCCAGCACCTCGCGTATCGCTTTAACCGTATATTCCGTTTCGTCGGAAGGCGCATATACCAGGCGGAGCGGATAAAAGCCAGGTCCGCCTTTGCTTGGATCAAAGGTCGCTTCCGCTTCATTTTTGAACAAATTGTTCAGCATTTTCATCGGCGCTTCGGGATGCTCATAGCCCTTGCGGACGACAACAAATTCACTGGAAGGCGTACCAATATGCGGGCTGAACTTGCCATCCTTGTTCAGCGGCAGCGCATAGGACTGCCAGTTTGCTTTCGGATCGTTCTGGACGGCATCGGATACCGGTCCATAGCCCATCCACCAAGGTGCGAAGAACATGCCTGACTTGCCGCTTACAACCGGCTCCTTCGAATCCTTACGCACAGCCATTTCCGGATCGATGAGACCGGCAGCGTACATTTCGCTCAGCTTAACAAGCGCTTCTTTTGTTTCCGGAAGGGTAGAGCCATACGCAGGCTTGCCGTCTGCTCCGTTAACCCAAAAGCCCGGGTACGCGCCGAAGGCAGAGAAGATAGCGTCAAAGCCATACATATTATTTTTCGATTCCAGGAAATTCGCATACATCTTGCCGTCGCCGCTCTGCGGACCGGAAATACCGATGGTATCCGCCTTGCCGTTACCATCCGGATCCTGCTCGACGAAGGCTTTTGCAACCTTCTCCAAATCCTCTATTGTTTTTGGAGCCTCAAGGCCCAGCTTATCCAGCCAATCTTGACGAATCCACATCGTATGAACACCGTCTGCTTTCAGCTGGACACCGGGGATGGCCATAATTTTTCCGTCAAATGTAACTGCTTTTAATGCAGCGCCGCCTGTGCCTTCGATAATTTCCTTAATCGTAGGGGACGCAAAGTTTTTGTATACGTCTGTCAAATCCGCTAATTGATCGGCCTCGACCATTTGCCGCAGTTCAATTGGTCCTACAACCATGGCATCCGGCAGGTCATTACTGGCAATAGCCAAACTGATTTTTTGAGGCATGTTCGCACCCGATGCCGTAAAAGTGTGCTCCACCTCGATATTCAAGTTTTCCTTGATGTTGCGCGTATATTGATTGTCTAGCGGCGTATCTCCGGCAGGCAAGCTTTTGTCCGTGGGATCAACCTCCATGCCGATACTGATTTTAATTGGCTCCGCGTATTTGCCAAACGGGTCCTGAGGAGCTTCCGAATTGCTCGGCGTATTTGCGCCCTCCGCATTCGTTCCTGTATTATTTGGGGAATTGTTTGCATTGCTGCAGGCGCTGATCATAAGCAGCATAATCATAAACAGAAGCAGTTTGCTTTGGTTTTTTTTATTCATATTGCACCCCTTCTTTCGCGTTGATGTTTTTCTTACTCTAAAGATAGCATAATGAGACCGTTCTCATGGTTAGAGTACGGTCTCATAATAAGGTGGGGAAATGCTCTAATTTTGTGGCCCCAATCGCGGATTTACGAGCTATCGGACATTTGTCTCCCTAAGTTTTGGACGATTGTTCACCTTCGCGGTGAAGCTGCCGAAATTCGCTTGGAAGCAGCCCTGTATGCTTGCGGAAAATCCGGCTGAAATACTTCTCATCCGCGTAGCCCGTATGCTCGGCGATCCAAAAGATCGTCTTATTGGTCTTCGTCAAATACTCCTTCGCCTTGTCCACGCGAAGCTGCCTTACATAATCATTGAAGGTTGCGCCCATAATGTCCCGAAAGCATTGGCTGAAATAGCTCCGGCTCATGTTTACCTGCTGGCAGATGCTTATCACATTCAGTCGTTCGGCAAGGCCGACATGAATGAGCTGCACGGCCTTTACGATACAATCCTGTACGTCTGACGAATAAAGAGGTCTGCCTAATGCCTCGAGCAGAAGCTGCCGGGTCCTCCCCAGCCAATCTTCAACGTGTACCCAAACGTCCATCGATTCCGGCGGTTCAAGGCTGCTTGAGGCTGCCGGCTGATAAATCCGATTCCACTCCACGATCCACTGGTTTAATTCATTCACAAGCTGAGAAGGAGGCATTCGCAGCTCATACAATTGCCCGACAAGCTGCTCATATTGCGCTAGCTTGTGAACCCACTCCAAAGACAAGCCTTTCTCCCGAACGGACAAAAGGGCTGCTTTGTCCACCTCAGTCGGCTGTTCCTTTACATGAGGAACGGACAATGAATAAATCTTGATATCCTCTCGATAGTCATAAAAGAAGCCGCTGGCTTTGTACGCAATGAGCAGTCGTTCTACCTTTGAGATGGCCTGTCCCTCCAAGCCGCTTAGCTCCAGAAGGCATAGCTCCGGATGACCCGCTGCCGCCACGGCTAATTGCTTTCCAATCTGGGTAGCAGCCTGTTCATCGGCCGGCAGCCACAATCTTAAATGAGGCATAATCTCGCGTTCTGTCGTTTGACCGGCCGGAATTGGTACGTTTGACCGCTCCTGCTCCTTATCCTCGGGCGCGACGGCGATCATCGCATACCCTATATCCAAACGGAGCGCTTCATTGCCCCGCTCTTTCTCCTGTGCCTCCAGCTTCGCCTGCTCCTCGGCTATACGTCCGCAAATCCGCCCCAGTACCTCCTCGAAGTTCTCCTCCTCGAGCTGAACCTTGGCAATATAGTCAATCGCCCCAAGGCGCAGGGCCTCCTGTATATATTCAAAATCCTGATGCAGGGTTAAGACGACGATAAAGATATGCGGATACTGCTTGCGTACGACTCTCATCAATTCAAGCCCGGACATGATCGGCATCGCCAAATCGGTCAGCAGTAAATCGACCTCCGCAGTTGCCAGAAATTCAAGCGCCTTCTCGCCATTTTTAGCTTCTCCAATAACATGCAAATCAAAATCATGCCAGGGCATCGCCGAAATCAGCCCTTTTCTTACCAGTTTATCGTCATCCACGACCAACACGTTCATCATCTTGGCTCACCTCCCTGAAAGGTAATGTAAGGCGTATAGTCGTGCCTTTGGAAATTTCGCTTACAATGTCCAGCTTCGCATGACCCTCATAATAGGACTCAAGCATCCGTTTGACATAGCTCATACCGATACCCATGCCGACCTTCTCCTGCGGGTTTTTCGGCTCGTTCAGCAGCTCCTCAATTTTCTCTTGCGAAATCCCCGCCCCGTTATCTTGTATCGTAATCTCGATATGTTCTTTTTGCTTTACGTCTACCTGAATGTAGCCATCGTCATCTAGACCGTGGTACAGTGAATTTTCCACAAGCGGCTGCAAAATAAAGCGGGGTACCGCGGCATCCAGCACATCGTCCTCTACTTCAATCCGCACGTCGAAAGCAAAGTCATAACGGATTTGCTGCAAAATGAGGTACTGCCTGAGCGAATCAATTTCTTCTCTTATTGTAGATTTCTGGCCTAGTTTGCCCAGATTATAGTGCAGCAGCTTATTTAAGGACAGCACCAAACGGTCAATTTCCTTCTGCCCGTTCATCACGGCCAGCCAATGGGCCGTATCCAGCGTATTCATAAGAAAATGCGGATTTATCTGGTAAAGCAGCTTCTCCACCTCAAGATCAGCTCTTCGTTTCTCCTTCTGCTCCACCTCCTGAAACAGGTTCGCGATTTGATTCTTCATATTATGGAACTGCTTTAGCAGATAGTTGAATTCAGGGATAGTGGTGCGAACCCCTGGAGACTGAATGCGTGTGCTGATCACGTTTTTCATCTCCATATTAAACTGGTTCAAGGGCTTATAAACCATCTTCCATAGCAGCCAAGCGAGAAGGAGACCAATACTCGTAAATAAAGCAAACAAATAGATCATCTTTATGATCCAGCGGTTTTTCTCCTCGTTATAATCCTCTTTCGGGATAAGCGACACAACGCTCCAGCCCTGGTTGCTTGTGCCCTTAAACCAATAATAGCCGTTCATCAGTCCGGAATCCCCGCCCACCGCATGATCGGACGGTTTGCCGTCCGGAGAAAAATAGCCGTTCTGGGGAAAGATGCTGCCGGCCTCGCTGTAGGCGATTCGGCCATCGTTATCGAGAATGAGATGAAACGAGTTTTTGCCGATTCGATCGCTTTCGAGAATACTTTGCGTCAGTTTAAAGCCTGATTCAATATAGACGTAAATACCTTCACGGCCAGGAACATCCACCCGCCGCAGCGCGGAGAGCACAAACTCATTATTATACATGCTGTTACTAATATGCGGACCGTAATAAGTGATCCCGTAATAGGAAGCAAGCATAGGCAGCTTACTTAACGAGAAATCCTCTCTTATGGCATTGTTTTGAAACAAATAGCTATCTTCATTCTTAAAATAGTACATGACTAAGTTTGTAGACGGATTCGTGAACGTAATCAGATTCAGCTCCGTTTGAATATCTTCAATTAAGACGGCTTTCTGATACTGCTGGGTTGCGGATAAATACTGCTCCAGCATCATACCCACGCTGCCCGGATAAGCCAATTGCTGCGATACATGATTCAAATTGCTAATGGTCGTCTCCAATGATAATTGAACCTGATGCAAATTGCTTTGAACTCCGGAATTTAAGTTTTTGCTTAAAATTAAAGTAATCGCATGATTAGAAACAAGCGCGGTACAAAGGAACGGAATGATCGTGCTTGCAGCGAAAATTAGAATGATTCTCTTTTTTAAGGTTAATTTCTCAAACGATATAATTCCGAGCTTTGCTTTAAAACGCTTCATCCGATCGACACCTTTGTCTTCGTTTTGAGTATAAATGTGTACATTC
The DNA here is from genome assembly GCF_031157315.1 of Paenibacillus sp. LHD-38. Classification (GTDB taxonomy): domain Bacteria; phylum Bacillota; class Bacilli; order Paenibacillales; family Paenibacillaceae; genus Pristimantibacillus. Next base: position 201,913 of record NZ_JAVIFU010000009.1, read on the forward strand.
CACATCGTTTAGGCCCTTTGCGATACTATTGTAAGCGATTCATTCCTGTTATACAATGCGAGGCGCCGACACTGGAGCTGGATTATGCTGTGCGCAGGTACAAGCGTAAACGGCTGTCGCCGTCCGCGGCATAAGCTTGTTTCGCGGTGAAATATAAGCTTATTTATAAATGTGAAACTTATAAATTCTTATATTTCAAAAAAACAGGTCTCAACGCGAGATACATTTTCATGGACTTGCAGCTTGACCAGCCCTGCAAAGATACCGGTTCACAGCAGTCTGAGCCACTTCAGAACCAAAGTAAGTAGCGAGTTGTTATTCGAGATCCTTCACATTCGCTGGCGGTGAAGGAAATCGGATTGCCGCTCAGTCTGCTTGAACCGATCGTTATACCGCTCGATTTGCCGGCGCAAGACGCGGTTACGGTACGCGATGTTGCATTTCTGAAGGATTAGGTTAAGTTATTGTTCAAGCTGCGGCTTCAGCTGCAGTTGTTGCGGTTTGCTCGGGAGTTATGTATCGTCAGGTGACGGCAGTCCAAATAGGAGAAACGGCAGGGCAAGGAGCAATCCTTGCCCTGCCGTTTGTTTTTGTAGATAGAGGAGTTTCACAAAAATACTTAAGTGATTGATACGCCGGCGTTAACAAAACCTGTTGCGGTAACTGCGGCTCCGAAACCGGTCGATGTCACGGAGAATACCATCAACAGACGATCTTCTTCAAATACATCAATTGCCAAAGGAGTAGAAATTTCACTTACTACTCCACCAACGGCAAGTAATCCGCTTATACTCGGTAATGTTACGACCGCGCCTGGAATAGGAACAAAGGTGTTGTTAGCCGTAGTTGCTCTATACAATTGAGCTGTAATCGTTGCAGAACCAGTCAAAATATTAGTTGTCAATAAATTGCTAAAAACTGCAGAAATAGAAGTAATAGTACCGTCTCGTGGCACAGAGAATGCAAAGCCAGAAGCACTTAATACAGTTATATTAACTCAACTTTCTCAGAGCCAAAACAACTCTAGAGCCTTGATACTAAAGGCATTATGACCGTTATAATATAGGGTTTGACGAACAAAAAACACCTTCTGTTTGGTATAATAGGAATTGTCG
>NZ_JAVIFU010000010.1 GCF_031157315.1 Paenibacillus sp. LHD-38
ATGCGCGAAGTGAACCCTTTCAAGTGTTTAACTACACGGTGGATGCCGAACTGCGGGTCGCACTTGATGAGTAGATGGACGTGATCAGGCATGATTTCCATTTCCACAATCTCAGCTCGAAGTTCTTCTGATTTAAGCTGGAACCGTTCTTTTAATCTTGCATCAATAGGAGGTGTTAGAACTTTGCGTCTATATTTTGGACAAAATACAACATGGTACTTACAGTCAAATGCTGCATTGTGATTACTTTCCACTTCTCCCTGTGATATCGATTCATTCCAAGAAAATTATACCATAAAACAGTAGATCTAATGTCGGGTGATTAAGGCGGCTTTAGCTGCCCTTCACCCGAAGCACCTTACATCCCCATAGCTAAAGCAAGGGGTTTTTCGGCGCTAAATTATAAAAGCTATCATCCATTTCTTCATCGTTCGTACTCCCTGCTTATGCGTCTTCCCATATAGACATAGCACCATCCCTTTTTATTATTGGATAATGTACCCCTAGACGTATTCATGTAATCGTACCGTTTCATATTTTACGCATCGACGGTCGCGAGAAGTGCCCGCTGCAATTCGACTAAAGATGACTTTACATCGGAAAAAGAGCTATAATACAGATACAGCTGTAACAATCATCTGCACAGCAGAATAAAAGGAGTGTTCCCCTATGTCATACAAAGAAATCACATCCATTGAAGAATGGAACAACGTTTATGATGCTTCTGCTACTCGTCCGCTTGTCGTGTTCAAGCACAGCACAACATGCCCGGTTAGCGCGAACGCTTATACAGAATTCAATCAATACCTTGAGGGCAAACCAAGAGAAGACGTTGATTATGTGCTTGTAAAGGTCATTGAGTCGCGTCCTGTATCTAACCAAATCGCAGAAGATACATCCGTGAAGCATGAGTCGCCGCAAATTATGTTTATCGAGAAAAAAGAAAAGGTATGGTCCGCTTCCCACTGGTCCATTACAAAAGCTCATATCACAGCGGTTCTCGACTAGACATCTAGCCGCATTTCCCGTACTAAGCGGAGGCTGTTCTAAAGGTTGATAGCCTTTCAGAACAGCCTCTTCATTTTAAATAGGGGGAATCCACAATTCCACTTGGATTCCGGCGTTCAACGACATGATGCGCATCGCTTCTATCTTAACAAGAAAATTATTATCGCCGGTTACCATTTTCATAAAAATATTTAAGAATTAACTTGACGCTTATTCAGTTTGGTCACTTAGTAACCGAAATTTATACTCTCTTATATTTGAACAAAAGGCTGCCTCCCGGCAGCCTTTTTGTGTTTCAACTGCAGTTAATCTTCGCCACCGCAAATGCTAATTCCGCGTCAAAAAAACCATCCGCACAAAGACTCCCGGCATTTAGAACTACATTCCAGAAAAACGTCATGCCATTTAGCCCATTCTCAATAACGCATAAATATGGTTATCTAGAGAATGTCGGAATATATCGTTTTTTATAATTTAGGGGGATATTTTATGAAGCGTTTCGCGCTTATCACAATGGTCATCACCGTTTTTTGGGCAGCACTTTCGGGATCGCCCGCAAATGATCACGTAACGGCTGCAGCCTCAGCGCCGATATTCAAAGATATTAAAGGTCATTGGGCGGAGAAAACGATCGGCGATATGGTAAAACAAGGGATTTTAGACGGATATCCGGACGGGACCTTCCGCCCACAGGAGCCGGTGAAAGTAGACCAATTTATCAAAATGCTCGTGCTTTCGTACACCGACCTGCATCAAAACGGTTCACGGAGCTGGAACTCGCAGTTCCTTCAATCGCTTACTGAGGAAAATCAAGCGATTCTGAAGCAGGATTACCGATATTTCGACTTTAAACCAAGTTCGGCCGGGTACTGGGCCAAGCTTTATATTGACGTAGCAAGCGATCTTCATTTCCTTAATAAGAGTAGATACAACGATTTTCAAGCCGATATGACGCGTGAGAACGTGGCTGAGATTATTTATTATACGCTTCAAGAAACGGAATTTCTTGAAGACGGCTTGTTCGGCCAGAAGATGGCCCAAGCCTACGGCGACCTTATGGGCGCCTCCGAGCGTGAACAGAAATTCATTGCCGAGACGCTTGTGAAGGGCATCATGCAGGGGTATCCGAACGGCTTCTTCGGCGTCGGGGATAAGGTAACTCGTGCAGAATCGCTGGTCATCCTTAACCGCCTCACCGATAAATCGAAGCGTTTAGCCATAAAAGTATCACCTGAGAAGCTGGAGCGAATCGTCCCAACCGTTGGCGGAGGCAAAAAAATCATTGTTTTCCCGGACAAACGGATGTGGGATGCCTATGAATCCCTCCTGCTCGCGGGACAGCTGCGCGGCTCGAATCATGATCTATACGAAACAACGCTGCGTCTGTTCAAAGATCAAGCCGAGAAGGACAGCGTCCTTAACCGGACGTCCGGTTCTTCTTCCATCAATGAAGAGGCGGCTGTCTGGCTCGATCCGCAGTACAACACCTACGGCATCACTGTTAGGCTTCGCGATGGCACGCTCGCCCGCAACAAAGAGGTGGTCGAGCAATTCACCAACCAACTGTTCGGCTATAACGCATCTGCGTTCAAAGAGCTCTTCAACGATATTTGCAAGCGTGTTGAAGCAGGCGCCAAGGTAGCATCCCAGCAAAAACTAATCGGCACCGATAATGTCAATATTCAAGTAGACACAGCAGCAAAGACGGTGATTTTCTCGATCGCAACAAAAAAATAAAGCAATCCCATGTTTAAACAGGCTGCTCCTCGGTTAATGACTAGGAGCAGCTTGTTTATTTAGCAATCCTTCTGCAACATTCGATTCGCGGGTGCGTCTATGCAGCTATCGACAATATGAAGAGGAGGAATACGGTATGACACCAATCCAAATCAAACAAAATAAGAGCTTGAAACGAAAAAGAAGGCTTGCAGCAGCACTTGCTGCTTCCATGCTTCTTTCAACGGCGCCAGCGGCAGGCTTGCTCCCCGGGGCAGGATCCGCTGCAGCCGCTGCAGCCATGTTAAATGTCGTCTCCCAGCCATTCTTAATTGACGGTATGCGCACAGACGTGCCCACAGCGATCGTCGATGGTGAGACCTACATCAGCCTGCGTGCGCTTAATGAAAAGCTGGGCCTTTCAACAAGCTGGGATGCCAAGACAAGATCGGCCGTTGTCACCGGACGCAACCGTGTTCTCATAGCGTCTCCGGTCAATGGCAGCTATGAGCTTAACGGCCAGCGCGTATACGGCAGCCAAGCGATTTTGAATAACGGCTCGACCTTTCTGCCGCTTCGCTTTCTGCTGGAACGAATGGGCTATGTCATTTCCTATGACGCCAAAACGCGCACGGTAGCCATTCAGACCATCAAAGAGAACAAACTTAACTTTGCTACAAAAACGATCAGCAAAGTAACGGAGAAACAATCGCTGCTTATTCATTACCCCGTCATCTCCGGGTATGAGAACGACGAAGCCCAGAGCAAGGTCAATGCCTTCTTAAAAAGAGAAGCTGAAGCCTTCGCGGTCTCCGGACAGCAGTCCCTTACCCAAGCTGCGCAGGAGAGTGAAAAATTACAATCGGATAATCCCGATATCGATTACCCGCCGGTAGCCTATGAAGGGAATTACACCATCACCTATAACGAACAGGATAAGCTCAGCCTCTATGTCGATTATTATATCGACCTCGGCGGCGCACACGGCACAACCGTACGCGTTCCCTATACATTCGATTTAAAAACAGGCGAGACGGTGTCTCTGAAGGAGGCCGCTGGCGGCAATGCCGATTACGTAACCATAATCAATCAATCGATTAATGCGCAAATTAAGGCGAGAAAGCTTGATCTGATCAGTCCATTCGAGGGCATCAAGCCGGATCGCCCCTTCTACCTCAGACATGGCGCGATCGTCATCACCTTCGAGCAATATGAGTATACCGCTTACGCACTGGGTATGCCGGAATTCACGATACCTTTCAGGGCGTTTGAATAGCGAGCGCATCAGTTAATAGCAAAATAAACCCAGCTGGCGATCTGAAGTGCACCCCTTATAGTAGACATTGGAAAAACCCATGTGGGAAACCGATGGTACTATAAGGGTAATTCGATTTTACAATAATGAACGAATCCAAATTAAATTAAAAAAGCAGACGCCAATTGAGTATCGACTACAATTTACAGCATGAGTGTTAGACAAAAATCAAATGTTAGAATTGGACTTCATTAAGCTAACGGGCAGGATAGTTGAAATAAAAATTCTAAAAAAAACTACACATAAAGCTGAAAAATATTCATTTATATGTTTTCAATTACATGATATTTTTTAGAAAACGAATAAGGTGTGGATAAAATGAAGATGCCGTTTGAAGTACCAGAAAAGAAACAAATTCGTGTTATCATTAATTCGGATGCTAAATGTGAGGCCGATGATCAATATGCAATCGTGCACGCAATTTTATCCCCGCGTCTGCAAATAAAAGGATTAATCGGAGCACATTTCGGTACACGAAGTGCAACAGGTGCGGAAGATTCCTATCAGGAAATCCTACATGTGCTAGATCTAATGGGTTTGAGCGAGAAGTATAAAGTTGTCAAAGGAGCTAACCATAAAATACCGAATATACTAACACCTGTGCCTTCTGAGGGCGCTAATTTGATCATAAAAGAAGCGATGAAGGATGATTCACTTCCCCTATTTGTAACATTCCAAGGGCCATTAACCGATCTAGCATCGGCTTATTTGCAAGAACCGCGAATCGCAAATCGCTTAACTGCCGTTTGGATTGGCGGTGGAACTTATCCGAATGGTGATACTGAATTTAACTTATCTAATGACATCGAAGCAGCCAAAGTCGTATTCGACTCGCCAATACCGTTGTGGCAGGTCCCGAAAAACGTTTACGATATGGTTCGTGTTGGTTTGGCAGAATTGGCCGTCAAGGTTAGACCGCATGGAGAAATTGGCCGCTACTTATATGAATATCTCATTCAGCACAATATAAAAAACGGCAATCGACCTCAGTGGCCGAAAGGGGAAATATGGGTTCTTGGCGACTCCCCTGCAGTCTCTTTACTACTTGACGATCAAGTATTCGACTATGATCTCATTGAAGCGCCTGAAATAACTTCAGAAATGGGATATAGGCACAAACCGGGAAATCGCAAGATACGGGTATACCGGAGTGTGGATTCGCGTTTTATATTAGAGGACTTCTACGCAAAATTGGAATTATTTATAAACTTTAATCAAGGTGAAGTTATGCAGTAAAATCTAATGAAGTAAATTAAGCTAACGAGGAACGTTAGTTCAATCATTGAAGCAGCAAACCAATTCTGGTCTGCCGCTTTCATTAAATAGTTCAGTTCATAGGGCTTTTTTCATTGTCTACAATATTGGGGCTTGACCAATCGCCTGCTGGGTTTTGTTTGTTTGTAAGGCGCCCCTATTCCTCCGGTTCCAGCTCGCATTCTGCCAGCGTGAGCATTCGGGTGCGATGCTTCCATTTGTGTCCGATGAATATAGCAAGAAACAGCGGAATGCCGACATAAGACGCAATAATATAGGCCCAATCGATTCGTCCGTCATGCAGCGCCCCAATGAATTGCCCACCGATCACCACAATGCAAAGAAGCATAGCAAGGATCGGTCCAAAAGGAAACCATTTGGCGAGATAAGCCAAATCCTCCAACTTCCGTCCTTGGTAGATGTACGCTTTGCGAAAGCGATAGTGACTAATCGCAATACCGAGCCAGACGATAAAGCCGGACATCCCTGAAGCATTAAGCAGCCACACATATACAACCCCGTCGCCGAAAAAAGAAGCCAAAAACGCAAGCATGCCCAGCGCTCCTGTGGCGATCAGCGAAGCAACCGGTACCCCGCGTTCATTCAGCCGCGCGAGAATACGCGGCGCCTTGCCTTCCTTCGCAAGCACCCATAGCATGCGCGTGGAAGCATACATACCTGAATTGCCTGCGGACAAAACAGACGTCAGAATCACCGCATTCATAATGGAGGCGGCAACCGCAAGCCCCGCTTTCTCGAAAATAATCGTAAACGGGCTAGTCGAAATATCCCCGCTCGCCAGCTGTTCGTTCGAATACGGGATCAGCATGCCGATCAGCAGGATCGCCAAGATGTAGAATAAGAGGATGCGCCAAAAAATTGAACGGATCGCACGGGGAATATTTTCGCGCGGATTCTCGCTTTCCCCGGCCGTCACCCCGATCAGCTCCGTCCCTTGAAACGAGAAGCCCGCCGCCATAAACACGCCTAACGTGGCTAGAGAACCTGCGGGAAACGGATTATCCGTCAGATTGCTTATGCCTACGGCTTGTCCGTTCCAAATGCCGATCACCATCAATAAGCCTATCGCGATAAAGATAATAACCGTGATGATCTTGATCATCGCGAACCAATATTCCGACTCTCCATAGCCCTTAACAGATAGGAGGTTAAGGCCCAGCATTAGTAGCAGAAACAGAGCGCTCCACAAAATAGAGGGACTGTTCGGAAACCAAAATTTCATAATAAGCGTAGCAGCCGACAGCTCCGCGGCGATCGTAATCGCCCAGTTGTACCAATAGTTCCACCCCAGCGCAAAGCCGAGCGAGGGGTCGACAAACCGGGTCGCATAAGTACTGAAGGTCCCCGACACCGGCATATAGGTAGCCATTTCCCCCAAGCTCGTCATGAGAAAATAAACCATGACTCCAATCAGCGCATAGGCAAGCAGCGCGCCTCCCGGCCCCGCGGAGTGAATAGCACCGCCGCTTGCGAGGAAGAGCCCCGTACCGATAGAGCCTCCCAGCGATATCATCGTCATATGCCGAGCCTTCAGCCCCCTGCGCAGCGAGCTCGAACCTTCCTTTTGTTTACTCAGAGCGCAACACTCCATTCTCCACCATGATTCGAATCGTAAGCATATTTATCCTTTCCACAGTTTGCTGAAATTTCCGTTTTTTATCCATTTGTTCCAATCGAAATCCTACAATCGAACTAACATAAATGCCAAATTCTAATATATAATGAGTAAGTATGAAATCGATGCGATTATGAAAGGAATGGTACGATGTTTGGAAAATTAGCTGCAGATGCGCTCGGATTAAGCGATATTGGCGCGATTATTAAGCCTGAAGATTTCAGCAAGGCCGATTCTGACGACTATGTCATGCATGAGGATAACGAGAAGATCTATTTTCTGATCAAATCGAAAACCGATGAATATTGCTTTACGAATCTCGCTCTCATCCATTTGGACGGCACAAGCGCACTGAGCAAGAAGCGCACGCTCAAGCGTTATTCATACAGCGCTAATCAGATTTCGCAGGTTGCGCTCGAAACAGCAGGCACCGTAGATCTTGACGTTGAAATCAAGTTCACGATCGGCTCCGTACCTTTCTCAATCGACGTAAACAAGAAGCATATCGAAGAGCTTAAAGACCTGTACAAAGCTCTTATCAAAATTTCCGAAATTACCCGCGAGAATGAAATCTCACTTGAATACGCAAGACGCAGTCTTGATCTCGCATCCACTACGCTGCAGCAAATCCATAAAGGCGATTTCAATGTTGTCGAGCAATTCGACGGCCTGAACAAATCCGCTTTCAACTGGCTGGTCAACACGCATAAGCAATATCGCGTGAAGGACTTTGGCGCGATTTTCGAGCGTTATATTAACAATTAATTTCGAATGCGAATTAGGATTACGATCGAAGCAGATCAGCTGTTATAAGCTGGTCTGCTTTTTTATTTGGGCATGGCAGCGTTTTATGTTATATAACCTTACATTAATATTGCACAAACCTTACTTTCACGTATATATTAAATGAAAGAGTGACGTTTATATCCCATGCAAAGAGGTGAACCGACTTGCCAGGAGAACTCATATTAACCGTAGACGATGAAGTTAGAATCGGCGAGCTGGTCGGCATGTATTTGTCCAAGGACGGCTTTCGCCATTTGAATGCAACAAGCGGAAAACAAGCGATCGAGTTGATTGAAAACGAGGAACCCGCGCTCATCGTACTCGATGTTTTATTGCCCGATATGGAAGGTTATGAGCTTTGCGCCAGGCTGCGCCAAACGACGGATGTCCCCATTGTATTTCTCACCTGCAAGGACACTGAAATCGACAAGGTGGTCGGGCTAAGCGTAGGCGCGGATGATTATGTCAGCAAGCCCTTCAGCCCGATCGAGCTGGTCGCTCGAATTAAAGCACAGCTGCGCCGCAACCGAATCGTCTATAAACGGCAATCCGAAGCCATCCCCTCAACGATCATTTCGTCCGCGCATGTCCAGCTGCGCATCGACGCGCATGAGGTTTATGTGGATGGCAAACGAATCGAGCTTTCCGCGAAGGAGTTCCAGCTTCTCGCTTACCTCATGCAAAACGCACGCCAAGTGCTTACAGCCGAGCGCTTACTGACTCATATTTGGGGATACGAAAGCAACCTTGACACCAAAACCCTTCAAGTGCACATCGGGCATTTACGTAAAAAAATCGAGATAAACCCCTCATCTCCATTGCGCATCAAAACCATACGCGGCATTGGATACAAGTTCGATGAACCCATTAAAGAGCATTAGAGCACTTCTTCGGCCGCGCACCTTTGCTTTTCAGATGCTTGCAGCCATGCTGACCGTCTCCCTTATCCCGCTTTTGCTATTATCCGTATTCGCCGGACAAACGGTAACCTCACAGCTCAATCACTTCAATGAGCTGAATACCGCTTTAATCGAAAAAAATTACATAAGCATGTACGAAGCCAATATTGAAGAGCAGGTCCGTGCCATCGATACCGAGCTTCGGCTTGTCGAGGATGCAGTCCTGCTCTCCAAAGCGCTCGCCGAATCTATATTTTCAGCAGATAGCAGCAAAGATGTACAGCCCATTGCCTTTAGCTATGACCCGGAGAAGAAAAGGTTTACCGATGCGCATTCCGATGGCATGGGGGTCATTTCCATTCGAACAGATAACCCGCTCCAGTATCCATCGCCGGAGCAGGCTTACGACCTGGCGCTGAGCAAGGCTTTGTTCCCGCTGTTCCAATCGGAATCCTCGCGGAAGCAAAATATCGTATCGATGTATTATATCCATCCGAAATCCGGTTCCTTTTATTATCCGGAATATACAGGTCAGGATTCCGACGCGCTGCCAAAACCTATCAACGAGCTCACATCGTATAACTTCTATTCCGACGCCCTGAACGTCAGGCCAAAAAAGAATCAGGTGGCATGGACGAAACCATACCTCGATATCACGCCAAGAGGCTGGATGTTTACCGCGACAACGCCTGTTTATGATGAGAACCGCGTACTCAGAGGCGTGGTTGCCGCCGATGTGACGATTGAACGTTTCGTAAATAACGTGCTCAATACGAGATTCGGAGACGAGGACGGCATCGCGCTGCTGCTCGATACCGATCATGAGCTCATTGCCGCCCAGCGGCATGGCGAAAGTGAAATTGAGCAGCTCGACCTAGCCGCCCTCTTCAGCAAGGAAACATTAAACAGCTTCCGCAGCATGCAGCTCAGCGGGCAGCAGAAGGTCGTATTCAGCCGCGCTATCCCGTCTACGAATTGGATACTCGGCTATATCATTCCGGAAAACAAGCTCCTTGAGCCGATTCATTCCGCTACGGAGCAACTCTCTTCTCAAACAGGCAAGCAGCTCATCATTCAGTTGTCCCTGCTTGGTTTCGTCGCCGTCGCTCTATGCATTCTGCTTTCTTTCTATTTGCGCTCAAAGGTTTCAAGACCCGTCAATCTGCTCGCTGGCGCATTCGCCGAAATGGGCGAGGGCCAGTTCACTTCTGCCCTCAACGATACACGGACGTTGGAATTCAATCAGCTGCTGCGTTCCTTCAATCGTATGTCGCACAAAATTCGCGAGCTCATGGAGCAGCAGACCGAGCTTAACCAACAGCTCGAGCATAAGGTCGAGCTGCGCACGGAAGAGCTGCGTGACATGAATAACGAACTGGAAGCGCGCGTAGATGAACTCCTGCGATTAGAGCATTGGCGCAAGGAGCTGTTCATGAATATTTCGCATGATTTGAAGACACCGATTACATTAATCCGCGGTTATATAGAGGCGATAAATGACGGGACGATTAGCGGAGAGGATACGGGTATCTTTTTGCGCAGAATCTATGAGGACATCCAAACCATTAATCAGTTCGTTCGCAACCTAAACGAACTGAGCTTATTGGAGACCCGGCAGCTGGAAGCCAAATTTACCGTTTTTGCAGCGGATGCTTTCTTCCAGGACATGGTCAAGAAATGGGAGGCTTACATGAAGCTGGGACAGCGTCCCTTCCAGACGAGGCAGCTCACAAACGGCGGCCGATTACGGGGCGATCCCCATCTCATCAGCCGAATTATCGACAACCTAATTGATAATGCCATGAAATATTCAGAGGCTGGCAGCCCCATCGCCTTTACCCTTGAACTCACAAATCATGATGCGGTCTTCCGCGTCATGGATAGCGGAGCAGGCATACCGGAGGATGCGCTACCTTATGTATTCAACTCCTTTTATCGAGTAGATAAGTCAAGAAACAGCGGCATACCAGGGAGCGGACTCGGCTTATCGATCGCCAAGGAAATTGCCGACATTCATGGCGGCCAGCTTACGGTTATACCTAATGATCAGAGCGGCCGCGGCTGTATTTTTTCGCTAACATTGCCGCTATTGGATGATTTACATTAATGCTATATCTAATACGTAATAGCCGCGGGCGGATGTCTGATCAAAGATTTAATGAAATAAGCTTAGTTTCGGTCAATAACCGAACCGCTGAGATGAAGCTCGGTAACTGTCGGGCTGTTGAAGTCAGTGATCGGCGTAGTAATAGACTCTTAACGCTAATATTGGTCGGGAATGAAGAAAACACGTTATCATCTAATTTTAAATTATGGAAACTTTTCCCTGAATTAACGCGTCTAAGCATATACTATGCGGTTGGGATTGAAGAATATCCATAAGGGAGTGAGTGTTATGAATATAATTAAAAAATCGATAAGTCTTGCCCTCTCCATCTCGATTGTGGTCGCGACGACTGCAGCATGCAGCAAAGAGGAAACTCCGAGACCATCAATTACGCCCGAGAGCACTGAACCGCAGAAGGTTGCTGATGAACCGAAGGAAACAACATCATTGGAGGAGGCGTCAACCAACGAAGATCCATCGCTGGAGAGCATCGCCACCAAGGATGCAGAGAACTACCTCGATGCGCTGAAGAAGGAAGATTTACAGTTATTGTCCAGCTTAATGGCGCACGCGGAAAATGAATATACCCCTGAAACGATGAAGATCAGCATCGAAGGATTTCGGCTGCATTTCGACACGTTGACGGACCTGAGGCTATCTTTTGAATCCAATGAGCAGAATGAAGATTATTTTATAGAAAATTTCTTGATTACCGGCATGAAGAAAGGGGAAGTACGTTCCGTTCCTTTTCAAATAAAGTACTCCAAGAGTAACGGAACCCCTGCTGCACAAGATGATGATCATCGCGAGCCTTTGTACGTTTCTCCACTGATCGATCAGTACCCTCATGTCATTAGTGAAACGGAAAGGTACTTACAAGCCATACTCCAGGAAGATGCGGAGAGTTTAATTTTGCATCTGGGTTTATATAATCAAACAGAGGAAGACAAAGCCACAGTTCGCAACTTGCTTAAAGCTTATGGAGAGCAATTGGACCTAACGACTACGAAGGCCATACCTGTAAATTATAATGAGGAAAAGAAGCTATTTCTAATCGACTTTCAGGATAAAAAGGAAAGCTCTCACCGTATTCAAGTGGATGCCGATACATCGACAATCACAGACGACTGGGCTTCAGATCAATGAGATAACGACTTCTATGTAACATCGCAATAACAACCAGGATGGTTTCAAATCGGAAAAACAGTCCGTTCATCTGCCACAGCGGCAAATAAAGGGACTGTTTTTTTAGCTATTTTTTTTACTCTACCTTATTCAAATCCAGCGTCGGCGTCTCGTTAAAGAAATTGAACGGTTTAATCATGGCCGTGACCCACTCCGTAGGCATAATCGGGAATTCCTCTGCCCTCATGACATGCGTCGTTCCTGTCGTCAGCCACACGACCGTATCCTTGTTCTCGATGCTGCGGTTTTGCTGCGTCCAGAGCCCAAGCCCGGTATCTTTATTATGTGTCGTATACTTGCCTTCGGAATACTGTTCTTCCTTCTTGTAAGGCGTTACCCAAATATGATGATTAATAAATTCCGCACGCTTTAGGACATAATCCGTTTTGGTAAACAGCGGCTCCTCCATAAAGGGATGAGTGCCGCCTGCATAAGGCATAACCTGGTAGCCCGTTGCGTAGCCCAGCTTGTTTTCCTTGCTCGTATTCGTCACGAGAACTATTTTATCCGGATCAAACTTCTGAATGGCCTCTTGCTCCAGCTTGTAGGTCTTCTCCACCGTAATCATTTCGCTGCGGGCAAATTCCGGATTTTTAACCGATATGGCCTTCGGCAAAATCTCCCCGACAGAGTTGGACTCGCCGTCCACGTCCAAATCCAGCCTGTAGCTGAAAATATGCTGATGCGTCGGTGCGACAATGTTTGCATCCACCAGCTTGCCATTGCGGGTATCACTTACTGCTGTCTTATCATCCATCGTCTTCGTGTTGACGGCTTTGACCTGAGCAAGACCCGTTGCTCCCGCCATAAGCTTAATCGAACCGTTCTGCAGGAATACCCAGTCAAGCACGTAATCATAGTTGCCGATTGTAGCGATTGCGCGCAGCACCAGCTCGCGGCGCTCTCTCGCTTCGCCGTTATGCGACCATTCCGGATCCGCGTAACGCTCGAACAAAGCAAATGAATTTTTAATGACCTGCGCCTTGCCTTCCGTGTTATTGATGGCTGCATCGAATAAAGTCGCGTTCTTCGGCACATCGGACCCGATATTAAGCGGCCGAGTCGATAAACCGACGCCGTACTCGCCGGCATCCATAAATATTTTGTACAGCCAAGCAGCGTCCGGGTCGCCATATGGAACCATCATGCCGCCGAGACCGCCTTCATACATGATTTTGCGTTTGTTCCCGTTCTCCGTATAGGAAACGGTCGAAACCATCGGCCCTACGCGGGGATCAAGGCGGAAGTGGAACTTCCAGTTTTGCCAATCAACCATGGTTCCTTTTACCGAGAAGCTTGCGCCCTTCGGCTGGCTGATGATAAGCGGCTTAATCTCGTCCGTCCGCTTCGTCTTGATCACCTTCGTATAATCATTCGGATCGGTTGGAACCGGAGGATTGCCGGATTCGTAAATTTTAACTACTTTTTTGGCATTCAGATCTACTAGGAAGGCTAGACCGTCCATGGGATGCGCGAAGCTGTTAACCGCACCCTCAATCTTCGGACGCGGAACCGACATGGCAAGCCGTGATCCCGGCGGGGTCAGCTCTGGGCCGTAGTCGCCTAGCGGTCCATCCGCAAAGGACACTTTGCTGAGGTCCGTAATGCCATGCCTTGCGAGAGCGGCTACCGCCTCCTTATCTTTTTCAACGATCGCTTCCGATTGGCCCCATTCCGTATAGAAAGGCCAGCCCTCCTTCACTTCTTTCCAATACACCACTTTATCCGTATCCAGATTCACCGTTCCTTCGTACGGCTTGTTTCCTTTAATGAGCGTGAAAGTCGCTTCCCTAATTAGCTTAGCTCCGCCCGCATCATCCCAAGCCCATACCTTCTGCTTATCCGGCTCCTCCAGCTTAATTTCAGAGAAGTACATTTCCTTGCTGCCATATTGCGATTTGCGGATAATAGCGGCTGCTTCTTCGATCTCTTGCGGGCTTAACGGATTAAGCGGATGGTATACGATCTTGTCGATCTCTGCCGCGCTCAATCGGCCTAGCCCAAGCGCACCCGGAAAAATATTAATTGAAGCGATAACGACGGATGCTGCAATAACGGATACGATCAGCTTTTTCTTTCTCATAGTTTCCCTCCAATTATAATTTCTCTCTAAGTCATTTTCCCTTAGTGATGTTACATACTCTAACATGCGAAGGTAATGAAATAAGGCCGAAAAGGTAAAGGCAAATTAATATATTTCCCTGTTTTGGGTAAAGCTTTTTATCGGTTCTAGCGTAAACGGCTATCGTTGACTTTTGGCGGCATAAGCTCGTTTCGCGGCGAAATATTTGAACCCCGATTTGTGGGTAAACTTATAAATTCATATGTATTAAAAAAAGCCTACCCGAGAAAGCTGGGTCCCCCGCTTCCCCAAGGAACCCGAGACTCACTTTCGCAGATAGGCATTCGCCAATCGCTTATTAAATTAGATTTTAACGACAAACGGCACCACAACCGTCTCACCCTTGCGCTGAAATTGTCCCCAAATTTTATACAGCCCGCTCGACGGGAAGCTTACGCCAAATACCGCTTGCGGCCCCTTAGACGCCCAATTAAGCGGATGGATGTGAATAAACTGCTGCATTGATTGATCAATTGCAACGACATGCCCAACTGCGCCGAGGTACAGCTCCAAATCGTCTATCGGCTCCCCCGTTTTCACATCGGTAAACGTATAGGCCATGCTTAGCTGCGTCTGCGGCAACGGCTCTTCGGCGAATGTAAGCTCCACCTGCATGCCGTTAACCTGGGCAACCAATGTTTCACTCGGCATCAAGATCGACGGTGCAGGCAGCTCGCCCCGTACACTTACCTCGCCTATGCGCGTCAGCTCGTTCATCCCTTTAGGCAAAAAATCCGCATACAGCTTATACGCACCACCTGCAGGAAAGACAATCGGAAGCTCGAATATTCCCTGGCCTTTATACACGGGGTGAACATGCTGGAACTGCTGCAGATCCCCGCTTACGACAATGAGATGAAGAAGCTTCTCGTTTGTGACCTCAAAATCCTCGATCAACTTGCCATTTCCGCTGCTAACTGTCAAGGAAAGCAGCGACGGAGCACCCGCGACCGGCCCGCCTTGCGGCCAAGCCAGCTGTATCCGCACGTCTTTCTCCGCCGCCGATTCCATTCCCGGACCCGCATGCCGATGCGCAAGTGACAAGGCATACGGATCAAGAAAAGGGTCAGACAAATCACCTGAAGCATTCGAGCGGTTCACTCCTTGCAGCAGGAACGCCGCCATTAAAGCAAGCAGCAATAGCGTCATCATAATGGTCCACTTGTACTTTACCAGCATACCTATGCCCCCACCCTCGTAAATTCACTATGAGGTTATTGTAGCGGTCGCGGGTAAAAGTAAAGCAGCAGCAAAGTAAAGTTAAAGTAAAGTCTTTGTGAAATATGCCTACATGCCATAGAAATCCATTGCGGCTTGCAGCCCCTTGCCCGCTTCAAGCTTGTGCCCGTGGCGCAGCAGCACGGCCTCCAGAGCGCCAAGCGTTAGGAGCACATTGCGTTTGCTGCAGCTGTAGCCCATTGTGCCAATGCGCCATATTTTCCCCTTCAAGGGCCCGAAGGAGCTTGCGATTTCGATGCCGTAATGGTCCAGCAGCATGGAGCGAACCGTTTCTCCGTCTACGCCGGCAGGTATTACAATGCAGGTAACGACGGTCATTTTGCAGGAAGGGTCGCCGTATAACTGCAGGCCCATCGCCTCTAAACCGGCGATTAACGCGCCTTCATGCTCGCGGTGCCGGGCAAAACGCGTTTCAAGTCCCTCTTCCAGCACGAGGCGCAGACCCTCGCGCAGCGCATAAAGCATCGAGGTCGCTTCCGTATGATGGTTCAACCGCGCCGGGCTCCAATAGTCCTGAAGCTGGCTCAAATCGAGGTAGTTGCTCTGAATCGGGCGAAGCAGCGGATCATCCTCGCCATCAGCGAGCAGCAGCCCTCTCTCGATTCTTTTGCGGCTTTGCAGCTTGGCCTCCGCCCGTTTATTGTACGTAATCGGAGCCATGCCTGCCGGTACGGACAAGCATTTCTGCGTGCCGCCGATTATCGCATCAATAAGCAGCCGGTCCGTCGCTACTTCAATTCCGCCAATCGTGGCAACAGCATCCACGACGAACAACGCATCCGCCTCTCTGCATGCCTGCCCAATTCCCTCGAGCGGCTGCATGCGTCCGGTCGATGTCTCGCCATGAACAAGAGCCACCAGCTTAGGCTGATGCTCCCTTATCGCACTCACGATTTCCTCCGCCGAGAACACGCTGCCCCATTCCTTTTCCAGCGTTACAACGACCGCTCCGCAGCGTTTAGCGATTTCCGTCAATAAATGCCCGAATCTGCCGTAAATCGGCACAAGCACCTTATCCCCCGGCTCAATTAATCCAACGAGTACGGCTTCGATGCCAGACCTCGACGTCCCGTCCACCGGAAATGCCCACTCGTTCTCCGTCTTGAAAAGCAGCCGCAGCATGCCCATCGTTTCATTCATTAAGGCCGTGAATTCCGGATCAAATTGTCCAAGTATCGGATAAGACATCGCCCGCAGCACGCGCGGATCTACTTCAACCGGCCCCGGCGTCATAATCGTGCGCGGCGATGGCGCTAGATCCTTATAAGTCTTCATAATTCTTCCCCCTCATAGCCTAGTCGATAAAGCAGCTCCGTCAGAACAAGCACCCCAACCGCAAGCTCTTGCGGCTCCGTATATTCCTCGGGCGAATGCGAAATTCCGCGCCTGCTCGGCACGAACAGCATGGCAGTCGGACAAATATGTTCGAACATCTGGGCATCATGCCCTGCACCGCTGATCATGCGTTTGGAGGAAATAGACAGGCTTCCGCATACATCATCCAGATGTCCTTTAAGACTTTCATTCATCGGCACCGGTTCTTCCCGAAACCATTCCGTACCCTGAAGCTCCAGCTGGCGCTCACCCGCAATTGACGCAAATTCCTGAAGCACCCAGCGGCAAAAGCTATCCAGCGCTTGCTCGTTGGCATGACGCGCATCCACCGTAAAAATCACTTTGCCCGGCACGACATTCGGCACATTAGGCTGCACCTGCAGTCTGCCGACCGTTGCCACAAGCGGTGAGCCCAGACGAATCGTCTCCTGGCGGAGCGCTTGAATCATCATGCTCACACCCTCAAGCGCATCTCTTCGCATATGCATCGGGGTCGTTCCCGCATGATTGGATTCGCCGATCACCTCAAACTTCAGCCTGCGCTGACCGGCAATCGTGTCGACCACACCGATCGCGATTCCCTCTTTCTCGAGCACAGCCCCTTGCTCAATATGAACCTCGATAAAGGCGCCGATATCATGGCGGCGGCTGTCCCTGGCCGTCCCTTCGCCAAAGCCGCAGCGATGCATCGCATCCGCAAAAAACACTTCATTCAAATCCTGAAGATGGACAATTTGCTCAAAATTCCGTTTGCCGACAACGCTTCCTGAGCCCCAATAAGCCATCGGAAACCGGCTTCCTTCCTCTTCGCAGAGCGACACGATTTCTAGCGTTCGCTTCGGCTTACCGTAAGTCTTCTGCAAATAATCCAGCGCGAGCATGCCCGCCGCAATACCATAGGCCCCGTCATAAATCCCGCCCTGCACGACGGTATCGATATGAGAGCCCGTTATAATAGAAGGCGCATCCAAATCCTCGCCTTGTAATTTCCCAAATAAGTTGCCTACGTTATCAAATTCCGTGGATAACCCATAGCTCGCCATTTTAGCGGAAAGCGCCTGCTGCGTCTCCAGCCATCCCTCCGTATAAAGCAGCCGCGTAATGCCGCCTTCCTCATCCGGGCTAAACGAGGCCAGCCAGTTCAAAACCTGCATAACCTGCGTTTCAAAATGCGATAACATCCGCTCCTTCTCTTGCGGTGAGAGACGCAAACCTCGCTCCATAGCTGTTCCTCCTGTCTCGCCTGCAGAATCTACCTCACCCATCGGCCTCGCTTCACTTCAACTAAACCGTCAGCTTCTCCGTATACCTTATGTCCGCGCAAATAAGTTTCTTTTATCCGGCAATGCAGCTCTTCTCCAATATACGGACTGTGCTTATGCTTCTGATACAAATGCTCCTTCTCCAATATATAAGACTTGTTTAAATCAATCAGCACGAGATCGGCATCTGCGCCTATCCGTATCTCACCTTTAGAATCTTGAAGACCAAATCGCCTTGCAGGCCCGCCCGAGAGCAAGTCGCTGAGCAGCGTAAGCGGCAAGCCGCGCTTGACATGGCCTTCTCCAATAATGAGCTCTACCGAGCTTTGCGCACCGGCAATGCCGCCCCAAGCATCAAAGAAGTTGTCCGCTTCCTTCATGGAGGCGGGACACGGCGAATGATCCGACGAGATCATATCGACCGCACCCTCCGCAATGACTCCCCAAAGTTTCTCCCGCTCCGCATAATCCCGCAGCGGCGGCGAGCATTTGGCAACCGCTCCCTTGTCATCCAAATCCGCCGAAGTCAACATCAAATAGTGGGGACAAGTCTCCACCGTCACATTGATACCGCGTTCACGCGCCTGCAAAATAGAGCGAACGCCCGCCTCGCTGCTTATATGCACGAAATGAAGCGCACAGCCCGACTGCTCCGCATAAAAGAGAGCCCGGTTAATCGCTTCAAGCTCGGCTATAACGGGCCGCGAGGCCACATAATCAGCCGGTGTCAACCGTCCTGCCTGCCGCATGTCCCGGCCAAGCTTCGACACGATCGGCTCGCTCTCGGCGTGCAGGGCGAGCACCTTGTTTACGCCCGCAATGATTTTCATGCCTTCGAGCAGCGTGTAATCATCTACCTCGCGGAACGCATCCTCGCTCGGATCGCCCGGCGATGACATGAACGCCTTGAACCCAACGACTCCCGCCTCATGCAGCGGAATAAGCTCATGCAGCTTGCCGGGCACCAATCCGCCCCAAATGGCGTAATCCACATAAGACCTATCCTTTGCCGCGGCAAGCTTTTGCTCCATCGCGCTCACCGTAACGGTAGGCGGAATGCCATTCAACGGCATATCGACATAAGTCGTGCATCCGCCGGCTGCGAGCGCGGCGGAGCCTGTCTCAAAGCCTTCCCAATCACCTAAGCCAGGCTCGTTTAAGTGGACGTGGACATCAATCATGCCCGCCATGACCGTTAGCCCGGATGCATCCGCGATCTGAGCGGCATGTCCTGCGTCAAGCGCTTCGCCCAGCTGAACAATCCGCCCCGCTTTAATGCCGATATCAAGCACTCGGACCTCATTCTTCAATACCACGCTGCCGTTTTTTATGATTAAATCGAGCTTATCCATTCCCGCCATCTCACTCTCCGCCTTTCTCGGCGCAGGGGTTAACTCTGCGAACCCCACACCTAAATCCATCCTCTGTTGCAGTTTATGAGCAAATTCAGCCAAATAGTGAAGCAGTCTCTACTAAATTTTCAACCGCTGCGCAGCCCCTAACCGCCAAGCGCAAACGGCTGTCGCCGTCCTCTGGCGGCACAAGCTCGTTTCGCGGCGAAATATAGGCTTGGTATAAGTTTCAAACTTATATTTTCCTATATTTTAAACAAGCAGGCCGCGGACAACGAGGTCCGCGGCCCGATTAGCTACCATCGATTATGAGGGAGCAAGCCTGCTGTCGGCCTGCGTTTTGTTATCCTTTTTTTCTACTTCAGCTCAGTTACGACCAAGCTTGCGTCTACTTCCTTCAACAAGCTAAGATCATGGTAAGATGCCGCTGCCGGAATAGATTTGATGTTGCCAACCGACTTCAGATACTCACCGACAGCCGGGCCGTTGCTTCCGTTTACGTAAGTATCGCCAACCTCCATGGAATACACGTTGCGGGACATAATTTGCGTCAGCTCTTCTTCCGTCAAGTGAAGCTCGGGAGCCAGTGTCTTGATCGCTTCTTCACGGTTGTCATTAATGTAATCTGTTGCTTTCTTCAAAGCGCGGAGCACAGCCTTCAGCGTGTTCGGGTTTTTCGCCAGAAAATCATCGGATACTTGAATGGTCGTATGTACGCTCATCCAATTCACATCCCCCTGCTTGTCAGGCAGTTCACTCTTCGTTCCGCTGAAGAGGAACTGGCCGCCGCCTTGGATCGCCTTCGTAATGAACGGCTCCCAAGCAGCCAGCGCATCGATATCCCCTTTCTCCAAAGCGACTACCGCATCGCTTGGCGCAAGGTTCACGTATTTGATTTTGCTAGCGTCTACGCCAAGCTCTTTGGCCATGTTATTGATGGCAATGGTAACGTCAGCACCGCTCGGGATACCGATCGTTTTGCCCTCAAGATCCTTCGCGCTCTTCAGCTCCAGCTTACTTGAACCGACAACCGCCTGCGTACCGGCAATTTGAGCGAGCGGGGCAATGATTTTGACCGGAATATCCGTCGATTTCAAAATAATATCCATAAAGTTCGTTTGAATGCTTACAGGAGCGCTGCCGCCGGCTACCATCGGACCGATATCCGGGCCGCTTTCGATCAGCTGACTCGTTACGTTAAGCCCTTCTTCCTTGAAGTAACCAAGCTTATCTGCAATGATTTGCTGCGAGGAGATTTGAGCATCACGGACACCGACCAATGTCAGATCCACCGTCTCCAGCTCCGCGGAGGCTGGCGCATTCGATGCCGCTCCTTCGTTCACGGCTGCCGGCGCATTGTTATTGCCGCCGCAGGCAGCAAGCACAAAGGTTAACGACGTAAGTACGATTGCAGATTTGAACCAATTCCCGGATTTCTTCATAGGTATTCCCTCCACTTTTCTCTTTGTAGTTACAATTTGCCACGCCATTTCCCTTGTATCACTTGCAGGTTTCACTTGCTTCCCTCTAGTCCGGGTATACAGCGTCACTTCTCGATGGCATCTCGAAGCCCGCCTTTGCGCCAAACCATAACCCTTTTCTCTACAAGCTTCAGAAGGTAAGAGAACAAGCTATATTCCAAGCCGATCAAAATGATGGCAATGAACATGTTCGTGATTTTGAAATAGTTTCTGGCATCTACGATAATGTAGCCTAGACCCGATTTTGCACCCATCATCTCAGAGACGATAAGAGCGGAGAAGGATAGCCCAAGACTTACCTGCGCGCCGACGAGAAAATTCGGAATCGCCGAAGGCAGCATGACTCTTGTAAAGATTTGGCGTTCTGTCGCCCCCAGACTAAGCGCTGAACGAATCAGGGTGGAAGGCACGGACTTGAAGCCATCCAGCGTGTAAACGAGCACCGGGATAAAAGTCGTCCATGCAATGAGCAGCACCTTCGGAAACTCTCCGATGCCGAACCAGATAATGAACAAAGGCAGCAGCGCCAAGGTAGGGATAGGACCAACCAGATTGAGGATCGGCGAGAACCACCGCTCGACGGTTTTGAACTTGCTCATGATGACGCCGAGCCCTACTGCCACTGCGCTTCCGATCACAAAGCCTAATGCGATTCGGATCGTGCTTGAAAGGAGACTGTCTGTAATCATTCCTGTCTTCGCCAGCTCCCAGCCCTCCGACAGCAGCACGGTTGGAGCCGGAAGGAAGTTTGGGTTAAAAAACTTGGCGGTTTCATTCACTCTGGAGAACAACTCCCAAAACACAAAAAACAGAATGGAGGGGAGGATATTATATTTCTGGAAAAATCGGCTGAATGCAGAGGGACGCTTGCCCCTCTCCCGCTTGCTGATGACGGGCGCCCCCGACAAAGCCGATACGCCCGTCCCTGCATCCTTTACCGTAGATAATTTTGATTTTGCTCCGTTCATTACGATCCCACCTTTGCTTGCGCTAGCTCCACATGCTCTTCATCCATGAGAACCCGTTCAATCCGGCTCATCATCTCGCCAAATCCAGCGGAATGAGAAGAACGGGGATGCTTGATACCCACCTCGAAAATTTCCGCAATCTCGCCATGCTTCATCACAACGACCCGATCCGCGAGATAAACCGCTTCACTGATACTGTGCGTGACGAATAGGATGGTCGGCTTGAGCTGACTGCAAATCTTTTGAAGCTCGACGCGCATCGTTTCCCGCGTCAGGACATCCAGTGCGCCAAACGGCTCATCCATAAGCAAAATATCCGGTTTGCTCGCAAGTGCCCTTGCAATCCCTACACGCTGCTTCATCCCTCCCGACAGCTCTCCGGGATAATGAGAGGCATATTGCTCGAGGCCGACCAGCTTCAGAAACGCCATGGCTGTTTCCTTCGCCTGCGCTTTCGGCATCTTCTGCACTTCGGGACCAAAGGCAATATTGTCCTTTATGGTCATCCAGGGAAATAAAGCATGATCCTGAAATACCATCCCTCTTGATTTCGAGGGTCCTTTAATCTCTTCTCCATCTACCGTAATCGAACCGTCAGCCGGCAAAAGGTAACCTGCAATCATATTCAAGAGCGTCGATTTGCCGCATCCGCTATGGCCAAGTATGCAAATAAACTCATGTGAGTTAACCGTAAGATCTACATTTTTCAAAATCGTTCTTGATCCAAAGCTCTTTCCAACCTGATTCACTACCAACTTCATTTCCCCAACCCCAATCCATTTTGTTGTTAGCTTATATTACATGTATCGGTGATGTATAACTACATCATAATTCGTATCGCCCCCCTTGTCATTGTGCACAATAGCTAAAAATATCGCAGATTCATTGAATACTACACACAATCATACATTTACACCTCGCGGCATAAGTGATATATTGATGTCATAAAATCTAACATAAAATTCATTGGTGGTGCATGCGGTCATGCTTCTTAAAGAACTTATCTCTCTCCCTATCTATGCGAATGCGAAGGTGGTTGCCGGACATGACGGCATGACAAACAGCGTCCAATCGGTCAACATCATGGACGCTCCTGATATTATTAATTATTTAAAACCGCAAGAGCTGCTGCTTACGACAGGTTATGCGATGAAGGACCATCCCGAAGCGCTTCTGTCTCTCGTAACGAGTATGGCCAAGGTCGGCTGTGCCGGGCTTGCGATTAAGACAAAACGTTTTTTGCAAGAGGTTCCGGAGGATGTGCTGAAATGTGCGGAGAGGCTGCAATTCCCGATTATCGAGCTGTCGCTGGAGCAATCGCTCGGCGATATCTCCAACTACTCGCTCAGTCACATTTTGGAAAAGCGGACCGATGAGCTTCATTATGCGTTAACGACGCATAAGCAATTTTCGCAGATGATTATGCAGGGCAAGAGCACCGAGGATGTCATAGAAGCGCTCGCTCTCCTGATTGATTCGCCGGTCATGCTTATGAACGCGCAAGCGGGGCTGCTCTTCCGTTCGAATTCCATGACAGAGGAGCTGTATCACAAGCTCTCATCCGAGCTTCAAGCCGAGCTGGCATCACTCTCGCCGCACGGTTCCTTCACCATCCCGCTTTCCCTGCAGCAATCCAGCGGAACGTTCTATTCGACAGCTGAGCTCCATCCGATCGTAACCTTCCAGCTCGAAGGCTACTTAATCGCCCTGACGAGCGATATCAGCAAGCATTTCAGCAATCTGACGAAGCATGCCATGGAACAAGCCGCTAACGTCATTGGGCTTGAGCTTATGAAAAAGCAAGCGGTAAAAGAGCGGTCACGGCGGTACAAAAACGAGTTTTTTTCCGACTTCTTTGATGGATTGATCACTTCGGAGCAGGAACTTATGCACCGCAGCAAAAACTATGACCTGCTTGGCCATCCCGTCTATATTAGTGTTGTCGCCAAACGCGATACTTCCTTCGATTTGCTTCGCTCCTCCAGCACGCTCGAGTCGGACGGCCGCTTCATATCGGAGCGCGATCGCCATTACAACCTGTTGAAAAGCGAATTTTCGAAGCTGGATCTGCGTTTTGTGATGTTCACCAAAAACGAATATTTTTGCTTCCTTATCGCCCTGCATGCAAGCCAGCACGTGACGGAAGGCAAGGAAAGCAAGTTTATCGAGCAGCTGAAGCATATGGTCAGCACGTTAGGCGAGCTTCACGGCATTCCCATTTCTATCGGTGTCGGCAATCCGGTATCGCAGCTGCCCCATATCCCCTTGTCCTACAAAGAAGCAGTCGAAGCCTTGCAAACAGGCTATGATGCCCGCAAAAAGCAGTTCGTTCAGCCCTACCGCGCCAAAAACTTCAATAACCTGCTTCGTTTGATTCCGAAGGAGGAACTAAAGGAATATTACGAAGAAACCTTTAAGGATTTGCTGAGCATCGAAGGTAAAGAGCGCAGCGATTTGCTCAAAACGCTCAGCACCTTTTACAATACGCATTGCCAACTGGCGGAAACCGCGAAACAGCTGTTTGTCCACCGCAACACAGTAACTTATCGCCTTGAAAAATGCGAAAGGCTCACCGGCCGGGATCTGCGGGATCCTGTCGAGAGCCTCCGCTTCCGCACTGCATTCTCCATGGAATCGTTGTTCATGGCCGATTGAACCCACTGAAGCATCGCAGGTATTACCAAGTATGACTAACACTAAACCCTCGCTGTAAGCACACCTAGGTGTGCTTACAGCGAGGGTTTTTCAGCTGCACTCTCTACCCGATTCCTCGTTTTGCCTTTTTACAGTTTAGCCGGTAGGTCTTGCCGTATGCTTTGGCATAACGGACGATCTTTCGCAGCATCGATTGGTCATCGAGCAGCGTAAACGGACAGGGATCCGGCCGCGTATTCACCTCAAGGATCCAAGGCTTCAACTGCCTGTCAATCGCAAGATCAAGTCCCAGCTCCTTGATTCCCGGATAAACTTTTTGGAGCCGCTTTGCCGTATTGACTGCCAGCTTATTCATTTGCTCCAGCATTTGGGCCCGCTTCACCTTGCTCGTATAGGGCTTCAGCAAATAGTCGGTTGGATAAATGGTCCCGCCTTGGCTTCCGTTCGTCACGATTTTGCGAGGATGAGCCGCTCTGCCTAAAGTGCCGGTCGCTTCCCAAATACCGCGAGGCGATTGCTGTATAACGAGGCGAATGTCAAAAGGCCTGCCTTTGTGTTTAAGCAAATGAATGCCCTTTTGCACAAGATATTCCTTCCCCTTCGTGCTTTTCAGAATGGATAGGTAAGCCTCTTTGTAAGTACGAAAGGTTAACCGCGTCTCCCCAAGCTGGTACGAATAGCTGTGCGCCGCTCGGCCAGATCCCTTTCCCTCATTCAGCTCCACCTTCATAACGCCGTTCCCTAGTGATCCAAGCGTCGGTTTCACGTATACCATTTTCCACTTCAGCAGCATCTCCCGCAGGCCTTTTTCGGTCATCATCCGCGCCGGGGGCAGGTATTTTCTAACCTGCGGATCAACCTGCAGGACAACTGTCTTCGTCCACTTGCTCGCAACGGTGCTGTGTACTTTTTTCACAGGCGCCGCCTTGGCTTGCTTTTTATTCACAAAATTCCCCTCCCAGATACTCGCTCCTATTAGCATACGGTTCTTCCGCAAATTGGATGTAGGCATTTGTCGTCATAAGCCGAACCTGCACGAAATCGCGACATATGCTTTGGTAAGTAAATATACGAGGGATTTATCCATAGGAGGCTAACGAATGTCATCCTCATCCCCGCTGCAGCGGCAAATCATGCGTATATGCCAGCTTCACGCCTGGTACGGCGATTTGCTGGCGCAAAGCGAAATACAGCCGCATGCCTGCGAAATATCTGAGCTGCCGCTTATGACCTCTGCGCTGCTCGAAAAGCATTACTATGCGCAGCAAGCGCGTCAAGAAGCCGGATTGTCGGTATTCAAAACTTCCGGCACCTCGACAGGCGTCCGGAAAGCGATCTATTACTCCGAAGAAGATGACGAAAAGTATATCGCAGCAAAAGCGGAATCCTTCCGCGAATGGCTCGCGGCGACCGACAGCGCAGGTCCTAATTGCCGTCCTGCCGTTATCAAAAAAGCGTTAGCAGACATGGGAACCGGTCACGCCGCCAGCACTGCGCTCACCATATTCAAGCAGCTGGGCTGGCAAGCGGAATCACTGTCCTTCGAGCTGCCCATCGAACAGCATATCGCGAAGCTCGAAGCCTTTCGGCCGGAGCTGCTTTATACGATGCCTTCAATCTTGGATGCTATCGTCTCCGCTTCGGGAGAACCGCATCTGCTGGGCATACAAAAAATCATTCTCGTCGGCGAGATCGCGCCGCCTGAATGGCAAAGCAACATCGCGGCCCGCTTTGGCATCGAACCACAGGATATTTTGGACACCTACGGCTCTATTGAGATCGGCGCTATCGCCGCTTACTCGCATGAGCTCGGCCAATATGTCATCGACAGCGGCATTCACGCCGAGGCTTTGCCTGCCGAGTTGATTGACGAGCGGTTCGAGCCTCTTCAAGCCAATGAAGCCGTTCTCGTACTGACCTCCTACGTACGCACCTTATTCCCAGCCATACGATACGTGACTTACGATGTCGTACGCGATTTTCGAACCGTTACAATCAATGGCAAGGAGCGGCAATGCTTCAGCTGTATCGCAAAACGAATCGGCACGGATTTGAAGCATGGCGAGAAAATTAGCTTGTACGATATCGAAAGCGTCGTGCACCAATTTGTCCATGATGCCGAGCTTCGCGTAAAGCTCATTCAAAATAAGCTGTCCGTCCATATTCGAAGCAAATCTCTAAAAGACGAGATGCTTGTTCATATTCAGCATGCTATCGAGCATAAAATCGGTGATATTGGGCTCATGATTCAAAACCGAATTCTGGAAGGCATTTCAGTCACACGCGCAGCGGAGAACGAACAGCTCGAACGAGGGGCGGTAAAATCCAAAAAAATTTATTTTTAAGGGGTACTCATCCTATGGAAAAAAGCTTGTTGTCGATTATCGGGAACACACCGCTTGTGCAGCTCTCGAAGCTGTTCGCGAACGATCGCGGGATCACGGTTTTTGCCAAGCTCGAATTGCTTAATCCCGGAGGCAGCGCCAAAGACCGCTCCGCCGCGCGCATTATTCAAAAAGCTTTGGAAGACGGTCTAATCGGCCCCGGCTCCGTCATCATCGAGTCCAGCTCCGGGAATATGGCCATCAGCCTTGCCGCTATTTGCTCCTACCTCGGCATGAGGTTCATTAGCGTCATTGATCCAAAGACGACGCAGCAGAACATTCGGATCATGCGCACCTATGGTGCCGATATCGAGCTCGTGACTGAAACCGATCCCGCGACGGGAGAGTTTCTGCCAGCAAGATTAAATAGGGTGCAGCAGCTCATCGAACGCACTCCGAATAGCTTTTGGCCGAATCAATATGCAAATGAAAACAACTACATGTCCCACTATGAGGGAACCATGCATGAGGTGATCGAGGAGCTGGGCCACGTCGATTACATAGTCGGCGGAGTCAGCACCTGCGGCACGATGCTTGGATGCGCTAAATATGCACGCGACCACAAGTTGTCGACCAAGGTGGTCGCGGTTGATGCGGAGGGCAGCGTTATTTTTGGCGGAGCTAACAGCAAGCGACGGTTTCCCGGCCTCGGAACAGGGATTATCCCGCCTTTTGGGCAAACGAAATTTATGGACCTTGCCGTCAAGGTAGCTGATCGCGATATGGTTGCCGGCTGCAGACTGCTCGTTGCGAAAGAATCCCTACTCGCCGGCCCATCGTCCGGAGCGGTCATTCACGCTTTGAAATCAATAGAACATCAGCTGCCGGACGGCTCCGTATGCGTTGTTATTTTGCATGATCGCGGCGAACGGTACATGGATACCGTTTATTCCGATGAATGGGTAGATCAGCAATTTAAATAAAGTACATTAAGCTCAGAAAGGACAATGTCTGTGTTATATCTCGGCGATGAACATATTCGTGCGATTGGTCTGAACTGGAAAGAGCTTGTTGACAGCATGGAGGCGGCCGTAAGAATTATGGATTCGGGGGACTATACGCAGCCAATTAAACCTTACCTGCGGTACCATCATCCAGCTAACCGAATCATAGCCATGCCCGCTTACGTCGGCGGCAGCGTGCAAACCGCCGGCATCAAATGGATCGCCAGCTTCCCGGGCAATATCGATGCCGGCTTGCCGCGCGCGCACAGCATCACCCTGCTAAACGACGCCAAAACCGGCATTCCTTACGCGATGCTGAATACGACGCTGCCAAGCGCCGCCCGAACCGCAGCCGTCAGCGGCCTGCTCATCCGTCATTACTTGCAAGCGCAAAGCAATGAACGGAAAATGACGCTGGGCATTATCGGGTTTGGGCCTGTAGGCAGGCTTCACTATGAGATGTGCTGCCGATTATTCGGTGAACGTCTCGCAAACGTTTATCTTTACGATATAAGGGGCTGCGATCTGGAAAGCTCCGATCTCAGCAGCGCGGATGCCGAGCTTCGCAGCCGTACGCATCTCGCCGACAGCTGGCAGCATGTTTATAAGGAGTGCGACCTCGTTATTACCTGCACGGTGAGCAAAGAACGTTATATTGATTGCCCGCCATCAGCGGGCAGCCTTCTGCTTGACGTATCCTTACGGGATTTCAAATCAGAGGCTATAGGCGGTATCCAAGCGATTGTCGTCGATGATTGGGATGAGGTTTGCCGTGAAAATACCGATATCGAGCTGCTGCACCTTCAGCGCGGTTTAACCAAAGACCAAACCATGTCTTTGACTGATGTGGTATGCCGCAGTGCCTTGACGGCCATGCCAAGCGATGAACCCGTATTATTTTGCCCGATGGGGATGGCCGTATTCGACATGGCACTGGCTGAGCATTTCGTAAGACGCGCAAAAACGCTCCAAATCGGATTACAGCTCAGATGACGCCGCTCCTCCGCTCAAAAGTTAGCTAATACGACAAAAAGGATGATGCCGCTTAGAAGCAGGCATCATCCTTTTTGCGTTCATGCTATTATGAAGACTCGGTAAACCTGCTTAACGCTTAAGCGGATTGTCCCAGTCGGTTTTTAGGGAATGGATACACTCTCGAACGGTCTCCAGCCTTACCCGCAGCATCGCTTGCTTTCAGTGAGTTTGTCAGGTCCATGAACCATTCCTCATCCCATGTATCTAATGCCAAGTCGATTGAATTTTGAAAAACCTGGGCATCATCTAAAGTAATGTCGGAAACGTTTTTGAGCCAAGACGATCTTACGGCAACGATCTTACCAATGACTTCCTCATTATCCGATTTCACAACATTTACGGTCACGAACCCTTGCAAAATATCGACCGTTTCAACAAATCCATGAATTAGCTCGCCATCTTTCGTTTTACCTTGTACCCAGTCGCTTATGTTGAATTTCATCTTCCAACACCACCTATCTCGATTAGTAAGATCACCCGTTAACTGTAACGTTTTTTAATACATTTACGGTAAGCGTAAACGGCTTTCGCCGGCCTTACGTTTGATTCCGTATGACATCTTTGTTCTCGATTCCATACTGTAAGTTTAATAGTTACAGTTACATTTGTCAAGTTCTTCGCCAAAAATTAGACACTTCTCTTCGTAAGGCGGTTTTTCTGATAAAATGATGAAGTCCGATACATAGAGGGGGAAAAAAGAAATGGTCAATTTAGCCGAAATTAATTACTGGGGAGTTTTGATTGCGACAGTCACGACAATGGTGCTTGGTTTCTTATGGTATTCGCCTGTTTTACTTGGCAATGCGTGGATGAAACATCGGGGCCTATCCATGAACGAAATGTCAGGCGGCGGAGCAATGACTTATGTGTTAACGGCTTTAACAGCGCTCGGCGGCTCGTTTATCCTGGCATTAGTGCTGACACTGACAGACGAACCAACCATAGGGACGGGTCTTGTCGTCGGGCTGCTGATCGGGATTAGCGTAGCTCTGAAAATCGGGATGAATTACTTATTCGAGGGCCATAAGCTCGGCCTTTACCTGATTACGATAGGTTATCACCTGATCGCTTACGCGATTGCCGGTCTTATTATTGGATGTATGCAGTAATCGATTAGGCTATTCAATAGAACGAGGCGTTATTAGCCAAAGCTAAAGACAAGCAGCTTCAGCCTAATCAGCGACATAACGCCCTTCTATTTATTTTGAAGCAAAATTAGCTCCAGCCCCAAAAGAAGCCGTCTCTCTCCCAAGCAGCCTTTCCCTTATGAAGCTTGCGGAATACCTTCTTCACTTCTTTATCGATCGATTGATTGCCGTGTTCATTCACATAGATAAACGATTCGCCAAAATGGCTTCTAATATGCTCCACGGCAGCGCTTTGATGCAGAATGCCTTTTTCCTTCAATTCATTCAGCATCCAATCCGCAACCTCTTCAGCAGTATGGGACATTGCTCTCACTCCTCCACTCGAATAAACGCTGTAACTATAGCACATTTAGGCGTCTTTCTACAATATAAGACGAATTCCCCGCTCATTGACAGCCCGTTGTCCATTCCACTATATTATATTTATCACAATTTAATTTTGTTAAACTTAGCGATCAAGCCAGAAGCCTCAAAAATTCACCTTCCAAACGGAGGATAACAACATGGATAGCAACGACATTTTAAAGCTGGACAACCAACTCTGCTTCGCCTTTTACGCCTGCTCTCGTGAAATCACGAAGCTGTACCGGCCCATGCTGGAGAAAATAGACCTTACCTACACGCAGTATGTTACGATGCTCGCATTATGGGAGCAGGATCACGTAACGGTAACCGCGCTCGGCAATAAGCTGTATCTCGATTCAGGCACGTTAACGCCCCTGCTCAAGAAGCTTGAAGCGGCCGGTCATCTTACGCGCACACGGGATCGCAATGACGAACGAAGCGTGCTGGTCGAGCTGACGGAGCAAGGCAGAGCCCTGAAGGAGCAAGCTCTCGATTTCCCTTATCAGCTGGCCTGCAAGCTTGACGGCACACCGGAAGATGGGGCTGCCCTGCTTACGCTCATGCATCAGTTTCTTCATAAGATGCAGCAAAGCACGGCCAAGGAGTAACAAGCAAATTCATAAAGTTGAACAAATGAACAGCCGTCATCACCTACCCGGGAGGAATTAGACAATGCTACCGCGACGCAAGTCGCGCTTAATCGGCTCATTCATGCTCATGGCGAGACGGTTTTTGCTATCCCGGGAGCTTCGAAAATCCATCATGCCGAGCAAAACGTGAAGGCAATGCGTTTTCAGCTGACAGCGGATGAGCTAAGCGAGATCAACGAGGTTTCACGCTTTGCCGCGTCACGCTAAGCTCAACTGAACAAATGGTATAACCAATGGAAATGTCTTATTGCGTCGTCCGTCCGCTTCTCGATTCAAAGCCGTGAGGAAAGGGTATATGAGAATGTAACCTCATATTGGCTAAGAAACGAGAGGAGGGCTCACCATGACGGTGACCATCGGTATTTTCGAGAAGGAAGAAAGCGTCTTGGAAGCAATCAAAATGTTTCAGGCAGCAGGAACGGATAAACAAAGCCTGCAAATTGTCGTAAAAAACAAGGAGGCTGCTCCGCTGCTGGCCGGTCAAACCGATATTCCCGTTGATGAAGTCTATGATATTAGGGAAGCTCAGGAACGGGGCGGCGACAGAATCGTGTCTCCTATCGGAGCGGCACCGCTTGTATCCGATGGGTATGTCGCCGGAGGCGCAGGCGTAGTCGGCGGAAACCCGACCGGCATTGTAACAGGGACGGGCGATCTGGATCATAATACCCGCACCAAAAACGTCCTGCTGGATATCGGCATTCAAGGTAAGCATGCCGAGACGGCAGTCGACTCCATTGAGCAGGGACGTTTTCTGCTGGCAGCCGACACGGATGACAAGGAAGAAACCAAACGTTTGCTTATCCAAGCTGGCGCTTTCGATGTGATTTATTAATCGATATAAAATGGAACGAAGGGGTTGTCCGTGTTATAGGACGGCCTCTTTTTTTTGCGTGATTGACAGCATAATTTAAATTGTGTACAATTAAATTATAAAAAATATATAATTCGGTTATTGGAGGTTTTCATCATGTCCTTGTACGATATTGAAGTGAAGACGATCAGAGGAGAAGCACAGACCCTCGCCCCTTACAAAGGAAAGGTCATGCTGATCGTAAACACGGCAACGAAATGCGGCTTCGCGGGTCAGTTCAAGGGTCTCCAAAAGCTTCATGATACGTATAGCAAACAAGGCTTCGCGGTACTAGGCTTTCCATCCTCTCAGTTCGCCAATCAAGAGCTCAGCGATAACAGCCAGGTCGCCGAAGCCTGTGAAATTAATTTTGGCGTATCGTTTCCGCTTTACGCAAAAATTGATGTAAACGGCAGCACTGCGCATCCGCTGTTCCAGCGCCTCACGAATGAAGCGCGCGGTTTTCTTGGCTCAAGGTCGATCAAATGGAATTTCACCAAATTTCTCGTCGATCAGAACGGTAAAGTATTGAAACGCTTCGGCTCCAAAGATACGCCGGAGAAAATTGAAAGCTATATTCAGAAGCTGCTTAAGGTGCCTACGCACGCTTAAGACAAAACGAACAGCCTAGAACCTTTTACTTAAGTGCTAGGCTGGTATTTTGTTGATATGAGATGCCCGTTTTAGAAAACTCCCTCCGTTTACGTCTTCTCACTTCAATGCCTCTTGTTCTACCTTTTTCAAAAATTGTTGAACGACC
Source organism: Paenibacillus sp. LHD-38 (assembly GCF_031157315.1). GTDB lineage: Bacteria > Bacillota > Bacilli > Paenibacillales > Paenibacillaceae > Pristimantibacillus. Next base: position 32,440 of record NZ_JAVIFU010000010.1, read on the forward strand.
GTATTATTGCTTTTGCTGCTGCTAAGCTTCATCATCGCCCTTCCGACAAAATTAACGCCTCGATTTTGGCCCTCATAAATAAATTTCGTATGCGAAGCATCGATTTTAATTAACGTAAAAGCAAGAGTTATTTCGAAAGCCTTTCCTAACACAAAGCTGATTTCCTTTCGCTTCTTGTTCTCGCCGTCTTCATATGCCAATGTTTCAACCATATAGGTTTCCACGCGTTTGCCTTCGCGGTATTTCTGCTGATGCTTTGCCCCGACTTCCCATTCCTCCTTCTCAATCAATCGGTGCTCTTCTACTTTCGGCATAATTTTCTTAATGTTTTTATCCAAAAATAGCTCCCACACTTTTTCAATATTTGCCTCAATCGTCGTTTCTTCTTTCCACTGGATCACTCGTTATTCTCCTTCCCTGATGCAAGAAATTGTTCGATCTCTTCAGCCCGAAGACGAAGATCTTCGATTTGCTTCTGTATCTTTTCCCTCTTTAATAGCAACATGTCTTCTAAATGCGCGAATGACTCGTCCTCCATCACAGCAATCATTTCTTGTATCGTAAAACCAAACCCTCTTAATTTAACTAAAAGAATAGCAAGAAAGTAACTTCCATCATCATAGTAGCGATAGCTGTTTTTCGGATCAATGTAAGCAGGCTCGAGCAATTTAACTTCCGCATAATAGCGCAACGTTTCTTTGCTTATTCCGGTCAACTCTGAAAAATCACTAACCTTATACATTTTAGTCCTCCTGCCCCTATCATAAACCGTGGGGTGCACCACAAGGTCAACCCGTTCTTTCTGTATCATTCTTTTATTTCCATTTGCTTGGAGGATTAAGACAACTTGGTCGAATATTGCTCATACGGCAGCCCTAATTGCTTCTCTATGACGAAGATCGCTTCATCAACGCTCACTTCTCTCTCCAGCCGTTCCTCCATATCCTTCAAACGCACCCGCCCCGCTTTCCATTCCGTTTCTCCCACCAGCAGCGCATAACGAATTCCGCTGCCGGATAACGATGCTAGAATGTTTTCCAACTTTCGCCCGCTCGTATCCAGCTTCACCCGTACACCGTTAGCGCGCAGCTCGTCAGCCGTCTGCAGCAGTTTCGCCGCGGTTACTCCAATAGGAATGAGAACAACAACATAATCATAGATCCCCTTCACATTTTGCATCACGATCAATCCCCTCTCGAATTCATGGAATAAAAAAAACGCGCAGGACCTCTTGGTCCTGCGCGCATCGTATGCTGCAGGGAGGCCAACGCGAGAAGCGCTAGCCCACCCTGAATGTTGTTCAGGGGTGCTAACGCCTAATGAAATGATGAAGCTGATTCAATTGGAATTTGTACATGATACCCAATCCCTTCGACTGAATTAAAGTGATTATAGCGAATCAAAGCTAAACGCGCAATACCTGCCGGTAAAAGAACGGATTTTAGTGTGTCTCAAAACTCGTTTCTGTTTGTCGAGTTTATCCGCAAACGGCCATAGGCCAGCACAATGACCAGCAGCAAGAGGATAGCCGCAAAGATATGGGCATTTTCGAGCAAAAACGAATGGTCATTCCCAGGCACGATCAAGAACAGACCCTGCGCAGCTTCACGGCCTGGAATACCGTAAACGAGACAATACATCACATTTAAGCCCATATGGATCCCCGTATTCATCCAAATTGAGCCCGATCTTAAAAGTACATAACCGAGAGTCAAGCCCAATACAATTGAGAAAATCGTATTCTGAACGCTAAAGCCTACTAACCAAACATCATCCAGTGCATAAATAAATGCAGATATAAACAATAAATAAACATTTCGTATTTTCCCCTTGAGATGGGCGAACACATATCCTCTTACAATGAGATCATTAATTAGCGAACCAAGAAACATGCCCGCGAACACTTCTAAAATAAAAACAATCGCTTGCGGCGCTTTCTTTATTCCATCGACATGAAAATCCCCAAAAGCCCATAAAAGCAAATACATCGCTGCCCAAATGCCTGCACCGAATAAAAAACCGATTCGCAGGTTTCTTTTCCAACCGTAATGAGCCCTGATGCCCAAATCGCTTATTCCCCCCAGACCCGTGAGCTTAGCTACGTGATGGGCTAATACAAAAAAGAAGCACGCATACGTCAGCCATAGAAAGGTATTAAGAGGGTATAACAACGGAACCACATTAAAATATAAATCGATAATCATAAAACCAATAATCGCAAATAACATGCTCATATGATGAACACTTCCTATGCATGATGGATAGTAACTTCCAAAATATATTCGCTCTTTTCCGATTATCCCCTTCTTATTTTCTCACTTTCACCTGTTTACCTTCCGATACGCAACGTTCCAGCGCTATAATTACTAGCGCATGTCAAAACCCCGGAGGAGATGGGCTTTTGCCCATCTCCTCCGGGGTTTTTGCTAGGTATCACTTTAGTTAGGCTTCATTCACGCTGAGCGTGATATCATCCACATAGACAGCTGCGGTACCGGAGCCGCTAGTCGGCTCAATCTTAATGCCGATTGACTTCACGGCATCACGGTCTGCTACGCCGCTTAACGAAATCGTTAAGGTCTTGAATCCGGATGAATCGACACTGACCGCTGCGCCGCTATCGTACCAGGCCCAGTTCGTGCCGGTCTTTATATATAACCGCACGTTGGCTGATCCTGCAGACAGCTTCACCTTGACGCTGATAGCATCTACTGCCGATACATCAAGCGCCGATACTTTTGTAAGCTCGAAGCCTGTTCCCGTTAAGCTAAAGGAAGAGCTCAACGAATGCGTACCGCTTGCCGCTGCATCCGTCGTAATAATCGGAGCAGCAGCGCTTGCTTCGTTAGCTTCTACGATAAAACCCGAAGCATCGCTTTCAAAGTCGTACAGGGTTCCGGCAGGTGAAGGCGAACTTCCCGCTCCGCCGCCTCCATTCGGCACTCCGCCAGTCCCATCATTAATGGCCTCAATATCATCGAAATACAAGCTGCTGCTGAGCGCTGCACCCGATACCGCGTTTACATAGATAGAGAAATCCTGCACGTTCTTAAGGCTAACCTTATTGATTTTTTTGCCGGCGTTGCCTGTATCCCAAGGCGCAACCGCAAATTCATTAAAGTGAAGGCTCACCCATTCTCCGGTGGTGCCTGTCAGAGACGGGTACGCCTCATATGAAACACCGTCGATCCGAAGCTGAATTACAAGCTTTTGATTCGAGCCATCCGGTACGATCCAGAACTTCAGCTTGTTAAAGGCAGACCAATCCACGCCGCCAAGCCCTTTTGTAATGCCGGCATAGCCAGAACCTGCCAGCGTATAGTCGAATTTCATGGCGTAATTGCCGCCGCTCTCATGTGCGGGATCAAGGCCGACTGCAACCGAGTCCCCTCCAGCTTTTACGAACTTCGCCTGCAGCGCAGCGTTTACGCCTTGATATCCCTCAAAATCATCCACTAATGAAGGGATAACAGGCGGTTCAAAGTAACTGTTAATCAACTGAATATTATCGATATAAATCGGGCCGTCCAACTGCAGCCCGTTTCCGATGATCGATACCGCAAGTCCCGTTGCCGCAGCCGACTTGTCTGCGTCATTCATATCAACGGTCGCGGAGTAACGTGCGTATTCTACGCCGTTAACCGTTACTTTTTCTAACTCTGCCAGCTTTTCTTCCGTTGTCAGCATGCCGTATTTACCCTCATCCGACCAGTCCGGAGGGAGCATAACGACCGTACGCAAACTCGCATTCGCATTGACTGAGCCTGCCGACACCGGAATCCATGCGTCCAATTTCACTCGATTAACGGAAGCAAGAGGCACGGAGCTTGCAGCATCTGTCAGCTCCAGCTTAAATTCCTGCCAGCTGTCGCTTTGCACGGCACCGGTCACGTTTAGTTTAAGCGTGCCGCTCTCGTTAAAGCTCTCATGCGCAAGCGCGAGGGTCATCGTATCCGGCCATGTTCCGTTATTTTGAATGCCGTTTATTTGATCGTCAAAGGTATATGACTTCAATGCAATCTCATCGGCTTTGATAAACGTTGAAATCGACTGCTCCAATACTACGTCGTTTTGTTTGTAAACTTTCACGGTAATGGCTGCAGTCTTCCCGTTTTGCTCCCCTGCAGGAGACCAGCTTGCCGAATAAAAACCCTCACCGTCCAAGCTCATCGGCACTTCAGCCGATCCACCCTCTGCTACATACACGACCTTGGAAGGCGACGCGTTCAGAACTCTCGCACGAACAAGTGTCTCATTGTCTTTTAGAGTTCCTTGATGAACAGGAGTTACAATATGCAGGTAAGGCTGCTCTGCTGCTGCTTTGATTTGTTTGCTGTAAACATCCCCGACCTCAGCCGCAAATGCGGTATACGGGTCATTATAGTAAGCAACCAAATCGTTTAACAGCTCATGGTCGCCCAGTGCCGGAGCGTTGCGGTAAGGAACAAATAAGTTGCCGTTTGCACTGAAATTCGCCCATGTCTGCATGTAAGAAATCCGCTTTGCATCGGGATCGGATTTAATCGCGTTCAACACCCTCGTAAACCACTCCGTATCCGCATTCCCTTGCTGCAGCATACCCTGCGGACTGTAGCCAAATTCGGAGAACGTCGCAATTTTCCCCTTTGAATCAGCCAGCTTCGAAATCATCGCCAAATCATCAACCAATAGATTTAGAAATGTCTCGCTCCCTGGGTTTTGCTGATTGTCGTATTGATCCATGCCAAGGATGTCCACATAGTCATCGCCGGGGTAAGTCGTCAAATAGTTGTCTTCGCTGCCGGCAAATGTACCGTTTGGCGAATACACGTACAGCAAGCTGTGAACATCTTTCTGGTCGCGTAAATATTCAACCGTATAGCGGTATATTTCTACGTACTCGCTCGTTGTGGTCGTTTTGGCGCCCCACCAGAACCAACCTCCGTTTTGCTCGTGGAATGGACGGAATAAAATCGGAATCAGCTTACCGTCATCATCCTTCAGATTGCCCGCAAGCAAAGCGATTTGATCGAGAAAGGCGTTATAGTCCCCATTCTTGTCGCCGCCCGGCAAAATATGCTGAACGACCGAGCCTGCCGTATCATTAAAGCTGCCGCCCGTTACGAAGTTGGGCATATGGGCGCTTAGCGTAACGATACCGCCGAGCTCATGCGCTTCTTTCATTTTGGCGATGAGATTGATTCTGCTTTGCTCGTAATCACTAAACACGCCCGGCTTTTCTTTGCCCTCAAGACTAAGCGTATCCCAACCGAATACCGCCGGATAATCACCTACCGCGTTTTTGACATCGGACTGCGTTGCTGTCGTGTTCGTAAAGGACAAGCCCTCTGTCGTCGTGTGCTGATGACCAAACAACACCTGCTGTCCGCGCACATCATCCAAATAAGCAAACAAGGATTTCGTATAATCTGTGGCATCCGGATCCACCAGGTTCTCTACCCGCTCCGTGCTGCCGCCTCCGCTGCTGCCTGAGCCGGAGCCAGCGGAAGCCGCTTCAACAACTCCGTTTTTTATCGCTGCCTCACCTTTTTTAAGCTCGCTCCCGTTCAGCTTGACGCCGTCTGCTAAAATAGAAGCTTTTTTCACATCGCCCTGGCCTTTAAGCAGCGTACCGCTTGCGCCTGCATTTAACGTAAGGCCGTCAATGCGCGTGCCTGCGTTTAGCTCCAACGTAAATTCGCTGTCCGCCGCTAAATGCTGCGCAGTTGAGCCGTTGCTGAAGAGGACGCGAACGGGACCATCCTCCCGGTCAACCTCTACATCCGCCAGCGTAGAATGATCAACCGTAACGCTGTTTACGCCCCCGCCCCATACGAATGTTTTACCTTTCACGGTAACATTCACGAGCTTCGCATCGCCATCGCCAATGGCCGAGGTCAAATACAAATTACCGGAGATCGTCATGTCCTTCAGCACGACATCGGTGCCGCCGACAACAACATTACTCCCTGCGGATATACCTGCAAATTCACCTGCTTGCGGGTAATACCCTGTGACAAGCTTATCAATGACTGATACAAGCTCGGCTCTCGTTAATTTCCCCTTCGGTTTGAAGGAGCCGTCCTCATACCCGCTAAGCACATCGGATAAAGCGTCAACAGCCGTCTTCGCATAGCCGGCTATGTCATCCTCGTCTTTAAAGGAAACGCTGCCATTTTCTTTCAGCTGAAAGGCCTTAGCCAGAAGTACTACCGCGTCTTGACGGGTAACGGCATCCAGCGCCTTGGCCTTATTTGAAGGATATCCCTCATAGTAGCCCGCCGCCCGAGCAGCGGAAACGGATTTAGCGTACCAAGCCGATGCCTCCACGTCAGAAAACAGCTGCCCGGATTGTGCTTTGAACCCAAGCACTGCATTAATAATCGTTACGAGCTCTGCGCGCGTAATGTTCTTATTGGGACTAAAGGAGCCGTCGGAGTAGCCCTTCACGACCCCGTTAGCCTGCCATCTCTCAATTGCCGATTGAGCCCAGTGCCCTTGCACATCCGTCGTCGCTGCTTGAGCGAAAGCAGGCATGACAACCGATAAAACAAGTACAGGCGCAACGACCGCTGCTACCCACTTACGTATTTTCTTCATTCTAAGCCTCCTGTAAATTTGTTATTTTTGTTATTGTTTATGACTGGTTTATGTAAGCGTTTAATTATTAGTATATCGCCTGGTTTTGTAGAAAAAAATGGTCTACACTAGCTTTTATAGGCTTAAAATGATTTTTCATTGATTATTTTGTTATTTTGTTAGGTTAGTATTTAGGCCTGTTAACCGGAAATGCTGCTATCCGAATGAAGGCTATCCCTCTATGAGATCGCAAGATATTCGCAATTAAATCAAGCAATATGATATTATACAAGTTGGACAAGCGTAAACGGCTGTCGCCGTCCTATGGTGGCAAAAGCTCGTTTCGCGTAGATATATAAGCACATTTATATATGAATGTATAAAGCCTTATATATCAAGCGTAAACGGCTGTCGCCATCCTTTGGCGGCAAAAGCTCGTTTCGCGTAGATATATAAGCACATTTATATGTGAATGTATAAAGCCTTATATATCAAGCGTAAACGGCTGTCGCCATCCTTTGGCGGCATAAGCTCGTTTCGCGGTGAAAATTTTAATAATAGCGAATGCAGAGCCCTTCACAAGCTCAACAAGCTCTTTTTCATTCGCAAATATAAGGAGGATATTGAAATGCTTTTGATAAACAAACGCCTTGGAATGATGCTGCTCCTTATGCTTATCTTGGTCATTGTAGCAGGCTGCGGCGGAACCAAAACCCCGAATAACGGCGAGACGACCGGCGCGGGCGGCGGCAATACGAACACAACAACGCCTACGGAAGCGCCTGCCGAGGATGGTCCTGCGCTCCTGGGCCCGGACAAGCATCCTGTCGTAACGATTCAGCTGAGCAATGACAAAATCATCAAGCTTGAGCTTTACCCAGAGGTTGCTCCGAACTCCGTAAACAACTTTATTTCTCTCATTAACAAAGGCTTCTATGACGGTGTCATTTTTCACCGCGTTATTCCAGACTTTATGATTCAAGGCGGAGATCCTGACGGAACCGGCATGGGCGGACCAGGCTACAGCATTCCTGGCGAATTCAACAGCAACGGCTTCGAGAACAAGCTGAAGCATACGCGCGGAGTGCTCTCTATGGCCCGCTCAAACGACCCCGATTCAGGCGGCTCGCAGTTTTTCATTATGGTAGCAGAATATCCATCGCTGGATAATGAATATGCCGCTTTCGGCAAAGTAACGGAAGGCATGGAAGCCGTCGACGAGATCGTTAATCAAACAAAAGGCGCTAACGATAGACCAGAGAACCCGATTTCTATGAAAAAAGTAACGGTGGACACGTTGGGCATGACTTTTGAAGAGCCTACAAAAACAAAGTAAGAGGAGAGAAGGGGATAGCCCTTCTCTTTTTTTATGACCTGGTATATAATGATTTTGTTAATCAGTTAATATTTATATAACTAATATGGTGCAACCAAGGGGGATTAAGTAAATTGAGGAAACCGACGATTATTTTGCTCACGGTATGCATGATGACCTTTATTAGCGCATGCAGCGGCGGCAATACAGGAAACCAAGTGACAAATACAGAGATCGCACAACCTACTGCGGCAACCGAGAATTCCGGCCACGCAAATTCGGAAGCGGTTACAATAGAAGAACCCGCATTTGCAGATGCCTCCGTACACGATCCATCGATTATTAAAGTGGACGATACCTTTTACATTTTTGGTTCACATTTGGCTGTCGCAAAGTCTAAGGACCTGATGTCCTGGGAGCAGCTCAACTCAAGTGTTTATGAAGGAAATCCAATCATTCCTGATGTATTGACGGAAATGAGCGAGGAGCTTGCGTGGGCCGAAACCGATACCTTCTGGGCGGGCGACGTCATCCAGCTGCCGGATGGCAAATTTTATATGTATTACAGCATGTGCAAAGGCGATTCCCCGCGTTCAGTGCTCGGCTATGCTGTCGCCGATAAGGTAGAGGGTCCTTATACGAATAAGGGAACGATTCTGAAATCCGGCATGTGGAATGAAGCGAGCGAGGATGGTACCGTATACGATGCGACGATTCATCCAAACGTGGTTGACCCTAATTTATTTTACGATAAAGACGGCATTCTCTGGATGGTTTACGGCTCTTACTCAGGCGGGATTTTCATTATGAAAATGGATCCAAAAACCGGACTGCCCGAGCCCGGCCAAGGCTACGGCAAACGGCTGCTCGGCAACAATCACAGCCGCATCGAAGCGCCGTATATGATGTACAGCAAAGAAACCGACTATTATTATCTGTTCCTCTCCTACGGCGGACTTGATTCAACTGGCGGCTATAATATCCGCGTCGCACGCTCGAAGAAGCCTGACGGTCCATTCCTCGACTCCGAGGGCAAGGATATGATCAACGCATTCGGCGCTGCCGGAACACTGTTCGACGATGTTTCTATCGCACCATTCGGAGTGAAGCTCATGGGCAACTTCCAGATGGACAATGCGGATGGTGAAATCGCGAATATCGGAACGGGATACGCATCACCCGGCCACAACTCTACTTATATCGATCCGGGGACAGGCAAAATGTTTATCATCTTCCATACCCGCTTCCCTTCGCGCGGCGAAGGCCATGAGGTGAGAGTGCATCAAATGCTTATGAATACGGACGGTTGGCCCGTGATAGCTCCCCATCGTTATGCGGGTGAGACGGCCGAGCCCGTAAAAGCCGAGCAAATAATCGGTGAATATAAATACGTGAATCACGGGAAGGACATTACAACGGATGTGAAACAAGCCAGTCTCATTACCCTTGGCAAAGACGGCACGATTTCCGGCAGCGTTAGCGGCACTTGGAAAAGCTCGGGGGACTTTGCGCTTGAGCTAACCATTGACGGCACGTTATATAAAGGCTCGCTGCTGCGCCAGTGGAATGAAGGCACACTTAGCTATGTCATGACTTTCAGCGCGCTCTCCCAAGAAGGCATTCTGATTTGGGGCAGTCACATCTCTAAGGAGTAGCCATTTCTTGCGCAGCTGCGCCATCGCTTGGATTCGCAGGCATGTTACCGGAATATCATCATATGGTGGAGTATAAGCCTGCTGCAAAAAAAGGATGGTGAAGCCATGTACGGCTACGGCCCTGTCAGTGTGGTCAATTTAACGAATCCGCTAAATAAGTCATTGCAAGGAAAGTATTTTTTGGGCGAGACCGATCAGCTGAATCCGAACGATTCGAACCGGACCTGGGGAGCGCTAATCAACCCTCCTCATTCCGGCGTTAATCTTTATTTGAATGTTTATGTACTGAGCAACCTGTCGGATGATCATCTTGTGTCGCAAATTTGCTTCTGCTCAAATTTGCCCACGCGTGGAATGCAGTCACATGAGGTCTCATCAGCCAATCTCGCCCTGCACCCGGCGCCGCTTCCCCGGGGACAAGTACAATTTGGCAGCGGACTTGATACGACTGCGCTGGCCGCCGTTCCCGTGTCTACCAGAGTTATCCCCTCTTACTCCAGCATTTCCAGCGAGAAAGCAGGCCACTGGATTATCGGACCCGGCAAAGCCATACTATTTACGTTAACGAGCTCCATGAACCGATCCGCCCCTGCGGTCATCTCCGTCGGCTGGTGGGAAGAGGCTCATGGCGTGTATTAACCTTGTTATAAGCTAGCGCCCTTGCAGTAACCTGCTCTTCTGATGCCGAAGAGGCGTTTGGGATGTCACAAACCTTGCCGCTGTAAGCTTGGTACCCATGATCTTATTCCAAGATCATGGGTTTTTCATGCGCTTAGTGAATATCCCAACCTACCTAATTTTAGTCTCGCAAATCCAGGGCATCCTCTTAGCCGCCAGCCGCTCCGGTACACTGCAGTTTCTGCAGCAGAATGCCGGAATACGCATCTATTTTTTAGCTACAATGCATTTACTACAGCAGAATAGACGCCACACGTTCCTATCCGCCTGAAAACAGGTACTCCCATTGCAGAAACTGCATTGTACGCCTTGATCCAACTCGTTTTTTGTCCATACATTGCAGAAACTACAACGTAGAACTCTGACCAAACTTTTATTACTCTTAGCTTCTGCAAGACCGTACGTCCAAAAATTTTCAAAGAACATTTAGACCAAGAACCCCATTACACCCGATAGAAATCGTCCGCATTGCCGCAGCAATCGCCGCATGCTCAAACTTAAATCGATACCTTCCGCATGCCGCTCGGTAACAACTCCAGATCACCAATAAACCATTTGTTTTCATGAAAAAAGGGCTGTCTCTCGGGTCTTCAGACCTTTTGAGATAGCCCCTTAGTGACGAACCACGTCCAGGAGCCCCGTCTCGAATTACAGATGAACAAGTTGCGCAAATCATTACGCTCGCATGCCAACAACCAGAAGGGTTAGGATTGCCGTTTAGCCATTGGACGCCCGGCGCTCTAGCTCATGAAGCAATCTCTCGTGGAATTATTGCTTCCATTTCTGTACGGCAGGTAGGGCGATTTTTAAAAAGATACGGATCTTAAGCCTCACCAAAGCCGCTGTTGGCTGAATCCCAAAATTGACGATCCTACACAATTTGAGGCTGAAGTTAAAACGATTTGTGTCTTGTACCATGATGCGAAAGAAGCAGCCGAGCGTGGTGTCCATGTTTTAAGCACCGATGAAAAAACAGGTATCCAAGCCAAGGAACATGCGCATGCTTCATTACTGATGAAACCTGGAAAAGTGATAGGTATCGATCCTGAATATATTCGTCATGGAACCTCAGGTCTGATTGTGTCTCGTGATGTTGTGACAGGAAAGGTCGTTGCACCACTCACAATTGCACATTCTGTTTGGAATTTATTTATGAAAAAGAGTCTGCAGTATTCGTTGTAATGAACTATAAATTGAACAATGCGAGCCTCTAAGCAGGCAATCGAAGAAAAGCTGGAGCGCTTGTTGAGTAAACGACGCGTCAATATTCTAAACCAGCACTCGATTTGGTTTAACCATGAACAATGTTTTGGCGTGTAAATAATACGAATGCGATGCGTCACGTCAGATAAAAATGCAGCCCGTGTCTCCATGTTTTGAAGGATACCAGACTTCCCTTTTTCACCGAGAGAAGCCGGGTCGATCCCACACTTTTCGGCTACAAATCGAACCAGAGACTCGGATTTATGTGTGTTAAGTTGATCCATGACAAACCAATAAGATGCTTGTGGGTCCTCAGCAACAACTTGACTAATATGGGTTACAAAGTCTACCTCTGTCCGTGTGGAGCTGGCAGGCCTTGTTCTTATTCTCCTCAGCATTTACTTTGTAAATCGGCAGCCTTCTCGAAGCAAAGAATAAAAACCTCGACATATTTGCTATATAAGTTGAACGAAAGATCATATATACAATCGCAGCGGCGAAAGGAGCACATACGGCGGTTCGACAGGCGGAATAGCGCTAGAAATTAGCTCTATTATCCGCGAAACCGTTAAATGGAATTGCTGCAGCGAACGCAAACGCCAATTAGCTTGCATTCAGTTAATTTAGAATGAATTTCTTTCGTTCAACCTATATAGAAATCCGTCCTTCGTTACTGAAGGGCGGATTTTTTTGTGTTGTTGTTTGAATGTCTTGTTGCAACCGTATCGCTCTGTATAGCAGGGCGGGCAAGAGCATCACTGTATAATGATTGGGATCTTGTGGGAAACTACAGCGAGTCATGACGCATTTTTACCCAATTTAGAGAACTATTTCAGGTCAGAGAGCAAGCGCTTAACGCTGCTTTTTGAGCTCACGATATTTTTTTATGATATGTTTTCCGTTCATAGCGTACCAGACGAGAACGGGAGAAAGGACATTTATCCCAAGCACCAGATATACAACCGACCACATGAACCATTCGGTGTTGATCACATGTTGGTAAATCCATGAATGATAAAAATCCATACCTATCTCTCCTTTTCATAGTAGTCCGATTAGATACTTGTTATTGTGATCCATCGTTCAACGGCTCATACCATCCAAGAAGAGAGGAGAAAAGCGTATGTCACCTATACAGGAAAAGCTGCAGGAGAATTATAAGCTAAGTGTGAGGGATAATGCTGCCATTATAGATGAGATTCTGGGTCAGAGCGCGGACATTCAGAAGCGTGATTTCATGTTATGCGGAAGACCTGATTTCGCTGGTTTGTGCTACTACATAGATGGTATGGCAGACTCTTCGATTGCTAACGCCATTCTGAGAGCCTTAGTCGTGTCACGCAGCGAGTTGGTCCTGGATCCAGCCCTGCTGTCAACGGCTGAAGGGATTCGGACAACGCTATTGTCCGATGCTTCTGTCAAAGTATGCAACAAGATTGGGGAAGGTATCGCTGGAATCGTGTCCGGGGATACGCTGGTCATTATCGAGGGCATCGATCAAGCTATTCTCGTTTGCTCCAAAGGGTGGGAGGATCGAAGTATTGAGGAGCCTTCCTCAGAAAATAATGTCCGTGGGCCGAGAGACGGCTTTACGGAAAGCATTCGCACCAACACTGTGCGTATTCGCAGACGTATCAAGGATCCGCAGCTGCGCCTCGACGCGATGGTGATCGGAACCAGATCCCAGACGAACATTAATATTGCCTATATTCAGGATTTGGTTAAAGAAGGGCTTGTCGAAGAGGTCAAGCGACGGCTTGCTCGCATTAAGATCGATGCCATCTTGGAGAGCGGCTACATCGAGGAATTGATTGAAGATGCGCCGTATTCCCCTTTCAATACAGTACAGAACACGGAACGGCCGGATAAAGTCGCATCCGCGCTGCTCGAAGGCAGAGTCGCGATCTTTATCGACAACACACCGTTTGTCCTTATCGTTCCGACTTTTTTCTGGCAATTTCTCCAAGCACCTGACGATTATTACAATCGATATTGGGTCGGCACTTTCTTTCGCATTGTTCGTTATATCGCTTTCATGATTAGTCTTATACTGCCGTCCGTATATGTGATGTTGGTTTCGTTCCATCATGAAATGATACCTACTGCCTTGGCGCTCACGATTGCATCTGGACGGGAGGTCGTGCCGTTTCCTGTGCTGCTGGAGGCGGTGCTGATGGAGCTGGCCTTCGAGCTTATGCGCGAAGCGGGGCTGCGAATGCCGAAGCCGATCGGCCAAGCGGTTAGTATCGTCGGCTCGCTCATCATCGGACAAGCATCCGTACAGGCTGGCCTAGTGTCGCCGTTCATGGTCATAATCGTGGCCATTACGGGGATTTCGTCATTCGCGATTCCTAGTTACTCATCGTCGCTAGCCATACGTATTTTTCGGTTTCCGTTATTAATTGCCTCTGGGACAATGGGCTTGCTTGGATTCACCACGATGTTTTTCGTGCTTCTGCTGCACGCCCTCTCGCTCAGATCTTTCGGCGAATCGTATCTGTCTCCGGCAAGTCCGTTCCGACCGTCCGATCAGCGCGACATGCTGCTGCGGACGCCGCTGTGGATGATGGATCAACGGCCAGGATTCGCGCAGGATAGCAAACGAGCGGGAAATGAACAAAAACCTGAACCGCCAAGGGAGGGATGACGATGAAACGAAATTTTGTTCTGTTTCTTGTCTTGATCGGTCTGATGCCGCTTACCACCTCTTGTCTTGGCGTACGGCAAATTAACGAAATGGCAATCGTGACGGCAGTTGGATTAGGAATCGGTGAAAAGCCCGGAACGGTCAGACTGTCCGTACAAATTATTCGTCCGGCTGATGCACGGGGACAGACCGGCGCTCCATCGGGCGGCACCGGCGAGCCAATCTATTCGGTCAGCGCCGATGGGAAGACCATCTTCGAAGCGATCCGCAATCTTGGACAATTCTCGTCGCGGCGCGTATATTGGGCTCATAATTTCCTCATCGTCATGCAAGAGCAGTATGCTAGAAACGGCATCACAGATATGGTCGATTTTTTCACACGCAACCATGAGTTGCGCATGAATACCTGGGTGGCGGTTACGCCGGACCAACCAGAGGAACTCATCTCTACTATAACGGGGATCGAGGTTGTACCCGGTGAAGCGGTGGATCGGCTGTTCCGAGAAAACGATGTCGTAGGTCAGGCCCCGGGCACCAACATGATGAGGCTAGAGGAAGCGTTCTTAAGCCGTTCCACGGAGCCGGTGCTCGCCAGACTTCAATTGACTCCGAGAGGCATATCAAACAAAAAGCCGGAAGAACACGGTTCGATCAAGCAAGTCAAGCTGGCGGGAGCGGCTGCGTTCATGGAGGATAAAATGGTCGGATGGCTCTCTGTCAAGGAGACACGGGGATTGATGTTTTTTATAGAAGATTTGCAGAGCGGCATCGAGGTTGTCTCCTGCCCGAATAACAGTGAGAAAACAGCTTCGCTCGAGTTCAAAAACGCGAGCCTTAAGGTCACGCCTTCGTACCGGAATAAGGAGCCGCAATTCCAAATTCAACTGACGACGAGCGCTGACGTTGTTGAGAGCGGCTGCGGTGTTTCTTTAAAGAAGATCCGTCAGGAACTAGAGGGAAAGCTCGGCAATCGGCTGCAATCGGAGATAGAAAGTGTGCTGGGCAAAGCGCAGAAGCAGTACGGTTCTGATATCTTAAAGTTCGGGGATGTGTTCCGCAATAAGTATCCGGCGGAATGGCGGACATTAAGTCAGCGGTGGAATTCTGTGTTCTCTGAGGCGGTGACGACCGTTCAAGTCAAGGCAACCATTAAGAATACGGTCGTCAAAGCGCCAGACGGAGGTGTCAAATGAACAAAATTCGGATCTCGAACGGCATGTTCATTGCGATGATCGTCAATCTCATCTTCGTCAAGGCGATCGGAGTGACGCAAGGCGTGCTGGCGCGCATCATCGGTCAAGATATGTGGATTGCTACGCTGCTCGGCACGCTTCAAGGCATTGTTATCATGTATGTTACTTATCTCGTCATTCGGAGAATGCCCGATCGGGATTTCATGGCGGCGGGCGAGGCCTTGCTCGGCAAATGGTTCGGGAAAATCATAGCCATGCTCATATTTGTGTTCTTCCTGGCAGCATTCGGTCCGGTCATGATTACGTTCGTCTATCATCTGCATGATTATTTCCTGCCGGAAGCGCCGATTTTTCTGTTCATTGTTGGGTCACTGCTCGTTGGCGCTATCGGCTGCTATTACGGTCTGGAGGTTATGGCGCGAATTGCGCTGGTGGGACTTCTGTTTCTTTTCCTGCTCAATACGCTGATCATCATCGGTTCTACGAATGAATTCGATATTCGGAATTTGCTTCCGGTGATGGAGCACGGATTTCCCCGGACGCTGGCCGCCAGCATTCACTATGATGCGGATTGGGCGCTAGCGACAATGCTGGCGGCACTCGTTATGCCGTTTGTTAAGGAGGTGAAGCGGCGCGGCGGACAAATTGGCATGATCGGTATTCTGGCTAGCGGCTTAATGATCGGCATTTGGGCGATTCTTGAGGGCGCTGTATTGTCTGCGGAAGTAACTGGCCAATATACGCTGTCCTGTATGAAGCTTGCCCGCAACGCCCATGTCGGCAATTTCCTGCAAAGGTACGAGATGATCATGATCGCTCTCTATTCCTTATCCGTTTTGTTCGAGGTGATGTTCTGCGTATACGGAACATCCGTTAGCATCTCGAAAATTTTTCGCCTAAAAAGCAATAAAGCGATGATTCTTCCAGTCTGCATCGTCCTGGGCCTATTCGGCTACTGGGTGGTCGAGGATCATTTTCGCGCACTGGACTACCTTGAGAACTATTGGCCGTATATCGCGCTTCCAATTGCTGTTGGATTGCCGCTCATCTTGCTCGGGCTGCAGATGATGCTCGGCAAGAAGCTTAAGAAAACGGGGCAGGGATAAGACCTCGATAGCTGAGCTAAGCTGCAGCTATCGAGGTCTCAATTGCAGCAAATAGCGGAACTAGGGTCCGGAACATCTGCGTAGTGCGCGGTTATTTGCAATTAGCGGAACCTATGTCCACAGGATCGATGCAGTTCCCAAATAACGTATGTTTTCGCGACTTGCTATACCTGGACTAATCTGTGCTGTGCTAACGGACCGTAGTTCCGCTATTTTTGAAAATGAGGGTTACTGGGGAGCCTTATGGACATACGTTCCACTATTCGGGTTAGAGTAGCTCAAATAAGTCAAGTTCGAGCAAATAGCGGAACCTATGTCCGCCGCCTTCGGCGCATCAAGCAAACTACGGTGGTTACAACCGAAGCTAAAATGTCCGCGAGCGTAATTGGCCGCTGGCTACGTGCAGTATTTGCAGATCAACTAATTTCTTCAAAATTCGCCTAGAGTGCCGATCACTAACTCTCAAGTGGTTAGCGAGTTCCATAGGGGTAAAATGGACGCAGAATTCTGCGTGCTATCCGAACCGTTTCAGCTTTCATGCATGATAACTGGGAGTGAGCATCAGTAGCAATAAACTTTCCAATAAATGCGAGTACAAGCTGCTGACATTGTTGGGGTTCATCTGTAATGGACGGATAGGCTATGGGAAGAAGCATCCAACCATCAAGCGATAACAAGCAATGTCGTCTGCATAGATCCTTAAAGCGCCTAACATCAAGGTCTCTGGCGTGGGAAGCAAATCCTTGAATTTCTATTCCACCTTTCGCGGCCAATGGCATATACGCAAGGTCCAGGTAACGGTAACCGTTATTAAAGTCGCGTACTTCCCATTCAGGAAACAAGTGATCAAAATTGCCGACAGCGGGAAACCAGATAGACAGAAGGAATTCAATCATTCCATGACCTAACCCCATGATAAGCAATTCCTTTCTTCTGTGATTGCTCTCCATTTCGATATTTTTATGTAACCATTCCGCATATTTATGCTCAAAACGAGACATATTGATTCACACGCTCCTCTTTTTTGAAAAAAAACATTTCCCCATTTCACATCCGGCCGAAACAGCCGAGCTGATACGGCAAGCAGAGCTATCCTTTTCAATAAAATAGCTGCAGCATAGAAAAAGGCGGCTCCAACAGGTCATCATCGACCTTAAGGAACCGTCCTTTTCAAGCTTTATTTCGTTCTTATTTACTTTTTGAGCATGTTCATAATTACCGTAATGGCATCCGCTCTCGACGCCGTAGCTTTTGGCGTAAATACATTGCCTGTGCGCCCTTGAATAATACCTTTATCACTAACTGCTTTAACAGCTCCCATCGCCCATGCCGGAATATCTTCATTATCGGCAAAGCTTGTTGCTGCGTTCGGATCCAAGGTTAACCCCGCTCCTTTTGCAATCATTGACACCATTTCCATCCTCAAGATATTAGCGCCGGGACGGAAGGTTCCGTCTGGATATCCGCTAATAATTTCCGCTTTGACCGCATGCGCGACGGCTTCCTTCGCCCAAGCAGCAATTTTAGCTTGATCGGTAAAGGTAAGCGCCGCACCCTCGCCCTCTGCTTTTAATGCACCCATCAGCATTACGGAAAATTCCGCACGCGTAACGGTGTTGTTTGGCTTAAAGGTTCCGTCCGTGTAGCCTTTTACAATTCCGGAAGCAATTGCCTCTTTAATAGCAGCCTCCGCCCAGTGACCGGAAATATCCGTAAAGGCTGTACCCGCTTTATCCACTGCAAACACTGCAAACTTTGTAAAATGATCTGTTTTCACAGCAATGGTGCTGCCGCTCACAGTTCCGCCCATTTCGATCCACTGTTTCTTCGCATCATCATAATAGAATATAGAGGCCACTTTGCCTTCCTTAATGAGTGCCGGATCAAATTTAAAGGTTAGCGTGACAGGAACCAAGAAGTTTGACGATATCGTTTTGATTATTTCAAAAATCGGCGATACCAGCTGGCTTGTTGACTCTACAATACCGCCTGTACCTGTCAGCTTCGTAATGGACAGCTGCATTTGTTCTTTTGTCGCTCCTGCCGGAACAGATACCGTGACGATGTCATCCAAGCCCAAGGTGCCCGCACTGCCGGCTCCAATAGTAACATGGCCCGAATTCGTACCCGTATCGCCAGATCCGCCATCGTCTCCAGGAACGGTAGGGGTTTCAGCCACATCTAACGTAATATCCTGCGTGCCCACTGTCTCAAACCAGTTCTTTACCGTATTGAAATCATTTGAGAATGCGAGCGACAGCATCAGCATAATTCTGGCATGCTGCGGGTTCAGGTTGTCCCCGGCAATAATGCCGCTGCCGCCGCCGGTAATGGTACCGGAGCCCGTTCTTGTCGTCGATACGAATGTAACGCCATGATCTTTAATGGCTGCGGAGCGTGCTGCACTCATTTTGGAAGAAATCCCAGCCGCCCCCGTACCCGCTGTCACGATTCCTTTTGCTCCGTCCTCAACCGATGCCCGAATTGCGCCGCCGCCAGCCTCTTGATAGCTGTACACAATCTCAACCTTCGGCAGGCTTTCCTTCGAAATCGTCCTTAAGTTAAACGGCGTAGCCCAGTCGGCATCCCCCGCCTTTAACGCACGGGCATTCAAACGATAAATGCGTACCGCCGGATCATCGACGTAGCCCAAAGCGCCAAACATAGGCGTCTCAAACGTATCCATGCGATGCGAATTACTTTTTGTTACCTCGCGAGCCGCATGAATGACGTCATTTAGCATAACGACCGTACCATACCATTTCGTTTTGCCGCTCCCAGCTACCTTAATAGCCTGATAAAGGTTAGCCGGACCATCTGTACCGATTGCATCCCAAGGTCTCATTGCACCCGTGACGACGACAGGCTTCTCGCTTTGAACCGTCAAATCGAGGAAGTACGCAATCTCCTCCATCGTGTCGGTACCCGTCGTCACAACTGCGCTGTCATAAATTTCAAGAGCTGCGTCTACGGCAAGCGATAAATCATAAAGCTCTTTCATGCTGTAGCCGCCTGATCCCTTGTTCCCGAATTGAAAGGTGGAGACATCGGCTATTTTATCTTTTTTCGGAAGCTGGGCAACCATATCCGCTATCTTATAAGTGCCCGCTGCATAGCTTTGAAAGTTGGTAGGATCATTATTTCTCACTTGCCCGGCTAATGTACCGCCCGTTGCTACTACAATAACATTGGGCAGTGCCGATGCTTTATGCTCCTGAGACAATGCCGGAATGTCAAAGGTCGGCAGCACCGGCGCCGCTGCCTCTGCACGAACCGATCGGGTATATCCGACCAGAAGCGTACTGAGGAGCGCCGTAATGAGGAGAGGAACGAAAATCTTCTTCGATAATTTCGATTGGCTTATCATGGTCATTACCGTACTCCTCCCCAAAATTATGGCGTCACCGGTGCTGTTTCAGGCGTAGGCTCTATAGTAATAGGCTCTGTAGTCGAAGTAGGCTCGGTAACCACAGGCTCTGTACTCGGAGCAGGCTCGGTAACTACAGGCTCCGTTACAACAGGCTCAACAATCGGCTCTTCAACAGAAGTGCTCAGCACGGTATTCTCATCCACTGATATTTCAACATCCTGTGTACCGAAGGTTGTAAACCAGCTTCTAATTTGGCTCACATCATTTGTAAATGCCAGGGATAGCAGCAGCATCATACGGGCATGTGCCGCATTGAGGTTATCGCCTCCAATGACACTGCCGCTTCCGCTGTCATAGATAGAGCCAGAACCGGTTCTCGTCGTTGATACAAAAACTACGCCTTTATCCCTAATTGCTGCTGTACGGGCTGCACCCAGCTGCGAAGAAATACCGCCCGCCCCTGTGCCTGCCGTTACTATTCCTTTTGCGCCATCCTCTACCAAGCCGCGAATAGAACCGCCGCCAGCCTCTTGGTAGCTATAAACGATCTCAACGATGGGAAGACTATCCTTAGAGATGGTTTTCAGATCGAACGGTGACGACCAAGCTGGCGTACCTGCTTTAGCCGCTCTGGCGGGAGCGCGATAAATGCGTACAGCCGGATCATCCACATAACCTAGCGCGCCGAACATAGGAGCGTCAAACGTATCATTGCGGTGTGCATTTGTTTTCGTTACCTCACGAGCCGCATAAATGACATCATTCAGCATAACCACAGTACCGAACCATTTTGTCTTGCTGCTGCCGGCAACCTTAATGGCTTGATAAAGGTTGGCAGGACCATCCGTACCAATAACATCCCATGGTCTCATTGCACCCGTTACAACAACTGGTTTCTCGCTTCGTACCGTGAGATCGAGGAAGTAAGCAATTTCCTCCATGGTATCGGTACCCGTTGTTACAACCGCGCTGTCATAGATTTCGAGCGCAGCATCAACAGCTAACGATAAATCATAAAGCTCTTTAATGGTATAACCGCCTGAGCCCTTATTCCCGAATTGAAAGGTAGAGACATCTGCTATTTTATCTTTTTTAGGAAGCTGAGCAACCAAATCCGACATCAGATATGTACCCGCTGCATAGTTCTGAAAATTGGTAGGATCATCATTTCTCGCTTTTCCCGCAAGCGTGCCTCCGGTTGCTACAACAATAACATTAGGCAGGCTGGATGCCTGATGCTCAGATGAGAGAGCCGGGATATTAAAGGTTGGCAGCTGAGGCGCTTCCTCAGCCCGAACAAAGCTATTACTCGCCAATACGCCAACCATTGCCGCTAGCAGTGAAATCACTAGCAACGGAACAAGTACCTTTTTAGCTAACTCTCTCTTTACAATCTGTGTCATGTTTTTTCTCCTCCTATGTTATATATTTCTCTCTAACCACTTCAACAGTCTATTACATGTTATATATTCTAACAAACGAAAAAACTGCCATAAAAGCGCATTCAACTTATGTTTACTCAATTTTACTTAGATTTTTACTTAGTTTCTTACTATATTAAAGTTTCTATATGTTAGTTTTAATTACATAAGTTATGGAATTTCGGCTTAATGATACCCACTGCTCAGGCAAATGAGATGTTCATTTATTCAAGTTGACACTCCTAGCCCCCAATGCTATGGTGGACGTGAGCAGGCATTCCGCTACTACGGCGGGATGCCTATCTGTTTATTTTTAAAGGGAGGTGACCTCATTATGATTCAGGTGAAAGAATTTATCGATACGGATACGGTTTTTGCTGAGAAGAGAGCAAACGAGTTTTTGGCGGAGCTAAACGACGACCAAGTCATTAACATTTGTTACGGCTCCATGATCAAAACAGCTACATCCGGCAACGCTTATCAACGAAGCACCATCTTAGTCGTCTATAAACAAAATGAACAAAAGTAATAAAGAAAGAGGTGATCCATCATTAAGCCCCGTCAGGATCATTTTGAAACACAAGAGAGCCAGGGGAACAAGGAACAGGACATTCGAGGCATAAAAAGAGATAAGTGGGAAATTTTTTTCCGCATTCTGTCTTGCACGGCAGCTGTCGGTCTAATCGCCACAGCCATCGGTTATACCGTCTGCCTATTCATTAAGCAATAGGAGCAGCTGCCTTAAAACCGATATCACTGATTAAGCACGGAGGTTGGCCATGAAATATTTTACGTATAATCGATTGTTTATGTTGAAGAGCGGAATATTCACTAAGCCATAGTCCCCCCTATCCCCTACGGAGTAAAAAAATAAGCAAGCTGTCATTGCCTTAAAGGCGTTAACAGCTTGCTTATTTGGTTTATAACCGAATTTTCATTTGGAAAGAGTCTATTTTACGCCGATTCTCATGCGATAGCTAAACCTAACATCTAAGATTCTGCCTGCAAAATAATTTTCTACACTGCTCCGGAATTGCCGCAGCTGTTCCTCAAGCCCCGTTGAACCAAGCTTAAACACCGTTTGAACGCCGCCTTGACTGAGCGCAAGGCCAATATAGCGCTGTGCGTCGCAGGACTCTAAATTATGAAATACGATTTCCTTCGAGAAGCGGAACAATCCGCTGCCCGCGATATGGTTTAAATGCTGCTCTTTGTCACGTTTGCTTGCCCGGTCCTTCTCCGCAATATACTTTCCGATAATTTCCTCGGAACGGTCGATGAGCCGTTTGTATTCCGCTTCAACAGACCAATGCAGCGTCGGAGGCCAATCGCAATCGTAGGCTGCAAATATACCTTCGGGCTTTAGAACACGCGCGAATTCGCGAAGCGTGCTAACTGGCTCCATCCAATGAAAGGATTGCGAGCAGGTAACCACATCGACGCTCTCCGGGTCTAAGGCAAGCTTATCCGAATAGCCCTTGACGAAAGAAATAGGCTCCGCATCGGTCAACTCCGATAAATGGGAAATCGCCTTGCTCCTCATATCGTCGTTAGGCTCAAAACCTATTATTTGCCCTGCATGTCCAAGCCACACAAAGGAGGACAAGCCTGTGCCGCAGCCGACATCGGCCACAACATCGGGTTTTCGGCCGAGGTAACTTGTTAAAATATCGATAACTGCTTTCGGTGCCTTAGGACGATGCTGATCATAATCATTTTCAAATCCGGAGAAACGATCTACATTGTTTTGCGAATGGCTTCCTGTAGTCATTGCACAGCCCCCCGTTTCAACTAAAAGGAGTTAGGCTTATTATCGCCCACTGCTCATAATGATAGCATTAAATTCAGTATCTTGCGCAAGGTAAAATGAAGCCGCGTCAGCCGATTTTTTTTCGGGCAGAATGATTTCAATATTGCTAATTGCGCGGTAATTCACTACTATTAAATTGAGTAAATCCAATAAGGAAAGTAGGTTTTTAATATGAAGGAAATTCCGATTCCTTACGTTCGCAGCAATCAGACGGGTATCGTTATCGTTCTCCTCCTTGCATTAAGCCTGCAGCTGCCCTGGCTCATCGCGGCGTTGTTCATTATTCAGATCGTCGGATTGGCATTGGGTCCAAAGGCAAATCTATTCATTCTCGCTGCCCGTCCTTTTCTAACGCGCTGGCTTCCTTCCGCGCAAACGGAAGCAGCCGAGCTGCAGCGCTTTAACAACGCCCTCGGCGTAGGCTTTCTCACCTTGTCGTTGCTAAGCTTTGCACTCGGCTGGGCTACAGCGGGCTATATATTCGCAGGCATGATGGGCGCTGCTGCTCTTGCTGCCATCCTCGGCTTTTGCATTGGCTGCACCATCTATTTTCAATTCAATCAATTTCGCGCTCGCCGCCGCTCAAAAAAAGGCTGACGCCTTCGTCCGCCGCTCCGTTAACCCGTTTATTCGCTGCGCACCCTTGCACGGCGAAGCAGATATACAAAGTAGGGTGCGCCAATAATCGCGGTCATAATACCGACCGATACCTCTCGCGGAATAATTAGCACGCGGCCTAAACAATCCCCAAGGAGCATCATATCCGCACCAAGGAGCGCCGCAAGCGGAATCAGCCATTGATGTCTCCCTCCAACCAACAGCCTTGCGGTATGCGGAGCAATCAAGCCGATAAAGCCGATTGCTCCGACTGCCGCTACCGAAATGGCCGTAAGCGCAACGGCAAGCAGCAGCAGCCAGAGCCGTTCCCGCACAAGATTGAGCCCCAGCGCCACACTCCATTCATCCCCGAGCTGAAATACATTTAACTTAGCAAAATTCCACCACGCGACTGGAAGCAGGACAATGATCCACGGCAGCAGCATAAATGCCTCATCCCAGCTTCTTCCCCACAGGCTGCCCGACATCCATAAAAGCGCCATATTAATGTCCGATGGATTTTTAACGAGTAAATACTGAATCCCCGCTTGAAATACCGCGCCGATTGCAATGCCGACCAAAGCAAAGGAAGCCGGCGTCAATGTCATTCTTCTGCTTAATAACA
Organism: Paenibacillus sp. LHD-38; assembly: GCF_031157315.1. Taxonomy (GTDB): domain Bacteria; phylum Bacillota; class Bacilli; order Paenibacillales; family Paenibacillaceae; genus Pristimantibacillus. Next base: position 56,618 of record NZ_JAVIFU010000010.1, read on the forward strand.
GCAGCAGGAGAAACGCGAACAACGCTCCGGCAAATGCGGCTATCGGAAGCGCATAGCTGGGAGCTCCGGGAAAAACAAAGATGACCAGTGTTGCGGCGAAGCCTGCCCCTTTGGTAATGCCAATGACATCGGGACTGGCCAGCGGGTTGCGTATGATACTTTGCAGGATTACCCCTGCCACCGCCAGTCCGAAGCCGGCCAAGATGCCTACAACAATTCTGGGCATTCGATATTCGCGCACAATGAACGAGAATGAACCGTCCTTCGTCACCAGACTCTCCCACAGCTCTTGAAAAGGAACCGAAACAGCGCCGACCCGTACGGACAGCACGGCAAGCACAATAAGCAGAGCAAAGGCGATGAAGAGCGGCATACTTTTACGCAGCATGTTCTGCACCTCTTTTTCTGCGGGCTAAATAAATAAAAAACGGACCGCCGATCGCAGCCGTTACGATGCCTACCGGCGACTCGTAGGGAAATGCAATAAATCGGCTGATGAAATCTGCATATAGCAGCAGGCTGCCGCCAAGCAGCGCCGTTAGGGGAATGAGCAGCACAAGCTTCCCGCCCACCAATGCGCGCGCAATATGCGGAATGATCAACCCGACAAAGCCGATGGGTCCGCAAATCGCAACAGCCGAGCCGGCCAGTACTATAACTAGCAGCATACAGACCGCTTTAATCACGGCAACGCGCCCCCCAAGGCCGATGGCGACAGCATCATCCATGGCCAGCAGCTTAATGGATGGAATTATGAGCATAAATACGGCAAAGCCAGCCAAGGAGAAGGGCATAATCATCCGCACCTCTGCCCAGGAGGCATGGTCGACGGAGCCAACGAGCCAGAACAGCATACTGTCTGTGGAATGCTGGTTCAAAATCGTGAGTCCCTCCGTTAAGGAGGAGAGCAGAACCGATACTGCAATGCCTGCGAGGGTGAGCTGAACATGCTGCTTCTGCTGCGTCCCTGCTAGCAGCCACACTAGAAACGTTCCGCATGCAGCGCCGATAAAACCAAATAAGACCGAATGGGCCAATGAAAAGCTGGAAAATGTAATCAACGCAATAACCACAGCCAACGAAGCACCCGCATGAATCCCTAATAAATGCGGCGATGCCAGCGGATTTCTAGTAATTAACTGGGTCAGCAAGCCCGCTAACGCCAATTGCACGCCAATAAAAAGAGCGGTTAGCGTTCGCGGCAAGCGCAGCGTTTGAATATATAGATGTGTTTTGTCGTTTCCTTGCCAGGTTAGCGCTTCCCATAGCACCTTCCATGAAGTATGGGCTTGCCCCCATTTTAAGCTGCTAAAAAAACCAATGGCTAAAATAATAAACGACAAACAAAAAAGGAAGAGCAGAACCGGCTTGCGGTTCTGCTGTTTGAGGCTGGGTCGCTTGTTCATGTCCTTACTCCCCTAAATATTGAACGATATCCTCGGCCATTTTCTCCGATCCGATCAGGCCGCGTGACAAAGCCCAATTACGTCTTTCCACAGTAAAGACATGTTCGTTCTTCACAGCGTCAAGTTCTTTCCAGAGCGGATTTACTTCCCACTGGCTGATAATCGTCTCTTCCGTTGCCGGCAGCAGGAAAATCGCTTGCGGGTTGGTCTCAACAAGCTGCTCCAGGCTCAGCTGCGGATAAGAATCCTCGCTTTTTACCGGATCGGTAAAGCCAAGGCTTGCCAAAAATGAACCCGTATACGAGTGGTCAGAATGGGCATAGAATCCTTTAGGATTCACGACTGCAGGAAGGACGGTCAGGCTTAAATCTTTGATTTTCGCTTTGGCTTCGGCCATTTTCGCCGTATGCTCCTCCAAGCGCTTCTCGCCTTCCGCTTCCTTGCCAAGCACCTTCGCAATGGTCTTATAGTTCTCCAGCATTTGATTGTAATCCGCCTGATGGTCATCCAGCACAAGCGTTGGCGCTATGGCATTCAACTGATCATACACCGTTTTGTGATGATTTAAATCCGCAATAATCAAGTCAGGCTTCAGCGAGCTGATCAACTCGATATTGGGCTCATAACGGGAACCGATTGAAGTGTAATCCTTCAATTGCTCCTTTACGGCATCCATAAACAAAGAGCTGTCGTCATCATCAGCAACACCGACCGGCTGTACGCCCAGCGTCATTAGCGCATCTGTATAGCTAAACTCCAGTACGATAACCCGCTCAGGTGTTTTGTCCAGTTCAATTTTGCCAAGCGCATGCTCGAATACCGTCTTGGATGCCGCTGGCGCATTCGCCGGCGTATTCGAAGCCTGCTCTGCTTCCGCCGCTGATTGTGAATCATTGTTAGCCGCGTTGCCGCAAGCGATCAGGCTTAATAGGACGATGCTTAAAACCGTAAATCCAAGTACCCGCTTAAAACCTTGAAACATAATGATTGTGCCCCCTATAGATGAATATGATTATTATTCTCATTTACATTCTAAAGGTAACCCTCCCATTCGAACATATCTTATTTTAAGATTGGGCATGTCTTATTTTTAGATTTCTGCTAGACCTTTTTTGAAGGCCATAGGGGAGCAGCCTACTTCCTTCTTGAACATCCGGCTAAAGTAAAAGTAATCCGTAAAGCCTGATTTTTGGGCAATCTCTTTGGCCGTTAAGTCCGTTTGCTGAAAAAGCTGCTTAGCCTTCTCGATGCGAAGACGGCGCATGTAAACGGTCATCGTCTCCCCCGTATATTTTTTGAACAAGACAGTAAAATGGCCTTCGCTTATGCCCGCGCGCTTTGCGAGCATCGGCAGGGTCAGCATCAGCATATAGTGCTCGTTCATATAAGAGATCGTATCCTCCAGCGCCTGCTCCGCTGATTTATCTTCCTTCTTCATTCCCGATTCGTACAAATAGATGTACAAAATCCGCTCCAGCATAAGACGCAGCCGAAACCGCAAAGTGACATCCGGCTCCTCCTCGGCAGCAGGCAAATCCGGTACGGTTATGCGCAGCATTTCATCCAGCATATAATGAATTTTCACCTCGCTGAACGTACTGAGCGGACCCGCGAGCGTCCACTCCTTATCCTCGGGAATCATGCGGTAAACAATGATGCCGTACTCCGCTTCCCTTGTCTTTGGCACTTCAATGCTATAGCTGCTCTGTTGAGGATGGCATGCATAGCCTTGCGAGCAGATGACAGCATCCGCCCCGTCCGTTTTCACCGTAACATGCCCCTTCCGAACGATAACCAGTGCATACTGGCCGGCTTGAAGCTTCAATTGCTGCGATGTCTGATAGAGCTGTACTTGCTCCATGCTGGGAATAAGCATAATGAGTTGCTGAAAATCCAATTTTCTCTAATCCTTTCTTCTACAGCGTCTTCTATACCTTCTTCTACAACTCCCCTAAAGCTTCACGACCGTCCTGCCCTTGGACTGTCCCTTCAAAAGCAGCGCCGTCTGCTCCATCACCTGCTCCAGCCCAATTTCGTTGCATAATTCATTTAGGATTTGCGGCTTATAAGAACCTGCTAACAGCTCCCAAACCTTGCTCCGCTTCTCCATGCCAACCATAACCGAATCAATGCCGATGAGCCGGACCCCTCTGATAATAAACGGAAATACCGTAAGCGAAAGCTCAGAGCCGCCCGTTAAACCGCATGCCGCGACCACGCCGCCGTATTGCATTTGCGGAAGCAGCGCTGCCAGCGTCTCACCGCCGACACAATCGATAGCCCCTGCCCAAAGCTGCTTGTCCAGCGCCCGCTTCGTGCCTGCCGCAAGCTCCTCTCTGGAGAGGATCCGCTTCACGCCAAGCTCGCGTAAATACGCATGCTTGTCCGGCTTTCCGGTGCTTGCCGCCACCTCATAGCCAAGCTTCGCGGCAATAGCGGCAGCCACGCTGCCTACGCCGCCCGTCGCCCCGGTAACCAGAACAGGGCCATCCTCCGGACGCACGCCATTTTGCTGCAGCTCATAAATGGATAAAGCAGCCGTAAAGCCCGCTGTTCCAAGAATCATTGCCTCTTTCATCGATAACCCCGGAGGCAGCTTAAGCGCCCACTCCGCGGGTACTCTTGCATACTCGCTGTAGCCGCCGAAATGGCTGACTCCCAATCTATAGCCGGTCACCACTACTTGATCTCCCGGCCGAAACCGCTCATTTTCACTGGAAACGATGGTACCTGCCAAATCAATGCCTGGAATAAACGGATAGCTTTTTACGATTCCGCCGTTTGCCAAGCAAGCTAACGCATCCTTGTAGTTTACGCTGGAATACGACACCTGAATGAGCAGCTCGCCCTCCGGCAGACCAGCTGCCTCCATCCGCTTCGTTTCACCAAGGATTTGGCCATCTATTTTATTGATCATAAACGCTTTAAAGGATGACATGCACATTCCTCCATTCATTCCCCCATTATTAGGTCTTGGAATACAACGGTTTACTTCACTTTCTGAAGTAATTAGCTTATCTCTCAGTACCAATTAGCGCCCATGAAGGCAGAGTATTGCTGCGTCCTAAATGAAAGGGTTCATCTTCTACAGTAGCAGTTTTTCCTTCGAATTGCGATATGGACTCCTAAACGTAAAAAGGATGCCCGCAGCTCTTATGCCGCGAGACATCCTCAATTTACGATACACTCCAAACATCTGCTAAGCAGCTCCTCTCTTTTGTTCATTCTAAATAACTGGAAATTCTCCCGTTAATTTGGTGCAAATGGCATCACGGTTATATTTAACAGGAAATTCTCCCTTTAATTTCGGGCAAACCACCGTCTCAACGGGAAACGGGCTGAATTAACGGTAACGAATCCTGTTAATTCAAGCCCGAACGTCAAATCGGTTATTTTATCGGTAGAAAATCCCGTTAAACGAAGCCGTATTAACAAACGGTCCGTCTAGCAGTACGTTTTCCGTTGATTTTTGCGCGTCCTAATGAAATCCAGAGCCTATAAACAAAAAAGAGCATCCGCTAGGATGCTCAGAATGTCGAGAAACCCACGCTTTTTCCGAAGCGATGGGTTTCTCTTTTTGTTCTGAGACACGGTTTGAAGAGGGCTAGAAAGGGTTTCTTCTAGATTGTCCTCCTTTCTAGGAGAAGGGCAATCTTTTTCATGTTCTGAACGTCTGCGGTCATGAGCGCTTGCTCAGTCGCATTCCGTAACCCCCGCAAACGGCAATAGCGAAACCCGTGGAGCTGTTTGGCATCCGCGAAGCTTCGCTCAATTGTTTCTTTTCTTTTTTTGTACAGTCGTTTACCGGATTTACTCAATCGGTTCAACCGCACTTGCTCCTTGCTCTCTTCCCAAATATGTCGTGTTACCACTTTTCGGTGGTTCTGTGAACGCGTGCACTTTGCCAACATCGGGCAACTCGCACACTGCCCAGGATCCGAGGCATAGTGCCGGTAGCCTTTCCGGTCCGTAGTTCGGTAGTGAAGCTCTTGTTTTTGTGGACAGACATACAAATCTCGTTCTTTATCGTATGTAAATTGCCACTTGTGGTACAAACCTTGTGTGGAATGGAAACGACGATGTGCAATAACCCCAAAGATTTTACGCGTTTCAAGACCTTTACAGATAGGTGCTGTCAAATAACCTGAATCTAAAGCAACCGCTTCTACATGAAAACCAAATCGTTCACTTTGTCGATCTAAGCGAGAGAGGTATGGCACAGAATCATGTACATTTCCTGCTGTGACGAAAACATCGGTTATGAGATTGTACTTCACATCGACGGTACGGTGATCCAGATAAAAAAAGCCCTCCGGTTTCCCATCTCGCATCATATAGCCGCTGTCTTGGTCCGTCGTACTTACCTTCACTTCTTTTTCTTCGTTCACCTCCTCTCGTGGTTTTAAAGCTTTTTTCCATGTGCTTTCCGGTCAGCTTCGATGGTAGCATTCAGCTCATCCAAATAGCCTCGGGTGTTCTGTTGTACCTGTTCTTTCGTGTACTTCTTTTTATTAGCATTCGCTTTTACGTGTGTAGAATCGGAAACCAGCACACGACCGCCTACCATGCGATGAGAGATCGCTTGCATCACAATTTCATCAAAGATGTCTTGAAAGACAGACGTATCCTTGAAGCGAGTCCGGCGGTTCCAGCTAATGGTCGTGTGGTCCGGCACACGATCCGTTAATCCCAATCCCAAAAACCAGCGATAAGCCAGGTTGGTTTGAACCTCGCGTTCCAGTTGGCGCTCCGAACGAATGCCGTAAAAATAGCCTAAAAAGATCATTTTAAAGAGTACAAGTGGATCAATGGCAGGACGTCCATTATCCTGGGAGTAAAGATGACGAACCTTTTCATCAATAAAGGAGAAGTCGATGTACTTATCGATCTTGCGAAGCATATGATCGGCAGGCACTAAATCCTCAATAGAAACCAATTCAAAATGTTGTTGTTTATCGCGATTAGAACGCAGCATATCTAACACCTTCCGATCGAATGGGTTAATATAATTATACTATATTAACGCGGTGTCGTATTAAATTAATTGAATATAAACAAGGCTGTCGAGACTTTCTCGACAGCCTGAAGCATCCGCTAGGATGCTTCATTCTTGTTTTTATGGATAAGTAAGCTCATTAATGCTGGCAGCAGCATCCCTCTAACGAGGAATGTATCCAGCAAAATGCCTGCCGCCATCATAAAGCCGAAGAGAAACAGCTCCTGCAGCGGCTGCGTCATCAGCACGGCAAAAGTCGCCGCAAGAATAATTCCTGCTGATGAGATGACGCCGCCCGTCGATGCCACCGCAAGCTGAATCGCCTTTCGCCACGGATGGCGAGTCGCTTCCTCCTGCACGCGCGAGACGAGCATAATATTATAATCGACGCCCAAGGCAACCATAAAGACAAAGCTGTACATCGGCAGCCGATAGCTGATTGATTCATAGCCAAGCAGACTGTGGAACACGCCCCAGCTCATTCCCAGCGTCGCCACGTAAGATAACAAAATCGTAATCATCATATAGAAGGCCAGCTTAACAGAGCCCGTTTGCCAAGCGAGCATTATGGTGATGAAGAGAATAATAAGCGTGAACACAACCGCCGTATCCTGCTTGTTCATTGCCCGCACATCAACCTGTGCCGCTGTTTGACCGGCGAACTGCAGCGATTGGAGCGACGGGTCAAAACCGCTCTCGCGGAGTAATGAGCTGCTGTCCTTTTTCCACTGCTCTACCGTATCCAGCGCCTTATTCTCATAGGGATTCGTTCGCAATACCAGCTGAAGCCGCGCCGTGCGCTTATCCTTTGATATGGCCTCTGCAGGCAATGGCTCTCCAAGAAGCACATCCGGATTTACGGAAGCTATGCTCCCTTGTCCTTTCATTTTTTCCATCAAGGCATGCAGCTTATTCGCGAAGGAGCCATCCGCTTCAATATCAGCTCCATTGTTTACGAGCAGTGTGACGGGGGCCAGCTCCCCCGGCGGATAATGCTGCTCCAACAGCTCAAATCCTTGGCGTGAGGCCAGCTTCTCAGGGAAGGATTCCATGAGATTAAAAGAAAAGCTGACCCCAATGCTGTTACATGCCGCTAACAGCAGCAGCACGAGCAGAATTCCCGCAACCTGCTTCGGCTTACTCGTAACAAAGCTTCCCACGCGGGTCCATAAGCGAGTGCGAGTCCTCGTTCCCAAAGGCTGTGTCTGCGCTTTCGGCACGAAGGGCCAGAAGGCTTTGCGGCCAAGCAGGGCAAATACAGCGGGTACAAGCGTAAGGCCAGCCAGCAAAATAACGGCCACCGCAGCCGAGAATACCGGTGCAAAGCCCCTATAAGGCTGAAAGGTTGCAGCAAACAAAGCCAGCATCGCCAGCAGAACGGTCCCCCCGCTGAATAAAATAGGCTCCGCAACATGCTTCATGGCCACTCCCATCGCCTGGTGCTTGCTTTCTGCTTGGAGCAGCTCCTCGCGGTAGCGTGAAAATACGAATAAGCAATAATCGGTGATCACGGCGAATAACAGGATCATCATAATCGATAATGATTGCTTATCGATAACGAACAAGCCCGCTTTGCCCGCGAGTCCAATCAATCGGTCCACCACCGCATAAACGAGGCCTGCAGCCGCTAGCGGTATAATCGCGAGCAGCGGCGAACGGTAGATCGCGATGAGCAAAATAAGAATAAGAACAACCGTCGAGAACATCAACACCATATCCGCATTCCGAAAGAGCGTAAGCGTATCAGCGGCTATCGCTGCCGGACCGGTTAGCTCAAGCCGCACCTCCGCAGTCCCAACATTCTCCCAATTCTCTCTTATCGCCTCCAAGGTTGTCAACACCTGATCCGATTCCGTGTGTGCCTTCAGCGAAACAGGCAGCAGCAGCGTCGTCCGATCCTCGGATAGCTGCTTGATTTGCACAGGCTCTGGCATGTCATGGAAAGGCATTGCTTTATCCACCTGTACAGGCTTCGAATCCGAGGCAAGCCACTCGCTGAGCAGCGAGATGCTCTTTCGTTGCTCGGCTGTGATTGCTTGTTCGTTATGGAACACGAGCAGCACCGGCATCCCGTCCGAGGAGGGAAATTGCTCATCCAGCAAACGCTGCGCTTGCGCAGCCGGATTGCTGCCGCCGGCATTGCCTTCTCCCGCACTTATCGCATACTCCTTCGCGCCCGGAGCTGCCAGGCTGAGCGCAATCGCAAGCAGCACCCAGCAAAGCAAACTTATTTTGGCCCCGCGCGGGCTGCACACATATTGAATTACCTTTTGCAACGGCTTTACATTCATGTTCTTGTCCTCCTGTTCTGTCCTTCTCCCGCATTATCGAACAGGAAGATGAACGAACGATGAACAGAACATTACAAACGCGGAAGCGTTACGATAACCGAGGTACCCTCTTCAGGCCGGCTGTGAACCGTGATGCTCCCTTGATGGAGAGCCACTATTTTATGCACGATCGAGAGCCCGAGTCCACTGCCTGCCGACTTGTGACTCCGAGCTTTATCCGCCTTATAAAAACGGTCAAAAATATACGGGAGATCCTCCGCTGGAATGCCGACTCCCTTATCGCTTATCTTTACTTCAATAACATCCGATTCTGCGATGGATATAGAAATGGCTTCTCCCGGCTGCGAAAACTTAATGCTATTGGCAATTAGGTTCAACCATACCTCATAAAGCAGCTGCTGATCCGCATGAACGGACGTGTCCGGCAATTCAAGCTCCAATTGGAGAGACTTTTCCGTCCATTGCCATTCCAGCGTAATTAAGATTTGGCGAATTTGTTCATCCAAACGAAAAGCCGTTTTATGCAGCGGCTTACTCTCTTTATCCAGCGCTGCCAGCATCAGCAGCTGCTTGCTTAAGCCGGATAGGCGCTTGCTTTCCATTTCGATTATGGATAGATAGCTATCCGTTTGCTCCGGCGTGGTCTCCTTATCGAGCACGGCCCGTGCCAAGCCCTGCATCGAAGTTAGCGGCGTTTGAAATTCATGCGACACGTTAGCCACAAATTCTTGGCGCATCTGGTCCAGCTGCTTGATCGCAAGCGTCATTGCAGAGAAATTGCGCGCCAACTCGCCTATTTCATCCCCTCTTGAGAGCTGAAGGCCCGCATCAAAATTACCGGCAACCATCTGCTGGGTCGCTCTCGTCAGCTCATTAACCGGTTTAACGATCAGCCGCGATAAAATAATGATTAGCACGAGACTAATCACAAAGGTCATGCCGATTAGTATGCCGGCAATAATGCGAACCTCTCCAATCTGCTGCTGCAGATCCGGCCGAATAAATAAGGCCGCTTCGCCCTCATCCGTCTGAATAGGCAAACCAACCGTATTCAGGATACTATTTTTAAAATAGGAGAACAGCTGCAGCCTGTCCTTCTGTTTCTCCATGCCGAGGAATACTTCTCCGTCTTGAACAGCCTTTATTTGCTGCTCGTTCAGCTGTCCATGCTTGAATGGCGAACCGTAATTCCGGCCCATCCCGTCCCTGTTCACATAATAAATCTGGTAACCAAGCTTAGCCGTATGCGCCAAATAAGTATCCAGATCCAATTGCGGATTCTGCTCATATTGATCGCGAATGCTTTGCGCAGTTGCGAGCATCTTTTGCTCATTGCCGGATTGCTGCTTATATTGATAATACAAGCTCGTTAACAGCAACCCCAGCAGGCCGCTGATCATCGCGACCATCACAAACGTGAAAACAATACGCACATATAACGATTTCATCCTTCACGCACCTCCAGCTTATAGCCAAGACCCCGAATCGTCGTGATGGTGAAGTCGTCCTGCCGGTCTGCAAAACGCTCGCGTAGCCTTTTGATATGAACATCGACGGTGCGGCTGTCGCCCTGAAAGTCCGCGCTCCATATCAGCTGAATCAGCTGCTCGCGCGTATAAATACGGCCCGGATGGCTGGCTAATTGGGATAACAGCTCAAATTCGCGCAGCGGCAGCGTAAGAACGGCTTCGCCTATTTTAATCTCATAGCCTCTTCGGTCGATCACAACGCTGCCCAGCTGAATTACCTCCGAGGACACAAGCCGATATCTGCGCAGCAAAGCTTTCATGCGGAAGAGCAGCTCCTTCGGCTCAAACGGCTTTACGATATAGTCATCCGTTCCGGCATCGAAGCCCTTCTCCTTATCCTCCATCTCTGCCCTCGCTGTCAGCATTATGACCGGAATATCATAATGAAGCCTAATCTCCTGGCAAAGTTCGAAACCATCTTTCCCCGGCATCATAATATCTACGACTGCCAAATGGACCTGCTCATTCTCCAGCAGCTTTGATGCAGCTTGTCCATTTTCCGCTTCAAGCACGACATACCCGTCCTTTCGCAGCACAAACCGCAGCAGCTCACGAATAGACGGATCATCATCCACGACCAATACATGCATTCTCATCGACTTTCTCCCTGCAAATGACCAAATTAATAATCACTATTAATATCAAGCTCGCTATTGTAAGTCCACCTTTTACCATCGATTAAATCCATACTGATGATGAGTTCGTATTCATAAGGCTCTTCTACTTCGTCCTCCCCGTCCAGCTGTTCACTGTAAAGAATTCGTGCATGAACAGCGGCATAGGAATCATCTATATAGAGAACTCTTGCTTCTAGCAGTTCTTCCTTAGTCGTTGTATTCTCAAACCGGTTTTTTAAAATCTTTTCAAATTTATACCATTCCTGTGCTCTGCTGTTCCAATCCACTATATACAAAGGTGATGTAAACGACATAGCCTGATCATAATTCTCTTCATTCATTGCTTTATAATAAACATGTAAATCCTGTAAAACATTCTGCACGGCTGCAGGCTTACTCTCCTCTAGCTCTTTAACCGTATTATCCACATCACCCGGCAGCTCCATTTGAAAATGCATAGGATTAACCTTGTATATTTTCCAAGCTGTACCGATTTTAATAAGAGAATATTCGGTTTCAACGGATTCATGCAGCACCTGCGTTTCTGAACGGTAGCCCGCAGTGACAACCGCTCTCGTGCTTGAAGGGTATTCGATTACCCCAACCCATGTTTCAAAGCTTTGATAAGGACCATACCCCTCGTACAGTTGTTCATCCAAGTAAATAAGCTCCTCATAACCGTCAATAAAAACATCCTGCAATGGCTGCTTCAGGCTGCGTTCCATATAACCTTCCAGAAGCCGCACGATACTCTTATCCTGTCCAAAGCCGTATTTCGTCAAAGTAACCGTTCGGTTCTTCTTCTCGAAAACCACCTCGAAGCCAAGTACCTCTGCTGCGGACCGAATCGGCAGGTATGTCCGGTTCTGAATAATTCTAACCGGGCTTGATAAATAGTAGCCTCTCTGCTTGTACTCCATTATCTTTTCCCCAGCCCATACCTTCAGCGTCTCTCCGTTCAGCTCGCCAATCAGTGCGTCTGTTTCCGGGTCACTGCCCACTTTGCCGCCAAGCCCTTCAATAAATGCGCGAAATGGCAGCAAGGTTTCACCGTTCTTTAACATCGCTTTGGCATTTGGAAGCTTCGCTCCATTGACGACAACCTGCATATTTTCATTAGAAGCCGTTTCTCCGTAAACTGGAGCTATACCGCATAAAAACACAATAATAGCCGTTAATGCAATCTTGCTAATCTTATTCATATTCACCTCTCCCGTATGTATAAACTACTCAAGTTATACCATTTCACCCTATCTTTGAAAAGTATATGACTAATCAAGAAGGCAAGCGTAAACGGCTGTCGCCGTCCTCAGTGGCAAAAGCTATCGTTTCGCGGAGATATATAAGGACATTTATAAGTGAAAACTTATAAATTCTTATATATCAAGCAAAACACCCGTAATTGAAGCGGTCCCCGCCTCACCTACAGGTGCTTATTGCACAAATCTGACCTTGTCGCTTTGCTTAATATCTTATTGTACCTGATCCGATTCTCCCCGCGATTCCGATTTGCTCGGCCGCGCTTTCCTCTTCCCACCACGCATCCCTCATCGAAAGCCCCCGCAAATACTCGAAGTCGGGGTGTACAACCAAGTCCTGCAAATAAGCCGAGATGGTGCTGTTATCTCTTCTCATCCGGTTCAACGCGTTGATAATTCCCTGGCCGGATTCAATGCCGATGCCGTGTCCAAAATATAAATTATCATCCAGCATTATGACGTTTTCCCCCTGCCACTCAGGTGTTTCCGGGTCATGCTCGGGGTTTTTGAAATACAGCACATCTCCCGGGTATGCTTCGTTTTTATTATAGGTCGTAATTAAGTTCAAATCGCGGTCATATTGCCAAGACCGCAGGAACAGGTTTTTAAAATAAGCGTTAAATACCGCGTCGCCAACCGTCTCAAGCACCGCTTTATACAAAATAATGATGATGGCGCCCGCGCATTCAAAGCCGTACAAATGCCCATTTTCAAAAATATCGTTTATCCCAACGGAAGGCAGCACGCCCCCATTAAGCTGAAACCCGCCGTTTTCCGTACGCGTCCAGTATTGCTCATTGCATTTGGACCCTTCAAAGGTTGCAAAGCTTACGCCGCTGGCATAAAGCGCTTTGGCCGCTTCAACGATATGCGTTCGCATCTTGAGCTCAAATTCCAGTGCGTCAACGGATGGATACCGATAAACGACCTGGCTGTTCCGCTTAGCTTGCAGCATTCTTCTCTCCAGCTCCGTAAGCGTCAGCGGATTCATCGAAAACTCCGGACTGCCCGATACAATTATCACCCTGATGTTCCTCCCTTTCATCCCACATCTATTGGGTTATTGTACGTGCAAAAAAAATTTTTGTGAGTAGTGATCCAATTTCAGCTGCTCTTCGTGTTACTAGACAAGAAACAAAAATGAAGAGGAGTGTTTAACCAATGAATATGAAAAAGTACTTTTTAGCCGTCCCGCTTAGCCTAGCCTTGATGCTGCCGGCAGCAGGTCTTGCAAGCGCACATACGCACACTGCCATGCCTGCAGGAGCCGCCGAGGTGACGAACAAAGCGGTCGATTTACGCGCGGCTCTCGATTCCTTGTTGTCTGAGCATGCGTTTCTCGCGGTTGTCGCCATGCAAAAAGGAATCGATGGCAAAGGCGACTTTGATGCCGCAGCAGGCGCATTGGCGCAAAATACAGATGATTTAAGCAAAGCGGTCGCATCTGTTTACGGAGAAGAAGGCGGAGCGGCATTCAAGGAAATTTGGAGCAGCCACATTGGTTATTTTGTCGATTATGTGAAGGCGACAGGCGCCAAGGATGATGCATCCAAGAAAAAAGCGCTGGCAGAGCTTGATGGATACCGCGTAAAACAAGCCGCATTTCTGGATTCGGCTACGGGCAGCCGATTAAAAGCGAAGGAGCTTGAGGAAGGCCTAAAGGTTCACATTAATCAGCTCGTCTGGGCATTCGATAATTACGTTGCCGGCGATTTTGATAAGACATATGATAGTCTCAGAGAATCGGTTCATCATATGTACGGCGTAGGCAAAGGGCTGTCTTGGGCAATTAAAGACCAATTCCCGGATCAATTCGATCATAAAACCGTCGATACGCCGGCCGCCGAGCTTCGTGCAAATCTCAATCATTTGTTCTCCGAGCATGCTGCGCTCGCTATTCTAGCAATGCAAAAAGGGATCGACGGCGCCAAGGATTTTGACGCCGCGGCAGCTGCATTAAATGAAAATACGGATGACTTGTCCGCCGCTATCGCTTCCGTTTACGGGAAAGAAGGCGGAGAAGCCTTCAAGAAAATTTGGAGCTCACATATCGGATATTTTGTTGACTATGTTAAGGCGACTGGCGCCAAAGATGAAGCCGCAAAATCAAAAGCGCTTGCGGAGCTTGACCAATACCGCGTAGAGCAAGCCGCCTTCCTCGATGCCGCAACGGAGGGCCGTTTAAAAGCTTCCGACATGGAAGCTGGCCTTAAGATGCATGTCGATGAACTGCTAAAAGCGTTCAACAGCTACTCCGAAATGGACTATGCAACCGCGTACCCGACCATTCGCGAAGCCTACTCGCATATGTTTGAAGTAGGGCTTGGTGTTACCAGTGCCGTTGTCGATCAGTTCCCAGACCAATTCGCGGCCAAAATGCCGTCTGAGATGCCACAAACCGGCATGGGCGGCATGAGCCACAACAAGTCTTCAATGACAGACATTATCATGTTATCCCTTGCGGTTTTGGCTTTAGCCTCACTTATCCCATTCTTTATTGCACGCCGTAAAGACGTGAAGTAACTTTCTAACGTAAACGGCTGTAGCCTTCCTTTAGCGGCAAAGCCCGTTTCGCGGTGAAATATAAGAATCCCGATCCCGGTGAGATGAAAAATTGTTATATTTTGAGGAAAGGAGGGTTTCCCCCTCCTTTCTTTTTTACTACCTTACATCAGGGAGGTGCCGGACATCATGAAGCATATAATGAGCATGGCCATCCTGCTCCTGCTTATCGGATTGGCTTCCGCTTGTTCAAGCACAGAAGCGAGCAAGGAGGTAAAGCCGCAAAACACAAGCGGCTCTGAGGCGGCATCTGCACCGCCTTCTCCTTCTTCGCCTGTGCTTGTACCCCCGGATCAACTCAAGGAGGAGGATCTCGGCATCGTGCCGACAAGCATCTCCATCCCTGCTATTGGCGTCAAAGCCGCAATTGAAAATGTCGGAACGATGGAAAACGGCCAGATGGGCGTGCCTCAGGATATTGACGGGGTCGGATGGTTCGAGCCTGGCACGAAGCCCGGCGCAAAGGGCAATGCGGTCATGGCCGGGCATGTAGACAGCTTAACGGGACCTGCCGTATTTTATAAGCTGGACCGTCTAAAGGTCGGTGATGAGGTTATCGTATCGGATAAAGAAGGAACCACTCGCCGTTTTATTGTCATGGATAAGCAGCGTTACCCTCGCAAGGAGGCGCCGCTTGAGGATATTTTCGGCTTCTCCTATCAAAGCCATTTGAACTTGATTACATGCACCGGGGAATTTAACGACAAAGCCAAGACGCATGAAGAGCGTTTGGTTATCTATACGGAACTGAAAAAAGAAGAGAGCCGCCAACCCTAGGGTGTGCGGCTCTCTTCATTTCTAATGACCTATTATTTACGCATATTCCCGCTTGTGGTACCTGTTCCGCCAGAGCTATACGTATCGGAGTACTCCGTATTTGTTTTCTCCCATACATCCTCAAAAGCGGAATTCCGCTTGAATTGCGCCAAAGCTTACGAGCAGGAAGGAATAATTTTTCTTCCCTTTTCTCTAGCCTCATCAACAACGAAACCAAGCAATTGTTTTCCCAAATCCCGTCCGCGGTATTCTCCATCTACATACGTATGGTCAATTACCCACGTGTCCACGTCAACAAGCGTATAAGTAATCTTGCCGATCGTTCCCTTTGTAGTTGTTAGAATATAACTGTTTCCTTGCTTTCGCGCCCTAATTTCCTCTTCCACCGCGCCATACATGTCCCTGTCTGTACTCATAGCTGCTTGCACCTCCATGAAAGTTATTGAAAACCCTCTTCGGTCAAGCATGGGGTTTATTATTACTTACCCCAATGAGCCAGCTATGAACCTCCTTAGGCGAAGCAAGCTTCCTTAGTTCAATGGCGGAAAAAGTAAAATGACTAGTCGCCAATCGAAAGACAAGCTAATCATTCCCGGACTCCGGACTTACTTGCTATCATGATTTTTTTCATTACGTTTATTATTATGGCCGTTCCGCTCGTTATGGACGTTCCGCTCTTTATTGATCTCTTCTTTCTTTTCTGCCTTCGCTGCGTTACTCTTTGCTTCCTTAATTTTCGATTCGCTGTTCTTGGTGTCCTTTTCCAGCTTTGTTTTCTTGTCTAGAACCGTCTTTTGTTTCGTTTCGCTTTTAATTGTTGTGTTTACCTTGGCGTCACTGGAAACAACGGTATCCGTTTTTGATTGAGAAGAGTCTTCCGCCTGCTTAGTCATGGTCTCAGAGGCTTGCTCTTCTGGAGCCTTGTTTTCGAGCTTCGCAAGCTTTTTCTCCAACTTGCCGAAAGACTTTATAATATTTTTCAAAAGCGATTTCTGGGCTTGCGGGTTTTCAACCTTTTCCAGCGCTGCAGTTAGAGCTAAAATATTATGCTGCAGGTCGGATTTCACCCCTACCGCCTGTTGTATATCTTTTTCTTCATTTTCATCTTCCGCCTCAGAAGCAACCAATTCTATTGCATTCTGTTGGTTTTCAAAAGACTTCTGAAGGGCTTGCTCCGACTTCGCCGTTTCTCCCTTAGCATGCAAGGCAGCCGCTTCGGAAAGACGCTCCTGAGCGAATTCCGCAAGCAATCCGGCATCCTTTACATCGTCAGCCTCAATTGATAGTCTGATGTTCTCATAGACGACTTTTATAAAATAAAAGAAATCACCCGGCAAAAGGGTTGGCGTTTTTTCTTTGCTTTCCGAAACGGCCTTCTCAACCGGCAAATCTATTGCCACCGCAGAAGAGGATATCGGAGCGGAGGCCTCCCCCGATGCAAATACACTACCTGTCCCGAAGCCTATTACAAGCATGCCAATTAAAGCGCTCTTTGCAACAAAGGCATTTCTTTTTGATCCCGTTATTCGTTTTATATTCAATTTGCTTACCACCCTCGTATAATTTTCTTAGCTGCAGCTATGTGTAAACAATACGACATCGTGAGATGTTTTAGGGGGGTAGACGGATCACACCCGTTTGGCAAGCAGTCTCCTATTTGATTCTAATTCGATTGTCGTACCTGCTCACAGCCATCCATACGGCGGCGCAGATTAAAGCGGCAGCCGGCAAACCAACCGGGCCCGCGATTTTATGTCCTGCAATAGCCGACCAAACGAGCATTGGCGGCAATAGCAGCCAGAACCGCGATAGAACAGCCCCTTTCTGAGCGGCATTCCTAGACCAGGGAAATTGCGTGATAAATTCTTCCGCAAACCATTGCTTCCACTGGAGATGCAGCCAAGACATTCCGATTACCGTTAAAGCAAGCACTAGAAAGGCTGCAATCAGCCCAGGGACAAGCGATACCGCAAACGTAGCCGCCGAAATAAAGCCAAGCCAGACGCGAATATGCGTCATGCCTCGCAAGAAGGCTTTCAGCCTCATTTCCGCCAGTATCGTCCCCGCATCAGACTTACGGAATATACGCTGGGAAAAACGGAACATATACGGCCGTTTCACGCGAAGAAGCGGCTTCGATTCGATAACCTGGCTCATTAATAGCTCCGTGCTGCGAAGACGCGCCGCGTTCTCTATTTTTACTTCTGCTTCGAATTGAATAGGCATTCGCAGTCCGAAGCGCAGCAGCAAGATAAAAACGACAGTGCCCGCAGCCAAGGACATACTCAGCAAACCTATGTCTCTCGCCCACGTAATCATCGGAATCAAATAGGCTGCTATAAACAGCAACGTGATCAATGTTTCAAGTGACCGCTTTCGCATGCCCATTAGCCTGCCATTTAGCAGCTGTAAGCTAAGCGCCAAAATCATCCCCATCACAATCGTAAAGCCAAAGGCCAATCCAAGCTGAAGCCATGATTGCTCCTCCACCCTGATTAAGAAAGGTAGCAGCAGCAGATAGGGAATTGCGATTACAATTATTTTTGTTACCAGCGTGTAGCCAATTCCATACTGCTTTAACGTCTGCAGCCACTCCGGACGCTGAAGCAAAAATAACCGGTCAGCTTCCTCCACAAAAACACGAATCTGACCGAATAACAAAAGGAAAAGCAGCAAAAACGGATATAACGCGGTCCAAGGCAGCTTGCTGGCCCACTCCGGCATATCAAGCAGCGCCTCGCGGTATAGGCCGCCCCCAATAAATAGTCCCGGTATAAGCAAGTAGAGCCATACCGTCCAGTCAAGCACGCTGCTCCAGGCGCGGACTTGCTCTCTTTGATTACGTTTTAATCGTATCCAAAATAATTGACGCGGTGTCATCATCACGTCCCGCCCCCTAGGTCAATGCGTGAAAGCACTCGAACAATGTCGCGTCATCCGCGCAGCCAGCATCATCTCTTACCTGCTCCAAGCCGCCTCGCGCAACCACTGAGCCATTGTTAATGAGAACGAAACGATTGCAGATACGTTCAGCGGTGTCCAGCACGTGAGTGCTCATGAGAACACCTGCCCCTCGCTCCCGCTCGCCCTCAAGCAGCTTTAGAAAATCAGTTGTGGCACGCGGATCAAGTCCGACGAATGGCTCGTCCACAATATAAACATCCGGTTCCAGCAGAAATGCGATAATAAGCATCAGCTTTTGCTGCATTCCCTTGGAGAAATGAGCAGGGTAATGATGCTTCTCTTCCAGCAAACGAAAGCGCTCCAGAAGCTCATCCGCTTTGTTTGCAAACTGCCGCTCTTCAATACCAAATGCCGATGCCGCTAAATGCAAATGCTCCCACAGCGTCATATATTCATAAAAAACCGGCTGCTCCGGAACATAGGCATAACGTTTGTTTTTACCGCCAAACACAATTTCTCCGTTCACATGCGCCATTAAGCCGAGTATCGTTTTGATCGTCGTACTCTTGCCCGCTCCGTTGGGCCCGATTAATCCCACAAGCTCTCCCGGCGCTACCTCCAGCAAGATCTGACGAATGATCGGTTTGCCTTCCTCGTAGCCGGCCTCCGTTATCGCAGCCCGCAGCACATAGCTTGGCAAGCTTGTATTTTCCTTTTGATAATCCACCCGTAATCGACCGCCTTTCCTATACAAAGAAAATTAAGAATTAAGCTGACTTATTAAAAGACAATCGGCAGTCTTGGACTTGATAATAAAGTCACAGACTGCCGATGTTTTATGGCGTGCTAGCTAATATGGAGTGGCATTGCCATACTCATAACCTCAGAATGCAATCAGAAAGAGTTTTGTATAATAATTCCAATAAACATTGTATCACGGAAACATTAGGAATTGAAATCCGCTGTCCGTTAGTCAAGCGTAAACGGCTGACGCCGTCCTTGGCGGCAAAAGCTCGTTTCGCGGTGAAATATAAGCAACGTATAAGGTTGATTTTTATACTTTCTTATATTTCAAAAAAAGCTGACACCGCAGCATGCGGTATCAGCTTTTTTTAATTTATATTTTTGCATATTTTCACACAAAATACAGACGCCGCTTATCGCTCTAAAAGGCCCGCTTCCACAAGGCCGTTGCGTATACCCTGCTCGTCAACATGCGTCGTCACATAGTCGGCAAAGGGAAGCAGCTCGGGATGCGAGTTGCCCATAGCAATGCCAAAGCCAACCGTCTCCAGCATTTCTTTGTCATTCAGACCATCCCCGAATGCAACGGCATCGGCAGTCGTTAAGCCCAGCTTATCAAGCAGTGCTTCGATACCTTGCGCCTTTGAGCCCCCAGCCGGAAGGACATCAATAGCCTGCGGATGCCAGCGGATCAGCTTTAATTCAGAATGCAGACCCTCATAGAGATGCTCCTCGTGGCTCTCGCAGTGAAGGAAGACTTGATAAATGCCATCTGTTTTCCAAAACTCCGGATTGAAACCAGGCAAATCAACCTTTAAAGAGTTAACGGACTCTATAATAAAAGGATGATCCTCTTTATCCGCGAAGAAGTTATGCTCGCCCTCAAAGACAAGGCCGTGGTTATGCTCGGCAGCAACCTTAACAAGCGCTTCCAGACGGTGCTTTTCGATCTCGCGTTTATAGAGCGGCACTCCCTTGTAGACGACATACCCCCCGTTCAAACAGACGAACGATTCAATGCCGAGCTGCTCAGCAAGCGGTTTAATAAAATAAGGCGCGCGCCCCGTAGCAATTACCGGTTCAACTCCGCTTTCCTTCAGCTCCGCAATGGCCTTGACTGTATCCGCAGGGATTTCCTTTTGCTCGTTGATCAACGTGCCGTCAATGTCGAAAAAAACAATTTTATAGCTCATTCTGCTCTCTCCTGTCCGTTGTCGCAGACGTTTTACGCCTGTCCTTTTTTACAGTATAAAGAATCGAGCCCAGAAAAGAAATCGTTACACCCTTTATGCAGCAAAAAAAAGAGCATCCGCTGCTGCTGATGCCCTCGCGAATCCGGCTGTGCCTACCAGCCAAACGCTAAACCTTTGCCTGTCTCGATATAGGTTTTCAAATTGCTGAGGATCATCCACCACTGGCTGTCCACCGTTTCCAAAGACGGGTGGTTCTCGGTAAACTGGTTATTAGTCAGGACAAGCTTGGTCGTTTCGCCAACAGGCTCAAGCGTAAAGGTAATAGTCGATTCCAGCTCCGCATGATTGGGGCGATACGAAGGACCTGGATGCTCTAAAACGCTAAATATTTTATTCTCCTCATATGCTAGAATAGTACCATAAATATGCACCGTCTCATCACCATCCGTACCCGGGCCGACATAGCGGAAGGAAGAGCCTTCTTCAAATGTAGAATCGATGACGCAGCCGAAAAAAGTAGCCCGCGTGCCTTCCGGCGATACAAACGCAGCCCACACCTTCTCGGGCGCTGCACCGATATAATACTCATATTTAAACTCCATGCGATACACTCCTTCTCATCATATAATATAGGGTTTGCCGCTGTTAACGGCTGGCGCTTTCTTTGCTAAGTATAACGTTGTCCAACTGGCCGGTATTGTAAAAACGCGACAAATCGATCAATAGGAGAGATTTATAGATGCCGAATACAACGCAAAAACGCAGCATGGGTATACTTCAGCTAAGTGAAGGCGAAAAAAAATTCCAGCTTTCCCGCTTCGCTCCCTCAGAGCCGCTCCGACATTTTGTAAAACACTACTGGGTCGTAAGGTGGGATTTGACCGGCCAGCCTCCTTTTTTGCAGGATGTGATCCCTAATCCATGTGTCAACTTGGTGATGGAGGACCACAGGAGCGGTATTTATGGCGTTGCCAGCCGAATGTATACGAAGAAAATTGAAGGCAAGGGACAAGTATTCGGCATTAAATTTCACCCTGGCGGTTTTTATCCCTTTATACGCACGGCGCTCTCCAACCTGACGGATCAATCGCTAGCTATCGAAGAGATATTTGGCGCGGATGCGGCCGAATATGAGCAGCAGATGAACGCTGAGACTGACCCCGCGGACAGGATCGCACTTACCGACGCTTTGTTAGTAAAGCATCTTCCACAGCAGGATGGATCGATTACCCTCATCAATCAGATTATCGACCGAATCCTAATCGATCCCGAGCTGACTAAAGTAGAGCAGATTTGCGATTCTTTTCATCTCAACAAAAGAAAGCTGCAGCGCTTATTTAACCAATATGTCGGGATAAGCCCGAAATGGGTCATCAAGCTTTATCGGCTGCAAAACGCGGCAGAGGCTATGGACACCGGCAAACAATATGACACGCTCAAGCTCTCTGTCGATCTCGGATATTATGATCAATCGCATTTCATTAAGGATTTCAAATCCATTATCGGCAAAACGCCAGATGAGTATGCGAAGCCGGCTGTCTTGTAGATCAAGCGCTTGACGGTATTCGGAAGCTTACTGTATATTAATGGAATCAACGAAATAAGTTCGGCTTACGATGGAAGCACCCGTAAGAGATGGCGTATACCGCCAATCTTGCTGGTGCTTTTTTGCGTTGTATTGCCGAAACCAAAGGAGGCTCCATTGTTCATGAAAACCGCTTCAAGGTTAGCCGTATTCGGTCTCGTCCTCTTGTTCCTGCTAGCCGTTCCGTCCGTCCTTTCAGCCGCATCGTTTGAATTTAGCGCAACCGCCAAGACTGCTTTTGACAAAATGAAAAGCGCGGCAGATAAGACGACAGCCGCCAAGTTAACCTCGCAGTATGCCGAGCTTCAAAGCGTGCAGAAGCAGACCATCGACTGGGATAGCCGCATCGACAAGCTTCATTATCAAAACGAGGAGGCCGTGCTCGCAACCCGCAAACGAATAAAGGAAATTGACGCGAATAAGCTGCTGCAGCTTGAGTCCGCCGTCACGCAAACCAAGAAGAAATACGAGCCTTTATTCAGACTCTACGACTCATTGAATCAGCAGCTAAGCATTGCGAAATCATTTAAGGATAAACTCGCTACGAGCCTCTTGAAGCCGCAGGTTGAAACGACAAGAGCAGCCGTTCAGTTTGCCAAGTTGGATATTCGAAGCAAGGAAGCAGCGCTTAAGGAGGCCAAAGCGAATACGGCTAAGTCGATAAAAAAGCTTCGCGACCAGTTGAGCGGTATCGATGCAATCAAAGTGAAAATAAAAGCATCCAAAAGCTCGATCAGCAGCATCAAGAAATATTTCACAACCGAAACCTCCATCTTAAAGCAAGCGGTGAAAAAAGGAGATGCGGCCGCGTCATCCAGCTCTTTAACAAGAATGCTTGCCCATATCAAGCAAATTAACGAGCATAAGCAAAAAACCTATGCCTATGAGCAGCAAACGACGATTATCATTGCCAAGGTCGATGCTCAGATTTCCAGCTACAAGTAATCGGATGAAAGCAAAAGTGCGCCTCGGATTCCGAAGCGCGCTCCCGCTTGCAACTTAAAGACTTAACGATTCTCACTCACAGCAGCACAAGCGTAAACGGCTGTCGCCGTCCTCTGTGGCAAAAGCAGTCGTTTCGCGGAGATATATAAGCACATTTATATGTGAAAACATATAAATTCTTATATATTAAAAAAAGACAGCCCGTCGGCTGAATGCCGATTAGAGCCGTCTCTTCTTTCATGAAGCAGGAAACCAAACCTCGACGATCGTCCCTATACCCAGCTCGCTGGATACGACTAGACGCCCATTATGAGAGGATACTATTTTATCCACCATCATCATGCCTAGTCCGTTCCCGTCACGTCTTGTCGTATGAAAGGGCTGCCCGATGCGCTGCTTTACTTCTTCTGTCATGCCAACGCCGTTATCCATAAACTGAATCCGTTGATAATGATCGACGATATCCAGCAGGACATTTATCTCGCCTCCGAATGGCAAAGCCTCCATCGCATTTTTCAAAATATTCAAAAACACTTGCTTCACTTGGTCACGATCGCATGGAATCGTCGTCGATTCAATAAATTGTGTACGGATTACAATCCCGTTCATCTCGAATTGCATTTCTAATACGGACAAGACCTCTTGCAGAATTACAGCGCATTGCTCATCCTTGTATTGTATCGCCTGCGGTCTCCCTAATATTAAAAACTCGCCCACAATGGCATTCATTCGCTCCAGCTCCGACATCATCAGGTTGTAATAATGAGGATTGGTTGTCTTGCTTGATAATTGGAGTATGCCCTTTACCGTAGTCATCGGATTACGGATTTCATGTGCGATGCTTACCGCGAGTTGACCGGCAAACCCTAACTTCTCGCTATTGCGCAGCAGCTCTTCCGTCATCTTCATTTCGGTAATGTCCCTCAGGCTGCCAACGACCCGAATAAGCTGCTCATTGTCATAGATAGGTACTACATCAAGCATGTAATAATTCAGCTTATCTTCTACCATAATAGAAACTTCTTCACCCACGCATGACTCGCCGTGCAGGATTACTCTTTCAAAATACGGCCCAATCCTGCTCATGTGAAAAACGCTTGTACCTACGATGAAACGTTTCTCATGGATTGCCATGCCCAGTATGAATGTGCTGTTATCATTTATTTCTAGGATGGATCCCCTTGCATCGGTAATAATGACGCCGTAATAATTAGTCTCGAGCAGCACCTGATTCAGGATTTGAAGCTGGGTGTTCTGTTTGTGTAACAACAGCTCACGCTCAATCGAATCAACGATTGTACATAAGAGGGCAAGTAAATGGGGATGAGCGGATTGTATGTCTGTCATGAGCGAAAGCGTTCCGAGCAGCTGGCCATTGTCTTCCGCGTGAATAGGAGCCGTGTAGCATGCAAGCTGGTGCAATACCTTATGGTAGTGGTCCTCTCCTACAAGCTGAACCGGGAGATCGTTACGCAAGCATAAATCAATCGCGTTCGTACTCAACTCTTCCGAGAAACGAACTCCCTCCGTTATTCCCAATTGACGCACCTTGCTTATAATAGACGGGTTCCCTTTGAATTCAAGAATAAAACCCTTGTCATCCGTGATAGCAACTAAAAAAGGATCGCCAGGGACAGAGGATAAAAACTTATCTACAAATAGGCTGATAACCTCGATAACGTCTTTGTAGTGGGCTTGCCGGGATTCCAGCTCCTCTTTAGAAAACCATTCTGTATATTTAGGAAGCTCGTCCGGGTTTAAGCCCCGCAACCGGCATTGTTCATGTGATTCTAGGACCATATTATTATTTATCATTTTGTTTTACCAACTAACCTTTCCAGGACCTCTTGCTTCCATATTGTTGGACATTATCCAATATTCTAGCTTAACTGTTCACAATCCTTCCCATATTTATTAAAAATCGCTTATAATTTCCGAATTCATGCAATTTCGTATCGGGAACAACAAAAAAAAGCGATGCTTAACGGTAAGGAACCCTTAAGCAATCGCTTTTCTATGACCATTTCTATTACGCTTTAGGCAAAAGCTTAATCTTCATATCATCGAGATAAAAGGTCGTCAATCCTTCGTAGCCGGAGTCGCTTCCGACAATGACATAAATCTCGCCTTGCTCATTGGATTGGAGCGTTGTGCTGTATTGCATTGCTACCGGCTGAAAACCTTTAAGCGAACTATTGGGCTGTACCATATTTCCGACGATTTTCATATCATCGCCTTCTGTTTGCTGGTTGCCTTTATCAATATTCATGCGGTAGTACGTCTGCCCTTCGGTATCCGACTGGAAGGTTCTAGGCTCTTTGCTCACGAAGCCCGCTTTAATGCTTACCGCTTCCCCAGGCGCTCCGCCAACTCCCACCATGCCGCCGGCTTGGTCCGTATAAAGCTGGAAGGATAATGATGCTTGATACATGGTATGCGGTTCAAGGCCTTCGATTTTCTTCGTCACAAACATAAACAAGTCGTCGCTGCGATTCATTCCGCTTAGCTTTAAACCGTAGTTTGTTTTATTTTTTGCCGTAGGCAGCAATTCTCTTGCATATTTCAAATCATAGATATACGCATTATAGTCTACAGGCAAATCGGCAAAGGCACCCTTCCAGCCTTCTTCGCCTTGGTCAAAGGTATAATGGAACGATAGCCCCGCCTCGCTCGCCTGCATCGTAATTATTTTTTTCTTCGCGTCCCAGGTCGTTTCCGCTCCAAGCAGCTGAGCTACCATTTTTGCGGGAACAAAGGTTGTGCCTTTCACGACAGCTACCTTTGCAGGCAGCTTCACATTTTTTATATAAGTGCCAACAACCGCATCGCTGTTGATCGTCAAGCTTACGGTTAATCCGTCGCGGCTCAAAGTAATTTTTTTCGTTGCCGCATCCAAATGAATGGCAGCTTGCAATCCCTCCGCCAAAGCTCTCACCGGAACCATGGTTACGCCGTTTAGAACATAAGGAGCTGCAGCTAACGTATGCTCTCCGCGATAATCTATCGATTTGTTGCTGCCGATTTGAAATTGAAGAGAGGTGGAAGGATTACCTGCAGCGCTGTATGAAATCCCTCCCGGAGCTATGGCGCTTAGAAGTATGGCTGTCGTAAGTGAAGCCACGACTATTTTTCTGTTCAGCAATTGTTTTAAGGTCATTAGTCTACCATCCTTTTTTCGTCAGTCATTTTATTATACTCTACTAACGTAACTTGGACGATATATGTTGCGGAGAAAATGATCCTTAATCCAATCTGAACTCGGTGAGGGTTAGTCGGGTGAGTGGCGCTAGATCAAGCTCTGCTCCAAGTCTTCAATCAGGTCCTCGCTATCCTCGATGCCTACCGAAATACGGATTAATCCGTCGGTAATACCGAGTAATGCTCGCCTTTCGCTTGGTATCGATGCATGCGTCATTCGCGCGGGCACGGAAATGAGGCTTTCCACAGCGCCCAGGCTTTCGGCAAGCGTGAAGTATTTCAGCTTTTTGATGACCTCAGCCGCTTTCTCCCCGCTCCCAACGTCAAACGAAATAATGCCCCCGAATCCGCGTGCCTGCCGTTTGGCCAGCTCATGCTGTGGATGGCTCGGCAATCCGGGATAATGAATATTATGAATGGCTGCCTTCCCCGATAAATAAGTGACGATCGCCCGTGCATTTTCTTCATGGGCTTCCATTCGCAGGCCCAGCGTCTTTAATCCGCGGATGAGCAGCCATGAATCCTGGGGAGCAAGCACGCCGCCGATTGCATTTTGCACAAAATGCAGCTCTTCGCCCAGCTTATCGTTATTCACGACTGCAAGCCCCGCAACCACGTCGCTATGTCCGCCAATGTACTTCGTAGCCGAATGGAGCACGATATCCGCTCCGAGCGCCAGCGGCGTCTGCCAATAGGGCGTGCTGAACGTATTATCTACGATAAAGAGCAGCTGCTTGGTTTTGGCCCATGCCGCTACCGCCGCAATATCAGTAACCTTAAGCAGCGGATTTGTCGGTGTTTCTACAAACAGCGCTTTTGTATTGGGCTGGAGCGCCTTTTCCATTTCCTCCAGGCTTGTCGTATCTGCAAAGGTGGCCTCAATACCGAGCCGGCTCAGCACCTTCGTGACGATGCGATACGTTCCTCCATAAACGTCATCGGTCAAAATAATATGGTCGCCAGAGCTCAGCAAGGAGAATACAGCATGAATTGCAGCCATACCCGAGCTGAAAGCAAAACCTCTCGCACCCTCCTCCAAATCAGCAATGTACTGCTCCAGCGCATGACGCGTTGGGTTGCCGGTGCGCGAGTATTCATAGCCCTTGTGAACGCCGATATCCTCCTGCTTATAGGTGCTGACCTGATAAATCGGAACGCTTACAGCGCCTGTATGGGGATCAAATGGAATGCCTCCATGAATAAGCTTTGTTTTTCGCTTCAGCTTACTCACCCCCATTATAGATCTGTTTGCTTAAATACCGCTCGCTGCCATCCGGAAAAATGGTAACGATACGGCTGCCTGGCGCGGCAACCTCCGCCTCCAGCAAAGCCGCATGCAGCGCTGCGCCCGAAGAGCTTCCGACAAGCATGCCTTCAAGCTGCGCCAGCTCCTTCACCCTTGCAAAAGCATGATCATCCGATATGGTATGGATGGCATCGAAATACGAGCAATCCATAAATGGCGCCAGCTTCTCCACGCCGATGCCTTCCGTGCGATGGGGTCCTGGCATTCCGCCGCCGAGTATGGAGCCCTCCGGCTCGACAATAACCGTTTTTACAGCCGGGTTTTTCTCCTTCAAGTATCGCGCCGTTCCCATAAAGGTACCGCCAGAGCCTGCGCCGGCCACAAATACGTCAATGGCGCCATTCAATTCATGCCACAGCTCCGGCCCCAGCGTTTTATAATAAGTTACCGGGTTAGCTTCATTAGAGAATTGCCTAGGGGAGTATGAGCCCGGTATTTCCTTCAACAGCTCTTCCGCCTTCTGAACCGCGCCTGTTATACCCAGCTCAGTAGGCGTATTTACGATTTGCGCGCCAAGTGCCCGCATAAGCTGCTGCTTCTCGGTGCTAAACTTGCTTGGCACGACAAATACGGCGGATACTCCGCGCCCGATTGCCGCAAGGGCGAGTCCGATGCCTGTATTGCCGGCCGTTGCTTCTATTATGGTGCCTCCAGGCGCCAGCTGCCCGGTTGCGAATGCGTGATTCAACAGCTCAATACCGAGTCGGTCCTTGACGCTCCCGCCCGGATTTTTGTACTCTAGCTTGGCGTAAAGCTTTACGCCTTGTGGAAGGGTATAACCCGTAAGCTCAACCAGGGGCGTATTGCCAATCAGCTCATGAATATTTTGATACAAAGCCATCCGCAGTCCCTCCTACGACATTCCATTCTCTTCTCATGCCAGTCGGTTTATGGATCCATACCCTTCATCATATGAAGCTGCTTCTGCATGTGTTTCGTTGTTCCGTGATTATTCCCATAGTATGGGCATGTATCTCTACTATTAAAAATAGTTCTATCGTTTAATACAATTATTCAATAATAACTGACAATTCCCATGTGATATGCTGGTTTTATGTTTTTAAGCCCTTTAAATCAGGTTTCCCGTCATGGATAAAGGAGGTTTACGCTTGTTAGCCGGATGGACAGAAAAATTAAGCAAGCCCCTTTTATCTAAAACGTCATTCTGGCCTGCTCTAGCGACCCTCTTTTTCGGTTCATTTGTAGGCATGTACCATGTTGTTTCGCTTAACGTATCCTTGCCGGGTTTTATGGGCATTTTTCATACCGATCTTGGTAGGGTGCAATGGATCGTTACCGGGTTTTCACTTGCATGCGGCGTTATCGCTCCTGCCGCCGGCTATGCGGAAAATCGCTTCGGCGGAAAAAAGGTTTTTTTATCGTGCCTGATCGGGATTACAGTCACTTCCTTGCTTTGCGCGCTGTCTTGGAATATTTATGCGCTCATTGCATTTCGCATCTTGCAGGGCTTGTTCTGCGGACTCATCCAGCCGGTATCCCTAGCCTTTATTTATCGGACCGTCCCAGCTGAAAAGCAGCCGATGGCAGTGAGTATCTGGTCGTTTTCAACCATACTCGGAACGGCGCTGGCTCCTTCCGTAAGCGGCTGGCTGCAGGGCTATGATTGGCATTGGATATTTCTTGTCACCGTGCCAATTGGGATATTAGCATTCCTTATCGGTATTCGAATCCTTCCATCCAGCCCGGTCAATAAGGAAACCAAGCTGGACCGCAAAGGACTTGCGCTGGCAGCTGTGGGCAGCCTTTCGCTATTGCTGCTGTTTGGAAATAGTTATGCTTGGGGCTGGCGTTCGGCGGCTTTTTGGGTATGTCTGGTCGCAGGCCTTGCATGCGCGGCCCTGTTCGTCATCCATCAGCTGCGCTCGGATGCGCCCCTGCTGCAGCTGCGTCTGTTCCGCAATCGAACGTTTGCAATAAGCCTGGTCATATCGCTCATTCTCTCCGTTGCGCTGTATTCGGGTATTTATTTCATCCCTCTTTACTTAGCAGAAATTCATGCCCTTAGCTCGTTCCATATCGCTCTTTTGTTTTTGCCGGGGGCGGCATGCCTGACCTGCGCAACCTTCTTCTCCGGGCGCTATTACAATAAGCTGGGTCCCGCAGCGCTCGCTATTACGGGCTGCATTATTCTCATTGCCACAACCTATCTGTTCAGCCGTTTGCAGCTCAGCACAAGCCTGCTGACGATTATGATCATCATTGCGGTCCGAAATACCGGAACCGGCCTGGCCCTAACTCCCGTTACCAATGCGGGAATGATGGCCATCCCCAAAGAGCTGAGCGGCCATGCCTCTGCGCTCATTAATTGGCTCAGGCAAATTTTCAGTTCGATGGCTTTAGGCTTGTTTACCTCCTTGTTCTATGCAAGGCTTGCCGTTCATCAAACCCGCATCGGTGAGGGGGAGGAGGTTTTTCCAAAGGCTTATACAATGAGCATTAATGATGCGTTCTTAATCTCCGCTGTGTGCATTTTAACCGCGCTGCCGCTCGCCATGCTGCTGCGGAAACGGTATGTTGGCAGCAAGGAAGCTAACCCGGCCAAACTCAAAAAGACTGTCCCGACAGAAGGGTAATTCCTGTTGGAGCAGTCTTTTTTGATGCCCATCCTTTCAATGCTTTCGCAGCTTTTTTGAAACCCAATTCCCGATGGATTGCATCAGCTGCACGAGTAAAATAAGAATAATGACACATACGTACATGACTTCGGGCTCCCAGCGCTGATATCCGTAACGGATGGCCACATCCCCGAGACCGCCGGCCCCCATTACGCCTGCCATCGCAGTCGCTCCAATCAAGCCGATTGTGGCAATGGTAAGACTGAGCACGATGCCTGGTCTCGCCTCCTTCAGAATGACCTGCCAAATGATTTGCCGCCTTGATGCGCCCATCGCTTGAAAAGCCTCAATGACACCGGGATTCACTTCGAGCAAGGCCGATTCAATCAGTCTCGCAATATAAGGCGCCGTATAGAATACAAGCGGTACGATAGCTCCTTTTACCCCGATTGTCGTATGCACGATCCATTTCGTAATCGGAATAATAGCAATTAATATAATAATAAAAGGGACCGAGCGAAGGATGTTTATGACCGTGTTGAGCAAATGGTACAGCGTAAGGCTGGCGTAGATATGGTTTGGGCGCAGCACAACTAAGCAGATGCCAAGAAATAGTCCGATTAAGGTCGAGAAGAGCAATGACCAGCCTACCATGGCTGCCGTTTCTCCCAGAGCCTCCGTATAAAGCACACGATTTTCAATTAGGCTGTCTAAGAAGCTATCCAGCATGATCAAGCACCTCCACCTGCATGCCGTTTTGAATCATATACGCAATTCCTTGCTGGATGACCCCCGAATTGTCAGGCAGGCTGATAATGAGGAAGCCAAACACGGTGTCTTTTATTTTTGTAATATTCCCGTACAGAATACTTGGCCGCAGCTGGTAGCGCAGCGTTAAGTCCGCTAGAATCGGCTCGCTTACCGTTTCTCCAACGAATGAAATGCGAAGCAGCTGCCCTTCGCCAGCTTGGTGCCCCCCTCTTTCAAGCAGCTCCGGCGGCAAATCGATATCAAACACGCTTTTTGTAAAATTTTTCGTCGTAACCGTGCGCGGATTTATAAACAGCTCCAGAATGGTGCCTTGCTCTACTATGACGCCATCCTCCATGACGGCGACCCGATCACAGATTTTTTTCACAACATTCATCTCATGGGTAATGAGCACGATCGTAATCCCATAGGTACGGTGAATGTCGAGCAGCAGGTTCAATATCGAATCGGTCGTTTGCGGATCAAGCGCCGATGTTGCCTCATCGCATAATAAAATTTCCGGTTCATTGGCAAGCGCCCTTGCAATAGCCACGCGCTGCTTCTGGCCTCCCGACAATTGAGCGGGAAACGCTCCTCTCTTCTTCTCAAGGCCGACGAGCGACAATAACTCATTTACCCTCGCCTCGATTTGTTTTTTTGGAAGGCCTGCCAGCACGAGCGGCGATGCAATATTTTGATAAACGGTACTCGACATCAGCAAATTGAAGTTCTGAAAAATCATGCCGATTTTACGCCGCTACGCCGCATCATTCGAAGCTGCTGCTCGTTCAGCGCTGCAAGCTCCGTTCCATTCACCCTTACCGTACCTGCTGAAGGCCGCTCCAAATAGTTGATGCACCGCAGCAGCGAGCTCTTTCCTGCGCCGCTGTAGCCGATAATACCGAATATTTCACCTTTGCGGATGTGAAGATTAGCGTCTTTTACCGCATGGACTTCCTGCTTGCCCTGTTGATACGTTTTGCTTACGTTTTCGATCCAGATCACTCTAAAACCGCCGCCTCTGCTAAAATGTTAAAAAGGTCCCTTCATCTAAGAAGAGACCTAAGCTTTTATCCAATTACCAAGATGCAACAATATAAGTACCGTATTTTTCCTCCACGAATTTCTTAACTTGATCGGAATGATACGCTTTAATCAGCCGTTGGAATACCGGCTTATCCTTGTCTTCTGTTCTTACCGCGATAATGTTAACCCAAGGAGAATCCTTAGGCTCGATAAAAATGGCGTCCTTTGTCGGCACGAAGCCTGCTTCCACCGCATAATTGGTGTTAATGACCGCTGCCGTCAAATCGCCAAGCGCTTTCGGAATAAACGCCGCATCGAGCTCCTCGAATTTCAAATTGAGCTTATTTTCCGCGATATCGCGTACGGTCGCTTTGATGCCCACGCCTTCCTTCAGCTTGATGAGGCCCGCATTTTCGAACAGAATTAATGCTCTGGCGCCATTCGTCGGATCGTTAGGCAAGCCAATAACGTCGCCTTCCTTTATTTCGGAAACCTCTTTAATTTTCTCGGAATAGAAGCCGATCGGAAAATTAAGCGTATTGGCGATCTTTACGATATCAAGATTGTTATCCTTCTTGAATTGATCGAGATAGGGCTCATGCTGGAACGCGTTAGCATCTAACTCGCCTTCCGCCAGCACCTTATTCGGCTGTACATAGTCGTTGAATACGACCAGCTCGATATCAAGGCCATCCTTTGCCGCGACCTCCTGCACTTGCTTCCAGATCTCCTCCTCAACACCCGCCGATATTCCTACCTTCAGCTTCTCCTTCTCTCCATCTCCTTCTGCTTCAGTGGAGGCTGGTTTGCTGCTGCATGCCGCAAGTGCGGCTGATAATACCAGTGTCAGCACAATCAACACGAATTTTTGCTTCATTTTCATTTCCTCCTGCTTGATGGTTTTTTTCCAGCTCATGAACGGCTAAGAACAAAGAAAAGCCCTTACTCTACAGAAAACGGCCTCCTGCGCCGCCGTTCCGTAAAATAAGAGCTTTTAGTCGTCTAATCAGCTCAATAGCATATAATTCCGATGAAATTACTATAGATTAAATTTCAGCATTCTGTCAACGATTTTATTTGTCATTGCAATGCCAGCATCCCCATGAATGACCAATCAAAAAGAAAGGCTATGTCATCATGAAAATGAACATAGCCCTCTTCTTATTATTCGCTTATGACTTTGCCGAAATCTCTTCCTTTAGCCGCCGTATGATTTCACGGATGGCTTCCGAACCGAGGTCTCCCCCGCCCCTCTTCCGAATGGCGGCCGTACCCGCATTTTTCTCGTTCTCGCCGAGTACCAGCATGTAAGGGACTTTCTCCAGCCCGGCTTCACGGATTTTATAGCCCAGCTTTTCATTGCGTACATCAACCTGCGTGCGTATGCCCGATTCGGCCAGCTCTTGCTTTACCTGTAATTCATAGTCGATATACTTCTCCGACACAGGCAGCAGCTTCACCTGGATTGGAGCCAGCCAGAGCGGAAACGCACCCGAGAAATGCTCTGTCAAAATCCCGATAAAGCGGTCAATCGATCCGTAAACCGCGCGGTGGATGACGACGGGACGATGCTTCTGGTTGTCCTCGCCGATGTAGGACAAATCAAACTTCTCCGGCATTTGAAAGTCCAGCTGAATCGTCCCGCATTGCCAGCTTCGCTTAAGAGCATCGAGAATGTGGAAGTCAATTTTCGGACCATAAAAAGCGCCGTCGCCCTCATTCACGCGATATTGAATATTTCGGCTCTCCAGCACGCTGCGCAGCGATTGCTCCGCTTCATGCCAAAGCTCCTCCGAGCCCATGGAATCCTCCGGCCTTGTCGACAGCTCGATTTTGAACTCGAAGCCAAAAACCTTGTAAATATAGTCAATCAGCGCGATGGCCCGGCTGATTTCCTCCTCGATTTGATCCGGTCTGACGAAAATATGAGCATCGTCCTGGCAGAATGTACGGACACGCATCATCCCGTTCAGCGCCCCTGAATACTCATGCCGGTGCACCTGGCCGAATTCCGCCATACGGATCGGCAGCTCCCTGTAGGAATGCAGACTGTTTTTGAAAATAAGCATATGACCCGGACAGTTCATTGGTTTAAGCGCATAAGGCGTATCGTCAACATCCGTAAAATACATGTTGTCCTTATAGTGATCCCAGTGTCCCGATTGCTCCCATAACCGCCTGTTCATCATGAAGGGCGTGCGTACTTCCTCGTAATCCCGCTGCCGCTGAAGCTCGCGGATCAGATTCTCCAGCTCCGTGCGGACAGTCATGCCGTTAGGCAAATAGAACGGCATGCCCGGCGCTTCCTCGGAGAACATAAATAGCCCAAGCTCTTTGCCGAGCTTGCGGTGATCGCGTTTCTTCGCTTCCTCAAGCAGATGAAGATGCTCTTCCAGCTGCGCTTTCTTCGGAAATGACGTACCGTATATCCGCTGCAGCATTTTGTTGTCGGAATTCCCTCGCCAATAAGCCCCTGCTGCATTTTGCAGCTTAAACGCCTTGATGCGTCCAGTGGACGGTAAATGCGGACCTCGGCAAAGATCAACAAACTCCCCTTGCTCATAGAGCGTGATGACGGCTTCCTTCGGCAGATCGCGGATCAGCTCCAGCTTGAGCGGCTCTTCCTGCTGCGCAAAAAACGCAGCCGCTTCCTCCCGGCTCACTTCACGGCGCTGGATCGGCAGATCTTCTTGAATGATCCGGTTCATTTCCGCTTCAATGCTGGCAAGATCGTCAAGGGATAACGGCTTTTCGATATCGATGTCATAATAAAAGCCGTCTTCGATGACCGGGCCGATTCCCAGCTTAACTGCCTTATTCCCGTAAATCCGCTTCATGGCTTGTGCCATGACATGGGCTGTGCTGTGCCTGTAAATCTCCAGCCCGTCTGCTCCGTCAAGCGTCACGATCTCCACCTCGCCGTTTGCTTGAATCGCCTCGCGCAAACCGACGAGATTACCATTCCATTTGCCGGCGACAGCCTTTTTGCTGAGGCCGATGCTGAGCGATTGCGCGATTTGCTCCATGGTCGTGCCCTGCGGATACTCCTTCACTGTTCCATCTGGTAATGTCAATGCAATACTCATTATGCAGCCTCCGATCGAATGGATTGAACGCAAAAAAACACATCTCTCCCACCAAGGGACGAGTGCGTTCAGCTCGTGGTTCCACCCTCATTCGATCTGCTGCTCTATCTGCCGGCTGAATGCCAGACATTTTAGCTCATGCAAGATCCTTATTGAGCATCCGGTAACGGGGATGAAACGGTGCTATTTACAACCGCATAATCAAACTGCGGGTTCAACAGCACGGCTGCAAAGGGGTAATTATACAATCGGTTACTGGGGAGGCTCTCAGCAATCGCCTCTCTCTCTGGACAGCCCGTATTGATAACCATGTCTTTGGTCAAAGCCTATTTCTGGGTAAATTGTAAATCGAACTTGCCAAATAGTCAACCGCAGCCAATCTCCGCTTTAAACCGTTGAAGAACGCTCATGTAAAAAATCCGAAGGCGAGCTGCCCGTACTGCGTTTAAAAATGCGATAGAAATAAGAGACGTCATTGTAGCCCAAATAGTCGGCGATCTCACTGATCATCAGCTGTGATTCCGTCAGCATA
Organism: Paenibacillus sp. LHD-38; assembly: GCF_031157315.1. Taxonomy (GTDB): domain Bacteria; phylum Bacillota; class Bacilli; order Paenibacillales; family Paenibacillaceae; genus Pristimantibacillus. The sequence continues at coordinate 91,900 of NZ_JAVIFU010000010.1, forward strand.
TAAACCGCCGTTTTCATCCGTTGATTATGAACATATTCGCTGATGGTTTGATTGGTGACGGCTTTGAACAGCGTTGCCGCGTAATTAGGCGTCGTGTTGATGACATCGCCCAGTTCCTCCTTCGTCACCCTCTCACGATAATGCGTCGAAATATACTGCTTCATGCTGTCCACCCGCCGATGCTTCTCGGAGGTTATGATCCCTCGGTCCGTCTCTTGATTGATGAAGATTAACGCTTCCGTCAGCAGCGCCTCGGCCATTAATTCGTAATAGGCCGGCCGCTCCTTGTACTGCGTCAAAATCGCCCGAAGCCGCTCCTGTATAACCTCGAAGCAGCCGAGCCTCCGCCGCAGCGGCTCTTGCAGCCGAAGGAGCGGAAGCGCGCACTCTGCTGCGGTTTTTCTAAAGTTGATCACGTATTTTGTATGCACGACCGTGGGAATGCTTTTGCCATAATATGGGATATGTCCAGGTATGAGGAGCATATCGCCTTTTTCCAAAATGACCTTCTCCTCGTTCACCCAATATACACATTTCCCGTAGGTAACCAGCAAGAGGTGAAAGGTTAGCTTTCGCCCCTCTCCCTCCTCGTACCAACCCGCCCCGTTGTCCTGATGCACATCCAAAATTGCCAGCATAATGAACGCCCCTTAACGCTGTACTATTGTACATCTATTGTACTATAGTTCTCATCACGTTTCGACCTTCCGCGTTACAATGAAAAAAACGAGGAGGCCTACAACATGCTAAAAACAAAAATTATTTGTACAATGGGTCCCGCTTGCGACTCCGTTTCGACGATAAAAGAAATGATCCAGGCAGGAATGACCGTTGGTAGACTGAATATGGCTCACGGCGAATTAGAAGATCACGTCATGCGAATGAATAATATACGGCAGGCTGCGCGCGAGCTAAACACTTTCGTGCCGATTATGATGGACATTAAAGGCCCAGAAGTGCGGATCGGCAAGCTAAAGGAAGCTTCCTGCGAGCTTGTTATCGGCGAGGAGCTTATTCTGACCACTGAAGATGTGCTGGGCGATGCGACCCGTCTGCCTGTTAACTATAACGAGCTTCCTTTGGTCGTAAAACCAGGCGACCGTATTCTTATTGACGATGGGCTCGTCGATCTTACGGTGCTTTCCGTAGAAGGAGCCGATATCCGTTGTAAAATCATCAGCGGCGGTACGCTGAAGCCGCGCAAAGGCGTTAATCTGCCAGGCATCAAAACGACGCTGCCAGGCGTAACGGAACGCGATGTCGTGCATATCCATTTCGGCATTAAGCATAATGTGGAAATTATTGCCGCTTCCTTCGTGCGCAAAGCGGAGGATATTTTGGAAATCCGCAACATCCTGGAAGAAGCAAACGCAAGCCAAGTACAAATCATTTCCAAGATCGAAAATGAAGAGGGCATGCTCAATCTCGATGCAATTATCGAAGCGTCCGACGGTATTATGGTCGCGCGCGGCGATCTTGGCGTAGAGGTGCCGATTGAGGATGTGCCGATGATGCAGCGCGAAATGATCAACAAATGCAACCTTGTAGGCAAGCCGGTTATCGTTGCTACCCATATGCTGGAGTCGATGCAGGTCAACCCGCGTCCTACGAGAGCAGAGGTAAGCGACGTAGCAAATGCCGTTATCCAAGGAGCGGACGTGGTCATGCTCTCAGGCGAGACTGCAGCCGGTAAATATCCGATCGCATCCGTACAGACCATGGCTTCTATTGCGAAAAAAGCGGAATCCATGATCGATTACAAAGAGCAATTCGATAAGAGAAGAGCGCAGCAAAGCACAAACATTACCGAGGTGATCAGCCAAGGCGTTGTGAGCTCCTCGCTTGAGCTGAATGCCAGAGCGATCCTTACGTCGACGGAAAGCGGCTTTACGGCACGCATGGTATCCAAATACCGTCCGAAAGCGCCGATTATTGCGATTACCCAGCATGATCATGTGCTGCCGAAAATTTGCTTGCTCTCCGGCGTTATTCCGGTGAAGGGCGATGCCGTTACCACTACCGACGAAATGTTCGAATCCGCTACGCGCAATGCGAAGCTGACTGGGCTTATCGACACAGGCGACATTATCGTACTTTCCGCTGGCGTTCCAATCGGCCAAGCCGGCGCAACCAACCTGATCAAGGTGACGGTGGTTTAAGCATTTTCAACATACGGAAAATCACAAAAGCTGCACCGTCATCGGACGGTGCAGCTTTTGTTCAATTTTGCCGGATTTTTTCAAGAAGGTTTCACAATAGGCATGCTTTCGCATCGCTTTTGGGTCATATTATAATAATAACAATCATTCACTTGGAAGTACGGGAGGAATTGCAATGAAAAAGGAACATACAGTCCATTTCAAAATTATTCATGGCACGGAAACGAGGCTGCTGACCGGCCTTATCTATCTGGAAGAGAATACGCAGCCTACCCTTCAGGATTATGAAGCTTGCCTGAAGCAGTGCGGGCATGATGTACATATCGAGAATCCTGAGCAATTTATTTTCCGCTCCAACGATCCGAATAACGATTACATTATCGACGTGCTTGAAAAATACAAAAAAAACGACAAAGATTTACATGCCGACCATCTGGCTCAAAGCTTCGTAAAAAGAACGCCATTCCTTTAATTAGGATATAACAGCTGCTAAAGTACCTATTCACTAATAAGACCTTGGAAATATTTTCTTAATGAATGCATTGTGCTATGCTTTTTATAGAATTAATAAAATGTAAAAGCAGCAAGCAAATATGTTCATTAAGATCCATGAAAGTTGGTGATTTGTGAGTACAGGCGAGAGCATCTCATTAGTGGTCGTCATTCTTATATCCTTGCCTCTTTTCCTGCTCGCCTTCATCGTCATTCGGCAATCGTTCCAGGATAATCGGGAAATCAAACATATTTTAAAGAACGGTGTACCTTTTGATGCGACCGTAAGCTCTATTCGGCAAACCAATACCGAGATTAACGGTCATCCCGAGGTTTTCATAGGCTTAACGATTCCGAGAGAGCATGCGGAGCCCTACCGCACCATTATTAAGGCCGTCGTGTTTATGGTCAATATCCCCCAGTATCAGCCGGGCCGCAAAGTAAAGGTGAAAGTGCTGGAGACGAACGGAAAAATCAAGGTAGCACTCGAAGGCGTACATGTATTTTAATCGTGAATAAAAACGGAAAGAGCGCCGCAATGGGCGCTCTTTCTTATGTTGTCGCAACTGCTTTCGGTTTCCGAAGCAGCAGGGTGAGCGGTAAAGAAACGATGATAATCATCGTCCCCACATGAAAGACATCCTGTACGCTAAGTGACAAAGCAACCGTTTGGGACACGTTCCCCTCCGCCAAATGGGCAATCGTCTGCGCTGACAATATCGAGCTGAACAAGCTCATATCAGCGGGATCGATAGAGCTTTTATAAATTGGCTTTCAGCTTCTGCAAAACCCAGTCCAGCAGCATTTGGCTGCCCTTTTCCGAGCGCAGAGAGCCGTTGACCACCATATCCGCATACCACCTGGTGGGTTCCACGTACATATCATGCCTATGTCTAACTAGATCCAAATATTCGTTTACCACTTCTTCTTGCGAGTAACGGCCGGCTTTAAATTTGCTCAATCTCCTTGCGAGCCTTTCGTCCGACGGGCAATCCACATATACTTTATAGTCGAGTCGTTCTCTAAGCCCAGAGAGATGAAACAGCAAGAAACCTTCAATGATTACAATGTCTTCCGTTAAGATAGCCTGATTAAAATCATCCATCAGCTTATCCATGTCTATAGCATCCGGATGATTAAAATCTTCATATTCCTTCCCGGAGAACGGATCTGTCGTTATCGGACGAATCGTCTTATAATACTTGTCCATATGAATGGATTTCACCTTATGCCCGCTCAGTCCACTTGCCAAAAATTTGCTTAATGTCGTTTTGCCGCTGCCCGACCCGCCAGCGATGCCGATTGAAAGCATAGAACGTATGACCAGCCTTTCTATTCTATGATTTACTTTTTAGTATATTTCGTTCATTTGGGTAAAATCCCCTCTAAAAAACCGCCACATATTTTGGCGGTTCTGATTTTGTGATTTTGTTATCGCTTATTTATCGGGACCCAGCTTTTCACCCCGTCATCCTCAATAATCCCGAGAATGGCATCGGTAATATCCGTGTCCCGAAGAAGCATGTCTCGCACTTTAAATTTAATGTCGTCCGCATCTGCAAGCGATAAACCTTGCCTTAATTCCATCAGAGCTTCTACATGATAATAACGCCCTTCTTGCAAAATACGCATTTGATAAATATCGGTAACGAGCGGCTCGGAAAAAATGATTTTCGAAACCTTTTCTTCCACTTCTTTCGGAGCGGAAACGCCGATAAGACCGATCATGTTATCATACCCCACCCGAAAAGCGACACCGACCATCAACAGCCCAATCAGCACCGTTACGACGCCATCCATCTGATTGAATGCCGTAAATGAGACAACGATGACTGCAATCATAGCTAGAAGCGCTCCCGTTACGGCCACGATATCCTCGTAAAAGACTAGTCGAGTGGCCGGCGCTGAACGTCCTACATTTTTAAAAGCAGCCGAAAAAAGCTTAAACCCCTGCGCTTCAGCTTTTGCTTCATGCAAAATTTCTTTCATCGCTTTTATTAATATGAATCCGTCCACAATCAAATTAACAATTAACACAATGATATTAAGCCAAATCCCTTCACTTTCAGCAGGATGATTAATTAAATGCCAGCCTTCATGTATAGTTTCATAAGCCATTATGGTTACGACAATAACGGCAACCATGCAAAAAATATTGATGACACGTCCAAAGCCGGTTGGAAATCGCGGGGTGGGTCTCTTCTCGGAGAGAATGCTTCCAACAAAAACAAACCCCTGATTGATCGCATCCGCCAAGGAATGCATGGCAGAGGCGAACATAGCGCCGCTGCCGCTGAATGCAGCTGCGAATGCTTTGATAGCAGCAATAATCGCATTGCCTATCATCGCAATTGCGGAAGACTTATTGCCCTTCTTGATTAATGCCATAAGACCTTGTCGCTCTAGTTTAGACTCCATATGCTCCTCCTGAGGTACAGTTTTTATTGTTACCTTACCACCATTATCCAACTTTGATTCACTTCATGTAAATAAAACAGGCTTTTTCTGCTTTCCACCTGCCTTATTCCAAGCTTCATGCTGCGCAGCAATAGCTGTTCAGAAGCACCAAACAAGCCTAAATTAAGGAGCAATAGGCACCTTTTTTTCTTACGTTCATAATTTATATAGTCAAATGACCATACACAATTGGAGGTTTATTATGAATCGCGCATTTATTCCACAGGGCGGGGCTGGATTCCGTCGACCTTTCCGACCGATCCCTCATCCATTTTTCCCACGACGTTTTTTATTTCCGTTTTTCTTCTTTTCCCCCTTTTTCTTTCCTTTTTTCCGGGAGGATGGTGAAGGGGATCGTAACGACATGTACTTTGCTCAACACCAAACGCAGGCAGGAGATACCATGGATAAGGTCGCTCACATGTATAATATGCCCCTCCCTATTCTTGAGGAGGCAAATCCGCACATAAATCCACAACAAATGCAGCCAGGTTCAACCGTCTACATTCCGCGCATCTCCCATATGTATTGTCACAAGACATATATGGAAAATGAAGTAGAGACACAGGCACCTAGGTACCCAGGTCAACAAATGCCGTATTAATAAGCATCTTATTAAACGGATCCTATAAAAACAAAATCGGCAGCCCAGGATATGGAAATCATGTCCTGGGCTGCCGATTTCATTTATTTTTCTCCAAAAAAACTGTCACTAAGGTTCATGTTTTTTATTTCATTTACAGGGTAATTTAATGGAACAGGTAGTTTAATAACAATAAATGCGGAGAGAACGGAGTGAAACCAATGACTTCTTTAAAAAGATTTTTAATCGGCCGACCATTAAAATCAAATGAACTAGGCGAGCAGAAACTTAATAAAAAGAAAGCTCTTGCCATTCTTTCTTCAGATGCCTTATCTTCGGTGGCCTATGGTCCTGAGCAAATCTTGATCGTTTTAATTACAGTCAGTGCCGCAGCATTTTGGTATTCGATACCGATCGCAATTGGAGTATTGATCTTATTATTAGCGCTTATTTTATCTTATAGGCAAATTATTTTTGCATATCCGCATGGCGGAGGCGCTTATGTGGTGTCAAAAGAAAATCTAGGCAAGTACCCTGGCTTAGTAGCCGGAGGATCCTTGTTGGTTGATTATATTTTAACTGTGGCAGTAAGTGTTTCCGCCGGAACGGATGCCATAACTTCCGCTTTTCCAAATTTGCATGAACATACGGTAATTATAGCTGTACTATTTGTCATTTTCATAACCATTCTGAACCTGCGGGGTGTTACGGAGTCCGCTTCGATTTTGGCTTATCCGGTATATTTGTTTGTTATAGCCTTATTCATTTTAATCGGTGCAGGCCTCTATAACATAATAACCGGTTATGTTTCTCCTGAATTACATACTCCAATCGGTACGCCAGTAGCAGGTATCAGCTTATTTTTGCTCTTAAAAGCATTTGCTTCGGGCAGCTCTGCATTAACAGGAGTCGAGGCCATTTCGAATGCAATCCCGAACTTTAAAAATCCAGCTCCTAATAACGCCGCTAAAACCTTATCCGCGATGGGAATCTTGCTTGCTTTGTTATTTTCGGGAATCGTCTATTTAGCTTATTATTACGGGATAACGCCGAACCACGAGGTAACCGTAGTTTCCCAAATCGCCGAACAGACCTTTGGGCGAAATATTATGTACTTCTTTATTCAAGGAACAACAGCTTTGATCCTTATCCTAGCCGCTAATACGGGATATTCGGCTTTCCCTTTGCTTGCCGTAAATCTTGCCAACGATAAGTTCATACCAAGAATGTTTACGATTAGAGGAGATCGGCTTGGTTATTCCAACGGCATTATCATACTAGGCATTTTATCCATCATCTTAATTATTGTGTTTAAAGGTCAAACCGAGCATTTAATCCCGCTTTATGCTGTCGGCGTTTTCATTCCCTTCACCCTGTCCCAGACAGGAATGATATTAAAATGGATTCGCCAAAAGCCTAAAGGATGGATTTCAAAACTGATCATTAATGCAACAGGGGCTCTTATAAGCTTTATCGTCACCCTGATGTTTTTCTTAACAAAATTCGTACAGGTTTGGTCGGTTCTCATCTTTTTACCGCTTATCATTTATGCTTTTCATCGAATTAGAAAGCATTATGAAGCGATAGCCGACCAACTAAGAATAACAACTTGTGAGCCAGCCGTTCCGATTGAGGGGAATGTAATCATTCTTCCTGTGGCCGGAATAACGCATGTGGTGGAGAACTCATTGAATTATGCAAAATCGCTGTCCGCCCACCAGATTATTGCGGTTCATATTCCTTTTGAAAGAGAAGATGAAGAGTTGTTTCAAGAAAAATGGAGCCAGTGGCAGCCTGACGTGAGGCTGGTGACACTACATTCTCCTTATAGAAGCATCATTCATCCGCTGACTAAATTTATTGATACCGTTCAACGCAAAGCGAGTGAATCCAATTACCAGGTTACTGTTGTTATCCCGCAGTTCATTCCAAAGAAAGGTTGGCATAACATCCTGCACAACCAATCCAGTTTACTGATCCATGCACACTTGCTATATCGGAGAAATGTGATTATCACGACAGTACCGTACCATTTAAAGAAATGATTTAGCTAATTTGTTATATAGTTATCGGTGAAAATAGAAAAGAAATCGAGGCTGTCCCTAAGATCATTGCTGATTTAGGGACAGCCCTCGATTTCTTCACTTACAAGAATGAGAAAAAAGAACGCAAACGGCTTTTCTTCTCTGATGGAGCTTGAAGTTTGGCGACGGCAGCCGGGTGAATTTCATCGCGTGGCGGGTAGATTTTGCTGCTTGAAATCTGAATAGATTCAAAGGACGCGGCTAATTGTACGATCATTTGGCGCAGCTCCTCAATTTCCTCACGCTGCTGGAGCAGCTGTATCGAGACAACTTCGTCGGCTTTCTGATCAAGTGAGCGTTCGACATGCTCGACGCGGGCCAGCATATCTTCCATAGATGGATCATGTGCGTGCAGGAGAGACTCATCTTGCAGAGGTTCTGATGACTGCTTGTTAGTCATGAGAACAATGCGATCCAATGTTTCCCCATTATTGATTCGGTCTTTAATGTGATTGAGCAGGCCAAGATCCTGCTCCGAGAATATATAGTGACCAAATCGGTCTTTTTGAAAAAAATCCGGAAAAGCTGAAGCCCAACGTTTGATCGTTGTTTGGCTGACAGAAAGCAGATCTGCGGCATCCTTCGTTTTCGAAATACCCATATCGATCCCTCCGCTTCAGGTGTTCTATTATGGATAATTCGCTGTTAATAAGTGACTCCCTGCACGGGTGACAAAGGTAGTGCTGATTCGATAAACAAAGTGTTTTTACGAGTAATCATGCGGCTGATCACTGTCAAAATGCTACCTTAATGAGCTATTGAAACTTGCCTCAATGAGTTCCTCCATTTTAAACAATGAAACAAACGTCAAGCCTGCGTTTTCAAGATTATCTCTTCCTTGCTGTTCCCGCTCTATTACACTTAAAACATGGTTTACATTAGCTCCAAAATCACTCAAATCTTTTGCACTCAATAATATTTGTCCACCCGTTGTGACAACATCCTCAATAATACAAACATTTCTTCCCCTTATCTCAATCCCTTCAGCCAGTTTACCTGTACCATATTCTTTGGCCTTTTTTCTAACAAAGGCAACGGGTATGCCTGTTTTTAGCGATAATGCTGTTGCAATAGGGATACCTCCCATTTCGAGCCCCGCCAATATTTCCGTACCTGCCGGGATTAATTTCGATAAATGTTCAGCGACCTCGTTTAACAGCTTCGGATCGGATTCAAACAAATATTTATCAAAATAATCGTTAGATACTTTTCCTGACCTTAATTTAAAAGTCCCTGTTAAATGCGCCTTTTTATAAATTTCATTTGCTAATGCGACTCTATCCATATTTTAACCGCCTCTAATTTTTCCTTAATTTTACCATAAGTACTATAGGATAAAAATTCCAATAAATTCTACTTATTTTCTCTATCTGTTACTTCCAATTAGCAGGGAAAGGCAGCCGATGATATGGGTTCCTTTATTCTAAAGATTATTCAGGTTTAGTTCCTTGTCCGCTTAACAGGTATTGCTTGATAACTGGCAAGTCGGGAGGATTGATTTCAGATGGAATTTCCTTAAAATCAAAAAACCGTAATTCTATTACCTCATCCATATCGTTTTCTAATGTTCCAATATAATCATTACACACATATGCGGTCACAACATTATATACTTCATCACCATGAGGATATTTGTAATATAACTCGTTGCCTGAGAACACATCAAATAATTTTAATGAATTGGCGATTAAGCCAGTCTCTTCAAACAACTCTCTTTTAGCTACCTCTTGCAAACTCTCTCCCGGCTCTAATGAGCCGCCAGGCAATCCCCATAAGCCATTGTCGGTTCTACGTTGTAGTAAAAGCCGATTCTTATCATCTGATAATAATACACAAGCACCAGCCATAATAATGGGAGATTTCCCTATCCATTTTCTTAATTCCATAATGTAGCCCACGAATATCGCTCCTCTGTTTAACCCTGTAATATAAATTCGCTATGATTTTGCTTACGCTAAAGCCGCTCAAGAAACTCCAGACGATTTCCAAATGGATCGTTTATATAGAAACGCTTAACACCTTCATTTTCGCGTATACTATCGTCGGTTACTTGAATGCTATTAAGAACTGGATGATAACTCATATGCTACTTGCCCACGATTGAAAAAAAGCAGCCGACCCATTCGGCCGACTGCCTTTTTCTGTTTTCCACTAAACTCCCGTTACTTGTTAATTACCCTTCCAGCACATCCGCCTCTAATTCGCTCGCAACCTCAAACATCTTAGGGATCACAGCTTCATTGGTGCCGGATACGTAAATATCCCCCTGATAATGCCTGAATGGAATCTTTATATCACCGTAACTCCACATAAAAAAATCACCCTCAATGGACATGCTGGTAGAGCCTGTAACCGTAAAAACTGATGTATAGGAAAAATCAGGCTTAGACATGAAATACCGTTTGCACTCTTCTAATGAAATGGTTTGCGCCGAATCTCCATTTTCCTGTAGTGTTCTTGTAATTCGATAGCGTTGACTCATTTAAATGCCTCCAATATTTTAATTTTGTCGAAGCTTGTCTCAGGTTGTTGAACTAAAATTATCCGTTACTTCAACAATGGTGCGTTATCAGAAATATTAGTATCAGACTTATTGATGTCTAATTCTGTGACCATGCGTAGGTATCCAATGATCCGCCTTGGTAATATGAAGATCATAACCCATTGAAACCACTTCCTCATAGTTGTTTATTTACAAATAACCTACCCGTCAGCTTAATCTCGAACTATTTTTAAACAATAAACTAAATATACAGATGATCACTACAATTCCACTAAGGCTAAGTAAAATGCTGCCGCTCCATTTCAATTGATCTATAAAACTTTGTAATAGAATATGATATTGATCCGTTCCCATGCTCCCGCCCATTTGCTCTCTCACGTAGATGCTTGCTTTTTCTGTTCCCCACAGAACGGAGTTATTCAATTGCACATAACCAATAATCATAATGATTGCTGAAACAATAAGTAAAGACAGAACCATTCGATTAAATGTTTTCAAACCATCAACCCCCCATTAGACAGCTTTATGTTCTATGCTTATAGAAAACCATGATACAAGGGCCGATTCCATTGCCTTATGATATGAAACCTTATTCTTATACACTGTAAAATATATGATTCCCCTACAAAAAAGGTAGGCAGTACTTTGCACATAATCCCGGCATCCGTTCTTGAATCCAAGGATGTACCTCCTCATTTTCCATATGAAAAGCGTAATATCCGAATATAGCCACTAACATAAATCCCTCCAATGTGGCAAAAACATCCTCAAGCACTTCACCAGGACCGTAATACCCTACAAGAAATGATCTTCTATGCTCCGACGGTATCATTAAAGCCCCCATTGCAACATCCAATAAATAATAACCAAATCCGAATAAACCATAATCTAGAAAGCATATTTCTCCCTCACTAGTTAAGATCAAATTGCCCATGTTTAAATCCCCGTGAATGATTCCCCAAGAATCTTTTGCCATGCTGCTGCTTTCGAGGCGAGAGTTAATCAGCTGGATCGTTTTCTCAACAATACGAAAATCTGAATGGAAAATTAATCCCTTCCCAACACCGCGTTGAATTTGCAAAAGCATTTGATTATTTCTTTCAATCCCTTGCTGGGGTCGGGTGTTAGGATCGATGCGATTATTATAATTGCGGAAAAATCGGTGAAGCTCTGCCATTTGGACACCTAGTTTCATGGCAAATTTCTCGGTAGATACGTTTTCCTTTTGCAAATCCGCTCCTTCTACCCATGAAAGCAACGTACAATTCATACCCTTCCCATCAAGCTCTATTTTTGTAATATAATCTCCGTTGCCGTTTCTTACAGGTTGTTGAACGGTAAGCTCCGTTTGGTCTGCAATTTCCTCTAAAAGCTGCAGCTCGCTTAATAACCCCTCGCGGGTATGCTGCAGCCCAGCCATATTTTCCGTAACGGGTTGATGGATTCGAAACAAAAATGACTTTCCTTTGGCTAAATCATTGACTTTGAAAGTCCTATTTTCATTATGTCTAATAAACTTAATATCGGGTTGCTCAATTCCATATTTGGAGAGAACATCGCAAATGGATTCATCTGTCATTCCGGGCTTCCCCTTCCTAAGCAATAGAACGCTTTGAACAATTCTTATTTCTGGTCCATTTCATTTAGCGGTATCTCGTAAATCTTAGTCGCGTCATCATTAAAAATGTAACCTGTCGCTGCATGCGACCAACCATTTTTCTCATAGTAGCCGTCTATATCTGTGCACAAATAAAGCTTTTGAAAGCCTTTCTTTCCAGCCTCTTGGGCAGCATGCCTGAGCAATTTTGATCCTATTTTATTTCCTCTTTGCTGAGGGGTAACATACAAACAAGCCAGCCAAGGAAATAAATCCTGGCGACTGATTAAATCATTTCGTAATAATGTATAAGTACCAATAATAGTGTCATTCCGGATAGCTATATAAAACCGGGGAAGATCACTTGCCGGTTCACAAGAATGCAGCATGCAATCATAATAAAATCTATAATTCGCAGAGCTTCCCCATTGCGTCCAAAACACATGAACGGCTTTATCAAAGTAATCCATCTTATCCTTTAATTCAAACACTTCGAACATCAATCGGCCTCCCTTTATGGCAAAATAACACCAATCTATATCTCTCCCCTCTCTGCCACCCTTCATCATGCTATTCCGATATTTAAGTTGAAATCTGTCCACCCTATTTTAAATTATTAGAATTTATAAAGCGCTTTCAGTTCGATATGATTGAACTGTTCCAATCGCCGGACTAGTCGCCGGTAATTATAAAGTCCACCCAGGAGGGGTCCTATGAAAAAATGGTTGATTACTACATTGGCGCTTATGCTCACATTCGGCGTTTTGTCCGCATGCGGTTCTGCCAACAATGAGGGAACGGCAAACGAAAGTAACGGTAACAAGAACGCAGCAGAAGACAAAGCGGAGGATGTCACGCTCGCGGCCAAAGTCGCATCCGAAGGTCCGGCTGCGGAAACCTAAGGATTGTTCGTTACCAAGGCGCTGCACATGGTACGAGAACGCTATGCGCAAGGAATTACACTCGAGGAATCGGCCGCGGCTTTGAACATTACGCCCGAATATTTAAGTACTCTAGTTAACAAGGAGACCGGCAAAACATTCACCGCGCACCTGAAGGAAATGAGAATCTCCCGTGCCAAGGAGCTGCTGCTTGCCGGCGAGTTGAAAGCCTTCGAGGTAAGCATCCGGGTCGGCTATGCGGATTCGAAATATTTTTGCCGCGTCTTCAAAGAGCATACCGGCATGACGCCGGTTGAATACCAGAAGAAAAATTGAGCATTAGGTTCAATCAAACTTCAAAAATCTCAGCCGCTGCCGGGCAGCAGCGGCTAAGGCTTCCGTTCTCCATCCAGGCGGGAGCCCGGATCATTTCATTTTTTTGTCAGCCTCATGACGAGGAATACCCCTTCAACGATCAAACCTATGATAAAGCCTGCCGCCACTGCTTCTAAAAAGACAAGGAAGCTGACCAAGTCCTCCCAGCCCGTCACATCCCGCGAATTAACGGCCATCAACAGAAGACCTATTACCGTGCCGAGGTTTGAAAGCAGCCAAAGTCTCTTCGCCCCGACCCAGCCCGTAAAGCTGAATAAAAAGGACAGCACAGTAGCAAGCACCATAAAGCGAAAAGCGTGCATGCCGGTAAACGGCTGGCCTAGAACAAGAAAACGTATGATCCATAACAAAACGCTGAATAACAATGAGGACGCTCCGGCTAACAGCCACCAGTGGGCGCTTCTTTCTTCGGGAATAAAGCGCATGTAAGATAACCCCTCTCTTCTAAAACCTTCTTGCTTATATAAACGCATTAAGCGCTTACTTTGTTTCTTTGATTAACGATGTAGGGTAAAAGATAGGCGATTCGGAACGACGTCTGTCTTAACAGGCTTAAGTGAAAGCCGGTTCAATAGCACCAAAAGAGAGCACCCGTCGAGGTGCTCTCTTCTTGTTTTTCACATCGGGCATGCGTAATTTACTCTACGCCGTCCTTGAAGTTTTTATTATAGTTTTTATCGCCTTTGTGCTCAAGGTCGTTCAGCGTCTTCTCCAGTGTGGCCACGATTTCTTCCTTGACCTGTGTCAGCGTGTCATAGAACAAGGCCTCTTCGGTGCCTACGATTTTGACGACGCTAATCGCCTGAATGGACTGGAATTTCCTGTGCTGATCAGCAAGATCGTCAATCGCCTTAAGCGTATGCTTCGTTTGAAGAAACAAATCCATCATTTCCCCGTCAAAAACAAATCGCGCTAAGGTCCGCTTCCTCTCTCCCTTTCCCACTTCATGGCTTTCAGTAAACGTTCAGTCCAGCTTCATATCGCCTTAACGTTACGATAAGACAATAGCAATATTCGAATGAGACTTTGCGATACTCCTCGACGCCTACTTAATACTTATTCCCTTTATAGGAGCTGATCAACATTATAAATCTAACGAAAAGAAAAAAAATCCGGTTTGTCCTGACCCTGCTGTTTCTAATAATCGGCGGGGTGCTGTACTCACTTGCTGACCGTTATCTCATCGAGCATGTCGAAGTCAAGATTACCGCTGAGGAAACACCCGCTGCCGATACGAATAATTCCACAATCGATACCGAACAAGTACAGCAGGATGACTGGAATTACAGCAGCGCAGATACCTCTATTCAAATTACGAAAGTAGAAACAGGCTCAGGAAGCGATAAAATCACTTATTACGTCGCGGATGTTCAGCTGGAACAGGCTAGCCTGCTGCAATCCGCTTTTGCTAAAAATGCATTCGGACGAAACATTACGGAAAACACATCGACAATCGCAGAAGCGAACAATGCCATATTTGCCATCAATGGGGACTATTACGGTTTTCGCGACGATGGCGTCATTATTCGTAACGGTACTTTATACCGGGATGAGCCCACACGCGACGCTCTCGCGCTGCTCTCTGACGGCACCATGAAATCGTATAACGAAGAGCAGCTTTCCTCCTCGGGTCTGCTCGCTGAAGGCGTGACCCAGACGTATTCGTTTGGCCCTACTCTCGTGAAGGACGGAGCCATTGCCGACGATTTCGACAAAGTCGTTATCGACACGAATTTCGGCAATCGCTCCATTCAAGGCTCTAATCCCCGCACAGGCATTGGGATGCTTGCCCCTAATCACTACGTATTCGTCGTCGTTGACGGACGCAAAGAAAATTACAGCAAAGGGATGACCCTATCCGAATTTGCTCAGGTATTTCAAGATCTGGGCGCAACCGAGGCCTACAACCTCGATGGCGGCGGCTCCTCCACGATGTATTTCATGGGAAGAGTCGTAAACAACCCGCAAGGCAGACAACAAGAACGCGGCGTCAGCGACATCCTTTACATCGCAGAGTAACAAGCTTTTTTAACTTTTACAAAGGAGGCTCACCGCCATGAATATATTAATTCCTTCTTATGAACCGGACGAGCGGCTTCTCATGCTCATCAAGCAGTTGAGGGATATCGGCTCATTCCCAATCGTCGTTGTCGATGATGGAAGCGGAGAAGCTTACAGCCAGCTGTTTATTGCAGCAAGAGAATTAGGCTGCACTGTCATTACCCATAGCGAAAATAGAGGGAAAGGACATGCCTTGAAATCCGGCTTCCGCTATTTTATGCAAAATAGCGTAATCGACGGCATCGTATGCGCCGACAGCGACGGACAGCATCTTCCGCAGGATATTATGAAAATCGCAAGCAGCATAGAGGAGCATAACCATTCCATCGTGCTCGGATGCAGACGATTTACGGGGAAGGTGCCGCTCCGCAGCCGTTTCGGCAATGCTGCCACGAGACTCGTCTATACTTTTGCGACCGGCAAACGCATTTATGATACGCAGACCGGACTGCGCGGCTATTCCGCCGATATGCTGGACTGGCTGTGCCGAATTCCGGGGGAGCGCTTCGAATATGAGATGAACCTGCTGCTGGAAGCGCCCGCGGCAGGCTTCTCTTTTCATGAGGTGGCCATTGATACCGTCTATCTCGATCATAACAAATCATCGCATTTTCGGCCGATTATCGATTCCGCCAGAATCTATGCTCCTTTTCTTAAGTTCAGCATTTCCTCTTTGTCATCTGCGGTCATTGACATCCTGCTGCTCGCACTGATTCATTTCTTTAGCTCAAGCCTCCTGCTCGCTGTCATGGGGGCAAGGCTTACGAGCTCGATCTTCAACTATACAATGAATAAAAGGTTCGTATTCGACAGAGGCAAGCCCTCCGCCATCCGCACCTCTATGCCAAAATATTTCGCGCTCGTCATTGTCATTTTTTCATTAAACTATGGTCTCATGCATGTTTTCAATGAACGCTTGGGCGTGCCTTTGCTTATAGCCAAGCTGTTTACGGAGGCCGCGTTATTTGTGTTCAGTTACTGGGCGCAGCGTAAATTCGTTTACTGAGTGTATCAGGATAACAATTATACTTTCTTATATTTCAAAGAAAAACCGGGCGCCGCCCACCGCGATGATTACATTGCGATGGGCGGCGCCCGGTTTCTTTTTGGGCATAGGATTAGACTAGACCGCTGCGGCAGGTTGACTCATTTCCCTTGGAAGCTGAAAGCCAATCCCCTTCGTTAACAGCCTGTCCAGGAGAGCTTTGAAAGGTGCAATTGCGATCCAATCGTGGATCAAAATAATCTCATTACCCGCAGGGTTCCGTTCTTGATTCTCCTCGCTTGAAGAGGCTTCCACACCCAAATCGAACGTATCCAGCGTGCATGCCACATGGAGACCCCGCTTCAGATCCGCTTCGTCCTGCGCAGCGTAATGAATATTTTCAAAGACGGGCTGCTGATAGCCCAGCTGTTCCAAAACAAGCTGAATGCCGGCAAAATGCTCCTGATTGGTCTCGTTCTCCATAAAAGGAAAACGAAAAACCTTAATGGGCCTGACGATATCCGCCCTAGTGTAAAGGTTATCTATAATGCGGTCCGTTTGCTCAATCTGTCCTCGCGCGTCCATTAAGGATATTGCCGAGAAGTCTGCATGGTCATAGCCTCGATTTCCGATAACATGGCCCGTTTGGATAGCATATAATGCCTCTTCCGAAAATCTCTCCAGTGTTTCGCCAAGACAAAACCAAATCGCCCGAATGCCTTTTCCGTTCAAATAATTGACTTTTTGCATAAAATCCTCGGCAGGACCTTCATCAATCGTAAGGTACGCCGCTGTTTCCACCGCTAACATAACCAGAAACCTCCGTTTATCTTTTACTGCCAATAATCATCATCTATGTATTATACCTTATATTTGAATTTATGTTCTATCAACAATACTCCCACTCCACCTTTTACAGGCTTCTACAGTAACTATTTTTCACCAACCACAAAATTCCACTGCAGAAAATACAATAGAAAGCTCACATTACACACATCCGTACAGGCTACATTGCAGAAAATACAACAGAAACAGCCTCCGATGCGAAAATGAGCCCTAATCCGGGGTTTCTATTGTATAAACTACAACGTAGCTTAAATGGCCACCCTTTCTGAGGGTTTACGTTGCACAAACTGCAGGCCTGTTGATTAACCAAAAAATGGGATGAAAAAAGGCCGCCTATTCGGTAAACTGTTTGTACCCCTACAAACATCCGAAACGAGGCGACCTCATGAAAAAGTCTACTAGGTTATCGAATATTCTGCAAACTATTTTACCGAAAGCAGAAGTGCTTCCCTTCATAGAACAGGTCGGCTACGTGGACTCTGCGCGAAAATTTACGGTATATGACCTCTTTCTGTTTTATCCCAAGCCGCTCTTCAGCAGTGGGACGGCTACCGGGACGGAGAGAAACGCATGCCCTTCTCCGAACCGCTGCTTTTTAAAACGGGCGGCCGCCCGAGCAGCGCTATCACTGCTTGAACGGCCGCCCGTTTATATGGTCTTCTCAAGAATTCCTCAAGAAAGCTTTCTTGCGGAGTTCAATTCATTCTCGTTTTGATGCCATTCCTTCAGCATGCTTTGATAGAAGCTGCTCTCCTGCGAGCTTAGCCCTTGCTTGTTTCCCTTAATGATCAAATTTCCAATATTCCGTTTCAAAATAATACTCCGACGTCCTAACATGTCCATGTAAGTCAATGTCATTCACCCTCCAGCTTATGTTTTCCAATCGGTCTATTTAAGTATAACGAATAGTAAATCGATTGAAAAACAGCAGCAGGCTGCGCTATTTCGGGTAATTCCGTCTAAGGAGGATTGAGCGGAAACCACCCCTGCCCGTTCGGAAACATCCTGCCGTATCCTCCATTTAACTCCCTTATCATTTCTTGGCAGGTCATTCTTGAGCCGGTTACGGCCCAATTCCTTCATTCTTGAGGATCGTAATGAGGGGAACCAGCCAAACATCCGGCACTATCTTTGGTGTACCAAAGATAATAGACGTCCCTAAGAGCAAAACCATCATGAGGCTATAGATTTGAAACGCAGTCATTTTATTCGCCATCGCTTGTTCCTATTGCTGAGCGTCCACTGCTTGCGAGCCGTGACCTTTTACGGATCCGGGCTCGTTTCAAGCTGCGCAAATCCTGAAATAAAGCCATAATAAAGGCAGCTGCAATCATGAGATAGGTTGGCCAGCCATTATCATTCAGCGACTGCTTGCCGAGAGCAGCTCCAAAATTTTCTTTAAAAACATCCATATCTAACAGAGCAAAAAGCAGCGATGACAAAATAGAAACTGCTAAAACGCCTATAGTCGTCATTTTGAACAGCTCCGTTTCTCATTCATTTATTTACCTTTAATACTTTTCACGTTTACGGCTGGAAATATGTAAGAAATGACGGACAGCAAAAAACCACAACCCTCTTCAGGGCTGTGGTTTATCGTAAAGATTAAGCTTTACCTAAGATCTCATCTATTTCGCTTTTCAGTAATAGATATCTGTGGACACTGCGATTAATCGCAACCTTGGTCAGGTTATGCTTTAGCACATATACCTTCATCTGGTCCTTTGTTAGGCCTAAAAGATCGCCGGCTTCGGTAACCGTTAATACCTCCTGCTTACTCGTCGCATTAAACGTCTTCTTCACCTTTTGATCCCAGTCTTCAAATACTACCTGCATATTTCCGACTCCTTTATCATAGTCAATGATCGTTATTGACTGCACCTCTTAATTATAACACGAACAGCCGTATAATCTTAACCTGACAAAAAATTTAAGGGAAATAAATTAATAAATGACGAATGTTCAGTTCGCCTTCGGGAAAATAAGATTAAACTCCGTTCCCTCCCCAAGCTCACTCTTGATCGTTATTTTGCCATTCATCTTCTTGATAATGCCGAAAGATACCATCGTTCCAAGGCCTGTCCCTTTTTCCTTCGTGGAATAATACGGCGTACCCAGCCTCTTCATTTGCTCGGTAGACATGCCGCTGCCGTTATCACTCAAGATCACCCACGCATGATTATCGCGAATAATCGTCTTAAGCTCTAGCAGACCTCCATTTTGCATCGCTTCAATGGCATTTTTGCCGATGTTGATTAATGCCTGGCGAAATTTGTATCGGTCTCCTTGAATATGAAAAACCTGCTCTTCCTCCGTCATGACCTGGATTTGAATATTATTGTAATTCGCATAAGTCATAAGCACGTTCGCTAAATAATGCATTTCCTGATGGATATCAATCGCTTCAACGATCTCAGGATCGGGCTTGGCGAGCGAGAGGTAATCCGCAATGATTGACTCCGCACGATCTAATTCCTCAAAGCAAACTTTTTGGTAAAGTATCCTCTTGTCCTTATCGAGATCAGCCGTAGCAAATAGTTGAATAAAGCCTTTTAAGGTTGTAAGCGGATTTCGTATTTCATGCGCTACGGAAGCCGCCATATCACCGACGATTTTCATTTTCTCGCTTCTTACGATCTCCTCTTGCATCATAAAGAACCGATGCTGCATTTCGATTACATACACGGATACACCGACAATGAACCCTTGCAAAACATAAGTTTGCACAGTGGCCCATGGTTTATACATGAGAAGTTCCAATAACCCCGTAAAGGACAAGTAGATGCCAAAGGTCACCATTTTAATGAGCGTGCAATAAATAATCGCTACGGTTATTTTTCGCGATAAGCTTAGCGAGCTATAGCTTTTGTGAAAAAAGACGAAGAATGCAAAACTTGGCAAAATCGATAGAACATATAACAAATCATTTGGACTGTCTTGAAAATAACGGTACAGAAGAAGAGTGGCATACAGGAAAATAGAAACCTGGATGCCCCCGAAAAGAGAGCCAATCGCCAAAGGAATCGAACGGAAATCATAGATTAAACCATTTATGCTGATCGGAAACGACATCGTCGTTATGATGGCGAGCGAGAAAGGGATAGCTAAACACAAGCGATACAAAAGTGTGTTGTTCTTGGCTTTGTAGATATAGGGGTACAGAGCTAACGGAGAACAAATAATGAAAATATTCAGCAGTAAATCCTTTAAATATTCCATCCTGTCTGCCCCCAACGATTGGATATCATGCTATGTAACTTTTATATCATATGAGCTGCATATCCCCATTAATATATCATAATTAAGAATATAAAAGACATAAAAAACAATTGATATCCATCAAGCCGCTTCCACAGAAATGCAATGAAAACAACGGAGCGAAGCCCTCGATAAATGATATAATAAGCTGATTCGAAAATAGACTTTATTCGCACGGGAGACTTCTTCTTGATGAAATCAATAGAAACCATGAATATCGCGGAGTGGCATGCCCTTTTTGGATCACGCACCGCATTCTTGTCCGATCATATCCGAAACTCAGCTTTCGTACAGGCCGCCCTTGCAGCGATTCATCAAATAAAACCAGAGCTTACGCCTGAGCGCGGCCGCTTGTTCGAGCTGCATGCGCATCTTCATCTCTTATTGCTGCTGCTTAAGCTTTCACCAAATCAGGCACTGCGCCCAGGAGCTTTTATCGGTTTTCACACGCATACCGCGATTTCCGAGGTTCAGCTGAAGATCACGAGTATTTTGCAAAATAAACCTGAAACAGCCGACGTGACGGACTACCGGCAGCTCATCAGCGAGACGATTTCCTTTTTACGCCGGCAAATGCTGATAGAGGCGGGAGACAGAGCGTATTTTTCCGAACCCTATTTTTGGTTTTGGCACAGCTGGATTGTTCCCAGTCAACAGGATACACGTTTATATTTGGAGGAGCTTCAGCACCTGCAAGCTGCGCCTAATCAGCTCGGCTCCTCACTTTCCCGCTACCCTTGGCTGCTTGCTCAAGCTTGGATGAGCTTCTTTCTGAACCTTGATCAAGAAGCCCGTGCGTGGCTCACCGAAATAAACAACCGCTTTGGGCTTCGCTCCGGCGATCTCTTCCCGATCTTTTCCGCGATGACTGAAGCAGAGCAGTGGCAGCGTCTATCGGAATGGCTTGCAGAAACGACGCCGCTAATGGAACGGCAGAAGCCGAACAGCCTAAAATTATTTTATGACTATTGGGACATAGTCATTGCCCATATTCCCCAAGCAGAGCAGCAAATGTGGGAGCCTCTTTTCCAGCTGTCCCCCTCCATTTACGAGAAAAAACTGCTCATTCATGGCAAATGGCAGCAATGGATGGACTATCAACTGAGCACGGGAACCAATCCTTTCGCTTATCGCGTCAGCGTTTTTGCGCCTATTGAGAAACATGCGCCTGAGCTGCTGCTTCCTTTCTACCATCAGGCTGCCGAATCCTACGTGCTGCTCAAAAATAGAGACGGCTACAAATCAGCGGTGAAGCTGCTGAAACGGCTCGCTAAGCTGTATAAAAAAAGAAAGGACGAGGAACGTTGGGATGCGTTTATAGCTGCCTTCGTTTCACGCCATAGCCGGCTTCGCGCACTGCACGAGGAACTTCGGAAAGGAAAGTTAATCCCATGAACAAGCATATAAAATCCTTCACGGTACATGTTACTTTAACGACTCATGGCGACGCCCTGCTATACGGGGTTAACAGCACGGACGATTACTTAAGCGGCATCAGCTTGAAGCATAGCTTATTTGCCTGGCATGAGGCTTCCTTCTACGGGACAGAACTGGAAATCCAGCAGGTGCAGGGACTGGAGCTTGTGCTGCTTCCCGCCGAGCAGGTCATTCCGTTTTTTGCCGAAAATAAAGTGCTTGAGCATATTGCTTGGCTTTGGGGGGAGCAAGCCGGACTGCTGGTTAAGCTGGCTCCCCTGCTTGCGGCTGAAATTGAAGCCAAGCATTATATGCCAAGCTTCTCCTCCTTCACGGCCGGTAAGCTGCAATGGACATGGGATAACCCCCAGCTGCATAAGCAAATTCAAGCTGAGCTTACCGCTTTAGACGCGGATACCGGCTTCCTAAACGGCCTGCAATCCGCCTTCTCCGCTGCCGTGTTCGATGTCTATTATGGAACCGAAGAAACGTCTGCCGATTTGCGGAGGGAATATCCGCTCCTATTTACGAAGGAGCACGCAACGGCTGCAGGCATGGATGCACAGGCATGGCTGATCGCAACCGGATGGAAGGCCGATCAGGCCCCCTTCCGTCCAATGCTGCAGCTGGTGGAGCCTGCGGAGATGGATGAATCCTGGCAGCTTAAGCTTATTTTGCAGGACAAGCTTGATCAGG
Source organism: Paenibacillus sp. LHD-38 (assembly GCF_031157315.1). GTDB lineage: Bacteria > Bacillota > Bacilli > Paenibacillales > Paenibacillaceae > Pristimantibacillus. The sequence continues at coordinate 114,314 of NZ_JAVIFU010000010.1, forward strand.
CAGTGCTAACGAATGTGAGACTAACGGAGTCAGGCGAAGCGTTAGGCTCTTGGCCCGCTTCTTGGTCTGCTCCCGTCCGTGAGCGGTCAGCCGGCTGGCTGGAACGCCTGCGCGCTTGCTTATCGCCGGAGCGATTCGCCGGCCCCCGCGAGGATATTTTAGACGCCCCCTTGGGCAATGATGCGGCATGGCGCTTCCTAGCCGTAGACAGCCCCCGCTTATTAGACGCAGGCTGGCAGGTGCTGCTTCCCGCATGGTGGGAAACGGCCAGCCGCAAGAAGCCTAAGCTGCGCGCCAAGGTCAGCTCGCGTGCGGAAAGCTCCGGCGAATCTTTGTTCGGATTGGATACGCTGATCGACTTTGATTGGCGAATCGCGATCGGCGAGACCGACCTTACCGAATCCGAGTTCAATGAACTCGTGGCCCGCAATGAGCGGCTGGTCCGCTTCAGAGGCCAGTGGATTTCGCTCGATCCCGCCTTACTGGCTCAAATTCGCAAAGCGATGTCAGGCATTGACCGCTCTCAGGGTCTCTCCTTTCAAGATGTACTTCAGCTCCACCTGCTCGGAAGCGGAGATAGCCCGGAAGATGAACAGGCCGAGCAGGACGCTGAACAAGCACAGCGCATTCAGCTGGAGGTCGAGCTGAACGAGCATCTGATGAAGCTCGTCAGCCAGCTCAGCCAGCGGTCGGAATGGCCGCTCCTTCCCGTGCCGGGAAGTCTAAAAGCCGAGCTTCGCAACTATCAGCATGAAGGCTATGCTTGGTTGTCCTTCTTAAGACGCTTCGGGCTTGGCGCCTGTCTGGCCGATGATATGGGGCTCGGCAAAACCGTCCAGCTGATCGCTTATTTATTGAACCTGAAAGAGAGTTCTGCAAATACGGAGGACCAATCTGCCGCGCTCATCATTTGCCCAACCTCGGTTCTCGGCAACTGGCAGAAGGAGATCAGCCGGTTTGCGCCGTCGCTTAGCGTCATGCTTCATTACGGCAGCAAGCGTTTGGAAGGCGAAACTTTTCATGCAGCAGTCAAACAGGCAGACGTCATTCTGACCTCGTTCGCAACGGCGACGCTGGATCAGGAGCTGCTGCAGGATTTCACCTGGGCAGCGATCTGCTTGGATGAAGCCCAGAATATTAAGAACGCGCAAACCAAGCAATCCGCAGCGGTGCGCAGCTTCTCGGCGAAGCACCGTATTGCCTTAACCGGCACGCCTATCGAGAACCGATTGTCGGAGCTTTGGTCCATTTACGATTTTATGAATCCCGGATTCCTCGGAACGGCCCATGGCTTCCAGCACCGATTCAGCAATCCGATCGAGAAAGAACAGGATAAAAAGCGCACGGCTGATTTGCAAAAGCTGGTGAAGCCGTTTATGCTCCGCCGCAAGAAGAAAGATCCGGCGATCCAGCTCGACTTGCCGGATAAGAACGAAATGAAAACCTACATCCATCTGACTGCCGAGCAGGGTGCGCTCTATAATCAAACCGTCAACCAGCTCATGGATCGTATGCAAAAGCTCGAAGGCATCGAACGCAAAGGCGCCATCTTGTCCGCTATTATGCAGCTTAAGCAAATTTGCGATCATCCGATGTTACTGTCGAAGGAGCCGATTCCGGGCATGGCAGCCGCGGATGGTGAACCTTTGGATACAGAGCCGCTCATTAACCGGTCCGCTAAGCTGGAGCGTCTGCTCGCGATGGTGAAGGAGCTGCGCGACGAAGGCGAGCGCTGCCTGATTTTCACGCAGTATATCGGCATGGGGCAGCTGCTCCAGTCTGTGCTGCAGCAGGAGCTTCAGGAGCCTGTCCTCTACTTGAACGGCAGTACGTCCAAGCTGGCGCGCGACCGCATGATCGATAAATTTCAATCGAATGAGCTGCCTCCTGAAGAGCAGCCTAATGTGTTTATTTTGTCGATCAAAGCCGGCGGGGTCGGCTTGAATTTGACCGCGGCTAATCATGTCTTTCATTTTGACCGCTGGTGGAACCCGGCTGTCGAGAACCAAGCAACGGACCGCGCGTACCGAATGGGGCAGACCCGCGACGTGCAGGTGCATAAATTCATTTCGCTTGGCACGTTGGAGGAGCGTATCGATGAGATGCTGGAAAATAAGCAGCAGCTTAGCGAAAATGTGATTTCCAGCTCGGAAGGCTGGATCACGGAGCTTTCCACGGAAGCGCTGAAGGAGCTTTTTACCCTGCGGCATGACTTTAGCCAATCCTAAGCTTTTACATTTTTGCGACTTGCCGGAAGAAGCGATGTTGTGCTACACTGGTGCTAATTTAGAGGAACGGAGGGTTACGTGTGATAGACTTTATCCGAGTTAGGTCTTTGCGCAGCTGCTAATTGAATAGCGCCAAAGCTCTGCCTGTGTGCAGAGGACTCAGGATAGGTCTGCCATTTTGAAGGTAACCCATAATTGAACGAATACGGCGGCAGGGTTAGAATGAACCCTTCTCGCGTATTCACCTTTAGAACGGAAGCTCCATAAGTGCATAGGAACGGATATTGCAGCTATTATGTCGGATGGGCTATGTCTCATCTCTTCATAACGGATCCGCTTTCTTTGCCTTAGGAAGACCATCAATCCATCAAGCGTAAACGGCTGTCGCCATCCATTGGCGGCAAAAGCTCGTCTCGCGGTGAATATAAGGAACTCTGTTCCTTATGGATTTTTCTGATATCCTCTTACCTATAACGGTAAACACAGGCAGCGCTGCCTGTGTTTTTTTGTTTTATAAATAACCTTTAGAGGATGATGAATAATGGAACAACCGAAGCAAAAAGCGGTCATCGTAGGTGTTCAGCTTCAAAATCAAACCGACTTTGCGTACTCCATGGAGGAGCTTCGCAACCTTGCGGCCGCCTGCTATATCGAGGTGGCAGATGAGCTGAGTCAAAAGGCTTCACGGATAAACCCTTCCCATTATATTGGGACCGGGAAAATTCAAGAGCTGCTCGCGCTGCTCGAAGCGCATGACGCGCAGGTCGTTATTTTCAATGATGAGCTGTCTCCTTCCCAAATTCGAAATCTGGAGGCCGCATTGGAGCGAACGGTCATTGACCGGACGATTCTGATCTTGGATATCTTCGCGGAACGCGCCAAAACAAGAGAAGCCCAGCTGCAGGTCGAAGTCGCTCGGCTCCAATATATGCTGCCCCGGCTCGTCGGCCTGCGCGCATCATTAGGCAGGCAGGGCGGCGGTGCCGGCCTCAAGAACAGAGGCGCCGGCGAGACAAAGCTCGAGCTCGATCGGAGACGGATTGAGGAAAGAATAACCGCCTTGCAAGCCGAGCTGGATAAGCTTGTGGCGAGGCGCCAAATTCAGCGGAAACAGCGTCAAAAGAATGAAGTCCCCGTCGTCTGTCTAGTAGGCTATACCAACACGGGGAAGTCCAGCTTGATGAACGCTTTGCTCGAGAAATACAATCCCGAGACGACGAAGCAGGTGTTTGCGCAGGATATGCTGTTTGCGACGCTGGAGACGTCGGTTAGAAGCATTGATCTGCCCGACAAAAAATCATTTTTGCTGACGGATACCGTCGGCTTCGTAAGCCAGCTACCCCATCATCTCGTAAAAGCCTTTCGTTCCACCTTGGAGGAAGTAACCGAGGCTGATTTGCTGGTTCATGTCGTCGATTACTCCCATGAAGAGTATGAGCAGCTCGTTTCCGTGACGAATGATACCTTGAAGGAGCTGCGCGCTTATGACATTCCGACGATTTATGCTTACAATAAATGCGATTTGACGGAGCATCCCTATCCTGCGGTAACGGGTGACGATGTCTACCTGTCAGCGAGAAATAGAAGCGGATTGGATGAGCTGATCCAGGTCATACGCGATCATATCTTCGATGATTATATGAAATGCGAGCTGCTGATTCCATTTAGCCAAGGGCGCCTTGTCGCCTACTTTAATGAGCATGCTCATGTTGAAACGACGGAATATGAACCGGAGGGCACGCGAATGAAACTGGAATGCCGCGTGTCTGATTTTGAGAAATACCGCGAGGATGTAACCGTGCTGTAACTCGGTAAAATGCCGAAAAGATGCATCAGCACAAGCATAAACGGCAGCTTGGGACTTGTAATTACAGTCCTAGGCTGCCGCTTTTTATTGCATGTTATCTTCCCTGTCTTGCTTCCTTACCGGGTTATGTCCTGCGGATGAGGCTCTGTAACCAGCTCCGCCGCTTTTGCGTTTGCTTCGACCTGTTCGGGATCCTTGCATCCGGGAATGACTGCCGTTACCGCAGGATGCTTCAAGCACCACGCCAGCGCCCAGCTTGCCATCGTTACCCCTTGCGGGACCTCCTCGCGTTGAATATGCTCCACCTCCAGCAGTCTAAGCCGCGTGATTTCCTTATCATGCCGATGGCGCACATCGTTATCGCTAAAGACAGCTCCCGGCTTATATTTTCCGCTTAGGTAGCCGCTTGCCAAAGGAACACGTGCCAGTACGCCCAGATCCTGCTGCTGACAGGAAGGGAACACCCGCTCCTCCGGCGCGCGATCGAGCCGGTTATAGACAACCTGAATGGCACATGAATTTACCTTCGATGATGCTTCGGTTTGATGAAGATTGTCATTACTTCCGATTGAGGTGCCTAAAAAACGGATTTTGCCCGCCGCGATTTGCTTATCCAGCGTCGTCCAAAGCTCATCGTTGTCAAATGCTTGATCCGGACCCGAATGGAATTGATAAAGATCGATGTATTCGGTCTTCAGTGCTTTCAGCGAAGCATCAAGCTGCGCCACAACGTCTTGAGCGTCGAATACATCGGTACGCGTGAAGCGTTCATGGAAATGATGGCCGAACTTCGTCGCAATGATCCAATCTTCACGGTTGCGGCGGCTGATATAATCTCCGATGAGGGACTCCGAGAGATGATCGCCGTAGCATTCCGCAGTATCGATCAGATTAATGCCGAGCTCTTGGCCCTTGTCGAGAACCGCATCCGCTTCCTCCTGCGTATACTCTCTTCCCCACTCGCCTCCAAATTGCCAGGTTCCAAGACCGATTACCGATACATTCAGCTCCGTGCTTCCAAGTCTCCGATATTTCATGATCAACACTCCTTCCAATTGCGTTATCGCTTGTCTACTTCATTTTACCTTTTGAAACCATAAATAGGAAATAGCTCATCAGCCCTCTTGCACTCCGCTTGTATATTTACCACCGTATTTTCTTGATCAGGTCGATCAAGAACTGCTTATTGTTTTGTTCGATTGGCCACTGAGACACTTCCTGAGAAATACGCTCCAAATTCGTATACCCCTTCGCCAATCCGTTCAATCGCGCTGCCAGAGTGGAGTTCCTTAAATCCGCTTCCGTCTGGTATAGGATGCTTAGCTTTTCAATCGCATCGGGAAACCTCTTGAGATAATATTTTTGATGCTTATCCTCGGCAAGAGTGAAGGGAGCGGAAGGGACAATTTCAGTCGATGGCTCGCCCTTCCCTTGCTCCTTCCGTTTTTTCAGAACATGCTGTATCGTATCTTTTTGCCGCTCATCGGAATAGAACAACAGCGACTTGTACTGCTGTCCTTTATAATCATTGATATTAAACGGGTTATGGCTGTTCCAAAACATGTCCAAAACTTCTTCAAAGGTAATGCGGCCCGGGTTAAATACAAGTTGGACCGTTTCCGTATGATCGCCCATCTGCCGATAAGTCGGATTGGGAGCTGTGCCGCCCGCATAACCGACGCATGTTTTGATGACGCCGGGCAAATGGCCGAATAAGGCCTCCGGGCCCCAAAAACACCCCATGCCAAACGCGGCAAGCTGAAGCTCTCCTTCGGAATAAGACGGTTCAATCGAGGTGACTTGATTGACTTGAAGGTCCACCTTGACGCCTCCCTTCTAAATATAGGAATAATTTTACTGACGAGATGAAAAAATGTGAATGCTATGCTACAATACTAAAATTGCACAGGCAACAACATAGGGAGGTTTACTGCAGCGCCATGCTTATTATTGGAATCGCCGGCGGCACCGGATCCGGCAAAACAACGGTTGCCCGCTCCGTCATAGATCGTCTTGGATCAGACAAAGTGACTTTCATATCCCAGGATAATTATTATAAAAATCCCACACATCTTAGCTTTGCAGAACGTGAGCTTATCAATTACGATCATCCGCTTGCTTTCGACATTGATCTTCTTGCAAGTGATCTTCTTTTGCTCAAAGCAGGAAAAACGGCATACGCACCGGTCTACGACTTTACCATCCATGCTCGCTCATCGGACAAGACGGTGGAACTTAAGCCGAATAAGATCGTTATTCTTGAAGGACTTCATGTGCTGTCCGAGGAAAGCATCCGGCAGGTGCTCGATATTAAGGTATTTGTTGATACGGATCCCGATGTGCGTATTCTGCGCAGAGTGCTCCGAGATATCGAGGAGCGCGGGCGGACCATTCAATCCGTACATGACCAATACCTGAACACCGTAAAGCCCATGCACGAAGCGTTTATCGAGCCCTCCAAAAAATACGCCGACTTGATCATCCCTGAAGGTGGGCATAACGAGGTGGGTATTCAGCTTCTGTCTATATTGACGGAGAAATACTTGACGGACGGCCCGGGTCCATTCGATTTGTAACGTCTGTGTCTTGCATAATCAAGAAGAGCACCCTTCGCGGCGCTCTTCTTCATTTCTTTTGAACCCCTATTTATGTTTTTGCAAACTGGAGAATGGCTATCGCAGCCCTTTCCCTTCGTTCCGTATCTCCGCTGCTCATCGCTTCATTTAATATATCCAGCGCTCTCGCTATCGTCTCTTCGTCAACAAGTACAGATTGAACCGCTCCCTGCTCCTGCTTGACAGCGTTGGTCATCCAATACTCCATTTGCTCCTGCGTTACGGACTGTTCAAGCTTCGCGATCTTCACCTGGCGATTGAGAAATGACTTCAGCTCTGGTTGAACATCTGCCTTTAGCATGCTCTTCAACCAAGTAACGCCGCGTCGATGACTAAGGCTGTCCTCGTCCGTTTCTGAGCTCTCTACATAGTAATAGTCACCCAAATCCCCAAGATGAACATATTCCCCATCCGTTGCAAAGAGATAATCCCCATCCTGCATCCCGTAGACGAAACAGCCGATCTCCGCTAAGCGTTCAAGCAGCACCTGGCCCTCATCCTTGTAGGCTTGAACGGCTTTATTATGCCAGTCGGCTTGGCTTACATCCTCCAAGTCTGCAATACCCGGCCAAGAAAAGCCCACGTAATTATCCTTTAAAAACATCGGGATATGCCTTAATCCATGATGATCTGGATTCAATAAAAATACATTCATTCCGAAAACCTCTTTCGCTTGCGATGCCGACTGTCCGCTCCTGACCGGTCGGGTTTTCCCTTATGCGTTTTCCCGCTCATTAGGATCTTATGATGTCGGCCTTGGAATCAAGGAAAGAAAATGAGCGAGTGAAACAATGGTCATAAACAGTCCTACGCTTTCGTTTTCCTGTTGAGCCATTGTTACCCTCCAAAATCGTTACACGGCTAGCCTTATCCATACGCCGGTTCAATGTCATTCTAATTCGTCTTTGCTTAATATATAATGTAAAATATTATAATTTCTTATTGAATATATCAGATCATGTACGTACGGACAAGCAAGTGAAAGCTCTCGACAGGAGGAGTTTAGCCATAAAATCCCGCCATATAGAACAAATTCATCAACTATTCCCCTGTTTCTCCTGCGTACCCGATGAACAGTGGAATGCTGCTGAGCTCGTTGCTGTCACACCCGCCACGCCGCATGCCATTCGTGAAGGACATCTATTTCAACATGCTATGTTTATCGTCAGCGGATGGATTCGCGTCTACAAAATTAGCCCTTCGGGCAGGGAAATAACCTTGTACCGCGTGCAAAGCGGCGAATGCTGCGTGCTGATGATGGCAAGTATTTTGGGAGAAATGGAATACGAGGCCTCCGTGTCCATCGAAGCAGAAACGGAGGTGCTGCTGCTCCCTGTCGAGCTATTCAAAGACTGGATGGCCGCCTTCAAGCCGATTAGGCAATTCATTTACAAACAGATTATTGAACGTATGACGGGGGTCACCGTTCTTCTGGAAAACGTCGCGTTTAACTCCGTGCCTTCGCGCATTGCGGATTACTTAATTTCAAAATCAACTTTCCCGCTGCCTTCGTCCCTGCGAATAACCCATGAGCAATTAGCCGTCGAAATAGGCACTTCCCGCGAAGTGGTAAGCCGCATTCTAAAAAACTTTGCCAATAAAGGAGCAGTCTCTCTTAGCAGAGGACATATCACTATAATGAATCATGGGATTTTAAAAACCTTTTTAGAAATGCACATGTGACATTGTCACTGAACCTTCTCCCCAATAAGCCTAAGATGAATGTAGATCCATTAGGATGAAAGGGAGAGGATACAGGTGAATCATTATTACGACCGCTCAAATCTTAATCGCATTCCCGAACTTATGAAGCTTTCTCCGCAAGCCGCTGCCGCTTTTTTAACCTTTGAAAAGGAGATTTATCATTCCTCGGAAGTGCTGCCGTTAAAAACGAAGGAGCTCATTGCCATAGCCGTTGCCCACGTCACCGGATGCCCCTACTGCATTGATGTACATGTGAAGAGATATACGGAAATCGGAGGAACTCGCGAAGAAATGTTCGAAGCCGTTCTCGTTGCTGCTTCTACCCGGGCAGGTGCCGTTCTCAGCCATGCAACGCATGCCCTTTCATCGATCGAGGATACGCAACAACCACCTATAAAAGAAACCGAGCAGCAATCGTCTCGGCCTGATTGTTTTTGCTGATGGGCGCGATGCCGGAAGCATTACCGCATGGGTGGGATTACGGCCATGAAGCTAACCACGCCTACGTATGATTTGAAAATCGGGAAGGTGAAATTTTATGAAAGCGTTTAAATATTTTCGAAAACGTATAGGGATCGGAAAAGCCTAGCTGATAAGCGATTTCTTTGACCGTCAGCTTCCTATCCATAAGCAGCTCCCGAGCCCGGTTCATTCTCATTTTGGTGATGTAGCTTTGCGGCGTTAATCCGATATTGGATTTGAAAAATGCATAAAAATACTTCGGAGACATGCTGATCATGTCAGCCAAAAGCGATGCCGGAATAGGCTCGCCTAGATGCTCGTTGATATATTGAAGCACCGGCTTCAGCTTGGCGTAATGCACGGTCCGCTCTACGGACATATCGGCGACTAAAGAATTATCTTTTGGGATAGCTAGCAGCTTTGCAAGCAGCACGAGGAAATAGCCTTTCAGCAGCAATGCAGACATCGGTTCTTTATTCTTGTAGGCGTCGAAGGTGCTGCGAAATAACGGTCCTTCCGTCTTAAAATAATGCTGAGGAATCGTACCCATTAAATCGAAATCGTTCAAAAAATTGATCCTCTGGCCTAAAGGGAAGTCAAAATGGGTAAAAATATGGCTGCAGGGCGAATCTATGCAATAGGCGGAATAGGTAACGCCAGGATTGAAGAATACGATATCGCCTTCACGAGCCGAGGATCTCCCGCCCTCGTAGTCAATTGTGACTTCACCGCTTGTCACATACCATAAATCATAGTCCGGGTGCTTCTTCTTCTCCGACCAGCCAATTTCATGATCGGAATACCCGCTGTTGTTAAACCTCAGCTCGACATCTTCGATTAATGCGTCCATGATATTTCGATCCAGCATCGGCAATCATTCCTTAGTAAGGATTACTCACAGCCATCAAACCATACTTGTAACCATTTTATTTGATCCAGCCTCTTTGTACAATGAAATCAATTTTCAAATCGCTGTATAGGAGGCATAGGCTATGAATAAAATAGGCTGGTGCATGGGCATTGAACAGGCGGGGCTGCTGGCAAGCAAAGGCTTCGATTATATCGAATGCCCCTTATCTTCCCTGCCGCTTGAAGACGAGCATGCTCTAAAAGAGAAACTGCCGCAGTTTCTGGACTCCCCGTTACGGGTGCAGGCCATGAACCTGTTCTTCCCGCAGGGTATGATGGTCGTCGGCCCGCAAGCCGATCGGGAGCGGATTCGCCGATATGTACACAGGGCAGGCGAAGCAGCAAGCCAGATCGGCGCGAAGATAGTCGTGCTTGGCAGCGGCAGGCAGCGTATGATTCCAGAGGAATGGGCAAGACAGAAGGCGGAAGAGCAGATGCTGGAAGCACTGCAATGGATTTCGGAGGAATGGCCCGGAAATGGCGTTACTTTGGCGCTCGAGCCGCTAAACCGCAAGGAATCCAATTTCATCAACAGCGTGCACGATGCTGTGCAGCTGGTAAAACAAATCAATAGCCCGATTGTGCAAGCGCTGGCTGATTTTTATCATATGGACGAAGAAAATGAACCGCTGGAAACATTAATGGAATATAAAGACTGGATTGCCCACATTCATATTGCGGATACCGGAAGGCTGGCGCCCGGGACGGGCACGTATCCCTATAAACGGTTTACCGAGATGCTGCGAGCAATAAACTATACGGGAATGATTTCTGCGGAATGCACTCTCCTCGAAACAAACAAAGAACTAGAGGAAAGCTTTGATTTTATGCAAAAAATGAGTAATGCTATACAATCGGATGCCGGATAGGTAAGAGGAAAGCAGGTATCCGCCGCCACACATGAAAAGAAAGACAAGCCAGGGATATCGCATCCGTCAGCTTGTCTTTTTGATTATCACGATTATTCTTCAGGCAATAAGCTGAGCTCAAATAGCTCGTTGCGGTCGCATACCAGCACGCCGTCAATCACGTCCAATCTTGCCGCTTGCACGGAAGAGCGCCTGCTTTCATAACGTTTCTCCTGACCTTCATGGTCAAGCGCCCCGTCTCTGCCAGGATGCGTAAAATAGAAAATATATGCGTTGTCACCTTGCACAACTACGTCGGCATGCAGCCCGATGGTCCCGTCATCCTCGCGCGTTCCCGGCTGATCCAGAATGAGGCCGTTGCGCTCCCAGGTATCCAAATCCTCGGACCGGTACACGCCTTGCCCCCTCCACTCGTCTACGATCATCCAATAGGCACCTTTTAACCAAAACACATTCGGACCTTCATGGCCGCGGCCCGTAATAACTGGACCAACCACGTTCCACTCGAATAAATCCTTGCTGTCTGCCGCATAAGTAAAGGAATGATTGCCTTCATCCTTGTACCACATACGGAAGCCGCCGCCTGGAAGTTCGTGGATACAGGAATCAATGACCCGGCTTGAGCTTAACGCAAGCTTGGAGCGGAAAGTCCAGTCAAGCAAATTCGTGCTGGTATAATGCATAATATCGCGTCGATGGTCAGGCCAATCAACGGGTACGCCTTGAATGTAGCTGACATACATGTGGTATAGGCCGTCATGCCAGTAAATCTCCGGCGCCCAGAACGTATTCCGGCCCCATTCAATGTCGAGTCCCTGAATCATGCCCCGGTAAAGCCAGGTTTTCCCGCCATCACGCGAAGAGGCCACACCTAAATCGGTTCCGTGTACCCAAGCGAATTTTGGTCCTTCCGCCGTTGCTCTGCGATTCGTATAGATCATCCACCATTCTTTGGCCTCACGGTTCCATATGACAACCGGATCAGCGGCGCCGTCATAGATCGGATCTCGAAATAAAGGTGCGTCCATGATTATCATCGTCTCCCTAGATTGAGTATTCATTCCAGCGTACCGACATGCCGGCAGCGGGACAAGTAAGCTGAGCTTAACCCTTCACAGCGCCGCCGACTATGCCTTTAACGATTTGCTTTTGCATGAGAATAAAGAAAATAAAGATCGGAATAAGGACGATAACCGTCAGTGTCATGAACAATGGCCAGTCGACTGCGAACTCTCCCTTTGCTTTGTAAACCTGCAGGACAAGAGTGGCATTATCAGATGAATTAAGAAACAGCATCGGCGCAAGAAAATCATTCCACACCCACATCGTCTGATAAATAATAGCCGTGACGGTAATCGGCTTAAGCAGCGGGAAAATGATCCGCCAGAAGATACCCCATATCGTGCAGCCGTCAATAATGGCCGCTTCCGGCAGCTCCTTCGGTATGGTCCTCATATAACCCATCATTAGAAAGAAGACAAAAACTGAGCCTCCCATATAAATAAACATCAGCCCGTACAGCTTGTCAATTAGTTGAAACTGCGTCATCAGCTCAAAGAGCGGAATAAGCGTCGTTTGGAACGGAATCAGGAAGCCGGCGAGCAAATAACCCATAATGATCTTATTGGTTTTTCCCGGATTAAATACAACAGGATAAGCAGCCATAGCCCCAATCAGCACCATAAGCAGTACGGAAACGACCGTGATGAGCAAGCTGTTCCCGAAGCTCTGCAGAAGCGGTACCTCTTTAAACACGCGGACATAATTATCGAAATTAAGCGTTGTCGGCAAGCTCATTGGATTCATCGCTGTTTGAGCAGGCGTCTTTAAGGTGTTCACGATGATCAAGTAAAAAGGAAAAAACGTAATGAGCCCAACAGGCAGCATCAGAATATCAAGCAGCCAATTTTTACGGTTCGTTTCTGTCATAGCATTTTCTCCTCTCGGCGCTGCATGACGGTCACTTGGAAATAGGTGAGCGCCAGCACAATAAGGAAGAAGACGATGGACATGGCAGAAGCCAGTCCGAACTGTACCTCGGAAATACCGCGCAGCACGATAACTTGGGTAATCGTATGCGTCTCGAAGCCCGGTCCGCCCTTCGTAAGCGCGAACGGAATTTCAAATACTTTAAGCCCTCCCGTTAAGAGCAGCATCACGCTAATCGTCATAGCCGGAGCAAGCAGCGGCAGCGTAATATTACGAATTTGCTGCCAGCGCGTCGCTCCGTCAATCGAAGCCGCCTCGTAATAATCCTTGGAGATGCCCTGCAGGAATGCCAGATAGAGAACGGCATGCCAGCCTGCCCCTGCCCATACCGCGACGAGAATAGTGGAAAGCTTGGCAAGCATAGGATCGGACAGCCAAGGCTGCGGACCGGCGCCAAACAGATCATGGAGTACGCTGTTCAACACGCCGGATCCAATTGGCGACAGGATGAAGCCCCATACGTAAGCCAGTATCAGACCGCTCGGTATGGACGGAAAGAAGAAGATGGCACGATGAATATTTTTTGTATAAAAATTCCGATCCAACACTAACGCGAGCACGATGGCAAGCAGCGTGGTCAGAATCGTTGTCGATATGGCAAAAAGCAAGGTATAGGATATACCCGATACGATAGCGGCATCCTTGAAAATTTTAATATAATTCGTTAACCCTACGAAATCGTAATCTTTGGAATAACCGTTAAAGTCCGTCAAGCTGAAGAAGAAAGATTTGATAAGCGGGTAAATCGTGAATATCGTATAAAAAAGTAAAATCGGTATGAGAAAAACTTGGTATTGGAAAGATCTCAGCAGTTTCATCCCGTATGCTCCCTCCTTTGTAAAACAGCAGGAGGGGATTGCCCCCTCGCTGCCGCTTACCGTCTCTTTTTATTTGCTTTCCATCTCTTTAAGCTTCTGATCCATCGCCTTCGTTACGTCCTCTACCGTTCCTTTGCCAACAAGCAAATCCTGAACAGACACGACTAGTTGATTTCTTAGAGCTTCCTGATGTCTAGGCCAAGAAACCATTGGGAGATAAAATTTCCCTGCAAGCAAACCGTCTTTGTATGCATTCTCTAGAGCAGGATGCACCTTGCTTTCGTAGCCGGGAATCGTAATGATTTGGCCTGTACCCTGCTCAAATTGCTGCAAGCCTTCCGGCGTTGAGAGGTATTCAACGAACTTAATGGCTGCATCCTGGTTTTTGGGTTTGCTATTAACGGCAAAACCTACGTTTGGAGCGCCTGCATAATATTCCTGTCCTTCCCCAGCGCCGGGAACCGCCATCATGCTAAACTTCAATTCCGGGTTTGCTTTCTCAATAGCCGGGATATTCCACGGTCCGCCTTGGATCATGGCCACATTGCCTACCGCAAATTCATTAACCATTTGGTCGCCGGTAAGACCGATCATGTTTGAAGTGATGATTTTATTATCGATCAAGCCTTCCTTCCAGAGCTTAAGCGGCTCTGCCCATCCGTCAGCAAAGGTGGCTTCGCCCGCAAACAGCTTGGAATCATATTCAGGATCCTTCGACAAGGTCATGCTCGCAACCAATGCCCCTTGAATGGTAGAAATATCGCCAGCGTTGTCATAGAGAGGCACTATGCCTGCATCCTTCAGCTTGATGCAAAGGTCGATAAATTCCTGCCAGGTTTTTGGCTCCGTCGTTACGCCGACCTTAGCGAACAAATCCTTATTGTAATAAATGCCGCCTACCCAGCCCGCTTGGGAGAATGCATACGTTTTGCCATCGCGGGTGAACATGCCTTTGCTCGCATCGGTCATTTTCGACATAAATGCTTGGTCCGTCAGATCAAGCGCGTAGCCGCCGTCGATCAGCTCATTCCGATTTTCCGCTGCCATAATAAATACGTCCGTCGCCGAATTGGAGAGCAGCATCGTTTGCAGCTTGGCGATATAATCCTTAACTGGTGGTGCCGTCTGGAAATCGATCGTGATATTCGGGTACTTTGCCGTAAAGCCGTCAATAACCGGCTTCATCTCGGTTTCGTTGTTCCACGAAAGCAGGCTTAGTTTTATCTTTTTCTCTGAACCCGTTCCCTCGCCGTCTGCGCTGCCGGCTTGGTTGCCATTGTTCCCGTTTCCGCCGCAAGCGGACAGAATAAGTGTAACGGCCATCATTGCAATTAGAAGCATGTAGCTTGATTTACGCATGCTGTGTTCCCCCTGTATTTCATTTTTTTGTAAGCACTTTCACCATTATGATAACGCTTTACCGGGGGCTCGAGAATTTACATCGTTGCGTGATTTATTGTACATTGTTGCACGCTTACATAGAGGAGGGAGCTTGCTTGCCCACTCGAAACTCCTTCGGAGAAACCCCATTATGCTTTTTAAAGGTTTTGCTAAAATGGCTTTCATCCACAAAACCCGTCATCTCTGCAATCGCGCTATTTTTCAAACTCGTGCCTGCAAGCAGCTCAGCGGCCTTGTCCATCCGAATCTGCGTCACATACTGCCAGTAGTTGATTCCAAATTGCTGCTTGAATATCCGGCTAAGCTGATACTTGTCGAGGCCAAAGGCATCAGAGACGCACTGAAGCGACAAATCCTCCGCATAATGCAGCTCAACATGCGATTTGATTCTGCTGATCGTTTCTTCTGTCCGGTCGGCAGCGGGATCTGACTGTTCAACCATGCTGGAAATTAGGGAATGGAAGAACTCATCCAGCTTATCTGCTGAGCCGTATTTTCTCAGCCTGTCCAGCGTAATCGTTTCATATTCGGCGACGAGCCGCTTTGAACGCCTCATCATCTGTTCGGCTATGGATAAATAGTGCACGCATAAGCTGTACACCTTGTCAGGATCCAGCTTCAGCTGTCTAAACACATGAAAAAGACTGTCAACAAGCTCCTTCAATGCCCCTTGCGAGAAGACTAGCGAAAATTTCTCCTCGAACGCTTTATCGAATTGCTGATAGTGCTGCAGTGACCATTGCTCCGAGTGCTGCGGCTCCGATTGCAAATAGAAAGTGCCCGCGGCATAAAAGCCATTAGCTGCCGCTTGTTTACTCTGAATAAGCAGCTGCTGCAGCTGCTCCGGCTGCTCCGGCTGCTCCCCAGCTGCGCTGCTCCCTATTCTCATATGGCTTTCCGGTTGTTTGGCCTGCCATGCTGCAGCTATTCTCTCGCCAAGAAGCGTCAGCTGGTCCGTCCGCTCATTAACCGATAGGCCCAGCAGTGCTGAATAGTGCTGTTTATTTAGTTGGCATATGACGGAAATGACGGCGGGCTCAACCTGTTGAAATACTGAGGCTAAGGCCTCCTTGCTCAAAATCTCGCCTGTCAGCGTCAGCATGATATAGCGATGAATTCCTAATGTATGGAATGCTGTCTGGGCAACCGTCAGCCATTCTTCATGCAAGGAATCTTGCCTCAGCAAGCCTGCGAGCACGGCCTCCAGTTTTTTTTCGTGATCGCTTTGCGTCTCTTCTATGAGCTCCTTAACCGCCGCCTCCAGCAGATTGGTATCTACCGGCTTAAGCAAATATTGCGATACGCTTAGGCGGAGCGCTTCACGGGCATATTCAAATTCGTCATAAGCGCTTAATATAATAGCTTTCGGTTTATGAGGCAGCTGCTGCAGCTGCTTTAATGCCTCAATCCCGTTTAGATGAGGCATTTGAATATCAATAATGAGCAGATCCGGCAAAAAATCTGCAGCCATTTCTGCTGCTTCCCGCCCATCGTAAGCATGCTTGACTTCCGTTATGCCAAGCGACTCCCAGTTCATCATTTTATCCAAAAAAGTATGGAGTGATTGTTGATCGTCCGCAATTAGCAACTTCATAAAGGTGTCTCCTTTCGTCGAGGCCTTCTTAATTTAATAAATAAGCGGCAGCAAGATGGAAATCTTCGTACCCGCCGTTTGTCTGCTGCGAATGTGGATCCCATATTCATTTCCATATTTCAGCTTTATTCGCTGGCTCACATTGTATAATCCAATATTATCCATTTTTTGGGTCGGACTATTGATATGTCGGTTCAGTGTATCTACCTGCGAACTGGCAATGCCTTGCCCATTGTCTGCGATCACGATCAGCAGCCCTTTGCGTCCGGCAACGGCTTTAATTTGAATCGCACCCTCTCGAATATGATCGCCAAAACCGTGACGAATCGAATTTTCCACGATAGGCTGAAGCGTCAGCTTCGGAATTTTGCAGCGCAGCACCTCACGGTTCGGTATGAGGAAGGAAACGGCAATGCCGTCATTGTATTTCTTGTTGAGTATGTATAAATAGTCGGATACATTGCTCATCTCCCGCTCCCGCTCCAGCTCGACCTCCTCCTCTGAGCGTTTCATGGAATACCGGAACAGGTTGCTGAGCGATAAGACGATATGATTCGACTCTGCCGTATTTCCGCACACGATTTCCGTCTGCAGCTGCTGCAGCGTATTAAAAAGAAAATGCGGATTAATCTGCGCTTGGAGCGTCTTAAGCTCCTCTTCCTTCAGACTGATTTGGGTTAAATAGTTTTGCTTGATCAGCAGATCAATGCGACCCATTAAGTCTTTGAATTTGTTCCCAATATGATTAAGCTCCCGGTAGCGGTAATCGCGGGGTTTAACGTACAGCGAATCGTCCTCGCCCATGCGATCAAGCGCGGCAAGCAGCCTTCTCACCGGCAGTGATATGCGGAGCGTAATAAGCAGGCTGATCAGCGTATTGGCGATTAGGCATAAATAAAGAATGCGGCCAAGATTTGATTTGAGCGGCTGCGATTGGTCTGTAATGTCGGACATCGGAACGGTCGAGAGCATTTTCCAACCGCTGATGGCTGTAGGTTGAAAGATAACCAGCGTTTCAATGCCGTTAATCGTTTCTTTAAAATGTCCCGAAGGCTGCTCATACAACTTCTCTTCGCCCGGAAAATTCAAGGTTTGGCCAATCTGGCTGCTGTCCTTGTGAACGATAATCCGGCGATTCTCGTCAATTAGAAAAATGCTGCCTTTATTTTGATAGGTGCTCTGCTCGAACATGCCGTTAATTTTGCGAAGATCCAAATTCCCGATAACGGCTCCGAGCGTTTGGCCCTGATAGCCCTTAACCTGTAAAACAACGGATAATGCCGGCTGATTATAGCGGGTAATATTCGTGGAGAGGTAATAGTCCTGTTTGTGTACGCCGATGCTGAAAAAGCTGCCCTGCGGATTCGTCTGGAACGTTTCTTTTACCCAATTCTGCGACTGAAACGGATAATCCCATTGCAGCGTTTTTCTCCCATCCAAATTATTGATATAACCAGTCTTGCCGAGCATGAGAACGTCGCTGATTAACGTTTGATAGGAGCTTACTCCCTGTGCGATTTCCGCGATATTCCGCTCATGCTGAAGCCTGTTTCGGATGCCAATCGTATGATGCTCCTTCATCATCGTGATCACCGAATAGTTCCCGGCCAGCATGACGAGCGAGCGCTTCGATTCCTCCAGATTAAAGCTAAGGCCGAGCGCCGCCTGTTCCATGACCTTATTGCTGGAGTTTACGATTTCTTCGGTAATCATTTTCGTGGAATCCCGAATGGACAAATAGCCCAGCAGCAGCAATAAGAGCACATTAACCAGCAGGTACGATATCAGAATCGTTCGCATAATCGTTCGGTCTAGAAAATTGTGCCGCAGAAATAAAATGACTTTGTTCATGATGTCTCCCTCGCCCCGCAATCGGCTTCTCGTCTTCCGTGTTTTCTTAGAGGGTATTATAGCATGAGTTTGTTCACGTTCAACTTCGGAGGAGCCTGAAGGCTGCGATAAAATAAAGACCTGTGATTCGCTGCTTCGCAAGGAAGCACGCCGTTTCACAGGCCACTAAGGTTTTTTTATCGTCATTTTCATTTTCCGGCATTACGTTTTAAGTACTTCACCATCGTACTCATTCGTAAACGGTTTGACCCCTTGATCAAAATCGTGGTGCCTGGCTCCAGCTTCCGAAGCAAAGCCTTTTGCAGCTGATGCTTGCTCGCGAAGCTCTTTATTCGATTCGCAGGAAAACCCGCTCCCCTGGCACCGACCGCAATCTGCTTCGCTGCACCGCCCAGCGTATACAGATGACTGACATTTTTAGCGGCGGCATACCTTCCAACCTCTTGATGGCCCTTGGATGTATGCTTGCCTAATTCGAGCATAGAGCCGAGTACGGCTATTTTGGAATTTGCCCCTATGGTCGAAAGCACATTGATAGCTGCTTTGGATGCATCGGGATTCGAACTGTATGCATCATCGATTACTTTTACGTTTCTGCCCAAACGATGAACAATTAATCGGCTCTTTGATCTGATGAACGATTTAAGCCCGCCTTGTATTTGCTGCTGCGTAAAACCCAAACCATGGGCAATCGCTATGGCAAACAAGGCGTTGTAAATATTGTGCTCTCCAAGGATAGGGATATAAAAAGAATGCTCCACGCCGTCCAGCTCAACCTTAAAGCTCATCCCGCCGTTTTTATAATAGACATGGGTGGCTTTAAAATCCGCTTTATTCCGAATGCCTACCGTAATGATTTTACCTTTGAACCTTTTGGTATGGAGCAAATCCGAAGAAGGATCGTCTGCGTTCAGCAATAAAGTACCGCTCGGTTTCATGAAATGGATCAGCTCTGATTTCGCCTTGGCTACCCCGGCAATGCGCCCGCCAAAGTTGCCTACGTGAGCCCTTCCTACATTCGTAATCACGCCGATATTCGGTTGCAAATATTGACAATGCCTTTTTATGTTTCCATAAAATTGCATGCCGTACTCTACCACCACAGCCCGGTGAAAAGAACGAAGCATCCGAGCATGCCGTCTTGTCGCGCTGGGAGCATTGTGATTGCGTGGAGACTTAAAAATTTTCCAACGCCTTTTCAATATGGATGCAATCATTTCTTTAGTAGTCGTCTTACCGGCACTTCCGGTAACCGCGATGACGGGCCTTTGCCGCATGGTTGTTTGCTCCAAAATACTGCCCCCTAACACATAATGTCTTCCTTTGGTTATTGCCGCTCTATATTTTATGTTAAAGAAACAAAGAACGATTTGGTTGTTTGACCAATTTGGCTGCCCATTCATCTCATAGGGGTTACGCACCAGGTACACCAGCACATCATAAAATAAGGCAAAATCTTTTTTCTGGGAAAGGATACAGATAACTTGTCCACGGAATTCAAGCTGGCTGCCGCCGGAGATATTTTAATGATAGGTCCCATCCTAAGAACAGCCAAACATTTAAATAAAAACAGCTATTCATTTGAATCCATATTTCAAAACGTCGCTCCCCTGTTTAAACAAGCCGATTTGGTGATTGGCAATCTGGAGACGCCGCTCGCAGGAACGGAAGCCCATTATACGCAGTCGAATCCCCGCACAGGCTTCACCATGTTCAATTGCCCCGACGAATTGGCCCCCGCTTTAAAAGAAACAGGCTTCCAAGTCTTGACCACAGCCAATAACCACTGCATGGATCGCGGCACGAAGGGGCTAGTTCGCACGCTGCAGGTTCTGGACGATCACGGTCTTGCGCACACCGGTACGTATTCATCTGATCCTGGAACCGAGAACCATCTGATTTTGGATGTAAAAGGTCTCAAAGTCGGCATAGCCAGCTATTCGAAAGGAACAAACAAAATCCCCTTGCCTTCCGATAAAGCATGGATGGTCAATCAAATCGATCCTTCGAATCATAGGAAAACTGCCGAGCATGTACGCAGACTCGCGAGCAAAGTCGATGTTGTCGTCGCCTGCCTCCATATCGGAAAGGAGTGCCGCCATGTCCCCTTGAAGCAATCACAAAAGCTGGTGAACTTGCTGCTGGATAATGGCGCGCATATCATACTCGGCCATCATCCGCATGTCATTCAGCCGTCCTTTGCCACCAAAGATAACCGCTTTGCCATCTACTCGCTTGGCAATTTTATCTCTACCCGCCTATACCATAATCCAGCTACCAACATCGGTGTCGTCCTCCAATTAACGGTCAAAAAAGAAACCGACGGAAGGGTTACCGTGACGGAGTCCAACCTAATCCCTACCTGGTCAACCCGGCTTAAAACAGCGAGCGGAATAAAATACCGCATTCTGCAGATTAATCAAACCCTATTGAAGCCGGAGCCCGGCCAATCCGTCTCGGATTGGAAATTGATGCAAAAAGTGTGGAAACAAATGAGGCCGCTGTTAGCCGTCAGGCACTCTTCGTCTTGAGAAGAGCTTGTTATACGAATAGCTAAATGTAAGCATGAGCTGGCTCACAGCTCTCTTTCGGACTTTAATGTAAATAATACTTTACATTTAGTTAAGTTAACAATACACTATGTATGAAATGTTTTACTTTTTTATAAATATTAACAAGCAATGGAGGGGTTGAAAATGACAAACCTTAACACGGAGGCTTCACCGATTTATTATGCAAGAATTGCAGGTTTCGGACTGCTGCTTATGGCTGTACTCGCTATGTTTTCTAATTTTTCAGTTCTAAATGGTCTTATTATTCCGGATGATGCAGCAACAACTGCAAATAACATCATAACCAATGAGCTGTTATTTCGGAGTGGAATTGTTAGCTTTGTCATCGTGCTTATGCTCGATGTGCTGATAACGTGGGCACTCTATGTTCTGCTCAAACCCGTTAATAAAAATCTAGCCATGCTTGCGGCGTTGTTCAGGTTGGTATACACCGCCATTTTTGGAGTCGCCTTGTATCATTTTTTGAATGTGCTTCAGCTTCTAAGCGGTGCTGAATACTTGAAGGTATTCACTACAGAGCAGTTACACGCACAGGTGATGCTGCTGATCAATGCATTTAACAATGGATGGCTTATTGGATTAGTATTTTTCGGATTTCATTTGTTGGTTGTCGGTTATTTAATAATCAAGTCAGGAGGCTACATTCCGAAGCTGATTGGGATCTTCTTAATCCTCTCCGCTGCTGGGTATTTAATCGATAGTTTTGCGCATTTTCTTCTACCCAACTATGACGACTATAAAACGATATTCCTATTGATTGTAGCCATACCTGGCGTGATTGGAGAGCTGTCATTAGCTTTTTGGCTTCTGATCAAGGGTGTAAAGGTTCAATGAGGCTTTTATCAATTAAAGCTAAACAAGCTGACACCGATAGAGTATCGGTGCCAGCTTACCGCAGTTAAGCTATATTAGCCTTGTGGTTTTGAATAGGCAGCTTAGCTCGAGGACGATGATGAAGCAGGTAGTAAGCGGCAACGGATAACAAAGTAATGAGCCCCGCGACAACATACATCATTCTGTAATCCGTAAAGGAAGCAATCAGTCCCATAAAATAAGAGCCCAATCCGTAGCCTAAGTCAAACAATAAGAAAAAGGTTCCCGCAGCGCTCCCCCTGCGATGTTCGGGGGCCAGCTTCAAAGCAAGCGTTTGAAAGCAAGGCAAGAGGGCCCCATAACCTATTCCCATGATGACGCCGGACGCCAAAACCATTGTTCCGGAATGAGCTTGGCTTAATAAGAGCATGCCGATGGCAAACAATAAAATCCCTGGATAATAAAGATAATGTTCTTTGTATTTATCGAATACTTTGCCGATCATAGGACGGAACAAGACAATCATGATTGCAAAGGTTACAAAAAAATAACCCGTGACATGGGATAAATGAATCTCAGCCGTGAAAGAAGAAATAAATCCAGATAACGAACTGTAAGAAAAGGCAAGAAAAAACCCAACCAACGAAATCGGCAGCGCCTTTGGTTCGATAAAGTCACTCCAGCTTATGCCCCGCTTCCTTTTTATAGGCGCTGCGATCAGAACAGGCTCGGCAGTATCCCGCTTCTCCTGAGGCATCCGCATAACCATCGTAAATAGGAGAGAAAGCGCTGCAATGGCACAAACGGCCAACAGTAGTACATTTATGTTCTTATCTTTCCACAGAAACAGACCGAGAGCAGGTCCGACAACCATGGCAATGCTCATAAACATACTGAAGTACCCCATGCCTTCGCCTTGACGTGAATCCGGGACCAGCGCGGAAGCAACCGTGCTCGTAGCCGTCGAGGCTACCGCATAGCTCATTCCGTGAATAAGGCGAATAACTAGGAATAGGAAAATCCCCTTAGAGCCGAAATAACAGATACAGGCGATAAGAAAAATGACCAGCCCGATTACAGCCATTTTCTTTTTCCCAAACCGATCTACCCATTGACCCGAAAAAGGCCTGATCAAAACACTTCCGAGAACATAGATGGTAATGACCAATCCCATCTGTTGTTGATTCCCATTCAAGCTGTCTTTCACATATAACGGAAATGCTGTCGCGAGGATATGGAAAGTAAGAAACATGAAAAAACTGCTCATACATACAACAAAAAAATTCCGCGTCCAGATTCTCTCTCTAACCAACAGAGTCTCTCTCCTGTCTTGGGACTCGGCATCACCTTCACCCTTCCCCTCTCTTTAGGGAGAAAGGCCTCAAACCCGGCGACCGCTCAATTAAGAATAACGGAACCGCATTGTCAGCGAACATTCGGTATCGCATGGAATAAGAATCATTTTTTATCACAAGCTGCCATTCAATTTCGCCTGTTTGCCATTAATTTTTTTAGTAAACTTTAAGAAATTATCAAGTGTCACAAAGTAATACCTACGACACCATATCCCCTGTTGAAAAATGGGTCCTATCCTTCACACTTGCGACATCTCGCCAGAATATGATTGTTTAGATAAGAACCGAGAATGTAACGCAAGTTTTGAAGGGGATGTGGTTTAGTGACACGAAGATTAAGTTCAACGAGATATTCCAAACCTTTGCGACAGTTCTCTAGTCATGCACGCAATTTCATTAAAAAACTAGGCTGCAAGCAGAACGAAAACCTGCATTTTATTTTAGTCCATGATGCTAAGCAGAAAAATCTAGGCTTTAGTCCTTCTTCAAATTACCCAGCGATGACGCTGCATAAACCTCTAAAACTGCTAGAAAAACTTACGCCTCGCATCACACTCTTTTCCAAGAACAACGATCTGATCCATGTATTCAGCCAAAATAAAAAAGGCTATGCGGTTTTTTTGGAGATTAATTATCGCGAAACTAGAAAAAGTGATTTTAAGAAAATTAGAGCACAATTCATCGACGTTGACTTAAACAAGATTTCAGAACATTTTCACACAAGTGAACAAGTCCAGCAGAGAATTGAATCACTCCAATCCGACCCTTCAGAGCAGATTCTATCCATTACAATCAAAAGAAATAAACAAGGTCTATATCATCTCCTAGCTCAGCGAACAAAAGAGAGAGTAGCGATTTTGAAAAAAGAGTTTATAAAAAAATATAGGCGGCGAATTAAGGATACGATGATTATCGAAACTAAAAACGGATATCACATCTATTGGGTCCTGCAAGGCGGGTCTATCAACAAATTCGTTCCCATTCAAAAAGCTTTAGCTCAAAAGTTCAGTTCTGATCCCATGATTACAAATCTATCAAGAGTCATGCGTATACCAGGCTTCTACCATATGAAAAATCCTGAAAGTCCCTATATGGTTAGGGCCATACAATGGGGCAGAAAAAAACCGTTCACACAAAATGAACTCATTCGTTCATTAGCATTAAAACCTCTTTTCACAGCGAAATCCAGGCAAAAGCCTCGGTAAGACTTCATTCTTCGAATATTATTATCTGATTCACCTTTTGGAAAATAGCTATGAACCCGACCTCATGCGGTCGGGTTTTTTATGGTTGGTGAAATCAGGAATATGCCACAGTCCAAAAAATATATCCCGACGCTTAAGTTTCCATATCTTACATAATTAAATTAATCGTCCAATAACAAATCATCTCTATACTAACTGTAACGCATCACTTAATACCATATGGAGAGGAATAACATGTCATGGGAATCCATACGTACTTTCAATCGCTTAACGATCTCGAACGTATTATTCGCTGTCCAGGCAAGTTTAAGTTTGAAGAGCACAGCGTAGCCGCTCATTCATGGAAGGTTGTGCAATACGCCAAAACATTGGCAGATATTGAGGAACGCAATGGCGTCACGATAGATTGGAAAAAGCTTTACGAAATTACTAGCAGCCATGATTACGGTGAAATATTTATCGGCGATATTAAAACACCCGTTAAGCATTACTCACTGGAACTGCGCGGCATGCTCCAGCAGGTCGAGGAAGGCATGATTACTCTTTTTATAGAGGAAAATATTCCTGAGGAGCTCAAGCCTACTTTTTTCAGGCAACTGCGCGAGGGTAAAGACGATTCTGTCGAAGGCCTCATTCTCGAAGTGGCCGATAAACTTGATCAAGTGTACGAGGCCCTTTCGGAATTGCAAAGAGGCAACACAGAGAAGGAATTTGTAATTATGTACCGCGAAGCGCTTATCAAAATCAAAAAAATAAAACTGCATTGCGTGGATTATTTTTTAAAGCATATTTTACCTGACATCGTTAAGGAAAGCTCAAATTGTCCTATTGATATCAAAAAAATTACAAAGGAAGCTTTAGAGCTTTAACTTCCATTTCAAACCTCATCACTACTTCCAACCTCCACTCCCTCTTCAACTAATTCTACTTACCTACCTGCTTCATTGCCTTCTTTTCGTGAAACGTTCCTAGAGATCGATTAGATCATTAGGAACGTATTTTGCATGAAATGCTTTTCTCAATTAAAGAATAGATAATCACCGTTTCATAGAATTAATAGTGTGACTTGTGTGAATTCGCCATATTTTATAAAACCTTTCGACGCAATATTTAAAAAATACAGTATGTTCTATAGTTCTTCTAGTCAAACGTTTTTTTGATACACGTTATAATTAAGCTCTGGAAAGGAGAATTAAGCCAAAATTATGTAAGCGCTTTACTTGCTTTACCAAATTATATTAGGGGGAATGCAACAAATGAGTAGAACGCTCAAACAGGTTTTCTCGATCTTACTCGCAGCCACTTTGCTCATCCCTTCAGGCTGGCTCGCGCCGGTCTCGGAAGCTGCAGAGCCGGAAATACCTGTTTACCATGAATCCTTTGCAAGCGGCAAAGGTGCTGCAGCGCAATCAGGCAACGCCAGCCTGACGCAATCCACTGATAAAGTATTTGCTGGCAATGCTGACGGAGCAGCTTTATCTGTTAGCAACAGAAACAACGACTATGATGCGGTTGATTTCAAATTCGCCGACATCGGTCTGGCAAACGGAAAAACCTACACGGTGACCGTTGCAGGCTATGTAAACGCTGATGTGGTTGTGCCTACCGGCGCGCAAGCTTATCTTCAAACGGTGAGCAGCTACGGCTGGTTGGCAGGCGCGGATTTTGCAGCCGGACAAGCTTTTACTCTAACGAAAGAGTTCACGGTTGATACCAGCAAAGATACGAGCTTACGCGTTCAATCCAACGCTGCTGGGGCCACTGTTCCGTTTTACATTGGAGATGTATTGATTACCGAAAAGGCGGCTTCTGGCGGCGGTGAAGAGGAAACACCTAGACCGCCAGCACTCGACTTCGCTGCAATCACCTTCGAGGATCAAACGGATAACGGATTTGTAGGCAGGAAAGGAACTGAAACACTCACCGTTACCAACGAAGCCAATCATACCGACGACGGTTCATACGCTTTGAAAGTAGAGAACAGATCAGATAGCTGGCATGGGCCGACCTTGCACGTGGAGAAATATGTGGATAAGGGCTCCGAATATAAAATTTCGTTCTGGGTCAAGCTGATCGCACCCGCTAGCTCGCAGCTACAGCTGTCTACGCAGGTTGGTGAAAGCAGCCCTAGTTATGTTAACCTTGCCTCAAAAACAATCAGCACCAGCGACGGCTGGGTTTTGTTCGAAGGAACATACCGTTACACCAATGTAGGCAACGAATTTTTGACCATCTATGTGGAAAGTTCTAATAATAAAACAGCATCTTTCTATATCGACGATATCAGCTTTGAAAGCACAGGCTCGGGCCCCATCGCCATTCAGAAAGATCTAACTCCGCTCAAAAATGCTTATCAGGACGAGTTCCTGATCGGAAACGCAATATCGTTAGGAGATCTGGAAGGCGTTAGGCTTGAGCTTCTCAAGATGCATCACAATGTCGCTACGGCAGAAAATGTAATGAAACCGGATCAGATGCAGCCTGCGAAAGGCAACTTTACCTTTACCGCTGCGGATGCGCTTGTGGATAAGGCTCTGGCTGATGGACTTCAGATGCATGGGCATGTGCTGGTATGGCATCAGCAGACGCCTGCGTGGATGAATACGTCAAACGGTTCCCCCTTGGAACGGGATGAAGCTCTCGTCAATATGAGGACCCACATCGAAACGGTTATGGAGCATTACGGCAGCAAGATGATCTCGTGGGACGTCGTCAACGAAGCGATGAACGATAACCCGTCTAACCCATCGGATTGGAAAGCGTCACTGCGTCAATCCCCTTGGTTAAGTGCCATTGGATCAGATTACGTAGAGCAGGCGTTTTTGGCGGCAAGAGAAGTGCTGGACGCTCATCCAGAATGGGATATCAAGCTTTATTACAATGATTATAACGAAGATAATCAAAATAAAGCTCAAGCCATTTACAGCATGGTAAAAGAAATCAACGATAAGTATGCGCTGACTCACCCTGGCAAACTCCTCATCGACGGCGTCGGCATGCAGGCGCATTACAATGTAAACACGAACCCGGACAATGTTAAACTGTCCTTAGAGAAGTTTATTTCCTTAGGCGTAGAAGTAAGCATAACTGAGCTTGATATTCAGACCGGAAGCAGCTATCAGCTCCCCGAGCAGCTTGCGAATGCTCAGGGTTACTTATACGCGCAGCTGTTTGAGATCTACAAGGCTCATGCAGCAAATATCAAGCGCGTGACCTTCTGGGGACTGAATGACAGTTCGAGCTGGAGGGCCGCTAACAATCCGTTGTTGTTCGATAAGAATCTGCAGGCCAAACCAGCTTACTACAGTGTAATCGATCCGGATAAATTTATGGAAGAGCATGCGCCTGTTTCGGCAGATGCCAAACAATCAACCGCTAATTTTGCTACGCCTTCAATCGACGGTACCGTTGACGCTGTTTGGAGCGGAGCGACAGAAATACCGGTTAATCGCTTTCAGATGGCATGGCAAGGAGCGACCGGCGTAGCAAAAGCACTCTGGGATAATCAAAACTTGTATGTTTTGGTACAAGTTAGCGACGCACAGCTTAACCTAAGTAACGGTAATGCATGGGAACAGGATTCCGTAGAAATCTTCTTGGACGAAAACAATGCAAAAACATCATTCTATCAAGATGACGATGGACAGTACAGAGTTAACTTTGACAACGAGACTTCATTCAATCCGGCAAGCATCGCAGACGGTTTCGTATCGGCAATTAAAGTTTCCGGCACAAGCTATACGGTTGAAGTAAAGATACCGTTTAAAAAGATAACGCCAGGCAGCGACAAGAAACTTGGATTTGATGTACAGATTAATGACGCCAAAGACGGTGCCCGTCAAAGCGTTGCCGCATGGAACGATACGACCGGCAATGGTTACATGGACACTTCCGTGTACGGCGTACTGACCCTCGCCAGTAATGCCGTTAATCCCGGCGGAACCATCGGCAACGGATCTAACCCGTCGACAGGAAACGTTGAGGTAAAAGACGGCAATGTTACGATTCACCCTGAAGTGAAAAACGAGGGCGGCCGCGTAACAGGCACAGTCTCCAACGAAATTCTGAAGAAGGCACTTGAGCAAGCCGCGCAAGCAGTAAACGGCAAGAAACAAGTCGTAATCGAAGTGCCGAAGCAATCAAACGCGAATTCATATGAAGTGCAATTGCCGGCTCAAAGCTTGAAAGGTCAAGAAAACTTCGTGCTTTCGATGCAGACAGAAAATGCAACGATTGAGATTCCAAGCAACATGCTGTCCAATGTGACGGACAACGCTGAGCAAGTATCCATCCGTGTAGCCAAGGCTTCTACAGACAACTTGGATGCAGCTGCCCGCGAACGGATCGGTAACCATCCGGTATTGGATCTGAACATGGTAGTCGGTGGCAAAGTCATCGCTTGGAACAACCCGAATACGCCTGTGACGATCTCTGTTCCTTATGCACCGACAACAGCAGAGCTCAGCCATCCGGATTCGATCGTGGTTTGGTACATCGCTGAAAATGGCGATGTGACATCGATCCCGAACGGCCAATATGATGCGGCAGCCGGAACGGTTGTTTTCCAAACAACTCACTTCAGTACCTATGCTGTGGCCTCCGTTGTCAAAACCTTCGGAGACCTGAAGAACGTGCCATGGGCGAAGCAAGCAATTGACGCAATGGCAGCGCGCGATGTCATCAAAGGAACCTCAGCGAACAGCTTCTCTCCTGCAGCTTCCATCAAGAGAGCGGATTTCATCGCCCTCCTTGTAAGAGCACTTGGTTTGCAAGGTACAGGCAAGAATGAAGTAATGTTCAGCGATGTCTTAGAAACCGCTTATTATTATGATGAGTTGGTCATCGCGAAGGAACTGGGGATCGCCACCGGCTTTGGTGACCATACGTTTAAACCAAACAGTGATATCTCCCGACAAGATATGATGGTGCTGACGACACGTGCGCTTGAGGCAGCCGGCAAGCAGCTTGAACCGAGCGGAGCTTTAGACGCTTATCCTGACGCGGCGAGTATTTCCGATTACGCGAAAGACAGCGCTGCTGGTCTGGTAAAATCCGGTGTGGTGAACGGCAAAAACGGTAAGATTGCGCCGAATGATTCGCTCACCCGAGCGGAAGCGGCAGTCATCGTGTACCGCATCTGGCATTTGTAATCAAAGACGATCGAGTTGCAGGGGGCGCTTAGCCCCGCCTCTCACCTATGTAAACACGCAAGTGTTTAAAAAAGTTTTATCCCGCTAGTTGCAGTATAAACAACAAAAGAGCCAAGCCATCTTACACATGGCCTGGCTCTTTTCTGTTTTCGGTTCAAACGCTATATAAGCAAAAACCCACAACCTCGAGCGGTTGTGGATTGGCATGGTAGAGGCACGGGGATTTGAACCCCGTCCGAAGACCACACAACATCTGTCGATTCATCAGCCAGATGAGAACGCAAAATAGCAGCTTGCTTTCCGCATACCGAAACATAGTCATGCCATCTTTATTAAAACCAGTCCGCAGTAAATCAACTTTACGTTATTGGTACGATTTCCTTTCGAACCTCATTCGGAAGCACGAGCGAAATCGTTCCAAATGAATGCGTCGCATCTTTGTATCCAGTTTCTGTATAGTTTCCATCGACATCGATCAGGCCGCATCCATGGACAGTACTCCCGTAAGGTTTAACGTAGAAATAAAGAAAGGGCTTGTTGATTTTTGGTGTCGATCCTGTGCGGTCCTTAAGCTTATCCGCAAATAATTGCTCAATGGCATTGCTTTCTATCTCATCGACGTGAGCCTGCCAAGTGGCCACGAAAAAATCATCCTTATACTCAAATAATGTTATGGTTTCATTGTTTTCGATCATGAAAAACCGCAAAGCCTCTCCCTCTGGAAACAGGAATGCCTCGCTGTAAGCAGGGTAAGTAGTTTCTAAAGGCGGGTGCTCATAATTGCGTAAACCGTATGCACTCATATTACCTACCAAAATGGATCTGCTTCTCGACAAGTCACCTGAGAGGATCTGAGCGAAGTAATTCTCATTGTACCTACCTGCATACGGCGATTGAATCGAGATGGTATTGTTTTTGTAGTCCAACTTGTAGCCGAGTTGCTCTGAAATGAACCGCAAAGGTACATATACCCGACTATTGATGGTTCTGACCGTAACATCCAATGAAACGTCAAACGTCTCACCAGCGGCACTATTCTCAACCCGAGCTGTCTTTTTTCCGACTGTCAGCGAAGCTTTCTTTGACCACTTCGTAACGATAGCGGTTTTCTGTTGTTGATTCCACTCGATTGACGCGCCGAGCGATTCTGAGACGGCGCGAAGCGGAACAAGCACCCTGCCCTGAACGATAACAGGTGCGCTGTCTGTTTGCAGCTGTTTGTTCTTTACCTTAATACTGATATTTTCGGCCGCAAGAGCAGACGAACTAAAACAAATCATGCCAATTACGGCGCACGCGGCAATAAGCTTTTTCATTCAGTTCAACTTCCTTTATGTTGTGATCAATACATTGATTGTCGCAAAAACTTACGATTTCAACCATGGTAATTATTGGAAGCCAAATGCAATTATACTACCCGTTACTTTAGTACTGAACCCCTGTCCAACATTACAAGTTGTGGTCTTGCACGGACAAGGGTTCATACAAGTGAGGGGATTTGAACCCTTGTCCGAAAATCACGCCACACAGGCTTCTACGGGTGTAGTCACAGTTTTGATGTCACCCGAAGATTTAGATTAGTTTAATCTTTTGCAGCTCGTCCATGAGAGCAGGTCTATTCCGATAAGTAAGACACAGTTGCTCAATGATCTCTTTCGCATGGACTCCCCCGCCTGCCTTAATGAGATGACGAATAATACCGCATACTTTCCGATACTCATTTCGATTCGAAGACCGGGCAGTTTCCTCTGATATGATTTGTATAAACAAAAGAAAAACTTCTTCTGCATGCTCGCCGATGAGATGAGGATAGTAGTCCAATAAGGTTTGTTTGTGCTTATGAACATATTTCAGCAGTCTCAGCGTCTCCTTTTCTTCAATAAGGACTCGAGTGTATAAGGAAGCTGTATTCCAATTCCTATCGCAATTCGTTTCTAGCTTGAATAAAAACCCCTCGTATGCTGCTTCCCATTCATCCTTGCTATACAATTCTTTTAAACGCAAGTAATAACTATGATCACCCGATACTGCGAATTCCTCTGCAAGTTTTATTTGATGCTCCACTTGATGAGTAAGCTCATAAATTTCGTAGCGACACTTTTTCCATTGATTAACAAGACCAAGATGCCCTTTAATGGTATCTTTTTGTTCTCCTTGCTCGGCTAGTTCCAGTGCTTTATCGAATTGAAGATTCTTTATCTCGTCTTCAATTGCCATTTTGCGAAAAGCAGTAATGTCGAGATGAGCTTGTAAAAACTTCAATGCTTGGCTGTCGCCTTCAAGCTTTTGAATGACTTGGTACCGAAGCTTGGCTGCTTCCTCAGAAAAATAGGAACTGTATGATGATTTGTTTCTTTCATGACTTTCCAATCTTTCGATTAAATTACTCCACAAATCCTTTTCCGAAGCATTCGTTATTAAATAAATAGCACTTTCCATCAGGGACAATTGCCACTCATTCCACCCCTCTAAATTTGGATGAAGTGCCTCTTTTAGAAGCAGCTGAAATAGGGCTGGCCTATCCATGAAGGAGTTAGATTCAAATTGGCTAGCTGTATTCTGTACAACATTTAAGCATACCTGAATTAGACCTCCTACATATCCGTCAGAATCATCACACGACTGCATTAGATCTCCCATCTCATGCATAATGCAAAAACTAATTTCAACGGCACGAAGATGATGTCCACTTTCTAATGCATCCTCCGCTTTCTCCATTACTTTTTCAGCACCAGCTACAGCGTAGGGAACATTACGATATGCAACAAAGCCATGGCGATCGGAGTTTTGCTTAATAGACGATCGAATTACTTTTTTATATTGGTTTAATCCCTCTTTATTGTCGACATTAATAAATTTCAAAGAAAGTGCTTGCTCTACTTCCTTGATTTCATTGGAAAAATTGACAAGCAGCTTAATCAACTCGTCTTTACTGAGCTTAGACAATTGGTCAGCGATATTCTTTTTAGGAGCAGACTTGTTTTTAGGAGCGGAAACCACTTTTTCTTTACTAGATTCGTCTCTGATTTCCAAAAGCACAGCTGCTGCGTGCTTACAAATTGGTCCTTTATCGTAAGGACATTCGCACAATGTATAAATGACTTCACCACGTGAACCAAGCTGTATTTCTACATCGTATAGATCATTTCCCTCAACTTCAGCATGATAAACCAATGGCTCGATTTCATTAATGGAAAGGATATGACCGTTTTCTCGATATACTTCTCCTCGCTCAAGAATAATCGGATCTATGATATTCTCAATCTGATTCAGCTTCATGCCAATCCTCCTGTTTTCTAACCTATAATTATCTAACTCTATACTATCTAGTCGAACAAGAGTCAGGCAATAGCAAAATTTTGAAATGAGGAAAAAACCATTCTGCTACTACAAAACAAGCTTTATTATTCTTCAAACCCTATGTATAATTGTTATAACAGTTGAATAGTATAATTAGGAGTGAATACTATGGGTAAAGTGATGGAAATGGAGCGCAAGGTTACAAAGTTCGGCAATAGCCTTGGCATTACGATGACAGAAGCATTGAAACAAATCGGCCTGGATGTTGGTGACACTGTGCATATTGATATAAAAGAAACAGATGGAGAAATTATTATTCGCAAAGCAAATAAAGTCGAGTTACCAGCTGGTATTGGCGCCGATTTTTTAAAAACCCTCTCACAAGTAATGGAACAATATGACGATACTTTAAAAGGACTAAATGATCGCTAGTATGGGGATACGTTATTTATCTGTCCAAGAAGTCATTGCGATTAATGTAGCTTTGATTCAAAAATATAGCCCTAGTGAACACGTTGGTGTCAAAGATAGCGGCTTAATGGAATCAACTATTCTGCGTCCACATTCATCCGCCTTTGGTGATGATGCCTATCCATCACTAATAGATAAAGCTACTGCTCTTTTTGAATCATTAGGTATGAATCATCCATTCCAAAATGCTAATAAGAGAACAGCCTTTGCAGCTCTTGTTATCTTCCTACAGTTGAATGGATATCGTTTTGTGATGAATCAGAAAGACGCTGAAGATATGACCGTTGATATGGTGAATCAAAAATATTCTTTTCAAGAACTCTCTACTCTTATAAAAGAACACTGCGTGGATAGAAAGGAATAGCAAAAACCCGACCTCACGAGGTCGGGTTTCTCATATTGGTGGAGGCGAACCGTGGCTGTGCAAAACCACAATGCGCCGCGGAATGATGATGCGGTTGTTTGGCGTGATGGCTTAACAACGTTAAATCGAAGCGCTTTTCAACATATTACGCGCTCTAAAGACCTCTCACGCTACTAGTCCGCCTGCTTTAACTTAGATTGTTGATTATGCAAGAGTCAAGTAACTAAGCCTTTTTATCAATACAACATTATTATTTACATTTGTAAAAATGAATTTCTTCCTCTTCCTTCTATTTCATCTTTATACCCAAGCAGCATTCTCAATCTAGTGTTTGGATATTCCATTAGTTCTCTATAATCCCGAGTTGTTCGATCAGGATGATTTAGTAATATGGTTTGTAATCGCGTCATTTCTTTGATATCGAATTGAGTTTTGTACACCATAAATCTGGATAGAAAATTACTCACTGGTATTTCAGAAAGAGCTTCACTACCTTCCCATCTAAACAACTTTATCTGTTTTTGAAATCGTTCGATATTCTCAGCCTCGGTTAGAAAACGATATACAAGATCACTCTTTATGATCGAAGCATCCGACTTTTCCATATAACCCAGTTCCATCAGAAAAACGATCATCCCCATAAATGTATCGATAATTTGTAAAGGAACTGACTCATGAGACGCATGGGAACGCACCGATTCAATTTTATATCTTTTATTTCTATAGACAGAGTGGGCATTCATTTGCTCTTTTAATTTGGAATACAATCTTAATACCCTATATTCGTCATTTCGATCAACACTTATTTTCACATCTATGTTGTTAGGCAGCGATAAGCGTCGTGTTACGCCATAAAACAACCTCTCGGGAATTTTGATGTAAAGGAGACTACGAAGCTCCAACATGGATAGGTTCATCTGTTGAGCAATCGCTTGAGCTTCAGTATTGCTTACAATAAGAATATTGATATTTATATCCTGGTTTATAACATAGTGCAACACTTTAAAATACTTCTTTAAGTACTGATCATGGTTATATTCCCTGAAGTGAAGCTCACTTCTAGTATTTAAGGTTCTATGTATATCTCTGATTGACCTGGTAATACTGGCTAATGTGGTATCCATACCACCATATGCGCCATAATAGGAATAGTCCTTTCCAGGCTGGTCAATTTTATTCGCCTCATCAAAATAAATAAGGAAACTCATAAAGAACTCCCCTCCTTTCCGATATCCCATTAATCCAACTTAAGTTTCACTTGACTTCGACCGTATCACATAATATTCTATCTTTACACATATAATACGTTTGAATGTAGTCTTCTCCGCTTCGTTAGCAGAGCTGGCTGCATTCGTAAATAACCCTTCTCCGCTTCGTTAGCAGAGCTGGGTTATTTTACTTTAAAGAACCTTTCTAGCACGATTCCAGTCTTCCATCAGGAGCAGAATGAGTTGTTCTTGGTACAGCTTTTCACCGTTTTCTTTGAGAGCAATGGCCAATTCCGGGTCCCATGCAGCTCTTGTCTCTTGCAAACGATCACACTCCTCGATCGAGAATGGAACCGTTCGTAAGGTTGCTGCAACATTAATATAATTTTCAGTATCAAATCGCCATGGTACGAAATGGTCCGGGTAGCGGTTAGCCAATACGTTTCCGATTCCTAATCCTTTTACGTCATAATCACCGGAGTAATACAGCTTCCCCGCCAATGACTCCTCTCGGATGTAACGATCCAGTAGCCTCAAAGCAGCAGCACTAGCTGGGCCGCTCGTACATAGAAGTAAAGGGGGAGGTGGATGATTGCTTTTTTCTTCTCGCTCTCCGCCCATCGTCGTTCCCCTGCAATCAACCAGTGTCGAGAACACAGGAGGATTTTCAACAATATATATATCAGAAACAAGAGGTATTTCCACCATTACCTCTACTTGCCTCAACGTCATTACATAGGGGTGAGCAACAGTCCCATTACCCGGAAGATAAACGTGAACCAATGATGACAAATCGTCATCCAGAATTCCCGCTGTCCGGTAAATCTCTCTTGCTCTCAGACTATCTACTGCGCCGTCATCATCGTTCAGGCCGACTGCTTCTACCTTCTGGCTATCTCTCATTCTTCTCTCTTGATCAAATCGCAAGCCCCGGAACAGCAAACGTCCTGCCGGTGTCGTCCGATCCAGCGCATGCGAATCACCAGATACCGATGCAGCTAGCACAGGTAATCGAAGAGTCGAACGTCCGAGTTGCTGGGCTATCGCAAAGCGATTAATCCATGCACGAACCGCAACCATTAACTCCAATTCAGCTGTTGCAGGGGACTGTTTCCACAGATCACGCAGCATCCGATACCCGGCAGTTACGGTTCCTTGTTGTAGCTCACTCAGCCAGAACTGCAAAGCTGGCTCAAGTTCGCTTCCTTCCGCCTGCCGTTCAACATTAGAAAAGAGTTGCTGCCAGCCTTCTTCGGCCAGAAGCTTTTCGTCCGACTTGGTTAACAATAACTTTCCTACAAGGAGTTTATGCAAGTCAGGGATCGAGTCGCATGGGAACACAGATTCACGCAATTCCTTCTCGAAATCCAGCAGCGGCACTCGAATCGTAGTCCCCGCTTTTTTGTTCCAGCCCATAAACGTGTTTATCGCTTCACATTCATCATGCGTAGCATCATGCACGATAGCATGACCACCTGTCTTCTCCAGGCTGGCGTAACGCCTCCATATGGCTGGCAGCAGGCGGTAGAAACCAGATTGTGAGAAATAACTTACTGTTCGATTCTCTAAATTCCGTTGACTGCTCATACCACTGTATTATTCCCTTCGACATACTCCTTCCGTTTGCCGTTCCAACGGTAACGGAACAAAGTGACAAAATCAACATCCTTAGGCCGATAAATCTCATAGATAGCGAGCATCGGAACTGTATCATAGCAGCCCCACAGCACCTGGGAAGTCATCATATAATCAAATCCCATGTCCGTAAGCAGCTTGAACATGTCACGCATATTTTCCTCATCGACACCTGCAAAAGCCTCATCAAGCGAGATTAATCGCGGCGCATCATGTCTAGCATCCGAATAACGAGAAGATGTAGCGGCAAACAGCGGAATATACATTGCCATAGCTTTTTCCCCGCCGCTCATGACGTTAAAGCGCGCATCTGTCAGCGGCCTATAGCCGGTTTGTTCCCCTTTCTTATATTTCAGCTCGAATTGGAACCAATTCCGATAATCCAGTACACTGTACAAATGCAATCGAAGCGACTCCTTCTCGTCTATCGCTGATTGCTTGGCCCCTTGTACCTGAGAACGGAAGTGATGAATCATCGCCTCGATTTCATCTTCCCGTAATCGCTGTGAGTCGCGCTTTAGAAGCTCAACCAGCTCACTCGTATCCAGTTGTTGCTCACCGGACGCTGCCTTAGGCCCCCATTCCAGCTTAAGACGAAGCCCGCTAGAAGTGTCCCTTGCTTCCATTAACTTATTCATCTCGCGAATCCACTGCTCTGCCCGATGAATCCTTTGCCGAATCGCTTTGCCTACGCTACGCAAAATAATGTCCTCATACAACTCTCGGTCACGCTCGCTCAAGAGCGCACCTTGTTCTTTCTCTTGTTCCTCCAGTTCCTCCAATATGACTTGCGGGGGCAACGGCTGATGCGGATTGCGCATCGATACAACGAGAATTCGCCCCGTCAATTCGTCCAGAACGGTCTGCAGCACAAACTCTGTCAATAGCATTCGCGCTGCGTTAAACTGCATTAGCAAAGCGTTCGATACATTCTCGTCTTTTCTTCTGGAGAATAGCGATTCGTACTCCAACTTGATCTGCTTCGCGATCAACTGGAACGGCTCCTGCGCAGACACGGGCTTAGAGCTCTCCGTGATCGGATTTGATACGAGCTTCTCCCGCCATTCCTTCACAAGCCCTCTGCCCAGCTCTAGCTGAAGCCCTTCAAGCGTTTTCTGCAGTTGAATCTGTAAC
Source organism: Paenibacillus sp. LHD-38 (assembly GCF_031157315.1). Lineage (GTDB taxonomy): Bacteria > Bacillota > Bacilli > Paenibacillales > Paenibacillaceae > Pristimantibacillus. The sequence continues at coordinate 151,769 of NZ_JAVIFU010000010.1, forward strand.
CCATCCGCTTGCTCCTGCAGCAACATAAGTCTGGCGTCTGCACGCGACACCTGATCCTTCAAGTCGTCAAGCGCACGAGCTCGCTGCTTATCGCGATTCCTGCAAATTTCGCTTTCCTCTCTAATCTCATTTAGCCTTCTTGCCACGTCGGCCAAGCCAAGCTCCTCAATAACACGTCTCAATGCTTCTGACTTCGCACGCTGATCCCGACGCCGCGCATCCAGCACATCAGCGAAATCCTCCTCGTCCTCCATTTCCAGTCGGATCGTTTGCAATTGCTCCTGCATCCGCAATGCGGCAGCCTGGGTATCCATAAACTGCCGCCAAGCGGAGAAAATATCTGATAAAGCACTCTCGTAATCCCGAATAACATGAATCGCTTCAGACAGCTCCTTCTCTCGTTTGAGTCTCGTCCAGTTCGTCGTCAGATCGTGCAGCTCGCGTTGCAGCAACCGACATTCTTCGGATTTGGCTTTATAGCGCTCAAGCGCCTTCACCTCCTGCCCCTGTGCGGCTTGCAGACGGTAGCCTGCCTCCTTCAGTTCCTGCAAGGCGTTAAGCAGCTCTTGCCCACCTGGATAAGCATCCCGATCCGCGATTAGTTGTTTTTCCCGCTCCAGCTGTTCATGCATCAATCGATTGCTCTCTTGTAGCTGGATATCGATTTGAGCAATAATCGCCTTAAGTCGTTCTATCTCCAGCATGCGAGTCCGCTTTCGCGTTTCCTTGCCAATAAACTCGGCGCGGGGCTTAACCGCCGCATGGCCAGCCAGCACTCCAAGACGATAGGAGCCACTGCCTGTAATAATACTGTTGAAGTCACCCTCATCCAGCAGGCTCCCGTCTTCATCCCATAGAAAGCTTCTAAGCACATGATCGACCATTTCATTCGTTAATGCACTGTTCTCCGGTACGTTCGGAGCCAGCAAATCAGCGAGCGTGTAACCGAACTCAATCGGGTGTGGAATAACCCACGACTCTTCTTCCCCGTCTTCACAAGCGCCAACCTTGCCATCCGGTGTAATCCACGCATCCAGCATCCCCGTACGTTCAAGAGCTTCTTCTATTTTAGCTCGCAGATTCTCTGAAACATGGGGACGAAAGTCGCACGCCGCATACAACGGAGCGCCCGACTGAACGTTCCTCCCCCGATAACGTGCTCTTGCTTCGATGCGCGCAGGCTCCGGCTCTTTGCTCTGCTCCCAGTTAAGCTTTTCCTGCTCGAGCTGATCGCGGCGATCATGCAGCTCCTTCTGTTCCTGCTCCATGACGAGCCTTTGATCCACTAGCGATTCTCGGTTATTCGTATAACGGGTCAGCATCGTTTCCCGCAATGGCTCGAACGAGACTTGCTCCGCACCGAATTGACGAATCGCTGAGAACACTGCACTCATATCCTCCGAGACAAATGGCAATTGTACCAATCTGCTTTGCCAGAACAGCAGCGCATCCTTCAGCACATTCTTCTGATCCTCCAACCGATTGTCTTTATCGCTCCTGTCGCGCTCTGCCTCATCCCTAGCCAGACTAGCCTCACCAAGCTCGATTTCGCGTTCTTTGGCCATTGCCGAGGCTTCCCTCTCCTGTGCTGCTTTCGCTAATGCCCGCTCCACCCGTTCTCGATGGCACCGAATATCGTTTCGCCACGCTTCCTTCCACGCATCGTCTTGCGGCACGCCGGTAGCCCAGTAGAGATGATAGATCGTATGCTCTGTAAACTCCATGTCACCAGCTGCACCCTCCAGCTCCTCCAGCAGCTCCGATTGCTCGCGCTGCGATTGGGCTTGGGCATACTGAGCCTCTTCCAGTTCATTGTTCAACCGATCCTGATTGATCCGATCCTTACGGAGCTTCTCATTTGAGCGCTCGTACTGCGTCTCCGTATCCTTCAGCGCAGCATTCACAGCCTCATATTCTTTCTGCTTACCAATTGCTTCATGCTGTTCCAGAACGGACTGCTCTACCGTCATCTCCTGAAGTTTACGTGCAATTACCGTACGCTCTTCCTCCACTTCCGCCTTCTCTTGCTCAGCTTGTGCCAGCTCCGCTTCGGTCTGACTTACTTTGGCAGCAACTGAATCGTATTCCACTTTGTCAGCCAGCATTTCCTCCGATTTGGTATAGAGTACATGCTTGTTATACAGCTCATAGCGTTCTTGCAGTTTGGCCATCTCACTGCGCTGCCGTCTAATTTCATCTAGTCGATCGGTCATCTGATCCATATCCTCGAGCACTTCCGACAACGGCCGGAGCTCATCCTCTACAAGCGGTGGCAGTGCTTGATGAAGAATGTCATAGATTGCAGACGGTTTAAAATCTTTCGACAGCTTCGGACTTCGCAGCTGGATCATCAATTGCAACAAATCTTGAAATGCATCAACATCCGCAAATCCAAATATTTGCTTGTTCACTAGATCCTGATACGACTTCTGGTCTTGGACAACGACTCCGCCACCACCAATGATCGCCTCTAACTCCTTGCGGTCATAAGGTACACGCGCCTCATCCTCGATCCAGCGGTTTCGGTCATACAACCAAAGCTGTTGCCCGACTCTTCGGCCATCCTCTATGACAAAGCCCCAGAACTGCACCTGTGACACATTTCTTCGTGCTCTAAGACCTATGCCAATCGTCTTGTATGCACCTGATCTTGTATGCTTGAATTCCATCCACAAATAGCCTGTCGAATCTGTCTTTCCCTTGCCTCCGTCATCCTCGCCTAGCAAATAGTACTCGATCCTGCGATCACGGGATCCGAAAGGATCGAGCCGATGCGCTCGTTTATCACCATCCAGTACAAGTGGGAGGAAGCTTTGCATCGTAACCGATTTGCCTGATCCATTCGAACCGCGCAAAATCAAGCGGCCATCCTCCAGTTGGAATTCATCCTCATCGTAATACCAGAAATTCAAAATACCTGCTCGATTCATCTGCCAGCGATCCGTGGTTGCTGACTTCTCGGTCTGCTCTTCCATTTGCGATATCAACACCATTGTTTATCCTCCAAATTAATCGAATTCGGCATTTCCGTACTCTGCATTCCATCTGGCTAATACAGGTGAAACAAGGAAGGTGGAATCACTCTCCCATTGTCCAAGCCCCCATTCTGCCAAATGTTCCATACATAACACAGCCAACTCTTGCGAAGCGCTTTCCCGCATTTCTTTGCTCCAATACTCCTTATGTTTCTGCTGAAGTCGATACAACATCGTCTCCATCTCTGCCTTTGTCACTCTAATAGTGCCGTTCTCTTCTGTATAGAGCTTACTGCTTGTCATTGCAGTATCGGATAGCTGTTTGCGCAGCTCCCCCGCGAGCAGCATAGCTAAATCCGATCCTGCCGACATCGTCGGAAAAAGCTCACTCTCACTCGTCAACTCGGGGTGAAAGAACAAGAGCCCCTCCCTGTATCGTCTGCCCACAAAGCCGAATGTCTTCTCCATTTGGTCAATAATAGCTCTGCGTTGCCAGAGTACGTACTGCAAATCTTCCTCGTCCCAGGCCTGATCCGTCATAACCGGTTCCAGAAGCAGCCTTCGATACACACGATGTCTTCGACGCATCGACTGGCCGTCCTGCGTTTCTGCATAAGGAATTGGATCCTCAAGCTCCTCTAGTCGATTGCATTCTGTTAGATCCCGTGGAAACCGCCGCAATACATAACGGGAAGCGGGAGAGCACTCATAGAGCACATTTTTCTCCGCATCCTGCGCCCAACTTGTCTCATCCCCATCCACACTGTGAAGAACCCCTAATGCTCTGAGCTTCTTAAGCGCACGTGTCATGGATAATCGATGAGAATAAATACGCCAATCAGCGTCGAGGCCTGCGCTTAGCATCTGCTCCCGCACTTCCTCCACGATGTCGGATAGCAGAAATTGATCAAACTCCGTCTTTCCTTCCAAGTACCATAAGCTATAGGTAAAAAAGATATAGTCCTGCTTCTCCCTGAATTCAGCGAATCCCATCCACGGAGACGCTTTAACCGGCGTTTTGTCCAGCTTGGCCAACGTTCTCGTCATAATAAGCGGAAATCCCGCTTTGTCCATGAACCAGCCTCGCAGCTCTTCATAATGATCCTTAATCGTATAATAAATGTCCGGATCTTCCTCTTTCGTAATCCATGGACGGTTCAACAACGCGTGCATGCCGGCTCTTTTGCGCTCAGCCACCTGCTCTTCATTCTTCTTCCGCTTGCTTGCTCTTCGCAATGCCCCGGTTGCCATCTCTCTTCCCTCCTGAAAGCTTAATAAGAATCACAGTCATTCTCTGGAGGCGGCAGCTTCCACATACGCATCAGTCAGTGTAAAGTGAAGCTCGTAATTTTCCAACTCCAATTCTCCATCTTCCGTATATAACATCGTTCGTTCACTCGCAACGCTTGGTCTCGACAGTCGGATGCGTACGCCCTCCGGCGTGATGAATGATCTGGATGTTCCGGCTGTCATGCACCGGCTAATCCATTGCAACAGCCTGATCCGTTCCTGGCTCGATAGTACACCAAACTCTGACATCCGCACCTGCCCTTGCTGCAGCAATCCCTCTATCATTCGCCATTCCTCAGCTTGTCGCAGCTTGAACGCTTCTCGCTCTTGCTGCTTGCGTTTCCCGTTATTGACAACAGGCTCTGTTCGTTGACGTTCACCGCGCTTGCGGCTGCGTGATCGCAGTAATCGAATCATAGGTCTTTCCTCCCAGGAGGACATGTCTGACCGATCCGATTCTCGCAAATCTTCTCCTTGCAAGTGTCGAGTCGCAAACAAGCCATACGCGAATGCTGCTAGACAATGAGCATCCTCTACTGTTTCGGATTCCGAGAACCAGCGGGCAAGGTGCTCCAGCTCTCTTTTACGGCTCAAACCGGAACGTTTACGCTCCTGTATTCGAATCGCACTGCGTACAATCCGTGCAATAGCATCCTTCGTTGCCCTCTCCAACAAAGTCAACTCACTATGCGCGTTGCCTTCCCCGATAAACCAGCGCTGAATGTTAGCGAACCCTTGTCGAAGCTCCTCCATCAATTCTTCTTGATCAGGCCCTTCCTCCAGACGCGGCTTATTCAGTTCCCCTTCGGCAACTCGCTTCAGAAACAGCTCCCGAATAATGTCGTTTATGCGCAGCAAATTCCCTTCGATTTTATAGGCGCTACGCTGTAATGCCTGAACGAATTGCTGCAAATATTCAGTTAGCTTCTCCTTAAACACAAGAAAAGCCTCCGTTACCATCATCTCTTCTGCCCTTGCTGTCTGCAGACTAGCGATGTAGTCTGCCGCATTCTCATGTAAACTGACAAACGATCGGTAGAGATTCTGCCAAATATCAAGAGCTTCCTCTGGGGAGATTTCATCGACAACCCGCCGAATCGTGAATAAACCGTCCGCAATCCGATCGAATAGGGAAGACTCGAGCGATCCACCGAAGCCGGTCACCTTCTCCAGCGTCTCCAGAAGCCGCTCGATCTCAATCGAATAGGGCCGCATAAAATATTGCATCTTTTTCCGCAAATATTCTTCCAACGTGGAAGAGCGTCCACCATCATGCCGCGCTGTAAGGTTGTTCCACTCAACAAGCTGATCCAGATCATGCTGACACATCTCAAGTGTATAGCCCGGCCACACCTGCCAAACAACGAGCGCCTCATGCACATCCTCTGGTTTCAGCCAATAGCGCAGCCTCTTATATTCCTGGTAACAATATCTCATAATTGCTCGATATCGAACGACATTATCCGCATTAACATATTTTAATTCCGGGATGCCCCGCAATGACTGAGCCAAGATGCCTGCCTTTTGGTTATGTGTATTCATGTCCATTGCTCTCCCCCATCAAACACTTCTTCACTAATTACCATCTTGAGTAGATTAATGTGATTTGGCAAGCGGTTAAGCCTGGAAAGGTTCACAGTCCTATTACAATGTTACAATTTGTAGTTGCCAAACATCAGTTCGATCGATTATAGTTAATTTATGGAATTAATATACATTTAAATGGAGGGTGGGCTTACGTTGAATGAATCGAATGTAGAAAATCTGTTATGGAAACAGTTAATAACGGCTACAAAAGAGAAGAAAGGCCGTTTACTTCAACAATTCAGCGAACTCCATGCCATTCATGTAGACGAAATCCGGGATCGCAAGCATCTTTCCGGGGATATTGTATGCCCTCAATGCAATGAGATCGGAACAAGTACCAGTTATGGATTTTTTGACTCCGCAAAACAGCGCCGCCGATATTTCTGTAAACCATGCAATCTGCATTTTAATGATTTAACCGGAACATTGTTTCACAATCGGAAGTTGCGTGATCATTTCATCCCTTTTCTCCGATTGATGCTGGAGGGTACTCCTATAAGAACAATTGCTAAAGAACTACATATTAGTCCGACTACCGCTCATACTTGGCGGCACTTGGTGCTTCAATACATAGAACGATATATGACTGACCTCGTCGCTGACTTAAACGTCGATTCAGAAGTCCTAATCGAAACATCAATTCGCGAAATCAACCCTTCGCATAAGGGATTGCGTAGTCGATGCAGCTCTGTTGTGCCTTATACGCAGCGAATCTATTTCCAATATGATCGACGTGGCCGCATTCAAGTCTCATTAATTCTACTTGATGCGTTAAAAACCAAGCGACAGCTCATTAGAACTGATACGTTCATATCCTTGAAAGGAAGACGGCTCTCTCACGTCAACTCCTCCTTGACGAGTCAGCGAGTGCTGCACCATAACAGGAACGTACAATATTTTCAATCCAAATTCGATATGATGTATACAAATATGAGAGGCGTAGCGCAGCCCTATTTGAACCGCTATTTGCACTGGCAATCGTTTTTAGAGCATCATCGTATGTTAAATCCAAGAGAAAAACTGAGAGTTCTCCTATTGGCATGCCTATAAGATATTTCTTGTCAAACTTCACTTTCTGATAAAAATTAAAAATCGAAAATTTGAGACTCATTATTCCCAACGATATATTGTAACATGCAGCAAACATCTCGTTGCTACCACATTCGCCAACTAAAGTCAGCCTCATGCGGTTATGGATTTACATGATGGGGGGCCGAGACGCTGTACCTTCGCTTCGAAGCATCTCATCGCTCTCTACGTGCGGATCGAACCTGGGTTCGGCCCCTCTATCTTATTCTCACTTGCTCCAAGTAACAATTCGAGTATCAGGGCCTTGACCAGACCACTCACGTCAACAAGTTGCATAAGACGACACTTTCGCTTTATTTTAAAAACGGAGTGATCAAAAATGTCTATAAGCTTCAATAAAAAAGAACATCGAGCCGTCGCCGCGATCATCCAGGAGCGAATCGACAAGCACCCGTCCCGCTTCCCATTCTCCAGATACCCCATCGAACCATTAGAAGAATGGAAGCGAGTGTTCTCCGATCCAGCATAGACCGAGCCATCGGCGTCAAGCTGCAAATGGCGCTATGGCAACTGATTGACAATCGAGCGGAAAGCGGAAAACCTCTCTACTACCTACAAGTGTTCAAGCTAAGTATGTTCATGGCCGGATACGGTTATAACCAGATAACCATCTCGCTATAGTAACATCGTGAGCGCTGTCCCAGCGGCGTGTCCAACGCATCCCTATTAAGTAAGCTGGAGGAATTGGAAGCACAGAAGCTGAAGTTGGAGCAGTTTATCCTCGAGCATTCTTCGAAAAAGCAACAAACGGTCATTACAGAGGATGCGCTCCGTCATTGCTTACATTATTTAAAGATCATGTCGCCGATCGCAATATCCCTGTGATCAGGAAATTCATTAACAGCTATGTAGAAAAGGTGATAGTTTACAAGGAGTATGAGGTGTTAATTCTGAGGGTTGCTTTTCAGCTTTTAAGGAAAAGCAAAAACCCACAACCTCATGCGGTTGTGGATTTACATGGTGGAGGCGAGGGGATTTGAACCCCTGTCCGAAGATCACGCCACACAGGCTTCTACGGGTGTAGTCACAGTTTTGATGTCACCCGAGCAAACGCCCCTATGAATCATCTGTCGACAGAATGTTCATTTAAAATGTTTGCTGTAGTCTCCAACGAATGAATTCCTTTTGCAATATCTACGATAAATTCCACTGCGTATTTACGTTCCATTCTTAGATGTTTTCCATTCAACATAAGGAATGATTTTGTAACCAGATAGGCTGTCCGTTTATTGCCATTGTGGAAGCAATGATTCTTCACCAGAGACTCTAGTAGGGCAGCGGCTTTGTCAAATAAATTTGGATAAGCATCTTCTCCAAAAACACTTTGCTGAGGTCTATGTACCGCAGATTCCAGCAAGCCGTGATCCTTCACACCCGCTTGGTCTGCGTCGTTCATTTTCTTCATCATGAAGTAGTGGGCAGAAATAACCTCTTCTTTGGTTAGGAATGTTGTCATTTCATCTATCCCTTAAATCCTCAAGGATACCTTCATCTTCTTCAAACACGTCAAAGAACGCTTCAAGAACTTCTGGTCTTACATTATCGGGGAGTTGAACTTGCCGAACCTTTTTCAATACCACTTCACCACGATCATTTTCAATAAATTCAATCTCATCGCCTTGTGAGACATTCAACTTTTCAGCCAGATTTTTTGGCAAGCTTACTCCCAAGCTGTTGCCCATTCTTCCGATTTTGCGTGAATAACGCTTCATATTCTGCCTATCATTTGTCACTTTGATCACACCATTCATATTCATTCTCCTTCCTATATTATGATCGGCCTTCAACCAGTTATACCTTATAACGGTTATTACTTTTATAACGTATGTACATCTTATCAAAATTCTCAACACTTATAAAGCAAAAACCCGACCTCACGAGGTCGGGTTTCTCATATTGGTGGAGGCGAGGGGATTTGAACCCCTGTCCGAAGATCACGCCACACAGGCTTCTACGGGTGTAGTCACAGTTTTGATGTCACCCGAGTATCGCCCCGTAACCGGCTATACGTTGGGTCAGCCTGATTGTCTTCTTCAGCTCACCGCAGGCGGAGATGAGACAGCGTATTCCACTACTTGTTAGCCCCTAATCCAGTCACATGGACGATGCTGGGTAGAAGCACGCACACAGTTTCTTAGGCTGCGAAAGCGTAGTTTGTTTGTTGTTTGCCGTTTAATAGGCTTTAGCGTTGATGAAGCAGACGACTCCCTGCTACCCGCAACCCGCGCTCGTACAATCCCCGTCGAATCCATAAACGCCCCCAATTTTGCATAAACGGCTAGCTGCAGATCTACACGACTTTCATGTATAGGCTCGGCACTAACGTTTAGCTCGATTGAAGCTTTAGGATTAAGGAGCAGTTACTGTCAGAATGATCAGATCATCTGGCAGGCCGTTCCGATTGTCTAGCACGAATGCATTTGCTTGATTACTCACTTTGTTACTCACTTTGTTTGTCTTGCCGTTGCTACTGCCTTAGTATAACACGAATGCGCAGCATATGTGCATATTTGTTATTGGCAGCAATGGCTGTTTGCTTCCATGGAAATAACCGCTTAACGAGCGACCTTCTGTTTCTCGCGCAAGGCACGCTGGATATCACGCTGAGCGTCACGCTTAGCTGCCGTATCGCGTTTATCGTATTGCTTCTTACCTTTACCTAGTCCAATCAACAGCTTCGCGTATCCATTGCGCACATAGATCTTCAAAGGAACAATAGCGTATCCTTCTTGCTTCGACAAGCCCAAGAGCTTGTGAATCTGTGACTTGTGCATCAATAACTTGCGAGCACGCGTTGGATCGGTGGGATTATGGATATTCCCTTGTTCGAACGGGCTGATGTGCATATTGTTTATGAACAACTCACCGTTACGAATCGTAGCAAAAGCATCACTGATGTTCGCCCTACCGTTGCGGAGCGATTTGATTTCTGTACCGAGCAGCACCATGCCTGCTTCGAACGTTTCCTCAATGAAATAGTCATGGGAAGCCTTCTTGTTCTGGGCGAGCTGCTTGCCGTCACTCTTCTTACCCATGCTAGTCACCTCGACTTATTTAAGCTAAAATAGTGGTGCACGTATTCTGGTGTTCATTGTAACAACTTTAGGAACGGAAATCAAGGCAGCGGTTAAGCATTCTTCTCTAATGCCCTGCCAAAAAAGGAGAATTCCCATGCTGCTTGAAATCATTGCTACTACAGCCGATGAAGCGGTTACAGCCTCATTGCACGGTGCGGACCGTGTAGAGCTTATCTCAGCCTTTGATCAAGGGGGATTGAGCCCCAATGAAGATACGATCGTTGCGGTAGTTGAAGCTCTTAAACGACTCGAACAATCAAACAGTACGCCCTTTCCCAAAACCACTCCCATACATGTCATGGTGAGACCACACAGCCAGTCCTTTGTCTATGATGAAGCTGATTTGCGTGACATGATTGCGTATATGGGAAAAGCCCGACGATTAGGTATTCATGCATTCGTTCTAGGATGTCTGCGCCCGGATGGGGAAATTGATACCGGAGCTTTAGAGCGACTGCTGGAAGCAGCCGGAGACCTTCCTATCACCTTCCACCGTGCTTTTGACGAAATTGCCGACCAAGAAGATGCACTGTCTACGTTAATGAAATACCTGCAAATTAAATGGCTGCTCACCTCAGGCGGAAAACCAAGCGTGATTGATGCCGTCGATCAAATCATTAGGTTGAATGATCAAAGTTATGGACATGCTATAACTATAATGCCAGGAAGTGGATTAACCGTTGCTTCCTTACCTGCTTTCTTGGCAGCAACGAAATCGCAAGCCGTACACCTTGGAACGGGTGTAAGAAACGGTGGAGTCACGGCACCCATCGATGGCGCACTTGTCCGGACGGCGCGTCAAATTCTAGATCAAATTCGGTAATACACAGCCTCTATTCCCAAAAACACAAGCTTATTTATATACAAAAAAACCGCCTTCAACCCGTAAGGTCAAAGGCGGTTTTATCAACGTTCGTAAGCTACTACAGCTTTACAACGTTTTCTGCTTGTGGTCCACGGTTGCCTTGAACAACGTTAAATTCTACGCGTTGTCCTTCTTCAAGAGTTTTGAAGCCTTCGCCAGTGATTGCGGAGAAATGTACGAATACATCGTTGCCGCCTTCAACTTCGATAAAGCCGAAACCTTTTTCTGCGTTAAACCATTTAACTGTACCTTGTTGCATGTGTAAAAACCTCCAAAAAAATAATATTAATATGCGCCTGGTTTGTCTTTAAACAAAAAATTCACACATTGGAAAGGGTTTCATGACTATAATGACACCCTTTTCAATATGTGAATTCAGGTTCATATTATCGATTGATTTGAGTGTACTATACCCAGAATTAAAAAGCAAGCGACGAGCTTAAATATATTTTCCCATATTGTCCAGATCACGGCGGCTTCCAATTATGTCATAGATCGGAAACCGCCGCCCCTAATTTCTACTTGCGATTCTTGCGAACGAACGCAGCCGTAGCGTTCCCTCCGCCTTCGTTTTTCTTCTTCCGCTTGCTCTTTCCTGGAGCGCCGCCGCTGCCTTCCGCGCCTGTCGCATCCGCATTTCGCTCGCCATTAAACACACCGCTCGGCGACGTATTCTTCCGCTTCGCCGCATCGCCACTGCCTTCGCTCCGCCGCTTCCCGGCTCCGCCTCGGCCATTACCGCCTTGCCCGCCGCCGCTGCGGATGGGCAGGCCCCACATATCCGTCCGCGATCCGCTACCGCTTCCGCGCGACTGATCCCTGCCTTGGCCCGGCGACATATCCGCCTCTTGCCCCGGCCCGCGATCCGCCGGCGAATTCCCGCCGTCGTTCACGCCAGCTCCGGCTTCGCCGGCGCCACCCCGGCCGCGCCGCTTTCCGCCTCCGCGGCCGCTGTCAGGCGCATCGATCCGCCACGGATTGGCTTGCTCGACAATTCCGACTACGCTGCGGTCGACTCCGCCGCCAAATCCCCCGCGGCCGCCACCTTTGCCGCCGCGGCCCTTGCCGCCGCGATTGCTCTCGCCTGTTCCGCCTTGGCTGCCCGCTCCGGAACCTCTGCCACCGCGATTTCCATCGCCTGCTCCCCCGCGGCCTCTGCCATCCTTGCTTGCTCCGCTCTCGCCTTTTCCACCGCGATTGCCATCGCTCGCTCCGCCGCGGCCCTTGCCGCCTCGACCGCGATCAACGCTTCCGGCGCGATCACCGAAGCCGCCACGTTTTTTGCCTCCGCGATCACCGCCAAAACTGCTTGGAATGCCTTTGCCGCTGCGCGGCTTCATATCAACAAGCTCGAAATCGATCGTATGCTCCGTCATGCTGACACGAGTAACGCGAATCTTTACTTCATCGCCAATCCGATAAATTTTAGACGTGCGTTCGCCGACAAGTATCATATGCTGCTCATGGAAGTTGTAGTAGTCGTCTGACATATCACTCAAACGAATCAAGCCTTCGACCGAATTTTCCAGCTCAATAAACATACCGAAGCTCGTTACGCTGCTGATGATACCCTCGAATTCCTCGCCGACCTTATCGAGCATGAATTCACATTTCTTCAGCTGCTCCGTATCGCGCTCCGCATCAACCGCCACCCGCTCGCGTTCAGACGAATGTGATGCGATTTCCGGCATCCGCGCGGTCAACGCTTCATGACGCGCCTCGGTCAATTGGCCCTTGCCATCCAGCACCTCGCGAATCACGCGGTGAATAACCAAATCGGGATAACGGCGAATCGGCGATGTGAAATGGGAATAAAATTCTGCCGCAAGCCCAAAATGTCCTAGGCTCTCCGCATCATATTTGGCCTGCTTCATGGATCGAAGCATGACCGTCGAAATCACGGTTGCCTCTTTTGTGCCGCGGATGTCTTCCAACAGTGTCTGCAGCGCTTTAGGATGAATCGAATTGCCTTTACCCTTCACGACATAACCGAAGTTCGCCGCAAACTGCACGAAATTAAGCAGCTTCTCCTGCGACGGGTCCTCATGGATCCGGTAAAGGAATGGAACGCGCAGCCAGTGGAAATGCTCAGCAACCGTTTCATTCGCAACTAGCATGAATTCTTCAATGATTTGCTCTGCTACAGAACGCTCACGCTTAATGATATCAACCGCTTTGCCGTTCTCATCCACAATGACCTTCGATTCTTGAAAATCGAAGTCAATCGCGCCGCGCTTCATCCGTTTCGAACGGAGGCGCATGGCCAGGTCCTCCATGAGACCGAACATATCCAGTAAATCCGCATAACGCTCCTTGAGCTCTGTTTGCGGTTCTTCCTCATTCGCCGTCAATATTTTTTTCACATTCGTATAGGTCATCCGCTCTTTCGTACGGATAACGCTCGTAAACACATCATGGCGCACACGCTTCAGCGTTTCAGCATCAAACTCCATCTCGCAAGAAAGCGTCAGACGATCAACTTTCGGATTGAGTGAGCAGATCCCATTCGACAAACGATGCGGCAGCATCGGAATAACGCGGTCGACCAAATAAACGCTGCAGCCCCTGCGGTATGCCTCTTGATCAAGCTCTGAATTTTCTTTTACATAGTAGCCTACGTCAGCAATATGTACGCCCAGCAAATAGTTGCCGTTCTCCAACCGCTTCACATGCACGGCATCATCCAGATCCTTGGCGTCCTCGCCGTCTATGGTAACAATGACCTCTCCGCGCAGATCTCGCCTACCTTGCTGCACGATTTCTTCATCCGTGATGGAATCCGGTGCTGCCTCAGCCTCACCCATTACTTCATCCGGAAAACCCTCCGGCAGCTGATGCTTGCGAATAATCGACAAAATGTCGACGCCCGGGTCGTTTTTATGTCCTAAAATTTCGACAATTTCCCCTTCAGCCGCAGATCGTCCTTCCGGATATGAAACAATTTTCACTACGACCTTTTGGCCCGAAACTGCGCCTTGGTAACCGCCTTTAGGTATAAAAATATCGCGGTTAATCCGTTTGTCATCCGGCACGACGAAAGCATAAACCTCGTGATCCTCGAACGTACCGACGATTTGCGTTACAGCCCGTTCGACAATACGGACGACCTCGCCTTCCATACGTCCGCCATGCTCGCTCCTTGAAGTGACCCGAACGAGAATAATGTCGCCGTTCATCGCGCTCTTCAGATCATTCGCGTGCAGATACACGTCGCCGTGATCTTTCTCATCCGGAATCAGGAAACCGAAGCCCTTCGCATGCGACTGCAGCTTGCCGCGCAATAAATTCATCCGTTCCGGCACGCCGTAATGGTCATTCGGTGTCCGTATGATCTTTCCTTCATCCTCCAGCTTGTTGAGCAGCTTAAGGAATTCCTTGAACTCCGCAGCTCCCTCAATGCCAAAATGCTTCTCAAGCTCTTGGTAAGTCATCGGCTTATAAGCCGTTTCTTTCATAAAATCAAGCAGTTCCTGCTCGTGATTGGTCATTATTATTTATTCTCCTCAGAAACCTGTTCAAATACTCTAGCTTCGCTTGCAACAGGTTGATAGATTATCATATACCATGTAGTATACACGAAATGGAACCCGCGCATCCGTGATTATGATGAAAATACAAAAAAAGCGAGGAATATCCTCGCTTTCTGCGTGTGTGTACGTTATTGTTTTACGAAGTAAGATACAACAAGCGCTAATATGAAGAAGCCAGCTGCCAGTGCCACTGTCAAACGCTGCAAGAACAAATCCAAACCGCGCGCTTTCTGTTTGCCGAACAGGTGCTCAGCACCGCCCGTAATCGCTCCGGACAAGCCTGCACTCTTACCCTTTTGCAGCAATACAACAGCAATCAGGCCGACAGAAAATATAACGAGCACGATCTTCAATAAGATATCCATTCATTCCACCTCCAGCATAGGAGCTCCGTAAAAACACGTAAATCGAGTGTACCATAGCTGGGCACAAATTACAATAGTACAACCCCATTGTACGGCCTTTTATGCAAACCCATGCTCTTTTAGAAATTTATAATTGTTAGCCGCGCTTTCAAGCGAGCTCGATGCAAACTGCTCCTGCTCAACAAACATATAGGCTACGCCTGCCGGCTCCAATTCACTAAGTAACTGTGAATAGCCTACCTCACCTTGGCCGATTTCCGCATCCCTCAAACCTTTGGAGAAATCCTTCAAATGGACTAAAGGCACCCGGCTTTTATATTTCTTCAAATAGTCAGCCGGCTTATAACCCGCGATATGAACCCAGCCCAAATCGAATTCCATCATCATGAGCTCCGTCGGTATGCCAGACAATAGCTGATCGATTATCGGCTGTTTTTCCACTAACTTAAACTCGAATTCATGATTGTGATACCCGTACTGCATGCCTGCAGCCCTTACCTGCTGCGCGCATTTCGTAAACACATCAATTAAATACTTCACGTTATCTTTGCTTGGCTGTTCGGGGAGCGGTGCCCAAGGCGTAATAATGTAAGACACGCCAAGCTCCTTGGCATATTCGATTTGGCCGGCAAAGTCAGATTCCATATGCTTGGAATCACTAAAGTTTAATGGCACATGTACAGAGGGCGCGGTTAACCCGAGCTCCTTTAGCTTGCTTTTTAACTCGATAGCCGGAGTTTTGAAAAAACCTGCAAATTCGACAGCCGTGTAACCTATCTTGGATACTTTCTCCAGCGTGCCCAAAAAATCAATTTCGGTCTGATCCCGAAGAGAGTACATCTGTATGCCAACAACCGGTTTCGCCACGCTCTACACCGCCTAATCTCATAATCCTTTACTTGTTTATTATGTCCTACATCCATAATCGAACTATCAGGTTAAAAAAAGAAGGGCATGCCCGATTGATTGGACATACCCTTCTCCATAAGCCGCAAAATAAAATGCGTCTTATTTGAAGTTTTTCAAGTTGTAGAATGCTGATTTGCCTGCGTATTGAGCAGTTGAACCCAATTGGTCCTCAATGCGAAGCAATTGGTTGTATTTTGCAACGCGGTCCGTACGGGACGGTGCGCCTGTTTTGATTTGGCCAGCGTTTGTAGCTACAGCGATGTCAGCGATTGTGCTGTCTTCGCTCTCGCCTGAACGGTGAGAGATAACAGCTGTGTAGCCTGCGCGTTTTGCCATTTCGATTGCATCGAAAGTTTCAGTAAGCGAACCGATTTGGTTAACTTTAACCAGGATCGAGTTACCCACGCCTTTGTCGATACCGTCAGCAAGGCGCTCAGTGTTCGTAACGAACAGGTCGTCACCAACAAGCTGTACTTTACCGCCAAGCTTCTCAGTAAGCAATTTCCAACCATCCCAATCGTCTTCGGAGCAGCCATCTTCGATTGTAATGATTGGGTATTTGTCAGCCCATGAAGCAAGAAGGTCAACGAACTCAGCAGGTGTAAACGATTTGCCTTCGCCTGCAAGCACGTATTTACCGTCTTTGAAGAACTCAGTGGAAGCAACGTCCATACCGAGGAATACGTCAACGCCTGGCTTGTAGCCTGCGCGCTCGATAGCGGAGATGATTGTTGTAATTGCTTCTTCGTTCGAACCAAGGTTAGGAGCGAAGCCGCCTTCGTCGCCAACAGCTGTGTTAAGACCTTTGTCATGCAATACAGCTTTCAGGTTATGGAAGATTTCAGCGCCGATACGAAGCGCTTCTTTGAAGCTTTCAGCACCGACAGGAAGAACCATGAATTCTTGAACGTCGATGTTGTTGTCAGCGTGCTCGCCGCCGTTGATGATGTTCATCATTGGAACTGGAAGCACTTTAGCGTTGAATCCGCCAAGGTAAGTGTAAAGAGGCACATCAAGCGCGTCAGCAGCTGCGCGAGCGACTGCCATCGATACAGCTAGAATCGCGTTAGCGCCCAGCTTCGCTTTGTTAGGCGTACCGTCAAGCTCGATCATTTTACGGTCGATTGCTACTTGGTCAAGAGCGTCCAAACCGATGATTTCAGGAGCGATTTCAGTGTTAACATTTTCAACAGCTTTCAAAACGCCTTTACCTAGGTAACGGGATTTGTCGCCGTCACGAAGCTCAACAGCCTCGTATGCGCCAGTGGAAGCGCCGGATGGAACGATTGCGCGGCCTTTGCCGCCGGACTCAAGAGAAACCTCTACTTCTACAGTTGGATTCCCGCGGGAATCAAGCACTTCGCGTGCATATACATCAACGATAATTGACATGAGAGAAAACACTCCTTTTAAAGTTTTATTTTTAATTCTTGTTGATTAATGTAATGCCAGTCATTTCACTTGGCTTCGCCAGTTCAAGAAGATCAAGAAGCGTCGGAGCGATATCGGCAAGAATGCCACCCTCGCGAAGCGTCTCGCCTGCTTTCGTTACGATAAGCGGAACAGGATTCGTCGTATGCGCCGTAAACGGACGGCCATTCTCGTCAAATACCATATCAGCATTACCGTGGTCAGCCGTAATGATGCAAACGCCGCCTTTGGCAAGTACTGCTTCCACTACTTTGCCAAGGCATTCATCCGTCGCTTCAACCGCTTTAATCGTAGGCTCCAGCATGCCGGAGTGACCAACCATATCAGGGTTAGCGAAGTTTAGGATAATCGCGTCATGCTTGTCTGATTCAATCTCGCGTACCGTGGACTCTGCAAGCTCGTAAGCGCTCATTTCCGGCTTCAGGTCGTACGTTGCGACCTTAGGGGAATTAATAAGCACGCGAGTTTCGCCAGGAAGCTCATGGTCGCGTCCGCCGCTAAAGAAAAACGTAACATGCGGATATTTTTCCGTTTCTGCAGTGCGTAGTTGTGTCTTGTTGTTTTGCACGAGTACTTCGCCAAGCGTATTATCAAGGTTCTTTGGTGAATACGCAACGAATCCGCCTACAGTTTCACTGAATAGCGTCAAACAAACGAAATACAGATTAACTGGATGATTCACGCCGCGGTCAAAGCCTCGGAAGTCCTCGTTTGTGAATACTTGCGACAATTGAATCGCACGGTCAGGACGGAAGTTAAAGAAAATAACGGCGTCCTCGGATTCCACAAGACCAACCGGCTTGTTTTCTCCATCCACAATAACCGTTGGCATAACGAATTCATCATAAACCGATTTCTCGTAGGATTCAACTACTGCTTGAATCGGATCGAAATATTGAGGGCCTTCGCCGTATACCATTGCACGGTAAGACTTCTCTGTACGCTCCCAGCGTTTGTCGCGGTCCATTGCATAATAACGGCCTTGAACCGTTGCAATACGGCCTACACCAACCTCTTCAATCTTCGCCTGCAGGCGTTCTAAGTAACCTTTCGCGCTGTCCGGAGACACATCGCGTCCATCCAAGAAAGCATGGATGTAAACTTCCTCAAGCTCTTCCTTCTTCGCTAGATCCAGCAAAGCGAACAAATGCTCAATATGGCTGTGTACGCCGCCGTCCGAAAGCAAACCGTACAGATGAAGCTTCTTGCTATTTGTTTTTACATGACGCACAGCGCCAAGAATAGTTTCATTATCGTAAAACTCGCCGTCGCGGATCGATTTGCTGATTCGGGTCAAATCCTGATATACGATACGGCCTGCGCCGATATTCAAGTGGCCAACCTCGGAGTTGCCCATTTGCCCTTCAGGCAATCCGACCGCTTCGCCGGATGCCGTTAGTGTCGTATGCGGATAAGTCGACCAATAACGATCGTAATTTGGTTTTTTTGCTTGTGCAACGGCGTTGCCGGTAACATCATCGCGCAAGCCGAAGCCGTCGAGAATAATGAGCGCAACAGGTTTTGGAGCAGCCATCTTACTTGGCCCCCTCGACCAGTGCGATATAGGATGCAGGCTCAAGACTCGCGCCGCCGACAAGTGCGCCGTCGATGTCTGCTTGACCCATATATTCAGCTACGTTGTTAGGCTTTACGCTGCCGCCGTATTGGATGCGAACCGCATCTGCAGTTGCTTGATCATAAAGACCTGCAACAACGCCGCGGATGTATCCGATAACGTCCTGCGCGTCCTCGGAAGTAGAGGATTTGCCTGTTCCGATTGCCCAAATTGGCTCGTATGCGATAACGACTTCTGCCGCTTGTGCTGCGGATACGCCTTGGAAGGCCGCTTCCGTTTGCACTTTACATACGTCCTTCGTTTGTCCAGCTTCACGCTCTTCCAGCTTCTCGCCTACGCAAACGATAGGAAGCAAGCCATTTTTGAAGGAAGCATGAACTTTTTTGTTCACGATCTCATCCGATTCCGCGAAATAAGCGCGGCGCTCGGAATGACCGATAATAACGTATTTTACGCCAAGATCCTTCAACATTACTCCGCTGATTTCACCTGTGAATGCACCATTGTCCTCAAAGTGAACGTTTTGCGCTCCGATTGCGATCGAAGTGCCTTTTGCTGCTTCAACAAGCGCCGGTAGCGTTGTGTAAGGCGCGCAAATGACGCTCTCTACACCATCAACCTCAGCCTTGCCTTTAATTTCGGAGAAAAATGTTACAGCTTCGGATACTGTTTTGAACATTTTCCAGTTACCTGCGATAATCGGTTTTCTGTTGCTCATGCGTAATCCTCCTCATATCATTTTATTTTTGTAAAAATTATTATTTATCGTTAAGTGCCACAACGCCTGGAAGTACTTTACCTTCCATAAACTCTAGGGAAGCGCCGCCGCCTGTCGAGATGAAATCCATTTTGTCAGCAAGACCGAATTTCTCAGCTGCCGCAGCAGAATCGCCGCCGCCGATCACGGAGTAGCCAGTAGTCTCTGCGCATGCATTAGCAACTGCTATTGTACCATGGGAGAATGGCTCGATTTCAAATACGCCCATTGGTCCGTTCCAAACTACCAATTTCGAGTTTTTGATAACATCCGCATAAATCTCGCGCGTTTTCGGACCGATGTCAATGCCTTCCCAATCAGCAGGAATGCTGTCAACGTCTACGATTTGCGTGTTAGCGTTAGCGCTAAAATCGTCAGTAACAACGATATCTACCGGAATCAAGAAGTTTTTGCCGAGTTTCTTTGCTTTCTCTATGAACTCATGCGCCAAATCCAATTTGCTGTTATCAACGAGCGATTTACCGATTTCATGGCCTTGCGCTTTAAAGAATGTATAAGACAAGCCGCCGCCGATAATAACGTTGTCGGCAATTTCTAACATTTTATCGATAACTGCGATTTTATCTTTTACTTTAGAGCCGCCAACAATTGCTGTGAAAGGACGCTCAGGGTTGTTCAATGCTTTGCCTAGAACTTCAAGCTCTCTCTCCATAAGCAGACCCGATACCGCAGGCAGGATATGTGCGATGCCTTCTGTTGATGCGTGAGCGCGGTGAGCGGCGCCGAAAGCGTCGTTTACGAACAGATCAGCAAGCTTAGCGAATGCTTTAGCGAGTTCTGGATCGTTTTTCTCTTCGCCTTCGTAGAAACGTACGTTTTCAAGCAGCAATACATCACCGTTGTTCAAAGCGGCAACTTGTGCTTCAACTGCTTCTCCGATAGCTTCATCAGCTTTCGTTACTTGCTTGCCAAGAAGCTCGGACAAACGCGCAGCGGAAGCCGTATGGCGAAGCTCTTCTACTACTTGACCATTCGGACGGCCAAGGTGGCTTGCAAGAATCACTTTTGCGCCTTTTTCGATTAGGAAGTTAATCGTAGGAAGCGTTTCACGAATACGCTTGTCATCCGTAATCTTACCATCCTCAAGCGGCACGTTAAAATCAACGCGAACAAATACCCGTTTACCAGCTAGTTCTGCTACATCACGTACACTTTTCTTATTCATCAATGAAACCTCCCGAAAATGTGTTATGGAAAGGCATGGCTATTGAACCACAAAAAAAAGAAGGGCGTTCCTTCAAAGAAGAAACGCCCCCATGATTTACGTCTCCTAGAAGCCGCAAATCAAAGACCTGTGCTCCGCATGCGCGAAAGCCGCGGGTCCGTCCGCCTTCTTTGCTTACAGACCTTTGCTTGCGATGTAAGCAGCAAGATCAACTACGCGGTTCGAGTAGCCCCACTCGTTGTCGTACCATGAAATAACTTTAACCATGTTGCCTTCAACAACCATAGTCGAAAGACCATCGATTGTGGAAGAAGCAGGGTCGCTATTGTAGTCGCTTGATACAAGCGGCAATTCGTTGTAGTTCAAGATGCCTTTAAGAGGACCTTCAGAAGCTTCTTTAAATGCTGCGTTAACTTCTTCTACTGTTACGTTAACTTTAAGCTCAGCAACAAGGTCAGTTACAGATACGTTAGGCGTAGGAACGCGCATTGCCATACCGTTCAATTTACCTTTAAGCTCAGGAAGAACAAGTGAAACAGCTTTTGCTGCGCCTGTGGAAGAAGGAATGATGTTCTCAGCAGCTGCGCGAGCACGGCGCAAGTCTTTGTGAGGAACGTCAAGCACGGATTGGTCGTTTGTGTATGAGTGAATAGTTGTCATCATACCTTTAACGATTCCGAATTTGTCGTTCAATACTTTTGCGAATGGTGCAAGACAGTTAGTTGTGCATGAAGCGTTGGAAATAATGGTGTGTGCCGCAGCGTCGTATTTTTCTTCGTTAACGCCGATAACCACTGTAATATCTTCGTTCGTTGCAGGAGCGGAGATGATAACTTTTTTAGCGCCGCCTTGCAAGTGAAGCTCAGCTTTTTCTTTCGCTGTGAAAATACCAGTAGATTCAACTACGATTTCAACGCCAACGGATCCCCAAGGAAGGTCAGCAGGGTTGCGCTCTGCGAATACTTTGATTTCGCGTCCGTTTACGATAAGCGCGCCTTCTTTTGCTTCAACAGTACCGTCAAGTTGACCGTGTGTTGTATCGTATTTCAGAAGATGTGCCAATGTTGCAGTATCCGTAAGATCGTTTACTGCCACGATTTGAACATCAGGGTTGTTCAGTGCTGCGCGGAATACGTTACGGCCGATGCGACCAAAACCATTAATACCAACTTTAACCATTTTTATTTCCTCCTAAGCGTTTTTAAAAGATATTAATATATATTTCAAGATGTTTTGCGCGCGGCCGAAGGCCATTTGCAAATCATCATGATTCCTTAAAATCTGTTAGAAGCTTAATCCTTCTCCTGCTCGATCAACGCTACCATTTCAAGTGCAGCCGCTTCATCGGTAACGAGTACGTCATTGTGTCCGAACCGCATAATTGCCGCAATAGCTTCGCCTTTGCTCTTTCCGCCGGCTACGCCTATGACAACTTCAGTCTTCACAATATCCTCGAGCCGTAACCCCACCGTTTGCATTTTGTGCACGACAATGCCTTTGCGGTCAAAATAAAACCCAAACGACTCCGCCAAAGCTCCTTCAGCTTCCATAGCGTCAATGATCTCCCGATCCAAACGCCGGCGTCTTGCCATGACCATAGCATCTCCGATTCCGTGTACAACGATGCGAGCACTGCGGATGACATCCACGATTTCCCTAATATTCGGTTCCTGCATAATGGACGCGAACGCTTCCTCGCCGAGATGATCAGGCACGTGTAGAAGCCTGTACTGAGCCCCTGTGCGTTTCGCCATCATCGAAGCAATTGTATTCGCTTGGTAGTCCAAGCTCTCTCCAAGACCGCCTCTAGCCGGTACGAACAAGTTCGTTTTCAGCTGCGAGGAACTTACCAGTTGATTCGATACCTGGGCAATGGTCGTTCCGCCCGTTACCGCTACGACATCGTTAGGCTGCATAAGCTTGTTGAGCACCTGAGAGGCTGCACGGCCGAGCTCCCGTTTCGTCTGGGCTGAAACTTCCGAATCGCCTGCAACGATAACGACCTGCGATAATCCGTAATGACTGCGTATCGTTTCTTCCAGCTCGGATAGTCCGAACATCGTCTTGTATAATGGCTCAAGCTCCTCTAATAAAAGCTTGCCTGAATCGCTAATTCGCATGCCCCCCGAATGAATCTCGAGCAATCCCTGCGATTTCAGAAAATCGGTCTCCGCCCGAAGCATCCGCTCCGTCATCGATAATGCCGTCGCCAAGGTTCGGCGCCCGATTAAATCCGACAGCATCACTTGATGCAAGATCGAATACCGTTTCTTCATGACTTCGAGCAGTTCCGGTACAAGCTGCTGCTGCAGTTCAACGATCTGACGCATCTCTCATCCTTCACTCCATCGGCCTAAAGCGTATTCGGTTCAAATACATTGGACTTAATACGTCCCGCGGTATCATTTCAAGTCCCACCTTTAGTTTATCGGAAATTTCCGATTGTAGCAATAGTCGTTTTCGCTTTGGAAACGGTTTCCGACACATTTTTAACAAATTTAATTTTTGAACGCCCCTTGCTTTAAATTCTTTAATATCATATAATAATTTTTGCGACAATTTTCTAATGCGCCCGTGGTCCAATGGATATGACGCAGCCCTCCGAAGGCTGAGATCTAGGTTCGATTCCTTGCGGGCGCGCCACTACGCTATTTCAGCCGATTAGGCTTGCAACTCCTATAATGATACAGATAAACCGTTCCTATACGCTGGAGCGGTTTTTTTATTTTGCCTCTATAGATCGTTTCCTTGCCCGAAACTCCCTTCCTGAGTCCCAGAAAATATGACCCGGATAGCACTGTATTTCCTTATCCAAGCGCCGACAATCACGGTTTTTTTCTTATATCAAGAAAGGGATTTTAGGACTTGTTTGACTATCTTTGACTTTTGCTTTTTCATCCGTTATTATGATAATACGATTTAACCATTCATTGTTTTTTTAGGAGGGGGCTTACGTTGGATATGAATTTCGTTCCTATGGTTATTGAGCAAAACAATCGAGGTGAGCGTGCGTATGACATTTACTCTCGCCTATTGAAAGACCGTATTATTTTTCTAGGATCCGGTGTAAATGACGTGGTGGCCAACTCCATCATCGCTCAATTGCTTTTCCTGGCAGCAGACGACCCAGAGAAAGACATTTCCCTTTATATTAACAGCCCAGGCGGTTCGATTACGGCAGGCATGGCTATTTATGATACGATGCAATACATTAAACCTGATGTGTCTACGATCTGTGTAGGTATGGCCGCTTCCATGGGTGCCTTCCTGCTCACAGCAGGCGCTATAGGCAAACGTTACGCGCTTCCGAACAGCGAAGTAATGATTCACCAGCCGCTAGGCGGCGCAGAAGGCCAAGCAAGCGATATCGCCATTCGCGCGAAACGTATTATTGGTATGCGCGACAAGCTGAACGGCATCCTGGCAGAGCGCAGCGGACAATCGCTTGAGCGCATCGAGAAGGATACAGACCGCGATTACTTTATGAGCGCAGTCGAAGCCAAAGAATACGGACTTGTCGATAAAGTTATTGAGAAGCTTGCTTAATAACAAGAAACAGTGCATTTTACAGAACAGGGCTATCCCTACTGGTCTGCATAGACCTAAGGGATAGCCCTGTTTTTTAAAATATCGCTTGCCCATAACATTAAAAAAAGCCTCCCTTGGTCATCAAGACCTTGGACGGCTTTTATTTAATTTGTGATGAATTATTGGTTTTCCAGCTCTTCTTTGCTTACCAAAGCGACTAAAGCGTTTACAGCCTGTTCTGCATCCGAACCCTCAGCACTTATGGATACTTCAGTGCCTGAGCTGATTGCTAAGCTCATAATTCCCATTATGGATTTAGCATTCACTTTTTTGTCGTCTTTCTCTACAAATACTTCGGAGGAAAATTTGTTCGCTTCTTGTACGAATAATGCTGCTGGTCTTGCATGTAGTCCCGTCTTAAGACGAACAACAACCGGAAGCCTTGTCATGGAAACCATACCCCCTATATTTTACTTAAGCATTAGCATGCGGCACAAGCTTATACGGCTTATCGCCGTCTACTGGCTGCAAAAGCTCTTTTCCCGGTCAAAGACAAAAATGCATTTGCTTGTTGCTTCGCATTCTTATCTTCATAAATAAAGCCATTTTGAATTATTATATCATTATACCAGCTGATACACTAGGATGAAAGTTCATACGCCACGGATTTTTTCCGCAAGCTCGTCGATTTTGCGCAAACGGTGGTTTACGCCTGACTTACTGACCTTTCCTCCCAGCATTTCGCCGACCTCTGTCAGATTCATATCCGGATGCTGAAGTCTGATTTCAGCTACTTCCTTCAGCTTGTCAGGCAAGCTCTCTAGTCCTACTTCACGCTGCAGCAGCTTGATATTCTCGATCTGCCGGACTGCCGCCCCAATTGTTTTGTTCAGATTCGCCGTTTCGCAGTTCACGATCCGGTTAACTGAATTGCGCATGTCGCGCATGATTCGAACATCTTCAAACTTGAATAAGGCTTGATGCGCGCCAATAATATTGAGGAGCTCGATAATTTTCTCGCCCTCTTTGATATAGAAGATAAAACCCTTTTTCCGTTCAATGCATCTAGCGTTTAGATCAAATTTGTTCGCAAGGTCAACCAAGGACTCACAGTGCTCTTGATACAGCGAGGAAATCTCCAAATGATACGAGGATCCCTCCGGATTATTGACCGAGCCTCCCGCAAGGAACGCACCTCGCAGATACGAGCGCTTGCAGCAAGGCTTGCGAATGATTTCCTTGTCGATGCCAAGGTTGAACATAAAACCTTCGGATACAATTTTGAGCTCGCTCAATATTTCCTGTACCCCGGCAGGGATACGTACGATATACACGTTATTTTTCTTAAGTCTCATCTTCTTGCGGACAAGCAGCTCGACGTGTATCTCATAATGTTTTTTGAGCAGGGAATAAATTCTTCTGGCAATCGCGGCATTTTCCGTTGAGATGTCCAAAACGACTTTGCGGCTAGACACACTAACCGAACCATTCATCCGTATAAGCGCGGATAACTCCGCTCTCTCACAACAGCTGTCCGCCTCGATTAGTGTCAGCTCTTTCTTCGTTTGCGCCGCAAATGACATTGTGTATCACCTCTTTCGTATCATCCAGTTCTCTACCAGTTTATAAATATGATGGCTTAAGCGCTCGGCATCATGCCGAAGAAAAGTACGGAATAAAACAAGGCGATCCGCAATGACTTCATAGCCCTTTTGCGTTACCGCATCCAAATCCAAATGAACGGCCTTCGCACCCATCTCCGCATACTTGCTCTCGATTTGGGGCGGAATCTCGCCGTCGTTCACAATTACGTAATCAAATAAATGATGGCCGATATGCGTATGTATCGCATCCAAATGGTCACCTACCGAATAATTATCGGTTTCGCCCGGCTGCGTCATAACATTACAAACAAAAAGCTTAACAGCCTCAGACTCTACAATGGCAGTCGCCAGCTTTGGAACAAGCAAATTTGGGATAATGCTTGTGTACAAGCTGCCTGGCCCAATTAAGATCGCGTCTGCCTGCTCGATAGCCTCTACCGCCTCCTGCAGCGGTTCCACATCCAGCGGCTCCAAAAACACACGCTTAATTACTTTGCCAGCCTTCGGGATCATGGACTCGCCGGTAACAATCGTTCCATCGACCATTTCTGCCTTGAGTACAATCGCTTTACCCGCGGCGGGAAGCACCCGCCCTCGAACAGCGAGAACCCGACTTAACTCGCGGATACCCGTAACAAAATCACCGGATATATCCGTCATCGCTGCAAGCATAAGATTACCAAGACTATGACCTGCAAGTCCCGGCACCGTTTTGAAACGATATTGCAGCACCTCGGTCAAAAGCGGTTCCGCATCGGCAAGTGCCATCAGCACATTGCGAATATCGCCTGGAGGAGGTATTTGAAGCTCGTTGCGTAAAATGCCGGAGCTGCCTCCATCGTCGGCAACCGTAACAATAGCCGTAATATCAAGCGGCTTCTCTTTAAGACCGCGCAGCATGACAGAGAGACCTGTACCGCCGCCAATGACAACGATCTTCGGTCTTCTCAGTATCTTATGCCTACTTTGCATTCTCTCACCCCGTCAATGCTTGTCACGTTCGGCATCGCGATGACTGACACGCACACGTTCCGTATCGCTGCTGCCGAGCATGCGTCCCAAGTATTCAGCTATGGCAACGGAACGATGCTTCCCGCCAGTGCAGCCAATACCAATAACTACCTGGCTTTTCCCTTCCTTGCGATAGAGCGGAATAAGGAATTGCAGCATGTCTAACAGCTTTGTCAGGAATTGCTGTGTTTCAGGCCACTTCATTACATATTCGTATACCTCAGGAGTTTGACCGGTATTCGGACGCAGATGCTCGACATAATGCGGGTTAGGCAAGAAACGAACATCATAGATCAGATCCGCATCAATAGGAATCCCATATTTAAAGCCAAATGAGGTTACATTAATCGAAAGACTGTTTTGCTCGAGATTCGTAAAGTGAGAAATAATCCGTTCCTTCAAATGAGCCGGCTTCAATATGCTCGTATCGATGACCTGAGAGGCCCAGCCTTTCAGATCTTCAAGCAGACGGCGTTCATTCTTAATGCCTTCAAGCGGCATACCATCAGGGGCAAGCGGATGGCGACGACGGCTCTCTTTGTACCGCTGCACAAGTACGCCGTCTGTAGCATCCAAAAACAAGATTTCACAGCTTATCGTGTAATGCTCCTTGATATAAGCGAGCGACTCCGAAAGCGCCGTAAAAAATTCTCTTCCGCGCAAATCAATAACAAGCGCCACGTTGCCGATTTTACCGTTCGATTGTTCGATCAGCTCCGCAAATTTCGGGATAAGAACGGGCGGTAGATTGTCGACGCAGAAGAAACCGAGGTCCTCTAGGCTTTGGACAGCAATGGTTTTGCCCGCGCCAGACATCCCGGTTATAATGACAAGCTTCGCTACTGTTGCTGCCGTTTCCATGATCAAACCTCCTAAAGACTTTGCGTTAGCAAAGTCACTTCGTAAGGATATGCTTAGACTTTGCGTTAGCAAAGTCACTTCGTAAGGATATGCTTAGACTTTGCGTTAGCAAAGTCACTTCGTAAGGATATGCTTTGGCTTTGGCTTTGCCCTAGCAAAGCCGTTTCGTTAATCGCCTGCTTTTGCTTTTAAGATTAACCTCTTAGAATAAGTCCTGCCGCGCCTACTACGCCCGCATTGTTGCCAAGCGTTGCCGCAACGATTTTTACATTTTCTTTCGCTTGCTCCTGCGTATACTTCTCAAATACTTCGCGAATTTGATCGAATAAGAAATCTCCTGCTTTTGAAACGCCGCCGCCGATGATAAAATATTGCGGATTCAAAACGATCGCAATCATCGCCATGGATTTACCCAAATAATAAGCAGCGCGGTTCACGATACGCGTCGCAACCTCGTCGCCTGCTTTCGCTGCGTCGAGAACATCCTTCGCCATGATGTTTTCTACCATGGAAAGTGATGTACGGTCACCGCGTTCAACGGCATCCTTCGCCATGCGAATAATACCGGTCGCCGAAGATACCGTTTCCAAGCAGCCCATTTTGCCGCATCCGCATTGTATGGCTTCAAGATCAGGCACGATTGCCATATGGCCCAGCTCGCCTGCCATGCCCATATAGCCCTCAACGATTTTACCCTCTATAATAATGCCGCCGCCTACGCCTGTTCCGAGCGTATAGCATACGCAGTGCGCGATGCCTTTACCCGCTCCGCCCCAAGCCTCGCCTAGTGCCGCAACATTTGCATCATTGTTAACTTTAACCGTCTTCTTTAACTCTTGCTCCAAATAAGCCTTCAGATTGACATTCTCAATCTTCAGGTTCGGCGCAAATTTCACGATACCGTTCGGAATATCCAGGAAGCCTGCAATACCAACGCCTACCCCGTCAACCTGCTCCCAATCATAGTCTGATTCGGCTACGATCTGCTGTGCATAATTTGCAATATTTTGAAGGATAGTGTCCGTTCCTTTACTCGCTTCCGTCGGCCCCTCATACGTCTGGAGCAATTGTCCATCCGCATTGCAAATGCCTAACTTAATAGCAGTTCCGCCGACATCGACTCCAACGTAAATCTTTTCAGACATCACTAGTCCACCTCATCAATATGTTAATCTTCTCTGTAACACTATAAGCGACCTTTATGCTCTGGTCAAGATAGCTTAAAGGGGTGCTCCCAGCTATCGAAAAGGCTATACCTTCAAGCAAATCGCTCTGCCGGTATAGCCCCTTACTCTATCTTATGATGCTCATCGCCAAGTATTAAAGCGATTTGCTCCAATCATGCGTCACTGCGCCTTCTAGGAATCTTTCGCAATCCAGTGCAGCCATACAACCGCTGCCTGCTGCCGTGATCGCTTGGCGGTACTTGCTGTCTTGCACGTCGCCGCAAGCGAATACGCCTGGTATGTTTGTTTCGGTTGTGCCCGGTTTCACAACAATATACCCGTGATCATCCGTATCGATTTGTCCTGCAAGGAATTTCGTATTCGGTGTATGGCCGATAGCAATGAAAATGCCGTCGGTCTCAATAACGTCCTCTTCGCCTGTTGCATTGTCACGGACTTTAAGACCCGTAACGCCCATGCCTGTAGCTACCACTTCGACCGGTGTACGGTTTAGGCTCCAGCTAATTTTCTCGTTTTCACGAGCGCGATCCTGCATGATCTTGGAAGCACGCAGTTCATCACGACGATTAACCAGCTCAACGTTCGTCGCGAAGCGCGTAAGGAAGCTTGCTTCCTCCATCGCTGAGTCGCCGCCGCCGACTACGATAATTTTCTTGCCGCGGAAGAAGAAGCCGTCACAGGTTGCGCAGGTGCTTACGCCTTTTCCGACATTTTCTTTCTCGCCTGGAATGCCCAAGTATCTAGCAGATGCGCCTGTAGAGATGATGATGCTCTCGCCCACCAGTTCCCCATGGCCTTCTACCTGAAGCTTGAAAGGACGCTCCGACATATCCACGCTGTTTACCCAGCCGGTAATAAACTTAGCGCCAAAGCGCTCCGCTTGTTTGCGCATATTTTCCATGAGTTCTGGACCCATGATGCCTTCCGGAAAACCAGGAAAGTTCTCCACTTCTGTTGTTGTCGTCAATTGCCCGCCTGGCTCAGGGCCTTCAATAATCAGCGGATTCATATTGGCGCGTGCCAAGTAAATAGCTGCTGTAAGTCCGGCAGGGCCGGTACCGATAATAATGGATTTGTACATAGACATTCACCTCGTAAAAGTTTATTCGTCCTGCAATTCCTGCGTGAAAAAGACGGAGCTCATCGACTTCATCTTCTCTTTGATGCCGCAAACCTCGTCAATCAGCTTGACGTTCTTGCTTACTGTTGCGATCGAAGTCCCGTACCGAAGCGAAACCTCATGGTACGAAATGGATCTCCGATGCATCTTAGCTGTCAAATATTCTAACGCAGCTGCCCAGCCCTCAGGCTTTGCCAGCTTCGGAACGTCCGGGTATACGCGTGACAAGAACTCTACCCATAAAGTCATCAAATCATGCTGCTGGACCAAGTCGTATTGCTTGCTCATGCGACCGAGCGCCGTTTCAACAACATCCTGCCATTTTTCCTCCCACACAGGAAGCCTCGAAGGAACACGATTCGGTTCGATTACCGTTTCTTTCCCTTCAAGCACGATATGCAGCGGCTCTTGAACACCCATCGTACGAAGCACGAAGATTGCAATCCGCTTTAAGTAGTCATCCTCATCGCGCTCCATCAAAAACGATTGCAGCACGTCCTTTACCTCGCTGTCGGCAATCATGCCTAAAGCCTGGATAACCTGCAGCTTCGTATGCTGGTCGCCATGGCGCAGCGCCCAGAAAAATGAGGAACGAACAAGCGGATCACGCTTGAGATGGTCGGGAATGCCGTCCGAGGACTTCTCCCAGAGCTTGAACTGCTCTTCAAACGGCAGATGGTAATGGTAGCTGATGGATGCCGTCTGCTCCCCGCTGCGAACGAGCTCAAGCTGCTCCATATAATAATGAGGAATGCCCGATTTCGGATCGAGCTTTATCGTTTGCTTCCACAGCCGCTCTGCTTCCTGCAAACGTCCGATATTGCAAGCGGCGACAGCGGCATAATGATACAAACTAGGATCCTGCGTAAGCTCGGAGTCTTTGAGAAGCCTAATAAAATGCTTATAAGCAGCACCATGCTCTCCTAAGATGCCCATAGTTGTTGCCAGTTTAAACACATGCTCCTGATGGAACGGCACGGTCTTCGCAAGCAGCTCTACAAGCGGCTGCAGGCTTTGCTCGTCATTCTTGTGCTGATAGAAAATAGCAAGATTGCAAAGCGCATGCAGGTTGCCCGATTCAAGCTCAAGCACCTCATGAATGGTATCCATCGCCTTTTCGAACATGCCCATATAATAATAGGCCAACGCCAAATTATTGCGCGCAGCGAGAAAATCCGGCTGACCTTCAATAATTTTTTCTAAAATGCGCACAGCCTCCGTGAATTTGCCTTCTTCCAGCAAGGTGCGAGCCAAGTCATGCTCGACCATGCCCTCGCGCGATTTAATATTCGTCAGACGCGTAGGACGCTCAAGCTCGTAATGCAGAAGATCCATCATATCCTCCGCTTCATCAAGAAACTGCCCTTCCGAATCCTCTTCTAAATATCGAATAAGCGAGCCCTCAGCCGCTTCATATTGCTCCATATTAGCAAAATTGTTCGCCATGTAGAAATGGCATTCCGTCATCGTCGGATCAAGCTCTTTCACAATCCAGCCTAAAATCCGATTCGACTCCTCATAATTGCCCATTTCAGAAAGAATGCCGGCCATATTGCAATGGTTTACCGGATTTTCCGGCTCGTATTCCACGGCGCGACGAAAATATTTAAGTGCCTTGTCATAATGGAATCGATCTAGTGACCGAACCGCACGCTCGAAAAAAAACGTCGCGTCCCATTGAACCGGTATGACTTTCGTCTGTTGATCTACGGCAACACGTTTCTTCTCTTTCACTGGCAAGGCACCTCCCGTTACTTCCGATTTTCTACGATTATACCATAGCCATACACTCGAGAACATGAAAGAATATGTGGCAAAATCGCGGACAGCAAATACGCCGCCCGCGATTTCCCGCGTCATTGCTATTCAATTCGTGTGCTCAGCATTCAGAACGAACGCTTATACGCCATTGCTTTTGAACAAGGTACTGATGGATCCGCCCTCCAAAATGATCCGCGTTGCTTCTGCAAGCAGAGGGGCAACGGAAAGCACTTTGAAGCGTTCCGGCGTTGATTCCGGTAAGCTGATTGAGTCTGTAACGATGACTTCTTTAATATTTGGATGATCCAAACGCTCAATGGCCGAGCCGGAGAATAACGGGTGCGTCGCGCATACATATACATCCTCTGCGCCGCGCTCCTTCAAGCCCTCCACAACGTTTACAATCGTAGAGCCCGTATCGATCAGATCCTCAATAATGATTGGCGTCTGACCTTCGACATCCCCGATAACGTGTGTGATAACCGATTCATTGTGCGCAGGGCGTTTCTTGATCATAATCGCAAACGATGTATCCAAGTAGTTAGCCAGCTTCTCGGCAGTTGAAGCACGTCCTGCATCCGGCGAGACAACAACCGGGTTCTTGATGTTTTTTGACTTCAAATAATCGCTGATAAGATCAAGCGCAGTCATATGATCGACCGGAATATTGAAGAAGCCTTGAATAGCTGGAGCATGTAGGTCGATTGTGATTACGCGGTTCGCTCCAACAGTCGTGAGCACATCCGCCAGCATTTTCGCTGAGATCGGCTCCCGTGGTGCTGCTTTGCGTTCCTGACGCGCATAACCGTAGTACGGCATGATGATGTTGACCGTTCTCGCGGATGCACGTTTCGCCGCATCAATCATAACGAGCAATTCGACAAAATGCTCGTTGATCGGATGCGAGAATGATTGTACGAGAAAAACGTCGCAATTCCGAATCGTTTCCTCATAATGCACGTAAATCTCACCGCTTTTGAAACGGGACATCTTGATCGCGCCTAGCGTCAGACCAAGCTCTGCACTGATTTTCTGAGCCAATACCGGATTAGACGAACCCGAAAAAATACGCACCTTGTCGCTTAACATGATACCCTCCTGAGCGTTAAAACCAATTAATTTTACGGAACTAGTACTCGTCCTTGTCGGATCATTCGACAAAGCTTGTTTGATCTTCTATATTATACATGTAATTTACGATATTTCAAAAATCAATCATCACTAATTTTCGACAATTAAATGTCGCCAGCTGCGTGAATCCCACTTCTTTAAGCACAGCATACGCTTGATCCAAGTATTGACCTAGTCTTTCCGGCTGGTGGGCATCCGATCCAACGGTCAGCGGAATGCCCAAATCCCTTGCGTATTCCAGCATTCTGCGGCTTGGAAACATCTCGGCGGCAGGCGTACGGAGGCCGGAAGCGTTGAGTTCAATGGCGAGGCCGTGACGCTTAACCGCTTCAAGCGCAGCATTCTCCAAATGGTTGACATCGCCTTCTGGCTGGAAGCCAAATCGCTTGATCACGTCAATATGGCCAATGTAGTCATAAAAGCCGGTTGCAGCCGCTTTTCCAATAGCATCGTAATATTGCTCATAAACCGCCATGCGGTCGCGGCCTTCCCAGCCCGCCGTTTGCCTGAAATCGGTAATATCCCATTCGCCTAAGAAATGAACGGAGCCAATCACGTAGTCCCATGGATAAGCTTTCACGATGGCTTCGATTTTCTCCTCGCAGCCTTCGATATAATCGCCCTCCAGACCTACGCGAATGTCAATCTGCCCTTTGTACTTTTCCTTGAGCATGAGGCATTCCTCTACATAACGGGGAAGCTCATCCATAGGCATCGCCATCTCCGGGTAGTATGTGGCTGGATCAACATGCAGCAGCGGCATATGATCGGAAAGGCCGAGCTGCACGAGTCCGATCTCAATTCCCTTCCGTACGTATTCCTCCAGCTCGCCGACCGCATGGCCGCAGCGAGCGTGATGGGTATGGTAATCGATAAACATGTGCGTACCGGCCTTTCTATTGTGAATTTTGAGATAAGCGATGACCTATCTCATTTTATTGGTGGTTGGTTTCCCATGACGGCTGTTGATTTCGCTTATCACGTCATCGAAAGGCAGCCCTCTCTCGCGTAGCAGTACCATTAGGTGGAAAATTAAATCGCCGGTCTCGCTGCGAAGCTCGTCATTATCTTTGTTTTTAGCTGCAATAATGACCTCGGACGCTTCCTCGCCAACTTTTTTCAATATTTTATCCACGCCTTTGTCGAACAGATACGACGTATAAGACCCCTCAGGGCGCTCTGCGTAACGTTCTGCGATAACGCTCTCCAGCTGCCCGAGCGTTGCGAAGCGATCAGCAGACGTTGGTGCAGCCGCTGAGGATACATTTTCGTTTCCGCTCACTTCAACCGCATTGAAGAAGCAGCTGTAACGGCCTGTATGGCAAGCAGGTCCCTTTTGCTCCACCTTGACGAGAAGCGTGTCCCCGTCGCAATCATAGGCCAATGAAACGATGCGCTGCGTATGGCCGCTTGTCGCGCCTTTATTCCACAGCTCATTTCGTGAGCGGCTCCAGAACCAGGTCACACCCGACTCCACGGTAAGCTGCAGCGATTCCTTATTCATATAAGCCATCATAAGCACTTCTTTGCTTTGCGCATCCTGCACAACGGCAGGAACGAGCCCCGCGTTGTCCCATTTGATTTTCGAGATAAGCCCGCTCTGGTTGTTTTCCGTCATCGTACCTCTACTCCCTTCAACCGCAAATCGTCCTTCACTTCCCGGATCGTCATTTCTTTATAGTGAAAAATAGTCGCAGCCAGCGCCGCATCCGCATGGGCCTGCTGAAACACATCGTTAAAGTGCTCGATTCTTCCTGCTCCGCCCGAAGCGATTACCGGGATGCCCAGCGAGTCAGAAACGGCCTGCGTAAGCTTAATATCGAAGCCGTCCTTCGTTCCGTCCGCATCCATGCTCGTCAGCAAAATTTCCCCAGCGCCGAGACGCTCCACTTCACGCGCCCACTCCAGCGCCTTTATGCCCGTCGTCTTGCGGCCGCCGTGCGTATAAACCTCCCACTCACCCCACTCTGCGTTGAACTTGGCATCAATGGCCACCACGATGCACTGCGATCCGAACTTGCGTGAGCCTTCCTGCACGAGCGTTGGATTCAATACCGCCGCCGTATTAATGCCGATTTTGTCCGCGCCGGCGCGAAGCAGCCGCTTCATGTCATCCACATGGGAAATGCCGCCGCCTACCGTAAACGGAATTGTAATTTCGCCTGCCGTCCGTTTGACAACCTCTATCATCGTTGCGCGCCCCTCGACCGAAGCCGAAATGTCCAGAAATACCAGCTCATCCGCGCCCTCCTGGTCATAGGTAGCCGCAAGTTCGACGGGGTCGCCTGCATCGCGCAGGTTTACGAAATTCACGCCTTTCACAACGCGGCCGTCCTTTACGTCAAGGCACGGAATAATACGTTTTGCCAGCATGTTTCCCTCTCCTTATTGCCCGTTAGCCGAGCTCGGTCTATTGTCTGCTATACAAGCGTAAACGGCTGACGCCGTCTTTAGTTTATACTTTCTTATATTTAAAAAAAGCTAAGCTTGCTTATTTTTGGTAAGCGCCAGGAAACTGCCAAGCAGCTGCATGCCCAGATCCCCGCTTTTTTCCGGATGGAACTGCATGCCGTATACGTTCCCGCGTCCGACGATCGCCGTCACCTGCTGGTGATAATCGGTCGTCGCAAGCAGGTCGGAGGCTTGCTCCGGCTTCGCATGGAAAGAATGCACGAAATACACATGTCCCTCGGTCAAACCGCTGAACAGCGGCGACTGCTCCTGCAGGAACGACAGCTTATTCCAGCCCATATGCGGAATTTTGTAATCACCGGCGAAACGGACCACTTTGCCTGGGAGCAGGTTCAGACCTTTGTTCGTGCCGTACTCCTCGCTTTCCGTAAAAAGCAGCTGCATGCCAAGGCATATGCCCAGTATGGGCTTGCCGGAGGCCGCATAGGCTTTGGCTACCTCATCCAGCTTCGTTTCGCGCAGGTTTTGCATTGCATCACCAAAAGCGCCGACGCCGGGCAGGATCGCTCCGTCCGCAGCTGCAATCGTCTGCGGATCATCGGTAATGACCGCCTCGTAGCCAAGCCGCTCCACAGCTTTGCTTACGCTGTGCAGGTTGCCCATGCCGTAATCGATGATTGCGATCATGCTACAGCACTCCTTTCGTCGAAGGCACTCCTTGTACGCGAGGATCAATGCTCGTTGCTTCGTCCAGTGCACGTCCAAGCGCCTTGAACACCGCCTCAATCATGTGATGCGTGTTTTTGCCATAGTGTACGATTACATGAAGCGTGATGCGCGACTCCAGCGCCAGCTTCCACAGAAACTCGTGAACAAGCTCCGTCGAGAAGCTGCCTACTTGCGCGGATGGATATTCAGCGCGGTATTCGAAATGCGGACGGTTGCTGACATCGATGATGACCTGCGCAAGCGCCTCATCCATCGGAACGAATACGCTGGCATAACGTTTGATGCCGCGTTTGTCGCCAAGCGCCTCACGTAGCGTTTGACCGATGCAAATACCGATATCCTCTACCGTGTGGTGATCGTCTATGTCGATATCTCCGCGCGCTTCCAGCTCCAGGTTGAACTGGCCGTGCTTCGTAAACAAGTCAAGCATATGGTTAAGGAAAGGCACATCCGTATCAATTTTCGTTTCGCCTGTTCCGTCTACTGCAAATGTAAGCTTAATGTCCGTTTCATTCGTCTTGCGTGCCACCGATGCTTCACGTACCCGATTTTCCGACACTTTCATTCCTTCTTCCTATTGTATTATATCGTTCACGGCATAACCTCGGATGAACGGGTCGTCTAAGTAGCCCGTAACTTCGGTTTGCCTTATCAATCGTTTTTTGTCGCTGCTGAAACGCCCGCCAGCTAGTCGAAGCAAAGTAGGACAGCAGCGGAAACAGGTGATTAAAGACGGCGCATTTCGGCGCCATCCTCCATTAACCGCGTTCCTTCTCCAGGCGAATCTCGATTGCGCGAGCATGGCCCTCGAGCCCTTCATGACGCGCAAGCGTCATGATTTTTTCGCCATTGGCAAGCAATGCTTCTTTGCTGTAGTAAATCAAGCTCGACTTCTTCAAGAAGTCGTCGACGTTTACCGGCGATGAGAACCGAGCGGTGCCGTTTGTCGGTATGATGTGATTCGGTCCCGCAAAATAATCTCCTACAGGCTCCGAACTGTAAGGCCCGAGGAAAATCGCGCCGGCATTTTGGATATAACCGAGCAGGCGCATCGGATCAACCGTCAGCACCTCCAGATGCTCAGGCGCAAGCTGATTGACGACGTCGATACCCGCTTCAAGCGAGTCGACGAGCAATACAGCGCCATAGCTGTCGATGGAGCTGCGAGCGATGTCCTGGCGCGGCAGCGTCGACAGCTGGCGTTCTACTTCCGCTGCGACAGCTTCCGCAAGCTGCTGCGACGGCGTCACCAGGATCGCCGATGCCATCTCATCATGCTCTGCTTGCGACAGCAGATCCGCGGCTATGTACGCGGGATCGGCTGAATCGTCGGCAAGCACGACGATTTCACTTGGCCCGGCGATACTGTCGATATCGACGGCTCCGAATACGGCGCGCTTCGCCAGCGCCACATAAATGTTGCCCGGTCCACAAATCTTATCGACCGGAGCAATACTGGCCGTGCCGTACGCAAGCGCGGCAATGGCCTGAGCCCCGCCGACCCGGTACATCTCCTTGACGCCCGCTTCCGCGGCGGCAACGAGAATATACGGGTCGATGCCCGCAGTGCCGCCGGTTGCAGGCGGCGTCACCATGACAATCTCCGGCACGCCGGCTACCTGCGCCGGAATGACATTCATCAGCACGGACGACGGATAAGCCGCCTTGCCTCCGGGCACGTATACGCCGACCCGCTTCAGCGGCCGCATAATTTGCCCGAGCAGCGTTCCGTCCTGCTGCAGATCCATCCACGAGGTCCGCATTTGCTTCTCGTGGAATACACGGACATTCACGGCCGCTTCGCGAATCGCCGTGAGAAAATCGGCGTCGACCAGCGCATACGCCGCCTGAATCTCCTCCTGCGTCACGCGCAGCGATGCCGCATCCAGCTTAACCCGGTCATGCTGCTCCGTATACCTCAGCAGCGCCGCATCCCCCTCGGCCTTTACGTCTGCAACGATCCTTAAGGCCGACTCATTTTGCTCCGGTGTTCCATACTCCACCTCGCGCTTCAATCCAAACTGCTCCGCTCGCATAATACGCATATTATCCACTCCTTCCAATGACTCTCCATGCTTTATCATTCAAATTATCCTTTTAAGTACCGTTCCCCACCTAAGCGCGCTATCAGCATGCTTATTACGTGTGTGCTGCTCATCTATCTGCAATATACAGCACGCAATATCCGGCCAGCATAAGCCTTAGCGTTCTGCTTTAGCGTTTGGAATCACCGTTAACAGCCTCTAAATTCCTTTTAGCCAGCGTCTCCTGCAAACGGTCGCATAGGCCTTGAATCACATCGTTTTTCATCCGGTAGCTTACCCGGTTCGCAATCAAACGGCTCGTTATGCCGAAGATCGATTCCATCTCGACAAGTCCGTTTTCGCGCAGTGTTTGGCCCGTTTCCACCATATCAACGATCCGATCCGCCAAACCGATCATTGGCGCAAGCTCAATCGAGCCGTTAAGCTTAATAACCTCTACCTGCTGACCGAGCTCACGGAAATACGCCGAAGCTACATTCGGATACTTGGTAGCTACCCGCGGATTCATCGTCGGCTTCCAATCCGGCATGCCGATAACGGACATCCGGCATTTTGCTATGCCTAGATCAAGCAGCTCGTAAACGTCCTTATTTTCCTCCATCAGCACGTCTTTGCCGACGATACCGATATCCGCCACGCCATATTCCACATAGGTAGGAACGTCAACCGGCTTCGCCATAATGAACTCCATTCCGACCTCAGGAAGCTCGATGATCAGCTTGCGCGTATCATCAAAATCACTCGGAATCGGCAGTCCTGCTTCGCGGAACAGCTTCGACGCCACCTTGTAAATGCGGCCCTTCGGCATCGCCACTTTCAAAATATCCTTTGTCTGTCCGCTCATGTGGCGCTGCCTCCTTTAATTCCGCTACCGTCATACGACAGCAAAGCCGTGTATGCTACACCTTTATAAACAAACGCTTGCTCCTCATCCGAATTTATTCCAATATCAAGCAGGTTGCTGCTGTCATCCAAACGTTCCGTTATAACGTTAACGCCCTGCGCGCGCAGCTCCTGCGCTTTGACGAGCGCTTCACCGCGGCCCTTCGTGTCATAGACAACAAGCGTCCGCTCCGTTTCGCTTTCGGCTTTATCGCCGAGCAGCTCCAAAATACGCGTCGTCTTAAGGGCAAAACCCGTCGCCGGTGCCGGTCTTCCGAACTGTGCCAGCAAATTGTCATAACGACCGCCGCTTACAACCGGGAATCCAAGATCAGCAGCGTAACCTTCAAAGGTCATGCCTGTATAGTAGGAGAAATCCCCGATCATCGTCAGATCAATAAGCACATGCTCGCAAACGCCGTACGCCTTCAGCACATCCCAAATTTCGCACAAATGGCGAATCGACTTCCGCGCTTGGTCATCCACGCTCAGCTGCAGCGCTTGATCGCAAATCTCTTGGCCTCCACGCAAGCGCAGAACGCCTTCAAGCTCGTTCCTCACAGATTCATCAAGCGAAAGCAAGCGAAGCTGCTCGCGGTAGCCTACGAAATCACGGCCAAGCAAGCAGCTCTTCAGCTGCTCTTGAGCATCCTTGCGGCCTGGCAGCGATTCCTCCATTAAGCCGTTTAGAAATCCGACATGCCCGATAGCTATTTTGAAGCGCTCGACGCCGGCTGCCTTGAGCGATGCAATCGCTAGCGCAACGACCTCGGCATCTGCTTCAGCCGAAGAATCCCCAACAAGCTCAACGCCGGTTTGGAAGAACTCTGCCTCGCGGCCCGCCTCCTCTTCAATAGCCCGGAACACATTAGAATGATAGGACAAGCGCTGCGGGAAATCTGCTTGCTTCAATAGGGACGAAACAACGCGAGCAATGGGTGCCGTCATATCCGAACGGAGAACAAGCGTCGTTCCGCGGTTGTTCAGAAGCTTAAACAGCTTCTGGTCCGAAGTTGAGCTGGCTACGCCCACTGTATCGTAGTATTCCATAGTTGGTGTAATAATTTGCTCATAGCCCCAGCCCTGCATGCAGGCCAGAACCTGGCGTTCAATATGACGCAGCTTTGCAACAGCGCCAGGCAGATAATCTTTAACGCCAATCGGCTTCTCGAATACTTTTGGTTTAGACATATAATTTCACCTTCGTTTACTTTAGTGGTTTAAAGCGATACCATGTTACCATGCTAACAAAATAAAGAGTTTAGTCGTAATATTAGCATGAAAAGCTTATTTTCGTCAAGCCAACTGCCACCCGCTTTGGACCAAAAAGAAAGCCCCGGCCAGCTGCGAAACGAACTCGCGCGGACGAAGCTTTTTAAAGCCCATTAATTTAAAATATTGCGGACACTCTCATCATACTCGTTTGGCGTAACCATCTCGCTCCGTCTGATTTCCCGCATCGGATTGCCGCCGACAAACGCATAAGCGGGCACATCCTTATGAACAACCGAGCCAGCAGCCACTATCGCGTAATCGCCGATCGTCACGCCGGGCAATATGGTCGTATTCGCACCAATCATGACATTAGAGCCAATAATGACATTGCCGAGACGGTATTCCTTGATTAAATACTCATGAGTCAGAATCGTTGTATTATATCCAATAATCGTATTATTGCCAACCGATATGCGCTCAGGAAAGAAGACATCGACCATGACCATAAGCGCAAATGCGGTATGCTCTCCTACCTTCATGCCGAGCAATCGGCGGTAAATCCAATTTTTGAGCGGAAGGATCGGACAGTATCGCGCAAGCTGGATAAAGATGAAATTACGGACCGACTTGAAACGGCTTACCGTCGAATACACCTGCCAAAGCGCGTTTGGTCCTTCCACTGGATATCGTTCAACTTTGCGCAAGCGTCTCCCGCTCCAATCCTACAAACGTATAAAGATCACGCATGTCATTGATCACATGATGAGCTCCCGCATCCATGAGCCTTTGTTCGCCTTTTAGTGACCATGCTACACCTACGGCTATGGCGCCCGCAGCAATTGCGGATTCAATATCTACCACGCTGTCGCCTACCATCAACGTCGTTGCCGGATCTGCTCCGAGCAGTTCGATGGCTTTGCTCACGGGTTCCGCATGCGGTTTAGGGTTAATAACATCATCAATTGTTACAATTGCATCTACATAGTCGTAGAGTCCAACGAACTTCAACCCGCGTTCCGTGGTTAGCCGCATTTTGGTCGTCACGACACCGATTTGGATGCCTTGTCCATGCAGCCTTGCAAAGACTTCATTCACGTAATCGAATGATTTAACGTAATCATCATGCAGGCGCAAATTCACTTCGCGATAGGCTGCGACAAGATCTGTGACATCTTCGAGGCCTGAGAACCGCTTCATTTGATCCGTTAGAGGCTCTCCCATACTCGGAATAATATGATCTCTTCCAAAGCCTTCAGGTGCTACGCCCTGCAAAGATTCTATGAACGAGCGGATAATAAGCTCATTGGTGTCGAGAATTGTGCCGTCCAAATCGAACAGCATCGTTTTGATCATGCTCGTCATCGTTAAACCTCCCTGAATTACACT
This sequence comes from Paenibacillus sp. LHD-38, assembly GCF_031157315.1. Classification (GTDB taxonomy): domain Bacteria; phylum Bacillota; class Bacilli; order Paenibacillales; family Paenibacillaceae; genus Pristimantibacillus. The sequence continues at coordinate 193,278 of NZ_JAVIFU010000010.1, forward strand.
TATCGTTTGCTGCCTTCATCTTCTTTAATAGAACCTGTATTGTTTTCTGCACTTGTTGAATTTGCATCATTGCCGCCATTACGCTCTGGCTTGCTTGTTGTAATGGGATCCAGGTAGTACGCGGATGCAAGACCTGTCTTGCGGCGTACGATAATGAGCACGATGGCTCCGATAATCAAAAGCAAGGCCAGTACTTGTGAAATCCTAATGTTGCCGTAAGCGGGGTCCAAATAACCTTGTTTGAATAAAACCTCCATCGGCGCCCATAAACCATTAATGAGAGAAGCCAACCATGATGGCCCTCTAAATGCCAAGCTGTCGGTACGGAGCGCTTCAATGAAGAAACGGCCGATAGAATACCAGATAAAATAGCTGGCCATCAGCTCGCCTGCACGCAGAAACTTCTGACGGCGAAGCACGAACAGGATGATAATACCGACTAAGCTCCATATCGACTCGTACAAAAACGCAGGGTGGCGATACACGCCTTGAACCAGCATCTGATCCACGATAAAGGATGGCAGGTGAAGCGTATTGCGCAGGAATTCCTCGGAAACTTCTCCGCCATAAGCCTCTTGATTCATGAAGTTGCCCCAGCGCCCGATCATTTGGCCCGCAAGCAGTCCGGGTACGCAAATATCCACTAAGCGCCAGAAGTTATAGCCCTTATAGCGGAAATAGAAGAACCCGCAAATGAATGCTCCAATAATCGCGCCATAAATGGCAATTCCGCCGTTCCATATTTTGAATACATCAACGAAGTTACCCTTGTAATCTTCCCATTTGAACGCTACATAATAAATACGCGCTCCGATAATGGCAGAAGGCACGCCGAGCAGGAGCAAGTCCATAAAGAAGTCCGGCTTAATACCGAACCGCTTCCCTTCCTGCACGCAAAGAAGCAGCCCGACCAAAGCAGCCGTTCCCAAAATAATGCCATACCAATGCACTTCGATTGCACCTAACGAGAAGGCAATTGGATTAAGTATCAATGTCTTCATTCTTTTATATCCCCTTTAGGTTCAATCGTATTCATCCATATCATCGGCAATCGTTTCCGTCAGCTTATTCGTGAATTGCAGAGCCGCATTGTAGCCCATCCGTTTCAAACGGAAATTCATCGCTGCTACCTCGATAATGACGGCCAAGTTCCGTCCTGGACGTACGGGTACAGTGACGAGCGGAACGTCTGTCTCGATAATTCTCGTCGTTTCCTCATCCAGTCCAAGGCGGTCATACTGCTTATCCTGCTGCCAGTTCTCAAGCTTAATGACAAGGCCGATACGCTTCTGTGTGCGTACTGCCCCTGCTCCAAACAGCGTCATAACATTAATGATCCCTAGTCCCCTAATTTCAAGCAAGTGCCGGATAAGCTCGGGCGCGCTGCCATGCAGCTGTGCGTCCGAGGTTTGCATAATTTCTACCGCATCATCGGCAACAAGCCGATGTCCACGTTTGACAAGCTCTAATGCCGTCTCGCTTTTACCGATGCCGCTTCCGCCTGTAATGAGCATGCCTATGCCATATACATCTACAAGAACGCCATGAATCGTTGCCGTAGGAGCGAGCTTTCTCTCCAAGAAATCAGTAATTCGACTCGATAAAATCGTCGTTGCAATGTTGCTCCGCAGTAATGGGATTTGCATCTCGTTGGATTGCTCGACAAGCTCTTGAGGCGCTTCCAATCCCCGTGTCAAAATAATGCATGGCGTATCCTCGTTGCAGAGGCGAACCATCCGATCCTTGCGTTCTTCGCTTCCCAGCATATTCAAGAACGAGATTTCCGTTCGGCCAAGCAGCTGCACCCGCTCACTTGGATGGTAGTGGAAATAACCGGCCATTTCAAGACCCGGACGATATAAATCATCTACCGTAATCGCACGCTTCATTCCGTCCTCGCCAGCTATAATTTCGAGCTGAAATTGTTTGACGAGCTCAGATACTTTCACTTTCTTCGGCATCGTAGGGCCTCCCTCATATGACAACTGCTTGTGTGTATGTAAGTTTTTTTCTAATGTCTTCATCGTAAAGGAAAAAGGCTCCAAACGCAACGTTTGCTGCACTGCACAGCGCCTATCGGAAGCAATCGGAGGGTTTTACATTAATCCACAAAAAAAGAACGGCCGGATAATCCGGCCGTTCTTTTTCCATACTATTTATTAACCTTCGAAAATGTTAAGTTCTGTCGCTTTGTCGAACAAGTGTGCTTTGTTCATATCAAGCGCAAGCTTAACGCTCGTGCCGTCACGTAGACCGGAGCGGCTGTCAACACGCGCGATAGTTGTGTCAGTGCCGATACCGTTCAGGTACAAGTACATTTCGTGACCAAGGTTCTCAGCAACCTCTACATTTGCGTTCACGATTGTTTGTGGAGAAGCTTCCAAGAATACAGGCTCTTCGTGAAGATCCTCTGGACGAATGCCGAGAATTACTTCTTTGCCGATGAAACCTTTCGAGCGAAGAACCGCTGCTTTGCCTTCAGGAACAACTACATCAACGCCGCTTGCTTTGAAGCGAAGCGCGCCACCTTGTTCAGTAAGGGATCCGCTGATGAAGTTCATCGATGGAGCGCCGATAAAACCAGCAACGAAGATGTTTACAGGGTGGTTGTAAAGCTCTTCAGGAGAAGCTGTTTGTTGAATGAAGCCGTCTTTCATAACAACGATACGGTCACCCATTGTCATTGCTTCGATTTGGTCATGCGTTACGTAGATAGTTGTTGTTTCAAGACGTTTTGTAAGCTTGCTGATTTCAGCGCGCATTTGTCCACGAAGTTTCGCGTCCAAGTTGGAAAGCGGCTCATCCATCAAGAATACTTGCGGCTCACGAACGATTGCGCGCCCTAGAGCGACACGTTGACGTTGACCACCGGAAAGTGCTTTAGGTTTACGGTCAAGCAAATGCTCGATATCAAGAATTTTAGCAGCTTCACGAACACGTTTGTCGATGTCTGCTTTTTTGAATTTACGAAGTTTAAGGCCGAAAGCCATGTTTTGGTAAACGTTCATATGCGGGTACAACGCGTAGGATTGGAATACCATCGCGATGTCGCGGTCTTTAGGAGCAACATCGTTCACAAGGCGGTCGCCGATGAACAATTTGCCTTCGGAAATTTCTTCAAGGCCTGCAATCATACGAAGAGTTGTCGATTTACCGCAACCAGATGGTCCGACCAATACGAGAAACTCTTTGTCTTTAATATCTAAGTTAACGTCAGTAACCGATGCTTTGTCAGTACCCGGGTATTTTTTGTAAATGCCTTCTAAACGTACGCCTGCCATGATAATTTTCCCCCTAGAAAGAAATTTCGATATGCCTATATCTTATCCCACGGAGGCGCTTATGACTATGCACATACTTTACAAAAAAACTAATTTCTTTTCGTAACTTTGTACAATAGTAATATAATTTTGACTAGAACGGCCTCTCTAAACTGACGAACATCAAGACCAGTCTCCTGTTTAAGCTTATCTAAGCGATATAATAACGTATTACGATGTATATATAATTTCTTTGCGGTCTCGCTTACATTGCAATCCAATGTGAAAAACGTATCCAGTGTGCTCAGCATTTCTGATTCCACGAACAGATCCGCTCTTTTTAAAGACTGTTCTAAATATTTGGCGCGCTGTGCTTCAGGAATCGCATTAAGCAAACGTTCCAGCTGAAGCATCCATGGCAGATGTATGTTTGTACCCACATGAAATTTACGTCCAAGATTAATCGTTTCCCGAAGCAGCATCGTCGTTTCAATCATTCCCTTTGCCGGCGATGTGGGGTGAGCAACCGCTAAATGGCACTCGCCGATCCATTCGCTTGCAAGCATCTCGTGCAACCCGAGCCCGATCGAAGCAAGACTTTCCTCAAGTGACTCCTCCTCCTGTTCGTCGAAGGCATCTGAATCCTCATCCCTTAATAATGACATAGAGCCCCATATGAGCCATTCCTGACTTTTAAGAGGTATGAGCAAAATATCATCGGACATAAAGGACCGAAGCAGCTTTTCCAAATCTGAATAGGTAGCTTGCTGGGTACCAGGCTGCTCCGTGACGAGCAGAAATGGAATCATTTCATTGAATAAGCGGCTGCCAACCGTCAGATGGTCCGGTAAAGAATAGGCAGGCTCATCTGATTCCAGCTGTTTCTGAATCCAGTCGCCAAGCTTAAGGGCTTGTCTCTCCGTTTCAGTAAGCGCCGCGCTTTTTTTCTCGGCTAACGTTCCAAGGTTAAGTCGGAGTGTCCAACTGATCAGCTCTTTTTCAGTTGCTTGAAGGGAGGACCCTTCGAGTTCTAGCAGGTCTACTTCATAATCATTAGAAGAAATGACAATCCAAGTTTTATCTTCTTTTTCTACACGTTGGCCTTCTATGGGAGATGTGACCGTGTTATCGCCTAACCACACCTCATCGGCATTGCTTATTAAATCGTTCCACTCCGCTATCGATTTCGAAACAGCATGCACCGGACAGTTCAAAATGTGCTGCAGCGGCTTCAACCAGTCTGTCGTGCTCATTTCTCTATCTCCAATCTCCGTAAGCGTTAGCGGCTATGCGCGGACCTCATTCAGGAGGCGCGCAATGACAATTAGCAGCTCCATATAAGCGGATTAATGATTAAAAAAGCTTATTCCCATTTTGAAATAGAATATCGCTTTTTTCCGTCATTGTACCATATGAACCTTATTAATTCAGCCTATAGCTAATAAAAGAATGATCGACAGCAGCGCAAACAGTGCGGCAATCAGATAAAGAAACGATACCGTTTGTACCTGGCTAAGCCCCCATTTCATCAAAAGATGATGCGTATGAAGCTTGTCCGCGCGATGCAAGCCCTTACCGCTTATCAACCTCCTGAGCATGACATATATCGTATCGAAAATAGGCAATCCGAGCGCGAGCAGTGGAACAAGCAAAGTAATGAACGTAGCTCTTTTGAACGTTCCGTCAACCGCAATGACCGCTAGTGTATATCCCAAAAATGTAGCACCCGCATCCCCCATAAATATCCGGGCAGGATAAAAATTGTGCACCAAAAAACCAAAGCATGCCCCTGCAACAATAATGGCAAGAATTGCGGTGCTCGGCTGCCCCTTTATTAAGGCCACCGTTAATAGCGTAAGGGCAGATAATGTACAAACGCCTGAAGCAAGCCCATCAACACCATCAATAAAATTGATCATATTGATCAAAGCAAATACCCAGAGCATGGTCGTAAGCCATGAGAGCCAGTCCGGAAAAGATAAGAACAGATTGGTAAACGGATTAGCGATACCCGCAATTTTAATGTGAAATAAAGTCGGTATCGATGCCGCCCCCATATAAAGGATAACACGGGGCCATACCGGGAAGTCCTTTCCCTTTGCTTTCGAAGCATCATCCAGGAGACCGACGATGACGAGTACCGATCCTCCGGAAACAATGGTCCAAGTAAGCGGCGTAAATCCAATAAAAATAAACATAGCAATTACGCAACCAACAAAAATAGCCGCTCCCCCCATCAGAGGAATCGGCTTATTATGTATCTTCCTTTGATTTGGGCGATCAACAAAGCCAAGGCGCAGCGCAAAGACCCGAAGCGGTGGTACGCTTGCAAATACAATCGCAAAGCTGATCAAAGCCGCCAGTCCATATATCATTGCAACTACCCCTTTATCTGTTTATTTACCTTGTATATACATTGTTCCCTTATATCGATAAAATACAAGAAACAATTCATACCTGTTTGACCGATATGGGCATTCATGGTACTATTTATTCATAGTTTACTTATCGGATTAATGAATTATTTAATCTCACCATTATCGAGTCGAAAGAGGAGTGCGCACATGCCGAAAATCGTAATCATTTCCGGAAGTCCAAATGCTTCGTCACGCTTAAACGGGATCACGCAGTATGTTGAACAGCAGCTTATTGAGAAAAATCTTACAGTAGATTTAATTACGGTTGTTTCTTTGCCTCCTGAAGATCTCATTCATGCAAGGTTTGGGAGCCCGGCTATTGTAGAAGCCAACAAATTAGTTGAAGATGCCGATGCTGTCATCATTGCTAGTCCTGTCTACAAAGCTTCTTTCACTGGTGTACTTAAGACGTTTTTGGATCTGCTTCCGCAAAAAGGTCTTGACGGCAAAATCATTGCACCGCTTTTTATCGGAGGTACCATTGCACATCTTCTCTCTATTGACTATTCCCTTAAGCCTGTACTCGCATCCATGGGCGCTAAAATATATGTAAGTGGCGTTTATGCAGTCGACTCCCAAATCAATCGCACCCAGGAGCCTAATGAAGCGCCTGTTTTTGAAATAAACGAAGAACTGACATTGCGATTAACCGAGACGGTAAATGAACTTACGCGTGAGCTGGCTCTTCGCAGCAAATAGCTTTAATTAACAAAAAAGGTGCATGCTTGAGACAATTTCTGTCTTTAAAAGCATGCACCTTTTCTTTTTTGTTTCATAAAATCAAAAAAACCGAAGATCCGGGGATCTTCGGTTACGATGTCGATGTAAGAAAAATGGTGAGTCATGTAGGATTCGAACCTACGACACCCTGATTAAAAGTCAGGTGCTCTACCAACTGAGCTAATGACTCATGATGTGTAAAAAACTGGTGGAGGATGATGGATTCGAACCACCGAACTCAGAGAGAGCAGATTTACAGTCTGCCGTGTTTAGCCACTTCACTAATCCTCCATGCTATTACCTATTCTCCGTATTAACGAAAAATAAAGTGGTGGCTCGGGACGGAATCGAACCGCCGACACGAGGATTTTCAGTCCTCTGCTCTACCGACTGAGCTACCGAGCCTTACTTTAAAGAAAAATGGCGGAGCTGACGGGATTCGAACCCGCGGTCTCCTGCGTGACAGGCAGGCATGTTGGGCCACTACACCACAGCTCCAAGTGGATTCGGTCATAATGCCGAATGAGTGAATATGGTGGAGGATGACGGGATCGAACCGCCGACCCTCTGCTTGTAAGGCAGATGCTCTCCCAGCTGAGCTAATCCTCCAGATGTTACAGTAAAAAGGTAATGGTAGCGGCGAAGGGGATCGAACCCCCGACCTCACGGGTATGAACCGTACGCTCTAGCCAGCTGAGCTACACCGCCACGCTTGTCCCCCGAATAATTGTCGTTTGCAGCGTTCGGGGACGCTTGCAAAGTCAGAACATTACGCCCTGAAAACTGGATACGAAAGTTAGGTTTGCTGAAACCTTTTTAGCTGCTGTCTGCCGGATGTATGGGTCCATGCAAACGTGTTTAGGATAAGCCCTCGACCGATTAGTATTCGTCAGCTGCACACATTGCTGTGCTTCCACCCCGAACCTATCAACCTCGTCGTCTTCAAGGGGTCTTACATACTGGGAAATCTCATCTTGAGGGGGGCTTCACGCTTAGATGCTTTCAGCGCTTATCCCGTCCGTACTTGGCTACCCAGCGGTGCTCCTGGCGGAACAACTGGTACACCAGCGGTACGTCCATCCCGGTCCTCTCGTACTAAGGACAGCTCCTCTCAAATTTCCTGCGCCCGCGACAGATAGGGACCGAACTGTCTCACGACGTTCTGAACCCAGCTCGCGTACCGCTTTAATGGGCGAACAGCCCAACCCTTGGGACCTACTTCAGCCCCAGGATGCGATGAGCCGACATCGAGGTGCCAAACCTCCCCGTCGATGTGGACTCTTGGGGGAGATAAGCCTGTTATCCCCAGGGTAGCTTTTATCCGTTGAGCGATGGCCCTTCCATTCGGTACCACCGGATCACTAAGCCCGACTTTCGTCCCTGCTCGACTTGTAGGTCTCGCAGTCAAGCTCCCTTATGCCTTTGCACTCTTCGAATGATTTCCAACCATTCTGAGGGAACCTTTGGGCGCCTCCGTTACATTTTAGGAGGCGACCGCCCCAGTCAAACTGTCCACCTGACACGGTCCCCGAACCGGTTTCACGGTTCTAGGTTAGAACTCCGATACGATCAGGGTGGTATCCCAACGTCGCCTCCACACAAGCTGGCGCTCATGCTTCTCAGGCTCCCACCTATCCTGTACAGATCGTACCAAAGTCCAATATCAAGTTACAGTAAAGCTCCATGGGGTCTTTCCGTCTTGTCGCGGGTAACCTGCATCTTCACAGGTATTAAAATTTCACCGGATCTCTCGTTGAGACAGCGCCCAAGTCGTTACGCCATTCGTGCGGGTCAGAATTTACCTGACAAGGAATTTCGCTACCTTAGGACCGTTATAGTTACGGCCGCCGTTTACTGGGGCTTCGGTTCACAGCTTCGGGTT